>CAVYTY010000021.1:0-72609 GCA_963771395.1 uncultured Acidobacteriota bacterium | reverse complement strand
GCGGAGCGCGCGCATCGGATCCATGCGCGTCGCGCGGCGCGCCGGTACCGCCGCCGCGGTGAGCATGACCGCGGTCAGGACGAACACGGCCGCGCCGAAGGCCGGCGGATCGACCGCCGGGAGATCGATCAGCAGGCTCCGGAGCAGCCTGCTGCAGACGACCGCGAGAGCGAAACCGATCGTCCCGCCGATGATCCCGAGGCGTGCCGCCTGGCGCAGGATCAGCCACACCACACCGTCGCTCGACGACCCGAGCGCGATGCGGATCGCGATTTCGCGCGTCCGCTGCGCCACCGAGAACGCGGTCATCCCGTAGAGGCCGAACGCCGCCAGCAGCACCCCGATGGTGCCGACCGAGCCCGCCACCCAGGCGGCGATGGTCTGCGGCAGCAGGCTCAACGTCGTCGCGACCTCGAGCGTCTGCGTGTGGATGACCGGCAGCAGCGGGTTGAAGCCGACCACCACCTGCCGCATCTCGTTGTCCGCGACCCCGGTCCGGCGCGGCGGACGTAGAAGGTGACCTCGGACCTGAAGTGCTGCGCCATCGGGACGTAGATGAAGTTGCGCGGCGCTTCGTTGATGGCGCGGTACTTCGCGTTCCTCGCCACGCCGACGATCTCCAGCATCTGCGCGTCGGCGCCGTCGCCGTGCTTCAGGCGCTTGCCGATCGGGTCCTGTCCCGGCCAGGCGTCGGCCGCCATCCGTTCGTTGACGATCGCGACGCGCGGCGCGCTGGAGCGATCCTGGCTGGTGAACGCCCGTCCCTGCACGATTCGCAGTTCCAGCGTCGAGAAGTAGCCCGGCGACACGACGTCCCAGTCGGCGTCGATGGAGTCGCTGCCGTTCTGCCCGACCCGGCCGGGCACGTGCAGCGGCCCCAGGCCCATGCCGCCGCCTTGCAGCGGCACCATGCGCGACGCGGCGACGGCCGTGACGCCCGGCATGCTGCCGAACCGCTCGAGCAGCGCGTCGACGGCCTCCAGACCCTGGGCATCGGCGCGGTAGCCGCCGAGGTGCGTGTCAATCTGCAGCGTGTCGACGTTGCGGACGTTGAAGCCGGAATCGATCGCTGCCGCTCTCTGCAGCGAGCGGATGAAGAGGCCGGCGCAGACGAGCAGCAGCAGCGCCATCGCCACCTGCGCGGCGACGAGCCCCTGGCGCAGCCAGCTGCGCTTGCGATCCGCCGTGGCGTGCGTCCCGTGCAGCGCCGGCGCGAGCGACACGCGCGACGCGCGCAGGGCAGGCAGGAGCGCGAAGAGGACGGCGCAGAGCGCCGAGAGCAGCATGGCGAAGGCGACCACGCGGGGGTCGAGCTGAAGATCGAGCGGGATCGGCACGGGCAGGCTCGGCTGGAACGACGCGAGCAGACCGACGAGCGCCCACCCGAGCGGCAGGCTGGCGAGGCCGGCGGCGAGCGCGAGGATCAGCCCTTCGATCAGCAGCTGCTTCAGGATCCGCCCCCGCGTCGCTCCGAGCGCGAGGCGCGTCGCGATCTCGCGCCGCCGTTCGATCGCACGCGCGAGCAGGATGCCGGCGACGTTGCTGCATGCGATCAGGAGCACGAGGCCGGTCAGGATTCCGAGCATCGCGATGAAGCCGATGAGCGGCAGGACCGCCGGCGGCGGCACGCGCTCCGAGTAGGCGACGTTGACGCCCCAGCGCGACACGCGGTCGTCACCCTGCGCCGTCAGGTAGGCGTGCATGATGCTCTGCAGCTCGTCGCGCGCCTGCCGCGCCGTGGCGCCGGGCTTGAGCCGGCCGATCGCCGTCATCCACACCGAGTCGTGCATCGTCAGCGCCGAGCGGTCGCGCGAGTGCACGTGCATTTCCATCGCCATCGGCACCCAGAAATCGGGGCTGATGATCGTGGTGCCGGTGAAGCCGGCCTCGGCGACGCCGATCACCGTGTAGGGTCGGTTGTTGAGGCGGATGGGCTGGCCGAGCACGTCCGGGCTGGCCGCGAAGCGCCGCCGCCAGAACGCATGGCTCAGGACGACGACGGGATGCGTGTCGGGAGTGCTGTCCTCGTCGGGCACGAAGAAGCGTCCGGCGGCGGGACGCGTGCCGACGACCTCGAAGAAGTTGCCGGACACCAGCCCGGCGAACACGCGCTCGGACGCCTGCGCGGTGCCGAGGCTCATCACCTCGGGCCCGAACTGATGCGCGGCGAGAGCGACGAAGTGCGTGTTGCGCTCGCGCATCTCCTTGAAGAGCGGGTAGCCAAAATTGTCGAAGCCCTGACCGTCCGGAGCCGAGCGGCCGATGTCGACCAGCGTGGCCGGGTCGGCGACGCCGATGCGCGTGCGCAGCAGGAATGCGTCGGCCAGGCTGAAGATCGCGGCGCTGGCCGCGATACCCATGGCCAGTGACAGCACCGACGTCAACGTGAAGATCGGACTGCGGGCGAGCAGACGAAGGGCATAGCGGATGTCGGCGCTCATTTGCGGATTAGACTGGCGGCCGACGGGGATTGTTTCACGCCCTTCGCCCTTTCAGAACGATCCCAGTCCCCCAACGACCAACCCTCCCGCCAACAGGAACATCACCGCTGCGATCAGCCCGTCGAGCACCCGCCACGTGACGGCTTTCTGGAACAGCGGAGCCAGCAGCCGCGCACCGTAGGCCAGCCCGAAGAACCACGTCACAGAGGCCAGCGACGCCCCGAGCACGAACCAGGGCTGTTCCCGCGCTGGATGCCTTGCCCCCAGTCCCCCCAACAACAGCACCGTGTCGAGATAGACGTGGGGGTTCAAGAAGGTGAATGCCGCCAACGTCGCGACAACCGCCATCAAGGGCAAGGGCGCCTCATCTCCGGCTTCGAGCGTGCCCGGTTTCCAGGCCCGCCGGGCGGCTTTCGTTCCATACCAAGCGAGGAAGGCCGCCCCGCCCCACGTCATCAGCGTGAGGAACCAGGCCTGGTCGCGGACCAGGGCTCCGAGGCCGAAGACGCCGCCGGCGATGAGGGCCAGGTCGGCCAGCGAGCAAAACGCGGCCGACAGGAAGACATGCTGGCGTTTCAGGCCCTGACGGAGCACGAAGGCGTTCTGGGCGCCGATGGCGATGATGAGCGAGCCCCCGAGGCCGAAGCCTTCGAGGAGGGCGAGAAAGAGGGGCATGTGCCACCCTACTCTGCGCCCACAGCGGGCGGCAAGGCGCTTTGCACTGACCCGCCACCCCGCGGTGTGATGATTGTACCGACGTTAGAACGTCACCGTGACTGCGGCGCCTCGACGTCCACGGCTGAAGAGTGGTGAAACGCTGACTCTCTTCTCGCCGGCGGGCTTCTGGTAGATCACCTGTCTGCGCGTAATCAGCGCATCGATCCCCACTCCCGCTGCTGCGCCCATCCCCGCGAACAACACACCCCCGGCAACCGCGGTGATCACGATCACATCGCCGCCGTCGCTGTCCCCGAGGAGCGCCGCCAAGGTCAAGAAGTATGCCGTTCCCGCCACAGCGCCGATGATGGCCCCGTTTTGCAACGAGTCGCCCCGGCGCTGGCGGATCTTTGCCACCTCGACTTCGCCGAACTGCCGCGGCCCGGCCTCGGTGAAGAGGGTCAACGTATCGCGCGACAACGTTCCGATGCGCCCTTCGGCTTCTCTGCCGCCAACATCGACAACGCTGATCTTGTCGCCTGGCGTGACCAGAACGCCGAGCTGGTCGAACGACGAGGCGACACCCTGCGCCTCGACTCGATTCCCGCCCGAGCACAGAAGTAGTAACACCGCGCCTCCGATCGTCAGAGCCTTCATGTTGTCCTCTAAGTCCAAGGCGCAGATCGCGGGAATTGGGGCTCATTGGATTCGGCGGATTCGGCGACCTGGAGTGCCGCAGGTCCCACCTCACCGCCCAGACTCATCGAGAACACGTCGCACTCGATCACGGCAGAAATCGTCGTGCCGGATAAGGGCGCCTCGTGTGAAGATTCTTGGCAGGGCCACAACGCGGTCCGCGCTCTCACCAGAGGACGACAGCCGACCTCAGGCTCGGCGACGTGGTCCGCCGCTTCGGACCCGTTCTCGGACGCGCCGTCCCGAAATCAGAAACGCCGCGCGCTCACTTGGTCCTGATCATGCGCACCCACTGCTCGAGCGCGACCACGACATCTGCGCTCGTCGCCGCTCCTTTGGCGATCACATTCCTGATATTGAGCTCGAGTTTGTTCAGGGCGACCTCCGACCACGAGCGCTCCTGCGCGGCACACCAACTGAATGTTCGTGTCCAGTCCCACACCAGTTTCGACTCGACGTGGCTCATGTCGAACAACAACCGCGGGCCTGTCTCTCCGGCGATACCTGACATTCTGGACACCAGATAGGGTCCGCTCTGCCTGGCGTCAATGCCGAGGTCGTCGAGTAGTACGTTGGCGCGCGCGTAGTCGTAGACCGACAGCACTTGTGCCGCAGCCTCGCCCGCCTCCAGCTTGTCTATCCCAGAGGGAAGTTGTCGCACTGGAAGGAGCGTCAAGTTCAGTTGGCTCCGACGCCTATACCTTTCCAGTTCGGCCATGGGCGGCAGCAGCAGGATGTGCGCTTCGACCGCCTTCAGGTACCGCGCCCGCTCGGCCTGGTCCCTGGGAGGTGCGTTGAAAAGCAGATAGCTATACAGCCCATAGCCCGCGGGTTCGTGCCGCTCGGTACCCTCGAGCGTGAGAAAGCCTCTTCCGCTGAGCGGCCCGCGCAGGCTTCCCTGAAAAACACGCCGGAGAAGGGCCTCGGCCTGCTCGAATTCTCCGGCCAACACGTAGAGCACAGCCAATCTGCCGCGCGCGGCCTCCGTGACGAGACTCTCCGCGCCGAGCGTCCGCTCGTAAATCGCCGCGGCCTGCTCGGCCAGCGGTATCGCCGCGAGGTAGTCCCCAGCAGCTTCAAGCTGTTCTATCTGCCTGGTGATTCGTTGAGCCGCCGCGATATCGGTATCCTGCGCGCGTAATTCACGTCCGGACATGAATAACGTGATAACGGCCAAGAAAGTCAGAAGTGT
Organism: uncultured Acidobacteriota bacterium; assembly: GCA_963771395.1. GTDB lineage: Bacteria > Acidobacteriota > Vicinamibacteria > Vicinamibacterales > 2-12-FULL-66-21 > DATBJJ01. Next base: position 67,623 of record CAVYTY010000021.1, on the reverse strand, counting down.
CCGCCTGACGATGGGATCGGGCGATTTCACAACATCGTGGCCGCAGACGCGACGCCTAGGTTCGCACATCGTGGCTCCTCCCTTTCCAGCGAGCCCGGAGTCTCGCGCCAGGAATCATCATCCCTGTGCAGATCAGTACTATGAGCGAGATCTCCGCTGGATCGAACGTCCACCCAAGTGCGATTTCTGTGCCGACCAGAATGGCGATGCTGGCGACGAGTCCGGCAAGAACGATCGCCGCGGCTCTCGTGAGCCATTGCAGGTGGGTCGCACGGCCACTACCGCCAGGCAGTTTTGCGCGTTCTTTCAATCCCGTCAGCCGCTTGATATCTGCCAGCAGAAGCGCAAGGTCGGCTGCACGACGTGCACTACCGTCGGAGATCTGGTACGACTGGCGCTCGGTGAGGGAACGAATGTCTTCGGGCAGCTCCTCGGCGCGCGGCATCACCGTTCCATCGACGCGCACGGGGATCAGCGTGACATGGGCCAGAGAAAGGGCCAGCGCAATTTCCTGGCGGTGCACGTCGGCGACATCGTCAAGGCGCCGTTGGCCGCTGCCGCTTGAAGCTGTGAGCCAGCGGCGTCCCATGACGACGAGCATCACGCGGCAGCGGCTCAATGCCTCGCGAATCTGCGCCCGCCATTCACCCGAGCGCAATGCATCCTTGTCGAGGAACAGCTGCTCCTCGCCAAACGCAGCAGCCAACTCATCCCGCAAGAGAAGCGCCCACGGCTTGGCGTCTTCTTCCCGATAACTGATGAAGATCGGCGTTGTCATCCTGTGCGACCCGTGAACTGAAGCGGACATCTTCGAGACGGTTACCAGCCGCTCATCGGCTTGTCGTCTCCGATTGCGATGAACGCTGCCCAGTAGAAGGGGTGGGCGCGGCGGGGATCGCGAAGCATCGCCAGCTGCGCTTCGCGCAGCGACTGTGAGCGGCTCGTCCCGGCGAGCAGGCGCCCGTAGAAGTCAATCATCAGGTCCCGTGTCGCAGAATCCTCGACCTTCCACAAACTGTCGACCTGCATGCGCACGCCCGCGAGCACCAGCGCTCGCCGCAGTCCGTAGATACCTTCGCCGTTCTGCACCTGCCCCACTCCCGTCTCGCAGGCCGACAGCACCGCCAGCTCAGTTCCAGCCAGATCCAGTCCGGCCACCTCGAGCGCCGTGAGAATCCCGTCGTCATCCCCGGAGCGGCGCTGATTCGCACCAGCCAAGGCCAGCCCCGAACGCACCAACGAATTCGCCAACTTTGACTCTGAAGGCCGGTCCTGCCCGATCGGCCGTGACCCGTCGGCGGGGCTCCACGTCATGTCTGAAAAGCCATGGGTGGCGAGATGCAGGATGCGCGGCCCTCCAAGTTGCTTGAGGGCGGCTTCTGTCGCTCGACCTTCCGTCAGCACCTGTTCGTCGCTCAGGCCGAGCATCGCTTTCAGCGACTGCGCCTCCTCACGAGTGCCCGGCAGACGTGTGAAGCTCAGAGCATCACGCGACTGCTCCACCGAAAGCAGCCTCTGGGCAGAGCCGGTGGCGGGCCCCTCGAGCGGTCCAAAGTCAGGATCCGCCAGCACGATCGGCCCCTGGCGGCTCGGCGAGCTGTTCGCCAGGCGCACCAGGTCACGCCCGCTCGTGAGGTAGGTAATTCTCTTCTGCTCGATGAGGTAACGCCCCTCCGCGTCACGGAGCACTCCGAACGGCAGGAGATTGAGCAACCCGTCCGGCGAAATCAGCACGTGCTCGGCACTGCCGAGATGAGGACCGAGCGGTGCGACGAGCCGATCGCCGAGCTCACTTGCCATGTCTGTCACATTCGGGGCGCGGAGACGCAAACCCGCCAGCAAATCCGAGACGGCGGTTTCGATCGGGCGGGCCTCACCAAGATCCACCGCGATCGCCTTGCCTTCGCGCTTGACTACAAATGCCATATAGCGCGGGGATCCCCAGCGAGGCTTCCCCCCGGGGTTTTCCTCCGGGTTGAACGGCTGGTACAGGGCGAATTCAACCAGGGCCGCACCGGGCGGAATCAGCTGTTGAAGCGGCTCCACGCCTTCAGGTGCCAAGCCGGATTTCGACCCTGGTCGTGGCGCTTCCGACGGCTTTTCAGGTCCGGCGATCCCCTCGCGCAGGTAACTGATGTCTTCCTCGAGTTCGCGGCGCCGACGTTCGAGCGTGTAGTACTCGTCAGTGTTGCTCAGGCCGCGCACAGCGAGGTTGCTGAGTCTCGAGTTGACCTCCCGCAGCTCCTGCGACAGCTGGCGGATCTCTTCTTCCCAGCCTCGTCGCCGCTTTTGACTGGACTCGTCGGCTAACCTTTCGAATTCAGCAGCCAGCGCACGATACTCCTCGGTGTCAGCCAGTCCTTGGCTTCGCAAATCATTCAACCGCTTGCGCATCTCCTGTACGCGGCGCGACTCACGGCGTCTCTCAAGCTCGCGAGCATCCCCACCGGACGTCAACAGGTCCCATGCATCGTTGACCTCTCTGAGTTTCTCCAATTCTGATTGGCAGGCATCGGGCTGCGTTCTGCATTGGCCACTCTGGGACAATTCGCGGATTCGATCCTGCAGATTCCGTCGCTTCTGGATGAGCTCGCGCATCTCCCGGACACGGGCAGCTCGAGTTTCAGGGTCCGTCGATTTCTGGCGAACCGGCTCAGCGGGTTCCGTAGACTTCACCTGGACAGAAGGCGAGACGTTGAAGGAGACCTGCTGAGCGATGAATGGGCGATCTTCAATGCTGGCCCGCCCGGTGACACGGCGCACGATCGCATCCAGCACGCGTCCCTTGTTCTGCGCCACCGCCCTCAACGCAGTATTCACCGCTGGACCGCCGGCTTCGGTCGCAAGGGAGATGATGACGTTGGTCTCGCGGGCCAGGGACGCGGCCAGGGCAGTCGCTCTATCTTCATGAAAACCGAGCTCGAAGTACGATTGCATCTGGCGCTCGCGAGCCTCCGCGGCCTGGCCCAGCAGCCCGATCGCCTCTGGATAATCGCGGTTCTTCCATGCCGCGATCGCGGCGTTCGACAGGATGATCACAACCGCCGGGTTGAATGGCCCGCCATCCTCTTGCGCAATCTCGAGGGCATTCTTATACAAAGTCGCTGCACGACCGTAGTCGCCATCCACGTCGCACACTACCGCGGAATTGTTGAGAGCCGCAGCAAACACCGAATGCCGCCGCCCAAACACGCCGTCGACAATTCCAAGCGCACGCTCGCTGAACGGTCTCGCCGTCACGTAGTCGCCTTTCGTGATGTAGAACTCGGCAAGGTCCGTCAAGGTGACGGCCAACTCTTCTGAACTGAATTGCCTTTCGACGACCGTCAAGGCGCGCTCGAGGAGCTGCTGCGAACGGACCGAGAGCGCTCGGTCCCCATAGGATGGGGCAATGTCGCAGAGCATGATGATGACATCTGGATAGTCGCGACGTACTTCGACAGGCACGGCCAGAGGGCGATCGTACAAACGGTCCACAAAAAAATCCTCGATGGACTGCCCTCGTGACTCCTGGCGCTTGACGAAATTGAGGCCGTCCAGAACGATCGCCGCATTCGCCTCGGAGTCGAGCCCCTTCTCCACGAGCTCCAAGGTCCGTTCGTAGTGTGATTTCGCGCGGAGATGATCTCCCGTTCGACGATACAACTCCGACAGTTCGATAAGCGTCCCCGCAACGCGCGGGTGTCCCGAACCGGTACTGCTTCTCGTAAATCGTTGCGGCGCGGATCCCAATCGGTATGGCTTCGTCAGGTTTCCCTCGAGCAGACAGCGCCCGCATCTCCTCGATCATCTGGTCGGCTTGCTGCGACTCCCAGGTCGGCACGGTTTCGCCCGAGACTAGTCGAGGAATCAAGGTGAAAGAAGCCAGCAGCACCAACCCGCCCAGGCAAAGGTTCTTCGAGGTGTTCGTCGTTCGCTGCATCGTGAGACCTCTCTTGCACAAAGGCGGAAAGACTTCGGCGATTGACGGTCTTCGTCGAGTGCAATCTGCGAGCCGCCGGACTTGCCCGAGAATACCGAGCGTCCCGCGTTCAGACGCACCTCGCGGACAGCAAAGTGTCTATCCGAGTGGATAGCGATGTATCCGATCGGATAGCCGATAGCAGCGTCCGTCACGGCCCGCCGCATCGACACTAAGGCGGGTTGCAATTGCTGGTCCAGCCTACTTATTCGTTTGGCGTTTCCGCAGACTTTCATGAAGGCGTGGGCGCTCGACGGCCTTGCCACACTCGCGGAACGGAAAGCGAAGCTAATGCCAAGCGTGCGGAGGCACCTCGGCGACTTCGAGCGGTCGCCGAGCAAGGCACTTCAGGCGAGGGCGAAGCAGATTCGGGCATGCCCGCAACGGCCCGGCTCAATTTGCCCCGCTCGCCGCTTTCACACGTTCCGGCGTGAAGGGCACTTGTCTCATCCGCAGCCCGGTGGCATCGAAGATCGCGTTGCCGATCGCTGCCGCCGTGACGGTGATTGACGTCTCGCCTGCTCCGTTGGCTTCTGCATCCATCGTGTCGATCAGCACGGTCTCGAGCCTCGGGATATCGAACCCCACCGGGAACGTGCGATACGTCCGCCAATCCACAGACGTCACCTTCTCATCGTCCCACGTCACTTCCTCGAACAGTGCCCGGCTGACGCCGTGAAGCGCACCGCCTTCGGCCTGACTGCGGATTCCATCAGGGTTCGAGACCGGTCCGCAATCGAGAGCCATCACGAGGCGTTTCACGGCGACCGCGCCGGTCCCGATGTTCACCTCGACTTCCGCGACCATCGCGCAGTAACCGTTGTCGCCTTCGTACAGAACGCAGGCGATGCCACGCCCGGAAAGACCCCCGGTTCCAGGGTCGAGGTTCCGTGCTGACGGTTCCGTGTTCCGGGTTCGCGGCGATGGTCGCGTTTGCCAGTTTGCCGCCTTTGCGGCAGCGCGCACGACGCCAATCAATCTCGGATCGCGGAGATGACGCAGTCGATATTCCACGGGATCCGCTTGTGCGCGCGCGGCCAGCTCGTCCATGAAGCATTCGTGCGCGAACGTGTTCTGCAGGCGATTCGGCGAGCGGAGAGGGCCGGTCCAGAACGGAGACTCGACGACACGCGAGAGCATGCGCTCGCTCTTGACGCTGCCAGTGCCGCCGGAAACGCCATTGATGGACCCGGCGACGTACGACGGGACAACGTTCTGTCCATTCGCCAAGGAACCCTTTGGCGGTGGCGCCGGTGAGCGCGGAGTAAACGCGGCAGGCTGGAAGCCGGCCAGAAAACCTGTGACCTGATTGCCCGGCTGGCCGTATCCCGGTCGTCCGCCGCGGGTCGCAGACCACGCTTGGTAGTCCCACGCGACGATGTTGCCATCACGATCGAGCCCTCCGCGCTGATCGACGACGAAAGCGAGGCCGAAGTTCTCCCACGCCATTTCGTCCTGGCGCGAAAGCTGCACGCGCACGGGCCGTCCAACGGCCTGCGACAAGAGCGCCGCATCGTACGACACCGTATCGGCGCCGTTCAGGCCGTAGCACCCGGACCCGCGCGAGTAGATCACCTTCACCTTGTCCTTCGGCATCCCGAGGACCATCGCGCAGCTGTCGCGCTGCGGATAGACGCCCTGCGTCGGCGACCAGATCGTCGCGCTGTCCGCTTTCACGTCAGCGACGGCGCAGGAGGATCCGATCGATCCGTGCATGTGATACGGATGCAGGTACGTCGCGCGCACGACCTGAGCGGCAGACTCGAGGTTCGCCTCGACGTCCCTCGAATCGACCAGCAGCGTGTCGCGGCTCGGCAGCGTGCGCATGTGGTCGTAGAAGCTCGCCTGTGGAGGAAGCGAAGGACCAGGTTTCCACGTTGCCGTGAGTTTTGCCGCTGCCTGAATGGCCTGCCACTGCTTCTCGAAGACGACGCCGACAAAGTTGTTCTTGACGACCACCTTGATGAAGCCGGGCATACTGCCGACCGAGCGCTCGTCGACGCTTGCCAGCGTTGCGCCAACGGTTGGAGGACGGACAACTCTGCCGTGGACCATCCCCGGCACGCGGACGTTGTGCACGTACTCGAGACGGCCGGTCACCATCTCCGGCATGTCGAGACGCTTGACGGATGTACCGAGCACCGTCCATTCGCGCGGATGCCGGCGCTTCGCCGTGCTGCTGAGCGCGAGGTTGAACTTCTTGCCGCCGATCAACTCGCCGTAGGTCACCTTTCCCGTTTGATGGCGGACGACCCCGTCGCCGACGGTCAGTTGGTCGACAGGCACGCCGAGATGCTTCGACGCCATCTGCAGCAGAGCCTCGCGCGCGGTCGCGCCGGCGAGCGCGAGATTCGCGTGATTGAAATTCTGTGGATGCGACTGCGCGCCGGACGTCACGCCTTGATCCGGTGTCGTGCCGGTCTGACATTGAATCAGTTTCACGCGCGTGACCGGCACCGAGAGCTCTTCCGCAACGAGCTGAGTCTGTGCGGTATAGAGTCCCTGCCCTATCTCGCATTTGCCGGTGAAGGCGGTGACGGTGCCATCGGCCGCGATGGCGAGCCACCCGTCGACATCCTTCGCTGGACTGCCCACGAGCGTTGCCACGGCCTGGCCGAATGCGTCGGTTGGATCGAGTGAAAAGCTCACGATGAGCGCGCCTGACGCTTTCAACAGCGCACGGCGCGACGCTGCCCTTCATGACTTACCTCCCAGGAAGGACAGCCGTCCTCCCAGCCGCATACCGTTTGATCGCCGCGATCATCCGGGCGTGCCCGAAGCAGCGGCAGAGCACGCCGGAGAGAGCCTGGTGAATCTGTTCCTCGGTCGGCTTCGGGTGGCGATCGACCAGCGCCTTTCCGGCGAGGATGACACCGCTCAAACAGAAGCCGCACTGCGCGGCCTGCTCCTCGATGAAGGCCTGCTGGATCGGATGCGGCTTTTCGGGAGTGCCCAGGCCTTCGAGCGTCGTGATCTCGACGCCGGCGACCGCTCTGACGGGAGTGACGCAGGAACGAATCGCCTGACCCTTGACGATCACGGTGCAGGCGCCACACTGGCCGAGGCCGCAGCCGAACTTCGGGCCGTTGAGCGCGAGCTCGTCGGCGAGGACATAGAGCAACGGCGTCGACTCATCCACGTCGACGGCCCGCGCGCGGCCATTGACGGTAAGGTCCATTCTTGCCATGCGAGAACGGTAACGCCGACACGGGCAGAGGGCAAGGCGAAATGTCCCGCTTGACATGGCCACGAGGCAGATCTACTCTAGGCATAGTTGCGATAGGTATAGCATGACAAAGCCAGATCGACAGGACCTCTTCCCCGGCGCCCTCGAGATGATGGTGCTGCAGACGCTCAGGCTCGGCCCGCTGCACGGCTACGCGCTGGCCCAGGCGATCAAGCGCGCCTCCGATGACCTCGTCCGCGTCGACGAGGGTTCCCTCTACCCCGCGCTGCAGCGGATGCTGAGGGCGGGCTGGCTGACGGCGGCCTGGTCGGTCTCGGAACGCAACCGCCAGGTTCGCATCTACCGGCTCACGCCTCTCGGACGCAAGCAGCTCGAGCGAAAGGTCACCGCGTTCGAGCAGCTCCTCGCCGGTGTGCTCAAGGTGATGAGGCCTGCCCAGTCATGACCCCAGTTATGAAATGGTGGCGAGAGATCGTCGGCCGGGGGCGCGCCGATTCTGAGCTCGCGCAGGAGATCCAGGCGCACATCGCCGAGCGCGTCGACGATCTCGTCGACCGCGGCATGTCCAGAGACGAGGCGCGGCGCACGGCGTTGCAGGAATTCGGAAACCCGGTGCGCTGCCTCGAGGACAGTCGCGCGGTCTGGCTCATCCCGTGGCTCGTCAGTGTCGGCCAGGACGTCCGGTACGTCCTGCGAACGATCCGCCGCCAGCCCGTCTTCAGCGCGAGCGTCGTCCTCATCCTGACGCTCGGGATCGGTCTCGTGACGGCGCTCTTCACCGCGTTCAATGCGAACGTACTTCAGCCCTGGCCGGTGCCCGATCCGTCGTCGATCGTGGTGATCAGGCCGCGCCCCGCCAGCAACGAACAATACGGCACGCTTTCCAGCCTCGAGTACCGGTACTTCCGCGAGCACGCGCGGCGGTTTTCACATCTGTCTGCGAGCATCGGCGGCGGCGCCCCCATCGGCCGCAGCGACGGCACCATGTTCGCGACCCTGCAGACGCAGTACGTCACGGCGAACTACTTCGACGCGCTTCGTATCGGCATGGAACAGGGCCGAGCGTTTCTTCCCGAGGAGGAGGATTACCTCTCGCCGAAGGACGTCGCCATCGTCAGCGAACGCGTCTGGCGCCAGGTACTTCGCGAGCGATCCGGGACTGGTCGGCGGTCGGATTCGGGTCGGCGAACAGACGGTGACCGTCGTCGGCGTTGCCGAACGCGGATTCGCTGATGTCCGAGGCAGCATCCGGGTTGATGTCTGGCTGCCGTTGACGACGGTGGGGATGGCGTACGACCGGAAGTCCCCGTGGCTGCGGACGTTCGACAACCCCCGGCGGAGTTTTTCAAGCCAGGTGTTCGGCCGGCTGCGGCCGGGCGTGACCGCCGAGGAAGCCCTGGCAGAGCTCGACGTGCTCAGCCGCCAGTTCCGCAGCGCACACGCGATGGAGGCCCCCGGTTTGCGGCTCGCGGATACGCGGCCGCTCTCGGCGGACAACAAGACCGTCCGCCGCGACCTGCCCACCTATTCTCTGATGTTTCTCGCGCTCCTTCTGGTCATGTTGCTCGCTTGCGCCAATGCCGGCAATCTGGTCCTCGCCAAAACAGTTGCGCGGCGAGACGAGATCGCCATCAGGCTGTCGCTCGGCGCGAGCCAGTCGCGGGTGGCTCGCCAGCTCATCACGGAAGTCCTGGTTCTGTCGCTCGTTGCCGGCCTGGTCGCGCTGTACCTCGCAAACACGGTGCCTTTGCTGCTCGTCCGGCTGAGCGGCAATGAGATCAGGAACGATGCGCACTTCGCGCCGGATGCCCTCGCGTTCCTCTTCACGCTGCTGATGTCCATGGTGGCCTGCGCCTTCGCCAGCGTGGGTCCAGTCCTCCGTGTCACGCGGGCCGCCGCGATTGGCAGCGGGAAGGACAGGGCGCTCGCCGGCCCCTCGAGCCATGGTCTTCGCGTCTCCCTCCTGGCGATGCAGATCGCGCTCTCCACCGTGCTGCTGCTCGGCGCGGCGCTTCTCACCCGTGCGGTCTCGCACGCCATGTCGCTCGATCCGGGTTTCGCCATCGCCGACATTCAAATGGTATCGCTCCACGTGCCGCGCAGCGCGCACGCCGACGCCCTGACGACTATCCGCGAAACGCTGACGACAGCCGGCCTGCCGCCAACCGCCTTCAGCAGTCTGCCGCCAATCACGAGCCACAGAATGGAGATCGGCGTCCGCCATCCGAACCAGGAGGCTGAGAAGAATCGAGGGCTCGTGCTGCGCCCCGTGTCCGCCAGCTACTTTGGCGTCCTCGACATTCGGTTCGTGACCGGCCGCCCGTTCGGCGACCGCCTCCGCGGTCGCGAGCTCGTGGTCAGCGAATCGGCCGCACGCCTGCTGTGGCCAGATGAAGATCCTATCGGCAAGCGGGTCGTCAGCGGCGGCAGCGACCAGCCATCGGAGTCCCACGAGATCGTCGGCGTCGTGGTTGACGTGCCGACGTCGACGCTGACGGAAGTGGAGCCGGTGATCTACCAGCCAATGCATTCGGGCTACTTCGTGCTCGTCCGCGATCGCTCGCCGGCGGTGTCGGCACGGATCAAGGACCTGGTGGAAGCGACCGTGCCGGGAGCCTCATCCTATAGTCGTCCCCTGATCGACGAGGTGCGCGATTCGTTGAGGAACCTGGTCATCGGCAGCCGCCTCGCCTGGATGGTCGGGGGGCTCGCCCTCGTGCTGGCCATGCTCGGCGCGTTCGGGGTATTTGCCTCGATGGTGGAAGAGCGGCGGCGCGAGATTGGCGTCCGCATGGCGCTCGGCGCGCGTGGGTCGCAGGTCGTGCAACTGGTTCTCGGTGGCGCGACCCGGCCGGTGCTGGCCGGTCTTGCCGCAGGCCTGGCGCTGTCGCTCATCGTCACGCCGCTGCTGCGACGGGCGCTCTACGGCATGAGTCCGTTCGACCCAATCGCGTACCTCGAGATTGCCGCCATCCTGCTGGCAAGCTCCCTGGCCGCGACGTGGATTCCGGCGGCGCGGGCCACGCGAGTCGAACCGGCGATAACACTCCGAGGCGATTGACCTGACGGCCGCGACCTTGACGCGATCGTCAGAGCGGCCTCCCCTTGTAGCGCTCGCATGTTCCAGTAGACAGTGGACCGGCCGCAGCTGCCCCGGCACCCTGTGGTCCGAGCTCGCGCGTCGCGCGAAATGAGTAGCGGTTGATCTTGATCAGCAGACGCGAGGCGCCATCCGGTCCAGGCTGAAACAGGACCTCGTATTCGGTGGGTGAGGCGTGAGCAGTACCTGCGAGAGCTGGTGAGACCGACAGCAGTGTGGCCTGCCCCCGAGCCAGGTCGAGGCGCACCACATCGATTTGATCCTTTTCCATTCTGCATGCCACCTCCAGAGGTTTCGGGGCAGTGCATCCAGCCACGCCACTCGCGGCCACGACGAACGCCGCCCAGACGATACTGTCCCTGACTCTGACTCTCATCGTCTCCCCTTTCCTTCGGCCACCTAGAGGATACACGGGCTGCAGCGAGCTCGACCCGAAGGCGTCGGGAAAGAAGACCCGGACCTCAGCGTCACTTTCCGACTGCGAGGGGGCGGACACGCTCCGCAAGGAAGTCCCCGAGCTTTTGACTGTGCGTGTAGAACGCTCCATGGCTCGCGTGGTCGACGATGACCATGGCTTTCGTGGGCGCGTCGAGATTGGCAAACCACTGCTGCACGAGCGGTGTCGGAGTGTTCAGGTCGTCCGCGCCCTGAAAGATGAAGAGAGGGATGGGGAAACGCGGACCGAGCGTCCGCGCATCGAACGACATGGCGTCGCGGACCAGCGGCTCGGTTGAGAATGCCATGCCTGCCCCCAGGTTCTTGAGATCGGCATCGGAGAAGCCGGGCAGCGCCTTCAACATGGCGACGACGTTCATCTTGCTCGCCGGATCGTCCGCTTTCGTCATTCGCGTGGCCCAACCCTTCGCCGCGCTCCGCGTCTTGACGTCCGGCCACGGTGGCGGGCCCATCGCTTCCAGCGCCGTAATCGCTTCAGTGTTCGCGGCCGCACGCGCCTGCGCCAGCGTGAGCTGGTAACCCAGCGCATCGCCATCGGCCGCGTTCACGAACTGCCCCGAACCGACGTATGCCGCGAATAGTTCGGGGCGCGCCTGCACCATCCTCATCCCGATCACTGAGCCGAACGAGAGGCCGAACAGGATGACCTTGTCTTTCCGCAAGAGCGATCTGAGGTGCTGGGTGAGCTCGACCCCGTCCTGGGTCAGACGATCGATCGAGAGCACTCCGGTTCCTTGCGGTCCGTTGCGCCCGAACGTCCGGCCCGCACCGCGCTGGTCCCACTCCACTACCGTGAAGTGCTTCTCCCAGGGAATGAACGCCGGGGCGAACGCGGCGTTGCTGACGCCTGGTCCGCCATGGAGGACCAGGATGACGGGGTTGTCCCGATCTTGCCCGCGGATCGAGATCCATTGCTCGATGCCGCCAATCTGGACAAATGTCTGCTCGTCGAGCGCCACCCGTGCGCCCGCACTTTGGGCGCCTGCCTGGCCGGAGCTCGCAAGGATCAGCAAAAGGAGGCGAAGGCCGACCCTGAGATAACGATTCATAGCCGACAATACGTTGACGACGGCGCGAGGTTGCACGACGGTTTTGCGTGGCGTCTTCGATGAAGGTCTCGACGGAAGCGGGGCCACAGGCCTGCTGGCTGCGACGGAAAGGCCAAAGCCACGTTCGGGCGTCTAAACCCGTCAGGTGGCGATGTTCAGCTCAACGACCGCGGTTGGCATCCTGTCCCTGCTTGCGCTCGTTGTGAGCCCTCCCGTTCGCCTCGCAGCAGCGCCTCAGCCGCCGGCTGGCGCCTCACCCGTTTCCCTGGAACGAATCAGAGAACAGCTGAAAGAGACCCCTGCCCCAAGGCTGCTCGACATGCCACTGCCGCTGCCAGTGCCGACGTTCAAGACCAGCGTCGAGCAGCGCGTCTACGCGCCCACTCTGGAGGAACAGCTGCGCAAGGAATTCACGCTGGGCGTTTTGCAACGGCAGTCGGCGGAGTGGGCATCGAAGTGCTGCGGGATGGATCTCAATCTGTTGTTCAAGAGCGCAGAGAAGGCACTGCACCGCCGTAAAGTGCGCAAGATCCGCCAACAGATCGCGCGAGAGCTCGCCCTGCTGGAAGCAGCCAGGAATAAGTGACCTGGGGGCTGGCTCTCGACTAGTATCCCCTGCTGGCTCCGCCACCGCCCGATCTGCCGCCGCCGAAGCTGCCGGACCCGCCGCCCGATGAACCGCTCGACGACGAGCAGCTCGACTCGATGCGCGGAAGGACCTTCGTGTACTCCCGACGGAAGGTGCAGAACGCGCACTGCTCGACGACGCGCGCGCTGCCGCTGCTGGTCGTGCTCGCGTGCTCGATGACCTTCTCGGTGGACGACTTCGTGCGGTTGTGGCACTGCGGGCACTTCGCGTAGCCGCTGACCCATTTCGGGTACCGCAGCGTGAAATGATGCCCACAGGCCCCGCACTTCCACACATCGTAATCGACGCTCCCGATCCGCTCCTCTGCCCGCTGCCCCTTCTCGAGCAGCGCGTCGTCGTCGGTCTCGCCGAGGCAGACCATCAGCGTCTGACACGCCGGGCACCGGCGGCGGCGGCGTCGGCGCCACTTCCGGAAGCCGAAGATCGAGCCCAGCGCAACCGGGATCGCGCCCAGCACGCCGATCACGTATCGTGCCGATGCCAGGCGAGCCGCTCTCGTAGGACTCGCTCCGCGGAGACGGGAACTCCACCGGCTCGTTGCGCGCCGCGCTCAGGAGCGCATCGACGCCGGCAAGCAGACCCTCGTCGAACTCGCCCGACTTGAACTTCGGTATCACGTAGGCATCGAGAATCGCGCCAACCTTGCCGTCGGGAAGCACGCCCTCGAGCCCATAGCCGACTTCGACGCGGACGCGGCGATCGCCGGTGGACCAGAGCAGCAGCAGCCCGTTGTCCTTGCTCTTCTTGCCGATGTTCCAGAGGTCGAACAGCTTGACCGCTGCTTCCTCGATCGACAGACCATCGAGCGATCGGATCACGACGACCGCCATCTCGGCGCCGTTCGTCCGTTCGAATTCGCTGATGGTGGAGTTGAGCCGGGCAATCGTGTCCGCGCGCAGCATCCCGGGCATGTCGGTCACCCAGGTGCCGTCGCGGGTGCGCGGGTTGGGGATGCTGGTGAGCGGCTCAGCGCCGACGGCAGCGATCAACAGGGGGATGAGCGCACCGAGCGCGATCAACCTACGGGAACGAACAGACAGGCAACGGCGCGTGAGAGAAGCCACGTCGTTGACATCCTAACGCAGGTCGCATCGTCGGACGTCCCAGCGCGCCTCGCTCCAGCCCGCCGCGGCCAGGGCCCGCCCGACCTGGCCAGAGAAAGCCCGCTATCGACCAGGCGCCCTTACGTGCTATGACTTGGGGGAGCCCGCCAGGCCTGCGACCCAGAGGATCGCGTCCATGAAACGACGTCTCGCGTCTGCTGCACTGATTGCCTGTGGCCTTGGCGTTGTCGGCGCAACCCAGCAGCCGGAACAGCAGCCGGTCTTTCGCGGCAGCCGTGACACGGTGCGCGTGTTCGCAACGGTGACGGATCGAGACGGCCGGCTCGCCACGACTCTCAAGCAGGAGGACTTCGAGGTTCGCGACGAAGGCAAGCCCCAGCCGATTACTCAGTTCGACAACACCCCGCAACCCATACGTCTCATCGTGATGCTCGACGTGTCCGGCAGCATGGAGGGCAACGCCCCGCTGCTGCGCGCAGCGGGAGCGCAGCTTTTCGGACGTCTTCTGAAGGACGACGTGGCGCGGGTCGGGAGCTTCGGGAACGAGGTCACGATCAGCCCGTCGTTCACCAACGATCCGCGCGAGCTCAACGCCGCGCTGCCGGCGATGATCATGCCCGGTGCGCCGACGCCGCTCTGGCGCGCAATCGATCAGGCGATGGGAGCCTTCGGCGAGGAGGACGACCGCCGGAAGGTGATTATCGTGCTGAGCGATGGCAAGGACAGCGGGCCGACGAGCTTTCGCGAGCGTCCGTCGAGCCAGGCCGACGTCATCGATCGCGCGCGCCGCGAGGACGTGATGATTTATGCGATCGGCATGCGCAGCCGCAGCCGCAACCCACCGATGGCTCCTGGGGGCCTGGGACCGGGCGGTCTCCAGGCCATGCTCGTCGCCGATCTGCCCGACCCCGGCCTCGCGCGGGTCGCCGAGGAGACGGGCGGCGGCTACATCGAAATCCGGTTCGGACAGGATCTCGGCGCCGCGTTCGCCGGAGTGGCCGACGAACTGCACACGCAGTACCTGCTCGCCTTCACGCCGCCCAAACGTGATGGCAAACTCCACGAGGTCAGCGTGCGGGTCACCCAAGGCGGTCTGAAGACACGGGCCAAGAAGAACTACGTCGCGCCGAAGGCCTAGAAAAAGGCTATTTCAGCACGTTCAGCGTCACGTCGATTTTCGTCACCTCGCCGCTGACCGAGTCGGTGGCCGACGCGTACTGCATGGTCTGTCCATCCCGCAGCAGCATGCTGAACGTCGTGTTGAACGCGCGGAACGCCGGCACGTCCGACATTGTCGCCTTCTTGGTGGCTGAACCCTCTGGGGACTCGAGCTGAACCGAGGAGTCGGAAATGGTGATCGCGAGGCTGTAGGTGCCGCCGGCCGCATCCTGCGCCTGGCAATCGATGTTCGTGCCCACGTCCTTATAGCTATAGGACATGGACGGCTGGTTGCCCGGGCCAAACATCGTTGACGCGATGGGCAGCTGTGTCCCCATCCTCAGGCTGGTCTTCGCGCCATTCGAAACCACACCGAGTATGTACGGCAGGCTGCTGATCTTTTTCTCGCCTTGATAGCGCGCGAGCAGGATTTGCACCCTGAGCCCTGTCTGCGGGCGGGCCTGTGACGGGGCGGCCGCCGGCTTGGCTACCGGCAACGGTATCTCCTGCGCGTCGATACCCGTCAATGCGGCGGCGACGAACGCTGCCGTGAAAATCCATCGCTTCGTCATGAGTTGCACTCCTTCACTGCGAGTTACGTCCGGTCGCGACCGGGCTGGTCGGAATCTCGACATCCGGCACAGCAATCGGTTCGATGGTCAGCGGGGGAACCACGAGCTCGGCCGGCGTCGCTGAGTCACCCTGCCGACCCACCGGAAGACGAGAGCCGTCGAGCGTGCCGCTACGCACCATACGCATCAGATGCGCGATCGCACGCTGTTGATCGGGCGGAACCAGAACTTCCGCCGCCGGCAGTGCCACCGTCTGAGCTTCGTGAGCCGGTCCGCGCCGGACGCGATGCGCGACTCGCCGCTCCGTGCGCCGAGGGTTTTGCCGTTCCTCTACCACAGGTGAAACGACGGGAACCTTCGGCGCACGTGCCGCGCCCGTTGCCGGCGGCTGAAGCGGGACATCTGCAGGGCGCGGGCGGACGCCGTCCGCCGAACGCAACACGTTGATACCGACGACCACCAGGATCGCGGCGGCGACACCGCATGCGCTCCACCACAGCGCTCGGGTGGAACTCGCCGGCGCGTGTTCGATACGCGAGTGCACCCCTCGGGCGAAAGCGGCTGACGGGACGACCGCCAGGGCCCGCTGAAGCTCATCGTCGAGGCCTTCGAGCAGGCGACGCTGCTCCGCGAACCGGGCGCTGCACGCCGTGCACGCCGCAAGATGGCGAGCGGCTTCAGGCGCGATCCCGGCGCCGCAGGCGTGATCGACTATCGCGGTGATGTATCGGGCACAAGACATTGGAGCCTCTGCGCGAGACCCTTTCGGGCCAGAAACAACCGGGACTTCACCGTGCCTTCCGGCAGGCCGAGCAATTGCGCCGCTTCACGCACATCGTGGCCGTGAATGGCGGCAAGGACGATGACGATGCGGAGCTTCTCGGGAAGCGCATCGATCGCCTGCCAGAGACGGGCTGCGCGTTCGTTGCTGACCGCGACGTCTTCGGCGGTGACCCCGGGCGGCGGCTCGAACGCCGCCTGCTCTCGAGCTTGCCGGCGCCTGTCCGAACGCCACCGATCGATTGCCAGACGCCACGTCATGCGGACCAGCCACGCCCGGAACCTGGTTCGATCTCGCAATTGGGAAAACCTGCCGTAGGCTTTCGCGAACGCTTCCTGAGCGACTTCTTCGGCGTCCTGCTGGTGGCGGAGAACGCCATACGCGACGCGGACAGCCAGGCCCGACGACTCGTGCAAGAGCTCCTCGAATTCACGCTCGAGGCTGGCGTCGAGCGTCACAAGGCTCCCGAGCTGCCGGCTGGCCGATTCATGCATCAACTACTCGCTTGACGGTGCCGGCGGGGATCCGGTTCACCGCGTCCATCCAAAGGCCGGGCGAGGGTGCTATTCGAGAGCAAGACCTGCGGACGTCGTGAGAGGTGGCTACAAGCGCGCGGCGTCGCCGGACTGGACCGGCGTGCCGCGCGCTCTGGCGGGTATCGGTGGACGCGTTTGCCTACTCGGAATTCTCTGCAGCTTCCTTTTCGGCATCCCGGCGCCGGCGGTCCTCGTCTTCCTCGGTATCCCCGAGGGACGTCGTTTCACCGCCGCGCTCGATCCCCAGGATGTCGCCCGGCTGCGCGCGCTCCCGGTCGGGTTCGGGCCAGTTGGCATTCGGATTCGTCGGATCGGCCATACAGTTGCTCCTTTTAGTTGCTGCCTCGGACCATGGGGCAGCCATTGTGGCACAGGCTGACGTCACCAATGCAACCTCGAAACCATAGATTCTCAGGGACTGATGAGGTGTCGTCCCGGCAACCGCCATGGAGAGCAGCCCGCGCCTCAGTGCGGAACGGAAACGGGGTGGGACGCTTGGTGGAGCAAGCCAACCGGATGCGTTCAGCTCACGAACTGACCGATCACGCGCACGCCGACGAGGAGCCACGCAAGCAGCGCCAGAGCAGCAGTCAGCACTGCGGATGTCAGGGCCAGAGCGTCATGCTTCTTGACGGCCTTGGGGACCATGAAACGGACGGCCCAGATGAAGACGCCCAGCATCGCCACTGAAAAGACGCCTTCGAAAGTCATCGGATGCCATGAGGTTCGACACCGCCGCCGGTGATTCGGTCCGACGTGCCGAATTCTGTTCGGCGTGTGTACCCGATTGCACATCGGGCACGCCCGCGTTCGTTCATTAATTACAGAAGCCGTCATGTTGAAAAGGCGGTATCAGGAAGTCAACCCGACCAGAATGAACCCGACCGCGCGGCCCGTCGGCGGGAACCAGGATCGGCGTCCAGGGGTGAGCGACATATGGCAAAAGCCTTCCTGTCTGCCGTTCTGCTGCTGCTTGCGGCGCAGCAGGCGCCGCCGCCGAAGCCCCGGCTTCAAATCCAGACGTCACCGTCGTCGAAGTCGACGTCGTCGTGACCGACAAGTCCGGACGGCCGGTTCGCGGGCTCGACCGGGAAGACTTCGAGATCTCCGAGGACGGCAGTCCGGTCGAGATCGCCACGTTTTCAGCCGTCGACGTGCCCGAGGCGCCGCGGCACTCCAGCATCCCGCCGCCAGATCGGTCGGGGTCCGCCTATGCGTCGAACGATCAGCGCCGACGATGGACGGCTGATTCTGATCGTCCTCGACGACATTCAGGTCAGCTTCACGGCTGGCCGGATGGCGACGGTGAAGTCGGTCGCGCGCCGTGCCGTTGGAAGGCTCGGTCCCGCCGATCTGGCAGGGGTGATGACCACGAGCGGGCGGCTTGGCGGTCAGGCGGAGTTCACGACAGACAAGTCCCGGCTCCTGGACGCGATCGAGCGGTTCGTGCCTCGAGGGGAGCACGACCTTCCCGCAATCGCAGAGCGCGCCGTCATCGGTGCCAGGCGCCAACCCACGAGCTGAACGCATCCGCGACGATGAGAACGCGATCCGCAATGGCCGGATTGAGTGCCGCGGCGCGGGCGCTGGCGACGATTCCACACCGGCGAAAGGGAGTGCTCCTGATCAGCCAGGGCCTTCCCGCCACGCTCGAAGAAATCATCAGGGACGCAGGAATCGGCGCCGCGTCGGAGTCGATCCGTGAATTCATGCTGACCGCGCAGCGCAGCAATGTGGCCGTCTACACGGTCGATCCCTGTGGCCTGGAGCTCGATGCGCGGGTGCACCAGAGCAGTCACGGCAGAATCTGCGCACGATCGCGGAGGTGCACAGGCGGGTTCGCCGTGATCAACACGAATGCGCCAGAAGCAGGCCGTCGATCGGATGCTTGCTGAGAACGGTACCTACTACCTGGTTGGCTATTACTCGCCGGCTCCGCCGAACGACGGCAAGCATCATCGAATCACGGTACGGACACGCGTTGCGGATGTCGAGATCCGTGCACGGGAGGGTTACGATTCACCGGGGAAGGCTGCGAAAGCGCTCGCCGCGACTCCGCTCGAGGTCCTGACTCGCTCCGCCATTCAGACGCGCGGCCTGACGATGCGCGTCGTCGCGATTCCGGCGCCCTTGGCGACGGCGCCTTCGGCGGCAGTGATCGTTGGCATCGAGCTGCCCACACGCCGTTGCCGCGCGTGCCGGCCGTGTCGAGTTCGTTGTCGTCGCGATAGATGAGGAAGGAAAGACGCGCTCTCGCGTGCGATTCACGACGAATTTCGCCGCCTCAGAAAAGACGTCGTCGCCGTGGACCCGCACCGGCTCACGGATTGACCTGCCGCCAGGGCAGTACCAGATTCGGGTCGCCGCCGCCGGCGGCGACAAATCGCAAGGCAGCGTGTTCGTAGACGTGTCCGTGCCGAAGTTCGACGCGGAGCTCGGTGTGGGAGGGCTGTCCCTTGGCGCTCCCAGCTCAATTGCGGTCACACGAGGCTGACCGGCTTCGAGGTGTGCTGGCGTTGATACCCCTGGCGACGAATGAGCTCGCTCCTGGCGCCGCAGTCGCGGCACAGCTTCCGATCAGGGTCTCGTCGAAGGCCGCGTCCAATCCGCTGACGATCACCGCCACGCTCGTGCGTGCCGACGGGACAACGCTGCCACTCGATCGCACCCAGGCCGCCGGTCGCGACTACGCGAGTGCCGGAGGCAAGGTTTATCGCGTGGCGATTCCGCAAGCGCTCACCGCCGGGAGTTACCGCATCATCGTGGAAAGCACACTGGGCCGCACGACCGTTGCCCGCGAAATCGCATTCTCTGTCCTGCCGCGACCGTGATCGAACCGGCGCTGCGGACGGCAAGACAGCTCGCTTTCTTCCCGCCTCGGTCTTTCGCTCAATCAGGACGAAGGACGGCGGGGCCTAGCCAGGGACTGGGGCTTCTCAGAACGCGACCGAAAAGGCAATCCCGCAGATTTTCAAGTGAATGCGGATGGATTCACGCCCAGGATGACCTTAGGTCTTGTGCCAGAAGACTGTCGGGCGCCAGCTACAACGCCGGATCGCCCCCGCCCAGGTCGACACGATTGCGGCCGAGGGCCTTCGCTCGATACAGCGCCCGGTCCGCATTCTCGATGAGCGCCTGGGGATTCATTTCGTGGGGTGCCGTGCTCATCGCGACGCCAATGCTGGCAGTCACCTGGATCGCGTGCCCGGCGGCCATCATCGGCGTCGCCGAGATCATCAAGCGGACGCGTTCGGCGATCGCGCCGGTCGTCCTCGCATCGCAGCCAGGCAGCACGAACAGGAATTCCTCTCCGCCGTATCGGCCCGCTATGTCGATCTTGCGCACGGACGCCTTGATGCGTCGTGCGACCTCCTGCAGCACGGCGTCGCCGGCGTGATGGCCGAAGCTGTCATTCACCCGCTTGAAGTAGTCGATGTCCAGAATGCCGAGGCTGAGAACGCCCTTCTCCCGAACCACCCTGGCATGCTCGCGCGCCAGCATCTCGACGACCATGCGACGATTGAACATTCCGGTCAGGTCGTCGTGACTCGCCTTCCGATGCAGCTCGAGCTGCAGGTCGACGATGCGCTGACCCGCGCGCACGCGCACGCGCAGCACCTCGGCGTTGAAGGGCTTCGCGACGAAGTCGTCGGCGCCGGCCTCGAGCGCCGTCACGATGTCGGATGTCGCGCTGTTGCTCGTGATCATGATCACGTAGGCGTGACGCCGCTCGGGATCAGCCTTCAACTTCCGGCAGATGTCGATCCCTTCCATGCCCGGCATCACCCAATCGAGGACGGCCAGCAGCGGCGATTCCGGCGACTGCAGAATCTGCCAGGCTTCGTCGCCGTCGCACGCGACCGTTACTCGATACCCCGAGGATTCGAGCGTTCGCTTCAGGAGCAGGCGTGAAACCGCTTCGTCGTCGGCGATCAGTACTCGCAGCTCTGATGCGGCCGGCACGATGTCATCGGTCATGGTGGGCACCGCCCGTCGACCAGGCCGGCATTACCGCGTCACGAGGCACACCTCGTACATGTATCGCCGGCGAGCCCGGTCCTCTTGTGCCGTCGTGGCCATGTTCGTCCCTGGCGCGGTCCGCACATGGACGAAGCCGCGGAAGCGCGACTCATTGCCGTGACTATCTATCCGGCGGTGACGCTGATAGCCGAGGCCGACCGTCGACAGCTCCTCCCCGGCGGGCCGCAGCTCGCTGGCCTCACTCTGCCCGTTGTGATTGGCATCCCTCCAGAGGCGCAACTCCGCAAACAGGGGATTGTCGCTGTCCAGCCGCGGCGGAACGTCAGGGCGGTCCGCCAGCCGCATGAGCGCGTCGGCACCATTCGTGACGCCGGGCACCGTGTGGTCTCCGATCAGTTCCAGCCCGCTGGTGATCCGCCCATCGCCATCGCGGTCACGCGCGAGAAATGCCACGTCCGTCGCCGGTTCGGTCCACGCGACCTGGTCGAGATCCCCATCGGCGTCGATATCGAACCGCACGCCGCGGTCCGCTCCTGTCAACGCGTACTGGCTGTTCGGATCCGTGGAGAAGACGGTCGCGCAGTTGGTCGCCGGGCTTGGGTGCGTCACGGTGAGCCCAAGCCCCGCTCGTGTCACTTCTGGGGACGGCGATGGCCGGCCTGGCGTTTGTGCGTTCTCCCAGAGGTCGGGCGGTAGAGGCTCACTGTAGTTGCGACTACCATGGGACAGACGGATCTCAGCAACGATGAGAAGGACCAGCGCGACCAGCATGCACACGAGAAATCGACGCATGAGGGTTACAGGCTATCGCATTCTACGGCAGGACCAAGCTACGGCAGACTCGCCACCTCTCGCGCCAGCTCGAGCGTCCCGCTCCAGCCTTACTTCCCTTCCAGGTGATGTGCAGGGTTCCTTAGCTCGACGCTGGAGTCGAAAGGTAATCGAGGATCTCGTTCCCACTGCATGGCGCTCCCCGAGTCGACACAGCTTGAAGTAACGGTCGTGATGCCCTGCCTCAACGAGGCGGACACGCTCGCAACGTGCATCCGGAAAGCGCTCACCGCGATGAGAGACGCCGGAATCGCCGGCGAGGTCGTGGTCGCCGACAACGGCAGCACGGACGACTCGCCGGCTATCGCGACAGCCGAAGGCGCGCGCCTCGTGCCGGTCGCCGATCGCGGGTATGGCGCCGCCTTGATGGGCGGGATCGAAGCCGCGCAGGGGCGGTTCATCATCATGGGGGACGCCGACGACAGCTACGACTTCGGCGAGCTGCCGAAGTTCGTCGAGCGCCTGCGCGAGGGATACGACCTCGTGCAGGGCTGCCGGCTCGAGTCGGGCGGCGGACGCGTGCTGCCGGGCGCGATGCCGCTCCTGCATCGCTGGTTCGGCAACCCGATGTTCTCGCGGATTGCGCGGCGCTGGTTCCGCGCGCCGGTCCACGACATCTACTGCGGCATGCGCGGCTTCACGAAGTCGCTGTCCCACAGGCTCGACCAGCGGTGCACGGGGATGGAGTTCGCCACCGAGATGATCATCAAGGCGAGCCTCTCGGGCGCGCGCATCAGCGAAGTGCCGATCACCCTGCATCCCGACGGCCGCACGAGTCATCCGCCGCATCTGAACACGTTCCGCGACGGATGGCGCACGCTGCGCTTCTTCCTGATGTGCACACCGCGCCGGCTCTTCCTGCTCCCGGGGCTCCTCCTCGTCGTCCTGGGCCTCGCCGGATACACGGTGGCCATGCCGGGAATGACGATCGGGCACATGACGTTCGACGCGCACACGCTGCTCTTCGCGAGCCTGGCGGTCATCTGCGGAAGCCAGAGCATGCAGTTCGCCCTCATCGCGAAGACGTTCGCCATCACGGAAGGCGTGCTGCCGCCCGATCCGCGCATCGAGAGATTCGCGCGGATCCTTCCGCTCGAACGCGGCCTGCTCCTGGGCGCTGGCCACGATCCTTCTTGGCGGCGTCATGCTCGTCGCCGCGGTCAACGAATGGCGCGTCCGCGATTTCGGCCGTCTGAACTACGCCGAGACGATGAGAGTGGTCGTGCCGGGCGTGACGCTGGCCGTGCTCGGGTACCAGACGATTCTGTCGTGCTTCTTCCTGAGCCTGCTGAGCATGCGGCGGCGCTGAAGCGCCTGCGGCCCGAGCGCGGCGTGGAGTCGCCGCGCGAGAGCTGGCGGAGGTGGGGCCCCGCCAGAGACACAGCGCCTGCGGCCCGAGCGCGGCGCGAAGTCGCCGCGCGAGAGCTGGCGGGGGTGGGGCCCCGCCAGCATTGATAGATGAAGGTCGAATGAAGTCCGAGTTCGACGACTACGCCGGAAACTACGACAGCGCGCTCAACCAGGGACTCTCGCTGTCGGGCGAGTCCAAGGAGTACTTCGCGCACGAACGCGTGCGATGGCTCGCCGGCCGCCTGGCAGACCTCGGCGTGCAGCCCGCCCGCGTGCTCGACTACGGGTGCGGCACCGGCAGCACGAGCCCCGAGCTTCTCGAACAGTTACACGCGCGGATGGTCGTCGGCGTCGACGCGTCGCGCGAGAGTCTCGACGTCGCGCAACGGGCGCACGCCGATCCCCGGCATGCAGTTCAGCACCATCACCGACCTCGCAGCCGTCGGGACAGTTCGAGCTCGCGTACTGCAACGGTGTCTTCCATCACGTCGAGCCCGAGCATCGCCTGGACGCGCTCGGCTACGTGCATCGATCGCTGTCAGACGGCGGCTACTTCGGCTTCTGGGAGAACAACCCGTGGAATCCCGGGACCCGCCTCGTGATGCGGCGCATCCCGTTCGATCGCGACGCGAAGCTCCTGTCGCCGCCGCACGCGCGTGAGCTGCTCACCCGCGCGGGATTCAACGTGCTGCGGACGGATTTCCTCTTCCTCTTTCCGCGCATCCTTTCAGCGCTGCGGCCGCTCGAGGCCAGACTCGCCCGCTTCCCGGCCGGCGCGCAGTACATGGTTCTCTGCCGGAAGGACGCATGCTGAGTCCTCCCGCCGCCTCGCTCCTGTCGGTGGTGTTCGGCGTCCTCGTCCTCGCCGGGATCGTCGTCATCGCGCGCTGGAGCCGGAACCGGACCACCTATCCGTCGCGCGCCGCCTCGGTTCTCTCGGGCGCGTGGTCGCCGCTCGTCGCCGGGATCGTGACGTTCGTCATTCGTCCGAATCGTGTGGGGTTCTTTTCACGAACCTGGCGTCGTGCACGACGAGCGCGCCTATCTGCTGCAGGCTGAGATCTTCGCGCGCGGACACTGGACGGCGCCCTCGCCTCCCCTCGCCGCCTTCTTCGAGCAGGTGCACGTGTTCATCGAGCCGGCGGTCTTTGCGAAGTACCCGCCGGCCCACGCGCTGACGCTCGTTCCTGGAATCTGGCTGGGCCTGCCGGGACTGATGCCGGCGCTGATGACCGGCATCTGCGGCGCGCTCGTGTTCTCGCTCGCGAGACGCCTGGCCAACGAGTGGACGGCACTGCTCACCTGGTGGCTGTGGACGACGGCCTGGCCGACCTTGCTCTGGTCGGCGTCGTACTTGTCCGAGACCACGAGCGCGGCGATGTGGCTGATCGCGGTGTGGGCAACGATTCGCTGGCTGGACTCTGGCCGCAGCGTGCACCTGCTCTCGGTCGCTGCCGCGCTCGGATGGGGATTCGAAGCGCGGCCGCTGACGATCGCTACGCTCGCGCTGCCGTTGGCCTTCGTGATCCTGCGGCGCGTGAGGGCGACGGGGCGATGGAGAGTGCTCGGCGCGCCTGTGGCGGTGGGCGTCGCCATCCTCGCGCTCGGGCCGCTGTGGAATCATGCAGACGCTCGGCCATTGGCGGCTCGATCCGTATCCGCACTATTCCCGCACGTACTTTCCGTTCGACAAGCCGGGCTTCGGCGCTGATCCTTCGGCGCCGCTACGGCCCCTGGTGCCTGAGCTCGCGGTAGTCGGTGAATGGTCCCGCGATCTCCATGCGCGCTACACGCTTTTCGTCTGTGCCGGCGGCGTTTGTCGAACGGCTGACCTCGATCCTGGTGTGGTGCGTCGACGGCTGGCGCCTCGCGCTCGGCGTGCTCATCCTGGCGGCCGCGCTGCACGCGACGGGCGTGGAACGGGCCGGGGTGGCCACGATCGGGCTGATGCTTCTCGCGTATCTCACCTTCGCGCATCCGCCGATGTGGATCGTCTACTACCTGGAGGTGCTGCCGATCTGTCTTCTTCCTCGCCGCACGCGAGATGGGTCGCCTGCTCCACAGGCTCAGCGGCGCGGCGCCCGAAGCCAGCAGCGTCCGCTGGCCGGCGCCGGTGGCCAATGCCTCCCTGGCAGTTGCGCTCCTGTTGCTGCCGCTCGGAGCGAACGACGTGCGCCGCGTCCGCGCGGCGATCGATCTTCGAAACTCTTCCACCGCGCCGCCGAGGCCGCGATCGCGACGCTGCCGCCGGAGAAGTCGATCGTGTTCGTCAGCTATCCTCCGTCCCAGAGCCCGCACGTGGCACTGACCCGCAACGAGCCCGACCTCGCCTCGGCGCTGCGGTGGGTCGTGTACGATCGCGGGCCGCAGAACGCCGAGCTGCGCGCGCTCGCGCCCGACCGCGTCGCCTATCGGCTCGACGCCGCGACCATGCGCATCGAGCGCATGCCGTAGCAGCCGCTCTCGTCAGGCGGCCTGTCACGATCCGGCTGAAACCCGACTCCATGCCTGAGAAAACTAACGGAACGTATAACCGACGCCGAACTTGAATTCGGGGCTGTCGTCGACGCCGACCTTGAACTCGAAGAACAACCCGCGGTTGTTCTCGATCCCGCCGACGAAATTGAATCCGGCTCGTGCGTCGTCGTCAGGACCATCGAACTGATACAAGTTGATGGCGGGGCCGCCGCCGGCGTAGAAGCCCCACGGACGACCGCGCCGCGGAAACTTCCACAGGAACTCGAAGTTGAAGGCGATCAGCGTGACGTCGTCGCCGAACCCGATTTCGACATTCGGCCTGAACACGAGCCGCTCCACGAGCGGCTCCGTTTCGATGTGCCCCCCTACGTACACCTGGTCGGGGTCGACGCTGCCACCGCCTCGCACCCCTGGCGAGATTTGCGCCGCAGCCGGCGCGGGCGCCAGCGAGCACATCAGCCCCACCATGACACTCGAGCAAACCAAGCTGTAACGCTGCGCTACATGAAGTCGCACGATCGTCACCTCCGAGAAAGTGCCGGGCTTCGAAGTCATTGCTAGGTACACGCCCAGCTCGCCCGACGCTCGACCTCGACAGTCAGTCGGTCCTTGGACGGTGCAAGGCTCATTCCGACGGGTCGGAGATCCGGTCGCGACGGCGCCGCTGAAACGATGTGATGTAAGGAACTCCGGCCGAGGTCAGCAGGGGTGATGACCCTGTCAGACAGAGGGACGAGCGGCTACTTGGGCTCGGCCTTGGCGCGCACCGCGGACCACGTGCCGCTCCCGGCCCCATCGAACTCCACACTCCCGCCCATCGTCGCGCCGTCGACCGTCCCTTGGAAGACGCCGGTCGTCTTCGTGCCCTCGGCGGTGAACGTCACGACAAACGCGATGCGGCTCTCTTTGATCTCGCCCTCGAGCGCCGACGGGCCATAGCGGCCCTCGTACGTTCCGCTGAGCTTCTCACCATCCTGCTTCAGCGTCAGCACGGGATGCCCCGTGATCGATTCGAGCTGGAGAAGGACGTTCCACTTGCCGTCCACTTTCGCGGGTTCGGCGACAACCGATACCGAGGCAAGGATGGTCAACAGAAACAGACGAGCCACATGAGCCATGTCGTATCGTACTCTCTCTTCTTGGCTGAGATTCAAACGCCCGACAGAAATGGTCCGGCGCCAGGCCGCCCCAATAGTCTGGACACGCGTCGAAGGCACCGCAGGGTGAATGCTGCAACCGTAAGCAGGAATCCAAGAGCGGGATGCTTCTTCGCCATGGTGCCTCCAACAGGTCAACGTTTGATTGACCAGACGTGATCCGCGATGCCTGCTTCCCGGGCGTCAGGCGGAGCGTCTGACGTACGCGATCAAAGGCTTGCTCGATTGTCGCACGGACGACGGCCGGCTCCAGGCGCTTCCGTCTTCGCTGGTCGGCGCGCTCGGGCCAGGGGCGCTCTGGTGCTATCCTTGGCCGGTGGCACCCGCGACGCCCGGCGGCCAGTATCACGCGGTCCAGTTCTATGGCACCGACGACCGCCTCTTCTCGACGGCCTCGGCCTTCCTCGCCGAGGGGCTCATCGTGGGCCAACCCGCGATGATCATTGCGTCGGCCACGCACCGCGAAGGCATGCTCGAACACCTCAACGCCCGGCTGATTCATGTCGACCAGGCGCGCAGGAGCGGCGACCTCCTCGTTCTCGATGCCGACGAGATGCTGGCGCTGTTCATGGTCGACGGTGTTCCCGTTCCGGAGTTGTTCGACACGAACATCGGGCGCTTCATCGATCAGGTTCAGCAGGGCCGGCCGGGCTCGATTCTCCGGGCCTACGGCGGGATGGTGGACATCTTGTGGACACAGGGCCGGCGCGACGCCGCCATCCGTCTCGAGATCCTGTGGAACGCGCTCGCGACACGGTTCAGCCTGGCGCTTCTGTGCGGCTATGCGATGGGCAACTTCTTCAAGCAGGTCCCCCGGCTTCAGGAGATCTGCACCCACCACACGCACGTCTTCGGGCCGGACCACTCGAGCCCGTTCAACAAGCCCGTAACCCATTGAGCGCCAGCCCGCCACACACCGGCCGGCGCGTTTTCGAAGCGAGGCTTTGGTGACCCTCATCTCCCGCCGGGGCTTTGTGTACGGTATGGCGGCAAGCGTTGCGGCGCCGGCCATTCTCGGCGCCAGACAGCGCCCACCGCAGTTCCCGATCAGCTTCTCGACGCTCGGGTGCCCGAAATGGCCGTGGGCGCGCATCCTGGAACAGGCCGCGGCCATGGGATATGCCGCGGTCGAACTGCGCGGCATCGAAGGCGAGATGGATCTGACGAAGCGGCCCGAGTTCATCGGCACGCGACTCGACCAGACCCGGAAGGACCTCGCCGCGCTCAACCTCAAGGTTTCAGATCTCGGCGCGTCCTCCCGGATGCACGAGGCCGACCCCACGGTGCGCGCGGCACAACTCGATGAGGGCAGGCGCTTCATCGATCTCGCCAATCGCCTCAACGTCCCTTACGTGCGGGTGTTCGGCGACAAGGTTCCTCCTGGCGAAGCGAAGCAGACGGCTGTGGCACGAGTGGTCGAGGGACTGCGTGCGCTCGGCGAACATGCGAAAGGCAGCGGCGTCGGCGTGATCATCGAATCGCACGGCGACTTCACCGACGCGCCGTCCCTCCTCGAGATACTCAGAGGCGCGGCGATGCCGAACGTCGCTCTCCTGTGGGACGCCCACCACACGTGCGTCGCCGGCAAGGAAGATCCGGCGGCGACGTACAAGCTCCTCGGGTCCTACGTCCGCCACACGCACCTGAAGGACTCGCGGCCTGAAGGCGCGGGCGTGAGATACGTCCTCACCGGAACCGGAACCGTCCCGGTGCGCGAGACAGTGGCTGTACTGGCCAAGGGCGGCTACCGCGGCTATTACGGCTTCGAGTGGGAAAAAGCGTGGCATCCCGAAATCGAGGAGCCGGAAGTGGCGTTCCCCCATTACGCCGAGTTCATGCGGCGGGCGCTCGTCGAGGCTGGCGTGAAGCCAGGGTAGTGCCCGTGCGCCGCGTGGGACGCGTCCGGGCAGGGCGCCGGGGTAACGCCAAAGCAGGCCTAAAACAGCCAGGGCAGAGCCTGCCCGGCGCCCGCCGTGTTACGATGCTTCGGCCTTTTCAGAGGGCCTTCGTCAGTCAAGCGGAGTCAACAGGAGGTCAACGTGGCCAACGACGGGCATGATCAGAACGGCATCTCGCGGCGTGACTTTACGGCGCGGCTCGGCGCGGCAACCGCGGGACTGGCGGTCGGCGGGGAGTTCCTGCGGCCGGGTCTCAGCGCGGCCTCGCAGGGTCGCGTGCTCGGCGCAAACGACCGCGTCGTCGTCGCCAGCATAGGCATCCGCGGCCAGGGGAACTCCGTCAAGCGCGGGTTCGCCCAACTGTCGAACGTCAGCGTCAAGACGCTCTGCGACATCGACGCGAACCTCGCGCCGGAGCGCGTCAACGACAAGGCGCTCACCAAGGTTCCCGACTACAAGCCTGGATTCGTCCAGGACATGCGTCGCGTCTTCGAGGACAAGGACGTTGACGCAGTCATCATCGCGACCCCGAATCACTGGCACGCGCTCGCGACGATCTGGGCGCTCCAGGCGGGTAAGCACGTCTACGTCGAGAAGCCGTCATCCCACACGGTGTGGGAAGGACGCAAGATGGTCGAGGCGACGAACCGCTTCGGCAAGATCGTCCAGGTCGGCACGATGAACCGCAGCCGGCCGGCGGTACGCACGGCGATCAAGTTCATTCAGGACGGTGGAATCGGCAAGGTGTACATGGCGCGCGGGCTGTGTTTCAAGCCCCGGCCTTCGATTGGCAAGTATCCCGACGGCCCGATGGCACCGGGCGAGAAGTTCGCCCTTACGGTCGACTCGACGTCGTACCTGCCTCCGTACGACGCGCAATATCTGTCCAAGGTCGACTACGACCTCTGGCTCGGCCCGGCGTCGAAGCGGCCGTTCAACCGCAACCGGTTCCACTACAACTGGCACTGGCAGTGGGAATACGGCAACGGCGACACCGGGAACCAGGGCCCGCACCAGTTCGACATCGCGCGCTGGGGCCTGGGCAAGCAGGAGCATCCGGTCAAGATCAGCTCCATGGGCGGCTACTTCGGCCCCGAGTCGCAGCAGGAAACGCCGGACATGCAGACGGCCCTCTACGAATACGCCGACGGCACGATCCTCGAGTTCGGGACGCGCGGCGAGCACACGAACGATGAAGGCGGCCAGCGGATCGGCAACCTGTTCTACGGCTCGAAGGGGTGGCTCTGGATCGACGAAACCGGCCGCCGGTGGCAGTCCTACATGGGCGCGTTGGGCGTGAAAAACGAGAAGGGCCCCGGCGCCGACACACCGCCTGAACCGGGCGCCGAGCCGGTCGGCCTCACGACCATCGAGTTCCCGCACTATCAGAACTTCATCGACGCGATCCGCGCGAACGACCCGAAGAAGCTGACGTGCGACGTGCTCGAGGGCCATCTCTCGTCCGCGCTTCCCCACTTCGCGAACATCTCGTACCGCGTGGGCCACTCGCTGGTATTCGACGGCAAGGCCGAGCGCTTCGTCGACGACAAGAAGGCCGACGCGCTGCTGACGCGCGAGTACCGCAAGGGCTTCGAGATTCCCAAGTCGTTGTCGTAAGCGCCGCAGGGCGGCCACTGATAAGGCAAGGGGGCGACGGCAACGTCGCCCCCTTTTTTTTGCGTTGGGCGTTCGGCGATGGCTGGGGCCAGGCGGTGCCTCACGCTTGTTTCTACCTGAACTCCTGAGCTCCTGTTACGTCGTGACGACGACACGATTCCAATAAAGCCACTCACGATTCTGACCCCGACGTGTCGCCCGGGGCCTGCAGGCGGCGGCGCTGCATGTTGGCGCGGTAGTTCTCCTCGAGGTGCTCCACTCCGTCGGCCGTGATCTGCAGGCGCGCCTGGTCGTCCCGCATCACGTACTTCTTCTGGGACAGGTACCAGATCGTGAACTCCAGATGCTCGCGCGGCCGGCCGATGAGCGTCTCGAGCTCGGTTACCATGAGCGCCGGCGATGTCGGTTCCATGCGACGCCTGGTGTAAAGCGCTTCAAGCAACGTCAGCCGGCCGATCTGCTCGATCTCGAAGTCGTTCTCCGCGTGCGCGCCGCTCGCGACGAGCCGCCAGCGCTCCTGACGCCTCTGGTGATAGGAAACATCGTACTTGGCGCGCCGTTCGGGCTCGCTCAACACGGTGTACGCTTCGTGGATCTGGTGAAACCGGTCGGGGCTGCCGCTCTCCTGGTTGTCGGGATGGAAGCGTTGCGCCAGCAGCCGATAGACCCGGTGAATCGTCTCGGGCTCGGCTGTCGCGCTCACCTGCAGAATCTCGTAGTAGTCCAGCTTTCCGTCATCAGACATGTCTACCTCTCAGGCACCACTCCACCGGCCCATCATGCCAGATTACCCGTGCGCAGTTCTTCCTTGAGGTAATCCATGGCACGCCAGCAGAGCGCCAGGATCGTCCAGGTCGGGTTCTGACACGACGCGGACACGAAGATGCTGCCGTCGACGACGAACAGATTCTTCACGTCGTGGGTCTGCCCGAACGCGTTGGTCACCGACGTCTTCGGATCGTTCCCCATGCGCGCCGTGCCCAGCTCGTGGATCGACCAGCCTTCGGTCAGCACGTCCGCGCGAACCCGAATCTCTTCGGCGCCGGCAGCCTCGAGCATCTCTCCCGCCGTCTCGGCCATGTCCCTGGCCATCTTCATCTCGTTGTCGCCGAACCGGTAGTTGAACTTCAGCACCGGGATACCCCACGCGTCTTTCGCGACCGCGTCGAGCTCGACGTGATTCTCCTTGCGGGCCAGTACCTCCCCGAACGCGGTGAAGCTGATCGGCGCGGGATGGTCTGCTCGCACCTTCCGCTTGAACGCCTGGCCGAACCCGGGGTCGTGTGGGCGTGGGCGGGGTACTCGGCGCTCCCGCTGCCGCCCTGCAGGCCATAGCCACGAATGAAGCCGGGATGCTTGTCGGCGATGTTCCGGAAACGCACGACGTACGAGCTCTGCGGGCGTCCGTCGTCGTTGGTGATCGCCGTACCGCGCAGGGTGGGCATCATGCCGCTCGCACCGGGCCCCATGACGTGCTCGCAGAAGTAATGGCCGACGGCGCCCGACGAGTTCGCGAGGCCGTTCGGGCGGCTCGCGGACTTCGACAGGAGGAGGAGCCGTGTCGATTCGAGCGTGGAGGCGGCCAGCACGACGACCCTCGAATTGAAGTCGAAGACCTGCTTCGTCTGGCTGTCGATGACGCGCACGCCCGATGCGCGGTTGGTGCGCGCATCCATCAGGACCTCCGAGACCGTCGAGTTCGGCCGGACGGTCAGGTTGCCGGTGTCGCGCGCCGGGAAGATGAGCGCCGTCGGCGAGTGCATCGAGGCGTTGAAGTCGCACCCGCGTCCGCAGCGGCCGCGCCCGGCACATCGAACGCGATACTTGTTCGCGACGCCCTCGGTCGTGACCCCGGCCCGCCCCGGGATCAGATGGCGGCCCATCTTCGCGATCGCCTTCTTCAGGATCTGCTCGCCGCAGTTGAGCTTCACGCCCCGCTGAAAGAGGCTGTCGGGCAACTGCGGAAGGTTCTCCCTCGTGCCGGAGATGCCGAGCAGCATGTCGACCTTGTCGTAGTACGGCGAGATATCCGCGTAGGAGATCGGCCAGTCATCGCCGAACCCGTCGCGCGTGGCGGCCTTGAAGTCGTAGTCGGACAACCGCAAAGCCACGCGGCCCCAGAGGTTCGTCTTCCCGCCGAGCACTCGTGCCCGCACCCACGCGTAGCGCGTACCGGTCGTCGGATTCTGCTTCTCGTCGACCATCCAGTTGTGCGTGAACGTATTGGCCGAGTACGAGAGGAGGGTGCGGTACTTCTCGAACCGTCCGGCGGTGCCGTACGGCCGGTCGATCATGTTGTATTCGGCGGCGCCGAGCGCGTATTCGTCCGCCGGCAGCCGGCCCCGTCGCATGCTTGCATACGGCCACTCCATCGTCCGATACTCGCGCGCCGGATCGAGCAGCCGCCCCGCCTCGAGGAGGAGCACCTTGATGCCGGCGGTTGCCAGCTGAAACGCAGCCATGCCGCCGGCCGCGCCTGAACCGACGACAATCACGTCATACTGCGCCGAACCGGGCGTGATGGACGCCGCGGCCTTCCGGGAGGCCTCCAGCTGGTCGGCGACGACCTGCTGCTCGCGATCGAGCTGCTGTTGCACCTTGAGCCTCCGCGCAGCCCTACTTGGCAGGCTCGTAGCCGTGTTCAGAATGCGTGCAGCCTACGAACTCGCCGAGCACCCTGTTGCCTTTGTATTCCAGTTCCTTGTGGATCCCGATCTCCGACGTGTAGTACCCGCGGATGGTCGCGTCCTTGGTCGTCTTGAAGAACTGCTCGAGCGGCGCGTGGGGATTGGCTTCGTTCCTGGAGATCGACGTCAGCAGTTCCGTGGCCTGGGGCATGGTCAGCTGCGCGTAGGGTTCTTTGAACCGCCGGCGGCTCTCGGCATCGAGCAAGGCGAGTCCCGCCGTCCACGCCCGCTGGGTGGGGTCGTCTGACTCCGCGAGGAGGAGATCGATGTAGTCGGCGACGCGTGCTTCCCGGGCCCCGGGCGAGTGATCGTCTGCTGGGACGAGTGTCTCGGTCAGCGCATCGAGCGTCGTGTATTGAGCGGCCGTGAGAAAGAAGAGTTTCGGCGGCGCCTGAGTCGCCTGGATGGCAGCGAAGCTCTCGGCGGCGCGGTCGGAAAGATACGGCCACACCGCGATCGCGCCAAGCGCCTTCACGATCGCACGCCGTGAGATCGTCGCTGGTTGCGACGCCTGCTGTTCAGGTTCGAGATTCGCCATGATCCCTCGTCGAGCAGGCTCGGAGGCAGCTGACATCTGAGAAGCGTTGCGTGGGTCCACGGTAGATCAGCGGGCGTAGAAGTGCAACCACTGCCGGACGATACAGCGACAGCGCAACTGAGGTGGAGGAATGGCGAATGGAGTTTGTCAGGCGACGGCCAGCTTGGGCCTCTGGACACCGCGCGCCGGCATCTCGACCTTGGCGTTGATCTGTGAGCCGTCGGCGACGACGAGCCGTGCCGTGCTCAGCGTCCCCTTGACTACCGCCGTGGCCTTGACATCCAGCCGGTCTGTCGCGTCTATCTTGCCGTCGACCTTCCCGGACACGACGACCGTTCCCGCCTCGATCTCTCCGACGACGTGCGATCCGTCGGCGAGCGTGAGGACCCGGCCGTTGAGCGTGATGCTCCCGTTCACCCGCCCGGCGATGACCAGATCCTCGCTGCCTGAAATGTCGCCCTTGATCACGATTGACTGCCCGTTGCTCATCGTTGACTCCCTACGAAACTAGAGCTAGGCCTCCCCACAAAACTAGAGCTGGCCTCCACGAAAACCAGAGCTTGTCTCTCCAAAGAGGACGCTCTGCTCTTCGGCTGACGCTCGGGCTGTCAGGCAAGGACTGTTCCCGCGGTTCTGAACGCTTTCGTTGAACACGCCGGGGACACGGGGACGCGTCGATCCCAATTGTGTCGACCGATTACAGCTTTGAACGCAGCTCGTCTACCAGCGCAACGGATCCGGGAAGAACTCCTCGACGAGCTCCCGGGTAGTACGGCATGAGGGCAGGCACGTCCGGTCGGGGCGATCCCTGGAGCGGCATCCGACTGAACCCCTTGAACCCCTTGAACCCCCTTGAACCTCTTGAACCCCTTGAAACCTGTTCATCCCCGTCCGATGAAGGGCATTTTGGTAGCCATGACGGTCATGAACTGCACGTTCGCCTCGAG
The DNA here is from genome assembly GCA_963771395.1 of uncultured Acidobacteriota bacterium. GTDB lineage: Bacteria > Acidobacteriota > Vicinamibacteria > Vicinamibacterales > 2-12-FULL-66-21 > DATBJJ01. The sequence continues at coordinate 33,626 of CAVYTY010000021.1, read as the reverse complement.
CGGCAGGCCCGCCATGTAGACGACCGCCCGCGCGACGTGGCCGACGTCCATCAGCGGCTCGACCGCGATCTCCCCGTTGGCCTGCAGGCACCCCCTTCGCCATTTTCGCGGCGAGATCGGTCGCCGCGTTGCCGATGTCGATCTGGCCGCAGGCGATGTCGTGCGCCCGGCCGTCGAGGGACGTGGATCTGGTGAGTCCGGTGATGGCGTGCTTGGTCGCGGTGTAGGGAGCGGACTGCGGGCGTGGGACATAGGCCGAAATCGACCCGTTGTTGATGATCCGTCCGCCCTTCGGCGTCTGGCTCTTCATCAGCTTGAATGCCTGCTGGGTGCAAAGAAACACTCCGGTCAGGTTCGTGTCGACAACCGCCCGCCACTGCTCCACGCTGAGCTCATCGAGCGGTATCCCCGGTGCTCCGACGCCGGCGTTGTTGAACAGGAGGTCGATCCTGCCGAAAGCCTCCTTCGTCCTGCGAACAGCGCCCGCACCGACTCCGGGTCGGCCACATTGGTCGGCACCGGCAACATCCGCGACGCATTCAGCTGAGCGTCTCTCGCGGTCTGCTCGAGCGCGTCCGCGCGCCGACCGGCCAGCACGACCGCATACCCGTCGGCGGCGAGCGCCAGCGAGACCGCCTTGCCAATACCGCTGCCGGCGCCCGTTACAACTGCAATCTTCTGAGGAGTGGTCATTCGTGCTTTCAGCGTCGCGATTCGTGGGTTAAGTGATGGATTCGTGCTCTAAGCTGCGGAAAAACGACGGGCCTACGGCTTCATCACGATGGAACACGATGGCACGATGGACACGATGACAAGAACGAGTAAAACCATCGTGCTCATCGTGCCATCGTGCCCATCGTGACGATGCCGTCAACCCGTGACACCGTTCAGACCTCTCTAAGTGATGGCCTCCTGAATGAGCGGCAGCGCGACCGGCGCGCCACCGCGCTCGGCCGATTGGTCCGCTGCAAGACACACTTCCATGGTCTTCTGCGCATCGAACACGTCGAGCGACGTGTCTCGTCCTTCGAGAACGCACGTCACGAGCTCGTCCATTTCGGCCTGGAAGGGATGATGGCTCACGTCGGCCGAGCCGGGCATCGGGCAGTCAATCCTGACCGCGGGGCGGCCCAGAAGGTCCACCGTCGGCAGGAGCGTGACCTCGGGAAACGGATTGGCGGCGCGCAGCGCCTCGATGTCCACTGCCCCATCGAGCGTCTGGATGAGGTCCTGTCGCAGCGTGGCGCGATCGCCCATCATCTCCACGAGAAAGTGGTAGGGCAGCATGAAGTCGGTCGAGCTCGTCACGTGGCCGAGCGCTCCCCCGTCGAGCTTCGCGTTGACCAGGATCGACGTCGGCCACTCATAGCCCTCCGTGAAGTGCGTATGAAACGCGCTGACTTCGACGACTTCGCGCCCCGAGCACCACCGCAGCGCATCCACCGCATGGCAGCCGGCGGCAAGGAGGTGGCTTCGGCCGCTCGCGCGCGTGCGCACCCAGTTCCAGCCGGAATACCAGTCGGTCACCTGCGACAGATACTGGGTGCGCGCGAACCGGAGATCGCCGAGCCACCCGGACGTCCGCAGCCAGCGCGCGAACATCAGATACGGGTTGTAGCGCAACTCGAAGGACACGATTGTCCGCACCCCCGCGGCACGGACCGCGTCCCGAATCCGTATCAACTCCTGCTCGTCGAGCCCGGTGGGCTTCTCGAGGACGATGTGCTTGCCGGCCCGAGCGGCGGCCACAGCCTGCCCGGCGTGGAGATCGTTGGGGGTCGCGATCGAGATGATGTCCACATCCGGCGCCTCGAGCAGGTCCTCGAACCGCGTCGTCAGGCGGGCGTCGGGCAGCGACAGGTGGGACTTCTCGAGCGTGGCCCGTGTCCGGTCGAGGTCACGGCCGTGCAGCCACGTCACCGCGGCGTGAGGGTTCTTCAGGAAGGCGGCGATGTGCTGGGATGCGCACCAGCCGACACCGGACACGCCCACACCCAGTTTTCCATTTCGAGTCGGCACCGGCTTAGCCTAGACTAGACGGCGTATGAGCGCAAAACCTCTCATCGTCGCCGTCATCGCACTCCTCGCGGGTTCCGTCGCCACTACCCAGGGCGGTTTCACGTCGCTCTTCAACGGCAAGGACTTCACGGGCTGGAAAGTCCCTGCCGGCGACAACGGCCACTGGAAGGTCCTCGACGGCGTCATCGACTACGACGCCGAAAGCGAGGCCCCGGGCAACGACAAGACGCTCTGGAGCGAGCGCGAGTTCGGCAACTTCGTCCTGAAGGTCGATTGGCGCATCAAGAGCACGCCCTACATCAATCCCAGCGTGCCCATCGTCCTGCCCGACGGCACGCCACAAGAAGGACGCCGACGGCAAGGAGATCCGGATTAGCGTTCCCGATTCCGACTCGGGGATCTATCTGCGCGGGGACAGCAAGGCGCAGGTGAACATCTGGGGCTGGCCGATCGGCTCGGGCGAGGTCTATGGCTATCGCATGGACGACAAGATGCCCGCCGCCGTGCGCGCCGGCGTCACGCCGAAGCGCAACGCCGACCGTGACATCGGCGAGTGGAACACCTTCGAGATCACCATGCGCGGCGACCGCCTGACCGTCGTGCTCAACGGCGAGGAGGTGATCGGCAACGCGCAGCTTCCGGGCGTGCCGCACGCGGGCCAATCGCGCTGCAGCATCACGGCGCCAAGAAGGCGGCGTCTGGACCAGCCCGCCGAGCCTCGTGCAGTTCCGCAACATCTCGATCAAGGAACTGTAACCACGGCGAACACGGACAACACTGGACGCGGTTACCCGACGTCGACCCAGTTCAGCGTGCGCTCGACGGCTTTCTGCCATCCCCGGTACGTGGTCTGCCGCTGATCGTCGCTCCAGCGCGGCTCCCAGCGCTTGTCGGCCTTCCAGTTCTGGCGCAGGTCCTCGAGGTCCTTCCAGAATCCGGTGGCAAGGCCGGCGGCGTACGCCGCGCCGAGTGCCGTCGTTTCCGCGACGACCGGGCCGGACGACGGGGACGCCCAGCACGTCGGCCTGCAACTGCATGAGCATGTCGTTGACCGTCGCGCCGCCGTCGACTTTCAGGAGCTCCAGGCTGACGCCGGAATCATCGACCATCGCGTCGAGCACCGCCCGTGTCTGGAAGCAGATCGCCTCCAGCGTGGCGCGCGCGAGGTGGCCGCGATTGTGGTATCTCGACAGCCCGACGATGGCCCCGCGTGCGTCCGAGCGCCAGTACGGCGCAAAGAGGCCCGAGAACGCCGGCACGAAGTACGCGCCGCCCGCGTCGTCGACGGTCGCCGCAAGCGCTTCGATTTCCGACGCCGACTGGATAATCCCCAGCTGATCGCGGAGCCACTGGACGGCCGATCCCGTCACCGCGATCGAGCCTTCGAGCGCGTAGATCGCATCGTTGTCGCCGAGCTTGTAGCAGACCGTCGTCAGGAGTCCCGCCTTCGACGGGACGATCTGCCGCCCGTGTTGAGCAGCATGAAGTTCCCGGTGCCGTAGGTGTTCTTCGCTTCGCCCGGCAGCGTGCACACCTGACCGACGGTCGCGGCCTGTTGATCGCCGAGGTCTCCGCTGACCGGCACTTCCCCGCCGACGGGCCCGTGAAGGCGTGTCATCCCGTAGCGCGTTTCGATCCGAAGAGGGACGGATTGCGGGAAGCGACGCCCTGGGAATGCCAAAGAGTCCCAGCAGCTCGTCGTCCCACGTGAGGGTGCGCAGGTCCATCAGCATGGTCCGGCTGGCATTCGTGACGTCGGTGATGTGCGCCCCGCCGTCCACACCGCCCGTCAGGTTCCAGATCACCCAGCTGTCGATCGTCCCGAAGACCGCCTCGCCGCGGGCCGCGGCGTCGCGGACACCATCGACGTGCTCGAGGATCCATTGGAACTTGGCGCCCGAAAAGTAGGTCGCCGGCGGAAGTCCCGTGCGCTCGCGGATGATCTTGCCGGCAGGCGTGCGGTCGAGCGCGCTGACGATGCGATCGGTGCGCGTGTCCTGCCAGACGATCGCGTTGTACCAGGGCCGGCCGGTCTTCGGGTTCCAGACAACCGTCGTCTCGCGCTGATTCGTGACGCCGATGGCGGCCAGATCGCGTGCCGATAGATTCGCGTGACGCAGCGCGCCCGCGATCACGGTGTTCGTGCGTTCCGCAATCTCGAGCGGATCGTGCTCGACCCACCCCGGCTGCGACATGATCTGCTCGTGCTCGAGCTGGTGGCGCGCGATCTCGTTGCCACCCGCATCGAACACCATGAACCGCGTGCTGGTCGTTCCCTGGTCGAGCGCTCCGACGTATTGGGTCATAGGTTCCGTGTTGTCTGTGTTTAGCTGTCAACTTGCTACTCAGCTGTTTCGTGAGCGTCTGCACGGGCTCACGGCTCGCTGCACGATGCACGAAGGCCTGACTCTGGTGCAGTACGTGGCCTTCGGCCATCGTGGCCGCCGTAGGCCGTCATCAACGCATTCGCTCTAGAACCCCACCGCTCGAAAGAGGACCGCTCCACTACCCCACCAATGATCGGCCCGACCACGGGAATCCAGGCGTAGCCCCAATCCGAGTCGCGTTTGCCGGCGATCGGGAGGAGTGCGTGCGCGAGTCGCGGCCCGAGGTCCCTGAGCGGGTTGATCGCGTAGCCCGTCGAACCGCCGAGCGAGACGCCGATGCCCAGGACGAGAACGCCCACGAGCAGCGGTTGCAGCCCGCCGCTGAAGACAAGGTTGAAGAGTCTCCTCATTCGCCGAGCCCATCGGGTACCGTCTGGGCATTTCCGGCGATCGCCAACACACCGAAGACGAGCATGGCGGTGCCGATGATCTCGGTCGTGACGTTGGCCCCCGGCACTCCCTGATTGCCGGCGCCGTGCAGAAGACTCCAGCTTGGCGTCCTTGTCGGTCGTAACCGCCCAGTGGGGCAAGTACGCCAGCCATACGAGTGCCGACGCCGATGAACGCGCCGACGGTCTGCGCGGCAACGTAGCCGGGCACCTCAGCCCACGGAAACGATGCCGAAGGTCGCCAGACCGACGGTCACGGCAGGATTGAGGTGTGCGCCGCTGATCCGGCCGACGGCGTAGACGGCGATTGCCACCGCCACGCCCCACCCGACGGTGATGACGATCCAACCCGAGTTCTGTCCCTTCGACCTGGCGAGCAGTACGTTGGCGACAACCCCGTCGCCCAGCAGCACGAGGATCGCCGTACCGACCGCTTCTGCGAGCAGCTTCTCCATCCACACCCTCCACGCGAGGCGGACACTACGGGCCTCGACCGGAGGGGACTTTAGCAGGTTGTCGGGGAGTTCGGCCAGCAGAGAGTCAGTGGCTGGTCCCGGGCGGCCCGGCGTCGCGAAGCCTCGCTTCGAGCTCGCGGCAGCGGGCCTCGCTCGCCTGCAGCAGGTGCCGTCCTTCAATCTCGTGCATCACGCACCCGGCCAGCTCCTGGAGCATCTCGACGTCATCGAAGCTCCACGACCGCGGGCGGCTGTCGATCACGCAGAAACTCCCGATGGCGTGGCCGTCGCTCGTCACGAGCGGGATGCCGGCGTAGGCGACGATCCCCATCTCTTCGACGGCAGGGTTCAGCCTGACCAGCGGATTGTTGCGGGCGTCTTCGACGATCAGGGGCTTGCCGGTCGCGACGACGTGCTGACAAAAGGAGTGCGAGACCGGTGTCTGCCGCCTCGATGCGATCGGCTCCGGCAGGCCAACGCAGCTCTTGAAAAACTGCCGATTCTGGTCCACGAGCGAAACAATGCCGACCGGCGTGCGCAGCACGCGGCAGGCGACACGCGTCAAACGATCGAAGGCCGCCTCCGGAGGCGTGTCCAGGAGTCCAAGCCGCTGCAACGCCGACAGGCGTGCCACGTTGCGGACGATGGAGAGAAGCTCCCTGGCCATGCAATTCCTTCGGGGAGACTATCATAGCGCCGCCGCTGATTGGCGGCTCGAGCGAGAACAAGGTTGGGGCTCGCCGCACCTGAGGCGTCGCGGTCCGGTTCGTCGCGCTCACGACCGCGCTCACGTATCCCCTGGCATTCAGGACGGGCAGCGCGTTCATCCCCGCGGATCCCCGCGCATCCGATCGTTGACACTATAGCCACTATGGCTATATGTATGATGGATGCAGACAGAGATCGACGCGCTCCTCCCCCTGCAGCCGGCGACCTTCCACATCCTGCTCGCGCTCGCGGACGACGACCGGCACGGCTACGCGATCATTCAGGAAGTGGCGGCGCGGACCCGGCGAGCGTGCGGCTGAGCGCGGGCACCCTCTATCGGTCGATTCAGCGCATGCTCGAGCAGGGCCTGATCGCGGAGCCGGCGAGCGCCCGGCGCCCGAACTCGACGACGAGCGGCGCCGGTACTACCGCATCACGCCGTTCGGCAAGGCGGTCGCGCGGGCCGAGACGCAGCGGCTCGCGGAACTGCTGCGCCTGGCCCGCGCAAGCGGGTTCGCGCCGCGGAGAACCTGAGCGATGCTCTTCTACCGCGCGCTCCTTCAGGCTCTATCCGTCGTGTTTCGCGCCGAGTACGGCGCCGGGATATGCCGGCCGTCTTTGCCAACGCGCGGCGCACGCGCCTGGACTCGCGGCGGTGGCCGCTCTGGTGCCGTGCGATTGCCGACATCGTCCCGAACGCGCTGCCCGTCCACGCCGACATCCTGCGGCAGGATCTCCGCTACACGGCGCGTACGCTCTTGCGGACGCCGGGCTTCGCGGCCACGGCGATCCTGTCGCGGCGGTTGGCATCGGCGCGACGACCGCGGCGTTCTCGTCGCCGATCACGTGCTCCTGCGGCCGCTGCCGTTCCCGGAGAGCGACCGGCTCGTGCAGTCTGGGAGGACCAGCCGCGCGGCTACGGACGAATGGAGCTGTCGCCCGGAAATTATCGCGACTGGAAGGCGCAGAGCACATCGTTCGACGGGATGGCCGCGTTCTCGGCGCGACCCGCGAACATGTCGGGCGCACGTGAGCCTCAGTACCTCGAGACGACGCTCGTCGACGCAAGCCTCTTTTCCCTTCTGGGCGCTACACCTGCGCGCGGACGAGTGTTCGACCCGGAGGACGATCGCGAGGGTGCGGCGGGAACCCTTCTGGTCAGCCATGCGCTCTGGCAATCCGAGTTCGGGGCGGATCCGGCTGTCCTCGGCAGAGTCGTTCGGCTGGACGACGAGAGCTACACCGTCATCGGGGTGATGCCGCCGGATTTCGTATTCCCCAGCCGCAGGACGCAGGCCTGGCGACCCTTTCGCTTCCGTGCCGCCGACTTCAACGACCGCGCCGACGACTACCTTCAGGTAATCGCGAAGCTCAAAACCGGCGTCACGATCGAGCAGGCCCGCAGCGACCTGACGACCATCGCCGAGCAGCTCGAGCGCAGCTACCCGAAGGAGAACTTCCGGACGCGGGCAACGGTGATCCCGTTGCGCGGCGAGCTCTCCGCGCAAACCAGGCTGCTGCTCAGTGCGCTCTTCGGGGCATCGCTCTCGGTGCTGCTCATTGCGTGCACCAACCTGGCCAGCCTCCTCCTGACCCGCGTCCTCGGACGCCGGGCCGAACTGGCCGTCCGGAGCGCGCTCGGCTCCGGCCGCGAACGGCTGGTCCGGCAGTTGCTCACAGAAAGCCTCGTGCTGTCCCTGCTCGGAGGCATCGTCGGCGTCGCCATCGCGGTGACCGCGATGCCGCTGCTGTCTCGGCTCGTGCCGCTGACGCTGCCGATGGGCGAACCGACTATCGACCTTCGCGTGCTGCTCTTCGCCTCGCTCGTCACGTGCGGCACAGGTCTCGGATTCGGTGTCATCCCCGCGCTTCGCGTCAGCCGCCGTCCGGACATGAGCGATCTGCGCGAAGGCATGCGGTCCGCCACGAGCGGCCGAGGTCAGCGCCTGCGCGCAGTGCTGGTTGTCGCGCAAGTCACGGTCTCGGTCGCGCTGCTCATCTCCGCCGGGCTCCTCATCCGCGCGCTGTGGCGCGTGCAGGCTGTCGATCCGGGCTTCGAGACGGAAAAAGTCCTGGCCATTCAAACCCCGGTGTCGTGGCCCAAGTACACGCCGACGGCGCGTCGTGTGGACTTCTACAACCGGGTCCTGTCAGAGACGCGGACGCTTCCGGGAGCGTCGAGCGCCGCGTTCATCAGCTTCGTTCCGATGGCGATGGGCGGCGGTATCTGGGGGATTGAGAATCACAGGGGGACCGGCGGTGCCCGCCGACGCCGAGCAGTCGCGGACCGCCAGCATGCGCTTCGTGACGCCAGACTTCTTCACGACGCTCGGGATTCCCTTCAGGCGCGGCAGAGATGTCCGCGAGTCCGACACCTCGTCCTCCCAGATGGTGGCGGTCGTGAGCGAGTCGTTCGTGCGCCGTTACTGGCCCGACGGCGACCCCATCGGCCGGTCATTCACCATGGCCATGAGCGAACGGACCGTCGTCGGCGTCGTAGCGGATATCCGCGTGCGGGGCCTCGAGCGCCCGAGCGAACCCCAGGTGTACCTGCCGTACCGGCAGGTGGCCGACGGCTGGTTCGCGTTCTATGCACCGAGGGAGCTCGTGGTTCGTTCGTCGGGAGATCTGGCCGCGCTCACGCCGGCGATCCGCCGGATCGTGCGCGAGGCAGACCCCGACCTCCCGCTGGCGCGCATCCGCACGCTTCGCGACGTCGTCGACACGCAGACCGCCCCGCGGGTGACGCAGCTGCGCCTCCTGCAGGCGTTCGCCCTGCTCTCGCTGCTCCTCGCCGGCATCGGAATCCACGGGCTGCTCTCGTACGCGGTCTCCGAACGGCGGGCCGAGATTGGCCTCCGCGTCGCGTTGGGCGCGCAACGGTCCAGTATTCTCAAGCTCGTACTGGGACAAGGCGCGTTGTTCGCGGCTGTCGGCGCGATTCTGGGGATCGGCCTGGCCTACATCGCTGGAGAACAGATGAAGGCCCTGCTCGCCGGCGTCGGACCGGGAGATCCGGCGACGTTCATCGCCGCGGCAGGCCTCGCCATCCTCATGACCGTCGGAGGAAGCCTGCTCCCGGCGCTGCGAGCCCTGCGTGTCGACGCGGCGTCGGTGATGAAAGGCGATTAGCGATGGCAGAAAGTGTGAAGTCTGACGTTTGAAGTCTGAAGTGGGGGAAGTTTGAGGTCTGAAGTCGGAAGTGGAAGTCTGAAGTGCGAAGGAAGTGGGAAGCAGTTCCGACTTTCGCACTGCCCAACTTCTACACTTCCAACTTCCACTTCCCAACTTCAGACTTCGGACTTCCCCACTTCAGACTTCAAACGTCAGACTTCAGACTTTCTCGATCTCTCCCCTACAGCCATCCCGATCGCCGGAAGCCGATAAAGAGCGCCGCGCAGGCGCCCAGCATGATCGCCATCACCAGCGGATATCCATACTGCCAGTGCAGCTCGGGCATGGCTTCGAAGTTCATGCCGTACACACCGGCGATCATCGTGGGCACGGCAATGATTGCCGCCCACGCCGCCAGCCGCTTGGTGTGCTCGGTCTGCGACACGGAAATCAGGGACAGGTTGGCCTCGAGCGCGGTCGTCAGGAGCTCGCGGAGGTTGTCGATCATCTCGTTCATGCGCAGCACGTGGTCGTACACGTCTCGGAAGTACAGCCGCGTGTCTTCGGGGATGAGGCTGATGTCGTGCCGCATCAGACGGTTGCTGACGTCGACGAGCGGCGACACCGCCCGCTTGAGGGAGAGAAGATCGCGCTTGAGCCGATAGAGGCGTCCGGTCGTCTCGCGGTCGAACCGTGCGCCGAAGATCTCTTCCTCGAGCGTCTCGAGCTGTTCTTCGAGCGATTCGACGATCGGCAGGTATTGATCGACGATGAAGTCCATGAGCGCGTAGAGGACGAACCCCGGTCCCTTGCTGAGAAGGTGCGGCGCGGCTTCGCAGCGCGCCCGGAGGCCGACGTGGGACTTGAGCGACCCGTGCCGGACCGATACGATGTAGCGGTCGCCGACAAACACGTGGGTCTCGCCGAACTCCAGCCCGATGCCGCCCGGGAGCAGCTGCGCCGTTCGCAGGACGACGAAGAGCGATCCTTCGTAGAGCTCGAGCTTGGGACGCTGGTGCGCGCTGAGCGCGTCTTCGATGGCAAGGTCGTGCAGATGGAACTCGCGCTGCACCTCGCGCAGGACTTCTTCGCGCGGCTCGTTCAGGCCGATCCAGACGAACCGGTCCGTGTGCGCGAGGGCCTCGTGGATGTCGCAGATGGGCAGGTCGGCAACACGCTGGCCAGCGGAGTATGCCGCGCAGTTGATGACCCCGGTCGGGGCAACGTCGTCGCGGGGGTCAGCCCTGGTATGCACGTCGGGCATGGTGCGCCCGACATTATGGCAGGTTCAGATGGGAAACAACTCTAGGAACGCACGGTCCGGGCCGCTGAACGGAGCTCCCCGGTTCGGTAGACGTTGAGAGTCGCGCTCGCAAGAAATGCGATGGCCAGCAGGTCGGCCACATAGTGATCGCCGGCCATACGGACAACGACTGAAGCAATAGCGAGCAGAAGTCGGCCTACACCCAATCTCATCAATGCCCTCTGCGCGGAAGTGCAGCAACCAGCCTGCCGCGCAGCAGATCACGAGAATGCTCGACGAATCGCTAGCGATTTGATGGGTATTACGACATCGTCAGAGACAGGAGTACGCTTCAGGGGCGACAAAAGGCCGGCCGCAGTGTGACACTCGCGCGATGAGTTGTGTGGACTCCACGCTGTCGCTTCGATAGCCTTGCTGGGCCCGCCCGAGTGCGCCGGCAGACGCGCCCGCGCCACCGTCCTCGTCAGGACAGCTACTACCGGGCAACCGCGGGTCTCGCCCGTGCTCGATCGTCTGCGTCGTCTGCGAACGCTGCTGACGTCGCTCGATGCCGCGGAGGACCAGACCGTGGAGCGCGTTCAGCTGGCTGTGGAGGAACTTGAAAGGATCAGACGGGAGTTGGCTGGAATCAAGCCGCCGGAAACGCTCCGTTCCCAGCACGACATGCTGCTGCAGGCGACAACGCTCGCGCTGATGGCGACGCGCCTGCGGGTCGACGCCTTCCAAACGTCCGACGCCGCCACGCGGCAAGAACTTGGAGTACGCCCGCGAAGGTTTCGCCTGAGCCCTGAGGCGTTCTACCTCCCGCCCACGATGCGGAGACCCTGTGGCGACACGGGCGTCACTGGCGGGGTCAGGTTGCTCTGGCTGATCGTGAAGGCCTGGGTGCCGATGTTGATCGTACCGGTGCGGGAACCGGTCCCGGTATTGGGCTGCACGGTGTAGCTCGCCGAACCGGACGCCGTGCCCGAACCGCTGACGGTGATCCACGCCTGTGTCGTCGACGCCGCCCACGCGCATCCGCTGGAGGTGCCAACCGTGATGCTGCCTGTCCCGCCAACACCAGTCATCGTCAAGCTCGTTGGCGTCAACAGGATACTGCAACCGCTGGCGGCCTGCGTGACCGTGAACGTACGCGAGGCGATAGTCAGCGTGCCGGATCGCGTCGACGTATTGGGGTTAGCGGCAACGCTGAAGCCCGCCGAGCCGTTGCCGCTGCCGCTCGCACCGCTCGTGACCGTGATCCAGCTCGCGTTGCTCACAGCTGTCCATGTGCAACCGGTGCCGGCCGTCACGCCCACGCTTCCCGTCGTGACGCCTGCGCCTACCGATTGCCCTGTCGAGTTGATGGATGGAGCACAGGGCTGCGTGAACGAGAAACCATTCGACGCGGAGCTACCAGTCGAACCGCCGGGCCCGATCGCGATGACGCGCGCCTCGAACACTACGCCCGGGGCCGGCACACTATGCAGGAGTGGAAGAAAGTCCACGCGGATAACCCCGCCGCTCGGCGCAGGCTTGCCGAGGTCCATGGTGTCGAACGGAACCGAGGACCCGACGACGAACACCGAGAGCGAGTATCGCTGGACGAGTGGCGCGCCATCACCGCCGAGAGTGTTGTGATCGGCTGATGGTGTGAACTCCACATACCGTGGATCGACGACGGTCTGTGCAGTCAGCACGATCGCTGACGCCACCACCAGCAGGATCACGAATGCGTGGTGCCCTACGCGGAGCACACGATCGCACAAAATCAGGTAGGGGGGAATCATAGGCACGAACCGCACGGCGCTGTGCAGGATCGATGCCGTTTGCGAGGGGGGACCGTAAGCTATTGATCTGACGAATGCTACGGCGGTTCAATCGTCAACGGTGGCCACGGCCGCGCCGCATGTTTGGTGTTGGATAGCGCAATTTTGTCTCGACGGATTCTCTTTTAGGGCTCGCGGGTCCCACCCTCGCTCGCTCTCGCGCGGCCTCGCCGGCCGCAGGCGCTCGGAGCTCTCGTGTGAATTCAGTGCGTATCGATTGGGAGACCGAGCAGGCGTGGACCGTCGGCATCCCCGAACGCGGTCGCCGCCACGTGCTGGCGAACCCGCGCTCGGTCGAGGATTTCGTCGAAAGCTGGAAACCGGCGGAGCCCCGACAGGAGGGGGCTGACTTCGAACCCGCGGGCGCAGTAGAACCCGGTGTCGACCGCCCGAGACAGCAGGCTGAGCGCATCGTCATGCTCGCCGAGACCTGCCGCCGCGTGGGCCCAGTGGTACAACCCTTCGGGATCGGTGAAGGTCGTGAAGGATTGCAGCTTCGCGATGGCCGCGCGTCCTTCCTCGGTGTGCCCCTCCAGGAACGACCGGATGCCCTGGATCAGCGCTTTGACCGTCTCGTTTCCCGGACTCCGGCCGGGCGCCAATCGACAGAGGTCCAGCGCCTCGTCCGATCGTCCGAGAGCATGGAGTGCCAGCACGGTCAGGTACGCCGGGTCGTCGGCGTCGAGCTCGATGGCTCGTTCGAAGTCGCCGAGCATGAAGAACGAATGGGCCACGCTGGTGCGAATCCCCGGATCCAGCCGCGTGGCCCTCCGGTACGCGGCGATCGACGCATCGAGAAGGCCGACGTATCGACTGGCGTGGAGCAGCCCCGCGTACAGCTCCGGATCACTGCTGGATCCTCGAACGCGTCCGAGCAGCCGCACCATGGCTTCGAGCGAGCGGCCCGCATCGACTTCGAAATGCGTATAAAAATGATGCGCCAACGACAGATCCGGGTTGATGCGGAATGCGCGCTGCATCGCTTCTTCGGCCTGTTCGAGCCGCTCCCTGGCCTCGGTCGGCGATCCGTACTTGCTCACGACCCGGAGGCAGCGGCCGAAGCGGGCCCAGGCCGGCGCATACGATGGATCGGCCTCGACGGCGCGCTGATAAGGCTCGATGGCGGCGTGCCACTGCGAGGAGCTGGCGCTCAACCGGTTCGCTCGCAGGTAGTGCCCGTAGGCCTCGGAGCTCGCCGGCACATCGCGCCGGAGCAGGCGCTGCTCGCGGCTCGAGAGCGGCAGCGCAAGCGCCTCCACGACCGCCGAGCACACCGTGTCCTGGACCTGGAACATTTCGTCGACAGGAACCTGGGCGGCGTGCGACCACAGCAACGTACCTGACGGCACTTCGACCAGCTGCACGCTGACCCGCACGAGCCCGGATGACTGGAGCAACGACCCGGTCACAACGGCATCGACTCCGGCTTCGCTCGCGAGCGCTCGAAGATCTGGCTGGTCTCCCGCGTACCGCGACGCCGCGAGGCTCGAACGAACGATGAGCGGTTCGAGGCCGGACAGCGAGACCGTGATCGCCTCGGGCAGGCTGAACGCGAGGAAGTCGATGGCCGGGTCCGGCCGCAGCATGCGGAACGGCAGGACCATCAGCCGCGTGGCGGCCCGCGCGGTCACGCTGCCCGACACGTCGCCGCGTGCGAGGCAGGCGCGCAGATCATGCGCCATGTCTTCAGCCGACTGATACCGCTCCGCCGGGGCCTTCGCGAGCGCACGCTGGATGACCCGGTCCGCATCGACGACCGCGAGAGACCCCACGAGCGCGGGCGGCTGCTCGTGCAGCACGGCGTGCAGCGCCTCGATCGCGGATGGCCCGTTGAACGCCGGCCGGCCGCTCAGCATCTCGAACAGCAAGGCGCCGACAGCAAAGAGATCCGTCCGCGCGTCCAGGTCCAGGCCCCGCGCCTGCTCGGGCGACATGTACCGCGGCGTACCGAGCAGCATGCCCGGGAGCGTCAAAACGGTCGTCTCCGGCAGCTGGGCATCGACAGGGCGCGCCAGGCCGAAATCGAGCAGCTTGACGCCGTGCGTCGAGAGGAACACGTTCGACGGCTTCAGATCGCGATGCACGATCCACCGCCGGTGCAGCACGTCGAGCGCCGTGAGCACCGCGATCGCCGTCGTGATGGCCTCTGCCGGCGGGAGCGGCCCCGCTTCCAGTCGGTCCGCGAGCGACTGACCTTCAAGAAGCTCCATCGCGAGAAACGGCTCGCCGTCGTGGTCGCCTATCTCGAAGAGTTGGCAGATGTGCGGGTGACTCACGGCCGCGGCGGTCCGCGCCTCGCGCAGCAGACGATCCCGCATCTGCGGATCCGACGCCGGGAGGAGCGCCTTGATCGCGACAGGACGCTGCAGTCGCTCGTCGATCGCTTCGTACACGATCCCCATGCCGCCTCGTCCGATCTGGCGGACGATGCGATAGTGCCCGATGCGGTCCAGCATGTCGGCAACCGTTGACGGTCAGGACCCGTTTCTCGCCGGGTCCTTAAGGCAGGAGGGTCACCATCGCCTCGGTGACCAGATGGAGCGTGTGGGAAAAATCGAGCAGCCACAGCCCGGCGAGAATGCCCAGGCTGACTGTCGCGGTGGGCCACCCCAGCCTGGACGCGACGACGTGAGGCACCGCCGAACCAGACACGAGGCGCCGCACGCGCACCTCGAGCAGCGTCGGCACGTGAAACGCGCTCCACAGTCTCCACGAGGGGAACCACGACTGCGTTCCTGGCGTCCCCACGGGCGAGACCGGGTGCAGCGTCCCGGCGCACCCCAGTCGGGCCACCTTGACGAGGGCCGACGCGAGCATGACCGCACGCTGGCCGTCGCCCCTGACGGCACACGCGTCAGCCTCGCATTCAGCCTCGGCCTGCCAACCCTCTTCCAGCTGCCGCGCCACGCGCGTCCAGCCGAAGAGATCCGGGGCGCAGAACATGAGGAAGCGTTTCAGATTGTCTTGCGAGCGGCGGTGTGCGACCTCGTGCGCAATCGCGACGTCGAGCTCCGCAGGTGTCAGGGCGGACAGCGCTTCGGAGCCGATCAGAATCTGCGGCCGCCAGATCCCGGCGAGCGACACGCCGGGCAGACCGCCGAGCTCGAACGCGCCGTGTGCATCGCCTTCCACCAGGGTCCCCATACGCCGCGCCCGGGCGGCGAGGCGGTGACCGGCACGCACTGCATGACCTCCACGCCACGCACTGCGCAGCGCCAGCGAGAGACCGATTGCCGCAAGGCCGCCGAGCACGAGGCCGAAGGATTCGTCCGTGTCGGCAGGCTCGAAGCGCCAGTGCGCGGGCAGGAACACGACCAGCACGAACACCGCTGCGGCGACGGCAGGCAGCAGCCGCGTCGTCAACAGCATGCCGGCGCCAACGCGGCGCGGCGATGAATTCCTGAACCGCCCGAGCATCCAGCAGCCCAACGTCCACGTCATCAGCGAAACGATTGCATTGACCGCCGCGAACCAGACCGAGCCGAGAAGCACGCTCGACAGCAGCAGCTTCATGTCTGGTCCTCGCTTCCACCGGGGCTTCCATCGGGGCTTCCATCATCGTTGACGCGCGCGTGCTTGCTCTTGAGGCGCTCGCGCTTGTCGCGGACCAGGCGCTCGAGCTCGTCGAGGAGTGCGTTGTCGCTGTCCCCGACCGCGTCGACGAGGTTCGAGAGAAACGGGCGAGTGGCTCCGGGACCACCCGACAGCATCCCGTTGAGAAGCCCCGTCGTCATCGACGCCTCGAGATCGTGGCGTTCGATTGCCGCGGTGTAGAGGAAGGCGCGCCCGTCGCGGCGGCGATGGACCAGGCCCTTCTTGTAGAGGCGGTCGAGAGTGGTCATGATCGTGGTGTAGGCGGCCGGATTGGCGAGCTGCCCTGCACTTCTCGGACCGAGAGGTGGCCGCCGCGCCACATCGTGTCCATGACGGCTCGCTCGAGCGGACCGAAGGCGGCCTGCAGCGGATCCTTCGTGCCCCGCAGCCATGCGCTCCGGAAACCCTTCAGCATATCGTCCGCCCTTTGAGTATTACACAATGCTGAGTGCTGAATGCTGAATGCTGAAGGAAAGGCTGAATGAATTCAGACCTGCCAAGTTCGAAGTTTAATTCCGAAGTTCACAATTCTGCCTTCACTTCAGCATTCAGCATTCAGCATTCAGCATTGGAGACTGCCACGCCGTGCGGCCGACGAAGAACGGGCCCAGGCGATCGAGGTAGAGCGAGGTCTGCTGGGTCTTGCGCATGGACTGCACCAATGCCGACAGCGGGAACAGCTCCTTGCCGATGAGACCAATCACGAAGTCGTTGTCGTCGCGGTCGAGCCCATGGCACGCGAGGCGAACGTCGTGAGCGAGGTCGGACGCGCCGTAGGTCATGCCGATGGCGCCGTGTTCCGCGAGGATGGTGCGCTGTTCCTCCGCCGTCAGCTGCGAGAAACGGCCGCTCCGTCGCAACGGGTACCACATGGCCCAGCGCCAGGCAGGATTGAGCACGGTCCGCCGCGGACGATCGATCAGCGTTTCTCGAAGATCGGGCTCGTAGCCGAGCGCGTAGGTACGGCCGAACATCGTGTAGTCGGGTTTCAGCACCAACGCCTCGAAGGGCCCCTGGGCGAGCACCGGGCGGACGACGTCCACGAACTGGTTGGGGTGGTCGACAAGCGCCAGCACCGCAATGCCGCGAGGATCGTTCAGATCCTCGTAGAGGACGCTCGCGACGACGCAGACGCGCTCGCCAGATACCGCGCGACAGCCTGGACGTCGCGGCAGCCGCCGAAGGCCAGCAACTGCATGAAGAGACGCTCGTCGGAGCGCTGAGGCTCGCCGTGCTTCAGGCCGCCGCGTTCGCTGAGGTCTGGTGGCTCGACGCGCGCCCGTCCTTTTGCGCCGCTTGTGGGACCGGTCTCTTCGCTCATGTCCTCGTCCGGCGCCGCCACTCGTTTCGACAGTCGTTGATCGTCACGCCGTGGGCGGTGCCTGGTGCGAACGTGTATGGAAGCCCGCGGCCTCGAGCTCGCGTCGGACGTCCGCGAACATGGGCGCCGCGCCCGCCGGCGCGGGTACCGCGGCACGATTCAGCAGACGGTCGACGTTGAACATCCGGAAGCGTATGCCTTCGATGTGAAAAGCGGCGATCGCACGCGACAGCGCTTCGCATTCCTCGACGAGCGGTTGCAGCTGGTCCCGCCCGGCATCCGCGCGCAGCATCGCGATCAGAGCATCGATCTGCGCTTTCGCGCTCAGACGGTGATCCGTAGTCATCTTCCACGCTCCAGACTATTCGCCCGTGGGCCAAGCGTCAACAGGTCACCTGTATCAATTCCAGACACAGTCATTGCATTGGGGTCAGATCTCGATTTTCTGATCGGGGTCCGAAGGGATCAGAAAATCGAGATCTGACCCCGGCGTCACTCCCACAGCCAGGCGGCTCCTCGCACGCCGCTCGAGTCGCCGTGAACCGCCTTCACCAGTCGGGTGACGATGGCGTCGGAGAAGACGAACTCGGTCCAGAGCCTCGGGACGCGGTCGTAGAGCCGCGCGATGTTCGAGACGCCCCCGCCGAGAACGATCGCCACGGGATCGAACACGTTGATGACCGACGCAAGCCCGCGCGCGAGCCGCCGTTCGTACCGTGACACAGACTCTCCTGCATCCGCGTCACCGCTGACGGCTCCCGTCACGATCCCCGCGGCATCGAGCCGCCGACCGGTCCTGCCTTCGTGGTCTCGCGCGAGGCCGGGCCCAGACAGAAACGTCTCGATGCACCCCGTGCGGCCGCAGTAACAGGAAGGGCCAGGCCATTCGCCGGCCTCTGGCCACGGCAACGGGTTGTGGCCCCACTCCCCTCGCGATCGCGTTGGCGCCCGTCACCACGCGACCGTCGACAACAAGCCCGCCACCGACGCCTGTCCCGAGGATCACGCCGAACACCACGGGCACGCCCGCCGCCGCACCGTCGGTGGCTTCGGAGAGCGCGAAGCAGTTCGCATCGTTCGCGAGGCGCACGGGACGGCCTAGCCTCTCGGCAAGGTCTTCCGACAGCGGGCGGCCGTTCAACCATGTCGAGTTGGCGTTCTTGACGAGGCC
The DNA here is from genome assembly GCA_963771395.1 of uncultured Acidobacteriota bacterium. Lineage (GTDB taxonomy): Bacteria > Acidobacteriota > Vicinamibacteria > Vicinamibacterales > 2-12-FULL-66-21 > DATBJJ01. The sequence goes on along the minus strand of CAVYTY010000021.1, from coordinate 15,393 downwards.
CGTCGCAGGGGACACGACGCCGGGCATGCCGATGCCGACCGTCGAGTCGCCGACGACGAGCTCGGCCGCGGCGACCAGCACCGAACAGCCTCGATCGTCGCGCCGTAGTCGCCGCGCGGTGTGGGACACGGTGGCGAAAGCGCTCGCGCCCGTCGGCGTCGAGCGCAATCGCTTCAATCTTCGTCCCACCGAGATCTATGCCGATGCGCACCGGAGATCGGCCCCGAGGTCTGACGGCGAGTCAGCATGGAAGATGGCAGTCATGAGCGCGTCCATCGGGGCCAGCGTGGAGATCTCGCACACGCCGCCTGACGCCGCGGGCGGCTGACGGCCCGTGCGGTTGAACCAGATCGGACGAATCCCCGCGGCGCGCGCGCCCTCGACGTCAGCCGCCCACGAATCGCCGATCATGACGGCGTCCCGCGCGCGCGCATCCGAGCTCCTCGAGCGCCCGCGCGAAAATCGCCGGGTCAGGTTTGGAGACGCCGACCGCCCCGGACACGACGAGCGCGTCCACGTACGGGTCGAAGCCGCAGAACCTGATCTTGGCCTGCTGCTCCTCGAGCAGGTTGTTGGAGACGATGCCGATCCGGACACGGGGCTTGAGCACCGCGAGGACCGCGAGCGCGCCGTCGACGGGACATCGGGCAGCCAGATACGCTTCGCGGTACGATGCCGCGGTGGCGCGCACCTGATCGTCGTCGCCGCGCACGCCTGACTCCGCGAGCAGCCGGCGGAACCGTTCCTCCCGGGCATCGTCCAGCCCTCGCTCGCCGGAGAGGACCTGCACGTGCAGCTCCTCCAGGATCCGCGCATGCGCCCGTTCGAAGGCAGCGAAGGGCACACGTGTGAAGGTGCTGTCCGACCCGTGCACACCCATCAACGCGGACCGCGCGGCGTGTCCGTGATCGAAGAGCGTATCGTCAAGATCGAAGAGGACGACGCCGGGGGCGTGTCGGGGGCGCACATCCTCTATTATAGAAAACGTATAGAAAACGGCCTGTCTCGGCTGCATGATAAACTGACCTGATGTCTGCGCCAGCCGTGATCATCGCAGCGCTCAACCTGACGCCCTCGCTCTGCGAGCGTCTGGCCGACGAGGGAGAGTTCCTCACATTTGCCGACACGGAACCCATCCAGGCGCTGCAGACCATTCTCGAGCAGCACCCGCGTTTGATCGTCCTCGAGCGTCTGTTCGCGGCCACGCCGCGCGGCGCGGCGCTCATCAACCGGATCAAGACGGACCCGCAGGTGTCGCAGGCCGAGATCCGCGTGATGTCGCATACGGGCGACTACACGCGCGTGGTGTCCCGTGGCACGGTCGTCGAGCCCGCAGTGGTTGCTCCCCCGGTCTATGCCGGCGGCACCGAGCCAGCGGAACGCGACTTCGAGGCCGATGCGCCGATCACGAGCGATGATACGCCGCGCCAGCTCGATTGGCACGGCACGCGACGCGCCGCCCGATTCAGGATTCGGCAGGGCGTGGAAATTCAGCTGGATGGCAACCCGGCAAATCTCGTCGACCTGTCGGTGATGGGCGCGCAGGTCATCTCCGCCAGCATCCTGCGGCCGAACCAGCGGGTACGGATCAGCGTACCGAGCGACGAGTTCGTGATGCGGTTCCGGGGCGCGGTGGCGTGGGCCAAGTTCGAGTTGCCCAAACCGACCGAGCCTCCCCGCTATCGAGCCGGGGTCGAGTTCTCGGACGCCGACGCGTCCGCCATGGACGAGTCACTGCAGCAAGTTCAAACTATAGGCTCATCGAATCGCCAGACCAGGACTGAGCACACCCTCGCGCAGAATCGTGTCCTCTCGACCCGACCCGGTCGACACGATGGCGGCCGGAACTCCCGTGATCACCTCGAGCCGCGCGACGTAGGCGCGCGCCTCCCGCGGAAGATCGTCATAGCTCTGTCGGCCCTGGGTCGGCGACGTCCATCCGGGCAGCGTCTCGTACACCGGCTCGCAGGCCGCGAGTTGCGCAGTGTCGCCAGGCATCTCGGTCAGCGTCGCGCCGTTGCAGCGGTACGCGGTGCACACCTGCAGTTCCGGCAGCCCATCGAGCACGTCCAGCTTCGTGAGGGCGAGCGCATCGAGCCCGTTCACGCGCACGGCATAGCGGACCGCAACCGCGTCGTACCACCCGCACCGGCGGGGCCGTCCGGTGACCGCCCCGAATTCCTTGCCGGTCTCCCGCAGACGGTCGCCAATCGCGCCAGTGAGCTCTGTCGGCAGTGGTCCTTCGCCGACGCGCGTCGTATACGCCTTCGCGACGCCCAGTACCGCGTCGATCGCGCGCGGTCCGACGCCGAGGCCCGTGCACACGCCACCGATCGTCGCGTTCGACGAGGTCACGTAGGGATAGGTGCCGTGATCGATGTCGAGGAGCGTGCCCTGCGCGCCCTCGAACATGACGGCGCGGCCCGACTCGCGAGCGCCCGCCAGGAAGACCGACACGTCCCTCACCCACGGCGCCATGCGCGTCCACGCGCGCGCCAGATCCGCGAGGACGTCCTGCCAGTCCATCGTCGAGTCGGCGATCAGCCGATTGCGCGCCGCGACGTTGTGCTGGACCGCTTCCCCGAGGGCCGCCGGGTTCGCCAGATCTCCCACCCTGATGCCACGCCGCGCGATCTTGTCCTCGTAGGCCGGACCGATGCCCCGCGACGTCGTGCCGATGCGGCGTTCGCCGCGCCGCGCCTCGCTCAGCAGGTCGAGCTCGCGGTGGTACGGCAGGATGAGATGCGCCTTGTCGCTGACAATCAGACGATCGCCGATGTCGATGCCGGCCTGCGCCAGCTCGTCGATCTCGGCGAAGAGCGCCGCCGGATCGATCACCACGCCGTTGCCGATCACGCAGGTGACGCCCGGATGCAGGATGCCGGACGGCAGCAGGCGCAGCACGAACTTGCGCCCGTTGGCGTACACGGTGTGACCGGCGTTGTGGCCACCCTGGTACCGGGCCACGATCGAAAAATTCGGCGTCAGCAGGTCGACGATCTTGCCCTTGCCTTCGTCTCCCCACTGCGCTCCAGAGTACTGCTAGGTTCATGGCTGCTGTATTCTACCTTTAATCATCGTGACGGTTGCGCAACGCCGTTCTCCTGGCGGTGCGCGCGTGCGGTGGTGATTCGACGTGTCGATGATCTTCCTCAACGGCTCACGCCTGACGCTCGACGAGCTGCTCGCCATCGCCGACGACTATCACGTCGCCGGACTCTCTCCAGACGCCGTGGCCCGCATCGACGCGTCCCGCGCCGTCGTCGACCGGCAGGCGCTCGGTGGCGCACCGGTCTACGGCATCAATACGGGATTCGGTGCGCTCGCGGAGACGGCGATCCCGCTCGACGCGCTCGGCGCCCTGCAGGTGAACCTGCTGCGCAGCCACGCCGCCGGCGTCGGCGACGCGCTCCCGGTCCGGATCGTCCGCGCCGCGATGGCGCTGCGCGCGAATGTGCTCGCCAAGGGCTTTTCCGGCATTCGCCGCTCGACGCTCGAACGCCTGCTCGACATGCTCAACCACCGCGTCCACCCGCGGGTGCCGGGCCGCGGGTCCGTCGGCGCGAGCGGCGATCTCGCCCCACTCGCCCATCTCTCGCTCGTCCTCATCGGCGAAGGCCACGCCACGGTGGCCGACGATGCGACGATACGCAGCGGGCGGGATGCGCTGGCGGTGGCGGGGCTGTCGCCGGTGACGCTTGGGCCCAAGGAGGGTCTCGCGCTCATCAACGGAACGCAGCCGTCGGCGGCGGTCGCGGCGCTCGCCGTCGCGGGCGCCGATCGGCTCGCCCGCGCCGCGGACGTCGCGGCCGCGCTCTCGATCGACGCGCTCCGCGGGTCCGTGCATCCCTTCGATCCGCGCATCCACGACGCGCGGCCATACGCTGGACAAATCACGTCAGCCGGCAACATCCGCGGGTTGCTCGCCGACAGCGCCATCAACAGGTCGCACGAGCACTGCGGCCGCGTGCAGGATGCCTATTCGATGCGCTGCGCCGCACAGGTCCATGGCGCTGCGCGCGAGGCCCTCACGTTCGCGCGGACGCTGCTCATGACCGAAGCCAACGCCGCCACGGACAACCCGATGGTCTTCTCCGGAGAGAGCGAAGACCAGACGAGATCGTCTCTGGCGGCAACTTTCATGGCGCGCCGGTCGCGATCGCGGCTGACGTCGCGGCGATCGCGCTGGCCCAGCTGGCGACGATCAGCGAGCGGCGATCGGATCGACTCGTCAATCCGGCCCTGAGCGGTCTCCCGGCGTTCCTGACCGCCCAGAGCGGGCTGCAGTCGGGCTACATGATGGCCCAGGTGACCGCGGCCGCGCTGACCTCGGAGATCAAAACGCTCGCCCACCCGGCCAGCGTCGACTCGATCCCGACGTCGGCCAACCGCGAGGACCACGTGAGCATGAGCATGGGCGCGGCGCTCAAGGCTGCACAGGCGCTCGACCTGGCGCGCCGCGTCGTCGCCGTCGAGATTCTGTGCGCGTGCCAGGCGATCGACCTGCTCGCCCCGCTGCGCACGTCGCCGCTGCTGGCGCGCGTGCACGCGCACGTGCGCGAGATCGTTCCCCGTGCTCACCATCGACCGGCCGCCGGCGCCCGACATCGATGCGATCGCCGCTGGGATTGCGAACGGATCGCTGCTCAACCCAATCGCTGCAGAAGTCAAGTAAGAAATTTTTCAATTTCAAATTGACAACGCTCGCGTACGTTCTTAGATTGCTTCCTTCGGCTCGCGCGATTCGGATCGCGTGTAAGCTCTGCGACGGACAACATCGCCCACACATGTCAGCACGATGAGCACCCTCAGCCGCCATGTCAGCGCGCCGCGAGGCGCGACGATCACCTGCAAAGGATGGCCTCAGGAAGCTGCGCTCCGAATGCTGATGAACAACCTCGATCCTGAAGTCGCCGAACGTCCCGATGATCTCGTCGTCTACGGCGGATCCGGGCGCGCGGCGCGCAGCTGGCCGGCGTTCGACGCCATCGTCGCGACGCTGCTCCGCCTCGAGCACGACGAGACGCTCGTGGTGCAGTCGGGGAAACCCGTCGCCGTCTTCCGCACGCACCCGTGGGCGCCGCGCGTGCTCATCGCCAATGCCCTGCTCGTTCCGGCCTGGGCGACGTGGGCGCATTTCCGCGATCTCGAAGATCGCGGGCTCACCATGTACGGCCAGATGACGGCCGGCAGCTGGATCTACATCGGCACCCAGGGCATTCTGCAGGGGACGTATGAAACACTGGCCGAGCTGGCGCGGCGCCATTTCGGCGGCACGCTGACCGGTCGGCTTGTCGTGACCGCCGGCCTCGGTGGCATGGGCGGCGCGCAGCCGCTTGCCGTGACGATGAACGGCGGCGTCGCGCTCGTGGTCGAGGTCGACGCGGCCCGCATCGAGCGGCGCCTGGCGACCCGATACGTCGACGAGCGGACGTCGGACCTCGACGACGCGCTCGATCGCGTCGACGAGTGGCAGCAGGCGGGCGTGGCGCGATCCATCGCCCTCGAAGGCAACGCGGCCGACGTACTGCCCGAGCTCGCGCGACGAGGCGTGGCGCCCGACGTCGTGACCGACCAGACGTCGGCGCACGACGCGCTCAACGGGTACGTCCCCAACGGCCTGACGCTCCGCGAAGCCGAGGCGCTGCGCCGTGCGAGTCCAGACGAGTACTCGCGGCGCGTCCGTCGCCGCGATGGCGGACCACGTCCGGGCCATGCTCAGGTTCCAGCGCAACGGCACGATCGTCTTCGACTACGGCAACAACATCCGCGCGCAAGCACAGCAGGGCGGCGTCGCCGAAGCGTTCGACATCCCCGGTTTCGTGCCCGAGTACATTCGCCCGCTCTTCTGCCAGGGCAAGGGACCGTTTCGATGGGCGGCGCTCTCGGGCGAGCCCGACGACATCGAGGCCACCGACAACCTCGCGCTCGAGATGTTCCCCGGCGACGAGGCGCTCTGCCGGTGGATCCGGCTGGCGCGCGAGCGCGTCGCTTTTCAAGGACTGCCGGCGCGGATCTGCTGGCTCGGCTACGGCGACCGCGCGCGGTTCGGCCTGGCGATCAACGATCTCGTCCGGCGCGGCGTGCTCAAGGCGCCCATCGTGATCGGCCGCGATCATCTCGACACGGGCTCGGTCGCCTCGCCCAATCGCGAAACCGAGGCGATGCTCGACGGCAGCGATGCCATCGCTGACTGGCCGGTGCTGAATGCCCTGCTCAACACGGCGTCCGGCGCGACGTGGGTCTCGATGCACCACGGGGGCGGCGTGGGTATCGGGTACTCTCTCCATGCGGGCATGGTCGTCGTGGCAGACGGCACGCGCGAGGCCGACGAAAAACTGCAACGCGTCCTGACGTGCGACCCCGGGCTCGGGGTGGTGCGTCACGCGGACGCCGGGTACCCAGGCGCGATCGACACGGCGCGCCGCCATGGCATCGACATGCCGGCTGCTGGAGGATCGGGACAATGATGATTCCGGAGCGTCCGTCCCTCGAGCGGCGCGTACTGACCGCGCTCGAAGGCACCGCCGGCGGTGGCCCGCGCATTCCCGTCGTGATTGGCGGCTGTGGCACCGGGCGGACGTCGTTGCTCCTGCGCGTCCGCGATCTCCTCGGACGCACTGCGTGCCAGTACATCGACGTCGAGCGCATCGCCACCACGCCAGAACGGTTGTTTCAGGCGATCCGCGACGCGTCGCCGTTCGCGTTTCAGACGAGCCCCTCGGCCGTGCTCCCGGTCGACCGCTCGCTCGGCATTCGATGCCACGCTCGCCTGGCTCGCCACCGCGCGCGCCCCGGGAGATACGCCCGCGACGTTTCTGCTCGACGAGTTCCTCGAGCTGCGGACCTTCGAGAGCTTTCCCGGCCTCCGCTCGGTTCTGCGCGATCTGATCGCGGCGCTCGCGGCCAACGGCAACCGCTTCGTGCTGACCTCCCGCTACTCGGCGCGGGCCCTGCGCGTGCTGCGCGATGCGCCCCATCAGTTCGAGATCATCCACGTGGCGCCGCTCGGCGCGGCCGAGATTCGCGCCACGCTGCCCGCGGGCCCTGACGTCGATCGCGCAGCCACCGCCCTGTCCGAGGCCGAGGATGACCGCGCCCGCGACGAGCTGGCCCGCCTCGTTCAGGCGCTCTCGGAGGGACGGCCGGCGTACGCGCGCATGCTCGTCGACACCGCCACGGCCATGGCCACGCGCGGCGCAGCCGATCCCGTCAGCGCGCTCGCCGCGCTCCTCACACCGGGCGGCGCCCTCGCCCTCCACTGCAGGTTCTGCTACGAGCTCCGGCTCCACCGCGCCCGCGGCTACGGCGCGCTCAAGGCCATCCTCGAGGTCCTGGCGGAGGAAGAGCCGCTGACGCTCACCGAGATTGCCCTGCGCCTGCGCCGCACACCGGGCTCGACGAAGGATTACTTGTCCTGGCTCGAGGATGTCGATCTCATCGTGTCGCACCAGAAGCGCTACAGCTTCGTCGATCCCATGATCCGCCTCTGGGTACGCCTCCACTGCCGGCCGGCCCCGCCCTCCGACGACGACGTGGTGCGCGAGGTGCACAAGTACGTCGTGAGCCGGCTGCCGAGCGCCGAGCCCGCACGCACCCTGGCGCTCGCCGGCACCGGCGAGCCAGCGATCGATCGCGACAAGAGCTGGGGCATCATTGAGATCGACTAATGCTGAATGCTGAATGCTGAATTCGAATTTGAACTTCTGAAATTCGAATTGAATTGGGAAGTGGTCAAGTGGGAATGTCGCAGATTCTGGATTTCCGATCGATCGAGTCAGGCAGAATCTGCCTCGTATCCTCCCGCACGCTCCGAAGACTCAACGTCGAGGGCCGACTTCATCGCCAAGCTGGGAACGGTCATCGAGGAAGCCGACGAGTCTGACTTCTGGTTGGACCTGACCGCGCGAGCAGCGCTCCTGAATGCCGATGCGGCCAAGCCGCTAAGAGTCGAAGCCGGCGAGCTAATCGCAATCTTCACCCAATCCCAGAAAACCGCGCGTGCCCGTCTTTGACGGAAGCGTGTCGTATTGCCTACGCTTCGTCCTTGCCCAATTCGTCCTTGCCCAATTCGTCCTTGTCTTTCGTCTTTCGTCATCCGCAATTCCCTTCAGCATTCAGCATTCAGCATTCAGCATTGAGAGCGCCGCCTTGGCGGCGCTCTGCGCCGCCTCCTTCTTGCTCTTCCCCTCGGCGCGCGCCATCGGTTGACCGCTGACCAGCACTTCGACCTCGAAGCGCCGGCGATGCGCCGGGCCCCACCTCCGCGGCGAGCCGATAGACCGGAAGCCCGCGGTCGTGAGACTGCAGCCACTCCTGCAGCGCTGACTTGTAGTCCTCCGTGAAAGTGGCGTGCGCGCCGGTGCGGCGCGCTTCCTCGATGAGCGCGTCGAACTGCCGCTCGATGAACGCCCGCACCGGATCGATGCCGCCGTCGAGGTAGACCGCCGCGATGAGCGCCTCGTACCCGTCGGCGATCAGGGCCAGCTTCTGGCGACCGCCGGTCTTCTCCTCGCCCCGGCCGAGAATGAGGTAGTCCCCGAGCCCGATGCGCTCGCCGAGCCGGCCGAGGGACGTCGCCGAGACGATCGACGCCTTCAGCTTCGACTTCTGTCCCTCGTTGTGCTGAGGGAACTCCCGGAAGAGCATGTCCGCGATGACGAACCCCAGGATGGAATCGCCGAGAAACTCCAGCGACTCGTTGTCGATGACGCCGCCGCTCGCATCCTCGTGCACCCGGGAACGGTGGGTCAGTGCGTGCTCGAGGAGCCCTCGATCGCGGAAGCGGTAGCCGATGAGACGCTCCAGGGGCTCGAACTCGCTCCCGAACGGCACGACCCGGCCGGACCCGACCTCGTCGCGGTGGCTGTCGATGATCTGCTGCGCGCGCTCGGCCTCGTCGTCGCTGACCGACAGCCGCAGCTCGTTCGACGAGAACGGAAACGCCGTGCGCGAGAGATCGGAGGTCACCAGCGTCTCGATGCCGTGCGTTTCGAGCAGCCCCTTGATGACGTCGGCTTCGATCTGAGACGCAGTGCGAAAGATGATGATCAGGTCACGCATGGCAGCCTGTGGTGCACGTCAGCCGTCGCACCGAGACCGGCGAGGCGCCCGCGGGGCAGAGCGCGACAACCAGGAATGCGGGCGCAGAGGGTGGAGCAACGCGGCCGCGGTCTGCAGCGCCGGTCGAATGCAGGCGGCCTTGCACCGCGGAGTGCGACGCGAGTCTCATCGGTCGTCCCCGCGCCCGCCCGCCACGGCGGCTCGCGCTGCGTCCCAGCCGCCTGACGTCTCGGCGTCGAATACCAGGCGGCCGCCCACGATCGTCAACACCGGCCGGGTCTCGAGAATCTCGCGCGGCGGAATTTCGAAGATGTTGCGGGACAGCACCACGAGGTCGGCCAGATACCCGGGCTTCAGACTGCCCTTTCGATTCTCGGCGAACTGCGCATAGGCAGACCCGCGGGTGTAGCAGTCGACCGCCTGCGCCAGCGTGATGCGCTGCTCCGGAAACCACCCCTCCAACGGCGTGCCGTCCGGGAACTGGCGCGTGACCGCCGCGTACAGGCCGATCATCGGGTCGAGGGGCGCAACGAACCAGTCGGTCCCGAACGCGACGTGCGCGCCGCCGTCCACGAAGGATCTGACGGTGTAGGCCATCGCGCTCCGTGTCCTGCCGATCCGTGCTTCGGCCCATCGCATGTCGTCGATGCAGTGGCTGGGCTGGATCGACGCGATCACGCCGAGCGCGCTGAATCGCGCGGTGTCCTCGGGCCTGACGACTTGCGCATGCTCGATCCGTGGCCGCCAGCGGCGAGAGGCGCCGCGCGCGGTGTGCAGCCGCTCGAAAATGTCGAGCACGAGCGTGTTCGCGCGATCGCCGATGGCGTGGACGACAGGCTGGAAGCCGTCGCGGTCGGCGTCGGCGATCATCTGCTCCAGCCGATCCGGATCGTGTATCAGCAGACCGCTCGTGCCCGGGTCGTCGGCATACGGCGCGAAGAAAGCCGCGGTGCTGGCCCCCATCGATCCGTCGGCAAAGAACTTCCGCCCGCCGGCGCTCAACCAGTCGCCTCCGCCGGAGCTGTGCCCGCGTCCCCTCGTGCGATGCTCGTCGTCGTAGTTCTGAATCGACGAGATCCGCGCCGTCAGCTCTCCCGCCGCGAAGAGCGTCTGATAGGCCTCGAGCTCCGCGGCGCTCGCCGTCATGTCCTGGACCGATGTTACGCCCAGCGCCGCTGCGTGCTTCAGCGCGGCGCGAGCCCGCGTCAGGATCGTGTCGAGCGTCGCCGGCGGCATCGCGCGCGTCACCAGCTCCATCGCGGTGTCTTTGAAGAGCCCCGTGAGCCGGCCCTCCGCATCGCGGACGACCGCGCCGCCCGAAGGAACCATCACGTCGTCGGGGACCTCCGCCAGCGTCATCGCCCGCGTGTTCGCCAGTGCCATGTGTCCGTCCAGCCGTTTGACGAACACGGGATGCTCCGGCGTGAGAGCGTCGATCCAGGCGCGAGTCGGAAGCGCCGCGCCGGGCCAGGCTTCGTGGTCCCAGTAGCCGCCAGTGATCCAGTGGCCGGCGGGCAGCGTGGCCGCGTAGCGTTCGAGGCGCCGCGCCAGGTCGCCTTCGTCACGCGCGGGCCTGAATCCAACCCGACCAGCTCCTCCGCCCCGGCGATCAGGTGCACGTGTGCGTCGTTGAAGCCCGGGACAATCAGGCGCCCGCCCGCGTCGACGACCTGCGTACCGGGCCCGGCAAGAGGCCGCACCTCGTCGTCCGATCCGACCGCGACGATGACTTCTCCGCGGATGGCGAGTGCCTGCGCGTGAGGCCGGACGGGGTCGACCGTGTGAATGGTGCCGTTGACGAGGACAGGTCGGCGATGAGGCGATCGGGGGCGAGGTTCACACGGCGACCTCTTCCGCGACGATCTGCGTGACCTTGATCAGGATCATCGTCATGTCGTCGTGCTGATCTGCGGTCCCGACGAAGGCCTCGATCTCGCGGATGATCCGCTCGCGCAGCTCGCCCGAGTCGAGGTGTCCGTGCTCTTCGACGATCCGGCTGAGCCGGGCGTCGCCGAAGAGATCGCTCTCGAGGTTCATCGCTTCCGTGATTCCATCGGTGTAGAAGACGATGACGTCGCCCGTGTGGAGCGGGATCTGCTCCTCTTCGAGCAGCTCGTTGAACTTGGCCACGGCGCCGTCGATGCGCAGGCCGAGGACCATTCCGCTCGGCACGAGGATCTGCGCGCCTTGCAGCACCGCCGACGGTCCGGGCAGGTAGATGAGCGGCGTGTGCCCCGCCCGCGCGTACGTCATGATGCCGTTGACCAGGTCGATCACGGCGTAGGTCATCGTGATGAAGCTGCGGCTGTCGATGTTGTCCGAGAGAATGCGGTTGGCCTCGATGAGCAGCTGGCGGGGGCTCTGATAGGTCTGGCTGAGCGCCATGATGAGCCCTTTCAACTCGGCCATGTACAGCGCCGCAGAGGTGCCCTTGCCGGCGACGTCGGCGATGAGCACGCCGAGCCGGCCGGGTCCGAGCGGAAAGAAGTCGTAGTAGTCCCCGCCGACCTCGCGCGCGGGCACGCAGAGCGCCGTGACGCCGAGGCCCGGCATGTCGAGCTGGCCCCGCGGCAGGAGCGACATCTGGATCTGCCGCGCGATGCGCAACTCTTCCTCGAGGCGCTTCTTCTCGGCGGCCGTCTGGAGCAGGGTCTCGATGCTCCCGGTCATCTGGTTGAACGACCCGGCGAGCTCGCCCAGCTGGTCCTTCGTATTGATGTTGATGCGGTGGGTGAAGTCGCCCTGGCGGACGCGTTCGGTTCCCATGAAGAGCTCGTGGACCGAGCTCGTGATCGAACGTGCCAGGGCCAGCCCCATGACGAGCGCGACGAGCTCGATGATGAGGAAGAGGACCGCGACGACGACGAAGATGAACCTGAAGGCCACGCCCATCGGGGCCCCCTGCACCTCCATCGACTGCGCGTCGGAGAGCCGCCGGAAGAGGTCCCCCATCTTGAACGTGAGCGCGACCGTGGCGCGGAGCGTCTCGCCCGTCGCCCATTCGTACGAATCGAAGAGGCTCACGGTGTGCCCGAAGAGCGAGAATCTGTTCGCCGCGTCGTTCGATGTCTGTCCGGCGCCGGCGGCGGGCGGTGTCCCGTCGGCGTTGGGCTTCTCGGGCAGCGTCACGTTGCCGGCTTTGACGCCCGTCCGCTCGTAGAGCCGGTTCAACATGGCGCCATCGAGCGGCAGATCGGCGACGATCCAGCCGATCGGTGATTCGGTGCGCCCGGCCGGACGCACCGCGCGAATCACCAACTCCGGCTCGTTCGGAGCATCCGGCAGCGTCACGGCTGTCGTGCCGGTGAATCCTTCGGCCTTCTCACGAATCCATGGCAGGACCAGCCCGGATGGGTCCGACAACCCGCGCAGGTGCTCCCACGGGCCCCGGGACACGACGGCGGGACCGTTCGCCGACGCCGGGATGAAGACCATCGAGAGTGTCGGATAGCTGAGTGCCGCCGCGCCGTTCCGCCGCACGCGATCCACTGTCTCCTCGGTCGACCGCGGAACGCGGCCGATCTCGACCGCCGCAGCCTCGGCCAGGAGCTGGACCTGGCGCGTCATGTCGTCGTATCCACCCCGAAAGAGGTACGCGGCGACCGTTCCAGCGAAGTAGGCCGTGCTCAGCAGGAAGAACCCGAGAATCAGCAGCGACGGGACGACGCCGATGAAGATGTAGGAAAGGATCAGCTTCCGGCGCACGCGCCAGAGCAGGCGTCGCTGCACGAGAAACACGAGGCGCGTGAGGAAGAAGAGGACTGAGAAGGCCAAGCCGACCGTCGCGGCCGTGCTCGACACGCGAAGGAACGTCGGCACGTCGCCGACGAGCCGGACGAGCGCCACGAGGATCTTGAGCGCGGCGGCAATGATGAAGAGGCGGCCGGGCCAGGAGTGCAGCAGGAGATCGCGCGCCGACCGACCCGCATCGTCTGGCAGCAGCGGGGGACTCGGCTGCGCTTGCCGGCGCCGGGCCGGTGTGGGCGTGTCCGCGAGTCGCCTGCTGGCCATGCCAATTTGAAAACCGAATGATAACAGACTATCGTACTGCCCGAATCGCACCTCGTCCGCGAGATCCTGAGCCCCCAGACCGACAGGTGTTCCTGTGAAACTTCCGGCAACCGCCCGCTTCTCCACCGTTTGTGTCCATGCGGGCCAGGAGCCCGACCCCTCCACCGGCGCGATCATCACGCCGATCTTCCAGACATCGACCTACGTGCAGGAGGAGGTCGGCCGCCACAAGGGGTACGAGTACGCGCGCACGCAAAACCCGACGCGCGCCGCTCTCGAGAACAACATCGCGGCGATCGAGGGGGGACGGGGGGCGTCTGCGTTCGCATCCGGCATGGCGGCTATCGGCGCCATCACCGCCATTCTCAAGTCGGGCGATCACGTCGTCGTGACCGACAACACCTACGGCGGCACGTTTCGTCTCTTCGACAAGGTGCTCACGCGGTACGGCTTGTCGTTCAGCTACGTCGACTCGTCTTCGATTGCGCTCGTCGAGCAGGCCATGCGCCCTGAAACACGGATGGTGTTCATCGAAACCCCCACGAACCCTGTCATGCGCCTCACCGACATCGCGGCCACCTCAGCACTGGCGCACGGCCGGGGTGTGAAGGTGATCGTCGACAACACGTTCGCCAGCCCGTGCCTGCAGCGGCCAATCGAGTTCGGCGCCGACATGGTCGTGCACAGCACGACGAAGTACCTCAACGGGCACAGCGACAGCGTGGGCGGCATCGTGGTTGGGGTCCACGACGACGATCTCGAGTGGCTGAAGTTCATCCAGAATGCCGAGGGCGCGATCCTGAGCCCGTTCGATTCGTTCCTGGTGCTGCGGGGCACCAAGACGCTGGCGCTGCGCATGGCGCAGCACAACATCAACGGGCTGGCGCTGGCGGAGTTCCTGAACGGACACCCCGCCGTGAAGCGGGTGCTCTACCCCGGTCTGCCGCAGCATCCTCAGCACGAGCTGGCGAAGCGTCAGATGCGCGGATTCGGGGGGATGCTGTCGTTCGACGTGGGAAGTCTGGAGAACGCGCGACGCGTGTGCAATCGCGTGAAGCTGATGTCGCTGGCCGAAAGCCTGGGCGGAGTCGAGACACTCATCTGCCATCCGGCGTCGATGACGCACGCCTCGGTCCCCCCCGAACGCCGCGCAGCCATCGGCCTGTCCGACAGCCTCGTCCGTATCTCGACCGGCGTCGAGGATCCAGACGACTTAATCGACGACATCTCACAGGCGCTCGGCTAGGCAATGCTGAATGCTGAGTGCTGAATGCTGAAGTGAATGCAGAACTGAGAACGTTGGAATTGAACTTCGAAGTTGGCAATTCCGAATTCGTTCAGCATTCCTTTCAGCATTCAGAATTCAGCATTCAGCATTATTTCGTCGCCTCCCCCACCCACCTGAGATAGGCCTCGTTGCCGTCAGCGATGGCGAGCACGATGAACTCGGGGACTTCGTAGGGATGGAGCTCGCGCACGCGGTCCCAGAGCGCGGGGAGGCGATCGCGGGTCGTTTTGATGATGACCTGACGCTCGGTTTCCTGCTCCACCTGCCCTTCCCACCGGTAGACCGACTCCATCGGCGCGAGGAGGTTGACACAGGCCGCGAGGCGTTCGTTCAGAAGGGCGCGACCGAAGGCTGGCCCATCCGCGTCGGCGGGCAGGGTGGTCAGCACCACAACATATTCAACACTCATCGACTACACCCACAATCGGCTGCGACCGGACGGTTGCGCCCTACTATCGGCGTCGTCTCGGGACGAAAACTATTGTACAAAGGGACGTTCCCGATCGATGCCTGTCACTCCCGAGACTCCTCGACCCCGTATCCGGCCAGCCGAAGGCACGCCGCCACTCCGGCGCAAGAGTATGGCACTACTCCGCCCGCGGCCGCCCATCTGGCGGCGGGCGTTGAACTATCTGCTGGTGTTCGGCACGGCGGTGTTGCTGGCCGACGCGCTGGTGGGCGAACGGGGCCTGGTCGCCACGACGCGCGCGCGTCATCAGTCCAACGAGCTATCAGCGACCGTCACCGAACTGCAAGAGGAGAACGCGCGTCTGCGCGACACCGCCGAGCGCCTGAGGACCGACCCGTCCACCATCGAGTCGCTCGCGCGGGAGACCCTGGGCCTCATCCGTCCGGGCGAAGTCCTGGTCGTCGTGAAGGACACGCCCCCCGCAACGAAGTAAATCGGAGGCGGTTGCGCAATCCGCGCTGCAATGCTACGATTGGGTTTCCCTGACGCGGGGTGGAGCAGTCCGGTAGCTCGTTGGGCTCATAACCCAAAGGTCGCGGGTTCAAATCCCGCCCCCGCAACC
>CAVYTY010000020.1:0-92509 GCA_963771395.1 uncultured Acidobacteriota bacterium | reverse complement strand
CGGTCTCGTTAACCGAGAGCACCATCCCTGCCCGGGTGTACTTCTGAAATCCGGAAAGTTCAGCGGTGAGCGTGTACTTGCCCGGACGGAGGAAGGGAATCGAATAGTTGCCGTCGGCGTTCGTCACTGCCGTCGCAACTTCGTTGGTCTCGGTGTTGGTCATCGAGACGGTGGCGCCCGGCAGGGCCCCTTTGCTCGAATCGAGTATCTGGCCTCTGACCGTGGCCCGGAACTCCTGCGCGGCAGCGCCGCTGGCCGTGGCCAGCATCAGCGCAGCACCCAACAGGCATGCGTACGACTTCATTCTCATGAGCGTCCTCCTCCCAGCGCGCATTCGACGTGCAAATTCGCATAGTGGTAACCCACTACGGCGGCGTTGTGACGGTGTGGTTATACTACCGACCGGTAAACGGTTACAAGCTGGAAGCCGTGACCTTCGGTTTATCTAATACTGGAAGTAATCCGAGGGCTACCGCGTATTGCGTGGCGATACGAGGCTGGGGTTGAGCTGGCGCGCCCGTTCGAACGCCGAGCGTGAGGCGTCGTGCTGGCCCAGGCGGTCGAGCACCAAACCCATCTGGTAATGTGCCGGCGCATAGGTTTCGTAAGCCGATGTCGCGCGGCGGTAACAGTCCAACGCTCCGAGGAGATCCCCGGAGCCCGCCTTCCCGATGCCCACCGACGTCCAGACGACCGCTTCATGCTCGCGCTCGGCGCGGCGGCGCAGTCGTTCGGCTTCATCGAACTGGCGGCGAGCGCCCGCCTCGTCACCGTCGAGCTGAAACACCAGGGCCAGCGTGTAGTGCGCGGCCGGCAGGTCCGGCCGCAGGTCAATCGCGCGCCGTAGAGAAGCCGCGGCACCGGTCGAGTCGCCTTTGGCCTTCAACACCGAACCGAGCGCAGAGTGCGCATCCGCGTAGCGCGGGTCGAGCGCAACTGCCGCGCGAAGCGCAGTTGTCGCCCGGTCGAGCTCGCCCTGATGCCAGTAGATGATTCCCGTCGTGTAGTGGGCCTCCGGTCGCGGCTCGGTGGCCAATGCACGTTCCAGCTCGGCCAGGGCTTCGGGCAAGCGATCGGCGCGTCTCAGCACGAGCGCCAGGTTGTAGCGCGCGAGCGTATGCCGGGGCTCGATCTGCAGGAGCTTGCGGAAGGTCTGAATCGCGCCCTCGAGGTCCTGTTCGGATTGCGCGAGACCAAGCGTGAAGAGCCGATCCGGATCACCGGGCGCCTGCGCGACCAGTGCGTGCGCTCTCTCCACGGCTTCCGGTCCCTTGCCGGTCTTGACCAGCGCGAGGATCAGGTTGTTCGAGGCCTTGCGAAAAGCGGGGCGCTCGGCGAGCGCGCGGCGGTAGGCGTCAACGGCCGCGTCGAGCGCGCCGATGCGCTCGAGGGCCTCACCCAACCGGTTCTGCACCTCGGCATCTCGCGGAGCAAGTCCCGAGGCTTCCCAGAGAAGCGAGAGCGCCGCGCCGTAGTTGCCCTGGCCTTCGAGCTCGATCGCTCGTTCGTACGCCTGCCTGCCACGAGCCGTCGCTTCTTGTCCCGCGTCGACGGATGCCTGAGCCGTCAGAAGGGTTGCGAAGAGAATCGCCGGCAACCACCGTCGAACGGGCATGGTCGGTATCATTGCAGGCTCAGGTCTTACCAATCCGATAGAGGTGCGTGGCGGATCGAATGAAGATCGACCCGCCTGACACAGCCATTGACGCCAGCGTCGCGCCATCGAGCGCATTGGTCGCCAGCTTCTTGAACTCACGGCCGGGCGCGATCACGGTCGCGACGCCGTCTTCGGAGAGAAAGTAGATGCGATCGTCGGCGTAGATGGGCGAGGCCGAGAACGTCCCATTGAGGCGCTGTTGCCAGTGGATCGCGCCCGTCGCGGCGTCCAGGCACGTGGCGATGCCGGCATCGCTCACCAGGTAGAGCTCGTCACCGACGATCAGGGGCGACGGCGTCAGCGGTGCGCCGCGCCGCAGCGTCCACCCGACATGCGTCTTCGACACGTCGCCGGTTCCGTCGGGCCGCACGGCGATCAGCGTGGGTTGCTGGAACCCCGTGGCGATGAAGACGAGCCCGTGGCCGAACACGGGACGCGGAACGTTCGAGAAGCCGTCGCCGTAGCTGACGCGCCAGATCTCCTTGCCCGACTCCGGATCGTACGCCGCCGCGCGGTACGCACCGACGCTCACGATCTCATCGCGATCGCCGACGCGAATGGCCAGGGGCGTCGTGTACGCCTGATCCCACGGCTGACGCCGCGAGGTCTTCCAGCGTGTCTTCCCGGTGCGTTTGTCGATGGCCACGACAAAGGCCGCGTCGGCGCCGTCGCAGCTGAGAATCAGCAGATCGCCATGGAGAATCGGCGATCCACCGGCCCCATGCTGCGACTCGTAGCTGAACCGCTCCTTCCACACGATCTCGCCCGCGGTCGTCAGCGCCGCCGTACCCTCGGCGCCAAAATGCACGTAGACGCGGTCGCCTTCGACGATCGGCGACGGAGACGCGCGGCGTGTTCTTGGGATTGAGCGCCGGGCCGGCTCGCGCGCTGAAGACTTCGACGTTCACGACCTCGCGTCCCGTGGCGACGTCGAACGCCAGCGCACGCAGCGATACTCCCCCATTCGCGACTGCCGTCGTCAGCCAGAGGCGTCCGCCTGAGACGACGGGAGACGACCATCCTTGACCGGGAACGGCAGTCTTCCACGCGATGTTCCTCGACTCGCTCCACTCGAGTGGTACGCCGCGGTCGGGCGCGTGCCCCTGCCCGCCGGTGCCCCTGAACTCGGGCCAGTCCTGTGCCGCGGCGGCGGCCGGCATCGCCAGTAATCCAAGCAGCAGCCAGTAACGCAGCATCTCGTGCATCGCGTTGATCACTGAGCCGGGGGAGCGGGCAGCATGTTGCGAATCGCGGCGATGTGCCAGCGGCCGGCCTCGCGCGTCATGACGAACGTCGACCACATCCGGCGGTCGGCGTCTTGACCGCCAGTGATCTCGTAGCGGCCGTCGGCGATCGCGACGTCGCGAGCCGGAAAGCGGATGGCCTCGAGCACGATTGTACGGGTGCCTGGCCGCGCGGAGGACGTCAGCGTGCCCTTGACGAGCTCGTCCCGGCCCTTTCGCCATTCTCCGGACGAAACGAGTTGATCCGCGTCGCTCGTGAAGAGTGCGCCGAGCGCCGCGGGGTCCCGGCGCTCACGCGACGCGAGTACTCCTTGACGACGTCGCGGATCGCGGCTTCGTCCTTCGCGTGGCTGGTGGCTCCCTGCGAGAGCCCGCTCAGGGAGATGATGAGACAGAGTGAGGCCGTCGTCAGTGCGTACATCTTGGTCGAACCTCCAGATGCACGCGATCAGACCAGAAACTCACGCCGGTATCAAATGGGTTGTCTTGCCGACTGCTGGGAGGGAAGGCACAGGTGGGAAAGGGGACCGAAGTGGCGCACAGGCCTGCGCTGCACCCTTGGAACCATCAACCACCCCAGACAATGTTGCGCAAATACCGCCTCCATAGGTGATAACGATAGACGTCGACTGACCGAACATCACACCAGAACCGTGCCACCGCAAAGGGCAGAAAAGTGCCCAATTTACGAGCGTTCCCGTCGAAAGGTCGCCCTGAGAGCGACTTTTACTCACTCGTGAGGCACTCTACTGACGAGGTGGCCGGAGGTGCTTTCATCATTCGGTGTCAGACACCTTTCCATGAACGGTGTCCGCCACCTATACTGCCCAGTCGGATGCGGCCGAGCGACGCCAACCCATGCAGGTGAAGACTTACATCGATCGGAAGACCATGAGCCGGGCCGCGGCGCGGGAGGCCGCGCGGCTGCTTCGTGAGGTGGTTGCGTCGCGCGGGCGGGCGCGAATCATTGCGGCAACCGGGGCTTCGCAGATCGAGTTTCTCGAATCGCTGGTTGCCACACCAGGGATCGACTGGCCGCGCGTCGAGATGTTCCACCTCGATGAGTACGTCGGTCTGCCCATCGACCATCCAGCGAGCTTCCGCCGCTATCTCCTCGAGCGCCTGATTCGGCCGACGGGCATGAGCGCCTACCATCTGCTCGATGGCGAGCGCGACCCTCTGCAGGTCGCGGACGAGGCCGCCCGTGCGATCGCGAGTGACCCCGTCGATCTCGCGCTCGTCGGCATCGGCGAGAACGGACATCTCGCCTTCAACGATCCGCCCGCCGACTTCGCCACCGAGCAGGCGTACCTCGTCGTCACGCTCGACGACGCCTGCCGCCGCCAGCAGGTCGGCGAGGGCTGGTTCGCATCGGTCGAGGACATGCCGGCGCAGGCGCTCTCGATGTCGGTCCGCCAGATTCTGAAGTCGCGCACGATCCTGTGCATCGTGCCCGACGCGCGAAAGGCAGCGGCCGTTCACGCCTGCCTCGAGGGGCCCGTATCGCCGTTGGCCCCGGCGTCGATTCTGCAGACGCACGCGCGCACGACGGTGTATCTCGACAGCGACTCGGCAGCATTGCTTGCTCCCGCCACTCGCGGCGACGTGCTCGACAGCGATCTACATGAACATTGAGTTCCCGGGCCTGTTCGACCTTCAGGTCAACGGGTTTGGCGGCGTGGATTTCAACGCGCCCGACCTGACGGCCGACAGCGTCAGCGCCGCGCTCGAGCGGATGAGGGCCGTCGGCGTGACGCGCGCGCTCCCGACACTCATCACCTCGTCGTTCGAGGACTTTGCCGCGAGCGCACGCGTCCTCGCGCGCATGCCTGACGACAGCGATCGCCGGGATCCACATGGAAGGGCCGTACATTTCCCCAGACGACGGCTCGCGGGGCGCGCATCCACGGGCACACGTGAGGGCAGCGACCGCAGACGACTTCGATCGGCGGCAGGACGCGGCCGCCGGCCGCATTGCGCTCGTCACGCTCGCGCCGGAGGTTGCCGGCGCGCTTTCGCTCGTCGAGCGGCTGGTGTCGACAGGCGTGCGCGTGGCGATCGGGCACACCTCGGCGAGCCCGCAGCAGATCGCCGACGCCATCACGGCAGGCGCAACGCTCTCGACCCATCTTGGCAACGGCTGCGCGTCGGTACTGCCGCGACATCCGAACGTCATCTGGGAGCAGTTGGCCGCCGACGCGCTCGTGGCGAGCCTGATCGTTGACGGTCACCACCTGCCGCCGGCGACGGTGAAGGCGATGGTGCGTGCCAAGGGTGCGGACCGGACGATCCTCGTGACGGACGCGACGGCCGCCGCCGGAAGCGTGCCCGGCCGGTACAGGGTGGGCGCCGTCGAATGCGAGCTCGGCGCGGACGGTCGCGTCTCGCTGCCGGGAACGCCGTTTCTCGCGGGATCCAGCCTGAGGCTGGACCAGGCCATCGCCAACACGGTGCGCTTCACGGGGCTTCCGATTGAGGCCGTGATTCCGATGGCGTCGATCAATCCCGCTCGTTACCTGGGCAAGACGACTGCCGGCACGGTCAGCGCGGACTGGGACCCGGACGCGTGTCAGTTGCAGATTCGCGGCGTCAGACCGGGGTCAGACCCCATTCCCTGACCGCCACTGGCCGACGAGGACGAACGGAGATCTGACGCGATGAACATTGCCTTCCTCGATTGGGCGGTCCTCGTTGCCTACCTGATCGTCATCACGGCAATCGGCCTCATCGTCGGTTACCGCGTCCGCCACAGCGGCGACTACTTCCTCGGCGGGCGCAAGTTCGGCCCGTGGCTGATGATCGGGCAGAGCTTCGGCGTCGGCACCCACGCCGAGATGCCGGTGGCGCTGGCGGGGGCGGTGTACACCATCGGTGCGTCCGCGATCTGGTTCCAATGGAAGAACCTCTTCATCACGCCGTTCTACTGGCTCATGGCCCCGGTGTTCCGCCGGATCCGGCGGACGACCATGGCCGAGTTCACCGAAGATCGCTACGGCCCCTGGATGGCCGCGATCTACATCGTGTTCGCGATCTGTTTCTTCATCATCAACACCGGCAGCATGCTCAAGGGCGCCGGCAAAGTGATCAGCCAGGCGACGGGCGGAGGCGTCGGCGTGAACGAGATCGTCGTCGCGATGACGGTCATGTTCATCCTTTATAGCTTCGTCGGCGGCCTGGTCGCCGCGGCCTGGACGGATCTCTTCCAGGGTTTTCTCATCATCGCGCTGTCGTTCATGCTGATCCCGCTCGGCTGGACGGTCGTCGGCGGACTCGACGGGATGCGGGCGTCGCTCGAGCCCTTCCGCTTTTCGCTGTCGACGCCGTCAGGCATCGGACCCTGGGTCATCGCCATGCTGACGCTCAACGGCCTGGTCGGCATCATGGCGCAGCCGCAGCAGCTGGCCACGGTCGGCACGGGCAAGGACGAGCGCACGTGCCGTGTCGGGATGCTCTACGGCAACCTGGTCAAGCGCGTGTGCACGGTAGGCTGGGCGCTTGTCGGCTTGATCGTGGCAGCGATGGTCGCGCAGGGGCACGCCAGCGCGGCTGCGCTCGGCGACCCGGAGAATGCGTTCGGCTTCGCGTGCCGTCAGTTGTTGTTCCCCGGGGCCCTCGGCCTGATGATTGCCTCGATTCTCGCCGCCAACATGTCGACGTGCTCCGCGTTTCTCGTCGACAGCGGCGCGCTCTTCACCGAAGGGTTGTATCGCCAGCGGCTGGTGCCGGGCAAGCCCGATCGGCACTACTTGTGGGTCGGGCGCGTGAGCGGCCTCGTCATCACGATGGCCGGCGTCTTCTATGCGATGTTCCTGATCAACAGCGTGCTCTACACGTTCCTGCTGACCGAAACGCTGGCGACGTTTGTCGGCATCAGCGTGCTCGGCGGGATTCTCTGGCCGCGCGCGAACCGGTGGGGCGCCCTGGCCAGCCTGCTGAGCGCGCTCGCGACCAACTTCATCCTCTATTACCTCACCGGCCAGCGTCTCGACCACTGGGACGCCAACGTCTTCCTCGCGGCCCTCGTCGTCGGCACTGTGGCCCTCGTCGTCTTCAGCCTGCTCACGAGCCCGGAACCGGCGTCGAAGATCGATTCCTTCTACGCGCGCCTGCAGACGTCGAGCGACGGGCCTGGCGGCGGAGAAGAGGCTCTCGCTGCTGCCGGTCGGCATCCGTGGGCCGAGCGGCCTCTGCTGCTGGTCAACCTCCTGCGGCTGCGCGAGGCCGCGGCGGGCCGCGGCTGGCGCGCGTTTCGCGAAGATCTCGTCGGCTTTGCCGTCGCGTGGGTGATTGTCATCGTGCTCGTCGTCGCGACCGCGCTCCTGCTCACGATGTGAGCTCGCGCTGCTCCAGGGAGAGGACGGAAGGGAGAGGACGGAGGAAGAAGACGGAGGCAACGGGTTCAACACGAAGGAACGGAGACGAACGAAGACGCACGAAGGACCGGTCTGCTGGTCGAGGCACCTCGACAGCCTTCGTGCGTCTTCGTTCGTCTCCGTTGCTCCGTTTGTGAACCCGTTGTCTCCGTCTCCTCGAGTTGTCTCGGTCTCCTCGAGCCCTCCGGGGTACCATGACGGGAGATGATTTCGTTTTCCAAGATCAGCAAGCAGTACGGCCGCCAGGTGCTCTTCGTCGACGCGTCCTTCCAGCTCAACCCCGGAGAGAAGATCGGGCTCGTCGGTCCGAATGGAGCAGGAAAGACCACCCTGTTCCGCATGATCACGGGCGAGGACAGCCCGGACGAAGGGGACGTGTCGGTGCCCAAGCGCTTGACGATCGGCCACTTCCGCCAGGACGTCGAGGAAATGTCAGGCCGGAGTGTGCTCGACGAAGCCATCGCCGGCAGCGGGCGCGTGGGCACGCTGCACCACGAGCTCGAGGCGCTGAACCAGGCGATGGCCGATCCCGCGCGCGCCGGCGACCTGGATCGCGTCCTCGCGCGTTTTGGCGAGGTCCAGGAGGAGTACGAACATCTCGGCGGCTATGCCCTCGAGAGCCAGGCGCGCGAGGTGCTCCACGGCCTCGGGTTCGACGACGAGCGGATCGACGGCGATGTGGGCGCGCTCTCGGGAGGGTGGAAGATGCGCGTCGCCATGGCGCGCGTGCTCCTCGGCCGTCCCGACGTCCTCCTCCTCGACGAGCCGACGAACCACCTCGACATCGAATCGATCATCTGGCTCGAGGCCTTCCTCAAGTCGCTTCCGGGCGCGCTCCTCATGACGTCGCACGACCGGGACTTCATGAACCGGATCGTCAACCGCATCGCGGAGATCGACTCGGGAGAGATCACCCTCTACTCGGGCAACTACGACTTCTACGAGCGGGAGCGGGGCATCCGCGAGGCGAATCGCGAGGCGGCCTATGCCCGTCAGCAGGCGATGCTGGCCAAGGAACAGCGCTTCATCGATCGGTTCGCGGCGCACGCCGCGAAGGCGGCGCAAGTACAAAGCCGGGTCAAGGCGCTCGACAAGATCGAGAAGATCGAGCTGCCGAAGAGACGGAAGGTCGTCGACTTCGAGTTCCGGCAGCCGGCCCGGTCGGGCGAACAGGTCGCGGTGCTGGAGGACGTGTCGAAGGCCTATGGCCGCCGCGTGATTCACGACGGCGTCGACTTGACGATCCGTCGCGGCGAGCGCTGGTCGGTCATGGGGCGGAACGGCGCCGGCAAGACGACGCTGCTGAAGATGATTGCCGGCGTGCTGGCCCCCGACCGGGGCGGTGTGCGCATCGGCGCCAGCGTGAAGATGGGATACTTCGCGCAGCAGTCGACCGAGCTCCTCGACCCGGACCTCACGATCTGGGAACAGATCGAAAATGACTTCCCCCTCGAATCGATTGGCGCGCTGCGCAACCTGCTCGGGGCGTTTCAGTTCTCGGGCGACGACGTGGAGAAGAGAATTCGTTCACTGTCGGGCGGCGAGAAAACCCGCCTGGTGATGGCGCGGATGCTCCTCGACCCGCCGAACTTTCTCGTGCTCGACGAGCCGACGAACCACCTGGATCTGGCGACGAAGGAAATGCTCGTCAGCTCGCTGGACCACTTCGACGGGACCATGATCTTCGTGTCGCACGACCGCATGTTCCTGCGTGGGTTGAGCAACCGCGTGCTGGAGCTTGGCGGGGAGAGCGGGACCGACGCGACGCTGCACGCCTATCCCGGTTCCTACATCGAGGTACGTGCAGCGAACGGGCCACGAGGCACCGGGGGTGCACGCCTGAAGAGCTGTCAGTTGTCAGCTCTCACGCCCTGGCGGGCTTCGCCCGGCGCTTCGGCGCCTGAGTGTCTGTCGCGCCCGGAGCCGCTGCCGCGCTTGCCGCTGCCACCAGAGCCCGGATCTTCGCCCGCCGCAGTACCACGCGCTTCCGGTTGATCTGGAATCGCGACTTGTCACCATTACGCTGAGACATCTGACCTCCTGCTGTCGCCGACGCTGGCTTCCACTCGGGCCGCGGCGCGGCCCGATCGGCAACCAGGTACGATAGCACACGACTAGTTGACTGTATCTCCTAGAACGGGACCGGCCGTTCCGTTGTCACGGCCGGCCGATCACGGCCCATCACCAGACCCGCTACTACTGCTTCGGCGGATACAGGCCACTAGGTCCCCAAACGCCGGCTCATCGATGCCGCTCCAGCATTCTTCGGAGTCGCTCGACCCGCGCGGCGGAGACCGCCCCGCCGGGATCGGCGCCTTCACGCGCGGCGCGGCCCACGTGGACTTCCGTGACCGCACGCGTCCGAACGATCTCGGCCAGCATCTCGTCGTCGACACCACCGCCGGCGATGATGATGAGGCGGGCGCCGGCGCGCGCCTTGTAGGCGCGCAATCGCTCGCACCGCGCCGCCGGCGTGCCTTCCCCTCCGCTCGTCAGGATCCGATCGACGCGAGCGACGGTTGCCAGCGCGTCGATCGCACCGAGCGGGTCACGCAGCTGGTCGAACGCCCGGTGGAAAGTGACGTTGATGTCCGGCGCAGCCCGAAGCACGTCCGTCAGGTCGTCCAGCTGGAGTTCCCCGGCACGGGCGGATCCCGCGTGCGTGAAGCCCCGCGCGTGCGTGAAGCCAATGACGAGGCCGTCGAGTGCGGCGGCGGCGAATGCGCTGGCGGCGCGTCGAAGCGCGGGCCGTTCGCGCGCGTCGGTTGAGTACCCGACGTTTTCACGGACCATGACGCGCAGGGGCAACGGCACGTCGGCCGCGATCTCGGATACGAGCTGGAGCGGGGGAGTCAATCCGCCGTCACGGATGGCGCGTACCAGTTCGAGACGGTCCGCACCGCCACGCGCGGCTTCGCGCGCATCTGCCAGGCTCTCGACGATGACTTCAAGAAGGGCGCGTTCCATGTCAGGGCTGTCGGCGGAGCCCTCCTTGTATTCTTTGTGCCGGCGCGGTCACAATTCCCGTCGTTCAGTGTCCTTCAAATGACTGGCTGATTTCAGAGGTAAACGTGCAGCCTCTCGACGATCTGATTGTCCGGGCCCAGGCGGGCGACCTCGAGGCGTTCGGCCGCTTGGTGCGCGCCACGCAGTCGATGGCGTACGCCGTCGCTCGTGGTGTGCTTCGGGATTCGAGCCTGGCGGAGGACGCGGCCCAGGAAGCGTACCTGAGAGTGTTTCGGCGCTTCCGAGACCTGGAGGATCGAGCGGCGTTCGCGGGCTGGCTGCGGCGCATCGTCGTGACCGTCGCCCTGAACATGCGGCGATCGCGGCGCCTGACCCTGTTACGTCTCGATGACGTTCCGGAAGTTCCCGTCCTCGATGAGGCGGAGACGAGCTGGTCGGAGCTGCAGCGGCGGAGGCTTGCCCGGGCGTTGCTGACGCTCACCAGCGAGGAACGCCAGGTGTGCGATCGGCGCTACCACGGCCACTGGAGCACGACCCGATTGGCACAGGCGGCCGGGGTGGATGAACCGGCCATGCGGAAGCGGTTGCAACGTATTCGCGACAAGTTGCGCAAGGAGATAGAAGTGTCAGAACAGCAAAGTATTCGTCCTGAGGAGGTCCGGCCTGACTTCCCCGCAAAGATCGTGGAACTGCTCGCGCGGCCGCAGCTCACCGATCTCCCTGAGAACCCTGTCGGCAGAATCCTCGAGCTTCTTCGAACCGTTTACGCGGACTTCGACGAACGGGAGCTTCCGGAGATCGTCGATTTCGCTGAAGCACGGAAGACCATCGGCGACGATGCCCTGTACGTGGACCCGCTCGAGCTGCATCGCCTGGACGCGAACCGCATCCTGCGCTACGACCTCACGCTGCCGCTGCTGCTCACGGCTCGCTACGAAGGCCGGCCGCTGCGCATCTGGACGACCGGCAAGGCGTACAGGCTCTGCCAGATCGACGCGATGCACCTCGACGCCTTTCACCAGGCCGAGGCGTTGTGCCTCGACGAGCGAAGCCGGCTCGACCCATGGCGCATGACGGGCCGAGTACCTCCAGTCCGTCGATCTGCTCTTCCCCGGCCGCACGGTGAAGATGGTGCCGACCCAGTACGCGATGTGCAGCCAGGCCTGGGAGCTCGAAGTCGAAGACGACGGTCGTTGGTTCGAGGTGCTCGCGTGGGGTGTCTTCACCGACAAGATAGTGAAGCATCTAGGCGGCGACCCCGCTGTGCATACGGCTGTCGGCGTTGGCTACGGTCTCGAGCGCCTGGCCATGCTGCGCTATGGCATCGATGACATCCGCAAGATCGAGGTCGCCAGCGTCGCGTGAGGCAGGGAGAAGGACCGAAGGGCCAGGCGGTCGCGCTGCTCTGAAGCGCGATCATTGGTCAACCGCTGCGCGAAGAAATCCGTCTAAGCCGACATGCCTGCTCTTGCTGTCCGGCACGCCCTGCGTCGCCTGTGGCGGGATCGCCCGCTGACGGCGGTGGCGGTTGCGATCCTTTCCCTCGGAATCGGCGCGAATACGGCGCTGTTCAGCGTCATCAACGCGGTTCTCCTGACGCCGCTGCCGTTTCCCGCCGCCGACCGGTTGGTGGTGCTGCGGATCGTCGGGCCCGATTTCCAGGAGCGCTACCCGTCGGTCCCAGTGAACGCGGCCCACTTCGCCGCCTGGCGAGAGCACTGCGGCTCGTGCGAAGACCTGGCGGCGATCAACGCCGTGACGACAACGCTGACGGGCGACGGCGAGGCGGAACAGCTCGAAGGCGCCGCGGTCAGCGCGAGCTTCTTCGCGCTCTTCGGCATGACGCCGGTCGCCGGCCGCGGTTTCCTGCCTGGCGAGGACCGTGCCGGGGTGAATGCCGTGGCAGTGATCAGCCATGCGCTCTGGACGCGTCGCTTCGGCGGCGATCCGTCCGCGGTCGGCCGCACCATCCAGCTCGACGGCGAGCCTGTCGTGATCGTCGGCGTGCTGCCGTCCCGCGCGCCGGTGTTCGGGCCGCAGCAACTCGGCGATCTCGTTCGTATTCCAGCGTCCATCGACGTCTACCGTCCGATGGCGCCGTCGCCAGAGATGCTGCGTTCGCCGGGGGACATGAGCTACGGTGTCGTGGCGCGCGTCCGGCACGGTGTCAGTCCCGACGCACTGCGCGCCGAGCTGGACGCGCTCGAGCCGGCGATCTCGAAGCAGACGGGCGACGATGGCCGCAAGGGTACGTTGGTGCAGCCGCTGCAGCAGATGGTCACGCGTCAGGCGCGCAGACCGCTCACGGTCCTCTTCGCGGCGACCGTCGCAGTGCTGCTGATTGTCTGCGTCAACCTTGCGAACGTGCTGCTGGCACGGCACGCGGGGCGCCGGCGGGACGCCGCCGTGCGGACCGCGCTCGGGGCCGGGCGGGGCGTGCTCGTAGCCGACGGCCTGATCGAGAGCGTCTCTCTGGCGCTCGGCGGCGGTGCGCTCGGCGCGGGCGTCGCGTGGGCCCTGACGCACGTGATCGCGTGGACGGCGCCTGCCGCGCTGCCCATGCTGAACACATTCCGCGTCGATCTGCCGGTGATGCTCTTTTGTCTCGCGAGCACGCTCTTCGCGGGCGTCGCCATCGGTCTCCTGCCGGCGCTCGGAAGCGGACAGGTCGATCCCGGCGACACGCTCAAGGCCAACAGCTACGCGGCGACCGACAGCCCGCGTGGCGCGCGCGTGCGCCACGTGCTCGTGGGGGCGCAGGCGGCCATCGGGGCCGCGCTGCTCGTCACGACGGGCCTCCTCGTGCTCAGCTTCGTCCGGCTGGTCCGTGTCGAGAAGGGCTTCGACACGGCCCGCATCCTCACGATTGACGTCGGACTGCCGCCGTCGATTTTCAACAAGGCCGACCAGCGGTTGCAGTTCTTCGACGACACGATCGCGCGCCTGCGCGCGCTTCCCGGCGTGGACGACGTGGCGCTCACCACCCGGCTGCCGCTGCGCGGCGAAACGACGGTGAACCTGCTCTCCTATGTCGACGACCAGCGGCCGATGGCCGCGCGTCCGCTGGCGAACTACCGCTACGTGACGCCCGCCTACTTCTCGACGATCGGTACCCCGATCGTCCGTGGCCGCACCTTCCGCAACTCCGATCGCGGCCGCCAGGTGGTCGTCCTCTCGGCGGGCGCCGCGGAAGCGCTGTGGCCGGGCCAGGATCCCGTCGGCCGCCTGGTGAAGACGGGCGGGTACCTCGGCGCCGTGAGCGAAGTCATCGGTGTCGCGGCCGACAGCCGCGCCGTCGATCTGACGCGCACCAATGTGCTGTTCACCTACCTTCCATACTGGCTGCGCAGCCCCTCGTCGGCGTCGCTCGTGATCCGTGCCTCCGTGCCGCCGTCGACTCTTGCGGCCGCGGCGCGCCGCGCCATCCACGACGTCGATCGCAACGTCGCCATCCCGCGCATCGAAACGATGGACGACATCGTCGCGCTCGCGGTGGCGGACCGCCGCTTCCAGTTGTCGCTGATGGTTTCGTTCGGCGGCGCGGCCGCGCTTCTTGCGGCGCTCGGCGTCTACGGTGTCGTGTCGTACTCGGTGGCCCGCCGTGGACGCGAGATGGGGATCCGGATCGCCCTCGGCGCACGCCCGGCGGACATTCATCGTCTCGTGATCGGCGAGGGACTCCTGCCGGTCGGGGCGGGGCTCGCCATCGGGCTGGGACTGTCATGGGCGATCGGCCGCGCGATTGCGAGCCTGCTGTTCGACGTCCGTCCGAATGAGCCGCTGGCCATGCTGGCCGCGGCCGTCATTGTCGCCGCCGCCACATTGCTCGCGTGTGCCGGGCCGGCCCGGCGCGCCGCGTCAGTTTCGTCCCTGCGGACGCTCGGTTCCTAGACAAGAAGCCGCGCTGCGTTGGGCAGCGAAACACTGGTGGCCCGTCCACGGTGAAGAAGGACCAGATCGCGGAGCGCGGCGCCCGGCCGCCAAGGCGCGACGACCGAGAATACTCCACGTATTTGAGGGAGGAGCAACGCCGGCAGCCGGGATGCCCCGCCCGCGAGGTGGTCCTTCTTCAGCGTGGACGGGCCACTGGTGTCCCGCGGTCTCAGAAGACGAACTTCAGCGCCATCTGGATGACGCGCGGATCGCCGGCAGACGTGATCGTCCCGAACGCCGCCGACCCGAAGACGCCGTTCGGCGCGCCGAGCGGCGGGGTATTGGTGAGATTGAAGACCTCGGCACGAACCTCGAGCGCCGTGCTCGCCGGAAGCGGCACGCGCCGGATGATCGCCACGTCGAGATTGCGGTAACTCGGGCCGCGAACAGGATTGCGTGAGCTCGTCCCGATGGTGAACTGCGGCGCCGTGGTGAACGCGCCAGTGTTGAACCAGCGGCTCACGGATCGCTCATCGGCGGGAAGTGCCGCGTCCCCGGTGAGATTCGGCCGCTGTGTTCCGAAGCCGGCAAACGCATTGTTGTTCGTCGCTTGCGTGACGGCGATGGGCATGCCCGACTGCAGCGTGAGGACGCCTGTCAGTGTCCAGTCGTTCACGAGCGCTCCGAGAACCCCGCCGACGGGGCGGTGCCGATTCGTGCCGAACGGGATCTCCCACACGGCTGACGACACGAACACGTGCGGCGTGTCACCAGTCGAGTAATCGCGCTCGAGCCGTCGATTGAAGCTGTCGGCGACCGGGTAGTTGGCGATCGGTCCGGTCAGGATCGACGCGTCGAAGACCGACGACGCATCATCCACCAGCTTCGACCGCGTATAACTCACGAGGTACGACAGGCCCCCCGACCAACGCTGCTCCAGCTTGACGTAGAAACCGTTGTAGAGCGTCGTGCCGACATTGTTGCGGTAGAGGCTGACCGTCGTGTATTGCGGATACGGTTTGA
The DNA here is from genome assembly GCA_963771395.1 of uncultured Acidobacteriota bacterium. Lineage (GTDB taxonomy): Bacteria > Acidobacteriota > Vicinamibacteria > Vicinamibacterales > 2-12-FULL-66-21 > DATBJJ01. The sequence continues at coordinate 77,372 of CAVYTY010000020.1, read as the reverse complement.
GCAGCTGGGCGATCGGGATCGTCGGATCTCCGAGCGACGAGGAGCGCGGGATCGTGCCAAAGAACGGGTTCCGCACGCGCTGCAACAGCGACGACCCCTGCGCGAGCTGTTCGACCGTGAGCTGATTGAGGTTGGTGTCCGGAATGCCAACGTGGGTAATCTTCGAGCCGACGTAGGCGACCTCCATCGAGATGTTCGCCGTCAGCCCGCGCTGAAGGGACACATTCCACTGCTGCACGTAACCCGATCCGAGATCGCGGTCGACGGCAAAGACGCCCTGCCCGAGGCCGGCGTCCGGCGTGGGGGCAATCGGCTCGACACGGGGTCCGTCCGCGAGGGTGAATGCCGGAACGATGTTGTCGAGCGTGCGCTGGGAGACGGTCTGCAGAAACGGAAAGGCCGGCGTCGTGAAGGGCGTCGTGATCCCTGCCTGCTCGATCCAGACCAGCGCATAGCCGGTCCGAACGACCGTCCGGTCGGTCACCCGCGTGACGATGCCGAGGCGCGGACCGAAGTTGAGTGTGTGCAGCTGACGGGCCGCGCGCGGTTGCCCATTCTGTCCCAGGTAGTCCAGTTGGCGGGTCTCGAGGTTGAAGACGGCCGCAAGGTTCTTTTCCTCGGTCGACGGGAAGTTGAGCGTGTAGCGCAGACCCGCGTTCACGGTGACGCGATTCGACGCTCTCCAGTCGTCCTGGAGGAAGTACTCCTGGAAGTACGCGCGATTCCTGATCTGGCTCTGCTGCAGGTCAATCGAAAACTGCTGGACCTGGCCCAGGAGAAAGCTCGCGAGCGGTGTGCCAGTGTTGGCGACTCCCGGGAGATCGGTAAAGAGGCTGCTGAAGGTGAACGACCCTGTTGGCGAGGGCGGCTGTACGACATTGAGACGTTCCCAGCGCAGATCGGCCCCCATTTTCAGCGTATGGCGTCCTCGCAACCAGGTGAGGGAATCGGCAATCTGCGTCACGCTCGTGCCGAAATCGGTCGCCGTATTCGGCGGAGATCCGAGTTGCTGATAGCCGGCGATGAGAAACGTCGGCAGCGTGTCCGGAAAGCTCGCGTTTGACGGAATGCCCGGAGGTCCCAGGCTCGTCCCGGCGGGTCCAGTCAGCTGAGTCGCTCTTCGGCCGACAGTTCGCCGGGTGTCGCCGACACGGAGCTCGTTCAGAAGTGTGGGCGTGAACGTCCGCTGATAGCTCGATGCGAAGGCCCAGGAAGTCGTGTCTTGTGGGCCGAGCGTTCCGGTCGTCACGCCGCTGCCATCAGGGAGCGGCGTCACCGGGATGAAGTCCTCATGAAATCGTGTCACGCGCGCAAAGACCTGATCCCGGTCCGCTCGAAACCGGTGATCGAGTCGCAGGCTGAACTGATCCTGATCCACGGTTTCGTCGCCGACTCGCCGGTAGTTGTTGGCGGTCCCGGTGCTGGATGGTAAAGGGTACCGTTCCAGCAGCTCGAGGGCGACCGGATCCATCCGGTTAGCGGGTAGAGTGTTCCCCGCAAATTGCGTTCGAGTCGTTCCGCCTGTTGCGCCGGGAGCCGTGGTGGCCGGGTCGTAGATGGCCGGCACGCGCCCGCCGATGGCTTCGGTGAATACCCCCTGACGCTGGAGGACCGTCGGCACCGTGGAGATGACCGTGCGTCCAATCGTCTGCCGCTGCCCCTGATAGTCACCGAAGAAAAACGTCCGATTCTGCCGAATCGGGCCGCCGATCACTCCTCCGAACTGATGGCGGCGGAACTTCGGCTTGACCGGGTTCGTGGAGGCAAAGAAGTTCCTCGCATTCAGGGACTCGTTGCGAAGGAATGCGAATGCGGTACCGCGCAACGCATTGCCTCCAGACTTGGTGGTCAGGTTGACGACGCCGCCGTTGAACCGTCCGAACTCGGCCGGCGGAGAGTTGCTTTCGATCTTGAACTCCTGAATGGCATCGACGTTCGGAAAAAACGCGACCTGTCCGGGTTCGGGCTGCAGCACTGAAATGCCGTCGAACAGGTACTGGTTCGTTCGCGGTCGCCCGCCATTGATACGCGGCAGGGGCGATCCTGGCGGCAGCGCCACGCCGGGCGCGAGGCTGGCGAGGGTGATGAAGCTGCGACCGTTCAGGGGGAGGTCGATCACCCTCCTGTTGTCGATGACGTGCCCCAGCCCCGACGTTTCGCTGCGCAGCAGCGGGGCGTCCGCCGTGACCGTGATCGCGTCGGTCCGTTCGCCAATCTGGAGCTGAAGATCGAGCCGCACGGTTTCCCCGGTCGCGAGGCGCACGCCGTCGCGCGAGAGTGTCCGGAAGCCGCTCAGGGCGACGTGGACCTGATAGAAACCCGACGCCAACCCGTGGATGGAGTAGCGGCCATCCGCACCTGTGATCGCCGTGCGCGTCACTCGTGTCCGCGTGGCGGTTGCGGTCACTGTTGCACCGGGGATTGCCGCGCCAGCCTGGTCTTGCACGGTGCCAGTCAGCGCTCCCGATCCCACTTGTGCCGCGACCGGCCATGAACTGCACACCCACCAGACCACCCACACGGACAGTCGCGCCGAACCCCGCCGTCCGATCATTCGACCCTCCCACGAAGGATGCACTCTAGATCGGATTGAAGCGAGCATCAAATCGAGTAAATCCGTATTAATACGGATAGCTGGTGACCAGAAGTGAGGTGGGGTGCAGTCCGGCAACCGGAAGCGGCGCGGCGGCTGCAGGTTAATCCTCGACGATCCCACGTGCACCTCGAGACCGGCAAGGCGAGCGGAGTCCGAGCCGGTGCGCCTGGAGCAAGCGCCGAACGGGGAGGCCCTGCTGTGCGAGCAGGGCCGCCGACTGCGTCTGAGCCGCTGTAACACGGCCCCCTCCCTGTCCCTTGCTGGTGACCCCGGCGTAGCTTGACCAGTACAGCAAACGCGTCGTCCGGCCCGGAATCCCCATCATTCAGCTCATCCGTGCGGGAGCGCGTCTTGCTGAGGGCCGGGCCGTCGTGCAGCACCCCAAGTTCGTGACGGCACCGGTGACAGTTTCGGCGCGCTGCGGTGTTGAAGAAGGCAGCGTGAGAGATGCGCTGGACGTCGAAGCACTCAGCCACAGGTACGGCGCCATGGTGCTGCGGCGGTGCCGGCGGCTCCTTGGCGACGAGGACGATGCCCTCGACGCCTGCCAGGACGTGTTCGTCCGTATCCTGGAGCGCCGGGAGCGGCTCGACGGCTTGTATCCCTCGAGCCTGCTGTACCGCATTGCCACCAACGTCTGCCTGAATCGGATCCGCGATGGCGGGCGCCGGCCGACGACCCGGGACGAAGCGCTGCTGTCGTCAATCGCGTGCGCAGAGGCGCCGGGCGCGCAGAGCGATGCCAGGCTGATCCTCGACTGGCTGTTCGGGCGGCAGCCGGAGTCCAGCCGGACGATCGCGGTCCTGCACTTCGTGGACGGCCTCACGCTCGAAGAAGTGGCGCGGCAGACGGACCTCTCGGTATCGGGCGTCCGAAAACGGCTGCGGAGACTACGCCGGACGCTGACGGAGATCGACCGATGAGCGCACACGAAAGGATCGAGGTTCCGGATGTCATCCTCGAGCAGTACCGCCTCAACGAGCTGCCGCGCGAGGAGGCAGACCGCGTGGGTCACTTGCTGCGCGAGAGCGAGACGCTTCAGCGGCGTTTGGAGGCGCTCGACCGATCGGACGCTGACGTCGCCCGGCAGTATCCGCCGGCGTGGATGGCCGAGCGCGTCCGCGAGCGATTCGCACGGGGCGCACGTGTTCCGGAACGGCGCGGCCAGGCTCGTCGCTGGGCACTGCCCGCGGCAATCGGGTTGGCGGCGATCACGATGGTAATCATGCTTCCCCGTCTGCTCACGATGCCGGCCGGCCCAGGGCCGCTGACCACGACCGATTCCGATCGCATCAAGGGCTTGCTGCCGTCGCTGGCGGTCTACCGCCGCACCGACCGGGGCACCGAGACGCTGGCCGACGGCGCCGTCGCGCGCAAGGGCGACCTCCTTCGCCTTGGGTATACGGCGGCGGGGCAGTCGCACGGTGTCATCGTGTCGATCGACGGTCGCGGTGCGGTCACGCTCCACCTGCCGTCGAGCGGGCATCGTGCGGCGCCGCTCGGTCGCGACGGCACGGTGCTCCTCGATCAGGCGTACGAGCTCGACGACGCGCCTGGCTGGGAGCGTTTCTTCTTCGTCACGAGCGAAGTTCCCTTCGACGTGGCGCCGATCGTCGAGGCGGCACGGCGCGCGGCTGGCGGCGATTTGCGATCGCCGCCCGCGACGCTCCCGATCCCGCGCGAGCTCTCCCAATCCATGTTCTCGTTGCAGAAAGAGGTCAGACCGTGAAAACCAAGTCGACGATGTCGTGGACAGGCCGTGCGCCGCGCGTGTTCCTGGCACTCGGGCTCGTCGCGCTGGCCGCGCGCCCGGCCGCGGCGGACGTTCCCTTGCAGCGGTTCACGCTCGTCATCGGCGCGAACTTCGGCGGCGCGGAGCGTCCGCGGCTGCAGTATGCCGTCTCCGACGCGGAGCGCTTCGCCCGGGTGCTGGTCGAACTGGGCGGCGTCATGCCGGCCAACGAAATCGTCCTCAGACAGCCGAAGCTGCGCGACCTCCTCGACGCGCTCGACCTCTTGAGCGCGCGGGTGACGGAGGCGCGGCGGGCCGGCGGCGGCCGGACCGAGCTGCTGCTGTACTACTCCGGGCACGCCGACGAGCGGGGCCTGCTGCTTGGAGACGACCGCTACTCGTATCGCACGCTGCGCGATCGTCTCGATCAGATTCCCGCCGACGTCCGCATTGCCGTCCTCGACGCCTGCGCGTCGGGCGCCTTCACGCGGTTGAAAGGGGGCAAGGCGCGGCCCGCCTTCCTCGTCGACGCATCGGCCAACATGCGCGGGCACGCCTTCCTCACGTCGAGCGCCGAAACCGAAGCCGCACAGGAATCCGATCGGATCCGGGCCTCGTACTTCACGCACTATCTGATCTCCGGGTTCCGGGGCGCCGCGGATTCTTCGGGCGACGGGAGGGTCACGCTCAACGAGGCATACCAGTTCGCGTTCAACGAAACGCTCGGCCGCACGGTGGATACGAAAGGCGGCGCCCAGCACCCGTCGTACGACATCAACCTGTCGGGCACCGGCGATGTCGTGATGACCGACGTCCGCCAGACGACCGCGACGCTCGTGCTCGGCGAGGATCTCGAAGGACGGTTCTTCGTCCGCAATGCGGCGCGCGAGCTCGTCGTCGAGCTGTACAAGCCCCGGGGCCGCCGCGTGGAGCTCGGCGTCGAGCCTGGCGCCTACGAGGTGCGGATCGAGCTTCCGAAAGTCGTCGCTCCTCGCGAAGGCATCCGTGGATGAAGGCGTACGCGTGGTGCTCGACCCACGCCAGTTCGGCGTAGCCGCCCTCGAGTCCACCGCGCGGCGGGGCGGGGCCGACCCCCTCCGCCTCGCCGTCGAGGGGCGAAACCGCGTCGAGATGCGCTGGGGCATGTGGCGGGTGGGCGGCACCGAGGCCGCCGTCGTGGCCGGATCCGACCTGCGCAATCTATTCAACGGGGTTCAATATACGCGCTTCCTGCGCGAGGATCTCGCGCTGACGGCTGCGTTCGCGGCCGTCAGCGCGGAAAGCGGGGCAACCGTGGGCCCGCAAGGTTTGTTTGCAGGAAGCGCCTTCATCATGGCAAGCCCGATCGGCTTGCGGTGGAACCCTCTGAAGGGGGACCACACGAGCCAAGCAGTGAAGCCGTATCTGGCCGCGGGGTTGGGTCCCGTATTCGGCGCGACCAGCGGAAGCTTCTCCGGTCCTGGCGGCATCTTCGCCGGGGCGCGCACGCAGGCCACCGTCGGCGGGCACATCGGCGGCGGCGTGGACTTCCATCTCACCCGTGCGTTTTCGATCGGCGTCAATACCGGCTACAACTGGATGGTCGATTTCGCGGAGCCGGTCGGTTCGCGCGACAACTACAGCGGTCCGGAGCTGGGGCTGAGCCTCGGCTGGCTGTTCGGCAAGGGACGCACGCACTGACGCGGAGCTGACCGCGCGTCTTCTTCTCATATATAGAAAAAAGAGGAAACCTATGACGCCAACGCGTCGTGTCGCTGGAGTTGTGTTCGCCTGCATTCTGAGCGCGCTCATTGCGCCGGCCGTCGCCGCCCAACAAGCGGCGCAGGAGCCGCAGCCGGGAACCATACGAGGCGTCGTCCTCGATCGCGCGGACGGCTCGCCGATAGCGGACGTGTCGGTGCGGCTTCAGGACGGCAAGCTGACGGTGAAGACGGATGACGCCGGGCGTTTCGAGCTCACCGATGTGGCGCCTGGTCGACAGACGCTCTACGTGTCGGTCGTCGGGTTCATCCTCGTGAAGCGCGCTCTGGAGATGCCGCCGGGCGGCACGCTGGAGTTGACGATCGCGCTCTCCGAAGGCACGGGGACGTATACCGAAAGCGTCACGGTCGCGGGCGACCGCTTCCCCGAGCAGGAGAAGTCGGTGCCCGCGCAGCAGACGCTCGGCAGCGCTGAGATCCAGAACCTGCGCAACCTGCTGACCAACGACCCGATGCGGGCCATCCAGGTCCTCCCGGGCGTCACGACCGGCGATGATTTCCACAGTGAGTTCGCGGTCCGCGGAAGCCCGTTCGACCGCATGAACTTCACGTTCGACGGCATACAGACGTCGTTCCTGCTCCACACCGTGCCGCAGGTGCAGGACGGCGGATTGATCGCCATGGTGAACGGGGACATCCTTGACGGCATCACACTGCTCAACGGGTCGTATCCGCAGCGCTACGGCAATCGGCTCGGGGCGCAGCTCGATTTCCACATGCGCGAGGGCTCGCGCGATCGCTCCCAGATCCGGCTGGGCGTCAGCGGCACCGACGCCTCGATCGTCGCTGAAGGTCCGCTCGGCGGCCACAAGGCCGGATCCTGGCTGGTGTCGGCACGCAAGAGCTATCTCGAGCTGCTCCTGAAGCAGATCACCGAGGACGGCGACGACTTCGGCTTCGGCTTCAGCGACGTCCAGTCGAAGCTCGTCTACGATGCGTCGAGCGCCCATCGACTCGAGCTCAGCATGGTGGCCGGGCGCTCGCGTCTGGATCAAGCCACTGAGCCCGACGACCAGAACACCGTCAGCGACGGCCGCAACCGGGCGGCGCTCCTCAACGTGGGCTGGCGCTTCGCGCCGTCGCCGTCGTTCATCATCACGCAGCGTGTCGCCGCCGGGACCCAGAAGTTCGAGAATGCCAGCGGCACCGGATTCGAGCTCGGCGGTGGCACAGGACGCGACCTTACCTGGCGCGCCGACTTCAACGCGACAGGTCCGCGGTCTCTCACGTTCGACGGCGGGGCGCAGATCCAGTGGCAGCACCGAAACGCCGTCGAGCGCGAGGTGGGTCCGCGCGGCGCGTCTCTGCTCGTGACAATCTGTACGACGACGACGCCCACCTCGCGTCGGGATACCTGGCGGCCGGCTGGTCCCGGGGCACACGCATGGCGGTGTCCGCTGGGGCCCGATTCGATCGCTGGTCGTTGACGGAGGATGCCGCGGCCTCGCCGTGGATGCAGGCGGAACTGCGGCTCAGCCGCTCCGTGAAGCTGCGCGGCGGCGGGGGCGTCTACCGGCAGTTCCCCGGTTTCGACGAAGCCGTCGGGCTGCATGCGGGTTCCGGACTCGCGCACGAGCGCGCGTACCACGCCGACCTCGGCGTCGAGCAGACCCTCGGCAGCACCGCGCGGTGGCAGGTCACGTTCTATAACAGAGAGGAGCGCGACGTCCTGCGGCTCCCGGGCTCAGAGCTGCGGGTCGAGGACGGGCGCCTGGTCGCTCCCGTTCCGACCGGCCCATGGACAAATGCGGTCGACGGTCATGCCCGCGGCATGGAAGTGCTCCTGCAGCGGCGAAGCGCGAACGGCGTCTCCGGCTGGGTGTCGTATTCGCTCGGGTTCAACCGGTATCACGACCGCACCACCGGCGAGTCGTTCGATGGCGATTTCGACCAGCGCCACACGTTCAACGCGTATGGCCTCTTTGCATCACCAACCGGTTCAGCGTGGTGGCGAAGCTGCGGACCGGCAGCAACGTGCCTGCGGTGGGCTACTGGGAGCAGCAGGGCGACGCGTTCTTCGTGGGTTCGACGCGTAACGCCGTCCGGGTGCCCTTGTACTCGCGGTTCGACGTGCGCGCCAATCGCACGTTCAACTGGGAGTCGAAGCGGCTGACGCTCTTTGTCGAGGTCATGAATGTGCTCGGCCGTGACAACGTGCGCTACGAGCAGCCGGGCGTGGACATCCGCACGGGGCAGGCCTTCGGACTCTTCAGCTCGATGATCCCGCTCGTGCCGTCGGCGGGAGTGTTGATCGAGTTCTGACCACCGCCGACTCCCGGCAGCGCGCCGACTACAAGCTGTCTCAAAACGCAGACCACGCGCGAAGGATCTCTCCTGAGATTCTTTCCTTCGCGAACGTCGTGGTCTTCGCGGCCATCGTGATGTGCCGTCGGCCGGTGTTTGTGAGATGGCTTCTACTCGTTGTCGTCCCGATCGCTCTCGCGGTCCGCGTAGAAGAAGTAGTCGGCGCTGTACGGCACGAACGCCTTCTTGCCCACGTCTGTTGACACGGTGCAGCCCGTCGCGGGCGCGAGCCCACCCGCGGTGTTGACCCGATGGATGTAGGTGGTCGGCGTCAACTTGTCGCCACCGGTGGGTCCGTCCTGGCCGCCGACCTTCCGAAGCAGGAACCAGGGAATCGCACCCGGTGCGACGTAATTGGCATCGGAGGAGAAGTCGACCAGCTGGGCCCAGACGCTGCTCGTATCTCTCGAGTGCTGCCAGGCGGCGCGGAGTATCGCACCAGCCTCATCCGGGTTGGGGCTGAGGAAGTGGGTGATGATTTGGTTGTCGTCGCTGTTGAACAAGGTGGCCTGCGGCCCGAAAAGCATCCAGGCGAAGGCAGAGCCCGACGGAAGGCAGATGTAGTTCTGGGTGCCGACGGCGTGCCCCTTGAGAAACACCTTGTGCCCCGCCGGCACGCGAATGTTGCCGGGTACGGATGGCGGTCTGGGACGGTCAGGGTGGGCCGCCTGCGGCAGCGCCGCCGAGAGGGCCACGACAAGAGCCGTGGCGCACGTGAAGAGCAGTCCGTGACGCGTGGTCCGATGCTCCGATGCCTTACAGTCCTTCATGCCTTTATCCTTCCGCCCGCTCCGAGCGGGGTTGTGGGTCGTTCGTGCCGATCGACTCCCCACTGGAGAAGATCGGAATCGCAAGGAAAACGACGACACGGTTCGGCTAGAATCGCGGAGCATTCTTTCGTCAAGCGAAGACGGCAGCACGCTGTCTGGCTGGATCACCGAACAGGCGGCGGGGGGAGGTATCGGCGTTACTCAAATGCTCGCGGGGCCCCACCCCCACTCGCTCTCGCGCGGCGACTTCCGCCTTCGCCAAGGCTTCGGCGGACCGCCGTAGCTTTAGCGGAGGCTGGTCGCGCCGCGCTCGGGCCGCAGCCGCTGGCATGTCGAGAGCCCGCCGTGTGCTCCGACTTACCATGAACGCGCCAATCACGGCGCCTGCCACGTCGACCAGCTTTCGCTGAAGCTTCGGCGGTCCACCGGAGCCTTGTCGGAGGCGGACGCGCTTTGCGCGCCGGCGGGCTGAATCGTCAGGAGCAGAGAGATGAAGTACATGTTGATGATGCACGCTCCGAGAACTGGGTGGAAAGACGCTGGCATCGGTACGTGGCCGCCGGAGGACATCAAGGCGCACATCGGTTTCATGCTCCGATTCAACAAGGAGCTCACCGACGCGGGCGAGTTCGTCGACGCACAGGGGTTGGCCTTGCCGGAAGAGGCCAGGGTGGTGCGAGCCAAGAAAGGCGGGGGGCCCGAGGTGACCGATGGCCCGTTCGCGGAAGCCAAGGAGTTCCTCGCCGGATTCTGGATCATCGACTGCGAGAGCAAGGAGCGAGCCTACGAGATCGCGGCCCGTGCCTCGGCGGCGCCGGGAAAAGGCGGTGTCCCGATGAACATGCCGATCGAGGTGCGGCAGGTGATGGGCGGTCCGCCAGAGGATCTGTGACGTCGCTGCACGCCGATGCCGAGCATCTGTTGCGCGAGCTTGCGCCGCAGGTGCTCGGCGCGGTCATCCGACGATTCCGGGACTTCGCTCGGTCCGAAGACGCGGTCCAGGAAGCCCTGCTCGCGGCGGCCGTGCAATGGCCAGAGGAGGGTGTGCCCGACAACCCGCGCGGATGGCTGATCCAGGTCGCCGCCCGGCGCATGACCGATCACCTGCGCGTCGAGCTCGCCCGGCGGCGCCGCGAAGCCATCGTCGTGATGCAGGTGCCGGCCGACGAGCGCGTGGCTCCCCCTGCCAGCCTGCCAGCATGAGACCGAAGAGGACGACACGCTCATCCTGTTGTTCATGTGCTGTCACGCTGCGCTCACTCGTCCGTCGGCCATTGCGCTCACGCTCCGAGCCGTCGGCGGCCTCACGACAGCCGAGATTGCCAACGCGTTCCTCGTGCCCGAGGCGACCATGGCGCAGCGGATCAGCCGGGCCAAGCAGCGCATCAAGACGTCAGGCGTGCCATTTCGCATGCCCACCGACCGGGAGCGGGCCGAACGACTCAGCGCCGTCCTGCACGTGCTCTATCTGATCTTCAACGAGGGCTATGCCAGCAGCATCGGCCCCGACCTCCAGCGCAGCGATCTCTCGAACGAGGCGATTCGGCTGACCAGGATGGTTCACCACCGCCTTCCGGACGACTGGGAAGTCGCCGGACTGCTGGCGCTGATGCTGCTGACCGATGCCCGGCGTCCGGCGCGGACCGGGCCGGACGGCGATCTGATCCCGCTCGCGGAGCAGGATCGCTCCTTGTGGGACAGGAAGGCCATCTCAGAGGGCATCGCGCTCATCACCGATACCCTCTCCAGGGGTTCGATTGGCGCATATCAGCTGCAGGCCGCGATCGCGGCCGTTCACGACGAAGCGGCGCGCGCCGAGGACACCGACTGGCCGCAGATTCTGGCGCTGTATGGCTTGCTCGAGCGCATGTCCGACAATCCGATGGTGACGCTCAACCGCGCCATCGCCGCGGCGATGGTCCACGGTCCTGCGGCCGGCCTCGAGCAGCTCGACACCCTGGACGCCGACGGGCGGCTGACCGGGCACCACCGCCTCTTCGCGGTGCGGGCCCATCTGCTCGAGATGGCCGGGGATCGCCAGGCCGCGGGCGAACAGTACCGCGCCGCGGCCGGCCGGACCGCCAGCCTTCCCGAACAGCGCTATCTCCTGACTCGCGCCGCCCGGCTCGCCGAAGAGGGTGCGTAATCTAAGGAAGCGTGGACGGCCACTAGCGATTCAAGAGTGAAGCATCGGCACCATGTTCAGAGGAACGCCGCGAGCATTCCGCCCTCCTCGATGACCTGGTGGACCACCAGAATCGGAAGACTGCGGCTCTTCCCACGGAACAGCCGGTTCCAGAGACCCACCCGCGAAGGGCGCGTCACGGAACGTTGCGCGCGGCGGCGCGCCGCCGCCGTCCTCTGCGCTATCTCCCGCCGGCCCGCCCGCAGAATTGTCGATGTCAGCCGATCGGGCACAATCCACTCCTGCACCGTGCGGAGCGTCGTCCTGATGGCACGACCGATCGGGTCACCCCACCGGACCTCGACGAGCGACACGACCACTCCCGCGCCGAGGATGGCGAGCACGGTGGCCAACAGGTACAGGTTGAAGTCGGGACCGAGCGCTCGTTCGAGCCACGTGTGCGCCAGCATCTTGATGCCGACGGTCAGCAGCACCAACGCGAGTGCGTGCTTGAGATAGTGGAAGAGGTGCAAGGCCCCGGCGAGCGCGAAGTAGAGCGAGCGCAGGCCGAGGATCGCGAACACGTTGCTGGTGAAGACCAGGAACGGATCGGCGGTGATGGCAAAAATAGCCGGAATCGAGTCGATGGCGAACACGAGGTCCGTCGACTCGACCATCACCAGCGCCGGCACCAGCGGCGTCAACATCCATCCGCGCCATCGCGGCGAACTGACGACGGCGGGGGTCCTGAGGCTCTCGTCCGGTGTCGGCGCGTCGGGCCCGTCGTTTGCCGACGCTCTCACGAAAAAGTGCTCGCCGTGGAACTGGTCCGTCACGGGCAGGAATCGCCGCATCAGGCGGACGATGACGTTCTTGCGCGGATCACCGGGCTCGATGCCCATCAACGCCATCTTCACCGCGGTCAGAATGAGAACCGCGCCGAAGACGGACAGAATCCACGAGAACTCCGCCACGAGCCTGGCCCCGATCGCGATCATGGCGCCGCGCATCACCAGTGCGCCGAGAATTCCCCAGAAGAGCACGCGATGCTGATACATCCTGGGAATGGCGAAGTAGCTGAAGAGCATGGCGATGACAAACACGTTGTCGGCGCTGAGCGACAGCTCGACGACGTATCCGGTGAGAAACTTCAGCAAGGCCGACCGCGCATCGTTGACACGCCCGTCGGGGTAGGCCGTGCTGCGATCGACGAGGTCCGGCTCGAGACCCAACCCCAGCCAATTGTGTTCGTAGCCGAGGTACACGAAACCGGCGAAGCCAAGGGCCGTCACGATCCAGATGACGGTCCACTTCAACGCCTCGCGCACGGACACGATGTGCGCGCGTCGATGGAACACTCCGAGATCGAGTGCGAGCAGGACGAGGATGAAGCTGAGGAAAGCAATCCAGACGAGCATCACGGGCCTCCTGGGACGCGTGGTAGTCTCGCTGGCTTCGCTGACTCCAGCCGGGAGCGAATGCTCCGTGCTGACGACTGGACCGCCCGCGTGTGCGGGTCGCTACTCCCTACCAACGCGAGCGTACTTGCTCGCATCGACACGTGTCAACGGCATAAGGGTCAGGTCGTGAATTGTGCTGCTCTGCCGGACGTGGCGGGCTGACACAGCACAGTTCACGCCCCGGCCCTCTGCTCAGCGGTACGCGGCGGCCTGAATGCCGTACAGCTCCGAGTACTGCCCGCCCCTGGCCATCAACTCCTCGTGTGTGCCGACTTCCACGAGTCGGGCCCCGTCGAGCACCACGATGAGATCGGCCATGCGGACCGTCGAGAAACGGTGTGAGACGAGAATAGTGATGCGGCCGCTGTCGCTCTCGACTGTGCCTGTCGAACGGTCGGGGGCTCCCGGGCTCGAGGAGGCCACCGACCGGCGTGCCGCTGCGGCGTAACGCTCGAACAGCGCGTGTTCTGTCTCGGCATCCAGCGCGGCGGTCGGTTCGTCGAGGACCAGCAGCAGCGGCCGGTCCCTCATGAAGCCGCGCGCCAGCGCGAGCTTCTGCCACTGGCCGAACGAGAGCTCGACTCCGCCTGGCCACGTTGGACCGAGCTGTGTGTCGAGGCCCGACGTCAGTCGGGCGACGACGTCGGCGGCGCCGGCGCGGTCGATGGCGGCGAGCACTGCAGGCTCGTCGTCCAGTCGGGGGACGTCGCCCAGACCGACCGTGTGCCCGGCGCGGAATTCGAAGCGGAAGAAATCCTGGAACGCGCCCGCGAGACGCGCTCGCCATTCCCCGGCCGGCACGCGCGCCAGCGGCGTGTCGTCGAGGAGGATCGAACCGGATGACGGCTCGTACATCTTCGCGAGCAGCTTGACCAGCGTCGTCTTGCCGGCGCCGTTTTCGCCGACGATCGCCACGACGGCGCCCGCGGGCAGCGTCACCGACACATCGTGCAGCACCTCGCGCGACGTGCCGGGGTAGGCGAACGACACGTGCTCGAGCCGGATGCCGCGCCGCAATACAGCCGGAACCGGCAGGTCGCCGGACGCCGCGACGGAGGTGGCGTAGTCCTCGAGCCACGCGAGCCGCCGCGAGCCGTCCATCCAGAATCCCCGCAGAAATCCAATTTCGCCGACCGTGGCGCCGATGTACGCCGACAGCCGCGCCCCTGCGGCGAGCACGAGCAGCACGTCGCCGGCAGGCGCGCGGAGGCCGGACGACACGAACACGACCGCCCCGACATAGCCGAGGCCGAATATCGCCCATGCCAGCGCGTGCCACAACGCCGAGCCCCAACGGACGGCCGCCACCGGTGCGTACCAGCGCTCCCACGCCGCCCGACGCTCTGTCGCAAGACGCCCTCCAATGCCGGTGACCCGCACTTCCTTCCCGGGCGCTGCCGTGGTGGCGATGGTGAACAGGTGACGCGCCAGCCGATGCGTCCCGGCCCCGCGCTCCTGCGCGGACCTCTCGACTTCGGGCCGCCACGTGGACGTCAACACCGTCGGCACCGCGAACACCGCGAGCAGGATGAGCGCCGGGTGAATCGACGCCAGCAGCGCCATCGTCACGACCAGCCGCAGGATCCACCCGAGCGTGGAGAAGAGCGACATGTACATGTGGTCGAGCACGAACACCTGATTGCGGAGCATCGACAGCCGATCGAGATACTCGGGGCGCTCCTGATGCGCGATCGTGGCGACCGAAGCCTGCAGTCGCGCGACATGCGACTCGAGCGCGATCGTCACCCTGTCGCGGAAGCGGCGCTGCACGCGGGTGCTGATCGTGACGAGAATCCACGTTGCCGCGGTCGATATCCCGAGGCCGATCGCCGCGCCTTGCACCAGGGCGGGTCTCTGCTCGAGGACGCCCTTGCCGAGCAGCATCAGCCACAACGCGAGGAGCGCGTCTGGCAGCGCGGCGAGCTGAGACAGGGCGAACGCCGTGACCATCAGGCGCGGCTCGTGGCGGTACCCCAGCTTGCACAGCCGCCACATCGACGACAGCGCGGGAGGCAGCGGGCCGATCGCGTCGATGGCATCGAGCGCGCCGTCTCGATCAGGCGAGGACGTCATACGTCGCGCCCTCCTCCTCGTCCGGGACATTGAAGCGCTGCGCCTGCAGGTCGAACATCGTCCGATAGCGCCCGCCGAGCGCGACGAGCTCGTCGTGCGTGCCGAGCTCGATGACCCGGCCGTGCTCGAGCACGCAGATGCGATCCGCGTGGCGGACCGTGGAGAAGCGATGGGAGATCAGGATGGTCGTGCAGTGCCGCGTCGCGGCGAGCAGGCGGTCGAAGATCTCGGCTTCCCCGCGCACGTCGAGCTGCGCGGTCGGCTCGTCGAGCAGCACGACGCCGGCGCCGAGCGTGACGGCGGCCAGCGCGCGGGCGAGCGCGACGCGCTGCCACTGGCCGCCCGAGAGGTCCGTGCCGCCGGCGTAGCCGCGGGCCAGTACCGTGTCGAGGGCGGCGAGGTCCGTCGCGCCGGCCGACTCGAGCGCCGCGCGCACGACATCGTCTGGCGCGCCTGCAGGCGCGACGTTGTCGCGCAGCGGCAGCTCGAGGCGCATGAAGTCCTGGAAGACAGCCGTGACGCGCGAGCGCCACGACGCGAGATCGAGGTCGCGAATGTCGACGCCGTCGACCTCGATCGCCCCTGCCTGCGGATCGTACAACCGGCACAGGAGCTTGGCGATCGTCGTCTTGCCGGCGCCATTCTGTCCGACGATGGCGAGCGACGAACCGGCGCGAATCGTGAGGTCGAAGTGCTCGAGCACGGGCGGACCGGCACCCGGAGGAGCGGACGCGGCCGAGGGACCTGTCCCGAGCGTAGTCGAGGGATATGCGAAGGTGACATCGCGGAGTCGAATCTCGCGCGCAGGCGTCCCGGCCGCCGGGCGATTACCGGAGCGCAGCGCGCCCGCGGGACGCATCGCCGGCTCGAGTCGCAGCACCGCGGCGACGGGGGCCGCCGCTCCGTCGAGCGCCCAACTGAATCCGCCGAACGCGACCGCCGACACGCCGATGGCGCTCTGCACGTAGACGACGGCTTCGGCGAGACTGAGGCGGCCATCGGCGGCGGCGCTGGCCAGGAACCAGAACACCACGACGTTCGCCGAGACGACGAGGAGCAGGCTCCAGATGAGGGGACGCTCGCGCAGGCGTGTGGCCGCGTACTGGAGCTCGTGCAGGCGGGTGCGCCTGGCGATGAAACGGTCGATCGTCCAGCCGGCGAGTCCGAACAACCGCAACTCCTTGCTCGCGGGCGCGTCCACCGCCAGCCGGTAGGCATAGTCGGCATCCCGCTGCGCGCCGCGCACTTCCTCGGTGTTACGGTCGCGCCAGATCGCGCTCTCGCGGAGAAGCCAGTGCGTCGCCAGCCACGCTCCTGCGAGCACGACGGGCGCCCACCACGCGTATCCAACGAGGATCAGGGCGGACGCGACGCCGACGATCATCTGGATCATGCCGGTCGCGATGAAATCCATGGAGATCGACAGCGGCGGACCGGTCATCCCGAGGTCGAAGTCGCGCGCCACGGTGAGGTCGCTCGTGAGCTGCGGATCCTCGAGGTGCCCCATGCCCGGCGGGCGAACGCAAGCCTCGGTGAGCCGGTCGTAGAGCCAGGCGGCCGTGCGGTCGCCGAGGTTGGCGCTGATCGCGCGATGAATCGGGCTGAGTACCTGGAGCAGCACGAAGATCGCGCCCGCAAATGCGAGCGGACCAGCGAGAGAATCGCCGCCTCGAGCGCCACTCGACTGCTGTTGCACGGCGCCGACGAGCACGCCCATCGCGATCCCGAACGCCGCCGGCAGGATCCCGCCGAGGAGGAGCGCGACCCACCATGCGGCGGCGAGGACAGGGTCCGCCTTCGACAGGACCGCGAAGAATTTCCATTCCTTGCGCTCGGTCAGTCGCTGGAGCACGAGCGCATTCTGCCTCAGAACCGTCGTGACCGTTCGCGAATCATCGTGTCACTTCTGTGCCAGCGCCACGCGCTTCCGGGTCCGCGCCGATTCCCGCGCGGCCTCGAGGATTTCGGTCGCGATGACGTTGTTGTCGAGCGACGACAGGCCATTCGGTTGACGCTTCCCCCGCACGACTGCGATCAAGTGTGAAATCGAATCGCGCTCGTCGGCCAGTAGCGGATCCGGTTTCACGGCGTGTTCCGGTTCTTTCGGAAGGGCGATGCGCAGGCCGTTGCCGCCCGTGGCGACCGCTGACCCGTGTTCCCCGTAGACCTCGAGATCCTTGCGGCCGAAGGGCCAGTTCCACGACGCCTGGATGATGCCCTGCGCCTTCGGGTACTCCAGCAGGATCGTCGCCTCGTCGTCGACCCGGGGTAGACCTCGGGTTGGAGCTGCTGCGTCACCGCCGTCACGCCGAGCGGACGCTGGTTGTCCATCAGCCACGTCATGAGGTTGGCGCCGTAGCAGCCGAAGTCGAAGAGCGCGCCGCCGCCATTCTTGACCGGGTCGGAGAGCCAGGCGAGAAACTCCGGTTGGACGTTGATGGCCTTCGGGCCGGCATGGCCGTCGAGCGCGACCATCTTGCGGATGTCGCCGGCCGCGCGGCGCTCCTTGATCAAATTCCAGATCGCGCCGTGACTCGGGTACCACGTCGTCTCGTAGTTCACGAGTACCTGGATCGCGCCCCGTTCGGCGGCGCGCCGGATCCTCTGCGCGTCGGCGTTGCTCACGGCCAGCGGCTTCTCCATCATGACGTGGATGCGACGCGCCGCCGCGGCCTCGACGACCGCGGGATGATCGTAGGTGTTGGTGAACGACGCGAGCGCTTCCGGCTTCGCGCGATCGAGCATCGCATTCAGATCGGTGAACAACACGCTGTCGGCGAAGCCCTGACGGGTGGCGTACTGACGGAGCAACGCGGCGTCGGGCTCGAAGATGCCGACGATCTGTACGTCGGGCCGCGCCTGCGCGGATCTGAGGAAGCTGCCGACGTGCCCGTGCACGAGCCCGGCGATAGCGAGCCGGAGCGGCGCGGTTGCAGCGTCCTGCGCACTCGCAGGCGGGAGCGCGGTGAACAGGCAAGCCGCGGCAGATGCCCACAGCAATCGTCGCATCGTCATTCATCGTCTCCGGAATCTCAGGGTGTCACGAGCAGTGCCGTCACATTCTGCGCCACGCTGGCTGGCGGCGCAAGGTCGTGAGGTCCCGCATCTCGCGGACGAGTTCCGTCCGTCAGATCACGCCGGCCTCTAAAGCGGTGCTTGGCCGACGGCATTTCGCTCCGAAGGTCGCTGGAATACATTCCTCAAGAAACGACCATTTGGATCCGGTACGCCACCCAGAAGCCGGCGACCATAATCCCGAAGATCCCGATGACAGCCAGCGCGCGTAAAGGCGCCCGCCGCCGGTCGCGCTCGGCCACGGCCTCGCGCTGATATCTGCGCAGGAACAACACGTAGGACACGCAGGCTGCGAGCGCGCCGGCGATCACGTCGACGACGTAGTGCTGCTTCGTGTACAGCGTCGAGACGTCCGATGAGCGCAGCCCAAAACCCTGCGGCGGCTCCGACCCCGCGATGCACCCGATAGCACGTCAGCGCCGACACGAAAGAGTAGGCGACGTGAAGGGAAGGAAAGCAGCCGTGCGGCGGGTCGAGCGAGTAGGCGAGCCGCAGGCTCCAGGCGGAGAACCCGTCTCCGAGCACTTCGGCCGGCCGTGGGGCTGCGGTCGGATACAGCAGGAAGCCCACATACGAGACCGATCATGACCATCAGATACGCCTGCATGGCGCGGCGGAACAGCTCCTGCTGGCGAACGACGAGCAACGGCAGGAGCACGACGAATACGTAGAGCGAGCCGTAGACGAGCATCCACGCGGGTTGCAGCGACAAGGCCCGGTCGAGGGCGATCTCGGGCGCGTACGTCGACCGGCCCTGCGTCAGTTCCCCGATGACGAAATAGAGCGGAGCGAGCGACACGAGCGTGCTCGCGAGCAGCGTGCGCCAAGCCAAGAAGGCGACGAGGCCCGGGAGGGCGGCGAGCACATACACGAACACGCCTCCTACAGGGGATTGGAGCAGGAAATCGGCCAAGACGGCGACGACAACGGCGGCGGCTATCAGTAGCCATTCCGTCGTTCTACGCCACCGTTGCGGGAGTCGCCGGAGGCCGTATGCGACCGCGGGACCCGCCAACGCGGAGCCGAGGAGACCGATCCCTATGGCGGCGACGAGCGGGTCAAGCACGAGAGATCCTGGACAGCCCTGAGCCGGCGTCATGTGGCGTGATCTCCGGAAGGGGCGATCTGCTCGGTCTTTTCCCTCCCGATCGACCTGCTCGACCGAGCGACGCGAGCACCGGCATGCGCATGAGCGTGGGGCCTCCCTCGTATGGGCCTATGCAAGGGTCCATCGCAGCTCCCCTGTCATTGTCCGGTGACCAGGGTACTCTGTGAGCGCCGCAGCGAACCTGTGCCCTATTGCACAGCACGGATGTGGAAGCAGGGGACATGTGGGCTGCGCTCATCTGCGCGGCGATTGGCTCCAGGCAATGTCCGCGGCGCGTTCGGAAGCATGTCTGCTCCGGGCGGAAACCGGATCGCCGGCGCGATACCAACGTAGAGTTCTATACCGCCCTCTTGCGGCTCGGCTGGAGCCTGCCATCCGAACTGCTCTCGTCGTCGGACGTGTACTCGGCCGGGTCGGCACACTCCTGGAGCAGCTTCGCGACGGGAGACTGCTCACGCCCAATCCCGGCTGCATCGGTCCCCACCGGCCTTCTTGGCAGTGCTTTGCGCATGAGCTTTCAAAGCAACAGGCATGACCTCGGCGCTCTTTTTGCAACAAGGATCACATCCTCGCCATCAGGCGAGAACAGCGTCATGTCGGGAGCCGGCATTGGGCGTCTGAATGGACACCCGGGCCGACAGCACGGTGCCATGTTTCAACCACGTGCTTCGCAACCACCAGGCGCTCAAAAGCGCGGAAAGAGAAACGTATGAGCTTGTTCAAGGATGTGTTGGCAGTAGGTATCGTCGGGGCGCTCCTTGTCGCCGGTCCGGCGCGCGCGACGTCAGCCGGGGAACAACAAACCGGCCCGGTTGTTCAGAACGTTGATGACAGCACGCTCGAGTCGCGGATCGAAGCCAGTCTCGCGAAGGACGCGGCGCTCAAGGCGCGTGACGTCGACGTCGATGTGCGCGCTGGCATCGCGCTATTGAAGGGCACGGTCCGCACCGCCGATGAAAAAGCACGGGCCGCGCGGCTCGCGACCATCAAGGGCGTGAGCGAAGTGCGCAACGAGCTCGTCGTCGACCCGACGTTCGCGAAGAGCGGGACCGACAAGGCCATCGACGCCACCGTGCGCGCCGGCGAGAAGACCGCGGAAGTCACGAAAGACGTCGCGGTAGCCACAGCGGAGACAACGAAAGACGTTGCCGTCGCGACCGCGAAGAAGACGAAGGAGGTCGTATCGAGCACGGGCGAGGTAATCACCGACGGCTGGATCACGACGAAGTTGAGCGCGAAGTTCGTCGACGAGGCGCTGCTCAAAGACAGCGACATCGACGTCGATACGAAGCATAACGTCGTCACGTTGAAAGGCACGGTGATGTCGAGCGCCGGAAGAACACGCGCGGCGGAAATCGCCGCCGGTAACGAAGGCGTGAAGCGCGTCGTCAATCAGCTCGTCGTCAAGGGGACGTAGTCGAACGATGCACAGGCGGCGGCTCCGAGCCGGGTTCAGATCGCGCTCAATGGCGAGGTGAGTGCGATGGAAGGAACGGCCGGGCCGCCGTCACTCCTGACGCAGCGCCACGATCGGATCGACGCCGGCTGCGCGCCGCGCGGGAATGTAGCAGGCGACGAGCGTCACGAGACCGAGCACACCGGTCACGACCGCGTAGGCGAGAGGATCGGCCGTTCCGACGCCGAACAACTGGCTGCGCAGCAGCCGCGTCGATGCGAAGCTCGCCGCCACACCAATGGCCAGTCCGATGAGGACGAGCCGTCCTCCCATCGTCAACATCAGGCCGAGCACGTGGCGTCGAGGCGCGCCGAGCGCCATGCGCACGCCCAGTTCGTGCGTGCGACGCGTCACATGGAACGACAGCACGCTGTAGATGCCGGCCGCCGCGAGCGCGAGGCCCAGCGCCGCGAACGCGCTGAACAGCGCCATCGTGAACCGCGGCTGAATGATCTCCTCGCCCTGCATCTCGCTGAGCGTGATCGGACGGCCGAGCGGCTGATCCGGATCCATCGCGCGCACCTGCGCGCGCACGGGGTTGAGCAGCAGGTTCGGATCGCCGGCGCTGCGCACCGCGAGCGTGCGTTGCGGCTGGGCGATGATCGAATACGGCATGACGAGCAGTGGGCCGCGGATCGGCGCGTAAGCCGGCGTTCCGCGTGTCGGCGATGACGCCGATGATGGTGACCTCGGGAGGTCGAGTGGTATCGACCAACGCCGCCCCGGCGGACGCTCGAGGAACGCGAGCCGCACCCGCGCCGCCAATCGGGCTCTCGCCGGCGGGCCAGAGCTTCACCGCGGCTTCGTTGATCACCGCGACCCGATCGCCGCGCCGGACTTCGGACGCATCGAACATCCGTCCACGGCGCAGGGGAATGCCAAACATGCGCAGGTGATCGGCGCCGACCAGGTTGACGCCGATCCGCTTCGAATCGTCGGCGACCTGACCCGCGATGGTGAAGGGAGACTGACGCACCGCCAATCGGCAAGCCGAACGTCGCGGCCTCGACACCCGGCAGGCCGCCGACCCGCTCCAGCAGTTCCTGCGCAAAGCGATTGCGCTGGTCGAGCGTCGTGTATTTGGCCGGCGGCAGAGGAACGCCCACGATCAGCACGTTGTCCGTCCTGATGCCGGGATCCATGTTCTGGAGGACGACGAACGTGCGGACGGTCAGGCCTGCGCTGACGAGCAGCACGACCGACAACGCCACCTCGATCACGACCAGCAGGTTGCGGGTGCGGCCGCCGTGCGTTTCCGCGCCGGTGCTGCGACCGGCCCGGAGTGCGTCGGTGACGTCCGCCTTCGAGGTCTGCAGTGCCGGCACGAGGCCGAAGACGATGCCCGTGAGCAACGACACGACAAGCGAAAACAGGAGCACGGGCACATTGATGGCGACCCGCGACTCGTTCGGCACGTAGAACTCGGGCATCAGCCCGACGATGGAACGAATCGCGCCGAGGGCGAAGAGCACGCCGAGCGCGCCCCCGGCGAGAGAGAGCAGGACGCTCTCGGTCAGGAGCTGGCGCAGCAGCCGGCGGCGGCCGGCGCCAATCGACATCCGGACTGCCATCTCGCGCGCCCGCGCCGTCCCGCGGGCCAGCTGCAGGTTGGCGACGTTGGCGCACGCGATAAGGAGCAGAAACGCGACCGCGCCCAGGAGCAGCCGCAGGCTGGTCCGCATCTCTCCGCTCGCGACCGTTACGTCGAGATAGTTCCGCAGCGTGGTGGTGAAGCCCTGCGCGGGAAACTCGACGGCTTCTCCGCGGCGAGCCGCTTGTTCAATGCGCTGAGCTGCTCCTCGGCAACGGTCTTCGAGACACCTGGCGCCAGCCGCACGATGGGATTGATCCACGGCACATCCGTGCGCGTGGGCGACAGCGGGAGCCAGAACCCCTCGCTGCCATACCAGCCAAAACGCGGCGGCATCACGCCGACAATCGTGTGCGGGCGACCGTTGAGTCGAAGAGTCCGGCCGACCGCTTCGGGGCTGCCCTCGAACAACCGGAGCCACAGTTTGTAGCTCAGCACCACGACCGGTTCAGCCTGACCGTCCGGTCGAACGTCCGTCGGCTGGAGGGTCCGGCCAACCACGGGAGGGACGCCGAGAAAATTGAAAGCGTTGCCCGACAGGAGGACGCCACCGAAGCTCTCGGGGGCGAATTCTCCTGTCATGAGCACGGTCTCGATCGAGGTCGCCATCACTTCGGAGAACGCCGGGTACCTCGGTCAAAGGACGAAGCTCGTCGAGCGAGTACCCGCGCCCCCCGCGGCCGTCGATCGCGCGGACTTCCGGGGACCAGATCTCGCCCGGTTTTGCATAGGGATAGGGCGCGATGAGCACGCCGTAGATCACGCTGAAGATGGCGGAGGTCGCGCCGATGCCGAGGGTCAACGACAGCAGCGCGACCAGCACGAACGCCGGGCTGCGGCGGAACGATCGAATGGCGTAGCCGAGATCCTGAAAGAGCGGCTCCAGCCGTCGCATACACGTCTCCTTGAAGGCGTCGACTCGTTAGACGGTCGTAGTCGCCGTTCAGTTTGCACGATCTTGGAAGTGGCTTGTCTTCGCGAAGGTCGCGGACATCGTGATCACGTTCGACACCGACGTTCAGGGCAGGGCCACCTCGCTCGTGCTGCAGCAGGGGGGCGGGAAGGTTCCGGCCAAGCGCATCGAGTAGTCGCCGGGTGGCGATGGACGGCAGGCGTGTCGTCCTGCGCTCGTCACTCTCGCGCCTCGCGAACGCTCTCCGCCAGACGATGGACTCCCTCGTCTATCTCGGTGGGTGAGAGCGCACAGAAGGGCAGCCGGAGGAATCGCTCGCCGCCTCCTTCTGGAAAAAACGCCAGGCCGTCGGCGAGGTTGAGACCTCGCGCGGACGCTTTCGTTCGCACGGCAGTCGTGAGCACGCCGTCGGGAAGCGTCAGCGAGATGAAGAACCCGCCCTCAGGGCGGGTCGGCACGGCATCCGGAATGTATGCGTCGAGACTGGCGAGGCAGGCATCCAGCCGTGGAGCGTACAGCCTCGTCAGACGCTCGATCTGGGGTAACAGCAGCCCTCGGCGGCACCACTCGAACGTGACGCCCTGTGAGACGTAGTTCGGGGAGATGTAAGTATCCTCCGCCACCTTGGCGAGTTTAGTGATGAGTGCCGGCTCGCCGATCATGAATCCGGTGCGCACGCCGGGAGCAATGAGCTTGGTGAACGAGCTCATGTGGACCGTGCGATCCGGCGCGAGCGCATAGAGTGTCGGCTCCTCGGTGCCGCGATACCGAAGCAGACGGTACGGCGCGTCTTCGACGAGCAGGAATCCGTGCCGGCTGGCAAGCTCCGCGATCTTCCGGCGCTTGGCGCCTGAGCAGGTCGCTCCGGAGGGATTCTGGAAGTCCGGAATGACGTAGAAGAACTTCGGCACGTGCCTCGCGAGCGCCCGCTCGAGGGCGTCGATGTCCGGGCCGTCGGCTTGAAGAGGAATGCCGACCACTCTCGCACGATGGCGGCGAAGCAGCGTGATCGTGCGGTCGTAGGTCGGCGCCTCGGTGAACACCACGTCACCGGCCTCGAGCAGGTGCAGGCAGAGAAACTCAATCAGCTGCAACGACCCGTTGCCGGTGAGGATGCGGTCAACCGTCACCCCCTGCCAGTCGGCCAGCCACTGCCGCAGCGGCTGGAAGCCTGGCGAAGGCCCGTACTGCAGCATCGCCGGCCCATTTGTTTTCAGAGCCGCCTGCGCCGCGTCGATCACCTCCTCGATCGGAAACGATTCGTTGGCCGGGACTCCGCGAGTGAAGTTGATGATGTGATGGGTGCTCATTCCGTTGTCGGTGTCGTGATGATTCGCGTGGCGAGGTCGCTCCACGCGCGCCGTGAGCCGCCTACTGTACCGCCGCGATGCCGTGATGGCGTTCGTGCGCCAGGCGGGCGTCCTCCATCCCCGCCTTCTTCGGAAACTCGTTTCCGGTCAGCTCCTTGTAGACCTGGGCCACCTGCGACTCCAAGCCAGCGATGTCTTTGGCGCTCGTATCGATGTAGGTGGCGTGTTGCTTGAGGAGCGCGTCGCGTATTGCGGGAACATCGGCCTGGACGCGGCCGGCCGCCAGACCCTTCCTCTTCATCACTTCAGCGCGAAGCGCCACGAAGTACTGCCGCTGGGCCTCGAGCACGCCGGCGTCTCCCGCGGGCCCGTGTCCTGGCGCCACGACAGCTGCGCCAAGCTTCTGGGCCTTGGCGAGTGTTTCGATCCAGGCACCGCTGTCGCCGTCGCCCATGTAGTTGAACGGACCGTTCACGGCGGCGTCGCCGGTAAAAAGGATCCGTTCGTTCGGCAGCCACGCGAAGCCATCGCCGTGCGTGTGCCCGACCCCGAAGTAGCGAAGCTCGACGCGGTGCTTGCCGTCATCGAAGATCATCAGGTCGCGATAGAGGAGCGTCGGCGCCTTCAGCCGCGTCCCTTTGAGATCCTCGCGCACCTTGGCCTCTGTCTCCCAACGTCCCGGCTTACCGCCGAAGAGCCCCGTGTCGTACTTCCGCATCTCGGAGACGACGTTTTCGTGGGCGACCGGAACCGCGCCGTTGTCGACCCAGAGCTGGTTGGCGTAGGCGTGATCGCCGTGATGGTGCGTGTCGAAGGCGAACCGGATCGGCTTGCTCGTCTGCGCCTTGATCTTCGGAATGATCTCCAGGGCGCCCGATGGAAAGTTGGCGTCGAGCACGAGCACGTAGTCGTCGAAGATCACCCAGCCGTTGTTGCAGTGTCCTTTCCCCTTCAGATCGCCTTCGTGGAAGTACACCCCCGGCGCCAGCTCTTTGACGGTGTTGACCTGGCCGGCGGCGTGACGCTGATGCAGGAGGCCAACGAGAACACAGGTCGACAGAACATACACAGCCAAACGCTTCATTGCTGTCCTCCAGGCTGGAGCGATTGTCCCCCCGACGTCATTCCCGCCAATGGACGACAATGTCCTTGGTCGTAAAGTCGTCGCCTCCGGTCCGCACAACCATAATGGAGTTCGTTCCCGAGTGCAGGACCCCAGGCTCAATATGATCCATCCACGTCTGCCAGCCGGGGTCGTGTATCGGAATATCCCAGGAAGGAAGCTCCTGATTGTTGATGAAGATCTGGTGGCCCTGCGATGAAACGTTGTGGGCCGTGATGAGCAGATATGCATCGTCGATCGGGTTTCCCTCGACACGGAACTCAGCGACGAACGAGGGACTGTTGGCGGTGAATTCGTGAGTGAACGGTATCCAGTTGAAATCGGCTCGAGCCATGACGAAGTCTCCTGCGCAATGAATGGATCACGAATGCGGCGCGCGCCTGGCCACGAGATGACGCTGTCGACATCGGGATCAGCGAACCCTCGCGGCGGCAGCCATATTACTCGCTGAGAGTCCTGGCGCCAACCCGCGAGGCGCCCGGCTGAACCGACAGGTCTCCGGCTTCAGTACGGCGGGGGATGCTCACGACAGAAGCATACCGGCGCGCGGCGCGTCATAATGATCCCGTCATGAGCCTGATCGAAGAACTGACATGGCGGGAGATGCTGCAGGACCAGACCGAGGGGCTTGCCGCCGTCCTCGACCGGGAGAAGGTCACCGCCTACATCGGATTCGATCCGACGGCGGCAAGCCTGCACGTCGGTTCGTTGCTCACCGTCATGAATCTCGCACGGCTGCAGCGCGCCGGCCACACGCCCATCGCGCTCGTCGGCGGGGGCACCGGTCTCATTGGCGATCCGAGCGGCAAGAGTCAGGAGCGGAACCTGCTGACCTTCGAGCAGGTCGACTTCAATGCCCAGGGCATCCGTCGTCAGCTCGAGAAATTCCTCGATTTCGGCGCCGGCGCCAATGCCGCGCGGATGGTCAACAACGTCGACTGGCTGCGCCCGATCGGATTCGTCGATTTCCTGAGGGACGTCGGCAAGCACTTCACGATCAGCTCCATGATGGCGAAGGAGTCGGTGAAGCGCCGTCTGGGTGCCGAGGAGGGCATCTCGTTCACCGAGTTCAGCTATCAGCTGCTCCAGGCCTACGACTATCTCGTCCTGCACGATCGCTTTGGCTGCTGCCTGCAAATGGGTGGGAGCGACCAATGGGGCAACATCACAGCGGGGTGTGATCTCGTTCGCAAGGTGCGCGGCGCGCGCGTGCACGGGATCGTCTGGCCGTTGCTGACGACGTCCGCGGGAACAAAGTTCGGCAAGACCGAGGCGGGCACGGTCTGGCTCGATCCGGCGCTGACCTCACCGTTTCGCTTCTACCAGTTCTGGCTGAACACCGACGATCGCGACGTCGTGAAGTACCTCAGATTCTTCACCTGGCTCGATCGCTCCGCCATCGACGACCTCGCCGCGGCGGCGGCCGCGCGACCTGACGAGCGCGAGGCGCAACGCGCGCTCGCGCGTGAGGTGACAACCCTCGTGCACGGCGCGCAGGAGACCGCGAACGCCGAGCGTGCGTCGGCGGTGCTGTTCGGGAGCGCCGTGGCGACCGCATCAGCGACGGAGATTCTGACCGTGTTCGAGGATGTGCCGTCGGTGGAGATCGCAACGGCGACCCTTCGCGATGGCGTGGCCACGACCGACGTTGTCGTGCTGGCTGGCCTCGCAGCCTCCAAGGGCGAAGCATCCCGCCTCATCAAGCAGGGCGGCCTCTACGTGAACGACCAGCGCGTGATGGAAGAGCGCGGGCGCCTCACCCTCGAGCATGCGATTGACGGCCGAGTCATCGTGTTGCGAAAGGGCCAGCGCGAACGTCGGCTCGTGCGTGTCCTGTAGGGGTCGCCAATCGCCTGCGAACTACTGCGTGCAGTCGGTAACGCGAGAGGAGCAGCCTGAGCCATGGTTTCGCCACCGCGCCGGCACCTCTCGATGCTGCGCTCCTACACGCCAGCCGATGCGCTGACGATCGGCAACGCCAGCTGCGGCACGATCTCCATCTTTCTCTGTCTCGACTACATGGCGTTCGGTGACCACCGGCGCCTCTGGATCTCGATCCTCCTGCTGCCGATCGCGCTCGTGTGCGACGTCCTGGATGGTTACGTTGCGCGCCTGAGCCGGACGCGGCCGTCGCTGCTCGGGGCTGACCTCGACTCGCTGGCCGACGTGATTTCGTTCGGCGTCGCGCCGGCGGTCCTGGGCTTTACGCTGGGGCTGCGTGGCGGTTGGGACATGCTCTGCCTGACCTACTTCGTTGTCTGTGGCGTGAGCCGTCTTGCACGTTTCAACGTAACGGCGCAGGTGCTCACGGACCGCGACACGGGAAAGGTGACGCACTTCGAGGGCACGCCGATTCCGAGCAGCATCCTCCTCGTCGGACTGCTGGCGCTGGCGCTCGGGTCGAACCGCATCGACGACAACCTGTGGCTCGGCGCGTACCACATCGGGCCGGCGGTGCTGCACCCCCTGGTGCTGGCCTACGTCATGAGCGGGAGCGCCATGATTAGTGCGACCCTGCGGATTCCGAAGCCCTAGCCAGGCTAGGTCCGAGGTTCAGCCTGGGAAGCCAGGCCGAGAACTGCTGAGCCTTTCGGGCCTGGACCAAGGATCAAGATGCACGACGGCGGACAATGGCTAGAATGGGGCCACGTGAACCGAGTCCGGCTCCATAACGTGCCAGAACAGGAGGCTACGCAATGCAACATCGCATCTCGCCTCTGGTCGTCGCCGCGTTCCTCGGTGC
This sequence comes from uncultured Acidobacteriota bacterium, assembly GCA_963771395.1. GTDB lineage: Bacteria > Acidobacteriota > Vicinamibacteria > Vicinamibacterales > 2-12-FULL-66-21 > DATBJJ01. Next base: position 49,233 of record CAVYTY010000020.1, on the reverse strand, counting down.
GTCGTGCGGTGGCACAGACGCAGCCCTGAATCTGACCCAGCCGACCGAGTCCAGCAGCGAGTCGTCGGTCGTGGTCAGCACCATGTCGTCGATGGTTGTCGCCGAGCGCGTGAACAATCCGTTCTGCCCATCCGTCGCCCCCTTCAACGTGCCGCTCGTCATCGTCGTCCAACCGGACGGCGGGACCAGTGTTGTCGTGACTGCAATCCGCGCGCAGTTCTTCGACGCATCCGGTACTGGCAGGCCGCAGGTGACGCTCCCTGCGCCAGTACCAACTACGCAGTTCGGGACCGCACTTGACAACGCCCGTTCAGGGCAGGTCTTTCGGGTGACGCTCGGAATCGGCTGCGAGACAGGACATACAGGGAATGTGCAGATCGTGGTCGAGACTCGCGACGCGCGAGGACGGACCGGATCGGGCCGCGCAACCGTCAGCGTACGATGAAAACAATGCTGAATGCTGAAGCAAAGGGCCAATTCAACATTTACTTCAGCATTCAGCATTCAGCATTGTCAGGTCCGGTGTGTTGACGCGCGCCAGCAGCTCGCCGCTGCGCGAATCGAGCATGAATCGAGCGCCCGCGCGATGCGCGATCAGCAGATCGGATTCTCGCGGCACAGCCGTCCCGCCGGCGAACCGCGCGCGGGAGATGTACAGCGTTTGCCCACCGGGACCGATGCTCACCTCCATGTTCACAGTGGACTCGGCTAAACTCATCACTTCGTTCGACCGAGCATGGCTCACCAGTCAACCCGGCAGGCGTTCACCGCGGCGCTCGACACCCTCGTCGCGCAGGTGCAGGCAGGATCGCAGCATCCTGGCCGCCCTGCTGTGCGGCAGCCTGTCGCACGATACCGTCTGGGCGAAGTCCGACATCGACCTGCTGCTCGTGACGATCGACGACAGCAACGGCGCCAGGCTGCTCGATCGCGCTCTACGCCGATGGGGTCAACGTGCATGCGTTCCTGATCCCGCGCGCCGAGTTCCGGCGGACGGTCGAGGGATCCGTCCAGAACTCGTTCATGCACTCGCTGCTCGCCAAGGGGCGGCTGCTGTACACGCACGACGAGACGATCGCCCGGCTGTGCGAAGGGCTGCACGAGCTCGGCGCGCGCGACAAGGAGATCCAGCTCCTGCGCGCGGCCACGGCAGCGCTCCCCGCCGTCTACAAGGCGCACAAGTGGCTCGTCACGCGCGGGGACCTCGACTACACCGCGCTCTGGATCCTCTACGCGGCGACGTCGCTCGCCCAGATCGAAGTCATCGGCGCGGGCATGGTGGCGGACCGCGAAGTCATCCCGCGGGCGATGACGCTCAACCCCGCCCTCTTCGAGACGATCTACACCGGCCTGCTGAATACGAAGAAGACCCGGGCCAGCGTCGTGGCGGCCCTCGAGGCCGTCGATCGCTACCTGGCCGCGCGTGCGCCCTCGCTCTTCGCGCCGGTCGTCGCGTACCTTCGCGAAGCCGGGGAGGCGCGCTCGTGCGCGGAGCTCGAGGACCATTTCAAGCGGCACTTCGACGTCAGCCAGGTGACGACGGCGTGCGAGTACCTGGCGGATCAGGGATTGATCGGCAAGGTGTCGATGCCGGCGCGCCTGACGAAGAAGAGCAACGTCGACGTGCAGGAGCTGGCGTTCGTGCTACCTGGCTGCGACCCGGCCGACCCACACCGGCTCAGGAAGACGACTGGAAGCCGCGATGAGCCGGAGACCGGCCGCCGCGCACGACGATCGCCGTTCAGGGCGCGCGCGTGCACAACCTCAAGAACATCTCGGTCGAGATCCCGCGCGACAGCCTCGTCGTCGTCACCGGCCTCTCGGGATCCGGCAAGTCGAGCCTGGCGTTCGACACCATCTACGCCGAAGGTCAGCGGCGCTACATGGAGTCGCTCTCCAGCTACGCGAAGCGCTTCATCGCGCAGATCACCAAGCCCGACGTCGACTTCGTGTTCGGCCTCTCGCCCGTCATCTCGATCGAGCAGAAGACGCTCGCCAACAACCCGCGCTCGACGGTCGGGACGATGACCGACATCGCGAGCTATCTGAACCTGCTGTTTGCGACCATCGGCCAGGCGCATTGTCCGCGGAGCGGTGAGGCGGCGCCGAGCCGTACGGCGAGCCAGATCCTCGAGGCGATCCTGTCCTTGCCCGAGGGCACCGAGGTCGAGCTGCGGGCGCCCGTCTTCAAGGTCTACGGCGAGGACCTCGACTTCGTCTTCACCGAGGTTCGCAAGAAAGGCTGCCGCCGGTTGATCGTCGACGGCAAGCCGGTCGATCTCTCCGAGAAGACCGACATCGACGAATCGGACGTCCGGCACATGGACGCCGTCGTGGACCGCGTCGTCGTCGGCCGCAAGCACGAGAAAGCGATCAAGGCTGGCTATCGCCGCGACGCTGCTCGTGGGAGACGGGCTCCTGCAGGTGCAGGTCGGTGAGAAGGGGAGCAAGAGCGCGAGCAAGGCGGACGCGGAGCGCGTTCTACAAGGGACTGTGCAGCCCGACGCATCATTTCGTGTACGGCGACATCGGCCCCGAGTTCTTCGTCTTCAACAACCCCGAGAGCGCATGCCGCACGTGCGGCGGCCTCGGCGTGGACAAGCTGACGCACCCGGAGCTGCTGGTTCCCGATCCGAAGCGCAGCATCCTCGGCGGCTGCTTCGTGCGCGAGGCGTTCAAGTACAACCCGGACACGTGGGACGGACGGCTGATGTTCAGCCTGTCCAGCGCACTGGGGTTTGCGCTCGACACGCCGTGGCACCAGCTGCCCGAGAAGATCCGCCAGGCCATCCTCTACGGCATCGAGCCGAGGAAGATCGCCGTGACGCTCGCCGCCAGACGCGAAGGTGAAGCCGCCCGACCAGGAAGGCACGCGAAGTCGGGTTCGGCGGCATCGCGCGGCGCATCGAGCGCTACTATCGCCGCTACCGCCAGCGCGGGCGAGGCGAACTCGAGGATGGAGGCGTGGCTCGACAAGGTGATGGTCGAGCACACGTGCCCGGACTGCAAGGGCGCGCGGGTCCGGCCGACGAGGCTGCTGTTCACGGTCGCCGGCCGCACCATTCACGACGTCGGGCAGCTCAACTTCGACGAGCTGCAGACGTTTCTCGGCACCGTGAAGCCGGCCGGGCGCGGCGCGGACGCGGGCCGTCAGGTGCTGTCCGAGATCCGCGCGCGGCTGAAGCTGCTGCTGGGAATCGGCCTCGACTATCTCAATTTCAACCGCCGTTCGGGCACGCTCTCGGGCGGCGAATCGCAGCGCATCCGGCTGTCCACGCAGATTGGCTCCGGCCTGATGGGGATGCTCTACGTCCTCGACGAGCCGAGCATCGGGCTGCATCCGAAGGACAACACGAAGATGATCGCGACGCTCGAGAGCCTTCGCGACATCGGCAACACCGTGATCGTCGTCGAGCACGACGAGGACACGATTCGCGCGGCCGATCACGTCGTCGAGATGGGGCCGGGCCCGGGCGTGCACGGCGGCCGCGTCGTGGTCCAGGGCACGCTCGCCGATGTCCTCGAAGTGCAAGGCGTCGCCGACGGGGCAGTTCTTCTCGGGACAGCGGTCGATTGCCATGCCGACGGCGGCGGCGCAAGGGAACGGCAAGTCGATCGTCGTGCGCGGCGCGCGCGAGAACAACCTGAAGAACGTCGACGTCACCATTCCGCTCGGCAAGCTCGTCGCGATCACGGGCGCGTCGGGATCGGGCAAGAGCACGCTCGTCAACGAGATCCTCTACAAGGCGCTGTGGAAGAGGCTCGAGGACACGCGCACGCTGCCGGGCGAGCACGACGGCGTCGACGGGCTCGAGCACGTCCACAAGGTCGTCAGCATCGACCAGTCGCCCGATCGGCCGGAACAGCCGGTCGAACCCGGCGACCTACGTCGGCTTCTACGACACCATCCGCGATCTCTTCACGAACGCGCCGCTCGCGATCGAGCGCGACTACAAGCCGGGCCGATTCAGCTTCAACGTCAAGGGCGGCCGCTGCGAGGAGTGCCAGGGCGAAGGCGTGATCACGACGCAGCTCTACTTCATGCCGGACGTCGAGGTCACCTGCGGCGCGTGCAAGGGCGCGCGCTTCAACAGCGAGACGCTCGAGGTCACCGTCCGCGGCAAGACGATCGACGACGTGCTGAACATGTCGGTGGAAGAAGGCGTCGCCTTCTTCGCGACCGAGCCGGCGCTGGCGCAGGAAGATCGAGGTCCTGAACAGACCTCGGCCTCGGCTACCTGACGCTCGGCCAGTCGGCGACGACGCTCTCGGGCGGCGAGGCGCAGCGGATCAAGATCGCGACCGAGCTGAGCAAGCTCCAGCGCGCGAAGCACACGGTGTACATCCTCGACGAGCCGACGACGGGCCTGCACCTGGCCGACGTCGAGCGCCTGCTCGTCTCGCTGAATCAGCTCGTGGACGCCGGCCACACGGTGATCCTCATCGAGCACCACATGGACGTCATCAAGACGGCCGATCACGTCATCGATCTGGGGCCGGAAGGCGGGCACGCGGGCGGTCGAGGTCGTCGTGACGGGCACGCCCGAGGACGTGGCGCGCTGCAAGGCGTCGCACACGGGACGGTTTCTCAAGCCGCACCTGAAGGCGTGAAACCGTCTCTCCTGACACCCAGTTCCAGGTGCGACTCACTTTGATCGCGCTCGTCCAGGGTTTTTGGAGGAGTTGCCGTTCGACTATTTCGAAAACAGATTCAGCTGCCCTCTGAGTCAACCGGCTGGTGCGAACCAGCGCGTCGCCGTCCAAGCTGGTCCGGTCCGCGATCGCCCGAAGCTCCTGGGGCGTGTTGCGCGACTGCCGGCCCCGGCCGCCACAGACATAGATGCCGAGCTCGTGCGATTTGGGATTGAGCCCCTTCTTCAGGGCATTCATGACCGAAGTCGTGATGCCCGAGGAGTGCCAGTCCATGCCCATGACCGAGCCCAGTGCCTGGAACCAGAACGGATCGCTGAGCCTTGAAAGGAAGCTGGCCCGGCCATAGTGGTGGAGCACGCTCTCCGCGATTGCGGTGCCGAGCGTCTCCATACGCGCAGCCAGCCACGGTGGCACGCGGCCTCCGTGCAGCGGAAGATCGGCGACCCCTGATCGCTTCACCGTCGCATTGTGACACTTCCCGATCTCTTCCTGCCATGCCGGCGCTGTCGTGGGAGGCCGGCCATTCTTGCGGCTCAGCCGTCTAACTTGGCGGCACGGCCCGTCCGGCAGCACGGATGCGGCCCGGACGGGCGCGGTATCAATGCCGTCTGCAAGAGGAGGAGCGATGACGAAACGATTCTGTCAACTCGCGATGTGGATGTGTGTGCTGACTCCCGCGGCGGCAGTCGGCCAGACGCCGGCCGGAGAAGGCGGGGCGCAGGCAGCGCTTCGAGACTTCCGCCTGGCGAGCTTCAGCCCACAACGCGCGTTCTCGGAGTCCGCCGAAGGAAAGGCCGGCATCGCGCGGCTGACCGCGCTCCAGACCGAGAAGGCGCGTCAGATTGACGAGAAGAACAAGGCGCTTCAAACCGAGGAGCAGACGCTCCAGCGGAGCGCGCTCGCGCTCAGCGATGAGGCCCGTATCCGGCGCGCCCGCGAGGTCGAGCAATTCCGCATCGACGTGCAGCGATTCATTCAGGACGCGCAGGCGGAGGTGACCGGCGTTCAGCGGGAGGTGGAGAGCTCTTTCCTCGTCAAGCTCAGGCCGGCCGTCGAGAAAATCGCCAAAGACCGGGGGCTGCTGTTTGTCTTCGACCTCGACGGCCCCGGCATCGCGTGGTCCGAGCCGTCCCTCGACATCACCGCCGACGTCATCAAGCAGTTGGCGCTGGCGGCGACAACCAAACGGTGACGTTCTAGCGCTCACGCCGGTCGTCACCTGTACCTGCCTGCCGGTATTGGTGTTCGCCTTCGTCTTCGGGTCCGCAGCTCGGCTCGATGTCGGTGAAACAAGGCGTCCCTGAATAGTCCAGCGAGTCGCCTCAGGCCCTCGTCGTCTGCTTCCCAGCACACGCGCAGTTTCGATCCTGATCGTCGGACTCACCAATCTGTGCGCGGGGCTACGTACATTCTCCGTACTGGCCCCCAATTCCTTGCCTAATCCGCAATTGCTCAGTTTGGCACCGAAGTGGCACAGCAGGCTGCGGGTCCGCGACGAGTCAGGTGGGCGACGTGTGCGATTGGAACGGTGTGCCGAGTGGTTCGAGAGACGTGAAGTACTCGAGGTGTTTGGCTCGCGACACCTTTTCGCTGTAGCGCACGTTCGCGATCGCCCGACCTCGAGCACTCACCCGCTCGTAAAGGTCCGCATCGTCCCATAACGCGCATACAGCGCCGAACCATGGTTCGATTTCGTGCTCACTCGGAATCCGCGTGCCCGCGGGCGTCATCCAGTCAGGCACGGGACGCACCAGCCCACCGCCGCCGCTGGTTGCATCCCCTCGATGACGTCCGGCAGCGCGCCACGGTTCGAGACGATCGGCGGGATGCCGTTCACCATCGCCTCCGCGGCAACGCGGCCGAACGGTTCTTCCCAGACCGACGGCACCAGCAGTATTCGCGTCAAGGCGAAGTACTCGCGCGGGGTTTGAACGGGCGGCGCGGCCATCAGTTGCGGATAACGGCTGAAGTCGATGCCGGGAATGTTGTTGAGGCTGCCGCCGCTTTGGCCCGACTGCACGACCAGCACGGGGATATCGGGACGCCGCGAGCCCAGCATGTCGGCGAGCCGCGCGAACAGGAACAGACCCTTGTGCGGCGATGGATTCACGAACGTCACGAACGCGCGGGAGTCGACCGGCGCCAACACGGTCGACCAGTCGAGCGGCGGCTCGAGCGGCGTGCTGACGAGGCCGATCTTGTCGCGATAGACGCCGGTCAGATAGCGGCTGCACGTGAACACGTGATCGACGTTGGCGAAATACGCGGGGTCGTAGTAGCCGAAGCCACGAACGGCGAACGCCGTCGTGATGCCGCGGCGGCGGGCGTTGCGCATCGACTCGAAGATCATCGGGTGCCCATTGGCGGCGATGAGCACGTCAGGCGCGAACTCGATCAAGAGCCGGTCGAGCAGCGCCAGAAACTGCGCGGCTTCGGCGCGATCGGGTTGCGTCTCGTCGTTGTGACGCGTGAGGAGCAGCGTGACGGGGACCTGCTTGACCGCATAGTGCACGACGGGCCGACTCGCTCTGCGTCTCGCGCCGCTCGAGCGTCGCGACGGCGCCGACGCGGCTTCGAGCTCCGAGCGGGGCACGCCCTGCTGCGCGAGATGATCCGTCGATCGTGAAGGTCACGGCGCTTTCAAACCTGGCGGTCGTGAGGACGTGGCACTCATGCCCGGCACCACCAAGCCACTCGACGATCGTCCGCAGGCTCTGCGTCACTCCGGCGATCGGATCGCTGATGCAGTGGTTGTTCACGAGAAGAAAGCGCACGACTGAGCGTACAAACCGGGTAAGCGTCCGTCAACAGCACTAATCGTTTCAATCAGGAGGAGACCACCATGTCCCAGGAAGATCAACAGAAAGACACTCTTTGCGGCCAGTCACAGGAACTGCTGCAGGGGCGCCTGAAGCATACGCGCACCGCCGCGCTGGCGCTGGCGCTGGTGCCGCTGGCCGCGGTCGCCGTCAGCACGCAGGTCAACGGAGTTTGCCCGTCCGGCGGCATCTGTGGCACGGTCTTCTACGATGCGGATAACGACGGCATTCAGGATGCCGGCGAGCCGGGGATCCCAGGCGTGAGCGTGACGATTCACTACGTCTTGGTGGAACGCCCTACGAGTTCACGGTCGCGACCACGCGACCGGGTTGTACGAGTTCGGCACGGGCTTGCCACGCGGGGATACACGATCTCCGTTCAGATACCGCCCGACACCACGGCATCACCGACAGATCAGGCCGGAGACGATGCGGCGGACAGCGATGGTGCTCCTGATGGCCATGGCAACAGCGTCGCGAAGGTGACGTGGGACGAAAACGAAGTTCAGGACTCCAGCACCGACTTCGGGTTCACGCAATCAGCGGTGACGAATCCCGGCACGGGAACGCCCGGATACTGGAAGACCCATCCTGAGGCGTGGCCGGTTGAGACGATCACTGTCGGCACAACGACCTACACGAAGGCCCAGGCGATCGCGCTCCTGGAGCAGGTAGGCAAGGACAAGACGCTGACGATGTTCAGCTCTCTCGTGCCGGCCATGCTGAACGTGGCCATCGGGAACGACAGCAGCTGCGTGTCGAGCACCATCGCCCAGGCGCAGGTGTGGATGACCAACTACGGCCCCGTGGGCACGGGTGTACACGCTTCCAGCTTCGCCTGGAAAGTTGGCGAGCCGCTGCATCGTCTGATGGACAACTACAACAACGGGATGCTCTGCGCTCCACATCGCGATTAGTGTGCTCGAGACGCACGTGTCGAAGGGCCGCGGCGACGCGGCCCTTCGCTTTTTCTGAAGAGCCTGCCAGGCCCTGGGCCCTTTCCACGGCTAGCTGCGGCTCGAGAAACCGTCCTGTCGACGCTTTGCAGCGCGCCACGGCCTCCGGCGTGCCCGTCGCGACGACGACCAAACCGCCGGCGTGTCCACATTCGGCCCCAAGCGGATTGTTCGTCAGCGCCGCGACAATGATAGAGTCGCGCCCCGATGGCCGTGATGTCGCGCCGGGTCGTGCTTCAGCTCCTGGCGGCACAGGCACTGGGTGCCGGCGCCGCGTCCGGCGAGGCGCGGGTTCACCGGAAACCGAAGCCCCTGCGGCCCGGAGCCGTGTCCCATGACTGGCCCTCGTTCCTCGGGCCCTCGCACGACGCTGTCTCCAAGGAGACGCCGCTCACTCGCGTGCTACCGCCGCCGCTGGTGTGGGAGATGCCCAGGGGGACCGGCTACGCGTCGCCGGCGGTTGCGGGCACGCATCTCGTTTTCGTCCATCGTCTCGGCGCTGAAGAGATCGTCGAGTGCCTGCACCCGGAGACGGGCGCCAGGCACTGGCGGTTTCGCTTCGGCACCGAGTTCGAGGATCGGTACGGCTACAACAACGGTCCGCGATCGAGCCCGGTCCTCGACGGCGACCGCGTGTTCACCGTCGGCGCCGAGGGCACACTGCATTGCCTGAACCTGGCAACGGGCGCGATGGTGTGGAAACGTGACCTGCGAACGGACTACAAGGTGCCGCCAGGATTTCTTCGGCACGGCCTCGACGCCGCTCGTGGAGGGCGAGCTGCTCATCGTCAATGTCGGCGCGCCGGGCGGACCATGCGTGGTCGGGCTCGACACGGCCACGGGCCGCGAGCGTTGGCGCGCCGGGCACGAGTGGGGGCCGAGTTACGCATCGCCCGTACCTGCGGTCATCCATGGCCAGCGGCGTGTCTTCGTATTCGCGGGAGGTGAATCCGATCCGCCTGCCGGCGGGTTGATGTCGATCGACCCGGCGAACGGCCGGGTGGACTTCGTGTTTCCCTGGCGAAGCCGCACGCACGAGTCCGTGAACGCGTCCTGCCCGGTCGTCTTCGCGAACAAGGTGTTCATCTCGGCCAGCTATCGCACCGGCAGCGCGCTCGTCGAGGTGCGTCCGGATTTCACCCACAGGGTCGTCTGGACCACGCAGGAGCTCGCGCTGCACTTCAACACTGCCATTTATCGCGACGGCTACCTGTACGGCTTCGACGGGCGCAACGAATCGGACGCGTCGCTCGCGTGCGTGGATGCGGCCACCGGAAAAGTCGTCTGGCGCGACACTCCCGAGTGGACGGAGACCTTCGAGGCGGGTGGCGAACGCCGGCAGCAGGTGCTCGGCACCTATCGGGGATCGCTGCTGGCTGTCGACGGACAGTTCCTGTGCCTAGGTGAGCTGGGACATCTGCTGTGGATGAGCCTCACGCCGAAGGGCTACAAGGAAGTCGCGCGCGCGTGGCTCTTCGCCGCGCGGGAGTCGTGGGCCGTGCCAGTGCTCAGCCGCGGCCTCCTGTACGTCGTTCAGAACACGCGCGATGCGGTGTCGGGCAGTCCGCCGCGGCTGCTGTGCTACGATCTGCGCGCATAGAGGGGCGCGACTTCGGCCTCTGCCCCGAACCGGCTGCGAGCTGCTGGCGTCGAGTGGGGCGTCGGTCTGGAGGAGAGACACCAAGACTGACGTCGGACCTCACCAGACGCGGGCGCGCGCCGTGGGTGGCCGATAGAGTGTGTCCTGGGGAGTCAGGGCGAACGCGTCGTAGAAGGCCTGAAGATGCGTCACCGGTCCGTTCGCCCGGGTCCTCATAGGGCGCGTGCGGCAACGTGAGCACCCACTGCCGAAGATAGTTCTCCCGGACCTTCACACGCCACATGCCAGCCCACGCGACAAAGAATCGTTGCGCGCCACTCAACCCGTCGATGGTCGGGCAGGGTTTGCCTCCCAATGAGATGAGATAGGCGCGATAGGCCAGCGACAACCCGTTCGCGTCCGCAAGGTTTTCGGTGAGGGTGAGAGCGCCGTTCACGTGCAGCCCGCGGATCGGGCTGAAACCATCGTATTGCTGCGCCAGCATCACCGACGACTCTCGAAACCTCTGCACGTCGAGCGCGGTCCACCACGGGCGCGGGACGCCCCGCGCGTCATAGGCCCGGCCGCGATCGTCGAGCGCGTGGCTGAGCTCGTGGCCCATGAGCGCGCCGAGGGCGCCGTAGTTCGCGGCATCGTCTGCATCGGCGTCGAAGATCGGTGGTTGCAGTACCGAGGCGGGCACCGTGATTTCGTTCAAGGCGGGGTTGTGGTCCGCATTGAGCGTCTGGACGGGCACCATCCACTCGCTCGAATCGAGCGGCCCGGCGACGCGTGCCATCCGCTGCTGATTGTCGAACGCGCGGCCGCGCATGACGTTGCCGAAGAGGTCGTCATCCTTATGTGATCGTCCTGGGGGCGGATCGTCCTGTCGATGTTGCGGAGGTCGAGTCCCGACTTCAGGGGAGACTGGCCGGCCAGGATCGTGGCGGAGACGAGCACGCCGGCGGCGAGCGCAGCACGAGTCGTCATGGCGCGGTCACGACGGTCACCGACGATCACCGACGCGAACTGCTTGCCGCAGGGCGCCCGTTTCGAACGTCACCGGCGTCGCGCCCGCCGGCACTTCGGCTCCCGCTGATGGTGATTCCGTCGTCGGCTGGCCCTGGACGTGGATCAGACGACGGCATCCGCTGGTCGCGCGCGCGTCCCGGATGGCGCCGTGCTCGGCCTGCGTCGAGCACGATCGCGGGGTGATTTGCCGCCTGCGATCCCTGCCTGCCGGCGAAGCCCGCAATGTCGAACTCCGAAACGTGTCGCAACACCAGTGCGCTCTGCCACTTCGCTTCGACCGCCTCCTCAGACCACCGCACGGACAGATCGCGGATGTGCGCGCCGCGCACGTGTTCGAGGTAGAGGCCATGCGTGGCGCGCTTGTCGGCAGCGTTCTCCGGCAGCATCGTGATGTCGATGTTCGACAGCCGGATGTTCTCGATCGGCCGTTCGGCATGGCCGACGATTGTGCTGGTGCCACGGGGATGCGCGATGACGTTGTCCACGACGATGTCCCGGATAGCGCCGAGGCGGGACGCGGCCGTCCGCTTCTTGAGCACGAGCTTGCACATCTCGGCGCTGCCCCACCAGTTCCAATGGCGCCGGCTGGTCTCGATGGTCAGGTTGCTGACGATGACGTCGCTGACGATGGCGCCGTCCTGCACGTTGATGCCGAAGCCCTTGTTCGAGTTCCGGATGACGCAGTTGTTGAACAGGACGTGCCGGATGTCCGCTTCCGTTTCCGTTCCGATCATCAGCGCCGTCGACGACGAGGTCAGCACGCAGTTGGTGACGGTCACGTTCTCGGTCGGCCGGGCCGGCTGACCGTCGCGGGCGATCGACTTCAGGACGATCGCATCGTCGGCGGTCTCGATGATCGAGTCCGAGATGGTGACGTTGCGCGATGAGACGATGTCGATGCCGTCGGCGTTCACGCCTTTCTCGAGGTCCGAGTAGATGTAGACCCCGCGCACGTGCACGCGATCGCAATCGTTGAGGCGGACGTTCCACAACGGCGAGTGGACGATCGAGATGTCGCGCAGCAGGACGTTGCGGCAGTTGTTCAGGATGAACATGTAGGTCTGGACGCCGATGCGATAGTAGCGCCGCATGTCCACGCCGGCGGCGCGGGCGATCTCGATCTCCGTGCGCGATCTCCGGATCGATGCCGCGCATGGCGACGAACTCGTACTGCGCGAGGCCATCGAAGTGTGCCACGGCCGGTCACGCTGATGTTCGCCGCGTTCTCGGCAAACACCATTGCGCGCCGGCCGCGCGGGAACTGGGTGTTGTCCTGGATCAGGAACAGCGTCGCGCCCGCTTCGACGTGGAGCGTGACGTTGTCCTTGAGCTGGATGCATCCCGACGCTGTACTCGCCGGGCGGCACGCGCACCGTCCCTCCGCCGGCGGCCGTGCACGCGTCGATCGCGGCCTGGCAGGCGCCCGTCGCGTTCTGCGAGCGCAGGCCGGAGGCTCCGAACGCCTTCACATCGAAGAGTCCATCGCGGACCGGCTCCTGATCCGAATCGATGCGAAGGAAGCGACGACGAGCCGGCGACGCTGCACACGCGCCGGCGAGGGCCATGCCACTCTCGGAGCAGCGGCGCGGCGTGACGGCCGGTCAGGAGGAGAGGGGACGGCCGGCCGGGACATGGCCTCGAAACCTGCGTCTACGGCTTGCGGAGCGAGGTCTGTGTCGCGGTCGGAAAATCGGCCGGCACTTTCTGCGTGACCGCGCCCGTCGCGGCCCACTCGGTGCCGCGCTGGATCGAGACGATGTAGCCGACGCTGCTGAGCGACGGTACGGGCGCCGATTCTTTCGGCCCCACGTGGCCGAGCGTGTTGTGGAACACGCGTCCCTTACCGTACTGAATAGTCATGAACATCGGCTCGTGCTCGCCCGTTCCGCCTTTGGCCTTCTCGGCCGAGGCCGTCGCCAGCACCTGCAGATTCTTCGCCGGACCGCGCAGCTGGCTGTAGATTTCGTCGCTCGCGTGCAGCCACTCGGCCGGAAGGCCCTTCATGATGGGATGCTCCGGCGCGCGCGACACGACCAGGAAGTCGTGCTTCGCCGGATGCATCGCGTTCCCCGGCGTCGTCGCGTCGAGGACCATCTTGCCGTCGCGCCAGCGGACCTTCGGGCCCCAGCTCTCGTCGCGTCCGCCCCAGCCGCCGACGCCGGAGATCTCGAGGAACTCCGGCCACTTGGGAAACGCGTTGTCGGCGGCGTGCGCCAGCACGAGGCCGCCCCCGCCGCGGATGTACTCGACGAAGGCCTGTCTGGTCGCCTCGGGCCAGTCGTCGCCCTCGTAGTCCATGACGACGGCGCCATAACCGGCGAAGCTCGGCTTGAACGCCGGACATGTCCTCTCCCTTGGCGGGAGACGTGACGACGGTGGCCTCGAACCGGCCGGCATCGTCCAGCATGCGTTTGATGGCGGCGCTGCTGACGGCCCAGTTGTGGTACGGGTTGCTCTGGCCGGTGAGGATCATCACCTTGATCCGCGCCTGCGAGACTGGTGGTGCAGCACTGACAGTGAGAGTCATGATCGGCAGGAGAAGCATGAGACGGGCGAGCGTCGAAGAATGGTTGCGCATGGTGGTGTGCCCGAACACATGCTGTGACATGGCGACAGTATACGGCGGACGGGCGGCAATCGGGCAGGACTGCCGTGCCTGGCGCGCGGGCGCGAGTCCCTGAGGCCTTCAGATCATGACCACATTGTAGTATTATTGTAGTCACAACATGAGGCGCAGCGACATGGCGACGGTTGGCGTTCGCGAGCTGAAGTCGCAGCTGAGCGAGTACCTGAGGCGTGTCCAGGCAGGCCAGCGGCTGACGGTCACCGATCGCGGGCGCGCGATCGCGATCCTCGGCCCCGTTGAGCAGGCGCCGACGCTTGACTGGGCGCATGCGATGGTGGCGAAGGGCCAGGCGAGGTGGGCGGGTGGGAAGCCTCTCGGGTTGAAGGTCAGGGTCCCATCGCGAGGAAGGCCGACATCGCGGATGGTGATCGAGGATCGCCGGTGACCGTCTACCTCGATACCAGCAACCTCGTGAAGCTCTACGTGGACGAACCCGATGCAGTGGATGTCCAGCGGATCGTCGCCGAAGCCGACGTCGTGGCGACCTCGGTGCTCGCGTACGCCGAGGCGCGGGCCGCATTCGACCGCCGGCGGCGGGCACGTCTGATGAGCGCTGCCGAAAACAAGGCCGCCATCCATCAGCTCGACGCCGACTGGCCCAGCTTCGTCGTCATTCTGCTCGGCGACGATCTCGCGAGGTCCGCGGGACGCCTGGCCGGTGCGCATGGGATCCGCGGCTGCGACGCCGTGCACCTGGCGTCGTTCGAGGAGCTTCTCGCTCGATCGGACGACGCGGACGTCCAGTTCTCGTGCGCCGACCAGCGTCTGGTGCGTGCGGCGCGCGCAATGCAGTGACTGACACTCACGGAGCCCACGCACAAGGAGCGTTCGGTCAGGACCGCCACTCGCGATGTTCTTCGTCGTAGTTTCGTCCGGGGCGGCACCCATGATGTCGCCCCGGTCTTACGCGAACCAGAAGGTGATAGAGCCGTCAGGAGGCTGGTGAGGCGCCCTCGGCGATGCGCGGCGCCGCAACGGGCTTCGCCGCGCGAATCACCAATCCTGGTACCGGGGTGCCTGCTTCCATGCGCAGTTCGGCGAGGGCAATCTCCGGTTCCAGTCCCGACCGGATGAGCAACTCCTCCACGTACTCGCGGGCGTGACTATAGCGGCCGTGCCACTCCAGCCGGTAGTCGACATCGGCGTGGCCGGCGACCGCGCGCTCGAGCGTGAAGATGAACAGCCCGTTCGGGCGCAGGGCTCCGGCCGCGGCGGCGACGACGGTCTCCAGGTCGCCGAAATACACCAGCGTGTCCGCGCACACGATCAGATCGAAGCGGGCGCCGCCGCCGCGCAGGTATTCCGTCAACTCCGCCTGCGCGAGCTCATCGTAGACGCTCTTTTCTCTCGCGTGAGCCAGCATCCCGTTGGAGAGGTCAACGCCCGTCAATCGGCGCGCATACGGCGCCACCAGTGGACCGCAGAGTCCGGTTCCACAGCCGGCATCCAGCACATCGAGGCGCTTCGACGGCTCGAGCCCCGCATCCTCCAGCATTGCCGCCACGAGCGCCGGGGCGCGATACGACAGCTTCTCGAGCTTGGCTTCGAAGGTGGCGGCGAAACTGTCAAAAGTGTTCGCGACGAATCCGTCCGATGCGCGCGCCGGTACATCCCGACCGGTGCAGGCCGCCATCATATGCACGGCAATCGGATCCCCGGGCTCTTCCGCGAGCCACTCGGCAAGGATGTTCACGGCCTCGTCGATCTCGCCGAGCGTGCAGTGTGCCAGCGCCAGCAGCCGTCGCGCCTCCCTGTGCCTCGGTCTGAGGGTGATGACCTTGCAGTAGCACGCTGCCGCTTCCTCCGTTCGTGTCAAGCCGTTCAGCAGGATGCCCAGGTTGGTGTAGGCGTCAATATGATCCGGCTGCAGTCGAATGGCGGTACGATACGCGGCTTCTGCCTCGGACGGATTCCCCGTCGCCCGCAACAGCACGCCGAGATTGCTGTGCGCGTTCGCGTGGCCCGAGTCGATGGCGATCGCGCGCCGGTAGGCCTCGATCGCTCGCTCCGCCTTGCCGGCTTCCTGGAAGATGATGCCGAGATTGCTGTGCCAGTCCGCCTGATCCGGCGCCAACGCGAGGCTCCGCTCGACGAGCGCGACCGCTTCATCACTCCGTCCCTGTTGATGCGCGAGCACGCCGGCATAGTGCAACGCGCGAGGATGATCCGGGTCCATCTCGAGCACCCGGCGATACAGCTCCTGGGCCTCGACCAGCTGCTCGTTTTTCTGGAGCAGCGTGGCGACCGCGACCGCCTCTTCGAGCGTCAACTGGCGGTCCGTCGTTTCTGCATCCTCCATGACCGTGCCGGGCGGGCCCTAGCCTTCCTTGTTGGTTTTGAGGTCGTACTTGAAGTGGATCCCGGTATCGAGCGAACCGTCGGCCTTTTGCGGCCTGTATTCGAGATCCACCTTGGCAAACGCGAGGCTCACGGTCTCCGATCCCGTTTGGCCACTGCCGCCACCGTGAGCGACGCCGGTGATGATGACGTCATTCATCTTGACGATGAGGAATTCCTGCTGGCCCTTGCCGGCTTTCCGATGGGTGATGGTCGCGTCCTTGAGGTGCGTACCGGTGGCACAGGCCCGCATGAGCTGTGGTGTCGCCTTGTCGATGTTGTGAACGATGGAAAGATCCTGGAAGGTCGGCTTGCCCGCACCGCCGCCACCCCCACCGGCGCCGATGACGGCCGAGTTCGTGACACCCCACGAGAACGAGAGCACCTCGATTTCGTCCTTGTGCTTGGCGTCGAGCGACTCTCCCTTGATGTCGCCAATCTTCGCAAAGATGTCTGCTGCCATCTGGATACTCCTGAATAATCTGCCGGCCGTGGGCATTGTAAGGCCTGAAGTGTGCCTGTTGGAACTACCAGCTGTCTCGGGTAGCATCACTGCCGAGAAACGAGTATAGATGTCCGTCATATCCGGCGACAGCCTCTAGAGAGTGCACTGACATGGCAAAACGTCCCCGTAGGAAAAGAGCGACGTCGCGTGCGCTGGATCCCGGCGCTCGAGGGCGGAGAGCGGTGGGTGCGGCGAGAAACGCGCGCGCCAGGTCCGCAAAGCGCTCCGCGAAGACGGCGGTGGTCGGCAACGCTCGCGGAGTCGGACGTTCCCGGGCGCCCGCCGAAGTGCCGTCGAGCGACAGGACCACGGGGAGCGCCATGCCCGGTTCCGACGAGCGATTCAAGCTCGTTTCCGTTCGCGGCAGCGAGAACACCAGTCAGGCGTTCAAGGACAAGGTCGTGCAGATTGCCGCGCGCCTCGAGACGAATCCCAATTTCCTGATGGCGGTGATGAGTTTCGAGACCGGCGGGACCTTCAGCCCGTCGGTTCCGAACAAAGCCGGCAGTGGAGCGGTGGGCCTCATCCAGTTCATGCCCGCGACGGCCCGCGGACTCGGGACGTCGACAGAAGAACTGGTGCGGATGAGCGCGGAAGACCAGCTCGATTTTGTCGAGAGACACTTCAGGCCGTTCAAGGGACGCCTGAGGACGATCGAAGACACCTATATGGCGGTGCTCCTGCCCAAGGCTGTCGGCAAGGGCAGTGATTTCGTGCTCTTCGAGCGCCCGAGCGTGGCGTTCAATCAGAACCAGGGGCTCGACATCGACTCCGACGGACGCATCACGGTCTTCGACGCCTCGTCCAAGGTGCGGCAATTGCTGCTGTCGGCTGGCGAGGGCACCGGGCAGGTGCTGCGGCGGGGTTCCTCGGGACCCGAAGTCGAAACGCTCCAGGATGAGTTGATCGGTCTCGGCCATCTCCGTCCGGAGGAGAAGGCGGGCGGTCCCGGTACCTTCGGGCCGCGCACCGAACGCGCGCTCAAGGAACTGCAGGACGTCAACGGCCTGACGCCGAACGGCACACTCGACGCTCCGACACATGAGACCATTCGACAGATCGACGAGGGCCTCGGCCGCGGCGGCCGTGGCAGCGCCGTCAGGAGCCTGCAGCAGCGGCTCGTGAGGCTGGGAAACATGACGAACGCGCAGGCCGCGACAGCATCAGGCGCCTTCGACATGGTGACCGAGATCGCACTCAAGGAGTTCCAGCGGCAGCACGGCATCGGCCCCACCGGCATCCTGACCGTTTCTACGTACCGGGCGCTGCTGACGGCGGTGCCGATCGAGGCGGCTGTCACGCCGGCGAGTGGAGTGGAGGTGGACACGGTGCTGCCCGAAGCCGGCAGGGGGTTCGCCACCTTCAATCGCGAGACCGGCGGGGCCGATCAGTTCGGCCGCGCCACGACCATCCTCGCCATCCAGACGATCGGCGCAGCCTGGGCCGAAATTCACAGCTTCCCGATCTTTGTCGGCGACATCAGCCGGAAGGGCGGCGGGACGTTCCCGCCGCACTCGGCGCACAAGGATGGGCGCGACGTCGACCTGCGGCCCTTCCGACACAACGGGGCGCCGGGCCCGACGAACATCAACGATCCCTCGTACGACCACGCGCTGACCAGGGAGCTCGTGCAGCTGGCGACGCGGAAGTTTCCGCAGGTGACCATCCTTTTCAACGACCCGCTTCTCGTCCGGGACGGTCTCACCAGGCGGTTTGCCGGACACGACAATCACTTGCACCTGCGTTTCACGTAATTCACGCCAGGTGAGCGACATCGAGCTGTACATTGCTCGTCCGCCAGGCATGGATGGGGGTTACAACGCTTCCGTAAGAACTCGGAGGGAGAATGTCAGACAACTTGCGCACGCAATCCGGCCCGTGGTGCGGCGGGCTCACGGACACCTCGGTGATGATCCGGGCCAGCATCCTGCGATCCGTGGCAACCGCGAGGGTGATTGTCGCCGAGGACGAGAAGCTATCGACCAATGCGACGGCACATGACGCGGTGAGCCTGTGGACGGATCCCGATCGATCGTATCGCCATCAGATCGTGACCTTCACGCCCGGCGGACTGCGCGCCGACACGAACTATTTCTTCCGGCTCGAGCTGGACGGCGACCTGACGAGAGCGTTGCCTGGCCGATTTCGCACCGCGCCGCAGTCCGGACAGCCGCTCGGGTTTCGCTTCGGCCTGGGCGGTTGCGCCAAGCCGAAGCTGTTTGGTGGCGGTCGTCCGGAAGCCTACACGGCGATAGCCGGCATGCCCGAACTGCTCTTCTTCTTCCACCTCGGAGACTTCCACTACGAGAACATCGGCGATGAGTCGGTCGTTCCACGGCTCGAAGCGTACGATGACACGCTGCGTCGGGAAGGCATAGGCGAGCTGTTCCGCCAGCTTCCCATTGCCTACTGCTGGGACGACCACGACTTCCTCGGGAACAATTCCGAAGGCGGCGAACCCGACAATGCAGCGGCGCGCCGGTTCGCAAGGGATGCCTACGACATCTATGTCCCGCACCACCCCCTGGCGTCGTCCACTGAAGGCATCTACCAGTCCTTCAGGATCGGACGCGTGCTTTTCCTGCTGACGGACAGCCGGTTTGCGAAATCGCCCAGGAGTGGTTCCGGAACATCGGGCAAGACCGTCCTTGGCGTCAACCAGAAGGCCTGGCTCAAGAGCGAGCTCCTCCGCGGCAAGGATCTGGACCTGATCGTATGGGCCAGTTCCATTCCCTGGATTGGCGCGGAAGACGCGGGCGAGGATTACTGGGCGGGCTACGCCACCGAGCGCGCGGAAATGTGCCAGCACCTCGTCAACCACGACATCCGCAACGTGTGCCTGATAAGCGGCGATGCCCACATGGTGGCCATCGACGATGGTAGTCACGCCGGTTACGCGGCGGGTGGGCGCGGTGGCTTCCCTGTGTTTCAGGCCGCCGCGCTCGAAAGCTCCGAGTCGGAGAAGGGCGGACCCTACTCGATGGGGAACGAGCACGGACAGCCCGGACCGGGCATAGCAGGCAACCGGCAGTTCGGCGTGTTCGAGGTCGACTACAGCGGCGGCTCGCCTCGGGTCATCTGGACGGCCTTTCGCGCGGAGAAGGGCACCACAACCGTCACGCCACTGCTTCGACACGAGTTCCCGGCCCGCCAGACCTTCGCCGGCTTCTGATAGGTGGCACGGATGGCTTCACGAGAGTCTCGGCGCTCTTGCATCGACCAGTGACTCGGATGATAGAGTGACCACGTCTTCGAAGCCGTTGGACCCCCGGTCTTCGGGTTTTCAGGAGATTGGCGATTTCGCCGCCCGGTTGGCAGCTGGGGCGAATCGTCTCCAAAAAGAGAGAGAGCATGGCTGCACCACCGACCGTCAACGCCGCCGGCTACTACGTCGCGACGCGTGCAGGCGCCGTCGCCGGAGAAGCCACGATTCGGATGAGGACCGCCACGCTGGGCACGCTCGGGCTCGGTGGGCTCGAATGGAGAATCACCGGCGACCCGTCGGCGAAGAAACTGCGCGGCACCAGGTCCGGCTCGGTCGTGGATCTGAAGATCGTCAACCGCAGCGTCCTCAAGGGGACCGTCGACGGCGTCCCGCTGGAGCTGGCGCGTACGGTGCTCCGGCCGATTCCGGCGGCGGAGCTGGCGCAATCGGACCCCGGGCCGGCGGGCACGATGAAGGCCATCATGGATGCCACGCCTGACTACAAGTCCGAGGTGGGGGATGACACGACCTTCTGGTACGCGTTTGGTCCCGTCTTCTACCGGGGTCGGTTGGACGGCAGTGCGCGCGTGCTGGGCATCGCGTCCGATCCCGGGCCTGCCGAGTGCCTGCCATTCGCGCGGCGCGCCCTCGTCGGTGACTCCGGACAAAAAACGCAGGGCTTCTTCGCAAAACTTGGACTCACCCGTTCGTACGTGCTGGTGAACGGGTTCGCAGTCGCGCTGCGACCGAGCCAGAAGACCAAGGGCATGAAGGTGCTGAAGAACAACGTGGCGATTCGGGCAGCCCGTCACGCCCTGTACGATGCGCTGCTCGCCGGTGGCGCGCTCCAGGCAATCATTGCGTTTGGGGATGTTGCGCACCAGGCCTACGATCTGTGGGCCGCGTCGAATCCTGCCGTGAAAGCGGTGCCGTGTGTCAAGCTCGCGCACCCCGCCGCGGTCGACCGTGATGCCAGTGGCAACGACGCGGCACTGAAAGCATGGAGCAGAGGGATTACGAAGCTGCGAAGAATCGTCACCCCTGACCCGGACGGCGACGCGAGCGGGCCGAACTTCGGCGCCTACTTCACGGAGATCGACTACGCACGAATTCCCCGGTGGGACCTGCCGGCCGCGGCGCCGGCCTACCTGGGCAACGACGACTGGGGCCGCGCCGGCACCCCACGGCACAACAACTGCTGCCAACGGCCCTCACCCGACGACATGGTGAGCCTCGTGCTGTCCCCGCCAGTCGGGGAGGGCGAGTTCCTGCGGTACCGTTATCAGGACGGCCGGCTGGTTGGAGCGGAGAAGAAGAACGGTGACACGGTGAGGGTGGACGCGTTCGGGATCCCGATCTAGCAGCCTCACTTCGCTGGCACCAGGCGCTTCAGCTCTTCTGTCCAGTTCTGCACGACGACGATCTCTTGCGCCGTGCCGTCGGTGACGTCGGCCTGGCCACTGGGGATGATCAGGAACCGTCCATCTGGGGCGATGTCGTAGGGCCGGGAGCCGCCCAGGATCGGGAGCATCGCGAAATCGAACAACACCTTCGGATGCCCGGCGGCGAGTGCCGTCCCGAACTGCACGGGGACCGCCATCATCTGCCTGGTGTCCAGGCTGCTGAAGAAGATCTCCCGGCCGTCACGCGACCAGAGCGGCAGACGGCCGCCGTTCGTAGAGATCGGTTGCCGGCCTCCGAGGCCCGGATACCGTTCGACATAAATCTCTGTTCGACCGGACTCGTTGCTCTGGTAGGCCATCCACTCTCCGTTCGGAGAGATGGCCGCTGGTGAGTCGCCTTTTACCAGTACTTGCGCGTCTGACTGGCGCTCGATGGCCATCTGCTTGATCGCGCTCGTCGCCGCCACCTCGGTAAACAGGAGCTGTTTGCCGTCCGGCGACCAGCTATTGGCGCGGAGACTGGTGAGATCTTTAGCGCGCGTGAGGAGCGGCTCATCGCTGCCTGTGCCGTCCGCCAGCCGCCAGTACAGCTCCGGGTAGCCCGCTCGTCTAGACGCAAAGACGATGCGATGCCCGTCCGGCGTCCAGAGCGGGCTGCGAGCGGACGGGTCGGTCGTCGGCCTGCTCAGCGTCGCGCGGGTGAGATCGTAGATCGACAGACTCGCCTGCGTGGCCACGGCGAGTCGCGTGCCGTCGGGCGATACTCGGAGATCGCGGTACGAGTCCGGTGGGAGGCCAGGAAGCGGTGACGGACGGCCCTGGCGATCCACAGACACAACGGTCAGCTGGTCGCCGAGACCGGCCCCGCCTGGGATGTAGACGACCGAGCCGTTGGCCGCCACCGCGAATTGCGTGGCGCCGCCGGCGGTCGTGGCCACGCCTTCGAGCACCAGCGCATGCGGCTCTGCCACCTCGAGCCGTTCGAGATCGAATGCCACGGCGCGCAACGTCCCTGCGACGCCGTAGACAAGGTGGCCCGTCGGCACGTAGTGCGCGTGGCTGCCGTTCCGGATGAGGACCTTCGACGCGCCACTGTCCAGATCCAGCACGGCAATCTGTTTGTCCGCCGTTTCCCCAGGGGCAGCCGTGATCGTGAAGAGAACCGCCTTGCCTCCAGGCAAGAACTCCGGCCACAAATGATCGGCTTCCCCGCGTTCGCGATCGGGCTTGGTGAGCACCGCGGGCTCGCCACCTGCGTCCGACACGCGCAGCAGTCCTGTCGCCGGTGAAGTTGTCGCGAAGACGATGGTCCCGTCCGGGCCCCACGTAGCGCCACGGGGTGCACCCGGGTCAGAGCACAATGGGATTGGCGGCCCACCCGTGATCGCCACTTTCTTCAGCGCGGTTCCGTCGACAAATCCGACCCACCGTCCGTCAGGCGAGATGAACACGCCTCGCGGAGCAGGACCAAGACCGGTCAACACCGATGGCTCGAGTTGGTCGAGGGCACGGACCAGCAAGCGATTGTTGCCGCGATAGACGACGCGCAAGCCGTCGGGCGCAATGGCGATGTCGCGATCGGTGCCCTGGCGGAGTAACGCGGCCGACCCGGACGTCGCGATCGTCGTGCGCGTGACCGACGGCGGCGCCGGGCGAGTGGTGAACCAGACCAGCGCGCCGCCGAGGACGGCGGCCACCAGCGCACCGGCCGTCAGTGCCGCGATGCGCCGCCACAGCGCTCCGTGCGCCCGCGAAGCTGTCGACGCCGTGTTGGCGGCGGGGATGCCTGCCTGGTGATCGATAACGAAAAGTGCCACCGCGACGTCGGCGATCCGCTGGCGTGGTTCCTTGACGAGGCACCTGTGCAGCAGCGTCCGGACCGGCTGAGGCACGTCGGACCGGAGTGCCTCCCAATCCGGTTCGAGGCGGACCACCGCCCCGAGCACCTCCGTCGTGTCCAGGCCATGGAACGCGCGCCGACCCGTCAGCATCTCGTAGAGCACGCACCCGAACGACCAGACGTCGCTGCCCTTGTCGGCCTCGCGTCCTTTCGCCTGCTCGGGGCTCATGTACGCCGCCGTCCCCAGCAGGACTCCGACGCCCGTCATCATCGCGGGCGATGTGATCGTGGGCGACAGCGCCGCCGCATGGTGAACCGCGGCCGCCGTCCCGGCGGCGCCGGCCAGCTTCGCCAGCCCGAAGTCGAGTACCTTCACTACGCCATCTGGAGTGATCTTGATGTTCGCGGGCTTGAGATCGCGATGGACGATCCCCTGCTCGTGGGCGGCTGCAAGCGCCTGGCAGATCTGCCGCGCGATCGGCAGCGCCTCATCCAGCGGCAGCCGGCCATGAGCGATCCGATCGGCCAGCGTGTCGCCCTCGACCAGTTCGAGGACGAGCGCGTGGATCTCGCCACTGTCCTCGAACCCATGAATCGCACAAATGTGGGGGTGGTTCAGCGAGGCCAGCACCAGCGCCTCGCGCTTGAAACGAGCGAGACGATCCGGATCACGTGTGAAGGCTTCTGGAAGGACCTTGAGCGCGACCTCCCGATTCAGCTTGGTATCGCGCGCCCGATACACTTCGCCCATGCCGCCGGCCCCGATGGCCGACACGATTTCGTATGAGCCGAGGCGCATTCCGGCAGAAACGGTCACGTGCACTTCCCAGACTGGCACGAACGGCGGCGACGAAAACGAGTCTGTTCCCAGCACCCGCACTCATGCTGAAGAGGGCGGCTTGAGGCCATAGTAACCCGGCTGCGGCTTCGTGTTCTCAGGAGAACGCATCGACACCTCACTGGTGGTAGTCTTCCTACGTGAGTGTCCAATCCCACCACACGAAGAGGACGAACATGAACCCAAGGCCGACCACCACCCGCCGACAGTTCATCACGACGACGACAGCCGCCGCCGCCGCGTTCACCATCGTGCCCCGACACGTCCTCGGCGGCCAGCGCTTCGTCGCGCCCAGTGACAAGGTGAACGTGGCGATCATCGGCGCCGGCGGCCAGGGCCGGACCAATGCGCGTGCCCTCTTCCAGGAGGATGACTGCCAGATCATCGCGCTCGCCGATCCGGCGGAGGAGTGGGATCTCTCGACGTGGTACTACGGCGGCAAGTCGGGCCGCGGGCCGGTGCAAGCGGAGATTGAAAAGCACTACTCCGGCAAGACGCCCAACCACAAGTGCACGGTGTACGAAGACTTCCGGGTCATGCTCGAGAAGGAAAAGGCCATCGACGCCGTCCTCATCGCCACGCCCGACCACCTGCATGCGTACGTCTCGATCCTGGCGATGAAGTCTGGCAAGCACGTGTACTGCGAGAAGCCGCTCACGCACAACATCCGTGAGGCGCGCCTCGTGGCTCGCGTCGCGAAGGAGACGGGCGTGGCGACGCAGATGGGCAACCACGGCCGCTCGGGCGAGGGCCATCGCCAGACGGTCGAGTGGATCACCGACGGCGCGATCGGTGCCGTGCGCGAGGTGCATGGCTGGAGCGGCAATGCGCGGTCCGTCAAGAACGCCGGGCCGGGAGAGGGCCCGTCGGTCCAGCCCTCCCGTCTCAACTGGGACCTCTGGCTTGGCCCACGGGCCGCACGGCCCTACAGCGGGAAGTACGCCCCGTTCGTCTGGCGATGGATCTGGGACTTCGGCAACGGCACCATGCCCGACATGGCGCCGCACCATTTCGATCCGGCGTTCAACGCGCTTGGCCTCGACGTGCCGATCACCATGGAGGCCAGGAGCTCGGACGTCGATCCGGAAACGACCACGGGAAGCCACCTCGTCACGTATCAGTACGGCGCGAAGGGAAACAGGGGACCGCTCACTCTGTACTGGTACGACAACGGCCTCAGACCGCCCACGCCGCTCGGCATCGATCCGGACGACCCGCAGCAGCGGCTCGGCGAGGGCGACAACGGCCTCATGTTCGTCGGCGAGAAGGGCATCCTCACGTGCGCCGGCTGGTCCGGGATGCCGCGCCTGCTCCCGATGGCACTGCACCGCGAGTACAAGCGCCCGCCGAAGACCATCCCGCGCGTCGCCGGGCACCATGCCGACTGGCTGCAGGCCTGCAAGGGCGGTACACCCGCGTGCAGCAACTTCGATTACGGCGCGCGGCTCACCGAGTTCATCCTCCTCGGCACGCTGGCGCTCCGGACGGGCAAGGTCGTGAAGTGGGACGCCCCGGACATGAAGGCCACCAACGCACCGGAAGCGCAGCCCTTCATCGAGGGGAGCTACCGCAAGGGTTGGGAACTGCCGGTCTGATCGCGCGCGCGGCCGCGACGCAATCGTTCAGGCCCTCTCCCGTATCCATCCGTAGCGGATGTGGTCCGGTTCGATCGCCAGGGACGCGTAGGTCTCCTTCATCCGGGACATGTTGTCGGCTTTGAGTTGCCCGAACTCGAGGAGCGTCTGCAGCTGGGGGCTCATCCGCGATTCGTAGTCTTTCGGTACCGGCTTGTACGAACCCGTGTCCAGGGCCCGGATGTCGTACAACTTCGCCGAATTCAGACCCAGGATCTTGCGCTTGGCTCGCTCGGTCAGCTCCGGGTATCCGTACTTCTTCCGCAGGTCCTCCGGAATCTGGAATCGCCACAACGCTTCGATCTGCCATTGTGGCGAGCCGTACCACACCGAATCGGAGCCGAACAGAATCCGGTCCTCACCCATGAATTTCATGAGCTGACCCATGAGGTGCGCGGCGACCGTCGGAAAGGTCACGATGGACGAAGCCCACGTCGTCCCGATTTCCCCGTAGCAATTGGGCAGGTCCTGCACGAGCTGGGCATATTCGGTCGTCCACGCGATGTCCGGCACTCCGCCGCGCATCTTGCCCGACTTGATGTCGTCGAGCGTGTCGCCAAAAAAGAAGCTCGGTTGAATGCACGAGTGATAGCTGATGAAGTTCAGCTTCGGCCAGTCACGTGCGGCTTTCGGCAGATCTCCCGGATGCCCGGTCCGTGGATCCGGCGGTCCCGGCGCGAGGCCCTTGTGCACGCAGATGTTGTTGAAGCCCGGTTTCCGGCCCTTGATGCGCTCGTAGTTTTTTTGAATCAGCTCGAAAGTGGGATATGCCACCTCTTCGTCATCGTGCCGCCATCTGCGCATCAGGCTGTTCGGATCATCATCGACTTTGGCCGCGTTGGAGATGTTGTAGCCCTTCCACGAATCCGGCTCGTTCTTGTCTGTCTGCTCCTGTATCCAGCTCAGGTTGCCTTTGCCCACATACAACAAGCCGTGACACAACATCCGCGTCGAACCGGAAATCTCATTCACGAAGTTGCGCGCGGCGGCGGTCTGCGCGGCCGTCAGCACCTCGCCGAGCTGCGCCTCTTGTGCGTTTTTCGGCGCTCGGCGCTCGCCCTCAATCTGGATACCGGACGCGGTCACGTTGCTCAGCAATCCGATCGTCACCTGGCTGTCCAGGTACACGTCCTTGATGAATTGAGTGATGTGCGCGTATCCAGCATCGATCGGCAGCCCCACCAGCGCCGGATTCCACACGCCCCACGTGTCGCCACGCTCATCAGCTCTTCCTTGCGGGTTGAATGGATTCGATTTCACCGTCGGAGCCGACGATGGCCCCTGAGCGATCGCCCGCAGGCCCGCCGGCGAGGGCCGGCTGCCGCGGACAAAGTGCAGCTGGTCGTCGAACACGAAGAGATCCTGCGGCGCGGCTGACGCTGCGTACGCTGCCGGTTCGAACAGCTCCACCAGGCTGACGTTGAAGAAACGTCCGAAGACTTCGTTCATGGCGAGCATCGCCGCCGCCATTCCACCCGAGCTTCTGAGAAACTGTCGCCGATCCACCCCGAGCCTGTTGCTCGCGTCGGTGCTGAGCTCTTCGATGCGCGCCTCGACGCGCTTCTGTTTGTCGGTTTGCGGCACCGGCATGTACTCGCCATTCGAAATCATCCTGGTGGGGATGGGCGAGCGGAACGGCTCCGCGACGTCCGCGCGCGAACATTGTGCGACCTGGTCCCCGTCGAGCAGTCCGTGATCTTCTTCCCATTCGCGGCCCGCTTCATTCCATTTGTCGATAGGCATGTTCGTCCCCACATTCGTTGGGGGGGGCATGGTCCCCCGTCTATGCGGCATCAACGACGCGCGTCAGCGGTGAGCTTGCTCGACTGGGGCGCCGGGCTAGACCGCCGCCGGCGCATCGACGCCGGCCCAGAGGTTCATCGTGCTCAGCTCCTCGCGGCCGCAGGCCTTGAGGTACATGAACAGCTGCGTGCGGTAGGCCGCGCACGCACAGAGCACGTGGTTGACGATGAAGGCCCCGCGCGGGGTCTTGCTGCCGAACATCTCGATCTCGCTGCGGAAGCCGGCGTCGGACACGTCGCCGAGCAGTGCCGCGTAGGCGTCGGTGTGGCCGGCAATTGCCGCGAGCGTCTGCTCGAAGTCCCGTGCCTGGGCGGCCTGATCGGCGGCCGTCCACACGGCACGGTCGAACGATCCAGCTTTGGCGGCCTGCACCAACGCGGGCCCCATTGTGCTCAGGTACTTCAGCAGTTCGATCGTGCTGCGCTGCTTCGGCGTCGGACGGTAGTCGAGCATCGTGCGGTCGATCTTGCTCGCGAGGTGAAGCAGGATGCGGACTTCGTTCTGCAGCGAGGCGATGAGCTCGGACTTGGTCAGGACCATGGCTTCCTCGACGTGAAAAAAGACGGAGGGCAGGATAACACGCCCCGCCCGCAGGCGGCCGCTACCTGCTGACGACGACGTTCATCGAGCGAGACGCCAATCTCGACATTGCGACTGGTGGATGGCGCCCGCTGAACCTCGAGCGCCCGCCGTTCTGCTTGCCTCCTCCGGTTGCCGTGATCGACGAACGGTGTCTCCACTCCGGCGGAACAGCCCGCGACAAGCGCTTCGGGCTCTGGGAGCTCGCCTCGCTGCCGCGACCATTCGGCGGCGGTGACGCATGCGACGCTGCTCAGCAGCGACGAGAAAATCCATCTCGCGGTCAGCCATCGTTGTCGACTGAGTTAAGATCTTCACGTCGGGCCTCAGCCGACTCATCAATGACGTCAGTCACGCCCGGTCCCCAAACCGTGGCACTCGTCGTCGCACATCCAGGTCACGAATTGATCGTGTATCACTGGATGGCGGAACATCACCCGATCTACTGCTGCCTGACGGACGGCTCCGGGGGCGGTGCGAAGTCGCGCCTCTCGTCGACCACCCGGCTGCTGAACACCGTCGGTGTGTCGGCCGGACC
This sequence comes from uncultured Acidobacteriota bacterium, assembly GCA_963771395.1. Taxonomy (GTDB): domain Bacteria; phylum Acidobacteriota; class Vicinamibacteria; order Vicinamibacterales; family 2-12-FULL-66-21; genus DATBJJ01. Next base: position 20,886 of record CAVYTY010000020.1, on the reverse strand, counting down.
AATCTACGGTCGGTATCCGGACAGACAGGTCTACCGGATGTTGCTCGACCGCCGCGTCGACGTGTTCGTCGCACTCGCACAGGAGCTCGCGTCGGCGCTCGAGGAGTGCGGTGTGGATTGTGTGGCTGGTGATGCCGTCGAAGGGTTCAACCCTGCCCACGACGTCTGCCGCCTGATCATCGACGGCGCGGTGCTGATCGTCAATCGGCGGACGGGACGCGAGGTGCGCAACTACGAGTTCCTGCTGGACGGCCCGCACGAACCGTCGTGTCCAGGCTCGATCGTCGTCCGGCTCGACGAGGTCGCACTGGAGCGGAAGCTGGCGGCGGCGCGCGGCTACCCGGAGATGCGCGCGGAGGTGGACGCGGCGCTCGGCCGCTATGGACGGCAAGCCTTCGCGACGGAGTGCCTGCGCCCGGTCGCGGCGAACGTGCGGGCGTCGCGCTTCGAACAGGAGCTGCCCGGCTACGAGAATGTTGGAGAGAGGCGCGTCACCGAAGGCCGCTATTCCAGGATCATTCGCTACCGCGACCACGTGCGCCCGGTGGCCATGGCGATCGCGGCCGCCGCGGGATGATGATCGCGAACCCTGCGAGAGGAAGACTGGACTCACCGGCCGGCCGCGTCCAATTCGGTGGACCAGGCAACCACGCTCCAGGCCGGAACCGCCGAATCTGATGCGATCCCTCTCGATCCTCTTCACCAACAACACGCTGCGCGAGCGGGCCGGCTCGGAGCTCTGGGTTCGCGATGTCTGCCGCGCCCTCATCGGCCGGGGGCATCGCCCGGTGGCGTTCAGCCTGGCCCTGGGTGCGGTCGCCGAAGAACTCCGCGCCGCGACCGTGCCCGTCGTCAGCGGTCTGGACAACGTCGGCTTCACACCCGATCTCATCCACGGACACCATCACCTGGAAACGCTGATTGCCGCGCTTCACTTTCCGGACGTGCCGATCGTGCACTTCTGCCACGGATTCCTGCCCTGGGAAGAAGCGCCTCTCCATCATCCGTCGATTGCGCGATATGTCGCTGTGGACGCGCCTTGCGCCGATCGGTTGACGGCGGAGGAGGGCATTCGGCCCGAGCGGATCGAGCGGCTCCTCAACTTCGTGGATCTCCAGCGCTTCGCGCGGCGCGGTCCGCTGCCGCCGCGGCCAAGGCGGGCGCTCGTGCTCAGCAACCAGGCCGAGCCAGGCGGGTACACCGAGATGATTCGAGAAGCCTGCCAGCGAGAGCGGGATCGATCTGGAGGTGGCCGGTCTGCGCTGGGGCCGGGTGATCGAACGCCCGGAGGATTTGCTGGCCGGCGTGGACCTGGTGTTCGCGAAGGGTCGAACGGCCCTGGAAGCGATGGCCGTGGGCTGCGCCGTGGTGCCCGCCGATATCATGGGGTGCGGGCCGCTCGTGACGCTGCACGAGTTCGAGCAGATGCGGTCCTGCAATTTCGGCATCCGGCTGTTGAGAGAACCGCACTCGGTCGACTGGTATCGATCCCAAATCGCAGCGTACGACGCGGCCGACGCGGGCTGCATCTCAGCACGAGTGCGACAGGACGCCGGGCTGGACGAAGCGGTCGACCACCTGCTCGACATCTACGAGCGGGCGATCGCCGAAGGCAAGAATTCCGCATCCCGCCAGGTTGCGGACATCGAGGCTCAACGGGCCGCGGCGCGGCACCTCTCCTCGGTCGTAGGGCGTTTCAAGCACGCGCACGAACTCCAGCGCAGCGTTCAGTCGTTGTCGGCCGAGTTGACCACGGCGCGCAGCCGCAACGAGCGGCTCGTCGAGGAACGCGGGGGGCTTCGCCACCAGGTGGCCGACTATCAGGGGCTCGAACGCAGCGTTCAGTCGTTGTCGGGCGAGTTGACCGCGGCGCGCCGCCTCAACGAGCAGCTCGTCGAGGAACGCGGGGGTCTTCACCACCAGGGGGCCGACTATCAAGGGCTCGAACGCACCGGTCAGTCGTTGTCGGCCGAGCTGACCGCTGCGCGCAGCCGCAACGAGCGGCTCGTCGAGGAATGCGAGCGTCTTCAGCGCCTGGTTGCCGACTACCAGGTGCTCGGGATCATCCGGCTGCGCGACGCGATCGTCCGTGTGCCGATTCTCGGGGGGATAGCTCGTTGGACCGGCCGGTGGCTGAAGCGGTCGTTCTTGCTCCGCGCGCGCTGATCTAGTTGGTCCCGCACGGAAGCGGTTCTTGACGTTCTCCGTCCCAGCACCGGGCGGCCAACGTTTCTTTTACGGGTCACTAGTTACTCGGCCCTGAGCACCTCGACAGCTTGTACGCGGAGAGCCCGCACGGCCGGCCCGACGCACGCCAGCGCGACGACCACTACCAGCGTGGCAACCGCCGCGACATACGCGCCTGGATCGAGTGGTGACACGCCAAACAACATGCTCCGGATGACTCGCGTGCCGAAGTACCGACAAGGACAGTCCGACGAGAACGCCAAGTGAGGACACGGCCACTGCATACCGCGCGACCAGCCGCACGATGTCCCCGCCAGCCGCTCCGAGCGCCAGACGGATCCCGAACTCACGCCGCCGTTCGATGGTGATTTGCGCGACGAGACCGTAGAGACCGAGCGCGGCGAGCGCGAAACCCAGGACCGCGAGCAGGCTGAGCACCCACGCGAACATCCGCTGCTCGCTCAACGCTTGGTCGATGCCGGTCGTCAGCGGTCGCGGGTCCGAGAGCGGTATGGCGCTTGCGGTGCGTGCGGCAATGGAGTTCGCGATGTCCCCTGCCCGGAGAGCGGGAAGAGCCGACTTGATCAGGTAAACGCCGTCCCCCCGAGCTGAACTGCGCGAACGGCTGATATATGAACGGTTCCGGATCGCCGGCGATCGAGTGCCAACGTGAGTCTCTGGCAACGCCGACGATCACGAGCTCCTGTTCAGGGTTGTCCCTGTTCCCCGCGAGCCGCACTGTCCGGCCAACCGCGTCGGCGGTGTGGAACAGCCGGAGCGCAAGCGTTTCGTTGACGATGAGCGGCCCATGCTCAACGGTATCGAGGACCTCAGCCGGCGTGAACGCGCGTCCACCAACGATCGGGATTGACAGCAATCGGAAATAGCTGTCGCTGACGCCGTTCGCCAGCACCCTCAAGGGCGACCCGCCTCCCGGCGGAATCACGTGAACCCGCGAGCCCGGGCCGAACGGCGCGCCTCCCGAGAGGCTGACGGTTTCGAACTCGCCGGCCGACTGGAGAGCGGGCAGCACGTCCCGGTGATACGCCAGGGCACGGCGGCTGTCGTACCCGTGCTCGTCGAGGCTGAACGTCACGACACTCACCCGGTCGGGATTGAAACCGAGGTCAACGGCTCTCAGGTTTCGAAGCGTGAAGACGAGCAGCAGCGCACTGATCAGAAGCGTCAGTGAGAGTGCGAGCTGCAGGACCGCCAGGCTGCCCCGCAGCTTCGGCGCGCGGCTCCAGGTGACGGTCGCGCGGCCGAGCGCCGCCAGCCCGCGGGTGCGCGTCACCAGCCATCCGGGCGCGAGCGCCGCCAGCGTGCCGGTTGTGAGGGCGACCGCGACGGTGAGACCGAGCACGCGCGTGTCCATCGGCACGGTGAAACTCATACCCGGCGGCCCGGGGAAGAGGAGCTGCTCGATGAGCTGCTTCAGATACACGGCCAGCGTGAGGCCGAGGATCGCTCCTGCCACGGACAGCAGCCAGCTCTCCATCAGTTGGAGCTGCATCAACCGTGAGCGCGACGCACCGAGCGCCTTCCGGATGGCGATCTCGTGCTCGCGCCGCGCCGCGCGAAATATCAGCAGGTTCGCGACGTTCGCGCAGCCCAGGAGCAGGAGCACGCCGCCGATGGCCAACATGGTATTGACCATGGTCCCCGTCCGCGCCCGCGTCAACGGCGTCAGCCCCAGGCCCGGAAACAGCCGCGGGGCGGCGCCAAGAGACGTTGCCAACACCTTGAATTCGCTCTCGACCTCGGCAAATGTCCTGTCGGGTGCCGCCCGCACGACGAAACCGTAGAAGAAACCGTCTTCGCGTGACATGACGCGGGGCTCTTTGACGTGGCTCAGGTAGGGCCAGGTCGCGCCGGTCAGCCAGGCCTCGATGCGGCCGGTGTTCGAGGTGCCGCGAAACGCCGGCGGCGCCACCCCGATGACCGCGAACGGCTGACTGTTGAGCGCGATGGACTGGCCGAGGGCGCCCGACGCAGACCCGAATGCAGACTGCGCAAGACGGTGGCTGATGACCACGACCGGCGAGCCGAACGGGCCGCTGTCTTCGTCGGGGCTGAAGCTCCTGCCGGCGCTGATCCGTACGCCGAGGACGTCGAAGAAATCTGCCGTGACCAGTTCGGCGCGGATCTGGCGGGGTTGCCCGCCCGGCACGAAGAGACTCGGACTGCTCTCGATAACGCCCGCGATGCCGGTTATGGTGCGAGCGCGCGACCGGATATCAGCAAGGTTCTGGTACCAGACGCCCGTCGGGCTGAAGCTGACGCTCGCGGCGTTCTGGCGCCATTGCCCGAACCACACCACGGCGAGCGAACGAGCGTCGGTGACTCCGGGGTGCGGCCGCCACAGCAGCCAGTTGCCGACGCTGAGGATCGCGGTGAGGGGTCCTATCGAGAGCGCCACCGCGAGCAGCACAGTGACGGAGAACGCAGGGGAGTTTCGGAGCGTGCGTGCCGAGTAGTGGATGTCGTGCCAGACGGTACCGAGCCAGCCGCCGCCCGGTGCCGCGCCCGGGGGCAGCAGATGCACGGGCGCAGGTGATTCGAGGCTTGAAATCGCACGGCCGAGCGCGTCGGACTCGTCGAGCTCGCGCCACGCGCGAGCTGCGGCTTCCTCCTCGGATGCGCCAAGTGCACGCAGACCCGTATAGCGATCCGCCAAGTGCTGTCCGATCTCTTCGACGATCTCCATCTCGCGCGTTGGCAGGAGCGCCAACGGCACCAGCCGGCGTCTGATCTCCGCGTGCCAGTGATCGGCCCGTCGAAGCGGCGACGGGTCAGGCATGCTCGCCTCCCACGACCTGGCCGATGGCGCGGACGAAGGCTTCCCATCCGCTCCGATGGGCGGCGAGCACTTTCCGGCCTTCGCTGGTCAGCTTGTAGACGCGTCGGCGCCGCTCGCCCGCTTTCTCCGTCCATCGGCCTTCGATCCAGCGGCGCTTCTCGAGCCGGTACAGCAGGGGATACAGCGAGGCCGCATGGAAGGTGAGCGTGCCTCCTGATCGCTCCTCGATCCGCTGCGCAATCTCATAGCCATGGCGCGCCCGTACTTCGACGAGGGAGAGGATCAGGAACTCGGCGCTGCCCTTTTTCAGCTCACGGGTGCCCGGCATGAGTCCCATATGTGGGACTCATATACCTCAGGTGCGGCGGGAATTGCAAGTGCAGAAGCCGAGTGGCCCAATCGAACGGGACCAGCCAATCAGTCGGGCGTAGTGTCGGCCAGGCGCGTATTCTGTCCCCACCCAACTTTCCACTTACCTGGCGCTTCGTCACGATCAAGATCTTGCGGCTGCGAACGACCTTGTCCGGGTACCGTTCATCTCCGGTCAGCGTGCTGTAGAACCTCACAACAGCCGCATCCGGGCCGACGAAGGTCAGCTCCTCGAGCCGTTCGCGCTGAACGCTATTGCGGAACACCGTCTTGTGAACTGCGGCGTGACCTTCCTCAATCGTGGTTCTTCCTTTCCACACTTCGCCCGTCCAGAGAATCCAGATGCCGTCCTCATGGAACAGGCCAGCCAACGCGCGCATGTCGTGGCTGTTCCACGCTTTTTCCCAACTGCCGATGATTGCGGTGATTTGTTCCCGGTCGGCTCTCTCGCCGGGTTGTGCGCCTTGGCTCATCGCTGTCGACGCGATGGACAAGAGGCCAGCAACGACGAATGCGAGCGGACCGCGGCTGCCGGCGGATCTGTATGTCATCTGTCCCTTTGTTCCGAGGTGCGCAACCCGCCGCTCGCGCGCGTGCCACGCGGACTCCTGCCTCGAGGCACGGCCGGCGCCTCCTGCAAGCGGACCCATTCTGCCAGCGCCGTGCCCCCTGTCAATGCCGAAGGTGCCCCGACGGCTCGGGCGTCCGACTCACGCGGGGGAATCAGCGGGACTGTCGGGTTCGTGCCCTGCATTGCGATCTCCTCAATAGGCGCGTTCTGGCGGGAAGAGGAGAAATCATGACGCTCGAACGTCCGCGGTGGTATGTGCCGTGGTGGCGGCAATTTGCGCCGGATCGGCCGGACAAGCGGTCCAGAATATGCGCGGGCCGGTCGGGGAGGCGGAGGACCTGCGGGGGGACGAGGACGGCAGCGCCAGCCGTTTTGGCCGGATGTTCCACCTGCCCCCGTTTGCCGACGCGACACCGGCGGTGGAAGCGGCGCTCGTTACGGCTCGGCAGCCGCGGCGGGCCTCTCGACGCCCGGGACAACCTGGCTGCCGGGCCGGTGGCGTATCATCGTGGACCCGCTTCTCAGCGCGGGAAATCCCAACAACGACGCCCACACGGCAGGCATCACGTTCTTCGGGCAGTTCCTCGATCACGACATGACGTTCGACACCGGTTCGCGCCTCGGCCAGCCGGCGAACCCGCGGAAATCGCGCAACGCGCGCCGTCCGTTTTTCGATCTGGATTCTGTGTACCAGAGACGGCCCCGCCGGCTCACCGCAGCTCTACGAGAAGGCGGACCGCGCGAAGCTCCGTGTCGAGAGCGGGGGCCTCTTCGAGGACCTCCCCCGCGAGGCGAATGGCCGCGCCATCATCGCCGACCCCAGGAACGACGAGAACGTCGTGGTCGCCGGCCTGCAGGCCGCGATGCTGCTCACGCACAACAGGGCATTGGATGAATTGCGCCTGGCGAATCCCCGGATGGGCACCGAGACCGCATTTCGCCGAGGCGCGTCGGCTGGTCACCTGGCACTACCAGTCGATCATCCTGCACGAGTTCCTGCCGCAGCTGATGGGCGCGTCCAGAGTGAGCCGTGTGCTCGCCGACCGCGACCGGCACTATCGTCCGAAGCCGGACGACGCGTTGATTCCGGTGGAGTTAAGGCTCGGATACACGATGGCGCGCCGAAAGGGATCGATGCCGCGCAGGTACCACCGGCCGAGCTTTCCATGTGGCCGCACGTACACGGCCAGCCTTGGCCGGCGCCCGGCGAGCGAGAGGTGCAGGAATGCCGACACGGTTCGGTTCTCGATCCGGTGGAGCTGCTCCTCGGGCTCCGCATACACGAGAGAGAACCCGGAGCTGCCTCGATCGAGTCCCAGGACGCGACCGAGTCCCCAGCGCAGTGCGAACAGCGCTCGCGTCGCCACACTCTGACGCTCCTGGCGGAGAGCATCCGCCCATTGGGCCAGGGTGGCTCCCGGCGGCAGCGTCGCGTCCACTTCCCAGACGTCGTGCAGCGCGAGTGCCTCGGCGCGCGCGAGGGCATGAACCCGCCAGGGGCGCCGGAGATGGTCCGTGGGGTCGAGCGGACGCGGATGGCTCATCCTCTCGAGGCGTCACTCCGCCAGCACCACCACCTCACAGCTCCACACCCGCTCCGGGCCCACGATCAGGTTGATCCCGCCGCTCGATCACTTCGGAAAGGGTGCGCTGTCGAAGTAGATCCCGAGGGAGCTGATCTGGCCCTCGCTGACGCCGAAGATCTCGGCGACGTCGCTCACGAAGACCGCGCCGTCGGGCCGTCTGAGCTCGTATCGGGTCAGGGCGCAGGCCTTCGGCCCGTCGGTCAGCAGGTCCCTGACCTCCACCGAGATGATCATGGCGTAGAAGCGCTTCGTCGCCTCCAGGTACGCGGCGCGTCCGCGGACCTGCTTGTTGGGACTGGCGAAGATCGTGAAGACCATGTCCTCGGCCAGGAACGACTCCCAGCCTCGCTTCTGCTGCAGACTGCTGAAGTAGCCCTGGATGGTGTCCTTCGTCGTCATGTCCGTCCTCCCACGTGCCGGCCCTTCGCCTCCCGAGCGGTCAGCTGCCGCCAATGACGCCCACCGGATCCGCGAGCCGCTGGGAGGTGACGACCGGCCTACCGCTCGACCTTCCAGACGGAGTCGAGGACCGTCCCGTCCACCCACTTCACGGCGGCGACGACCTGTCCGCTCCGCCGGGGCGGCGTGGGCTTGCCGCCGCAGATCTGCTCCACTTCCCGCTGTATGTCGCGAATGTCCCGGATGGGCAAGCCCGATCCCTTCACGGCGTCCAGGAGGTCGCCGCGCCGGGGATTGATGGCGATGCCCCGCTCGGTGACGACGACGTCGACGAGCTCGCCCGGTCCTGTCAGCGTGGTGACCTGGTCCCGGATCATGGGCATGCGATCGCGCATGGCGGGCACGGCGAGCACCGTGCACTTCGCGAAGAGGCAGTTCTGCCAGCCCCGATCCCGTGGAGCAGCTCGGCCGTCCGAGTGGGTCACGACGTTGGCGTTGAAGCTCACGTCCACCTCGGTGGCGCCCAGGACGACGAAGTCCACGAAGGACCCGAAGTACCCCTTGCCGTGATAGTTGTAGCCGTGAAGGGGCTGGTCGCCTGGTGCGCCGGGTCGTCCCGCATGGAGCGCCACGCCGTCCAGGTCGAACGTCTGGCCGTCCAGGAGGTAGTCGGTCAGGCCCTCCTCCAGCATCTCCACCAGGTACTTCGTGACGCCGCCCGCGGACGAACCGGGCCCGCACGCCCGCCTGCTTCATCATCTCCTTCAGGTAATGGCGAACGCCAGGCTGATCCCGCCGGCGCCGGCCTGGAAGGAGAATCCTTCCTTCATGATCCCCGCGTCCCGCACGAACCGGGCCGTCCACTCGGCGACGAGCAGCCGGTCGGGGCTCCGGGTGATCTCGGTCGTCCCGGAGACGATCTTGCGCCGGATCGCCGATCCGTCCAGCACACGACATGGTCCACGTTGTTGCCCTGGATGTGCCAGGGGATCGCGGGGAACGGCACGAGATGGTCCGTGACCACGATCACGTGGTCGGCGTAGAGCGGTCGGCGAGGGCGAAGTCGAGGGAGCCGCAGGCGCGGGGCCCGTGCACGCCGTTCGCGTTCCCGAAAGGGTCCGCGCACGGCGCCGCGACGACCGCGACGTCGACCTGCACCTCGCCGTCCTGGATGGCCTGCCAGCGCCCGCCGTGGGAGCGCAGCACCGCCGAGCCCCGCATCCGGCCCTCCGTGGCAGTATTCGCCGAGCGGCCCGTTCAGGCAGCCCTCGACGTGGTGGACCACGCCGGCTTCCATGTGGTGCGTGATCGGCGCGTGGCAGGGGAAGGACGCCGACGGGAACCAGATCAGGTCCCGCACTCCCGAGCTTCGCGCACGTGTCGAAGAGCATGTTGCCCACGAGGTCGCCGTTCCGGAAGTGATGGTGGGTGGAGAGCGTCATGCCGTCCCGCAGCCCGCACGCCTCCAGCGCCTCGGCGAGCGAGGCGGCGCGCTTGTCCCCGCTCGGCGGATAGTCCGCCGCGCTCCGGATCGGCGGGGCGGCCTGGCGCCCGGCCGGCCGGTGGCCGCGCACGCCCTGAAACGGCACCTCACGCCGCCCGTTCACCTGGTCGGGCACCAGACGCCCGAGGGCGTTCGCGGTCAGCCGCTCATGGCGCCAGCCCCCTCCGCGGGCGCTGCCGTCACCGCCTCAGTCGGCGCGCGGCGGCCCGTCGCCAGTCCGGAGACACCAGCGCCAGCTCCTCGCCATGCGCAGCGTGCGCAAGGCGCGCTTGACCACGGGTGGGTCCACCATCTTGGAGCCGACGGCCACCACGCCGACCCCTCGCCGGGTCGCGTCCTCGAAGGCCAGCACGATCCGCTGGGCCCTGGCGATCTCGTCCGCCGTCGGCGCGAAGGCCGCATGGACGATGGGCACCTGGCGCGGATGGATGCACCCCTTCCCCTCGAAGCCCAGAGCGCCCTCGCCTCCAGGACCGCCGCCCGCAGCCCGTCGAGGTCCGCCACATCCGAGAACACCGAGTCGCATGGGCGCCACCCCCGCGGCCCGCGCCGCGTTGACCACCGTCTGGCGAGGCCCAGAGCGACTCCCGGCCCTCGGCGTGCGCTCGACGCCGAGGTCGGCCGTGTAGTCCTCCAGGCCGATCGTGAGCGCGACGACGTTCGGGCTCGCCGAGGCGATCGCGCGCGCGCGAAGCAGCCGAGCGCGGTCTCGATGATGGGCACGAGGAAGCACGGCTCCCGGAGCCCGCCGCGCGGCGCGCCGCTTCCGCGCGCGCGTCCACCGCGCCTCACCTGCTCGGCCGACTCCGCCTTGGGGATCGGAGCGCCTGGACGTTCTGCGGCACCACGGCGTCCATGTCCTCGAGCCCGCGGTCGCCCGGTTGATGCGGACCATCCGCTCGCACGGGCAGAAGTCGACGGCCCGGCAGGGCGTTCCGCACCAGGAGCCGCGCCGCGTCCTTCTGCTCGGCGCCACCGCGTCCTCCAGGTCGAGGATGACCGCATCGGGCCCGTGGAGCCGGCGTTCACGAAGTACCGGGGCTCGTTCCCCGGCAGATAGAGCCGCGACCGGCGGAGCCGGTCACGGGCGGGCGGCGCGTCCGCCCCCGGGCCCGAGGGCGGCAGGAACGTGGCGCCGCCGCCCGCGCCCGCGCGCTTGACGGCGGCCTCCAGCCGCGCCGCCAGGACGAAGTCGAGAGCGCCCTGGTCCTCGACGGAGACGACCGCGTGCCGCACTCCCAGCGCGTCCAGCACCGCGCGGCACGTCCGCCGGACGGCTTCCCCGTACATCGCCTCGACCTTCGAGCGGACGCCGAGATCGATGCCGCCCCCGTCGCGGATCTCCACGCGCACCCAGCAGTCCGAGCGCGCGCGCTCCCCGCGGGGACCTGCCTCACCGACGCCGGTCATGGCCTCGGCTTCGCCTCCGGGACGGCAGGAGACCGCCGGCGCGGGGCATCGTCCGCCCCGACGCGGGCCACGACGTCAGGCACTCACGTACCGGAGGACGATGTCCACGATCTCCCGCCGGCGGGCGGCCAGCGCCTCCGGCGATGCCATGTCGTGGCGGAAGATCGTGCCGAACGTGTACCGGTTGGTGATGTGGAACAGCGGCAGCGCGCTGATGGTCATGTGGAGCCCCACCGCGTCGATGCCCTCGCGGAACACGCCCTCGTCAGCGCCCCGCCGCAGGACCTTGGCCGTCGCGTCGACGATCGAGGTATTCAGGCCGGTGATGGATGCCGCGCGCGCGATGTTCCGGCCCTTCTGCACGTTCTCGATCGCCACCAGCTTGGCGAACTCGGGATGCTTCCAGTGGTAGTCGCACGTGAACTCGATCAGGAGCCGCATGGCGATGAGCGGCGGCAGGTCGTCCAGGCGCAGGGCGCGCTCCGCCTCCCGGATCCGTCGATACGCGTCCTCCAGCACGGCGATGAAGAGCTGCCGCTTGCTCTTGAAGTAGTAGTAGATCATCCGCTTGTTGGTCCGGGTGCGCGCCGCGATGCTGTCGACCCGCGCGCCGTTCAGGCCGCGCTCGGTGAACTCCCGGATCGCCGCCGCGAGGATCTCGCTCCGCGTGCGCTCGGCGTTCCGGCGCCGGGGCGCCGGGGTCAGGTCGGGCCGAGCCTTGGCCGTCATCTCCGTCGGTCCTCGCGTCGAGCTGTCCGCAGCGTGGCGGCTGCGGGCTCCGTTTCCGAGTGTGCGAAGCACATGCGGAAATCTGACTCCTCCGAGCGAGCGGGCGCACGCGGATTCCGCTCGTGCGCCCGTCCCCGGCCGGCTCGATGGTACCTCAACCCCTGCGAGGCCCGACCGCGAGCCCGCTCCTACTTCGCCAGGAGACGGAGCATCGCTGCCACCGCCGTCGGATACCCGTCCGGGCCCAGGCCCATGATGACGGCGGTCGCCGCCTTGGACATCAGCGAGTGCTGGTAGATCTCCTCGCGGCGATGGATGTTGGTGATGTGCAGCTCGAAGATCGGCCCGGGGAACATCTTCAGCGCATCGAGGATCGGGATCGACGTGAAGGTGAGGCCGGCGGGATTGATGACGATGCCCGCGCCGCGTCGATCGCCTCGTGGATCCAGTCGACGATCTGGTGCTCGGCGTTCGACTGCCGGAACTCGATCGGGCGGTTGCCCGCGGCCTCGCGGCACATCGCCTCGATCTCGGCGAGCGTGGTCGTGCCGTAGATCTCCGGCTCGCGCTTGCCGAGCCGGTTCAGGTTCGGCCCGTTGAGCACGTAGATCGGCTTGGTCATCGCATCGTCCCGTTGTGCGGCGACACTCAGCCCTTGTAGCCGAACAGCCGGGGCAGGAACAGCACGAGGTCCGGCACGAAGGTGATCAGCGCGAGCGCGCCGATCATGACGCGCGAGAAACGGCATGACGTCGCGCACGAGGTCCTTGAGCGGCACTTCCGCGATCTTGACCATCATGAACAGCAGCAGGCCGTAAGGCGGCGTGATCAGGCCGATCATGATGTTGACGACCGCGACCACGCCGAAATGCACCGGGTCGATGCCGAGCGCCTGCGCGGTGGGCAGCAGCACCGGCACGATGACCAGCAGGATCGTGGTGCCCTCCAGGAAGCAGCCGAGGATCAGCAGCAGGACGTTCGCGACCAGCAGGAAGCGTCAGCGGCGAGAGCTCGTACGCCCTGCAGCATCACGCTGAGCGTCTTCGGAATGTTCTCGACCGTGACGACGTAGTTGAACACCATCGCGCCCGCGATCAGCATGCCGATCGAGGCCGTGATGCGCGCGCTGCTCGAGCAGCGAGCCGTAGACTGTCGCGCCAGCCGATGCTGCGATAGAGCAGCGGCGGACACGAGCAGCGCGTACGCGGCGGCGACCGCGGCGGCCTCCGTCGGCGTGGTCACCCCGCTGTAGAGGCAGCCGAGCAGGATCACCGGCATCATGAGCGCGGGAAACGCCTCGCCAGGTGATGCGCGGCAGCTCGCGCAGCGGGATGGGCTGCTCGACCGGGAAGTTCCGCCGCCTGGCGATCGAGCGCGATCAGCCCATCTGCGACGACGCCGATCAGCAGGCCCGGGATGACGCCGCCGAGGAACAGGTAGCCGATCGACGTGTCGGAGACCAGCGCGTAGATCACCATCGGGATCGACGGCGGGATGATCGGGCCGATCACCGAGGAGGCCGCGGTCAGGGCGGCGGCGAAGCTCGCCGTGTACTTGCCGTCCTTGCGTCATCATCGTCTGCATCAGCTTGCCGGAGCCGGCGGCGTCGGCGAGCGCCGAGCCCGACATGCCGGCGAAGATGATGCTCTGCACGACGTTGACCTGCGCGAGGCCGCCGCGGAAGCGCCCGACGAGCGCGTTGCAGAAGCGCAGCAGCCGATCCATGATGCTGCCGCTGTTCATGAACTCGGCGGCGAGGATGAACAGCGGAATCGCCAGCAGCACGTAGCTCGTGTACATGCCGTTGAGGAGCTGCTCGGCGGCGGTGCCCATGTCGAGGCCGGCCAGGTAGAGATAGAGCACCGACCCGCCGATCATCGCGTGCCCGATCGGCAGCCCGAGCAGGCTGAGGCCGACGATCGCCATGACAGCGAGGGAGAACGGGCTGGTCGGATTCACAGGCCGGAGCTCGCCTTGGTCGGATCCGGCGTCGTCGGGCGCCTTGCCGCGCAGCAGGTGCCACAGGATCCAGACGTAGCGCACGATGACCGCGACGACGAAGATCACGTAGATCGAGAACAGCCAGTCGAAGCGGATCTTGAGGTACGCGGTCTTCTCGACCTTCATGAAAGTGACGTAGTCGAGCGTCGCCGGCAGCGACACGGCGTACAGCGCCACGATCGCGACCCCGGTGATGATGCCCATGACGCGGCGCGTGCGGCGGCCCGCCGCCGCATAGACGAGGTCGAAGCGGATCTCCTCGCTCTCCTTCACGACGAAGGCCGCGCCCCAGAGCACGAGCCACAGCCAGGTGATGACGGTCAGCTCGGAGGTCCAGCCGATCGGGAAGTTGAGGAAGTAGCGGAAGACGATCTGCACGATGAAGGCGACGAACATCACCGCGAGCAGGGCCGCCAGCGACGTTCTCCGCCCGGCGCCGCAGCCAGCTCCGGCTTTCCGACAGCCATGGACGCATCACGGAGTCGCTCCTCCAGACCTGCGAATGGACGCGCCTGCCGCGGCGATGGCGCGACGGCAGGCGCGACGGCCTTACTTCAGCGCGTTGATCTTCTCGAGCATGCCCTTCGGCCAGTCCTTGGCCTCGTCGGAGGCCAGGTAGACCTTCTGCGCGTGCTCGCGGAAGGCCTTGACGTCCGGCGCGTAGACCTCGAGGCCCTGCTTCTTGAAGACGTCGGCCAGCTCCGCCTCGCGCTTCAGGTGCTCGCCCGCGCTCCAGTCGATCGCCTTGTCGGCCGCCGCCTGGAAGCTCTTCTGCTGGGCCGGCGACATGCTGTTCCAGGTCTTCAGGTTGACGGTAGCAGGTCGAAGCCGACGAGGTGCGAGGTCAGCACGATCTGCGACATCACCTCGTAGAACTTCATGTTCTGGACGTTGGGCAGCGGGTTGTCCTGGCCGTCGATCGCGCCGGTCTGCAGGCCGGTATAGACCTCGGCGTAGGCCATCGGCGTCGGATTGGCGCCGAGCGAGCGGCCGAGGAGCTGCCAGGCGTCGCCGCCGCGGCATCCGCAGCTTGATGCCGGCCATGTCGGCCGGCGTGGTGATCTTCTTCTTCGGCTTGAGGCCCACCTGCCGCGTGCCGAAGAACGTCGGCCCCAGGATCTTCACCTTGAGCTGGTCCTCGACCATCTTCTTCATCTGCGCGCCGAGGTCGCTCGCGAAGAACGCGTTCAGGTGGTTGGCGTCCCGGAACAGGTAGGCCGAGGTCAGGATCGACCACGCCGGAACCTGCTTGGAGATGTCCTGCGGCGCGATGTTGCCCATCTCGAGGTTGTCGCGCTGCAGCGCGACCAGCTCCGTGCCCTGCTTGAACAGCGAGCCGTTGTAGAACGGCTCGAGCTTGAAGTCGGCTTCGATGTCCTTGGCGAACATCTGCGATCATCTCGGCGCGGATGTCCTTGTCGGAGAACACGGCGGCGAAGCGGATCGTGGGCTTGGCCTGCGCCCAGGCCGGCAGCGCGCACGCGGCGGCCAGGGCGGCACCGGCCTTCAGTACGGAGCGGCGGTTCATGCTGAGGCTAGAGTCCATGCTGTCCTCCTCTTTGAGGGGTGCGTGAGTGGATCGATCAGGGCGCTGACGGATGGGGCACGGATCGGGGACGGCCCGTCTCCGCAGGCTCCGACATGGAGAAGAGCACCTTCACGCTCCGGCGCTCGTGGAACGCGTCGAAAGCCTGCTTCGCCTGGTCGAGGCGGAATCGCTCGGTGATCAACGGCTCGACAGCGATCTTCTTGTGCTGCACCCAGCGGATCGCCCGCTGATACCAGCGGAGCGTTCCCGCGACGTCGCCCATCACGGTGACCCCCTTGCGCATGAGGGTCAACGGACTGACCGTCGCCTCGCGATAGAGCCCGAAGAGCATCACCCGGCCATAGGCGCTGGCGAGGTCGATCGCCTGGCCGACCGTGGAGGGATGGTTGGCCGCCTCCACGACGAGGTCGCATCCGAGGCCCCCGGTCAGCTCCCGCACCCTCTGCACCACGTCCTCGCGGCTCGCGTTGATCACGTGGTCGGCCCCCAGGGTCCGGGCGATCTCGAGGCGCGCCGAGTCCCTGATCGAGACCGATGACGATGACCAGGGACGCGCCCGCCGCCTTGAACGCCTGCAGATGGAACAGGCCGACGGACCCGGCCCGATGATGGCCACCGAATCTCCGACGCGCGGGCGCAGGTGCTCCAGCGTCCGGACGGCGAGCATGACGGGCTCGAGGACGGCCGCCTCGGCCATGGACACACCGTCGGGCAGCTTGCAGGCCGCAAAGGCCGGCACGACGCGGTACTCCGAGAACGTGCCGTCGCGGGTGATGCCGAGATGCCGCCAGCTCTGGCACATGTTCGGACTACCGTCCATGCAGTACGAGCACTGACCGCATCCCCAGGACGGATTCAGGCCGACCCGGTCGCCTTCACGAAGGCTCGTGACCCCTGGACCCACCGCGGCGACGACACCCGCGCCCTCGTGACCCATCACGATCGGGACCGGCACTGGGACGCGACCCGTGTACTGGTTCTTCAGGATCATCACGTCGCTGTAGCAGAGGCCGGCGGCCCCCATCTTCACGAGGACCTCGCCGGGCCCGGGGCTCGGGACCGGCAGGTCGGCGATCTCGGGCGCCTCTGCGGCCTCCCGCCCCTTCACGAGCGCGAGCATGACGTCAGGACCCGGGCGCGAACATGATCTTCACGGCGTCCCCGCTGCGCATCGCGGGGACCGCCGATGCCGCGTCCGCCAGGGGCATGCGGTGCGTGATGAGGCGCTCCGGCTGCACCTTCCCGCTTTGGATCAGCCGGATGGCCTCGGCGTAGTGCCGCCGCACGGCCGCCACGACGCCGAGCCAGGTGAGGTTCTTCCGTACGATCGTGAGCGCGTCGATCTCGGTGGCCCGCGCGAGCCCGAGGGTCACCAGGGACCCGTTGCTCGCCACGATGTCGAGGGCCGTCTGGACGGCCTCCGAGGTGCCCCCAGCCTCGATGACGATCGCCATGCCGATCCCGTCGGAGATCTCGGCGACGTGCTCCTGTGCCGCTTTCCGGTCCGCCACGACGGCGACGTCCGCCCCCAGCGCTCGGGCGAGCTGAGGCGTGGCTCGTCTCCTCGCCGTCCGAAAACGAGGATGCGGCGACGCCCCGCGCCGCCCGCAGCACCTGGAGGTTCAGGAGCCCCAGGGGACCAGGCCCGACGATGGCGGCCGGCTGACCCGGCGCCGGCCTGAGGCGCTCGAGCGTGTGCACCGCGTTCGAGAACGGCTCCAGCATGGCAGCGCTCTCGAACGAGACGTCGTCGGGAATCGGGATCAGCGACGAGACGGGCACCGTCGACGAGCTCGGCGAGGGCGCCCGCTCGCGTCAGCCCGATGTGGTGCCAGTCCTGACAGAGGTTGTAGCTTCCCCGCAGGCAGTGGAAGCACGCGCCACAGCCGCTCACGCCTTCCAGCGCGACACGAGTCCCGGGCTGGAGACCGGCGGCCCCGGGGCCGAGCTCCGCCACCACCCCGGACGCCTCATGCCCCACGATGAGCGGGAACGGCATGGGGCGCTTCCGTCCCCGGTACAGGTCGTCGTGGACCAGGAGCTCCGTGCCGCACATGCCGGACCGGACCACCTTGACCAGGGCTTCGCCCGGCTGCGGGACGGGAACGGGCGCCTCGCCGACGATCATGTTCCCCACGCCGGGCGCGGTCTTGATGAACGCTTGCATGGTCAGTCGCTGATGCCCGCGCCGGTCGGGCGTGAGGAACTCGGCGATGTCCCAGTAGCCGGTCCGCGGCATGGGCAGATCGCCGCGCGTCCTGACCTCGAGCACGCAGGGGGCGTCGAGGCTCAGCGCACTCTCTGCAGAGACGCGCGGCAGCTGGTCGGGATCCTCGACCAGCCGGCGCCTGGATGCCGTGGGCCTTCGCCAGGAGCTGGAAGTCGGGGTTGTACGGCTTGCCGTCGGGCGTCGTGAACTCGGTGCCGTAGCGTGCTCTTGAAGTACGTCTTCGCCCATCGTCCGGATCGTCGAGAAGCAGTAGTTGTTGAAGAGCACCCACACGACCGGCGTGCCCAGCTCCACGGCCGTCGCCAGGGCTCCGCAGGTGGACATGAAGCCGCCGTCGCCGACCAGCGCAGACGACCGGCTGGCGCGGGCACGCCGATCTTGGCCCCGATCGCGGCCGCCGGGGCGTAGCCCATGGTCGCCATGCCCCCGCTCGTGATGAAGTGAGCGGCCGCCGCGTCACGCAGCTGCTGACCCGCGCCGTTCTTGTTCCAGCCGACGTCGGTGACGACGATGGCATCCTCGGGGAGCGCCCGGTTCAGCTCGGCGAGCAGCCGGGCCGGATGGATCGGGCGGCCGCTGTCCCGCTGGCTCGCGGCCAGCTCGCCTCAGCCAGGCCCGCCGCGCTGCTTCGCAGCTGCGCCGGCGCGGCGCGACTCGCGCCAGTCGGCGCGCGACGCCCGCTCGCGGATCCGCTCGAGCAGCTTCGCCAGGCTCGCCTTCGCGTCGCCCACGATGCCCGACGTCGACCGGGTACGTCTTGCCGATCTCGGCGGCTCGGTGTCGATCTGGATCAGGCGTGACGGCGGAATCGCGAAGGTGAACTGCGGGTTCCAGGAGCTGCAGTCGGCCTCGCCGAAGCCGGTGCCGATCGCCAGGATGACGTCCGCCGCTCCGGGTCGTCTCGTTGGCGAGCCGCGTGCCCCAGATGCCGGTCATCCCGACGCGACAGCGGGTGGTCCTCCGGAAAGGCGCCCTTCCCCATGAGCGTCGTCGCCACCGGAATGCCCGAGCAGCTCGGCGAGTTGACTGACTCGCGTCCAGGCTTCCGAGAGCAGCACGCCGTTGCCCGCGAAGATCACGGGACGGGTCGCCTGGACGCAGCAGCCGCGCGGCCTCGGCGATCGCCGTCGTCGGCGCCGGCGGTCCGATGCTGGCCCGGACGGCGTGCGCGGTGTCGGCACGCCGGCCCTCGACGTGCCGCGAGAAGACGTCCATTGGCACGTCGATCAGCACGGCGCCGGGCCGGCCCGCTCTGTGCGAGGTTCAGCGCGCGCGGCATCACGTCCGGCAGGAGCTTGGGGTCGTCCACCCGCCACACCCGCTTGCAGATCGGCCGGAAGATGTCTCCCTGCGACGCGTCGGCGTGGAAGCGGATGCCCTGGTGCGCTTCGCGCGCGTGGTTGTAGGCGGGCGTGTTGCCCGAGATCACCACCATCGGCGTCAGGTCCGCGGCGGCCGTCACGACGCCGGTCAGGGCGTTGGTGAGGCCCGGCGAGAGGTGCACCTTGACGACGGCGAGCTTGTGCGAGACGCGGAAATACGCGTCGGCCGCATGCGCGGCGAGCTGCTCGTGCCGGAACGACACGAAGTCGATCCCCACTTGAGGAGGCGTCGATCAGCGCGAAGTTCGTGTGGCCGCACTGGCCGAAGACCTTCGACACGCCTTCCTGGCTCAGGCACTCGGCGATGAACTCAGCGCCGGTCATCGATGGGTCCTCCGTCTTCCACTCGTCCAAGCGCCGGTGTGGCGACGCGTCCACCGCGTGTGGCCGCCCCCGCGTGAGACCCGCAGGACCCGGGAGCGCGGTCGTGGTACGGCACCGAATCCCGCCCCCAGGCGGCTCCGGCGAGCCCAATCGCTCCTCGGCAGCGGCGCATTAGTTAACCGATTAGTTAGTTACATCAATCATTCGGCAGGTGTCAAGCCGGAATCGCGACGAAGGCGAGACCCGGATCAACCGCCGGCTCCCGCCCGCGGTCTCGAGCGGGTCGCCACGCGGAGCCGATGGGGCTCGGAGGGCTCCGCCCGACATGGAGCGGAGCGAGCGGACCGGCCGCCAGCGCCCAGCCTGCCGGACTCGTGTGGCGGCATGTCACCCTCATCGGGAGGGGCTCGCGACGATTCGCTAGGACGAGCCATCCTCGCTGTCCGCCGCCCGGCGGCCGTCACCGGTGCTGTTTTATGAGCCGGGATTGAACGGATGCTGGGCGATCGGCTCCACGCGGCGCTCACGCGACTATCGCCCTGCGGGGCCGGCGCGGGCCATGGCCCCGCGCCGGCCGATGCCGCTATCGCGCCCCGCGACACTGCGTCGCCGCGATGACAGGTAGGTGACCCTCGAGCCCGACCGGTGAGCAAAGGACTCACCGTCCTGACGCCGACAGAGCGCGAGCTCGCGCTGGGCGCGAGTCTTCGGCGCCATGCCTTCAAAGGAGCCGTCGCGCGCTGATTTCGCCTGATGCGGGGCACCCTTCTTGCACTCCAGGCTACCGGAGCATCACCAAGGAACGAATGTGCGGTTGCTCGGTCGCGCCGTTATGGGAAGCTGTGCCGCCGATCGGCTATGGTGGGACCGAGCGGGTCGTGTCGTACCTTACCGAGGAGCTGGTCCGGCGGGGCCATGAGGTCACGCTCTTCGCGAGCGGTGACTCGCAGCCGCGGCGAGCTCGTCCCGCCGTGGCGGCAGCCTCTCTGACCGGCGCCAGCGCGGTGCCGCGCCGCCGAACACGTCCGAATCTGGGCCGCGTCTTCGGGAGCGCCGGTCGCTTCGACGTCATCCACTTCACGTAGACTACTGGGCGTTCCCCTTCTCGCCACCTGGTCCGCACCCCCACGGTCCACACGATCCACGGTCGGCTGGATCTGCCGTACTTACAGCGGTCTACCGGGAGCTGGGGCGACATGCCGCTCGTCTCCATCAGCCACGCGCAGCGTCGCGCCGCTGCCGCCGTCGGCCCACCTGGGTCGCGACGGTTCACACGGCGTCGCCTCCGCCAAGCTATCGCTTCTCCCAACGGCCCAGGGCCGGTACCTCGCGTTCCTCGGCCGCATCTCACCGGAGAAGGGCCCGGACGCCGCGATCGACATCGCGGTGCGCGCCGGGCTGCCGCTGACCATCGCCGCGAAGGTGGACACGGCCGATCGCGAGTACTACGACCGCGTCATCGCGCCGCGCCTCGAGATCCGCTCGATCGAGTTCATCGGCGAGATCAACGGGGCCGACAAGCTGGCGTTCCTTCGGGATGCGCGCGCGCCTGCTGTTCCCGATCGACTGGCCGGAGCCGTTCGGGCTCGTGATGCTCGAGGCGATGGCCTGTGGCACTCCGGTCGTCGCCCGACGCTGGGCTCGACGCCCGAGATCATCGCGCACTGGGCGACTGGCTTCCTCGCCGACACGGCCACGGCCCGATCGAGGGCGTCCGGCGGATCGAGGCGATCGCCCGGGCAGAGTGCCGGCGGCACGTCGAGCATCACTTCAGCGTCGACCGGATGGCCGACGACTACGAGAGCGTGTACCGCCGGCTGCTCACCGAGCGGCGGCGGCGTGATA
>CAVYTY010000019.1:0-51234 GCA_963771395.1 uncultured Acidobacteriota bacterium | reverse complement strand
GGCCGGGGGTAGAGCTAAAGGGGATTCTAGTCGCTGCGCCGCAACGATAGGCGGAAAACTTGAAGGAACCGCTGGCCTCGAATCGAGGAGAGAAGACCGTGGTTTGTGGAGTTGATGGTGGTGGATTCTGCGATCTGGTGGGCGGTAGCAGATCGCAGAAAATGGAAGGTCGGGCGGCGGTGCCCGCCCTCTCGCCTAAGCCACTTCGGCGACGGAGCTACGGCTCGTGTGGGGGTCCGCCTTCGGCGAGACAGACTTCGCGTGAGGAAACTCGCTTCGAACGTGGGCGGCGAAGCCGCCCCAGACGAAGCTCGCGCCGAAGGCGCGAGCGAAGTCTGGCTGGGTGTTCGGGATTCGAACCCCCATAACCACGTCCAGAGTCACGCCACCGCCGACGACAGGAACTCCTCCAGCAGATTCCGCGCGACGCGCAGACGATACCGGGCGGTCGACCGCAGATCGTCGATCGGCGCGATGTCGCTGCGCCAGC
Organism: uncultured Acidobacteriota bacterium; assembly: GCA_963771395.1. Taxonomy (GTDB): domain Bacteria; phylum Acidobacteriota; class Vicinamibacteria; order Vicinamibacterales; family 2-12-FULL-66-21; genus DATBJJ01. The sequence continues at coordinate 50,744 of CAVYTY010000019.1, read as the reverse complement.
GCATCGCAGCTCGCGGCGATCGTCTCGTGCGGTGATCGCGCGGCCGCGGATCGTGGCCTCGGCATGGGCGGCGCGCACGACGGTCGGAGCCACGCTCCCGAGCGCGATGCGGATGTCGCGCACCGCGGTGCCGGTCAGGTCGATCGCCGACGCGAAACACAGCTTCGAGATCGCCTGCGCGCGCCGCGTGCCGACCTTCCGCCAGGCCTGCGAGCCACCCGCCGCGGCCCCGCGACAGCCGAACCGACTGGACGAGCTCGTCGGGCGCCAGATCCATCTGCTTGTAGCCGAGATGAAATCTGTCGTACGCCACGCGGCGGACGCCGCGCACCGATATGAGATCGACGTCGGCGTCGTACACGAGCAGCGCCGGCGGAGTGTCGGCGGCCGGCGACGCGTTCGCGATGTTGCCGCCGATCGTGCCGCGATTCTGCGTCGCCACGCCGCCGGTCTCGGCCGCCGCGCGGCCACGAGCGGACACTCGGCCTGAAGCGCCTCCGAGCGCATCACGTCGGAATACGTCGTCAGCGCACCGAGCACGATCTCGTCGTCTGTCATCTCGATGCCGCGCAGCTCGCGCAGGCCCCACAGGCTGAGATACCTCCCCGCGGGCAGCTTCCCCGCCTCGAGGAGCACCATGAGATCGGTCCCGCCGGCAAACGGCCGCCACTGGCCCGGCTCGCGCGCGAGCGTCTCGAGCGCGTCGGTGAGGTTCGCCGGCGCGCGAAGATCGAAGCGCGGGAGAAACGACCTCATGCGTCCGGGCCGGGGCGTGGTCCGGCACGCCTGAAGCACGGCCTCGAAGATCCGCGTGTAGCCGGTGCACCGGCACAGGTTGCCGGCGAGCGCGGTCCGGATCTCGTCGAGCGACGGCTCGTGCGTCCGCTCGAGGAGCGTCACTGCCGCCAGCACCATTCCCGGGGTGCAGATGCCGCATTGCGCGCCGCCGTGCGCGATGAACGCCTGCCTGCACGGCGTGCAGACGCTCGCCCGCGGCCACGCCTTCGATCGTCGTGATCGACGTGCCTTCGGCGTGCAGCAGCGGCACGAGGCAACTGTTGACGAGCTGCCCGTCGAGCGAGCACCGAGCAGGCGCCGCACTCGCCCTCTCCACACCCCTCTTTGGTGCCTGTGTCGAGTCCGCAGCGGCCTCGAGGCGCAGGACGTCGAGCAGCCGATCCATCGGATGCCCGTGCAGCTCGACTGGCGATCCGTTGACGCGGCACGAGACGGTGACGCCCGGCGGACTCAGGCATGCGTCGTCTCCAGCAGCGTCATGAGCGCCTCCGGCGTCAGCGGGATCGCGCGCGGATCGGCGCCGGTCGCGTGGGCCACGGCGTTGAGGATCGCCGGCGCCGGCCCGTCCATGGGCAGCTCGCCGATGCCCTTGGCGCCCGAGGGGCCGAACGCGTATGGCTGCTCTTCGAAGAACACGCGGATCGGCGGCAGGTCCATCGACGTCGGCATGATGTAGTTCGTCATCTCGCCATTGGCCATCCGGCCTTCGCGCCAGACGACGCGTTCGTAGAGCGCCCAGCCGATCGCCTGCGCCACGCCGCCTTCGATCTGACCGCTCGCCAGCACGGGATTGATCACCTTCCCCACTTCCTGCACGGCGACGAAATCGTCCACGCGCGTCTCCCACGTCGCCGTATCCACCGAGACCTCCGCCACGTAGACCGCCCACGCATACGTCCCGTACGCATCGCCCTGATACGTCTCGTCGTCCCATCGCAGGCCCGGGGGCGCGTGGTAGCGGGCTGGCCGTGCGCAGCGGACCGAACCTGGCCGTGTAGTCGGCGCAGGCGCGGCGGAACGCGTCGGCGCCGGTCGGGCCGTCGCCGAGTCCGACCTTCGCCAGCTCGCTTCTCAGCCCGCGCGCCGCCGACTCGACGAGCTTGCCCGACGACCATGCACGTGCGCGACGCGACGGTCGGGCCGCTGTCGGGCACGATCGACGTGTCGGGCTGCACGACCTCGATCGCGTCGAGCGACACGCCGAGCGCGTCGGCGGCGATCTGCGCGAAGATCGTGTTGGTGCCCTGGCCGATCTCGGTGTTCGACGACAGCACGCGCACGCGGCCATCGGCGGTGGCTTCGACGACGACCATCGACGCCAGGTGGTCTTCGCCGGACCCCGTGAAGCCGGCGCCGTGCATGAACGTCGCGAGCCCGATGCCCTTCCTGATGCGCAGCGCCGGGTTGACCTCGTCGAACCGCACGCGCTTGGCCTGATAGTCGGAGATGGCGAGGGCGCGATCGAGCAGCGCGCCCATGTCGATCGGATCCCGCATCACCTGGCCGACGGCGCTCGTGTCGCCGGTACGAATGAAGTTGCGCCGCCGGAGCTCGTCCGGCGTCAGGCCGACGGCGGCGGCCACGCGATCCATGTGCCGCTCGAGCGCGAAGAGGCTCTGCGGCGCGCCGAATCCACGAAACGCGCCGTGCGGCGGAGCGTTGGTCGCCACGGCCCGCCCGCGCAACCGCACGTTCGGGCACGCGTAGGGTCCCGCGGAGTGAATCGTCCCGCGCGACAGCACGACGGGCGACAGCGTGCAGTACGCCCCGCCGTCGATGACGAAGTCGATGTCCATCGCCACGAGGCGCCCATCGCTCGTCACCGCCGTTCGATGCCGCGTCCGCGACGGGTGGCGCTTGGTCGTCGCCACCATGTCTTCGGCGCGATCGTAGACGAGCTTCACCGGCCGCCCGGACTTCCACGCCAGCAGCGCCGCATGGCACGCGATGATCGACGGGTACTCTTCCTTGCCGCCGAAGCCCACCGCCCGTTTCCATCTGCACGACGCGCACTTTGTCGGCCGGCAGCGCGAAGACCGTCATCAGTGCTTTGTGAATGTAGTAGGGACACTGCATCGAGCCCCAGACCGTCACGCCGTCGGCGGCGCTGGCCGTCGCCACCATGCCATTGGGCTCGATGTAGAGCTGCTCCTGCGCGCCGGTCTCGTACTCGCCTTCGACGATGACGTCCGCGAACGTCATCGCGGCATCGACGTCGCCGCGTGTGACCAGATAGTTCTTGAAGATGTTGTCGCCGCCCCACACGATCGCGCGCCGCTCGAGCGCGTCGTCCATGGTGAAGACCGCCGGCTCGGGATCGATGTCGATGCGCACGTGCCGCGCGGGCGTCTTCGAGGCGCTGGCGGTCCGCGTGCGCCAGGAGCACCACCGGCTCTTCGGGATGATTGACGCGGTCGGCAGCCAGGCAAGGCTGGTCGTCGACGATGAGGGCGACTGCGATTGACGCCCGGGACATCAGCCGCCGTGACGACGACGAACTCGGACCAGGGAATGTCGGGCGCGAACTCGATGCGCTTGATGAGGCCGCGGGGCGCGGCACTGCGAACAGTGGTGCCAAACAGCATCCCCGGCAGCACGAGGTCGTCCACGTACTGCGCCCGCCCGGTCACCTTGGCCCGGCCTTCGCGTCGTGGGATGGAAGTGCCTATGGACGGCATGTGAGGCAAAGATCGACCGCCATCGACATGCCAGTTCACTCAATGAGCACGAAGAGGCCTCGCGAAGGCTTGAAGACCGCAAAGATCGCGAAGAAACCGGGGAAGGAATCCATCGCGATCTCGTGAGCTTCGCGAGCTCGTAGCGAACTCGTGACGTGGCGGTCGATAGTTGCGATACGCTCGCGTTTCTACTGAAACGTCTCGCACGCCTCCATGTCGCCGCGCTCGAAGCCGCGCCGGAACCAGCTGACCCGCTGCTCGGACGACCCGTGAGTGAAGCGATCCGGGGCGACCCGGCTCGCCGGACATGCGCTGAATGCGGTCGTCGCCGATCGACGGCGGCGGCGTTCAGCCCTTCCTCGATGTCCCCGCTCTCGAGCTCCACCTTCTGCTGCGCCGCGCGGCCAGGCTGGGCCGCCTGATGGCCCCAGACGCCGGCGAAACAGTCGGCCTGCAGCTCGAGCCTCACCGACAGCGGGTTCTCCTGATCGGGACGCGCCTGCTGCTGGCGGCGCACCTGCGAGTCGATGCCGAGGAGCCGCTGCACGTGGTGACCAAGCTCGTGGGCGAGGACGTACGCCTGAGCGAAGTCGCCGGGCGCCCCGAACCGGTCGCGGAAGCTCGCCGAAAAAGCCCAGGTCGAGGTAGACGAGCTGATCGGCCGGACAATAGAACGGCCCGGTCGCCGACTGCGCGGAGCCGCACGCCGACTGGATCGCATCCCGGAAGATGACGGCGCGTGTCGGCTGATACCGCCCGGCCAGTTTCGCCTGCCACATCTCCTGCGCGTCCTTCATCACGGCGTCGACGAAATCGACGAGCTTCTCTTCCTCGGGCGTCGTCCGCAGCTCGCCGCCGGTGCTGGTGCTGGCCGATGGACTGGTGGACGTCGCATCCGGACCCAGGAGCGAGAGGAAGTCCACTCCCGTCGCCCAGCTCAGAATCAGGACGAGCAGCAGCCCCCCGATCCCGAGGCCGCCCATGCGCATGCCCCCGCCCGAGCGGGCGCGAACATCCTCGACGTTGTCTCGACTGCCGGCGGTCCATTTCATAGCAACCTGCGTTGCAGCAAGGGTGCCAGGGTGCCTAGAGTGCCTGGTGCTTAGGTGCGAGGGTGCCTGGGGGGCAGGTGGTAGGGTTGCCCGGTGCCAAGGTGCACCCAGCCACCTCGCACCCTAGCGCCTTAGCACCCTAAGCACCAAGGCACGAGGCACCTCGCACCCTAAGCACCAGGCACCCGGGCATCCTCGCACCCTAGCACCCTACTCAACCACGATATGCCGCCACTTGCCCTGCTGGAATCGGAGAACGGACAGACAGCATCGGGTGAAATGGCCGAGGACGATCGCGGACCACACGCCCGCCGCGTCCAGCTTGCCGAGCTCTGGAGGGTACTGCAGAGCCCCAGGGGCACCAACACCTGCGACACCAGGGTGATATAGAGGGGACTGCGGGTATCGCCGGTGCCCTGGAGACCCTCCTGTGTACGTGAGCGCGACGGTGATGAAGAATCCCGACACGCACAGATAGCGAAGGAGCTGGGTGCCCAGGGCGACGACGTTCGGGTCGTCGAGACCGAAGATCGCCAGCAGCTGCTCCGGGATGAGCAGGAAGAAGGCGCCGACGAACGCGGCGACGCCGATGCCGATGCGCGACGCAATCTGCACGCCTCGAATGGCGCGCTCCGGGTGCCCCGCACCGAGATTCTGCCCGGCCACGGCCGCCGCCGCGCCCATCAGGCCAACCGACGTCCAGGTGATGAGCGCAAAGAGCTCCGCATAGCCAACGGCATAGGCCGCCTGCGCTTCCGCGCTGTGCGGCAGGGAACCAATGTAGCGCAGGAGCAAGACGCCGGCGATGTTCATCGCCACGCCCTGGATGCCCGCCGGCAGGCCGAACTTGAACAGCGACCGGATGATCTTCAGGTCCGGCTTGCGCGACATGCCCTTGGGAAAGTGCACGACGAGGCGGCCGCTCAAGAGCAGCCAGACACCGATCGACGAAACGATCAAGCTCGCGCGACACCGTGCCGATCGCGGCCCCGCGTGTGCCGAGTGCTGGAACGGGACCAAGGCCTGGAATCAGCACGACGTTGAACGCGACGTTCAGCACCGTCATCAGGATCCCGAGGCGCAGCGGCGTACCGGGCGTCGCCCGCCGATCGCAACGCGCCGCCCAGCATGAAGAAGAGCAGCATGCCGATGCTGAAGACGAACATCGATCCGAAGGAACGGCAACGCTTCGGCCTTCACCGCCGGCGTGGCGTTCACCAGATCGAGCAGCGTCGGCGAGAGCACGTATCCGAGCGGGGCCAGGACGACGAGCGAGAGGATGAGGGCGGTCAGGAACGCCTGGTAGACGGTCCGGTTGACCTTGTCGGGCTCGTTCGCGCCGGCGAACCGCGCGACGAGCACGCCCATGCCCGTAAAGAGCGAGGCGATGAAGACGATGACGACGAGGAAGATCTGCCAGCTGACGCCGATCGCCGCGTTGCCGGTGAAGCCGACGTAGTGGCCCACCATCGCGTGATCGATGATGCCCTGCAGCCCGCCGATGCGCGTTCTGAAGGACGGTCGGCCACGCCATCCTCCAGACCGCCGGCGCAATCGGGCCTTCGACGAGCGAGCGATCGAGCTTGCGCGCCGCGGCGTGCCGGGAGGCGCGGCCGTCGACGTGGCGGGCGCTCACGGGCGTCATGTCCGAGATCGACCCGGCTGCCGCTTCAGCGGCGGCCGACGGCGCAGACGGTGGAGTGGTCGAAGCGGACACGAGCGAACGATGATATCAGGGTCACGCCCGCAGGGCCTTCAAGGCGCGCCTGACGTCGGCGTGCGCCAGCACGACCGCCGGCTGGCGCTGCAGGGCTTCGAAGTAGCGGCGCGGGAATCCCTCGCCTTCTTCGGACGCGGTGAGCAACTGCTCGACCTGATCGATGAGCGCGACCGAGTCGGCCATCGGGTCGCGGCCCCTTCGCGCCCCGCGCCCTCGTCGATGCGCACGATGAGCCCGGAGAGCGCGTGCAGCCAGGCGAACCAGGGATCGCTGATCACCAGTTGCAGAAGATGGCCGACCGACGCGACGCGGCCGCGATCCAGTTCGTAGGCCGCGCGCGCGTCGTCGAGCAGCACCTTGTGCAGGTGGAGGAGTTTGGCGCGCAGATCGTGGAGCTTCGTCCGGACGTCCTCGCTCATCGGCGCGTGCGGAGGGGCGGCTGGCGAAACGGGGGCCGGAGGGGCAAGGCCTTCGGCGCGCAAGCGGCTCAGACTGAGCCGCTCGGTCACCATGCGCAGCGATCCGGCAGCATCGCGCGGCCACGCCGAACGCGGCCGATCCCAGTAGAGCTCGAGGCCATTCCCGTCGGGATCGCGCAGATACAGCGCCTCGCTGACGCCGTGGTCGCTCGCGCCCTCGAGAGGGACGCCGGCCTGGTCGAGCCGGCGCAGCGCGTCGGCGAGCGTGGCGCGATCGGGATATCGGATCGCGACATGATAGAGACCCGTCGTGCCCGGCGGGCGGCGGCGGCGCGCCCCGGCTCTCCCAGGTGTTGAGGCCGATGTGATGGTGATACCCGCCGGCGCTCAGGAACGCCGCCGAATCGCCCAACCGCTCGGTCAGCTCGAACCCGAGGACGCCGTGGTAGAAAGCGAGCGCGCGCTCGAGGTCGGAGACCTTCAAGTGCACGTGGCCGATGTCTACGCGCGGATCGATGGGTTTCTCCATGGTAAGCGAGCGCCGCGCAATGCCACGCGATGCTGAGCCAATCATGCCGAGCACCGCGTCCGCAGATCAAGTGAAGTCAGGTCAGACTGCGAACGATTTCGCGGTCGTCACGACCTGGCCGGCGTGGCGCTGCGAGTGTTCGGCGGCGTGAAACAGCAGTCCGAGCACGGTGGTCGGCAGCGCGGCCCGGCCGACGGCCCGCGCCTCATGTATCGACGACGGCAGCGTCGCCCGCAGCTGCGCCATGCGCGGCGTCGAACGATCGCCGCAGGTCCGCGAGGAGAGACGCAGGCATCGGCGGGCGGCGGATTCGACTCGGCTTTGAAGGCGGCCTTCTGCGCGTCGCTCAGCAGCTCGCCGCGCGCATACGTCAGGAGCCGTCGGTGCTTCCGCTGAGATGCATGAGGTGAAAGCCGATCGACGCGGCACCGCCGGGGCTGAGCCACAGCTGCTCGTTCGAGAGGTCGGCAGCCGCCCGCTCGACGTCCTCGAGCGTCTGCAGAAACGCGTGGGCGGCCGGCATCAGCGCCGGGTGGACGCCGTCCACGGGGCCGCGAAGCCAGAACTCGGGTGTGCTTGGTGTCGCCATTTCGTCAGATCCTACACTGACGGTCTAGCATGCTGACTGCTGGATGCTGAAGTCCAGGACGAAGTTTCGATTTCAGGCATTCACTTCAGCATTCGGCATTCAGCATTCAGCATTGCTGGAACCGGCTTGCGCGCACTGCAGCTCTGGACGCAGAATGCGCGCGGAGGGTACTGATGAGCCGACGATGCTGCGCGGGTCACGCTCGGTTTCCTGGCAGGTGTCTGGTGCCTCACCGCCGGCCTCACCGCCTGGCCCGCTCCGCCTCCGCCGCAAGCGGCGGCCGCACCGCCTGCCGCCAAGTCAGCGCCGCTCTCCGATGCCGACGATCGAGCAGTTCCTCCTCAAAGGCGACGTGACGAAGACGCGCGGCGCGGGCAAAGGCATCACCGGCTCCCTTCGTGCGACGATGACCGCACGGAACGCTCACGCACGAGGCCCACATTCAGATGATCGACGAATCCAAGCGGGAGTTCCGATCCGACAAGGGCACCGAATTCAACTTCCGGGACTCGTGGATCTTCAACGTGGCCGCCTACAAGATCGATCGCCTGCTGGGGCTGGGCATGGTGCCGGTCAGCGTCGAGCGCCGCTGGAAGTCCACGCCGGCCGCCTACTCGTGGTGGCTCGACGACGTGATGATGGACGAAGGCGAGCGGCTGAAGAAGAAGATCAGCCCGCCGAACCTCGTGCGGTGGAACGAGCAGATGCAGATCGTACGGCTGTTCGACCAGCTCATCGCCAACGTCGATCGGAACCTCGGGAATCTCATGATCACGAACGACTGGACGATCTGGGCGATCGACCACACCCGCGCCTTCCGCACGCAGGCGCAACTGAAAACGCCGGGCAACATCGCGCGATGCGATCGGCAGGTCTTTGCCCGCCTGAAGCAGCTCGACAAGGCGTCGATCAAGGACGCGGTCGACGAGCCATCTGACGGGCTACGAGATCGATGCGATCCTGAAGCGCCGCGACGTCATCGTGAAGATGATCGAGCAGCGCGGCGAAGCGGGGCTGTTCGACCGGGGCAAATGAAGAGAGCGACGCGGCCGACCGGCGCCTCGAGGCAGTGAGCCGCACGGCGTTCGTCACACTGCTGGCTCCCAGATCGCGTGCCTTGTCGCATGCGCGCCCCACCAGCTATGCTGCTGCCAGTCTCTCGAAGGAGCCGTCATGTTCCGCTGCATGCATCTGATGTCTCGCGTCGTCGCATCGGCTGTCGGGGCCATCTGCGCATTCACACTGGTCGTCTCGGCGCAGGAACGGGATAGGAGCAAAGTGTCCGACAAGTACAAGTGGGATCTCACGCACATCTACGCTTCGGACGACGCCTGGCGGCAGGCGAAAGACAAGATCGTCGCCGAAATCCCGAAGCTGAAGGAATTCAAGGGAACGCTCGGCTCCTCCGCCTCGCGCCTCGCCGATGCGCTCGAGCTCGCTCCACGGCTCTCGAAGGAGCTCGCTCGCACCTACGTCTACGCGAGCATGATGTCGGACACCGACACGCGCGTGAGCAAATACCAGGGCATGCAGCAGGAGATGATCCAGCTCGGCTCGATGCTCGGCGCCGACGCCGCGTTCATCGAACCGGAGATTCTGAAGATCGACCGGGCCACCATCGATCGCTTCGTCGCCGCGGAATCCTCGCTTGAAGGTCTACCGGCTGTACCTCGACGACATCCAGCGGCGCGCGGCCCACACGCTCACGGACGCCGAGGAGCGGCTCCTCGCGAGCGCCGGCGTCATCGCGAGCGCACCGTCGGGCACGTACGGCATCTTCTCTGATGCCGACTTCCCGTACCCGAGCGTCACGCTCAGCGACGGCAAGAGCGTCAGGCTCGACAGCTCCGGGTTCAGCCTCTACCGCGCGGTGCCGAACCGCGAGGATCGCAAGAAGGTCATGGCGGAGTTCTTCGGCGCCCTCGGCAAGTTCCGGGGCGACGTTCGGCTCCACGCTCAACGGCCAGGTACAGTCGGACATTTTCTACGCGCGGGCTCGCAAGTACAACAGCGCGCTCGAGGCGTCGCTCGACGGGCCGAACGTGCCCACGTCGGTGTACACGCGCCTCATCGACGGGGTGAACCGCCACCTCCCGACGTTCCATCGCTACCTGAAGCTTCGCCAGCGCATGATGAAGCTCCAGGACCTGCACTACTACGACCTCTACGCGCCGCTCGTCTCGTCGGTCGATCTCAACTACTCCATCGACGAAGCACAGGCCATCGTCCTCAAGTCGCTCGAGCGGCTCGGGCCCGAGTATGCGGCCGGGGCGCGCCGATCGTTCACCGAACGATGGACCGACTTCTATCCGACCGAAGGCAAGCGGGCTGGCGCCTACTCGAACGGCGGCGCGTACGACGTGCACCCGTACATGCTGATCAACTACAACGGGAAGTACACCGACATGAGCACCGTGGCGCACGAGCTCGGGCACACGATGCAGAGCTACTTCTCGAACAAGACGCAGCCCTTCCCGACGGCGTCCTATCCCATCTTCGTGGCCGAAGTCGCCTCGACCTTCAACGAGGCGCTCCTCATCGACCACATGCTCAAGACGATCAAGGACGACGCGACGAAGCTGTCGCTGCTCGGCAACTACCTCGAGGGCATCAAATCGACGGTCTTCCGCCAGACGCAGTTCGCCGAGTTCGAGCTGCGCGTGCACGAGATGGCCGAGAAGGGCGAGCCGCTGACCGGCGAGGCGCTCGACAAGCTCTACGCGGACATCACGAAGAAGTACTACGGCCACGACAAGGGCGTCTGCATCGTCGACGACTACATCGCGCACGAGTGGGCGTTCATCCCGCACTTCTACCGGAACTTCTACGTCTTCCAGTACGCGACGTCGTTCACGGCCTCGGCCGCGCTCTCGGAGAAGGTGATGGCAGGCGACAAGGCGGCGCTCAAGCGCTACCTGGACTTCCTCAACGCCGGTGGATTCGAAGTACCCGGTCGACCTGCTCAAGGACGCCGGCGTCGACATGACGACCGACGAGCCGCTCGAGCTGACGATGAAGAAGATGAACCGGGTGATGGACGAGATGGAGAAGCTGATCAAATAGGCGGCTCGCGGCTCGCTGCTGGCAGTTGCCAAGTCGGAGGTTGGTGGCTGACACCAGCAACAGCCAACAGCCAGCAGCCGAGCCGCGAGCCACACGCGTCAGAACTTGTAGACCACCGCCGTCAGGAACGCGACGTCGTTTTTCTTGACGAGATCGTTCGGCGGCTTCGTCTTGTAGGCGTCGAGGAGCTCGATCTTCAACTCGATCTGCTTCAACACCGACGACGACAGCCCGGCGCTGAAGGTGTAGAGCGCGTCGCCGAAGTCGTCCGCATCCCAGAGCGACGAGAATCCCTGGGTGATGGTCGCCGAGGGCGACACTTTCCACAGCAACTGCTCGCCTGACGTGATCACGCCGGACGTGTCCACGTCGAGCCCCGGGTTCTTCTCCCAGCTCACGCCGACGCCGCTGTCGACCGAGAGCGAGACCGTGTCGGTCGCGATGACCTTGTAGCCGACGCCGCCGCTCGTCGCAAACAGGTAGTCGATCTCCTTGAACTCGTCGCGCAGATACTGCGCCTGCCCGAAGAGAAACGCGCGCGTCGTGAGCTTGCGCTCGTACCGGCCCTGGAGAAACAGCCGATCCACGGACACAGCCCCATCGGTCTCGCCGCGAAGGTAGATGCCCTGAAACTTCCAGAGGTCCTGCTTCTTCGGATCGTAGGTGGCGTCGAACGTCACGTTGAGGTTCGTCGTCTCCGTGTTCCCGCGGTTGAGCGAAAAGCCGAGGCCGGCGCTGCCGACCCAGTTGCCCGGCGGCGGCTCCGGTGGCGGACACGGACAGGTCTGCTGAGCCAGCAGAGGACGAGCCGACAGCAGTGACGACAACGAACGCGAGCGACGCAGCACCGACGACACCTCATGAGCGGACCTCGATGGCAAATAATCGCGGCTCGCTACCCGCGGCTCGCGCTTCGCAAAGCATTCCGATCTCACTCGCGCGACTGGGATCAGAAGTGTTTTGCCAGCTCCGAAGCAAGCGGCCGCGACTAGAAGATCACCTTCCACCGCACTCCGAAGAAAAGCCGCGACTCGGAGCGCTTGAGGAACGGATCGATGATCTGGAGGTCGGCGGTGACGCGGCTCCAGCCCACGGGCGCCCACGCGTAGTAGAGCTCGATGCCCTGCTCGTTGCGGATGGGAAGCAGAGGCTCGAGCGTGTCCTCGAGATCGTTGCTCACGTCGTTGTAGAAGAACGCCGCGCCGAACGAATCTTTGCTGCGGCCTTCGAAGGGGCTCGCCCCGCCGAAGCCGACGAACATCTGCGTGCGCAGAAAGCTCGGGTTGCCGTCGGACACGCCGAACATCCCGAAGACGCCCATGCCCTTGGTCGGGTCATTCGGGTGCATCCACACGAACTGATCGACGCTGACGTTGAGCGTCCATGCGCCCTGCTCCTGTCTCGAGCGGGATGTTGAGCGACGGGATGAGCGCCCACGGCGACTGGTCGAGCGACGTGCCTTCGAACGATCCGATCTCGCCGCCGACCGAGATGCCGCCCGGCAGCGTCTTCGAAAGCTTGACGGGCAGCGCCGCGTTCCACATGAACGTCGCGCCATTCTCGAAGAAGCCATCTTCGGTGGACTCGATGAGGCCGAGCGTCACCATGCGGCGTCGCGCCCTTGAGGACGCTGAACATCACGCCTTCGCCCGACGGCGGCACGGTGCGCGCCGAGACCGGCGGCGCCACGAGCGACAGGTTCATGAAGCGATCGATGCCTTCGCCACCCGTGAACGGGTGCGCGCTGTAGAGGTCGAGGAAATTGAAACGGCCGAACTGCAGCACGAACTTGTTCTCGAAGACCTGCGTGCCATAGAGGCTGGTGACATTGGCGTGCGTGCCCGACGATTCGGGGAAGAGCAGCGCCGTGCTCGTCGGGATCAACGTTCCGCCGGCGAGCAGCGGGACATCTCCGTAGCGCAGCTCGAAGTGACCGGTGGCGGAGAATCCTTCCCACAGGTACTTGCTCAAGCTGCTCTGCACCTTCACGTCGAACTTGCCGCCGTAGTCGAAGCCGCGATCGTCGTCTCCGTCTGGAACCCAGTCGAAGAACTGCGTGAAGCTCGCGTCGATCTTGCTTCCCTTCTGCCCCAGCTTCGTCCGCGCGCCGCCCCAGTCGCCGAAGAGCTCGCCGCGCTTCAGGATGTCCGTCTGTGCCGGCGCGGCGGCGCCGCCGGCGGCGGCGTCTGGGCCACGACCGGTGTCGCGCCGCCAGGAGGACGAGGGCCGCCGCCGCTGACATCCAGCACGCGAATCCCGCGGCTTGTCTGCAAACCACACCCACAGAAACCACACTCAGCATCGTCTACTCACCTCTCGCTCGCATTGAAATGTGCGTCGACAGCGCGCGTCACGCCTGCAACGGTCGCTCGCGGCGAACTCCGCGCTGGCGAACTTCTCGACAGCTTACTCGAGTCGAATAACTTGCAACATCGAGTCCTGACTCGGCGGAACGACATCGCGCAGTTCGCAGCTCGGACCGTGGTCTTCGAGCGAGTCAGCGACGCCGCGAGTCTATCATCGTTCCGCCAGCTCGGTGCATACGCGCCATGCCGGGTGACTCCGCGCGGATCGGCCGGACGATGCAGCGGAATCCCAGATGACAGGTGGACGTGTCGATCGGTTCGGGAAACCGCGCCGCCGGCCGATACCGCCGGCAGTAGTTCGGAGCGCACAGGTGTGACCCGCCTTTGATGACCTTGCGCGGTATGCGAATCTGCGGCTGACGCGAGTCGACGCTTTCGGCTTCGTCGCCGCCGCGTGGATTCTGCGGGATGCAGCAGGCCTTGATTTGCTCGTCGGGATGCCGCGGCGTGTACCAATCGGTCGTCCACTCCCACACGTTGCCGGCGACGTCGACCAGCCCGTAGCCGTTCGGCGGAAACGCGCCCACCGGCGACGTGCCTTCGTAGCCGTCTTCCTTGAAGTTCTGCCACGGAAACTCGCCCTGCCAGAAGTTCGCCATCAGCTTGCCGTCCACTTTCAGGTCGTTGCCCCAGGCGTACTCGGCGCCGTCGAGCCCTCCGCGCGCGGCAAACTCCCACTCGGCCTCGGTCGGCAGCGCCTTTCCCGCCCAGGTCGCGTAACGCCTCCGCATCCCCGTAGGTGACGTGGGTCACCGGGTAATCCTCGCGCCCTTTGATTGTCGAGTTCGGGCCGCGCGGATGTCGCCAGTCGGCGCCGAGCACGAACCGCCACCAGTTGTGAAAGTCGCCCAGATCCACTGGGTTCGGTGGTTTGACGAAGACGAGCGAGCCGGGATGCAGCAGCTCTTTCTTGCGCCCAGGATAGTCGGCCGGGTTCGGGGGAATCTCGGCGAACGTCACGTGACCGGGTTGCGGCGACGAACGGGATGGAACTGGGCGACGGTCACCGGTGTGCGGTCCATCCAGAAGCCGTCGACGGTGACGCGATGGACGGGACGTTCCTCCGGATAGTGATCCTCGGAGCCCATCTTGAAGGTGCCGCCGGGAATCCAGACCATGTCGGGAAATGGCGCCGGACCCGGAGGCGCGACAACGGGGGCAGTCCCGGTCTGATGCATGACCAACTCTCGCATAGGAGTTGCAAAGGGTTCAACTCGCGGTTCGCGAGTTCGCGGCTCGCCACGATCGCTGCACAACTGCGAGCTGCGAGCACGCAGAACGACGATCTGCAGCCCCTTCGGCCGACGTGCACCACGGCATCGGTCCGTGCCCCACGATTGGTCGCGGGCCCGCGGCGCACTTTGCTATCCTTCGTCCGGCATCAGCCGCTTTCCGGCTGATCCTCCGGCCCGCTGCGCGTCGCCGGGACGTGGCCGGACGGCACGGAACTTGGGACGTGCACTCCTTCAGCTGGCGACAGACAGCAGGACACCCATGACGACTGGACCCGCGCCGACTTCAAACGAGCTCGCGCAGCAGCGGACGACGCTGGCTGGCGACCGCACCCATCTCGCCGACGAGCGCACGAGCCTGGCGCTCGATCGCACACGGCTGGCCCACGAGCGCACGCTGATGGCCTGGGTCAGGACCGCGATGTCGCTGATCTCGTTCGGCTTCACGATCTACAAGTTCTTCCAGGGCATGCGCGACACGCAGCGACTGGAGGCGGCGCATCACCTCGTCGGACCGCGCGGGTTCGCGCTGGTGATGATCGGCCTTGGCGTGGGCTCGCTCGTCCTGGCCACCATCCAGCACCGCGCAGAGATGAAGGCGTCTGACGGCGCGTACCCCCAGTACGGCCCCGTGCCGCGCTCGACGTCCATGGTGGTCGCCTCGGTCGTCGCGTGCTCTCGGGATCGCCGCGTTGATTCTCGTCATCCTGCGCCAGTGACCCGCATTCGAACGGCGACGAAACGGCCAGGGCTGTCGGCGATTCCCGACTGTGGCCGGTCCTGTGATGACGTCGGGTCGGCCGTCTAGGCGATCGGCTCCAGTGCCGGCAGCTTCCACTCGCCCTTGGTCGCGGCCTCGCTCGGACCGTAGATGCGATAGACCAGGCTGAACGGCGCCGCCGGCGCAGGCAGCCAGTTGCTTTCCTTGTCCTTGCCGGGCGACTCGTGCCCGACGTACAGGATGAGCGATCCGTCGGCCTCGTGCTGTCATGCCCTTCGTCCGGTCGCCGATCGAATAGCGATTCACCGGGTTGTCGTACAGCAGGCGATCGGGCAGGGTGTAGAGCGTGGCCGACCAGAAGAACTTCGCCGGCGGCAACTGGCCCGGCGGCGAAATGGACGCGGCTCGGCTTCCGTGCCGTCGCCGACGTAGCCGCCGTACCACGCCTCGACGTCGCGAGTTGCCGTACAGGCCCTTCGCGGCGCCAGTGTTGCGCGCATGATGTAGTCGGTGCCGAGCTCGGCGCGACTGCCGAACATCCCCGATGATGTGAACGTCTTGTCCAGCCTGTCCTTGAGAGCGGCCTTGGCGTCAGCGACGCCGGCGTCGAGTGCCTCGCGCATCGGGCGCAACGAGCGTCGACGCATCGAACGGCCTGGCCGGGTCCGATGCCGATCGTCGCGAACCGCTGCATCATGCGCCTGCTCGGATGGATAGCGGCGGCTGCGCGAACTGCAGCAGGAAGTTCAGGTATGCGATGAAGCCCGCCGACGATCCCTTCGCCTTGTCGTACGGCGGGAAGGCGATCGCCGGCGCGGCGGCGGCGCCGGCTGCCGAGAAAGCGCTGAGCGGCCGCAGCCTCATCTGCGACTGGATCTGCCTTCACGTTCGGCACGTCCTCCGGCGCCGTTGAGCGCGGTGCGCGTCAGCGTGCCGATGATGTCGGTCTCCGATGCGGAAGACCTGCGTGATGCCGGGCGGGTCGTCGCCCTGCCAGCGCGGACCGGCGAACAGGTAGTTGCCGGCGTCGAACCCTGTGCGCGCGCACGCCGACATAGGCAAAGTTGTGGGTGAACAGATCGAACCACTGACAGACGTAGTAGCGATCCTTCGGCACGGCCGGGACGCTCAGCACCCACGGCTCGGCCCGCAGGTCCAGCCAGGCCCACGAGTACGGCGTGTCGTTGTTCGGCGTGACGATGTCCTTGTTCGCCGGGCGTGAAGGGCTCCGAGTAGTGGCGGTAGTCGTCCGAAGCCGCCGACGTACTCCGGCGCGCTGGCGTCGACCGCCTGCTTGTACATCGTCTGGTAGTTCTCGAGCATCGCGAAAGCGTAGAGGTAGGCGTCCTTGGCGATGGCTCGCGCGTCGTCTTTCGCGGCGCCCGCGGGTCGGGGTACTTCGTTGGACATGGTCGGTTCCTGCGCTCAGTTGACGCGGGTCAGGTTGACTTCTCGAATATGCAAGCCACCTTCCAGGCTCAGCGCGCGCACGGAATGGTGTTTGCCAGCGATCTCCTCCGGAGATAGCCTCGACGTGCGCCGAGCCTTGCCAGGCTGCACGATCGCCAGTCATTTGCTACGGGGCGAAGCGGCCGGCTGGAGAGCTCGATCAAAGCCGCGACATGTCGCGGCTGCGCGGGGAGCAGTGGAAGGGCATACCTCACGCGCGTCGGCGCGTGAGGTCGGGTGCAGCGATGTCGCGGGTGAGACTCAGTCGCTCGATGACCTCTGAGCTGGCGCAGCATCGGCGCCTGCTGCGCGATGATGTCGGCGTAGAGGGCGTGGCGGAAGCGATAGGTGATCTCCGATGCGCGCGAGGGACCAGCCGCGGCGGCGGCGACGATGAGATGCCCTCGGCGCGCCAGCGGCCCGAGCACGCGCCGGACGTACTCGACCTTCTGTTCGAGCGCGGCGGCCACAGACGATGCCGTGAACTCGAGACCGACGGCCGCGGCCGCCTCGAGCGCCTCGCGCTCGGAGAGTTCGAGGTGATCGACGTGCCGCGCGATCACGTCGCCGAGCGTCTCCGGCAGCGCGCGAGCGATGGCGTCGAGCGAGTGCCTCGCGGCGCCATCCCCCCGCTCCGCGACCACCAGCCGGCGTGACACCAGGCTGTCGATGGCGTTCACCATCATGAAGGGATTGCCGCCAGTCGCGTGGTGAATGGCGGGCGCCAGTTCCGAAAGGCACTCGGGGCCGAATCGCACGTCGATGTAGCGCAAGACGTGCTCGAGGGTCAGACAACCGAGCGCGAAGCGTGACCGACCGCGGGGCGGTGGCGGCGGCCGACGTGAGGCGGTGCCGGGCCCTCTCGCCAGCCGTCCATTCGCCCTCGCAACACGTGCCGACGATCAGCAGCTTCGAGGGTATCTGACTTTCGGCCAGGCGCGCGAGCGCGTTGATGTGTCGACGTCGGCCCATTGCAGATCCTCGAGGATGAGGACCAGCGGCAGATCGTGAGAGAGGGCGGCGAGCGCGGCGCAAAGCTCGTCGAGCATCCGGACGGCGTGCATGGCAGGCGCGCCAGCTCCGGTCCATTGCGGAAACTGCGCGAGCCACGACGGCGCGTGCTGCGCGAGGATCGCGCGGAACGAGGCCCGGGTGACGGCGGTCGAGTGCGATGAGCGCGTCCAGGAACGGGTAGTACGGTTCGTGCGGCAGCTCCCGGTCGAAGCACTGGCCGCAGCACACGCGGACAGGACCCGCGGCGTGGGCGGTCCGAACGAACGCGTCGCAGAGCGCGGTCTTCCCGGACCCGTGTTCACCCGAGAGCAGGACGAGCCGGCGCGCCGACGCGCGCACGGCATCGAGGGCATCCGCGAGCGCCGCCAGCTCCGGCCCGCGGTTGACGAACATCGGCGCACGCGCTGCGCTCGACGCATCGGCAGCGACCGCGGCGCTCGGCTGAGATACGTCGGCAATGAACGCATAGCCACGGCCGGGGGCGGACTTGATGAACGTGCAGTGCCTGGACTCGTCGCCGAGCGCCTGGCGGATCTCGCGCACGAGCACCTTGATGTTCTCCGGCTGGACGTGCGTATCCGGCCAGACGGCCGACATGATCGCGGACTTGGACACCCACGAGCCGGCCTTCTCCAGCAGACACCGCAAGAGCGACGCGGCCTTGCCGGTGAGCGGAACCTGTTCCGCGCCGCGCCAGAGCGTGCCGTCCTCTACGTCGAATCTGAAAGTCGCAAAATGCTTCGTCATGTCAGCCCGCACTGCCGAGTCAGTCTTTAGAGCTGACACGATACGTCGGGCTTGGAAGCTGTTCCATTGGACTTAGGACCCGGTGTTCTGGGCCTTTGGTCCTAGTAGGATGTGACGGCCGTGCAACGGTTTACAGCGATATTACTGGCTTTGCGGATTGCTTGTGGGCAAGGTTGAGTCGGTCCGCCATCCTCACCAGCTCAGCCAGAGAGTCGGCCTCCATCTTGTGCATCACCTGGGCGCGGTGCACCTTGATCGTCTTCTCCGCCGTGCCGAGCTCCCCGGCAATCTGCTTGTTCAGGAGGCCCGTCACCACGAGGCCCATCACCTCACGCTCCCGGGCGGTCAGCGTCTCGAACCGCTCGCGCAGCCAGTGCAGCTCGTCCCGATCGTGGCTGCGCACGCGCTCCTGCTCGAGCGCCTGGTAGACGGCGTCGAGCAGCTCCTGATCGTCGAACGGCTTGGTCAGCACCTCGAGCGCCCCGGCTTTCATCGCCCTGCACGGTCAGCGGCACGTCGGCGTGGGCGGTGACGAAGATGATCGGCAGATCTCGTGTCCGGCGTCGTTGAGCATGCGCTGAAGGTCGAGGCCGCTCGCGCCGGGCATCCGGACGTCGAGGACCACGCACCCCGAGACGCCCTGCTCCGAACGACTCAGGAACTCGGCCGCGGTCGAGAACGTCTCGCACGGCAGACCCACCGACGCCAGCAGCCGCTTGACCGCCGTCCGCACGGACGGATCGTCGTCGACGACGAACACGGTCGGCGTAAAGGCCTCAGCCATGCACCTCGCCCAGTGGCAGCATGATGTGAAAGGTGGCGCCGGCGCCGGCGTTCGGCGCCGCCCACAGGCGGCCGCCGTGCATCTCCACGATAATCCGGCTCATCGACAAGCCTATTCCCATTCCTTCCGGCCGCGTAGTGACGAGCGGTTGGAACACCCGCTCGGGATCCTCGCCTCCGAAGCCTTCGCCGCTATCGACGACGGTCGCGTGGATTCCGCTACCTTCCTGATGACACGTCACGATCTGGAGCGTCAGCTCGGTGCCCGTGACGCGCGTCATCGCCTCGACCGCGTTGATGATGAGGTTGCAGAACACCTGCTGGAGCTGCACCTGATCGGCACGGGCGGGTGGCAGCTCCGGATCGAGCTCGGTTGTGACGACGATCCGTCCGGCCTCGAGCGCGCCGCGGGTCAGCGCCAGCGCGCTCAGCACGATGTTGTTGACGTCGACGGGCCGGCGTTCGAGCTCGCGCCGCTCGAAGAGCCCGCGTGTGCGGCGGATGAGCTCGCTCGCCCGCTTGCCATCGCGGACAACGTCGGTCAGGGCTTCCCGGACCTGCGCGACATCCGCGCCATCGCTGCCCAGCCAGCGCAGCGCGGCGCTCGCGTTCGCCACAATCGCGCAGAGGGGCTGGTTGACTTCGTGCGCGATCGCCGCCGTCAGTCCCCCCATGTCGCTCAATCTCGTCAGGCGCGCGAGCTCGGCTTTCGCGTCCTCGAGCGCCTGCTCCGCATCCTTCTGGGCGGTAATGTCGGTGGTCGTGCCGATCATGCGGGTCGCGCCGGCCGGCCTCGTGCTCGACGACCGCGCCGCGCGCCCTGAAGTAGCGGACGCTGCCGTCCCGGTGCAGCATGCGATGCGGAACCTCGAAGGGCGCCGCGCGCCCGTCTATGTGCGCCTGCGCCGCCGCGATCAGCCTCTCCCGATCCTCTGGCGGCACGAGCACCCTCCAATCGTCGCGGTGTTCGCCGATTTCGTGGTCTTCAAAACCCAGGAGGTTCTTGAGCGACGGGTCGACGTAGGTGGCGTTGGTGGCGAGGTTCCAGTCCCACACCCCGACCGATCCGGCCATCGTCGCGAGACCGTAGCGAGTGTGCCCGGTTCTCAGCGCCTCCTCGGCACTCTGGCGCTCGGTCAGGAGCGCCGACAGGACGATCAGCGGCAAGGACATCGCGATGAGTGTGAGCTGCGTCGCGACGATCGCGTCAGGAGGCGTAGCGAGGCCCTGCCCCGGATGCGCGCCCACGAAGTAACGGAAGAGCGTCGTGAAGCACAACGCGATGCCGAGCCCCGCCTGCCCGAAGCGCACGGCGGCCCACAGCAGGAACGGCAGCGGCGCGAAGAGCAGCGGCGAAATGGTCACCGGTGTGGCGAGGGTATTGACGAGCCGCTCGCTGGCTGTCAGGCACGTCAGCAGGATCAGGAACTCGGCGATGGGCGGCCCAAGCGGGCGTGGCAGGGTGCGCCAGCCGAGGAACGTCAGCAGCGGCGGTGCCAGGACGATCGTCGACAGCACGTTGGTGACGAAGCGCATCCGCCAATACAGCCAGAAGTCGGTGATCCAGCCAGTGGCGCTGAGCGTCGCGGCCGAGATGAGCGACGCGACGGCTGGCGCACCAAGGACGGCGACCACCACGAAGCCGGTGGCCCCCATGAGGGTCTCGAGCATGTGCTCGCGGTGGCCGAGCCGGCGGAGGATGACGGCCGCGAGGATCGGTTGCGAGAGGTTGCCGGTGAACATCCCGAGGGATCGGCCGATCGGAATGGACATCGTCGCCGCGACGGCCAGCTGGGTCAGAAATGCAAACAGGATGATGAGCGGCCAGCTGCGCGCGGGCGTCAGCAGAAAGGCGACGAAGAGCAGGACGTTCGGCGGCCAGAGCACGGCCATGCTCGGGAGCGACGGAATCATCAGGCTGGCATAGACCGCCACCGCGGTCGCGTAGTACGCGAGCGATAGAGCCGCGATCCAGATGAGTACTCGTCTATATGACGATTGAGAGCTAGAACTGAGTCCCAGCCACAGGCTGGCCGGTCTGATTGCTGCAGCTACACCCATGGGTCTTTCTCAACGTTTCAATGCTCGCGGGCCGTGCTACTTTTTGCTTCGCTTGCTCGTCTTCTTCTTCTTCTTGCCCATCTTGTCGCTCTTCTCACCGGAGTTGGCTGCGCTTTTCTTGCCGCCGATCGCCTCCTCGAGCTGCCGGCGGCGCTCTTCGAGCTCCCGCCGCTTGGTGCCGTCGAGCTCCGGGAATCGCAGATCGAGCTTCTCGAGCGCGTCGATGGTCGATGATCGTCGCCGCGACGATGATGCGGGTGCATCATGCGGGCCGCGCCGGCACGGCTCCGGGGCGGGTGGGCAGACCGGCGCCCGGTCACGGCCTGCCGGCGACAGACGAGTATACTGTCAGGTCGGCGCCTCGGCCGGTGGTGGCCCCACGACCCGTCGCGGCGGCCCGTGGATCTCGAAAGGATTCCGGACCTATTGTTGAAATCGCACGAGGCAGGCTCCTTGCTGGAGCCCGCAAGTGCGCAAAACGGAGGCTTTATGACTCGAAGTGTGATGTTTGGTCTGGCGGCGGCCCTCGCCATTGGTTCGGTGGCGCAGGCGGCACAGACCGTCCAGAAATCCGACAGCGTGAGCGCGACCGCGACGATTCAGGCGATCGACAAGGCAAACCGGCTCGTCACAGTCAGAGACGAGAGCGGCGCCGAAGACACGATGCAGGTCGGACCGGCCATGAAGCGGTTCGACGAGCTGAAGGTCGGCGACAAGGTGAAGATCACGTACACCGAATCGCTGGTCCTGCAGGTCCGCAAGCCGGGCGATGCGGTCAAGGCGGCCGGCGACGACGCGAAGCTCACGAAGGGCACGGGCGCATCCCCCGCCGTCACGCTGGCGCGCCAGCAGACGACGAGCGGTCGACGTCCTGGCCATCGATCAGAAGCTCCCGTCGATTACGGTCAAGACCGCCGACGGGCGGACGGTCACGCGCAAGGTCGAAAACCGCAAGAACCTCGAAGGCGTGAAAGTCGGCGACAAGATCGACATCACCTACACGCAGGCCGCCATCCTGAGCGTCGAGCCGGTAAGTAGCGCCGGCCGTGTTGTCCGTGTTGTCCGTGTTGTCCGTGGCCCGTGATGTCGGTGGCCCGTGTCGTCCGCGGTTCAGAAACGGTAGATCCAGCCGGCCTGAATCTGGCTCGACGTGCCGTGCTGGCCGTTCTTGTTGACGCGCGTGCCGAACAGGAACTCCACGGCAATGTCCGCCTGAGGCACAGGGGACCACGTTACGTTTAACGAGGTCCTCTGTGTCCGCCTCAACGCGTCGTCTGGCTGAATGTCGAGGTTGGCCACGTTGACGATGCCGTAGGTGAAGGCCGAGACGAAAGTTGGGCGCCACTTCCGCTCGTAGCCGAAGTAGGCCGACGAGACCGGCAGCGCGCGAAGCGTGCCCGTCGGACGGATCGTAGACGGCGTCCTGCCCACCGAGCGTGCCAAGGTCGGTGATGTACTTGCCGATGCCCCACCCGTTGTTGGTCGCGAACTTGATACGGTCGTCGCGATCCCAGCTTGGCACGAACTCGCCGCTGACGTTCACACCGAAGCCGCCGGTGGACAACGTCAGCTGCGGCTGATCGGTCACCTCGCCGCGGAGCTGCCTGCCGATGATGGCCGCCTGGACGTGCTGGGTCCTGCTCAGCCGGAGCGGTCCTGACAGGGCCGACTTTGGTTCCCACCGTAGCCGGGCGATGAGGTCGGGCGTGAGGTTCACCCCCGACGCCCCGGTCAGATCGGGAGCAGGGTTCTCGAGCGCCACCGCCAGCTGCAGCTGCTCGCGCAGCGGCTGCGTATATCGAATCTGGGGCTGGCGGAAGAGCGAGATCGCGTTCAACCCCTCGAAGTCGAGGCCGATCGGTTCGGCTTCCGGGTCCGAGAACGTGGACCACGTCTGACCGATGACGAAGCGGCTGGTCTGCATGAACGCATGGCGAAGCCTGAACGTGTTCCTGCTTCCCGCGAAATCACCCTCGATGAAGGTTCTGACCGTCCGCGTCGCAAACGGCGTACGCAGGTCGAGGCCGAAGCGCGAGGCCGACGGTGAGTACACCGTCCGCGCATCGTCACCAGCCAGCTGGTCGTCGCCCACGGGAATCGACGAGGTGACGAAGCGGTCCTCCGTGCCGAGCGGCCCGAGCGTGTGCACGGTCGTCATGCGAGCCTGGCCGCCGAACTTGATGGCCGAGTCGGTTCCCGGAATTCGTATTGATCCCGGGAAATCTCCGGCCGACACCGCCTGCTTCGGCATCTCCGGTTGCCGCTGCGCCTCCTGGGCGGCCTGCGGTACCGGCGCCACTGCCGGAGCCGCCGGCGCGCCGGCCGGCGATTGCTTGAGCGCCGCGAGGTCCTTCTCGAGCGCCCCGATGCGCTCGGCCTGACCGTCGATGAGCGCGCGCTGCTCCGTCACGAGCTTGCCGAAGCTCGGTCAGCATGGCCTCGACCGTCGGCTGCCCTGCCGGCGCAGCAGCGGACTGCGCGGCAACTCTCGACGGGACACCGTTCGCGAGCGCCATCAGCAGCACGATGCTGAAGACTCGGCCGCGCCAGAAAAACGACAGATTAGCGTTCATTATGTTCTCAGGCTGAAACAACCGACTCTGTCCCACCAGCAATGCGAACAGCGAACCGCGAGCCGGAGTGGCCAATCATAGCCAAAGCTGCCGGTGGCAAACCTGTCTGCATTATTCAATGCTCGCGCGGCGACTCCCGTCTTCGCTGAAGCTTCGGCGGGCCGCCGCAGCCTTGGCGGAGGCTGGCCGCGCCGCGCTCGGGGCGCAGGCGCTTTACACTGAGGCATGCCCGCGCACGCGCCCCTGGCCGAACTGGTGCTGACCTACGCGATTGCACTGGTCTTCATCCTGGTCCTCAGCCGCATCCGAATCCCCCCCATCGTCTCGTTCATCGTCGCCGGCGCGGTGGCCGGCCCGGCAGGCATGGGCATCGTCAAGACGCAGGACGATGTCGAGTTGCTGGCCGAGATGGGCATCGTGCTGCTGCTCTTCACGGTCGGCCTCGAGTTCTCGCTTACCGAGATCCGCCGGATCTGGCGGAAGGTGCTGGTCGGCGGGACGCTGCAGATCGGCGCAACCGCGGCGGCGATCCTCCTCCTCGTCCTCGCGTTCTCGGGCTCGATGACGCCCTGGCGCCTGGGCCTCTTCGCAGGCTTCTTCGTTGCGCTCTCGAGCACCGCTATCGTGCTCAAGGAACTGGGAACGCTGAATCAGCTCGACTCCCCACACGGGCGACTCGTCGTGGGCGTCATGCTCTTCCAGGACCTCTGCATCGTCGGGCTGCTCTTGTTCGTCCCGATCCTGTCGGGCCGCACGGCCCTCTCCGTAATACCCCAAGTGCTCGCGACGGCCGCGGCGGCCATCGGCGTCGTGGCCGTCGTCAGCCGGTTCGTGCTGCCTGTGCTCTTCCGGCTCGTGGCGCGAAGCGGGCGGCGGGAGGCGTTTCCGCTGGCGGTGCTGCTCGCGAGCATCGGCACGGCGTGGGCCAGCTCGCTCCTCGGCATCTCGATGGCGCTCGGCGCGTTTCTCGGCGGCCTCGTCCTCGCGGAGAGCGAGTACAGCCATCAGGCGTACGCCGAGATTCGCCCCCTTCGCGACATCCTCGCGGGCCTGTTCTTCATCTCGCTCGGGATGCTGGTCGATCCCTCGATCCTCGTCAGGCAGTTTCCCGTCATCATCGCGATCGCAGTCCTGCTCGTCTTCGTGAAGGCGTCGGTCGCGACCGGTGCGTTTCTGGTCGCGGCAACGACCATGCGTGTGGCGGTAACGGCGGGGATCGATCTGGCGCAGGTCGGCGAGTTCTCGTTCATCCTCGGACGATCGGGGCGGGAGGTGGGCCTGATCAACCCGTCGCAGTGGCAGCTGCTGCTCGCGGCGAGCATTGCGACCATGGTGGTCACGCCGGCGCTGCTGGCGGTCGCGCCGAGGATCGGAACCTGGATGGCGTCGAAGGCGACGCCCGCGCATTCGGACGAGGCGGGCCCGGAGTCCGCGCATCTGTCGGATCACGTCGTCATCCTCGGCTTCGGGATGGGCGGGCAGCTGCTCGGGCGCGCGCTGCGGCAGCTCGCGACGCCGTACGTCATCCTCGATCTGAATGGCGCCACGGTGATGCAGGGGCGCAAGGACGGAGAGTCGATCTTCTTCGGCGACGCTACGAACGAAGACGCGCTTCGCGCGGCCGGCGTCGATCGCGCGAAAGCGGTGGTGGGGGTGCTGAGCGATCCGTACGCCGCGGCACGCGCGCTGACCGCCATCCGCACGATCAACGATTCGGTCCCCATCATCCTGCGCATGCGGTACAAGACGGAAGCCGAGGCGGCGATGCTTCAGGGTGCGACCGTCGCCGTGGCGGAAGAGATGGAAGCATCGCTCGAGGTCGTGGCGCAGACGATCGCGAGGCTCGACGTGCCCGGCAACGTGATCGACGTGCTGCTCGACAGCTACCGGCGAGAGTCGATGGGGATGCGCACCGTCCGCGCCCCCGCTCAGCCGCTCGGGAGCCTGCCGAGCGCCATCAGCAAGACACCGATCGCGACGCATGCGCTCTCCGAAGGGGACTGGGCGGTTGGACGGACGCTGGCGGAGGTGAACCTCCGTGCGGATACCGGGGCGCTGGTGATCGCGGTTCAGCAGGGGGGACGCTACACAACGTCGCCGCCGGCCGATCTGAAACTGGCGGCGGGAGACGTCTTGTACCTGCTCGGCGACGACAGCGACATCATACTCGCCCGCCGTCGCCTGAGCGGGGACGGCGGGGCGAAGTCGTAGTCTTCAGCGGGGAAAAAGGAACGTAGCGGCGAAACGCAGCCGCCAATCGGGCCGGCCGCTCGGATGCGCCACGGCCGGTCCCGCCGCCGCCAGGAAGCTTACCGGGCGCTTGCCGAGCAGCGTCACCTTGCTGATCGAGAACAACAGGTAGGACGTCCACTGTTCGGCGTCGGCTTCCCAGTTGGCGGACGCCTCCATGGCCGCGCCGACGGCCAGGCCCTGTCCGAGATTGTAGTTCGCGAACGGCTGCAGGTACATCGCGTTGACATCGGGTCGATCGTTGACGCCATCCATCGACCAGATCTGATTCCACAGCGCACCGACGGTCCACTTACCGGGCTGCACGAGCGCGACCACGGAGGGACCAAGGCCGAACTTCTCGGAGCCGAGTCCCTGATTCGTCGCCGTTGGAATCAGAATCGCTGGACCCGCGCCCCAGATCACCTTGCCGGTCTTGGCGGGCGAGAAAAAGACCGTCATCGTCGTGTCGCCCATGCCCGTGAGACGCTGGCCGCCGCTGTCGGTCGGCTGCGATGCCACCGGCATGATGACGCGAAGGATGACGTTCCACTCCTTGGTCAGGCCGAACGGCGCCACGGGCTGGATGTTCAGCGTCGTGGCGGTCGCCTCGCGGTCGCCGATGCCGAAATCCCAGTTCCCCTGGAAGGGCACGCTGATCAGGCTCGCGACGGGATTCTGTGTCTGCTTCGCCAGCTCCTCTGCGCTTTGAGCCAGCAGCGGCCGGGACATGCAAAGCAGCAGAGATATCGTCAGCAGCCAGACGAACGCTCTCATCAGTCGTCTCCTTGGCAATTGTTCCGGTCCCTGGAAATCGGCCGGGTCTCAACTCATGAGGTCGAGCACTAGACCCGCCCACGGGACTTCGGAATAGAAAAGCACCACCAGAAACACGGCAACGTAAGCACGTCGCGGCCAGACGTCCATCGCGTCGGTCTGCGCCGCGCCCATCACGAGCAGCAGCCATCCGAAGCCGGCGACAGGCGCGAACGCGTAGGTGACCATGCAGAACGCCAGCAGCAGAGTGTGGCGCAACCATGCGGCGACGCGGCGCCGCGGCGCAAGCATCAAGACGGCCACGCCCGCCTCGAGCAGGACGATGCCCCACGTCGAGACGATCGCCAGGGCCCGCAGGCGCGGGGGCTCGATCACGACCGGCGGCTCTGCCAGAGCGGCCCCATCGGGAAGCGGGGCGAGCGCACGGCGGTTGGCCTCGAGGTCCCGATCCGACAACCCGCCGATGAGCATGGCCGCCTCGGCGAAACGCGGATCGGTCAGAAGCGTGACGCGGAAAAACCGTCCGTCGAGAAAGTCCGGCGACAGCAGCACCTTCCAGAGGACGGCGAACACGAACGCCAGACCGAGCAGCCATCGACTCGTCGTCGAGAGCATCCCTGACACGTCGACCGCGCGAAGCGACAACGCAGTGGCGAGCGTCCAGTAGGCGAGCAGGTAGATGTGGTTATCGGCGAGCGGCCAGTCGTCTGCGATTCGCACCGCGACAAGTGCGGCGACAGCAGCCCAGACCGCGGGCGTGCGGAGGGCACGGGGAGAAATCAGCACGAGCGCGGCGGCCGCGAGGACGACCGGTCTGACGAACCAGGGCCCCATCGGCCGCAGCAGAAGAGCGATCGCGGTCAGGCGCAGAGGGATTTCAAGATGGGAAGGGCACTTCGCAGCGCGGAACCACTCAGTCACCCGGATTCTGGTTCGGCACCTGATACACGAACGCGCGGAGGGTGCGTTCCGTTGCGGCGAGCGTCCGGGGATCGAACTCCGTGCGCCAGACGGTCAACTTCACCGTCGTCACCGGACGCTCATATCGGCGCTCGCGGGCGACGATGCCTTCGGCGAGGCGGCGCAGCAGCCAGTCAGAGGGATATGTCGCCGAGCGGGCGGCGAGCTCCTCGAGCGAGGGCGGCACCTCCTGCGCTTCGGATCGGTCCGGCCCTTCGATCACGACATCGACTCCACGGTACGCCCCGTGGTCGAGCGTCGAGAACATGCCGAAGCCGCCGCCCTTCCACGGCGTCAGCCCCGCCGTCTTCGCAAGACCAATCTGGCAGAGGGCGACGATGACCAGCAGCACCGGCGGAACGACGGCGGATCGCATCGAACTCTTCTCGAACCTTTGAACCTTTGAACCTTTGAACCTTCTGAACCTTACCTAACTGATCACAACAACCTGATAGCCGCTGCCGACGCGCTGATAGTAGGTCGGACCGCATTGGCTGTATGAGGCTGCCCCGACGTGCACGGTCTTGCAGCCGGCCGGAAGCGTCGTGATGACCGCCCCGACGGGAGGTTCGACGACCTGATAGACCATGGCGCCGTTCGACATCACGCGCGTGTAGTACGCGCCGTCGGCGTAGTAGTAGGTCGAGGTGCTGACGGTCACCGTGGTGGCGGCCTTGGGTGGACTCGCGAGCATCGTGCCGACGGCGATGGCCGCGCCGACCCCGGCGGCGATTTTCCAACCTTCGTAGCTCTGGTACTGATTGCCGACGACGACCCCACGACGACCCGCCGCCGCGTAGCCTTCTTCGCCGGCCACCACGGCGCCGTGACGCCCGGCGGCCGCGTAGCCGTCCTCGCCCTGCACGACCGCGCCCTGACGGCCGACGGCCGCGTACCCTTCGTCGCCCGTCGCAACGGCACCGCGACGACTGGCCGCGGCGTAGCCTTCTTCACCCTTCACGGCGACGCCGCGAGGGCCCGCGGCGGCAGCCTTGCCCTCTTCACCCTTGACGACCGCCCCGCGGCGCGCGCCACGAACCTGTGCCGACGCCGGCACGATCCACGCGGTCAGCGCCACGAGCGTCACGCCGCACGTGATCTGCTTCATCCATAGACTTCGCATGGTTCCCCCTTCGTTACTTCTTGACCGGCGCGGCGGCCGGCGCCGGCGCGTCCTCGGGAATGTTTCTCAGCACCCGCGCCCGCTGAACCATCGCGATGCCCTCGTAGTCGGCGGGTACCTTCGGCGTGAAGCGGCCATCGGCGATCGTCGGAGCGAAGTTCCAGTTGCTGAACACCAAATCGATTTTGCGCAGCCGCTTGTTGTCGGTGAACTCCGATCGAGCCTTGAGCGGCACGGGATCCCCTGTGGCCGCAACCCAGATGTCCCAGTTCACGCCTTTGTCCTTGAACGCCAGGTGATCGGCCTGCTGCCCATCGACGGCTTCCCGGCCGACCCAGCCACCCGTCGTCGAATCGGCGAGGAGCGCCTTGGCCGGAGACGAGTAGAAGTAGTCGCCGACGGGCGTGGGAACACCGTAACGCTCGTACATCGAGTCGAGCGCCTTGTCGAGCGTCTCGGGCATGCGCGCCTGGGCAAAGACCTTCTCTTTGTGCAGGGCCACGGTGAGACCGACACCGTCGTACCAACCTTCTGTCTGAACGTCGCCAGAGGTCTTGAAATAGGCGCGGTCCGGACGTCGGATCGCTGACTCGCGCGTCAAGGTGATGACCAGCGCTTCGCCGCTCGCCTTCACCTGGTCTCGGACTTCGCGGGTCGTCACGGTCATCGCCGGCGCCGAGCCCAGCTTCGTGCTCATCCGTTCGATGATTTCGCGCCCGCGCGAAAGACGCTCGGCGTCGGTTCGGGGCTCACCAGGGCCGCACGCGGCAGTCAGCACGACCGCCGCAGCCACCATGGTCAAGGAGCGTGAGCGGCTGCTTTGAAGTCCAGGGATTCTCATGACCCAACGCCTCTCCAAGTCCCGCGCCAGCGCGCGGGCATCGCCAAATGGGATGTTCCGAACGTCCTCGCCACGCCGGCGCGGTGGTTCCGCGAGATATCGTGGAACGACAACACGGACTCAGCTCCGGTGCGTCGCTGCCCCTGCCGGAGTGTCCCTGCCAAACAGGCGCGCCAGCCGGTTCGCAGGGCCACGAACGATCAGGTAGGGCAGGAGCGCGACGCCGCACGCGACCAACAGTCCCTGTACGGGCCTGAGCCCCTTGAGCACGATGATTTGATAAATGAGATCCATCCCGATCGCCAGAAAGAAGACGTTGCGCACCGACTTCCATCCGTCCTGCAGGAGCTCGGCACGGTGCGCGGGATCGGTGAACATCGCCCAGAAATATGGCGGCTTGTGCTCACGCGCGTCCTTCAGGCCGCCGATGATCGCGTAGACGGTCGCCATCGCGGGCTGCAGATAGATCCGGAAGGCCATCGGACCGTCCGGTCTCGCCATGAGTTCCCGCCAGATATCAGACAGATAGTCCATTGATGCCCCGGGCGCGGGCTGCGTCGAGAAATGCCTGCCGCGCGACAGTCCGGGCTACGGCTTCGGCGGATAACGCTTGAGGATCTCCTGGACGGCTTCGCGCACGAGCACCGCCCTCTTCTCCTGGGTTTGACCCGGCTTGAGCTCCGCCTGGCCGATGCCACGCCAGACGACTTCTTTGTTGGCGCTGATGTCGATGACGAGCGAGCCTTGCTCGATGACCTTGTACGACTGTGTGGCCGCGTCAAACGGCGGAAGGCCCCACGCCGCTACGGCCGGCAGGAACTGTCCAACCACCTGCGCGTCGGTCCCGATCGTGATGAGGACGTAGTACTTGACCTTCAGGTCCGAGGCCGCGCCGGCAGCAGCGGCCGCCAGGCCGCGCTTCGGCAGTGCCGCTGCCACAGCCTCCATGATCACCGGCTCGGCCCGCTTGCGGACGACTTCGGGATCGTCGTCGGCCGTCCGCGCCATCTTGACCTCGCCCGGACCGCCCTCGTGCCAGGACCACGTCTTGGCCTTCGAAAAGTCGAAGCTCTTGGTGAACTGGGTACGCACCTTCACGGCAGCGCTGCTCTCGACCCCGAGCCAGGCGATGGCGCAGACGGTGAACAGTGTGGCGGCGGCTTTCATTCCAATCGCTCCTTTTGATGCGCAGGCAAACGATGAGCCGGGTACTCGGTTCCGTGCTGCTGATGATGTCACACCGTTCCCCTGACTGCACCTCTTGCCGGCGGCTTCCGCCCTTCGGGCGCTTCGCGCGAAGGCGGATGAAGCAGCGCGGTCGCCGAAGCCTTGGTGAAGGCGGTAGTCAATCCGCGCAGGGTCGCGGTAACGCCACGGCGGGTCGCGGGCCACGGCCAACAATGTTCGCGGTGGCGCTCGAGGTCACGGGCACGGCCGTTGCACTTCGGAGCCGCGCCATGCTCCTCGCCAGCATCAGCTTCCGGACCCAGCCTCACAAGCGCGCCGAGGCCCTTTCGGCGGTCGATGCGCTCGTGCAGCGCATGCGCACGGCCGTGGGCTGCTCCCGCAGCCGCGTCCTCGGCGACGCGGAAGATCCGAATCTGTTCCTGATCGCGTCCGAATGGAGCGACACGAACGCCGCCGAAGCCTTTTTTGGCTCGCGCGAATTTCAAATCTTCAAAGGTGTACGAATCCTGATGCGTGAAGAGCCGTTCATCGTCCTCGACGACGTCCGCGCGCGCGTCACGCGGCTCATGAGAGCATCGTGACAATGCTGAATGCATTCAGCATTCAGCATTGTCTCAGCGCTTCCGCGCGATCCCGAGCTTCATCATCCGGCTGCGCAGCGTGCTCGGCTTGAGCCCGAGGAGCTGGGCCGCGCCGCCGCCGCCTTCGATTCGCCACCGCGTCGTGTCGAGCACCGTGCGGATGTGGCGTTTCTCGATCTCGACGAGCGTCACCCCGTCGGCGACCGAGGCCGCCAAAGACGATGGCATCCAGGCATCGCCGAGCGCCAGCACGGTGCCGGGCGAGAGGATGATCGCGCGCTGCAACACGTTCTCGAGCTCGCGAATGTTCCCGGGCCAGTCGTACGCCTCGAGCGTCTGCATGACGTAGGCAGGGATTGAATCGATCCGCTTGTTGAGCGCCAGCGACAGGCGCCGGACGAGATGTTCCACGAGCCGGGGAATGTCTTCGCGCCGATCGCGGAGCGAAGGAATCGTGATCGGAAAGACGTTGAGGCGATAGTACAGGTCGCGACGGAAGCGGCCCTGAGTGACTTCCTCGGCCAGGTCACGGTTCGACGCGGCAATGACCCGCACGTCGACGTCAAGCGTGCGCGGGCTGCCCAGACGCTCGACCTGGCCTTCCTGGAGCACTCTGAGCAGCTTGGGCTGGAGCTCGAGCGGCAGCTCCCCGATCTCATCGAGCAGAATCGTCCCGCGGTGGGCCAGTTCGAAGCGTCCGATCTGTGTCGCGTGCGCGCCAGTGAAGGCGCCGCGCTCGCGTCCGAAGAGCTCGCTCTCCACGAGGTTGGCCGGCAACGCCGCGCAGTTGACGACGACGAGCGGACGGGTGCGCCGCGGGCTGAGCCGGTGGATTGCGCGGGCGATGAGTTCCTTGCCAGTGCCGGTCTCTCCCGACAGGAGCACCGTGGCATCGGTCGCCGCCACCTGGTCGACGCGAAACATCACATACCGAAGCGCGTCGCTGTCGCCGACGATGGTGTCGCGATCGACGGTGGACGCCGCGACCGGCACGGGAACGTCACCTCGCCGGAACGAGGCCACACCGCCGGGCAGGCGATCTCGAGAAATTGCTGGAAACGTCATGACACCCTCAACTCATGCTCAGGACTACGTCCTTCGAAATCACGCATCGGGAAAGTGCGGCGAGCCCACAGCCGTGCCGGGAGGCTGGAGAGGAGCCATGGGCCCGCCGCGGACCGGCGAGGCGAGAGCGCCGGCCAACGAAATGCCATTCTTCTCGAAAAACCGGGGGACCGAAGGTTGGATTGCGGTAGGAGACCGGTAGGATCGCCAGTCGTCCGAGGCGCGGTAGGATCCTGGTAATATTTCGCCCCCGAACCGCGGACCGGGTCGCCACGTGACCGTTTTCGGTCACAATTGAAGTGCATAAAGTGAAGTATTTTGCACCTTTCAAGCTCGACCTGACCGCGAGGACGCTCGAGCGGAACAACGTCCGGGTCGCGATCACCCGCAAGGCGTTCGACTTGCTGTCGGTGCTCGTCGACCGCGCCGGCCACGTGGTGGCCAAAGACCTCCTGCTCGAGGCGGTCTGGCCCCATACCCACGTCCACGCGGACAGCGTCAAGGTTCTCGTCGGCGAGATTCGCCGGGCGCTCGGCGACGACCCGGTTCGCCCCCGCTTCATCCGCAGCCTGGTCAAGAAGGGCTACGTCTTCATCGCACCGGTCGTCGAGACCTCGGCCGATCTGGCGGCCACTGCGCCGTTCCCCGTGTTCGTCGGGCGCCAATCCGAGATGGAACGGCTGCTCGGCGCATTCGACGAGAGCGCCGCGTCCGAGCGACAGGTGGTCTTCGTAACCGGAGACGCCGGGATCGGCAAGACCGCGCTCTGCGAAGCATTCCTGCGGGTCGCGGCGACGCGTCATGCGATGCGGGCCACGTGGACACGGTGCATGAAGCTTTCGGGGCCGTCGGAACCGTACGCGCCGCTCCTCGACCTGGTGACGCGTCTGGCCCGCTCGGTCGATGACGCGTCGGTGGCGACCATCCTCGCCCGGCATGCGCCGAGCTGGCTGCCGCATCTGCCGGCGCTCTCCGACGATCCTTCACGCGCGTCGGCGGCGGGGACGCGCGTAGCCACACCCTCGCGTATGCTGAGGGAAATCGTCACTGCGCTCGAAGCCCTCGCGGAGCACATGACGATCGTGCTGTGGATCGAAGATCTTCAGTGGGCTGACCCTGCGACGATAGATGTCCTCACCAGCCTTGGGCAGCGGCGTGACCCTGCCAGGCTGCTGCTCCTCGCGACCATCCGGCCGTCCGAGTCGGCACCGGCCTCCGGCACGCTGCGGCGGACGCAGATCGATCTCCTGGCACGCGCGCACACCTCGGAGATCCGGCTGCAACCGCTCTCGTTCGACGAGGTGAGCCGATACCTCGAGCTGCAGCTCGGGAGAGACGCCTCGCGCCAGTCGTCTTCGGTGCTGTACCGATTGACCGGGGGCAATCCACTGTTCCTGGTCACGGCGATCGATCATCTCGTGCGGAAAGGGCACGTCACGGAACAGCGGCGAGGGATGGCACTTCGAAGTGTCGCCCGACGCGCTCGAGGGGGCGATCCCCGCGAGTCTGGTGGGCACGGTCACGCGCGAGCTCGACGAGCTGGCGCCCGATGAACGGCAGGCGATCGACGCAGCGAGCGTCGTCGGGATCGAGTTCTCGCTCTGGCTGGCCGCGCACGCCGCGGGCATCGACGCGCTCGCGCTCGAGCCCGTCCTCGAGATGCTCGCGCGCCGGCGGACGCTCATCGTGCGCGACGGGGTCGTCGAGCTGGCAAGGGGCGTCTTCAGCCCGCTCTACCGGTTCACACACGGGTTGTATCAGGAAATCGTGCTCGACAACACGCCGGCGAAGACCCGCGTGGAGGCCCACGCGCGCGTGGGGCTGGCGATGGAGCGCGTGTTCGCGGGACGCGAGCACGAGGCCGCCGCGGACCTGGCGTGTCATTTCCACCGCGCCGGGGACCACCTGCGCGCCGCGCGATATCTCAGGGTGGCAGCCGGCAACGCCATCAAGCGGTACGCGCCGCGCGAAGCCGCGGCGCTCCTGCACGGCGCCGTGACCCACGCCGCGCACCTGGCCGCGGACGAGCGTGCGCGCGTAGAGATCCCCCTGATGCTCGAGCTCGGACGGGCACAGCTGGCGACTGGCGAAACGGAGCTCGCGATACGTACGCTGACCAGGCTGGAGCGGCGCGCGGACGACGAGCGCCGTCCCGACGATCGGCTTCGAGCGCTGCTGTCGCTCGCCGACGGGCAGGCACAAATCTCTCGCGAGGCGGCGCTCGCCTCCGCCCGTCAGATCAAGATCGTCTCGCCTTTCGCGACCGATCCCACGCTGGCCTCGACCGCGGCGATTCGCGCCGGCGTCCTCGAGCTGTACTTCGACGGGTGGTCGGACGAGACCGCCGACCGCTGCCTCGAGACGTGGCGCGAGCTTCCTCGAGACGTCCATGACGAGCATCGCTCGCTCGCCATCCGTCTGCTTTTCCTGCAGACGTCGCGCTCGGCTTACCAGAACGCCTGGACCGCCGGAGGAAAACTGCTGCCCCTCGCGCTCGCGAGCGGCGACGTGGCAGATTGCGCCTACTGCTACTACCTGCTGGGCGTCGCCGCCCTGCATCTCGGGCGCTGGAACGACGCGCAGACCCTCGCGGCCGAGGGAACGGCCTTGTGCGAACGAACAGGCAGCACCCGTTACGCCGTCACCATGCGGATGCTTCAGGCGTGGATCGCGCTCGAAGGTCAGCGCTTCGACGAGGCGAACCGACTGAGCGTGGCGGACCGGCCACTGGTCGAGACCGGCGGCTGGGCCAACGCGCGCCAGATGTCGCTCCTCATCGGAGGCGCCTCGGCTCTCGCGCAGGGGCGGCTCGCCGACGCCGCCGCAGACCTCGAGTGCCTGCGCGATTGGTATGCCCGCGAGCGGGTCCTGATGGACTGGTTCTGGGAGGCGCCGCTCCACACCTACCTCGCGGAGCTCGCGCTCCGCCTCGGCGACCTCGAGCGCGCCACGATGGAAGCATCGAGCGCTCAGGAAGCCGCAGCCGCCACACCAGAACGCACCTGGCGAAGCCGCGCGCACGTGACCGCCGCCCTGGTCGCCATCGAACGGCGCGCGTTCGAGGACGCGGGGCGCTACCTGCGGCAGGCCAGGCGCGAGATTCGCGGCTTCGACGCCCCCCTCGCCTCCTGGCGCGTCGAAGCAGTCACGGCCACACTCCTCGAGAAGACGGCGCAGCCGGAATCGGCCCGCCGCGCCCGGCAGAAGTACGTGCGCGCGCTCGAGCGCCTCAATCGCTGGCCGGGCCCCTTCGGTCCCCATGCGCCCGAACCGGGCGGCCCGGAATCGACGGAAAAGCCCGGATCTTGAGGCCAGGTCAGCGTCACTGACGGCGCTCGGGGCTCGGGGCTCGGGGCTCGGGGAAGAGCACACTGATCTCACACTTGGGTCCGCCATCCTGTTTTCCCGGAACCCGAAGCCCGAGCCGCGAGAAGCGAGCCCCGAACCCTGCCTCATGAGTTACACTAGGAGCTTCCGAGCCCACATCTGTGCGCCTGCGACTTGCCGCACTCATCGTCTGTCTGACCCTCGGCATGGCCGGGCTGCACGCCCGCCAGAGTCAGGTCAGCGTGCTGACCTCATCCCCATTTGAAAGCTATCTGGAATCGCTCCGGACGCAATCCGGCATCCCGGGTATGTCGGCGGCGCTCGTGCAGGACGGCGAAATCGTGTGGGAACGCGGGTTCGGCTTTCAGAATCAGGAAGCCCGTGTCCGCGCCACGCCCGACACGCCCTACCCGATTGCGGACATCAGCCAGACGATCGCCGCGGTGCTCGTCCTGCAATGCGCCGAGCAGAGGCGGCTCGGTATCGACGACCCTGTCCAGCGGTACGGCGGCGCGGTCCCCGAGCGATCGGCGACGCTGCGACAGGTCCTGAGTCATACGTCTGCCGGTGCGCCGGGCGAGAGCTTTCACTACGATCCGGAGCGTTACTCGCAGCTCACGCAGGTCGTCGAGACGTGCATCCCGCAGCCGTATCGCAAGAGCGTGGCGGTGAACGTGCTCGAACGGCTGGCGATGAAGGACTCGGTACCGGGACGGGATCTCATCGATCCCAACGTGTTGACGGAGCGCCTGTTCGCGACCGAGATCCTCGAACGCTACCAGAGCGTGCTCGCGCGGATCGCCACTCCGTACAAGGTCGACAAACGCGGGCGCCCCACCAGGAGCGAGGTCCCGGCAGAGGGGATCAACGCCGCAACAGGTCTCGTGACCACTGTCCGCGATTACGCGCGGTTCGATGCCGCGCTCGACGAGACCGTGCTCCTGGACAAGGACACGCTCGGGGTTGCCTGGTCCGCCACCACCAATTCTCAGCAGACCGCGCTGCCCACCGGACTCGGGTGGTTCGTCCAGAGCTATCGCGGCGAGCTGGTCGTGTGGCACTTCGGGCTCATCGCCAATAGCTATTCATCGCTCGTCGTGAAGCTCCCGTCCCGACATCTGACGTTCATCCTGTTCGCCAACAGCGAGGGCCTGAGCGCGCCATTCCAGCTCGACGCCGGCGACGTCACCAAATCACTCTTTGCGACGCTCTTTCTCCGCCTCTATTTGTAGGTCCTCTGTGCGGACGCGCGTCAGGGTCCTGGCGCTCATCGGAGTCCTCGTCGGAAGCGTGCCCGGAACCGCGCACGCAGACTGGTTGCTCGCGCCGTTTCTCGGCCTCACCTTCAAGGGCGACACCACGCTGCTCGATCACGACCAGGCCGCGGGCAAGGTCCACTGGAATGTCGGCGGCGCCGTCACGGTCGTGGGAGCCGGGCCGGTCGGCGTCGAAGGGCTCGTCGTCTACACGCCCGGCTTCTTCCAGCAGGACCCCCCGCCGATCGACGAAGACCTGGTCGTCGACAGCCGTTCGCTGGCCGTCATGGGCAACGTCGTCCTCACCACACCG
Organism: uncultured Acidobacteriota bacterium; assembly: GCA_963771395.1. GTDB lineage: Bacteria > Acidobacteriota > Vicinamibacteria > Vicinamibacterales > 2-12-FULL-66-21 > DATBJJ01. The sequence goes on along the minus strand of CAVYTY010000019.1, from coordinate 13,290 downwards.
CGGAACTGGAACGAGTACGGGCTGAGACCCTTCGTCTCCGGCGGCATCGGCCTGCTGTACGCGTCCTCGTCGGCAGCCGAAGCGCTCAACGTTCTTCCGGTCACAGCCAAGCTCCTCGGCTACAACGTCGGCGGCGGAGCCATAGGCTTCCTGACGGAGCGAACCGGGCTGCGTTTCGATCTCCGCTACTTCAGCAACCTGAAGCCGACCGACGATACGGAGATCGCCATCGGACGCGTCCGTCTGAGTTACTGGACCGGCAGCGTCGGCGTCGTCTTTCGCTACTGACCGCCGCCCATTTGATCTTGACGCTCGGGCGGCGCCTCATTTCACCAGCAGCCGCATCACATCCTCACGCGGCGGGGGCATCGCGGGCATGACCGCCGAATCGGGGACGGCGGCGCGCGTCGCAAACACGACGACCTCCGGACAGACGAGCTCGGGACGGGGATCGAACCACCAGGGGCCATGCGAGGTGAAGCGGGCGACGGTCCGGTACCGGCTGCCTTCACCGGTCAGCAGCATGCGGTACACCTGAATGCGCTCGGGCCATCGAGCCTGCCAGTCCGGGTGCAAGTACCGCGGATAAAAGAAGTCGGCGTCGACGATGACGCCGTTGGCAGGGTTGTCGAGGTACGGATACATCTCTTTCCAGAAGTCTCCGCCGCGATACTCGGTCCTCAGGACAAACGGCACGAAACGCAGCTGGAACGACGGCCGGTCGACAAACGGCAGGTACGCCTCGATCGAGAAATAGTCGACGGACATGCCGGAGGGCAGCGAGAGATTCTGCAGCCACCTTCCGGCGGCGTAGCGTGTATCAGCGGCAATCATGTGGGTAGTCCTCGCGGCGTACGCTGTCGAGTAGAACCCCACGACCGCAGTGAGGGCGATCGCCGCGGCACGCCTTGCCGGACGGCTGGCCGCCCTGATCCACGCGACGCCAGCGACCGCGGCCAGGAGCGCGAGCGAGGGCCCGATCGGAATGATGAACCGCAGCGCGCGATGCGGCGTGATGCCGTAGAAACCGTAGAAGACGAGGATCCACGTCAAGTGGATGGCATAGAGGGACCAGATCCGTGGGGATGTGCCCCGGCGTACCAGGCGCCAGCAGCCAAGCCCCATGCCGGCCAGGGCGAGTGCAAACAAGGGCCACCCGAGCGCGTTGGCGATGATGCCGATGTAGGGAATCCAGGATCGCTCGACGTGGGCAAGTGACCCGCTGGGGGCCCCGGTGAGCCACGTGAAGATGAGCGCCTCGCGGAACACCGGCCACGAAAGCACCGCGTACGGCGACGTAGCAATGAAGCCACCGATTGTGCACGCCATCGTCAGTGCCATCTGTGCGATCCCGGTGCCCGAGATTCCGCGCGCCGCGCCTCTCCCGGCAAAGTGCGACACGAGAAACGGCAGCGCGAGCACCCAGGGCGTGTATTTCGTCGAGCAGGCCAATCCTGTTGCCAGCCCCGCAAGCGCATAGTCGCGCCACCAGCCGCGTTCCGCGACGCGCGAGCACCGCCACAGCGCCCACGCGCAGAGCAGGACGAGCAGGCTTTCGCCGGTGGCAAAATGCGCCATGTTGACGAGGCCCATCGTCGCGGCGGTGAACCACGCCGCAACAAGACCTGTCGTTTCATCCACGACGTCGCGCCCAATCCGGAACATCAGGAGGACGGTCAGGAGCTGGAAGAGCACCGAGCACAGACGTGCCAGCCGGAACGCCAGGAACTGGATCTGCCGATCCGGGTGCTCGGGATTCATCAACTCGGCGTTGGCGACCCGTTGATACCTGAGCGCCTGCCGGGGTGCGAGCGCATAGGCGAGGCGGACCGCCACGTAGGTCGTGTAGGCGTGCAGGCTCGGGTTGATGAAGTGCGGGGGCTCGAGTGTGCGCGCGGCCACCATCGTGTCGGCGAGCTGCACCTTTTCGTCAGGATGCCACTGGTACGGCAGCCCCCAGTCGAGGCCCCGGATACCCAGTGCGGTGCTGAGAAGAAGGATGAGGCCGAGCCACCGGACCGTCCGGCGAGGCGGCCAGGGATCCACGCGGCGCGCGGAGACTTCGAAGCCGCCGATGCGCAGCGCCGGGTGCTGACGCTCCGAGACTGTCGTGCTCCGCATCAGCGGACCGCGGAGCAGAGTGGCGGCATGTCGGGAAGTGCTAAGATGCGCGGGCCCATCAATCGATCAGTGCGCGCAATGGATCAGTACTCGGATCAGCAAGGCAATCAGGCGCGAAAGTCCTCTGACAGCGGATCCAACGCTCGGACGAATCCGGTGTCCAGGAGCCAGTCGAAGCTGACGATTGTGATTCCAGTATACAACGAGGAATCGACGATCGCGGCCGTGCTCGCGCGCGTCCATGCGGTCTCGCTGCCGCTCGCGCGCGAAGTCATCGTCGTCAACGACGGATCGACCGACGGTACGCGCGGACGGATCGACGCCGTCCGCCACGAGTACCCCGGCCTCATCGTGCTCGACATGCCGCAGAACTCCGGCAAGGGCGCGGCCATCGCGCGCGGCGTCAGCGCGGCGTCGGGCGACGTCGTCGTGATCCAGGATGCCGATCTCGAGGTGGACCCGGCCGAGCATGCCCGGCTGCTCGGACCCATCCTCAATGATGGTGCGCCGGTCGTCTACGGCTCGCGGTTTCTCGGACGCCCTCGACAGCTGTCGCTGAACGGGTTCGCCAATCTGGTCCTCACCATGCTGACCAACATCCTGTACGGGGCTCGGATCTCCGACATGGAAACGGCGTACAAGATGGTGCGGCGAGACGTCTTCGATCGGCTCGTCCTCGAGTGCCGCCGGTTCGACTTCGAGCCGGAGATTACGGCCAAGCTTCTGCGGTGCGGCTACGAGATCATCGAGCTGCCGATCGCGTACACCCCAAGGTCGAGGCAGCAGGGCAAGAAGATCAAATGGCAGGACGGTGTCGTCGCGGTACGCGTGCTTTTCCGCTACCGCCTGGCACCGTTCAATCGCATCGTCAAGCAATGCTGAATGCTGAATGCTGAAGTGAATACGAAGTCAGCCTTTACCTCAGCATTCAGCATTCAGCATTCAGCATTCAGTATTGGATGAGCCGGAGTTGGCCATGACCTTGCTGCGGTCGTTGCGCGAGGGTGTGGGAACGCCTTAAAGTACCAGAATTGGGCAATGCGGCGTCTATCGGAGGAATCAGCACCTCATGCGGTTGATGAACGCGCGGCTCTGTCTCGATTGCGAAGAAGTCCACGAGGAACAGCACTGTCCGACCTGCAGCTCGGAGTCGTTCGCGTTCCTGACGCGCTGGGTCACGCCGACCGACATCGCGGCCGAGCCGCCGCCGTCGGCGTCGGCATCGCCGCGCACGACGCGGCCGCCGGATCCGGTCGGTCGACGCGAGCAGGTCGAGCGACGCGAGCAGGTCGATGCCTATCGTCAGATTCTCAATCCCGTCCAGCCGCCGCCGAAACACGGGCGGCTGGTGGCACGGGGCGCGCTCGGTCTCGCGCTCCTCGGCGTCGCGCGGATGGTCTGGCGGGCCACGCCCGACACACGACCAGCACCGAAACCCCAATCAGGAACCACCGAAGAAAGAGACGCCCGGTAGACGCGTCAAGGATTTGCACCGCGTGACGATTTCAACTCCGGTCCGCTCGACGTTCTTCCTGGTCTTAACTGCCGTTGTCGTCATGCTCCAGCTCTCTGTGGCGCAAACAAAAATCACGATTCCCAAGAACAAGTACAAGCCCGAGCAAGACGTGCAGATCGGCCGGGAGGCAGCGGCCGAGGTCCGGAAGCAGTATCCCGTCGTCACCGACTCGGCGCTTGTCGGTTACCTCGATCGGCTCGGGAACCAGCTCGTCTCGGCGGCCCCGGCCGAATTGAACAACCGCCTCTTCGAGTACTCGTTCACGCCGGTGAACCTCAAGGACATCAACGCGTTCGCGTTGCCCGGCGGCCCGATGTTCGTCAACCGCGGCATGTTCGAGGCAGCGACCGGCGAAGGGGAGGTCGTCGGCGTGATGGCGCACGAGCTGAGTCATGTGCTGCTGCGACACGGCACGGCCAACGCGACCAAGGCCCAGAACTTCCAGCTCGGCCAGCTCGCCGGCGCCATCGCCGGCGCGGTGGTCGGCGGCGGGTGGGGCCAGGTCATCGCCGACGGCAGCCAGTTCGGTCTCGGCACGGCGATGCTCAAGTACAGCCGCGAATACGAGAAGCAGGCCGATCTGCTGGGCGCGCAGATCATGGCGCGTGCGGGTTACGACCCGCGCGATCTCGGCCGCATGTTCGAGACCATCCAGAAACAAGCGCGCAGCGGCGGGCCGGAGTGGTTGAGCAGCCACCCTGATCCGGGCAACCGCTCGACCTACATCGCGAAGGAAGCCGCCATGCTGCAGATCGCACCGCGCGACAAGCAGACGGCCGAGTTTCAGCAGGCGCGAGGACGGTTCGCGTCGCTGCCGCCGGCAAAGTCGATGGCGGAACTGGAGCGCGCCGCCAACACCGGCGGCGCCCCGCCCTCGGGGGGCACGTCTGGCAGCACGTCAGTCGGGCGCATTGGCGACCCGGTTCCGCCGCCCTCGGCACAGTTCCGGGCGGTCCAGGGCGGAACGGTGTTCGATGCCTCGGTGCCGCAGAACTGGAAGACCGTGTCATCCTCAAATGCGGTGAAGTTCGTCCCGCAGAACGGCTATGGCGCCGTCGACGGCGGACAGACCGTCTTCACGCACGGCGTCGAGCTCGGCGTCGCGAAGTCCTCGTCGCGCGACCTCCGCGATGCGACGCGCACGCTCGTCGACAATTTTGCCAGGAGCAACCCCGACCTTCGCGCGACCTCCGATCCGCGCGACGTCCGTCTGTCGCAGCGCAACGGCCTCGCCCTGTCGCTCGTCAACCGCTCGCACTTCGGCGGAACCGAACGCATCGGCATCTACACCACATTCCTCGCGGACGGCAATCTCTTTTACGTGGCGACGATCGTTCCCGAAGAGGAAGCGGCCCGGTACGGCCCGGTGTTCGATCGGATCGCGGGATCGATCAAGCTGCGCGACGCGAGGTAGGAGCGTGCGGCGGGGCCGAATCCGCGAGTGTACTTCGGGCCGGATTGTGGCTCTGCCTTTGCTGGCCCCGTCCCCACGACACCCAGGAACCGAGGCTCCTGACTCACATCTCCGGGGAGCCACTCGAGAGCGCCGGCGCGCCTTCCCGTGACATACTTGGCGATCTACAGCCGAACCCAAGGAGTCGTTCGAATGGCCCGGACCGTGCGGTGCGGACTCATCCAGACGCGGAACGTGCTCGGCCCCGATCGAGAGCTCGCGGCGATAAAGTCGGCGATGATCGACCGACACGTCGCGCTCATCGGCGAGGCGGCGCGCAAGAAGGTGAAGATCCTGTGCCTGCAGGAGCTCTTCTACGGGCCATACTTCTGCGCCGAGCAGGAGACGCGGTGGTATCACCTCACCGAACGGGTCCCTGACGGTCCGACGATCACGCTGATGCGCAAGCTCGCGAAGAAGCATCGGTGCGTCATCGTGGCACCGATCTACGAAGAAGAGCAGCCGGGGATCTACTACAACACGGCCGCGGTGATCGATGCCGACGGGAAGTACCCTCGGAAAGTACCGCAAGACCCACATCCCGCACTGCAAGCCCGGATTCTGGGAGAAGTTCTACTTCCGTCCGGGCAACGTCGGGTATCCCGTGTTCGAGACAGCCTTCGCGAAAGTGGGCGTCTACATCTGCTACGACCGGCATTTCCCCGAGGGCGCGCGCGCGCTCGGGCTGAACGGCGCCGAGATCGTCTTCAACCCGTCGGCCACTGTCGCCGGCCTGTCGGAGTATCTCTGGAAGCTCGAGCAACCCGCTCACGCCGTTGCGAACGGATACTTCGTCGGTGCGATCAACCGCGTCGGGACCGAAGCGCCCTGGAACATCGGCGAATTCTACGGGTCGAGTTATTTCTGCGACCCACGGGGCCGCATCATCGCCGAAGCGCCGCGCGACAAGGACGCCGTCGTCGTCGCGGATCTGAACCTCGATATGATTGAAGAGGTGCGGTCCGTCTGGCAGTTTTATCGCGACCGCCGGCCCGATGCGTACGGAGCGCTGGTTGCGCCGTAGGAAAACCGACTTGTCACTGACACGAGGCAATCACGATGGCCACGACGACCACGACGGACACGAAGAAAACAGTGAAGCCTTCGAGGTCTTCGTGAGCTTTGCGGTCTTCGTGATGAATGGCGTGTCTTGATTCGAGGATTATCATGGCAGCCGACCTTTCGGTGACGTTCACGGGAATTCGCTTCGAGAATCCGTTCCTCCTCGCGTCGGCGCCGCCGACCGAATCGGAGAACAACATCCTCAACGCGTTCGAGGCCGGATGGGGCGGCGTCGTCACCAAGACCATCGGCATGCACCCGGTCGCCAACGTGGCCGGACCAAAGACCAAGTTCCTCCGCTATCACTCCGAGCCCGGCGTCCTGTCCATGAACAAAGGACGCGGCGGCGTACTGCATTCCTCCTGGAACTGGGAGCTCATCTCGGACAAGCCGCTCGACTGGTGGCTGCCGCGGATCGCACGCATCAAGAAGGCCTTTCCCTCACGCGTCCTGATCGCGTCGATCATGGCGGGGTCGGGCAACGACAAGGAGCTCGAGCGCTGGCGCACGCTGGCGACGTCCTGCCAGGAGGCGGGCGCCGACGGCCTCGAGCTGAACCTCTCCTGCCCGCACATGGACCGGCCCGACATGGGGTCGAACATCGGGAAGGATCAGGCGCTCTGCTCGTTTGTCACGCAGGTCGTGAAAGACGTCGCGCGGGTGCCGGTCTGGGCCAAGCTGACGCCCGCCACCGGAGACATCGTCGTCGAGGCAGGCGCCGTGTTCCGGGGCGGCGGCGATGCCGTCAGCTCGTCCAACACCTTCCCTTCGATTCCGCTCATCGACCCCGAGACGCTCGAGTTCGAGATGAACGTCGACGGCCGCGTGTCGAGCGGCGGCCTCGGAGGTCCAGCGATCCTGCCGCAGGCGCTCGCGATGATGTCGCAGATGACGCGTGCCTTTCCCGCGAATTCGTTCTCTGGTATCGGCGGCATCTCCGACTTCAGGCAGGCCCTGAACTATTTCATGCTCGGCTGCGGCACCGTACAGGTCTGCACCGCCGCCATGCTCGATCGGGCCGTGGGTCCGAACATCATCGGCGGCCTGCTCGATGGCTCGCGCGCGTTCTTCGAGAAGCACGCCGACCGCGGCTGGAAGACCTTCGACGACATCCGCGGCCTCGCAAGAGACCGAGTTGTCTCGCACGCGCAGATCCGCCGCCCAGAGTCGGCCGACTATCGCGGTGGGTATGAACAAGAAGGATACGCAGAGCAGTAGCGTCTGGCCGTGCTGGGATAACGGTCAAGTATTGATGGGTGCCGAATCAGCCGCGCCTGCGGCCCGAGCGCGGCGCGAAGTCGCCGCGCGAGAGCGTTTGGCGGTGGGGCCCCAAACGCATTAAGTAATGCGGACCTAGTCGCCCAACGAATTCGCATATGTCCACTACTCTCATCCGCAACGGCACCATCGTCACGGCCTCAGACAAGTACGACGCCGACCTCTACGTCGACAAGGGTGTCATCACCCTCATCGGCCGCGGCCTGACGATCCCGGCCGCGACCGTGATCGACGCCTCGGGCCAGCTCGTGATCCCCGGCGGCGTGGACGTCCACACCCACCTCGACATGCCGTTCGGCGGCACGACCTCCGCAGACGACTTCGAGACCGGCACGATTGCCGCCGCGCACGGCGGGACGACGACGCTGATTGACTTCGCCATCCAGGACTTCGGCAGCGGCCTGTACCCGGCGTTCGACGGCTGGATGAAGCGGGCCGAAGGAAAGGCGGTCATCGACTACGCGTTCCACATGATCGTGCGCGAGCTGAGCGATCAGGTCTCGGTCGACATGGATCGCATGGTGCGGCACGACGGCATCACGTCCTTCAAGCTGTTCATGGCCTATCCCGGCGTCTTCATGGTCGACGATGCGACGATCTTCAAGGCGATGCTGAAGACGCGGGAGAACGGCGGCTTGATTTGCATGCATGCCGAAAACGGAGGCGTCATCGACACGCTCGTCAAGGAAGCGCTGCGCAAAGGCGAACGCGCCCCGAAATACCACGCCCTTACGAGGCCCACGCGCGCCGAAGGCGAAGCGACCGGCCGGGCGATCGCGCTCGCGGAGATGGCCGGCGTGCCCGTGTACATCGTGCACCTGTCGTGCGCGGACGCGCTCGAGAAGGTCAGGCAGGCCCGCGACATGGGGCTGCCCGCCTACGCGGAAACCTGCCCGCAGTATCTGTTCCTCTCCTACGACGACTACGAACGCGACGGCTTCGAGGGTGCGAAGTTCGTGATGTCGCCGCCGCTGCAGAGAAAAGTGGCACCAGGACGTGCTCTGGAAAGGCATCGCGCGGGACAACCTCCAGGTCGTCTCGACCGACCATTGCCCGTTCTGCATGAACGAACCGCCGCAGAAGCAGGTCGGCCTGGATGACTTCTCGAAGATTCCCAACGGCGCGCCGGGCATCGAGACGCGCCTGATGCTGCTGTGGGATGGCGGCGTCCGCGCGAAGCGCATCGACATGCACCGTTTCGTGGAGATCGTGTCGTCGAATCCGGCACGCATGTTCGGCCTGTGGCCGCGCAAGGGGACCATCGCGGTCGGCTCGGACGGCGACCTGGTGATCTGGGATCCGAAGAAGACCGTCACGCTGTCAGCCAGCACGCATCACATGCGCGTCGACTACAACCCGTACGAGGGGCGTGTGGTGCAGGGCGCACCCTCGATGGTGCTGTCGCGTGGCGAGGTCATTGTCGACGACGGCACGTTTGTGGGGGCGCCTGGACGCGGCCAGTTCGTCAAGCGCCTGCCGGGTCCGCCGCTCGTTTCTTAACCGAGGGGCTTCGCCCCTCGGACTCCCCTACTGGCTCGCTCGCGGGGGCCCCCAAGGGCCCCGCTCCGCTCGCCAGGCTCACTCGCTTCGCTCGTTCGCGCCTTTTGAGATAGCCTTTCTGATTACGATTAGGAGACCGTCATGACACCCACTGCCCCGGCCAGCCTGTCAACCATCACGCACTGGATCGCCGGCAAACCATGGGACGGTCCGGTCAACCGCTGGGGCGACGTCTACAACCCGGCGCGCGGAGAGCCGAGCGCGCGCGTTGCGTTCGCCGATCCATCGGTCGTCGATGCGGCGGTCGTCGCAGCCACCGAAGCCGCGAGGTCATGGGGCCGCACGTCGCTCGCCGCGCGGGCGCGCATCCTCTTCGCCTTCCGCGAGCTCATCGAGCGCCGCAAGCGCGACCTGGCCGAGATCCTGACCCGCGAGCACGGCAAGGTTCTCTCCGACGCGCTTGGCGAGGTCAGCCGCGGGATCGAGGTCGTCGAGTTCGCCTGCGGGTTGCCGCACCTCCTGAAAGGCGAGTTCTCGGAGAACGTCTCGACCGACGTCGACAGCTACTCCATCCGGCAGCCGCTCGGAGTGGTCGCGGGAATCACGCCGTTCAACTTCCCGGCGATGGTGCCGATGTGGATGTACCCGCTCGCGATCGCGTGCGGGAACGCGTTCATCCTGAAGCCGTCGGAGAAAGACCCGTCGGCCGCGATCTTCTGCGCCCAGTTGCTCGCCGAGGCCGGTCTTCCGCCCGGCGTGTTCAGCGTCGTTCATGGCGACAAGGCAGCGGTCGATGCCATCCTGTCGCATCCGGGCATCCAGGCGGTGAGCTTCGTCGGGTCGACGCCGATCGCGCGCTACATCTACGAGACGGGCACGCGGCACGGCAAGCGCGTGCAGGCGCTCGGCGGGGCGAAGAACCACATGATCGTCCTGCCCGACGCGGATCTCGACCTGGCAGCGGACTCGGCGGTCAGCGCCGCATACGGTTCGTCCGGCCAGCGCTGCATGGCGATCTCCGTGCTCGTCGCGGTTGGAAACGTCGCCGACCGCCTGCTGCCGCGCGTGCGCGAGCGGCTGCGGAAGCTCACGGTCACGTCAGGCCTCGAGCCGGGCGCAGACATGGGTCCGCTCGTCACCCGCGAGCATCACGCGCGCGTGCTCTCGTACGTCGAGCAGGGTCAGGCTGCGGGCGCCGAGCTGCTCGAAGACGGGCGCGAGCTGCGTGTGGCGGGGCACGAGCGCGGGTTCTTTCTCGGGCCGTGCCTCTTCGATCGCGTCACGCCGGCGATGACGATCTATACCGACGAGATCTTCGGCCCGGTGCTGAGCGTCGTGCGCACCGAGACCTACGACGAAGCGCTCCGGCTCGTCAACGAAAGCCCCTTCGCCAACGGCGTCGCGATCTTCACGAACGACGGCGGGGCCGCACGGCGATTCCAGATGGAAGTGCAGGCCGGGATGGTCGGCGTCAACGTGCCGATTCCGGTGCCGATGGCGTATTACTCGTTCGGCGGGTGGAAGAGCTCGCTCTTCGGCGATGCCCACGTCTACGGCCGCGAGGGCATTCACTTCTACACGAGGGGGAAGGTCATCACGTCGCGGTGGCCTGACCCGCGCCACCGCGGCGTGAACCTCGGGTTCCCTCAGATGAGCTGAGCCTATTGGGGGGTCAGATCTTGTATTTCAACATTCCCCGGGATGTTGAAATACAAGATCTGACCCGTCGTGTCGCGGACTACGGGATCTTCCGGCTGACGGTCACGAGCTTGATCGGCGCGTCCGCGTAGTCGTCCACCTGGACACCGACGCCCTCCGGACCAGGCTTGATGCGCGCGGCCGCCGCCATCGTGCCGGTGCCGAGACCGATCTCGTCCACCATCATCTGGACAGCGCCAACCTCGTAGCCGGCTCTCGGCTTGGCGTCAGCGCGTGCGCCGCCGACGAAGGCCATCGGCTTGTCGGTCACGACGGTGATCGTCCGGCCCTTGGCCGTCTTCTCTTCGCGCGCGTAGCGAATCGCGAACTTCTGATCGCCGATCCCGACGGACCCGACCTCGGGCGCCTTTCGAAGAGCGGTCAGAAAGGAGGGGTAGCCGCCGCCCTTGAGCGCCGACTCGACAGACTTGCGGTCGAAGTCCGGCGAGTAGCGCTGAATCTGAATCTGGATCGTAGCGGCGATCGCGCCGGCGGCACCGGAGACCTGAGCGTTGGCGTTGAAAATTTCCGGAGCACCGGAGTTGCGGGGACTCTGCGCGGCCACCGGCGACATCGCCAGCGCCACCAGACCCACCAAGAGCACGGACGGAACGCGCACGGGAACCTCCTTGCGGAACATACGGCCGAACACCCAGGGGCGTTCGAATGACTATGGCATTCTCTTCCAACGGCCGGTCGAAAGCGGCTTGCCGTTGTCGTCCCAGGTCGACAGGAAGAGCAGATCGCCTTTCACCTCCCAGTGGCGCTTCCGGCTGGGCGACAGAGGGCCCGGCGCCGGCGCGCCGACGGTCTGCCCCGGCAGCACGTAGCTGAGCGTCCGGTTCTGCAGGTCGACGACCTGTACGCCCATCGGACGAGATCGTCCCGTCGCGCGTGTCGATGCCGGCAGCCCTCAGCAGGTCGGCAGACTTTTCATCAGCGCGGATCTCGATCCGCAGGTTGCCGAACTCGTCGTAGTTGAGCGTTCCGGCACCCTTGAGCGTGATGGCAGGCTTGCCTGGCGGAAACACTTCGAAGGACTCGAGCGTCCACCGGCCCTCGAGAAACTTCCGGGCAGCGACGGTCGACTCGGGGCCCGTATCGACATCCCCGCCCTTGACCGGCCGTACGCGAGGGGCCGGCGCGCAGCCGGCCGCCACCGCGAGAAGTACCAGAACGAGGGTCCGTCCGACCGCTGACCACAGCATCATGAGTTGTCTCCGTCGAGAGCAGTATCGTAGCCGCGTTCGAGATGGCCCGTCAAAGAGGCCTGATCCTTCTGATGGCCGGACTCGAGCGCCCGGAGCAAAAGAGCGGGGCGGCCGATATTCCGGCCGCCCCGCTGGGCTGCATTACAGCGGTCGGAGGTGTCTTGCCCCCTCCAGAGCCTGATTCTAGCCTACACTCACCGTGGCCCAGTGGTGATACCGTGACGCGCGGTGAAAACGCTCATTGACGTCGCGGTGCCGCTGCTCACGTTTTTCCTCCTTGCGGCGGTCGGGCTCGATCTCACCCGGGAGGACTTCGCGCGCGTCCGGCGACAATGGGCACTGGTGCTGGCGGGCCTGCTCGCACCACTCGCGTTCCTGCCGCCGATCGCCCTGGGGCTCACGTGGGTCTTTCAGCCAGCGCCGGAAGTCTCCGCCGGCGTCCTCCTCGTGGCCGCGTGCCCGATCGGCGGGATATCCAACACCTACAGCTACCTCGCCCGCGCGTCCACGGCCCTGTCGGTCACGCTCACCGGGCTCTCGTGCCTCATCGCAGGCGCGACCGTTCCGGCCGTCGGCCGGGGGCTCGAGCTGGCCCTCGGCCGCCCGCTCGACCTCGCGGCTCCGATTCCGCTGCTCCTCGGACAGCTCCTGCTGATGCTCGCGCTCCCCGTGGCGCTGGGTATGTGGATCCGGCGGCGGTCGCCCGAACTGGCCGAACGCCAACGGCCGGTGCTCCAGCGGCTGGCCTTCACGGGCATTGCCGTGGTCCTGCTGCTCGTCATCGTGGACGATCCGCAGGCCTTCTTTGGCGGCGTATGGACGACGGTTCCGCTGGCCGCCGCGTTCGTGGTGTGCTCGATGGGGGCAGGCTGGATTACGGCTGCGCTGGTGACAGAGGATCGCCGGGATCGGTTCACGCTGGCCGCCGAGTTCGGCACCAGGAACGTCGCAGTGGCCGCGGCCATCGCGGTGACGCTCCTCGGTCGCGTCGAGTTCGCGAGGTTCGCAACGACGTATTTCCTGACCGAGCTGCCGTTGATGCTGACAGCGATCGCGCTCTTCCGCCACCGCTCGGGCTGACGTGTAGGACAATGGGATCCTGGATACGGTAAGCTCGTCTGCTCGACCCGGCGGCACGCTTTCAAGGAGACAACAGAATGATGCGCATCGGTGGCCTCATGGTATTGCTGATGTTCGTAGCGCAAGCGCAAGGACGACCGGCGCCCGGGAAGGTCAACAGCACGTTCGACAAGACGGCCGCCTTCACGACGTTCAAGACCTACGGCTGGATTGCGGGGCAACCGGCATTCGACCCGGCCGCGCACAAGGCCATCGTGTCGGCGATCGATGCCGAGATGACCGCAGTCGGTCTGAAGAAAGTCGAAGGCGGGACCAGTGATGTGACGCTGCGCTACCTCGCGGTCCGGAGCACGAGCGTGGATCTCGAGAAG
>CAVYTY010000018.1:0-158273 GCA_963771395.1 uncultured Acidobacteriota bacterium | reverse complement strand
GGCCAGCTCGCCGATGGTCACTTCTTTTCGCTGTTGCCGATGTTGAAGACCTGGCCGACGGCGCGCGGCTCGTCGATCAAGGCTACCATAGCCGCGACGACGTCCCCGACGTAGGTGAAGCAGCGCCTCTGGCGTGCCGTCGCCGAAGACGGTGATCGGCTGGCCGGCCAGCGCCTGCCGCACGAACTTCGGAATGACCATCCCGTACTGCCCGGTCTGGCGCGGGCCGACCGTGTTGAACAGCCGGACGATCATGACCGGCAGCTTGCGCTCCTTCCAGTAGGCGAGCGCCAGGAACTCGTCGATCATCTTGCTGCAGGCGTAGGCCCAGCGTGCTGTGGCGTCGGGCCGAGCACGAGATCGGCATCCTCCGGAACGGCACCTTCGGGCTCTTGCCGTAGACCTCGGAGGTCGAGGCGATCAACGACCAGCTTCTTCTTCTTGTTGGCGTGCTTGAGGACGACCTCGGTGCCGTGGACGTTGGTCTCGATCGTGTGGACCGGCGCTCGACGATCAGCTTGACCCCGACGGCGGCCGCCAGGTGCACGACGACGTCGCACCGGTCGATCAGCTCCGCGAGCACCGGCTCGTTCGTGACCCTGTCGATCGTGTAGTGGAATTGCGGATGCGACTTGAGATGGGCGATGTTGTCGATTGACCCGGTCGAGAGATCGTCGAGGACGTAACCTCGTCGCCGCGCGCGAGGAGCGCCTCGGCGAGGTGGGACCCGACGAAGCCGGCGCCGCCGGTAATCAGGACACGCATGGAATCTGAGTCTCCGTGTGACGTGTGAATTCAAGTTTGACTTGAAGTGTCAAGTGAAGTCTGGCTCAGTCGACAAGCCTGAAGACCGGCCGCCGCGATGCGCTCGGCCGCGGCCCGTCCGGCGGCGATGCCGAACCGGGCCAGGAACCTCGCGCTGCGCGGCGCTCGAGCTGCGCGTCGAAACTCCTCATCATACAGGATTTGCCGGATGCAGATCGGGCCGCTGCCGTCGTCGCCGGCGCCGGCCCCGGCCATGATGCCCGCCTCGACGAAAGGGCGACAGGTTGTTCGGAAGCCCGATCACGAGCGCCGGGATGCCGAGGACTGCCGCGTCGAGCGCGACGGTCGAGTTGACGGTGACGACGGCCCGGCTCGCGCCGAGGAGCGGCGCCAGCGGGGCGCGACGCGGGCAGGACGATGACGTGGGGATGGCCGGCGCGCGGCGTCGGCGTACACCTCCGGCGTCTCGGCTGGGTGGGTCTTGATGGCGACGTGTACGCCGGGCACGTGCGCGGCCGCGTCGAGGAGCATTCCCAGCACGCTGCGCCTCACTGGTACTTCGTGGCCACCAGCACCAGCTCGCGCGGGCCGGCCCCGGCGCTGCGCGCGCGCGCCGCTCGATCTCCGGGCGGTCGCGGCGCGTCGCTCGCCAGCGCGTCGAGCCGCGGGCTGCCGGTGACGCGCAGCGCGTCGGGCGGGAAGTGCCCCCGGCTCGGTCAGGTGCCGCGCCGCGTAGCCGTCGAACAGCAGCGTCAGCGTCGGGCTGGGGAAGCCGGCATCGACCGGTGCTCGCGGGTCGGCCGCATTTCGTCCGGCTCGTGCAGGTAGTTGAGCCAGTGCCGGTAGATGAAGCCGTGCTGCAGGCCGACCGACGGAATGCCGCGGCGGCGGCTCTCGAGCACGATTGCGCGGCCCCAGCCGCCGGCTTCCGCGTAGGTGAGCGCGACGCGCGGGCGCGAGCGCGTCGAGGGCCGCCGCCGCTTCGTCCATCGCGCGCGCCGACCACGGCCACTGCAGCAGGGCGACGCCCGCGAGCTCCTCGCGGACGAGCGGCCAGCAGTCGCAGCCGCGGATCGACGCGGCGGCGCGCAGATCGTCGCTGCTCCAGAGCGCGCGGCGCAGCCGGTGCCGCTGCGCGCCACACGGCGCGCGACGCCGCAGCGCGGCGAGCGGCGCGAACGCCTCGATGGGATGCGCGGCGCCGCGGCGCCGGCTGCGCCAGACCGGATGCCACCATCGGCGCGCGCGGAAGTTCGCCGCCGGGCCGACGCCGACGTACGCGAGCGCGCCGTCGCCCGGCCGGCGCGTCGAGCGCCGCGAGCACCGGCCCGATGTACGGCCTCGGCGCTGCCGTCGTCGCGCGTCGGCCCGCCAGAAGGCGCGGTGGACGAACGCGAGGACTGCCGCGCGATCCCGCCGGGCGGCGGCGCGGCGCGCGGAGGCGTGACGCGAGCGCGGCGCCGTGGAGCCAGGCTGCCGCGCGCGTCCATCGCCGCGAGCGCCGCCAGTGCCAGGCCGCCGGCCGAATCGCCGCGCGCCGGGATACCGCACGTGCCGCGCTGCGGCGACCTGCGGCGCGAGCCACCGCACCACCGGCCCGCGCCTCGGACGACTGGAGCATCGCGAGGCCGCTCGCGCTCGATCAGAGCGTCTCGAGCGCGGCGATCGTCCGGAAGAGCGTCGAGATCGCCTGCTGCTTGTGGAGGTAGAGCTCCGCGAACCACCAGAGCGAATCGCCGCGGAACGTGAAGCGGCGGCGCAGCGGCCGCCGTCCACGCCGGCGTGGCGCAGGCTCTTGATCCACGGCGATTCGCGTCCGCGGTCGCGCGTTCCTCCAGGTCGCGCATCGAGATAGCGTGCAAGATCGACGCGGCGCCTGGCGCCGCCGGCCTCGCGCTCGACAGCGATGGCCGCGTCGTCATGCGCGACCGGCGCGGGCCTGCCGCAGGCGCCCGTCGACGTCGAGCGCCGCAGGCGCCGCGTCGAAGACGCGTCCGCGGCGATGCCGGCCGAGGCAGTCGGGCGTGTGCCCGACGCAGCGCTCCGGCGGGAGGCGGATGCGATTGCAGGGGCTGCAGGCAGGTCGATGCGCACGACCCGATCGCGGCGGCCGCGCAGGCGCGTAGCGCGCCGGATCCGACGGCCCGAAGACGGCGACGACCGGCGTGCCGACCGCGGCGGCGAGGTGCATCGGCCCGGTGTCGCCCGTGACGAGCACGTCGAGCCGCTCGAGGATGCGCCGCGAGCGTCGAGCAGTTCACGTCGCCGGACACGTCGATCACGCGGCAGCCGCGCAGCGCGCCCGCACGGCCGATCGACGAGTGCGCGTCCCGGGCGCCCCCGGTGAGCACGATCGTGGCGCCGCGTGCATCGGCGAGCCGCGCGGCGACGTCCGCGAACCGTTCGGGTCCCACTGCTTGATCGCCCGCCCGCCGCTGACGTGCACGCCGACGAGCGGCCCTCCGGGACCGCGGCCAAGGGAGCGCTGCCTGCGCGCGCTGCGCGCCGTCGGGAATCGTCAGCGAGGGCCGCGAGCGGACCCGGCGGCGTGCCGGCCGAACACGCGCGGCGACGAGCGCGCCGCGCGTTGTCGGTCGTGTGAGCGCGCGGGGTCGTAGTCGAGCGCCACGGTCGAGCACGCGGCCGCCGCCGCCGCTCCGTCATCCGGCCGTCAACGCGGCGCCGGAGGCTGCGGGCAGCAGGTTGCTGCGGATGTCGGGCTCGAAGTTGATGGCGAGGTCGTAGCGGCGCGTCGCCAGCGCCAGCGCGGCCCGGCGCAGCAGCGCCGCGAGCCCGGCCGCGTCGCCTCGCGCGCGAGCCAGCGCGCATCGAGCGTCTCGACCGCGGTCGACGCTGGGATCCCGCGCGCGAGCGCCGGCATTCCAGCTGCCGACCGACAGGTCGATCTGCCGCGCGGCGCCAGCGTCGCGGACGTCGCGGATGGCCGGCGAGCGCCATCACGAGATCGCCGATGCGCTCGAGGCGCAGCAGGAGGATGCGCCGCGGCTCCGCATGCGCCGGCCGGCGGATGAAGCGGACTGGCGATCGTCGAGGCGATCGTCAGGGCGGCGTCCGCCGCTCGCGACGAGCGCGCGCTCACGCGGCGTCAGGATCTGCAGCACCACTCGAAGTTTACCGACTCTCTCATGAACATTGTCTGTGTCGCTCCGCGGTCCTACCTTACCGTGACCCTGTCGACCATGACGCCGAGCTCGCGATCGTCTGGCGTGCCAAGCACGTCTTCCGGCTTCCACACCGTCGTGCTGATCTGTGAGCTCGATTCGAGCGTCCGATGCCGCTGCAGCCGTTCCGCCAGGGCCTGCGGGATTGGCAGCGCATACGGTTTGAAGCCCGTTGTCCACGCGCACGGTGCCCGAGAACGTGTCGTGCTCGAGCGCCGGCCACCAGTAACGCTCTGCCGGGCTGCACGGCCGGCGGCCTCCCCGCCGTCGTCTCATCCAGAGGACGATCTCGCGGCTGCCCGGGCGGACAGCGGTGACCGAGATCGACGACCGCGACGCGCGACCACCGGAACGAGCGCCCCTCGGTCCGTTCCTTGGCGTAGAACCGGACGACGTGCAGGTCGTCGCTGACGCCGACGTCCAGGTCGAAGGGAACCGTCGCGGCGGCCGCATCGGGTCGCGTCAACCCGTACAGGCTGTAGTCGAACTCCTTGCGCCTGACGAATCGCGGATAGGCGTCGGCGGGCGCTTCGTACTCGGGAATCTGGAAGCGTTCGCTCGCGATCGCCTTCGCGCCCCACGCCGGCGACAGCAGATCGGTTCCGCCGCCACCGATGAAGAGCACGCGGTCGTATCGGGTGCGCGCCCAGTCGAGGAATCCGGCGAACACGCTCTTGTCCGGCCTGGCGGAATTGAGGAGCAGCACGTTCCGCGCGTAGATGTATGCCAGCGGCAGCGCAAGGACGTGAGTATCGGACGCGTTCCGCGACTCGACGATCAGAGGTCACGATCGCCGATCGTCGCGGCCGAGACGGCTTCGAGCTTCGCAATGACGCCCGCATACTCGACGTGAGCGCAGCAGAGGCTGTGCCGCCCGCGTGGTACTGCGTGGCGCAGCAGCAAGACGAACGCGACGCCGAGCGCGCCGCGCACGCAGGACCCGCGTCGGGCGCCAGCCGCTGCGTGCGCCGCTCAGCGCCGCCGCCGCGGCAAACAGCAGCGCGCCGGGCAGAATCACCGGCAGGAACCGCCGCGCCATCCAGAAGTGCTCGGGCACGATGCGGATCTTGTAGAAGAAGAACAACGAGAAGAGCGCAACCGTGGGAAGATCGCCGGCGCGCGCCAGAATGCCCGGCGCGCCAGCAGCACGAAGCCGAGCAGCGCTGCGAGGAGCCCCGGCACCGTCACGTAGTAGTTCGCGAACGTCCGGAGCGCGTAGGCGTCTCGCCCGCCAGCACCCCGTGAACCGGTTCACGCAGGAGCAGGGCGTATGCCGCCGAGCCGACGAGGGCAGAAGTGAGAACCGTCGGTGCCATCGCCCGTACCTTGCCGCCAAGCGCCGGCAGTCGCGCGCCGAGGACCAGAGCGGTCAGGCCGCACGCCATACCCACCACGAGCAGCGCGTACTGCCAGGTGGGAAGGTGGCTGAGGAAGACGATCGGCAGGTCTGCGTAGTGCCGCATGGGGACGATCAGATAGGGCCCGCGAGCGCCGCGGCCAGGCGAGCGTCACGAGGAAGGAGGCGCGCGCCCGAGCGCGACCGGCGAGCACCCCGAGCGCCAGCGCCGCCAGCACGCGGCGATTCCGAGCACCGCGTCGAAGCGCAGGAAGAGCAGCAGACCGAGCAGCGCCCCCGCGACCGGTGCAAAGAATCCGTCGCCATCGACGTGCGCGCGGGCGTGCGCCAGGAGGGCCGCAAAAAGGAGCGGCTGCATCACCATCTCGGCGTTCGGATAGCGCGCAAACCACACCTGCACCACGTGCAGCGTCAGCAGTGCCGCTGCCGTCCACGCCGCGGCGTCGCCGGCCAGGCGCCGGCCGGCGAAGTACAACGCGAGCACCCCGAGGATCGCCCAGACGCCGACCGCCCGGCGCGCGCCGGTGAGGCCGTCGAGGCCGTAGCCGATCGCGATGGACGCTGGAAAAAGGTGCGGAAACTGACCGACGACCGCCCCGGTATCGGGGTCCTTGATGAAGAATCCCATGAACCGGATGCTGTAGTAGTCGGCTCGCTGGTAGGACGGAAAGAAGAGGTCGCGAGCGAATGGCGGCACGGACGAGACGACCGGATCGCGCACCACGAGCGCGGCCTGCTGCGCGATCTGGATCCCTTCGTTCATGTACACGCCTGGGTCCTTGCCACCGATGATGTACTCCGAGGGCGGGAAGAAGCGCCAGAGCCCCAGCAGCACCAGCGAGAGCGGCAGGAGCGCGGCAAGACCAGGCCGGCGCGCGTTCGCTCCCAGGCGCAGCCCGAACCGGCCGGCCGCCGCCGCCAGGAACGCGATGCCCAGGTCCGCGAGGAGCAGCCGCTCGATGCTGTAACGGTGCGCCACGGCCAGCGCGAGCACGACCGAGAGCGAGACCACGGCGCTGATGATCACGGCCCAGAACACGCGCTCTTCGGCGTCGAGCCCGGCGCGGCGGTCGCGATCGGCGATCGGCAGGCGGAAGATCACCGCTCCCGGCAGCCAGCAGACGATGAGGAGTTTGATGAGTATCAAGCCGAGGGCAGCAACGAAGTCCGATCTCTCATTCGCGGCCGGCGGCGGCCTTCGAGCTTCTTACAGGAGGTCAGGAGATCAGGAGGATTCGTTGTGTTTCACGAGAATCTCCTGGTCTCCGGACCTCCTCTTTTACTGACAAGTGAATTCGCAAACTCAGAACTGAAAGTATATGAACTCCGCCCCGCCAAAATTTCCAAACAGCAGTGTGAGGTAACCCGTCGCAGCGTAGATGGAGTATCGCACGGCGACCGGCAGCCTCGGCACGATGAGCCCGTCATCGAACCAGGCCTCGCACGCATGCACGACGAGCAGCGGCGCCGTGTAGAGGACGAGTGGAATCAGCAAACCGTGCACGTTCAGCGACGCCGGCGCGAAGTTGGTGACGAGGCTCGCGGTGAGATCCCGGATCTGACCGGCCGATCGCGCCCGGAAGATCAGCCAGCCGTAACACGTGACGTGGAACATGATGGCCCACGAGAGGATGCGCGCCGCGAGGTGGGGTCCCGTGACCAGCCGGCGGAACGCGTTCCACCGCTCGGCGGCACGATACGCAATCAGCAGGAGGCCGTGATAAACGCCCCACAGCACGAATGTCCAGGCGGCCCCGTGCCAGAGGCCGCCGAGCGCCATCGTGATGAACAGGTTCCGCCGCGTCTGCCCCTCCGATCCGCGGCTCCCGCCGAGAGGAATGTAGAGGTAGTCCCGCAGCCAGGTTGACAGGCTGATGTGCCAGTTGCGCCAGAACGCCTGCGGCGTGCGCACCAGGTATGGGAAGCGGAAGTTCTCGATGAGCTCGATGCCCATCAGCTTCGACGTTCCCCGCGCGATGTTCGAGTAGCCGGCAAAGTCTCCGTAAATCTGAAACGCGAACGCGTAGACGCCAAGAAGGACGTTGACGCCCGTCTGCGGCGCTGCCGGATCGAAGGCGGCATTGGCGAGGCCGGCGAGGTTGTCGGCGACGAAGACTTTCTGGAAGTAGCCCCAGGCGACGAGCCACGCGCCATCCCGCATCTGCTCGCGGGTGATCCGTCGTGGGGAATCGATCTGTGTCAGCAGGGTCGAGGCGCGCAGGATGGGTCCGGCGACGAGATGGGGAAAGAACGCCACGAACACCGCGAAATCGAGGAGGTCGCGCGTCGCGGGAATCTCGCGCCGATAAACGTCGACGACGTAGCTCATCGTCACGAACGTGTAGAACGAGATCCCGACCGGGAGCAGGATCCGCAGCGTGACGAAGTCGACGTTCCACCCGAGCGCCGCGAAGACGCCGTGCAGGCTGTCGGCGAAGAAGTTGAAATACTTGAAGAACCCGAGCAGCGTGAGGTTGAACCCGAGGCTGAGGACGAGCAGCGCGCGCCGTGCCCCGGGCGCGGACGTTCGCGACAACGCCCGGGCGCAACTGAAGTCGACGAGGGTCGAGGCGATGAGCAGCCCGAGGAAGCGCCAGTCCCACGCCGCGTAGAAGTAGTAGCTCGCGCCGAGCAGAAGCCAGTTCTGCGCGCGGTGCGGCAGCACACGATAGGCGCAATAGACGACGACGAAAAACCAGACGAAGTGAAGGGAGTTGAAGACCATGCCACGCGTCGTACGCGATTAGCGCGGAAGCAACCGCTGGTCCTCGATGAATTGGTCGAGCGCCTCGGCGACGACTGCGTGGCCGCGCGGGGTCAGGTGCACGGTTTCCTGATAGAAGAGATCAGGTCCGGGACGCGCACCGCGAAGCGCCTGCAGCAGATCCAGTCTCGGGATTCGGAGCGGCGCCAGCGCCTGGTCGAACCGTTCGGTCGCTGCATCGCGCACGAGCGTGCCGCCCGCGGCCGCCACGATCTCCTTCAACCGTCCATAGTCTCCGTCGTCCACCTGAAAGCGCGCGGGCATCAGGACGACGGCCGTGGCCGCCCCGCCGGCAGATGCGGTCCGGGCGATGTCCTCGATCGATCGCCTGGCGACCGCAAGCCCGTCTGCGATCCGCGGCGCCGGCTGCGCCGCATAACTCTGGAGCGGCGGCTCGGGAGGAGAGACCGACGGCGAGAGGCGTTCGGTGGCCGCTACGATGCGGAGGCGGAGAATCTGCAGGACCATGCTGCGACGGACGAGGCGCCGCACGCGCGTCAGCAGCGAGTCGGCGACGATGCGGCTCGTGCGGCGCGTCTCGTCGACCTTGTCCAGCGAGCGCAGGGCTTCCTCGGCGTCGTTCCCGACGAAGACAATCGGGAGGACCAGATCCGGCTGGACGGTGCCCGCGATCGCGCGAAAGAAGAGCTGCTCCTCGACCGGTCCGTAGCCTTGCACCCCGGCGTTGATGACGCGGTAGCGAAATGCCGAGGGACGGCTGTTCAGGCGCTGCTCGAGCAACTCCCCGAATGTCTGGCGGAATGGGACCTGCACCGAGAGGACGAGCGAGTCGCCAAGGAGCACGATCCGTCGCTCGCTCGGCGACTTGGGGCCGATCTCCTCGTCGTCTCGCAGACCTGCGCCGTTGATGGCAATCTCCGCAGTGAACTCGCTGGTCGTGAAGCGCATCCGGGCGTGCGGCTTCAGCCGGTAGCCGATCGCGGGGTCCGGCTCGAACAGCCCTTGAAACGATGGCGCAGCTTCCGAGCTGCCCCACGTGCGCAAGCCGGCTTCGAAGAGTCCGAACTGCGCCGCGGCGATGAGCGCGAACGCCAGCAGTCTCGTGGTCATTCCTTCGTTCGGTGTCCTGGGCTCGCGGCACGCGGCTGGCGGTTCGCCGTCAGAGGTCCGCCTGCCAGCGCGGCCGCGACCTCGGCGCACCGAGCGGTATCGAGCGAGGGATAGAGGGGCAGCGAGAAGACCTCGCTGCACACGCGTGTGGCGATCGGGCACTCCGCGGGGTGCTCGGTCGAGAGCGCCGGCTGGTGAGGAATCGGAATCGGGTAATGAACGAGCGTCTCGATGCCGGCCGATCGCAGCTGCGCCTGCATGTGGTCGCGCGACGCGCTGCGCACCGGGAAGAGGTGATAGACATGGCCGGGGTCGAGCTCCGGGGGAACGGCGATCGTGTCGATCCCGCGTAGCTCCTCGCGATACCGCCGAGCGAGCGCTCGCCGTCGTTCGGTCCACTCCGGAAGTAGAGGCAGACGCGCCCGGAGTATTGCCGCCTGCATTTCATCGAGGCGTGAGTTGACCCCGAACTCGTCGTGCCGGTATTTGTTCCGTCTGTCCGCCATTGCGGAGCCGCTTCGCGCGCGCCGCCAGCGCCGGGTCGTTCGTCGTCAGCGCGCCGCCGTCTCCCAGTGCGCCAAGGTTCTTCGTCGGATAGAAGCTGTAGGCCGCGGCGGCGCCGATCGCTGCCGACGGGCCGACCATCGCAGGTCGCCAGGTGCGCCTGGCAGCAGTCCTCGACGATGGTGAGGTTGTGCCGCCTGGCGACGTCGCGTATCGCCGGCATGTCGGCCGGCTGACCGTAGATGTGCACGGGCATGATTGCGGCGGTCCGGGACGTCACGGCCGCTGCGGCCGCTCGTGGATCCAGCGTCAGCCGATCGGGATCGATGTCGGCGAACACCGGCCGCGCGCCCGCCATCATGATCGCCAGTGCCGAGTACGCGGCCGAGAGGGGCGAAGTGATGACTTCGTCGCCCGGTCCGATACCGAGCGCCCGCAAGGCGATCGCCAGCGCGTCGGTGCCGGTCCCGACACCGGCGCGCGTGCGGCGCCTGGCACGCGGCCGCGAACTCCTGCTCGAACGCTTCCAGCTCGGGGCCGAGGATGAACCAGCCTCGCGTCGACCACCCGCGCGATGGCTTCCTGGACGGCGCGCCGCATCCTCGCCCGGCGTCAGCTGCAGGAACCGGAATCACTGCCGCGCCTCCCGCGCCGCGGGCGCCGGTTCGCCGACGTAGTGAGGCAGTGCTCGCGATAGAAGGCGATCGTCCGCTCGCAGCCCTCGCGCAAGCCCGACCTGCGGCGTCCAGCCGACGGTCTCGCGGAACTTCGTCGAGTCCGAGTAGAAGCTGCCGATGTCGATCCGTTTTTTTTCTTCCGGCCACTCGACGAACCGCACCGACCCGGAGCCGGCGACGTCGATGAGCAGCGAGACCAGCTCGCGATGGCTGATGGGCTCGTCGCCGCCGACGTTGAAGACCTCTCCGTTGCACGCGTCGGTTGCGCCCGCCCGCAGGAACGCGTCAGCGGCATCGTCGACGTAGACGAAGTCGCGCAGCTGCGATCCGTCGCCGAAGATCTGGATTTCGCCTCCCTCGATGGCGAGGCGGATGAACCATCCGATGAAGCCCTGGCGGTTGTGCCGGATCAACTGGCGCGGACCGTAGACGTTGGTCAGCCGGAGCGAGCAGGCGCGGACGCCGAAGACGTTGTTGTAGAGCGAGATGGTAGTTCTCGCCGGCCGCCTTGTTGACGCCGTTGATGTCGGTCGGGCCTGACGAGATGGCTCTCGTCCACCGGCAGCCGGTCGGGCCGGCCGTAGACCTGACGCGTGCCGGCGTACACGACGCGGACCCCGGGGTTGTACTTGCGGCAGGCCTCGAGCATCGAGAGCTGCGCGCGGCAGTTGATGTCCAGATCCGTGTACGGATCCCGCATGCTGTCGATGTGGCTGACCTGTCCTGCCAGGTTGAAGATGACCTCGCGGTCCTGGACGAGGACGTCCATCGACGCTCTGGTCGCGGACGTCGGTTTCGTCGACGCGCACGCGGTCCTCGACGCCGTGAGATGTTGAACCGGTTGCCGCCGTAGTCGGCACCGAGCGAATCGACGATCAGGACCTCGGCGCCGGCGTCGACGAGCTGCCGGACCAGATTGCTGCCGATGAAGCCGAGCCCTCCGGTGACCATGACCCGGCGACCGCGATAGAAGGAGAGGTATGCGGTCTTCATGTGTGCTCGGCCAGCTTGGGTGTCTGACCCAGAAGAAGTGCATGTTAGCGGCGGGGCAGCGTCATGGCAAGCGCCCGATCGTAGGCGGCCTCGAAGCGTCCGGCGACGAATTCCCATCCGAACCGCGCCATCACCGACGCGCGTGCGGCCTCGCCCAGCCTCACGCGCAGTTCGGGATCGCGGGCGAGCGTGAGGATTCCCTCTGCCAGCGCGGCAGCGCTGCGTTCCGGTACCACGAGGCCGGTGCGCCCGTGCTCCACGACTGATGCGATGCCGCCGGCTGGTGTCGTGATGAGGGGCGTTCCGGACGCCATCGTCTCGAGCACGATGTTCGGGAGACCATCGACATTGCCGCTGTCGTCGCGCACCGACGGCACGACGGCCATGTCGGCCGTGGCCAGCCACGCCGCGATCTCGTCCTGCGACAGATTGCCCAGGAACCGGACGCGGTAGTCGATGTGCGCGGCTCTGACCCTGGCGCGCAACTCGGAATCCAGGTCGCCGGCCCCCGCGATCGCCGCCTGGACATCCATGTCGCGCGGCATGCTGGCGAGCGCATCGATGAGGTACTCGAACCCCTTCTTACGCACGAGGCGGCCTGCTGCGAAGAGCAGCGGCGTGCGGGTGGCGACGCCGAGGCTCGCGCGGCGCCGCGCGCGGACGAACGGATCGGGCCGGAAGCGGACCGAATCCACCCCGTAGGGCACGACCTCTAACCGGCCGGGATCGGCGCCGAGCGCAATCGCCCGGCGTTTGAGGTCCGCGCTGCACGCCGTCACGGCCCCCGCGCGCCTGAAGGCCAGAGCCGCAGCGCGGCGCGCCGCCCAGAGCGTCTCGGCGACGTAAACATCCGATCCGTGAAGGCTGATCACGAGGGGAAGCCGGGGCGCCGCAGCCGCGGCGACGACGCCCCCCGGGATCACCCAGTGCCCGTGCATGACGGTTGCGCGATACTTTCGCGCGACCGTCCGTGCCGCCCGCCAGCCGGCGGCGAGCGCCAGCGGCGCGGCGATGTACGCGGCCCCCTTCACGCTGACGTCGGCACGCAGCGACGCCGCATACCCGAACACGTTCAAGCGCGGGCTCGGCGCGTACTTGTAAAAGTGGAAGCGGATGCCGTTCTCCTCATCTGCTCTGGTCACGAGCGGGTGCCAGGGCGCCACGACGTGCACGTCATGACCGCGTGCCGCGACCGACGTCGCGATCGGCTCCATGAACGTGCCGACGCTGTCCCCGGGGAACCGCGGGTAGGAGCTCGTCACCATCACGACGACGTGGCGGGTCACGGTGATTTGCGGAAAAGCAGCCGCCAGGGAGTGATCATGGACTCGAAGAGAACAGAGCCAGACACCTTGGACTGGCCCTGTCTCCGCTCGACGAAAATGATCGGCACTTCACCGATGCGGCAACCCCGCCGGCTGGCGTCGAAGAGCATCTCCACCAGGAAGGCGTAGCCGTCAGAAACCATGGCTCCCAACGGCAGGCGCGCGAGCGACTCGCGCCTCCAGCACCGGAAGCCGCTCGTGCAGTCGCGCGGCGTGAGGCTCGTCACGGTCCGGATATAGCGGTTCGCGAAGACGCTGAGAAAGAGCCGGTGCAGGGGCCAGTTCACGACGCTCACACCATTCAGGTAACGCGATCCAATCACGACGTCGTGGTCCGCGGTCGCGGCGACGAGTGCCGGCAGGTACTCGGGGTCGTGAGACAGGTCCGCGTCCATCTGGCAGACGAGGTCGACGTCGAGCTGCGCGATCGCCTTCTGCAGGCCGTCGATGTACGAACGCCCGAGTCCCCGCGGCCCGGTGCGGTGCATGACTTCGACGCGGCCCGCATACTCGTCCGCCAGCGCGTCGGCGACGGCACCCGTTCCGTCCGGCGACCCATCATCGACGACCAGCATCCTGTAGCCGTCGCGTGCCAGGACAGCGCGCGCGAGTACGGGCAGGTTGTCACGCTCGTTGTAGGTCGGGACGACGACGAGAATGGTCGGCGGAGTGCTCACGATTGGGGGCGTCCAGACGGGCCACCGGCCAGCGCGGCGGCAGAAACAATCAGCACGGGATCGATAACCGGCATGCGGAACCGTTCCTGTGGCAGGAACACGAGACCAACAAGAATCGAAGACGCGGCGAGGAGCAGCAGCGACACCGGCCGCCGGGAACTCGACCACAGCCGCCGCGCGCCGACGGCGGCGAACGGAAGGACGAGCAGATACGGCGCGACCGATGCCACACGATATCTGTCGGAGTGTACCGCATACGACGGGCCGATCGGAACGACGCTGTAGAACGCCTTGCGCACGAGAAGCTGGAGCCAGTCGAACGGGTGTCCGGCGATCCAGTCGAAGGCGTCCCGATAGTAAAGCGGTTCGAGCGCTTCGGGCGAGAGGCCGGGATGCGCTCCCCGGAACGCCAGCTCGGCCTGCTTGAGATCCGGGTTTGCCGCGAGGTCCCCTTCACCGCGGGCGAGCGCGTGGTTGCCGGTCCAGAACGTCACACCTCCCTCGGAGGCGATGAGCACGAAGCGGTCGTAGACCCGCATGTTGCGCAGGCTCCACGGCGTGATCACGACAGTTGCCGCCGCGATCATGGCAACCGCCAGCAGCGGACGCCGGCGAAGGAGGAGCCAGACGAGCGCGAGTGGCAGGTAGAGCAGCATCGCGGGCCGGATGAGTGCGGCGACGCCGGCGAGCACGCCCGACAGCAAGCCCAGGGCGGCTCCGAGGCGTGCGGTCCGACCGGCGTGCGGCCGATCGACCGCGAGCTGAAGCACGAACGCCGTGGCGAGCGCCACAGCGCTGTAGAGCGTTTCGCTGAGTGCATACGAGGGAAGAGACACGAGTGGAGGGTACGCCGCGCTGATTCCGGCCGCCCACACTCCCGCCCGCGGCCCGGCGCAGTAGAGGGCGATGAGGCCGATGAGCCAGACCGTGACGGCGCCGACCAGCGACTGAGCGACCTTGACGCGCGCCGGCGTTTCGGCCGGCACCGGGCGTCCGGCGTCGAGCGCCGCCAGAAACAGCGGATAGCCAGGCGCCCGGCCGAACCGCTGTGCCGTTCCGCTGTCGTGGGCGTCGTCGTAGGCGAACCCGAGACCCGAGGCGACGCCGCGCGCGAGCGCGAGATACTCGTGCTCATCGTGCGTGAGCGGCTTGTCGACCCAGTAGAGGAAGCCGAAGGCGAGCCGCAGCGCGAGTGCAGCGGCCGCCGCCACGATGATGAGGCGGCGCGCACGAGTGTCGTCGAGAGTCATCGCGGGCTATTGACGGCTCTCGAAACGCATAGCCGAAATCTGCTCCGAGACCAGGCCGACGAGGAACACGATGACGGCGAGCATGATGAGCAGGACCGAGGAGTTGGTCACGTGGCTCTGCGTCGCGATCGTCCACGCGGCGTAGGCGGCGCCCACCGTGAACGCGGCCAGACTGATGGGCAGAAAAACGCGCAGCGGGCTGAAGAGCGTCACGATCTTGAGGATGATCATGAAGAACTTCGCTCCGTCGCGCGCCAACCGGATCTTCGACTGCCCGATCCGCTGGTGCGCGTCAATCGGCTCGAAGGCGACGTTGTAACCCGCCTTGATGAACGCCAGCGTTGTCGTCGCCGGCGTCGAGAACCCGTTCGGCAGCAGGTGAAGGAACTCGCACAGGCACGAGCGGCGCGCCGCGCGGAAGCCCGACGTCAGATCCGGGATGTCGCGTTCCGTGAGGTAGCTCGCGAAGCGATTGAGCGCCACGTTGCCGAACCGCCGCGCCTGCGTCGCCTGCGTCGCCTTCGATCGCGCGCCGATGACGAGATCGTACTCGCCCAGCTTGGCCACCAGCCGGCGTGCGTCCCCGGGGCTGTGCTGACCGTCGCCATCGACGATGAGCACGTGCTCGCTCGTGGCGCGTCTGATACCGCTCTTGACCGCGGCGCCGTTCCCCTTGTTGTACGGGTGCCGCACGACCGTGGCCCCCGCCGCGGTGGCGTGCACGCAGGTGTCATCCCGCGATCCGTCGTCGACGACGATGATCTCGTGCCAGGGGCCCGCGGCTGAGAGCGCCGCAACCACCTGCGCGATCACCTCGCCTTCGTTGTAGGCCGGGATGACGACGGACACGTCCTCGGGATCCGCCATGCGTCAGCGATCCCGGCGGCGCGTGGCGCCGGTCCCCGACAGCTCGCGCGGTGGTTCGGCGCCGGCTGCCGAATCGTCCGCGTGGCGCGGCAGTTCGAGCGATCGCACGCGATACAGGAGATCCTCCAGCAGCTTGCGGTTGGCCGAGATGACGTCAGCGAGGAGGCCGATGAGGAGCACCTGCACCCCGATTATCACGACGACCGCGGCAAAGAGCAACGATTGCAGGTGCCGTGGCCCCCACACCGGTTCGGTCAGGAAGGTGTAGACGAACCGGAACGAAATGAGTGCACCCACCGCGATCACCGTGACGCCGACGTAGGTGAAGATCTTGAGCGGCTCGTACATCGCGTAGATGCGGACGATCGTCGCGGCCGACCGCTTGATGTACGAGAACATGCTGTCGAACAGCCGCGATTGCCGCGTGCGCGGGTTGGTCTCGACAGGCACGTGCGCGATCGCCATCCGCTTCTTGCCCGCCTGGATGATCGACTCGAGCGTGTAGGAGAACTCCGAGACGATCGTCATCCGTAGCGCCGCATCCCGCGTGTAGGCGCGGAACCCGCTGGTCGTGTCCGGCACCGACGTGCCCGACACCTGTCGGACGACCCAGCTCCCCAGCCGCTGCAGCTGGCGCTTCCGCCACGTCATGTGCCGGACAGAGGCGATGTTCCGATCGCCGATGACGATGTCCGCGTCGCCCTTCAGCAGGGGCTCGAGCAGGGCCGCGATC
The DNA here is from genome assembly GCA_963771395.1 of uncultured Acidobacteriota bacterium. GTDB lineage: Bacteria > Acidobacteriota > Vicinamibacteria > Vicinamibacterales > 2-12-FULL-66-21 > DATBJJ01. Next base: position 142,108 of record CAVYTY010000018.1, on the reverse strand, counting down.
TGGGGCCCCGGGTACTGATTGTCGGCATCGGTGTTGACGATGAAGTCGGCGCCACGCTTGAGCGACGCGTCGATACCGGCGGCGAATGCGGCGGCGAGCCCCTTGTTGCGCCGGAGTCGGATGACATGGTCGACGCCGGCCGCGCGCGCCACCTCCGCCGTGCCGTCGCGCGATCCGTCGTCGACGACGAGCACTTCGATGACGTCGATGCCCGGAATGGATCTCGGAAGTTCCGCCAGCGTCGCCGGCAGCGTCTCCGCCTCGTTGAGGCACGGGATCTGGATGATGAGCTTCTTCAACGAAACCTTCGCAATTATGGCTATTCTGCCGGTTTTGGCAATCAGCCCACCAGCGTCTCGATTACTCCGTCCCACGTGATCCGTTGCGCGACCTCATGCCCGGCATCGCCAAACGCCGCGGCGCGGCGGCGATCGGCGGACAACTGCCGCATCGCGTCCGCGAGCGCCTCGGGCTCCGGGTCGCAGACGCACCCGTTGTGGCCATTGACCACGAACTCGTTCGGGCCCCCCGAGTCGGTGCACGTGACGACTGGCTTGCGGGCGAGGAACGCCTCGAGCGTGACGTACCCGAAGTCTTCGTCGTAGGGCGGGTAGATGACGGCCAGGGCCCCAGCGTAGAGCTCGATGAGCGCATCGTCCTCCACGCTGCCGAGGAACGTGACCCGGTCGGCCACTCCGGCCGCACGAGCGTCGCGCTCGACGTTCTCGAGCTGGGTGCCGTCACCGGCGACGATCAGCCGCAGCGCCGGATCCGTCAGGGCGAGTGCCCGGACGATGAGATCCACGCGCTTGACCGATTCGACGCGGCCGACCGACAGCACGTAGTCGCCGTACGGCCCGGGCTTGAAGCGCGCGGCCAGCCGCGGGGGGTGGTACAGCGCCGTGGCCGACAGGCCGTTGAATTTCGCCAGACGCGCCGCGGTGTTCTGCGCGTTGGTGTAGATCGCTCGACACTCGCCGAGCATCTCGGTGTCGAGGCGGATGAGCGTGTCGCGGAGGCCCACGTCCTGTTCGGTATGGCCGAAATCGCTGTACGGCGTTCCGCACAGCTCGTAGGCGGCGCGGTACTGATGGATGAGCCACGCGACTTTGTTCGGATGCCTGACGAAGTAGGTCGGAAACTTCGAGGCGATCACGAGATCGACCGGTCGCCCGTTGCATTCGCTCAAGTCCAGCAGCCGCCAGGCCGCAGCGTGAGGGAGGATCTCCTCTTTGGGATACCACTTGAACGGCACGCTGACCAGTTCGGCCAGGTGACCGCGGGCGCGCAACTCGCGCACGAGCTCGCGGACGTGCACTTCCGCGCCACCGTGCACGAAGGGCACCTGGGCTTCGCAGACGAGGATCGTCTTCACGATTCGTGTGATCTTACGTGGCGTGGCGGAAGTTGATCACGTCGCCGTCGAGCACCACGTACTCCTTGCCCTCGAGCCGGAGCTCGCCATGGTCCCGGCAGGCGGCGAGCGATCCGCGGCCGAGGAGCCGATCGTAGCCGACGACTTCGGCTCGAATGAACCCGCGCGAGATGTCGCTGTGGATCTCTCCGGCTGCGAGCACCGCCGGGGTGTTCCTGGGAATCGACCAGGCGCGGCATTCGTCCTCGCCGACGGTGAAAAAGGAGATGTATCCGAGCAGATCGTAGCTGGCTCGAATGACGCGATCGAGGCCCGACTCCCGCAGGCCGAGGTCGGCCATGAAGGCGGCGGCGTCGGCCGGATCCAGCTGGGCGATCTCGAGCTCGATCTTCGCGCAGATCGGCACCGCGCGTGTCTCCGCACCCGCCATGAACGATTCGAGGCCCGCGATCCGCACCGCATCGTCGGCCTGAGGGAGGTCGCCTTCGTCAAGATTGAGCACGAGGAGCAGCGGCTTGGCGGAGAGGAGCTGGAAGCCGCGCAGTCGCTTGGCTTCCTCCGCTGACAAGCCGAGGGCCCTGAGCGGCTGTCCCCCTTCGAGCGCGGTCCTGCACCGGACGAGGATGTCCCGTTCTTTGCCGAGTTCCGGGGTGTTGCCCTTCTTGAGATCGCGCTCCAGGCGCTCGAGGCGCCGTTCGACCACGCCGAGGTCGGCGAGGATGATCTCGTCCTCCATCGCGCGGACGTCCCGCGCCGGATCGATCGCGCCCGCAGGGTGCGGCACCGAAGGATCGCGGAACATCCGCACGACGTGCAGCAATGCGTCGGCGTTGCGGAACGGCGCGAGGTCGAGCAGGGCCTGGGCGCCGGTTTGTGCTCCGCCTGTCCCGGCGACGTCGGCGAACTCGACGGTGGCCGGCACGTGCTTGCGAGGATTGAAGAGCGCGCTCAGGCGATCGAGGCGTTCATCGGGGACGCGCGCGACCCCCACGTTCGCCTCCGCCTTGCCGCCCTGACGCGCCGCGTCGCGCGTGCTCGTCAGCAACTGAAACAGCGCCGTCTTGCCCGCCGACGGGAAGCCAAAGAGACCTGCTCTGAGCATGTGAAAGGCAGCCCCACTCGAGGGGTTAGGGCTCAGGGAAGTGAGCACGGTGTAGGGTGCCCCTACCCGCTGAGCCAAATCTGCGCATCGTAACACGCCGCCACCCACGTTCGTTCTTGTTTCGCCGGGCGAAAATTTAGCGTAAGTTCTGACTCTGCAAGATTTTGCGGTTGACAGAGGCCGGTGGCTTCTCTAGTATCCGGGTGGACCAATGTGGAGTTAGGTGGAGTAAACAGACGTGCTTCGGGGCAACCACGCCGCCAAAATTGATGACAAAGGTCGACTCAAGATCCCGAACGCCTTTCGTGCCCTTGTCGAGAAACACCATGGCACGGAGCTGTTCGTGACGAGCCTGACGGGGGAGTACGTCCGCCTGTACCCGATGCCCGTCTGGCAGGCCCTCGAAGAGAAGCTCTCCCGCATGCCGTCGTCGCATCCGTCACGGCTCAGGTACCTGGACCGCGTCAATTACTGGGGCCAGACCACGCAGATCGACGTGCAGGGACGCGTCGTCATCCACGCGCGGCTGCGTGAATCGGCGGGGATGACCGGCGACGTCGACGTCTTCGGCCAGATCGACACGCTCGACGTCTGGAACCACGAGCGGTTCGTCGCGAAGCTGCAGCGCGACTCCTACGGCGACGACGACGCGCGCGCAATGTCCGAGTTCGGGGTCTGACCGATGGCCGCGCTCCACGCACCGGTGCTCGTGGCTGAAACGCTGGCGCTCCTGGACCCGTCGAGAGGCGGCCTGTTCGTCGACTGCACGGTAGGTCTTGGCGGCCACAGCCTGGCGTTGCTCGAGGCGGGCGCGACGCGAGTGCTCGGCCTCGATCGCGATACGGACGCGCTCGAGCTCGCCGCCGGAACGCTGGCGCCGTTTCGCGATCGCGTCGAGCTCGTGCACGCCGACTATCGGGATCTCGATCTGGTGCTCGACGGGCGCGGCATCGAGCGTATCGCCGGCGCGCTCGCCGATCTCGGCGTGTCCTCGATGCAGTTGGGGACCGAGGGCCGCGGCTTCAGCTTTCAACGCGATGAGCCGCTGGACATGCGTATGGACCGATCGCGCGCGCCGACGGCGGCCGACCTGCTCGCTGACGTGGACGAAGAGGAGCTGGCCAACCTGATCTTCCAGTACGGCGACGAGCGCTACTCGCGCCGCATCGCTCGGGCGATCGTGCAGGCCCGGCACGTGTCGCCGGTCGCGACGACCGGGCAGCTCGCCCAGATCGTGCGGCGGGCGATTCCCGGGCGCGGTCATCAGCGCATCGACCCGGCGACGCGCACGTTCCAGGCGCTGCGGATTCGCGTCAATCGCGAGCTCGACGGCCTGGACACGTTTCTCGGCGTCGCGGCGCGCCGGCTCATCGCCGGCGGCCGACTCGCCGTGATTGCGTTCCAGTCGCTCGAAGACCGCATCGTCAAACACACGTTCCGCGCGCTCGCGCACGCCGAGACGGCGATCCGGATCTTGACCAAGCGGCCGATCGGGGCGGGCGAGGACGAGCTGGCGCGCAATCCCCGGGCCCGCAGCGCCAAGCTGCGCGCGATTGAGAGGCTCGCATGAGCGCGACCGACTTCGAGTACGCCATCAAGAAAGACGTGCGCAACAACCCGATCGTCCGCGAGATCGACGAAGCGCGCCAGCGGCAGCTTCTGCGGGCGGCGGGGATCGGAGCGCTTCTCGTCGCGGTGCTGCTGTTCTCGGCGTGGCAGCACTTCGAGTTGCTCCAGCACGGCTATCTGATGGAGCGGCTGCAGCAGGAGCGCAAGGCGGAGGAAGAGGTCAACCGGCGCTTGAAGCTGGAGATCGAGACGCTCCGGGCGCCGCGGCGCATCGAAGAGATGGCGATTCGACAGCTGCGCATGGTGGAGCCGGCTCCCGGGGCCGTCGTCATCATCGAGCGAGTGGCGACGCCCGCGCCCCCCGCAAAGTCCATCGTCGCGGCTCGGTAGCCGATCGGCACCTGGAGGAGGATCGGTGGCGGACCAACATGCTGGCAGAGGATTCCGGTTCCCGTGGCGGGGCCGCGCGACCTCTCGTGCCCGGCGCACCGGACCGGCGCCCGTTCCCCACTGGCGCGAGACCGTCCGATCGCGCCTCATCGTCGGCGCGGCGCTCTGTGCCCTGTGGACCGGTGCGATCGAGGCGCGGCTGCTGTATCTGCAGGTGTTCCAGCACGCCGACATGGTCGCGCGCGCGGCCCGGCAGCGGCAGAACACCATCGACGCGCCGGCCCGCCGGGGAGACATCCTCGACCGCAACGGCAACCTGCTCGCCTACACGGTCGACGCCGATTCGATCATCGCCGATCCGACGGAGGTCGAGGATCCCGACGGCGTGGCGGCGCTCATCTGCCGGGCCCTCGATCGCTGCGACGCCGCCGAGAAGGTGTCGATCGCGAAGAGTCTCCGCCGCAAGGGACAGTTCGCGTGGGTTGCGCGCAAGGTCTCGCCCGACGAGGAGCGCCGCGTGCGCGCGCTCGAGATCAAGGGCATCGGGTTCTTCAAAGAGAGCCGTCGCTTCTATCCCAAGCGAGAGCTGCTGGCGCACGTGCTCGGGTACGTGGGTCTCGACGACTCCGGACTGGGGGGCCTCGAGTCGGCGTATGACGTCCAGGTACGCGGTCGCGCGGGCAGAGTGCTGATTCAGCGTGATGCCCGCCGCCAGGCGTTGACGAGCTACGTCGAGCGCGAGTCCACACCCGGCGCGGCTCTGGAGCTGACGATCGATCAGTACTTGCAGCATCTCGCCGAGCGGGCGCTGCAGGAGGGAGTCCAGGAATACGGCGCGGCCGGCGGATCGATCGTGGTGATGGATCCGGCCACCGGAGAGATCCTCGCGCTCGCCAGCGCGCCCACGTTCAATCCCAACGCTTACTCCCGCGCGCCAGAGAACCACCGGCGCAACCGCGCGATTCAGGACCTGTACGAGCCCGGATCGACGTTCAAGATCGTCACCGCGTCGGCGGCGCTCGAAGAAGGGCTCATGAGCCCCGAGGATCTGATCGATGTCAGCGCCGGCTCGATCCGTTTCGGTTCTCGCCAGATCGAGGACGTGCATCGCTACGGCGTGCTGTCGTTCACCGACGTGATCGTCAAGTCGAGCAACGTCGGCGCGATCAAGGTCGGCCTCAAGCTCGGTTCCGAGCGCCTCGGGCGCTACGTGAGCCGGTTCGGGTTCGGTCAGGCTCTCGTTCCGGACTTTCGCGGCGAGAGCCCTGGCATCGTCTGGAATCCGGCCCGGCTGGATCCGAGCGCGGTGGCGTCGGTGTCGATGGGCTATCAGATCGGCGTGACTCCCGTGCAGATGGCGACGGCCGCCAGCTCCATCGCCAACGGCGGCACGCTGTACGAGCCGCGCGTGGTGCGCGCGATCATCAAGGACGGCCAGCGTGTCGAGGTGCCGCACAAGGCACTCCGCCGCACGGTGTCCGAACGCACCAGCAGCCAGATGACCGCGATCATGGAGGCGGTCGTCGAGGACGGTACCGGCAAGGCCGCGAGGATCGACGGCTACACGATCGCCGGAAAGACCGGGACCGCTCACAAGGTCATCAACGGGAGCTACTCGCCGTCGGAGTACAACGCGTCGTTTGTCGGATTCGTCCCCTCGCGGAAGCCGGCGCTGACGATCATCGTCGTGATCGACTCGCCTCACGGCAAGGGATATTTTGGTGGGGCCGTAGCGGCGCCGATCTTCAAGCGCGTCGCTGAAGGCGCGCTCCGTCATCTCGGCATCGCGCCGACCGTCAATGCGCCGCCGCCCGTGCTTGTCGCCTCGCGGAGCTCCGACGTCGAGGCCTCCGGTCCGCGGGCGGGAATTCTGCCAGTCAACCTCGACGTCACGCTCGGGCCCGCACGCGCCGGCTTGATGCCGGACCTGCGGGGCCTGAGCGCGCGCGACGCCAATCGTGCCCTGACGCGCATCGGCATGACCGGCCGCCTCAACGGAGATGGTTTCGTGCTCGAGCAGTCGCCGGCGGCGGGCAGCGTCCTCGTTTCCGGCGGTGCGTGTGTGCTGACGCTCGGCCGCCAGCCGCCTGCCGGAGCTCCCCAGTGACGCTCGGTGACCTCCTGAAGGCTACTGCCGGACGCGCGCCGTTCGACGTGCACAGGGGGACGCCGCTCACCGATCGCGCCTCCGCGGCGACGGTGGTCTCGGTTACCAGCGATTCTCGAGAGGTCGTGGCAGGCTCGGTCTTCGTAGCACTGCGGGGTCTCAAGGCCGACGGCGCGGCGTTCACCCGCGAGGCGATGGCGCGAGGCGCCATCGCTGTCATTGCCGAGACCCCGGCGTCTGCGGACGCCCCGCCTGCGGAGACAGCGGTTCCCTGGCACCAGGTGTCGGACGCCAGGCTCGCGCTGGCGGCGCTTTCCGCGGCCTTCTTCGGCAACCCCAGCGCAGACCTCGTTCTCGTCGGCATCACCGGCACCAACGGGAAGACCACCACAACGTATCTCCTCGCGTCGATCTTCGACGCCGCCGGGATCAGGTGCGGCCGCATCGGCACCGTCGGCTACAACGTCGCCGGCCGCGAAGTGACAGCGACGCGGACGACGCCCGAAGCCCCCGAACTGCACCGCATGCTGCGCGAGATGGTCGCTGCGGGGTGCGGCGCATGCGTGATGGAGGCGTCGTCGCATGCGCTGGCGCTCCGGCGCGTCGACTACCTGCATTTCAGCGCGGCGATCTTCACGAACCTGACACGCGATCACCTGGACTTCCACCGCGACATGGAAGATTACTTCCTCGCCAAGCGCCGGCTCTTCGAGCTGCTGCCGCCTGGCGGCGTCGGAGTCGCCAACGTCGACGACCGGCGCGGCGCCGCCTTTGCCGCCGTTGCCCAGCGGCCGGTCACCTACGCGATCGACACGCCCGCAGACATCCGGCCAGGGCCGCTCGACTCGTCGCTCGACGGCCTGGCCTTCGAGGTGCGCACGCCCCGCGGGGCGCTGGCGCTTCGGTCGGCGCTCGTCGGCCGTCCCAACGCCTACAACATCCTCGCCGCCGTCGCCGCCGCCGTGGCGCTCGACCTGCCGTTCAACGCGATTCAGAAGGGCATTGCGACCCTCACGCTCGTGCCGGGCCGGTTCCAGCTCGTGTCCGAATCGCAGGACGACGTGCGCGTCGTCGTCGACTACGCGCATACCGACGATGCGTTGCGGAACCTGCTCGAGACCGCGCGTCCGCTCGCCGCCGGCCGTGTCATCACCGTCTTCGGGTGCGGCGGGGATCGCGATCGCCCCAAGCGCTCGCTGATGGGCGCGGTGGCGGCGCGCCTGAGCGATCTGGTCATCGTCACATCGGACAACCCGCGCTCGGAGGACCCCGAGGAAATCATCGATGACATCAAGCGCGGCATCGTGATGCCGGCCGACCGGGTTGCAGCGAAGAGCCAGACCGGACCGAAAGCGACGCCGTACCTCGCGATTGTCGACCGTCAGGAGGCGATCGAGCGGGCCGTGCAGGACGCGCGTCCGGGCGATCTCGTCCTCATTGCCGGAAAAGGGCACGAGAAGTACCAGGAGATCGGAAGTCGCGTGCTGCCCTTCGACGACGTGGACGTCGCGACGCGCGCCCTGGTGCGCCGTCGCGCGCGGTTGCGAGTGTCATAGCGCGTGGAACCGCTCTCGCTGACCGCGGCCGATGTCGCCACTTTCGCGGGCGGGCGAGTCGCCCATGGCGATCCGGCGACCGCCATCGGGCGGGTGGTGATCGATTCGAGAACGCTCGAGGCGGGCGATTGCTTCTTCGCCATCGCTGGCGAGCGGTTCGACGGCCAGGACTTCGTGTCCGACGTTCTGGCGCGGGGGGCGGGCGGGGTGGTGGTGTCGCGGGACCTGCCGGAGGGACAGCATGGGCCGGCTGCGGCGGTCGTGATTCGAGTCGATGACACCACGGCAGCATTGCAGGACGTGGCGCGTGCGGTGCGGCGCCGGTCGGGTGCGCGCGTCGTGGCGATTACGGGAAGCGCGGGCAAGACGACGACCAAGGAAGTCGCCGCGGAGTTTCTGGCGTCGCGCCATCGCGTCTTCAGGAACAAGGGGAATCTCAACAACCACATCGGCCTGCCGCTCTCGCTGATCGAGTTGCGGGCGAGGCCGGAGATCGCAGTCGTCGAGCTGGGCATGAACCATCCGGGAGAGATTCGCACACTGGTTGGCATCGCGGAGCCAGACGTCCGCGTGTGGACCAATGTGGGGGATGCGCACCTCGGATTCTTCGAGTCGACCGACGCCATCGCGGATGCCAAAGCCGAGATCCTCGATGGCGCGGACGTCGATGACGTCCTCGTCGCGAACGCCAACGATCCGAGAGTCATGCGACGGGCCGAGTGGTTCCTCGGGCGCGTGGTGACGTTCGGCATCGATGCGGCCGCCGATGTCAGCGCCGGCAACGTCGAGCACCGTGGTCTCTCCGGCACCTCGTCCGAGCTGCGAACGCCGGCGGGCGACGCGATGCTGGTCACGCCGCTCCTCGGTCTGGGCAATCTGTCGAACGTACTTGCCGCGACTGCGGTGGCGCTCCAATTCGAGATTCCGGTGTCTCAGATCGTAGAGACCGCCGCGCGGCTGCAGCCCGCGACGCATCGCGGCGAGCTGTTGCGTCTCCCCGGGGGCATCACGCTCATCGACGACTCGTACAACTCCAGCCCTGCGGCGTTGCGGCAGGCGCTCGACACGGTGGCGGCGGCCGCCGGATGCGCCCGCAAAGTTGCCATCCTCGGCGAAATGCTCGAGCTCGGCGCCCATGCCGATGCGCTGCACGGCGAGTCGGGCCGTGCCGCGGCTGCGGCCGCTCTCGATCTACTCGATCACCGTCGGCGGCGCGGCGGCGCGCACGCTGGCCGAGGCGGCGATCGCGGCGGGACTGCCGGCGGGCGCGGTGACCTACGTCGCGACGCAAGACGAGGCGGCGGAGGTGGCCCTGGCGCGGGTTCGTCCAGGGGACCTCGTGCTCGTGAAGGGTTCGCGCGGCATCGGGACCGACATGGTCGTCGCCCGCCTGAAGGCGGAGTTCGCCTGATGCTCTATCACCTGCTGCCGCCGCTGACGCCGTGGTTCTCGGTGCTGAACGTGACGCGATACATCACGTTTCGCACCGCGGTCGCCAGCATGACGGCGCTCGCGCTCGGGCTCGTCCTCGGACCCTGGATGATCCGCAAGCTGCAGAAGTTCCAGATCGGGCAGGTGATCCGCCACGAAGGGCCGGCCACGCACAGGGCGAAGGCGGGCACGCCGACCATGGGCGGCCTGCTGATTCTCACGGCCACGCTTGTCCCCACGCTCCTCTGGGCCGACCTCCTCAACCCGTTCATCTGGATCGCCGTTCTCGCGACGGTCGCCTTCGGCGCGATCGGGTTCGCCGACGACTACCTGAAAATCGTGCGGCGGTCGCATCACGGGCTCCTGCCGCGCTACAAGTTGTTCTGGCAGTTCGTCGTCGGCCTGAGCGTCGGGGTGGCCTTGATGGTGCTCGCGACGCAACACCCGCCGCTGTTCAATTCGCAGCTGATCTTTCCGTTCTTCAAACGCCTGGTCCCCGCGCTCGGCCTGGCCTACATCGGGTTCGCGGCGCTGGTGCTGACGTTCTCGACCAACGCCGTCAACCTGACCGATGGGCTCGACGGTCTGGCGATCAGCGTCTTCGCGGTTGCCGCCGCCGCGTTCACCGCGCTGTCGTACGTGTCCACGCATGCCATATTCGCCAGCTACCTCCAGTTGGCGCCCGTGCCGCCGGCCGCCTCGGAGCTCACGATCTTCTGCGGCGCGCTCGTCGGGGCGAGCCTCGCCTTCCTCTGGTACAACTCGTACCCGGCCGAAATCTTCATGGGCGACGTCGGATCGCTCGGGCTCGGCGGCGCGCTTGGCACCGTCGCACTCCTCATCAAGCAGGAGGCGCTGCTCGCGATCGTCGGCGGCGTGTTCGTGATGGAAGCGATGTCGGTCATCATCCAGGTCGCCTCGTTCAAAACCACCGGCAAGCGCGTGTTTCGCATGGCGCCGATTCATCACCACTTCGAGCTCATTGGCTGGAGCGAACCGAAGGTGATCACGAGATTCCTCATCCTCGCCATCATCTTCGCCCTCTTCAGCCTGACCACGCTGAAACTCAGATGAGCGGCACCCCTTTCTCCGTTCGTGGCAAGCGGGTTGTCGTGTTCGGCGCGGCCAGAAGCGGTGTGGCTGCTGCGGAGTTGCTGGTCCGCCGCGGCGCCAGCGTCACCTTGACCGACATCCGCGAGCAGATCGAGGACGAGGATCGTCTGCGTGCCGCCGGCGTGGCGCTGGAGCTCGGCGGCCACCATGCGTCCACGCTCACCGGCGCCGACCTCGTGGTGCTCAGCCCTGGCGTGCCGGCCCACCTGCCGGTCGTCGAGGCGGCACGACGTGCCGGGGTCCCGGTCACCGGGGAGCTCGAGCTCGCATCGCGCTGGTTGCGCGGCCGAATCGTGGCCATCACGGGGACGAAAGGGAAGTCGACGACGACGACGTTGGCCGGCCGGATGCTGGAGGCCGGCGGCCATCACGTGCTTGTCGGCGGCAACATCGGCCTCGCGTTGAGCGCTCAGGTGGAGGAGTCGACGGAAGAAACGATCCACGTGATCGAAGCCAGCAGCTTTCAGCTCGAGAGCGCGCAGACGTTCAGGCCCTGGATCGCGGTCCTGCTGAACTTCTCGCCCGACCACCTGGACCGTCACGCGACCGTCGAGGAATACGCCGCCGCGAAGGCGCGAATCTTTGCGAAGCAGCAACCGACGGACTGGGCGGTGCTGAACGCTGACGATCCCGGCACGCTCGAAATTGCCGCCGCCACTCGCGCGCAGCGGCTGCTCTTCTCGATGACCGGCGTCACGCAGGACGGCGTCGCGTTGTCGCACGACGCGATTGTCCGGCGGACGGCCGACGGCGAAGAGTCGCTCGTGCCGCTGGCCGCGGTGAAGCTGCTCGGCCGGCACCTGCTCGCCGACGTGCTCGCGGCGTCGGCCGTCGCCTCGATTGTGGGCGTCGACGCGGCGGCGATGACCAAAGCCGTCGAGGGCTTCACCGGCCTCGAGCACGCCCTCGAGCCGGTCACGGAGATTGGCGGCGTGCGGTTCGTCAACGATTCGAAGGCCACCAACATCGAGGCGGCACGTCGCGCGGTCGAGAGCTTCGGGGATGGCGTGGTCGTCGTGCTCGGCGGCCGGTTCAAGGGCGGCGACTTCGGTGACCTGGTGCCCGCGCTCGTCGAGCGCCACGCCACCGTCGTGTCGATCGGCGAATCCAAACCTTTGATCAAAGAGGCCATCGGTTCGGCGGTCGCGCTCTACGAGGCCGACGACATGTCGTCGGCAGTGCGGAGAGCGTTCGCATCCGCGTCGCCCGGCCAGACGGTGGTCCTGGCGCCGGCATGCTCCAGCTTCGACATGTTCCGCGACTACGCCGAGCGTGGGAGGGTGTTCAAGCAGGAGGTGCGCAAGCTGGAAGAGGAGTGGAGCACGACACGAGAACAGTAGGGTTCAAGGGTTCAAGGGGTTCACGAGGTTCACGGGGTTCACGGGGTTCACGGGGGTAGCCCTATCAGCGGATAGAGCAATGGTCGAAAAGCAGGACGTGCCTGCGAAGAAGTGTAACGAGCAGTGAAGAAACGTGACGCGCGAACAATGAGCAGTCATCAGCCGGTCGTTACGGTAAAGAACCGCCCGCTGGGAACGCAGGCTGCCCCGGTCTGCGAGGGTGGTGTCTTTGCCCGCGGCCGGCTGGTGACTGCTGATTGTTCGCGCGGCCTCTACCCGCGCTGGGTCGCCCCTGTACGGCTCAGGCTATTTGTCGGTGGCAGTCCCCAGGACCTTTAGGCAGCGGAGTATGGCGCGAAAGCTCAAATCGGACAAGTTGCTCTTCACCGCCACGCTGCTGCTCGTGTGTACCAGCGTCGTCATGGTATACAGCGCTTCGGCGGTCATCGCGACAGAGAACGGGCAGCAGTCCTACCTCTTCCTGTTCAAGCAGGCGGCTTGGGTCCTCATCGGCCTCTCGCTCGTGCCGATCGTCATGCGCATCGACTACCGGTGCTACCGGCAGCCGATGGTCATCTGGACGGGCCTCGGGGTGGCCGCCGTCGCGCTGGTGGCGGTGCTGTTCGCGGCGCCCGTGAACGGCGCCAGCCGCTGGCTGCACGTCGGTCCGCTCGGGGTCCAGCCATCGGAGCTCGCGAAGATGGCGGTCATCCTCTTCACGGCCGCCCTCCTCGAGCGGCGCATGGATCGGATTGACGAGTTGTCCTACTCGGTGCTCCCGCTGGGCGTCACTGTCGGAATCATCGTCGGTCTCATCCTGGTCGAGCCGGATCTGGGGACCGCGGTATCGGTGCTCGTCATCGCGGGGTCCATGGTGTTCGCCGCCGGCATCGGCTACCGGTACGTATTCGGTCTCGTGCTCGTCGCGGTGCCTGCTCTGTATGTGGTCGTGATGGCGTCACCCTACCAGGTGCAGCGGGTCAAGACGTTCCTCGATCCGTGGAGCGATGCGCAGGGCAGCGGGTACCAGGTGATTCAATCGATGATCGCCGTCGGCACCGGCGGCTTCTTCGGCAGCGGCCTGATGGGCGGCGTGCAGAAGCTCTTCTACCTGCCCGAGCCGCACAACGATTTCATCTACGCCGTCATCGCCGAGGAGCTCGGCCTGCTCGGTGCCACCACGGTCCTCGCCTGCTTCTGCGTGATCACCTGGCGGGGGTTGCGAACAGCGACGCGCGCGCCCGATCGATTCGGCGCGTTCCTCGCGATCGGGCTCAGCACGATGATTGCCTTTCAGGCCCTCCTGAACATCAGCGTGGTGATCGGTCTCGCGCCGACCAAGGGTATCCCGCTGCCGTTTGTCAGCGCGGGCGGTTCGTCGATGCTGATCAACCTGCTCGGCATGGCGATTCTGCTCAATGTGTCGCAGCACACCTCGTCTTCTTATGAGGGGTCCCATGGGGGGGCACACGTGGTGACGATGGCCATGGCCAAGCCGGATGCATGACGCCACGACGCGTGGTCATAGCCGGGGGTGGTACCGGCGGGCACTTGTACCGGGGATCGCCGTGGCTCGCGAGCTGCGGCGCCGGGTGCCGGAGATCGCGGTGAGCTTTGCGGGGACGGCCCGCGGCATCGAGAGCCGCGTCGTGCCGCGCGAAGGCTTCGATCTGGATCTGCTGCGCAGCGCCGGTCTGAAGGGCATGTCGCCGTCGTCGCTGGCGCGCGGGTTGTCTCTCCTGCCGCTCAGCGGGCTCGACGCGTGGAACATCGTCTCGCGCCGGCGGCCGCAACTGGTGATTGGCGTCGGGGGGTACAGCTCGGGTCCGATCGTGCTGATGGCGGCGTTCCGGCGGATTCCGACGCTCCTGCTCGAGCAGAACGCCGTGCCCGGCTTCACCAATCGCCGGCTCGCGCCGTTTGTCAGCGCTGCAGCTGTCACGTACGAGTCGACGTTGTCGTACTTCGGGAGGAGGGGCTTTGTCACAGGCAATCCGGTTCGTCCCGAGTTCTTTGACCATGCTCCTGCGGCGCCGCACGATGGCCCCGCGAGGGTGTTGATCTTTGGGGGCTCCCAGGGCGCGCACGCAATCAACATGGCCATGGTGGAGGCGGCGACGAGGCTGGCAGCGCACCCCGGCGGGCTGGCAGTCACGCATCAGACAGGAGAGCGCGATCTGGAACACGTCCGCGACGCCTACCGGCGCGCCGGCCTCGCGGCGAGGGTCGAGCCGTTCCTGTTCACCATGGACCGCGAGATGAAAGCCGCCGACCTCGTGATCTGCCGGGCCGGTGCCACGACGCTGGCCGAGCTGACTGCGGCCGGCACGCCGGCAGTGCTCGTTCCGCTGCCGACCGCTGCCGATGATCACCAGCGCCGGAACGCAGAGGTTCTGGCGGCGGCCGGCGCCGCCGATATCCTCGAGCAATCGCAGATGACCGGGGAGGCGCTGGCGCATCGCATCATCGGACTGGCGGCCGACCCGTCACGCCGGCGAGCGATGTCGGCCGCAGCGCGGCGTCTGGCAAAGCCCGAGGCCGACAAAGGCGATCGTCGATCGCGCGTTCGAGCTCCTCGAGCTCGGGGGACAGCCGTAGGTGCTCGGACGCACGCGGCGGATTCACTTCGTCGGCATCGGAGGCATCGGCATGAGCGGCATTGCCGAGCTGCTCGCCAATCTCGGTTACGAGGTGAGCGGTTCGGATGCGAAGCGATCGACGGTGACCGATCGGCTGGAGCGGCTGGGCGTCCGGATGTCGGTCGGACACGACGCCGCACACGTCGGGAGCGCCGACGTCGTGGTGGTGTCGTCTGCGATCAAGGCCGGCAATCCCGAGACCATCGAGGCCTTGCGGCGTCAGATACCGGTCATTCCGCGGGCCGAGATGCTCGCGGAGCTGATGCGGCTGCGGTACGGCATCGCCATCGCGGGGGCGCACGGCAAAACGTCGACGACGTCGATGGTGGCGCTGGTGCTCGAACGCGCGGGGCTCGATCCGACAGCGGTCATCGGCGGCCGGCTCAGCGCGTTCGGCAGCAACGCACGGCTCGGACGCGGCGACTATATGGTGGTCGAGGCCGACGAGAGCGATCGGTCGTTCCTGAAACTGTCGCCGTCGATTGCCGTCGTCACGAACATCGACCACGAGCACATGGAGAGCTATGGGAGCTGGGCCAGCCTCCAGGAGGCCTTTGTCGAGTTCGCCAACAAGGTGCCGTTCTATGGCGCCGTGGTCGCGTGCGCGGACGACGAGCCGGTGCGGAGCGTGCTGCCGCGCATCACGCGGCGTGTCATCACGTACGGCCTGGCCACTGCAGACGGCCTCGCCTCGGCCAGCGTGACGGCCCATGGGATGGCGCTCGAGGCCTTCGGTTCGCGGTCGGTCGTCCGTTACTGGACGCCTGAAAGCGAAGACGTCGAGCTCGGCGCGCTGCGGCTGCAGGTACCGGGCCGCCACAACCTGCTCAACGCCCTGGCGGCCGTGGCGGTCGGCCTCGAGGTCGGCATTCCGTTCGACACGCTCGCGTCCGCGCTCGGCGAGTTCCAGGGAGCCGAGCGGCGGTTCCAGCGGCTCGGGGAGGAAGACGGCGTGATGGTGGTGGACGACTACGGCCACCATCCGACCGAGATCGCGGCCGTGCTCGCCGCGGCGCGCGCGGGGATCGATCGGCGGGTGGTCGTCGTGTTCCAGCCGCATCGATACACCCGGACGAGGCAGTTGATGCGCGAGTTCGGGGCGGCGCTGAGCACCGCCGACGAGGTAGTGCTGACCGACATCTACGCGGCCGGAGAGCCGGCGATTCCCGGTGTGACGCTCGACGCGCTGGCCTCGGCGGTGCGCGATGCGGCCCGCGGCGGCGTGCGCGTGGTGCCGTCGCTCGAGGATGTCCCTGCCGCCGTCGCGATGATGGTGCGGCAGGGCGATCTGGTCATCACGCTTGGCGCCGGCTCGATCGGCGGCACCGGCGAGCGCATCCTCGAGGCCATTCGGCACCGGCGCACGCAACCGGCAGGCAGCAGGGGGACCAGGTGAGGGTCAGAGCACCTGCAGAGAAGAATTTCCGCCGCGCGCGCGCCAAACCGGCGCGGCGCCGGACTCTACGCGCGCTGTTCACGTGGCGGGTCGCACGGGGCCTGCTCATCGTCACGCTCATCGCATTCGCGGGGTATCGGGCGGCGGGCCTGGTTTCCCACTCGGGCATGTTTCGAGTGAACCGGGTTCGCGTGCACGGCAACGTACGGATTTCGAGTGGAGAAGTGCAGGCGATTGTCAGTGACCTCCAAGGCGCCCACATCCTGACCGCCGACCTGGCCGCGTCGCGACGCAAGCTGCTCAAGTCCCCCTGGCTCGCCGAGGTCGCGCTGCGCCGCGTGCTGCCCTCGGCTATCGACGTGTATGTGTCCGAGCGCCGGCCGTTCGGCCTCTGGCGTCGGGGCAACCAGCTCTACCTCGTCGCCGCTGACGGCACCGTCCTCGACGAGTTCGGACCCGCGGTACGGCGAGTTCGATCTGCCGATCGTCGACGGTCTCACGCCGACGGCGTCTTCCCGCACGCGCGCGTCCCGATCGCCGGAATCGAGGACCCGCCGATCGACGTCGGGCGTGCCGCGCTGGCTGCCCGCGTGGTCGACGCGATTCAAGGCAGCCGCGAGCTGGCCAACGGCGTATCACAGATCGACGTGTCCGATGCGCACGACGCCGTCGTGCTGCTCGACAACGATCCGGTGCTGCTGCATCTCGGCGAGGAGCGCTTTCGGGAGCGGCTCCAGGCGTACCTGGAGATTGCCGAGACGCTCAGAGCGCGCATCCCGGACATCGACTACGTGGATCTTCGCTTCGAGCGAGCGCGTCTATGTGAAGCCGCGCGGCCGGGCCGCGGGCACAGTGCACCTGGCAACCGCCGGCAAGACTTTCTGAGGGGGAGACGTGGCACGCAGGGAACGGTACCTCGTCGGGCTGGATGTGGGCACGTCGAAGGTCACGGCGATCGTCGGGGAACTGACCGACGATGGCGGGCTGGACATCATCGGGATGGGCCTGGCCGACTCGCGGGGCATCAAGCGCGGCGTCGTCGTCAACCTCGAGGCCGCGGTCGAGTCCATCAAGAAGGCGATCGAAGAAGCCGAACTGACCGCCGGCGTCGAGATCGATTCCGTCCACCTCGGTCTGTCGGCCGCCCACGTCAAGGCGTTCAACAGCCGCGGAGTGGTCGCGGTCGCGGGCAAGAACCGCGAGATCACGCGCGAGGACGTCCGCCGCGCCATCGACGCCGCCAAGGCCGTCGCGCTGCCGAGCGGCCGCGAGATCCTGCACGTGCTGCCGCAGGACTTCGTGGTCGACGAGCAGGACGGCATCGGCGCGCCGGTCGGCATGACCGGCGCGCGGCTCGAGGTGAACGTCCACGTCGTCACCGGCAGCGCCTCGTCCACGCAGAACATCGTCGCCTGCGTGAACCGCTCGGGCGTCGCGGTGCTCGACACGGTGCTGGAGCAGCTGGCCGCGGGCGAGGCCGTGCTGACCGACGACGAGAAGGAGCTGGGCGTCGCGCTGGTCGACATCGGCGGCGGCACGACCGACTTCGCGATCTTCGAGCGCGGCAGCCTGTGGCACACTGGCGTCGTCGCCATCGGTGGCGACCACTTCACCAACGACATCGCCGTCGGGCTGCGCACGCCGATCCCCGACGCGGAGAAGATCAAGCGGCGCTGCGGCTGCGCGCTCTCGGCGATGGTCGACGAAGACGAGACGATGGAGGTGGCGAGCGTCGGCGGGCGCAAGCCGCGCGTGATGGCGCGCCGGATCCTCTCCGAGATCCTGCAGCCCCGCGCGGAGGAGATCTTCCACCTGCTCTGGGACGAGATCCGGCGCGCCGGCTTCGAGAAGTCGCTGAACTCGGGCATCGTGCTGACCGGCGGCGGCGCGATGCTCGAGGGCCTCGGCGGAGATCGCCGAGCAGATCTTCGATCTGCCGATCCGGCGTGGCGTCCGGCCGGACGTCGGCGGGCTGGCCGACCACGTGAACAGCCCGGCGTTTGCCACCGCCGTCGGGCTCGTGCATGTATGCGCACCGGAATCAGGCGGGGGCGCCGGCGCGCGCCGTCGGCGCAGGCGCGTTCGGCCGGGTGGCCGGGCGGCTGCGGACGTTCTTCAAGGAATTCTTCTGAGTGTCACGGCGAGACGAAACAGGAGGTCGGACCATGGCTGATGTACGACAGCGAAAAACGAACGAGCTCGAGCAGGCGACACTGCGGCTGAAGCTCGCCGAGAGATGCGAACCGGCGCCCGCATCAAGGTCGTCGGGGTCGGCGGCGGCGGCAGCAACGCCGTCAACCGCATGGTGACGGCCGGGCTCGACGGCGTCGAGTTCATCGTCGCCAACACCGACCTGCAGGCGCTGCAGCTCAACTGCGCGCCCGTCAAGCTGCAGATCGGCGGCAAGCTGACCAAGGGCCTCGGCGCGGGCGCCGACCCGAACGTCGGGCGGCAGGCGGCGCTCGAGGACACCGAGAAGCTGATCGAAGCGCTCGACGGCGCCGACATGGTGTTCGTGACGACCGGCCTCGGCGGCGGCACCGGCACCGGCGCGGCGCCGGTCATCGCCAGCCTCGCGAGCGAGCTCGGCGCGCTGACCATCGCCGTCGTCACCAAGCCGTTCCGGTTCGAGGGGAACAAGCGGCAGATGCAGGCCGAGCGCGGGCTCGACGAGCTGCGCGAGTGCGTCGACACCGTGATCACCATCCCGAACGAGCGGCTGCTCGCCACCATCGCGCGCAACACGTCGCTCGACGACGCCTTCACGACGGCCGACGACGTGCTGCGGCAGGCGATTCAGGGCATCTCGGATCTGATCCTGGTGCCCGGGCTGATCAACCTCGATTTCGCCGACGTCAAGACGATCATGTCCGGCATGGGCTTCGCGATCATGGGCACGGGCGTCGCCGAAGGCGAGGACCGCGCGATGGACGCCGCCAACGCCGCGATCTCGAGCCCGCTGCTCGAGGACGCGTCGGTCAACGGCGCGCGCGGCGTGATCATCAACGTCACCGGCGGACCCGACCTCTCGCTGGTCGAGGTCAGCGAGGCCTCGGCGATCATCCAGGAAGCCGCCGCACGAGGACGCCAACATCATCTTCGGCGCCGTCGTCGATCCGAAGATGGCGGGGAAGGTGAAGATCACCGTCATCGCCACCGGCTTCGAGCGGCCGGCCGCCGCGAAGCGCACCGGCCGCGTCGTCGCGGCCGACGCCGGTGGACCTGCAGCCTACAGCTCATGGAAGCAGGAGTCCGCCGAGCGGCCGCCCCTGCCGGCGCGGCTCGCGGATGTCGCTTGTCGCGGCGTCCGAGCCTCGATCCTGCTGCCGGGTGAGGCCGTACCGCGCCAGAGTCGGCACGGGAACGGCGGCCCTGGCGCGGAGTTCGAGCCGGTTTCGCCGCTCGACGTGCCGGCTTTCCTGAGGCGGCAGTCCGAGCTCAATAGGTTCAACGGGTCCTCGCCAGCGGGCTCGGCCAGGTTCAAGGTTCAAAAGGTTCAAGCGGTTCAAGAGGCTCGGGTCGACCTTCGTGCGCCCCTGCCCGCGGCTCGCTCCTCCCGGGCCGGGGCCGCGCGTGGTAAACTGCGTATATCCACGGCACGCGCGAGCGGCGCCTTTTCAGCCGCAGCCGGCTGATATGGCGATCCGACGCCTTGAAGTCTCGCTCGGGGCCGAGCACCGTTCCTCGTTCTCATCGTGGGGCCGCCTCGCCGGTCCGCCTCAATCAGCTCCGGGCCGCCGCGCATCGAGTTCACGCCGCGACGGCCGGCGTATCAACACATGAAAAAGTGGGAATACCGCGAGCGCGCGCGGGAGGTTCTTGCCCGCGAAATCGGCTACGTGCAGAAGCCGCACGGCGGCCGCCTTCGAGTCGCGCTCGCGTTTCCGAACACCTACTACGTCGGCATGTCCAGCCTGGGCTTCCAGACGGTCTACCGGCTCTTCAACGACCTGGACGATGTCGTGTGCGAGCGGGTGTTCCTGCCGGCCAAGCAGGAGCTGCGCGCGCAGCTCGAGTCGGCGCGCCGCTGCTGACGCTCGAATCGCAGACGCCCGTCGCGCGACTTCGACGTGCTCGCCTTCTCGGTCTCCTTCGAATGGGACTACACGAACGTCGTCTCGATGCTCAGGCTGGCGGGCCTGGCGCCGCGGGCGAGCGCGCGATCGGGCGCACGACCCGCTGGTTGTGATCGGCGGCGCCGTGACATTCGTGAATCCCGAACCGCTGGCACCTGTTCGCCGACGTGATCGCGGCGGGCGAAGGCGAGGTGCTGATGTCCGCCCTTGATCGCCGCTTCGAGAGGGGCCGGGTCGCGCCGAGCTGCTACACCCGGCTGGCGACGAGCGCGGCTTCTACATCCCGTCGCTTCTACGAGGTCCACTACGCGGCGATGGGACGATCGCGGCGTTCGAGCCACGGGCCGGCAGCGGCGCACCGCCGGTCGTCAAGAAGGCGGCGGTGAAGAGCGCCGACGCCTGGACCCGCCCGCCACGTCGATCTTCACTCCGGACACGGAGTTCGGGTCGCGTTTCCTGATCGAGGTCGTCCGCGGGTGCGCGAACCTGTGCCGGTTCTGCTGGGCCGGCTACAACTACCTGCCGGTCCGGGCGTTCCCAGCCGATCGGATCCTCGAGCTGGCGGCCGCGGCGCGAACAGCACGCGAACCGGGCCGGCCTCGTGTCGATCGCGCTCTGCGATCACCCCGAGATCGAGCGGATCCTCAACGGCCTGCTCGCGCTGGGCTACTCGATCAGCCCCGCGTCGCTGCGGCTCGACGACCTGACCGACCGTATCGTGCAGCGCTGCGCGAGAGCGGCGAGAGGTCGATCACCATCGCCCCGGAGACCGGATCGGACCGCCTGCGGCGGGTGATCAACAAGACGGTCACCAACGACGAGATCCTCGCCGCTACCGAGTTGATCTTCGCCAACGGGATCGAGAACCTGAAGCTGTACTACATGATCGGTCTGCCGACCGAGACAGACGACGACCTGGAGGCGATTCGGGACATGACCGTCGCGCATGCGCGAGATCATGATGAAGCACGCCCGGCCCCGCGGCCACGTCGGCCGCATCGTCGGCAGCGTGAATCCGCTGATTCCCAAGCCCGGCACGGCGTATCAGTGGCTGCCGATGGAAGATCCGGCGATCACCGACCGGAAGAGGAAGCGGCTGCGGCATCTGCTCTCCGGCATCGACAACGTGTACTTCAACATCAAGTCCGAACGGCATTCCTATTACCAGGCGCTGATGTCGCTCGGCGACCGGCGTGTGGGCCGACGCGATCGAGGCGGCCGAACGCAATGGCGGCAACTGGCGCGCCGCAGTCGCCGAGGTCGGGCTCGATGCGGATTTCTACATCTTCCGCGACCGGTCGAACGACACCGTGCTGCCGTGGGACATCATCGACGGCGGCATGAAGGCCTCCTTCTTCCAGTCCGAGTTCCGCAAGTCCCTTCGGGAGGAGTGGACGCTCCCACCGAAGCGACAGAAAGAGAACTCAAACTGCTGCCGGTGCTCGACTAGTGGCCCGTCCACGGATCGTCGCGGGACGCGGACGACAGTGCGCCACGTCTCCTTCCGCCTGTGAGGGCAGAAGCCACGGGTTCAAGTCTTCCACACGGACCACACCGGCGACCGACATCGGCTCGAACGGCGTGCCGCACGAATCAGCCGGCCGACGCGAGCGCCGAGTCCGTTTCGAACTCTCCGTACGCGGCGAGGATCAGATCTCGGACGCGGTTCTGCGCCGTAGTGTCGGCGATCGGTCGCAGAAGGGCGAACGTGCGCCGCTCGCCATTGACGGTGTACGCCCGCGCGGGAAACGTGACGTTCCGTCCGTTACCGGTCTTGCGTTCCCACACCGCGAAGCCGATCAGCTTGAGGCCCTCGAGGGGGCCGGAGATGAAGTGCAGCTCGGCGTCTGCGAGCTTCCCGCGGGGGTGCCTTTTTCGTTCGCTACGATCTTGACTGTCACGGCTTCGCTCCTCTGGATTTGGATGGCAGGCGCTGTCTGAGCAGAGTCACGGCAAGAGGCGGGCCCGTGAAGGCGCGACCGGTGGTGTCGGGCGAAGTGTCAGCGGGGAAAGACCTGGCGCGCCCGCGACGGTCTGGCAGGAAAGCGCGCGTGAAGCGCGCGCGAGAATCCGACAACTGCAGTTGACGGTCAGTCGCCGATCAGCATCACCTGCGCCATGGCGAGCGTATCGGAGTGCGTGATCGTCAGGAGCGATCGCCGGACTTGCATGCCCTCGGCGCGGATCGCGGCCCCGCCGTGCAACTGCAGACGCGGCGGCCCGCCAACCCGGACCACTTCGATGTCCTTCCACAGGACGCCGTGCGAGTGGCCCGTGCCGAGCGCCTTCATCGCCGCTTCCTTCGCCGCGAATCGTCCAGCTAGATGCGGGGCGGGGTTCCGCCGCTTGGTCCAATCGGCAATCTCTCCGGCGGTGAACACGCGGCGCAGGAAGCGATCGCCGTAACGTTCGAGCACGTCGGCGAGGCGGGGAATGTCGGTGGCGTCGAGGCCGATGCCGAGAATATTCATGACCGAACCACAGCCTACGCGCGCCTTCGAGTGGACGCAAGCGCCGTGGGGCGCCGTCCTCCGGTCGGTGCCCCTGTCTGCCTGCGCCAGCCACTTCTTCACCGTCAACAATCTCACCCTTCGCGACGATGCGGCTGAGTGGGAGGGCGTGGCCGGCGCGATTGGCGTGGCCCGCGAGGACCTGCTGATGGTGCGGCAGGTGCACGAAGCGACCGTTGCTGTGGCCTCACCCGATCGGCGGCGCCCCTGGCCTCGACCCGACGCCGACGCCATCGTCAGCAACGATCCGGGGGCCGCGATCGTCGTCCGAGTCGCGGATTGCGTGGCGATCCTGCTCGCGGAGGAGACCGGCCGGGCCGTCGCCGCCATCCACGCAGGCTGGCGCGGTACCGCGAAGCGCGCGGCCATCTCTGGCGTGAGCGCGCTGCAGGCGACATACGGCGTGCGGCCCGAGCGCATGATCGCGGCGGTCGGTCCGTCGATCGGACCCTGCTGCTACGAAGTGGTCGGAGGGCACACTCCAGGCGTTCCGCGAGGCCGGCCACCACACCTCGATGCTGGAGCGCTGGTTCGAGCCCCGGGCCGAAGGCAAGTTTCACCTCGACCTGTGGCGTGCGACGCGGATCAGCTCGAAGGTGCCGGCGTGATGCCCGACAACATTCACGTCGCGGAGCTCTGCACGAAGACGCACGCGGACGTTTTTCACTCTCACCGGGTCCAGGGGGCCAAGGCCGGGACGGATGATCGGGATTATCAGGGCCAGGGGTTAGGGGGGCAGGGGTTCAAGAGGTTCAAGGGGTTCAAGAGGTTCAGGTGGCAGCTACACGTTTTCTGCTTCGTTCATCGCCAGGTTCGATAGCCGGTCGGCCTCCGTGTTCATCTCGCGGCGGACGTGCTCGAACGTGACTTTGTCGAGCTGCATCACGAGCAGGCGCGCCTGCAGAAGAGCGTCTGCAGACCCGGATTCTTGACCTTGTACTCGCCGCGCATCTGCTTGACGAGCAGCTCCGAGTCCGACCGGATGTGCAGCTGGGCTCGTCGTGCGTCGACCGCCCATTCGAGCGCGGCGAGCAGGCCGTTGTATTCGGCGACATTGTTCGTGGCGACGCCGAGCGCGCCGTGGAGCTCCTCGATCAGGTTGCCTTCGGCGTCCTCGATGCGGACGCCGTAGCCGGCTGGTCCCGGGTTGCCCCGGGCGCCGCCGTCGATGTAGGCGCGGATCACGACGAGTTCAGGTGCCGGGCTCGGCGGGCGCTGACTGCGCGTCCGGGGTCGGGGAGGGAGCGGAACCGACGGGGGTTGCCAGGAAATACGAGGATGCGCTGGAGCAGCTCTCGCACTGCATGACGCTCTCGTTGCGGCGAAGCTCGTTGTACACCTGGGGTCGCAACCTGACGTGGCACTGGGTGCAGAGGCCGTCCCTGGCCTCGGACATCGCCAGCCCCTTTCGGTGCTTCGACACCCGCTCGAAGAGCGCGAGCACGCCGGGCGACACGGCAGCGACGACGCGCGCGCGCTCGGCGCTCGTCTTCTCCAATTCCTGCTCGGTGTCGACCCGGTCGGTCTCCATCTGCTGGAGGTTGCCTTTCAGCTGCGCCTGGCCCGACTTGAGCGCTGCCTCGGCCGCCTTCAATTCCGCCGCAAACGCCTCGGCCTCTTCCATCCGCTCGAGCAGCCGATCCTCCTCGCGCCGCACCATCGTCTCGGCGGTGGTGATCTCGGTCTGCATCGGCGTGGTATTCCTTGTTGGTCTTGACCTCCATCAACTGATCTTTGTACTTGCTGAGCCGCGCCTGCTGGGTGGCCGAATCCTTCTCGATGTCGCGCCGCGCGGCCTGCGAGGCGCTGATGCGCTCTTTCGTGGCGGCGACCGCTCCCGTCAGATCCGCCAGCCGCGCGTCGAGCGCCGCCTGCGCGGCCGGAAGGTCCGCCATCCGCCGACGCAATCGCTCGGCGGTCGAATCGAGTTCCTGGAGTCGGATGAGCAGCTTGAGGTCAGGAAGCATCGGGAAATGCTGAACGTTGAATGCTGAATGCTGAATGGAATGACGAAGACGGAGACGAGGGCAAGACCAGAACGGAGACAGAGGCATCGAAACAGACGAAAGAGGAATCCCTTTCGCCTTCACCCTTCCCCCTTTACTTCAGCACTCGTCATTCAGCATTCAGCATGGCAAATGGGCCCACCAGGATTCGAACCTGGGACGGGCCGGTTATGAGCCGGCGGCTCTGACCGCTGAGCTATGGGCCCACTCAATAGCCTAAGGGCAAACGCTCACCGGCAGAAGCGAAAACAAGAAAGGGAGAAGGCTTCGTGCCCTCTCCCTTGTCTTTCCTACGTTCTTCCCTCCAGAAACGCTCGAAGCTTGCGGCTCCTCGACGGGTGGCGCAGCTTCCGCAGCGCCTTGGCCTCGATCTGGCGGATGCGCTCGCGGGTGACGGCGAAGCTCTGGCCCACCTCTTCGAGCGTGTGCTCGCTGCCGTCGCCGACGCCGAAGCGCATCTTGATGACCTTCTCTTCGCGCGGCGTCAGCGTCTTCAGCACCGAGTCGGTCTGCTCCTTCAGGTTCAGATTGATCACCGCGTCCGACGGTGAGACGACCTGGCGATCCTCGATGAAGTCGCCAAGATGCGAATCTTCCTCTTCGCCGATCGGCGTCTCGAGCGAGATCGGCTCCTGCGCGATCTTGAGCACCTTCCGGACCTTCGACACGGGGATGTCCATCCGCTTGGCGATCTCTTCCGAGGTCGGCTCGCGCCCGAGCTCCTGCACGAGCGCCCGCGACGTGCGAATGAGCTTGTTGATCGTCTCGATCATGTGGACCGGAATGCGGATCGTCCGCGCCTGGTCCGCAATCGCGCGCGTGATGGCCTGCCGGATCCACCACGTCGCGTAGGTCGAGAACTTGTAGCCGCGGCGGTACTCGAACTTGTCGACCGCCTTCATCAGGCCGATGTTGCCTTCCTGGATCAGGTCGAGGAACTGCAGGCCGCGATTCGTGTACTTCTTCGCGATCGAGACGACGAGCCGGAGGTTGGCCTCGACGAGCTCCTTCTTGGCCTGCTCGGCCTGGATCTCGCCGCGCTGGATCGTCTCGATTGTCCGCATCAGCTGGTCGGGCGTCTCCTCGAGGTCGTCGGCCATGGTCTTGACCTGGACCTTGAGCTCCTTCTGCCGCCGCAGCAGGTTCTTCTTTTCCTCTTCCTTGAGCCGGCTGTTCTTCTTGTTCTTGGGATTGAGCTGCCGTTCGAGCTGGTCGATCTCGCGCCGCACGCGCATCACCGCCTCGACCGACTCCTTGATCTGATCGATCAGCCGGCGCTTGACCGCCTCGGTGAACTCGATGCGCCGGATGAGCTGCGAGAGCTCGACCCGCGCCCGCAGCGCCTCCCACCGTACACGACGGAACTTCCGCTTGTCGCGGGTCGTCGTGCCGCGTGGCGTCTTCTCGAGCTTCTCCTTGCACTTCTCGAGGGCCATCCACGACTTTCTGACCGCCTCGATCTGCCGAAGCACCTGACGCTTGCGGTCATCGATCTTGTCGTCGGTCAGCTCTTCGTCGACAAACGTCACGAGCTCGCGGATGCTTCGCTCTTCGTTCTTGAGCTGATCGCCCATCGTCATGATCGCGCGGGCGACCGTCGGCGTGCGGGAGATCGACTTGATGACCGCCAGCTTGCCGCGTTCGATGCGCTTGGCGATCTCGACCTCGCCCTCGCGGGTGAGGAGGGGCACGGTGCCCATCTCGCGGAGGTACATGCGGACCGGATCGTTGGTCTTGTCGAGTGCGCCGGGGGTCAGGTCGAGCTCGAGCTCCTCGGCTCCTTCCCCAGTGCGGTCCAGCAGCTTGTCTTCCCGATACTTCTGTTCGGAATCGACGACCTCGATCCCGGCACTGCCGAACGTGCTGAACAGGTCATCGAGCTCGTCCGACGACGTGATGTCGGCGGGCAGGAGCTCATTGACCTCGTCGTACAGCAGGTATCCCTTTTCCTTGCCGATGGAAATGAGCTGCTTCACTTCATCGTATTTTTCTTCTATCGACAACGGCGTGTCCTCCTGACGTCCTCGTTCAGCGCGTATCAAAATAATGCCGCTATGAATCCGCAATCAACTGTAACAACGTTTTCTTCCGATCCCACAAGGTGACGATCTCGGCCTCGAAATTCGCGGCGCCCTCTTCCTGCAGCCGGTCGATCTCGCGCTGGACCTCGGCCCGTTGCCGTATGTACCGGAGGCGCTTGAGCGCCTTGACGCAATCGAGCAGAGGGCCGGGCGGGTGGGGCTGCCGGCCGATTTCCTCGACCAACCGGGCCTCCATACCATTTAGACGCTCGAGGAGCGTTTGAGGTAAGGCGCCTGCAGGCCAATCCTGCAGGGATCGGGCCTGTTCGAGTATCGGCTGAGTCGCCAGACCGACCAGATCGTCTGGGTCCAGCTGCCCGATGGCGGCCGCGCTGGCCGCCGGGTCGTGCATCAGGGCCCATATCACACCTTTTTCAGCGGCTTTGACCTGGTCCAAGCCCACCGCCGCCCGGTCCAGCACCGCCACCGACGTCTCGCGCTTGGCTGCAGCTCGCTTGATCTCAGCCCTCACTACCTCTTCTGTAATCCTGGCCTTGTGGGCCAACCTGTCTGCAAACTGATCACGAGCGGCGGCGTCGGGGATGCGCGCGGCAACTTCGAGCATCCGGCTCAGGAACTGCCGCCTGGGCTCGTCCCGCTGCAGATCCTGGCCGATGGCCGCCTGATCGAGCAAATACTCGAGATATTGCTGCGACGACCGGAGTTTCTCGGCATAGGCCGCGCCGCCTTCGCGGCGGATGAAGGTGTCGGGGTCGTCTCCGGCCGGCATGATCGCGACGTTCACCTGGAACCCCTCGGCGACCAGGAGCTCCGAGGAGCGCACCGCGGCGCCTTTGCCGGCTGCGTCGGGATCAAAACTTAGGACGACCTTCGAGGCGAAACGTTTCAAGAGCCGAGCTTGCGCCGGCGTCAGGGCGGTCCCCGAGGAGGCGACGACGTTGGGGATGCCCCCCTGCATCGCCTGCGCGACATCGAAGTACCCTTCGACCATCACGGCGTGCTTCGACTTGATGATGGCAGCCTTGCTCAGATGGAGCCCGAAGAGCGTCCGCCCTTTGACATAAATCGGCGTCTCGGGTGAATTCAGATACTTCGGTACCTGCCCGGCATCCATGGCGCGGCCCCCAAACGCGATGATGGTCCCGTTGTCGCGCGCAATCGGGATTATCAGGCGATGTCGAAACCGATCGATGAGCGCGCCGCCTTCGCGTTCCACGACCAGGCCGGTTCTGGTCAGAGATTCTGGCGCGAAACCCTCGCGGAGGAGCCTGGTCTTCAGCGCTTCGCGAGAGGGCGGTGCATAGCCCATACCCAGCAGCTCGATTGTCGCAGGCGTCAGCCCGCGGCTGGCGAGCAGGCGGGTCGCGGCTGCCCCCTGCGCGCTGGCGAGTTGTTCGCGAAACCACCGGGCGGCCACCTCGTGGGCCCGGAGTAACGTCTCCCGGTCGCGCACGCTCTCGGGGTCCTGCTGACCATCGTCGGGCTCGGGAACTGGCACGCCGGCGCGTGCGGCCACCTGCCGGACGGCTTCGGGAAACGTGATCTTGTCGTGCAGCTTGACGAACTCGAAGACGTCGCCCTTGGCGCCACACCCGAAGCAGTGAAAGAACCCCTTGTCGCCGTTGACGTGAAACGACGGCGTCTTCTCGCCGTGAAACGGGCAGAGTCCCTTCCACGTCGCGCCGCTGCGGCGCAGCGCGACGCGCTCCTGGACCACCTGCACGATGTCGGCGTGCGACTTGAGGTCCTCGATGAAGCTGGGGGGGAAGAGCGCCAATGTTTATGTCTCGCGACCTCGGACTCGAAGTCCCGCGCTACTCCTTGAACTCGACGACGGTGACACCACCGCCGCCCTGCTCGGGCGGGGCGGAGGCGAAATGCGCGACGAACTTGTGGTCGTGCAGGAACTCGGCGATGGCCCGCCGGAGCTGACCGGTGCCGTAGCCGTGAATCAGCCGCACGCTGGGGACTTCGGCCAGCAGCGCCTCGTCGAGAAACTTCTCGGTCCGCGAGAGCGCCTCATCCACGTGACAGCCGATGACGTTGAGCTCCGTCAACGACCCTTGTCGCGGCTGAAGCTCTACGTGGACGCGCACTTTGCCGGACTGAGCCGGGCCGACGCTCGCCGGGACGAGGACCCGCAGCTCGTCGATGCGAGCGCGGAAGCGTTTGCCCCGTACATCGACCTCAGCCTCGCGGTCGTGCAGCGCCTGAACGATGCCCTCGAGCCCGAGCGCGCCCACTGTGACACGGTCGCCGACGGCCGCCACCTTCGCCGGCCCCTCGGGCGTGCTCAACGGTGTCGGTTTCTGAGCGTCGGGTTCCTGCGCGCGCGCACGCAGCTCGTTGGCGATCGCCTCGACCGCGGCCCTGGCCTCCGCGCGGGCCGCGCCCGTTTCTCCGGTTGAAATGACCAGTCGCGGTGCGGTGCGGCGTTCGGCGTCGGCGGCCAGGGCGTCGGTACGCACCTTCAACGCGGCGAGCACCGCATCGATCTCGCGTCGCGCATTGCGCATCCGGTCCTCGATGCGCTCCTCGAGCCGGCGGCGGAATGTCTCCTCGCGGTTGCGGAGGTCCTGTTCGCGCGCCTGCATTTTGGTCGTGGCCTCTTCGAGCCCGGCGCGCTCGCGCGCAGCCAGCCGGCGCTCGTGATCGAGCGACTGGATGTCATGCTCGACCTTCGCGAGGTGCTCGGCCAGCTGCGCCTCGCGGACGCTGCGGTGTTGGCGCGCGCTCGCGATGATCGCCTCCGGCAGGCCGAGCCGAGTCGCGATCTCGAGCGCCAGGCTGCTGCCGGGCGCGCCGTAGTTCAACCGATACGTCGGCGCGAACGTCTCCGGATCGAAGCCGAACCCCGCCGGGGTCACCCCTTCGGTCGTCACCGCGTAGGACTTCAACGCATCGTAATGCGTCGTCGCCACGACCATCGCGCCACGCACGCGGAAGTGGTCGATCATCGCCATCGCGAGCGCGCCGCCCTCGTTCGGATCGGTCCCGCCACCCGCCTCATCGAGCAGCACGAGCGCCGGCAGCGTCAGCGCGCGGTCCATCGCCACGATGTTCGCGATGTGTCCCGAGAACGTGCTGAGGCTCGCGGCGATCGACTGCTCGTCGCCGATGTCGGCAAAGACCGAGCGGAAGATCGGCACCTGCGTGCCTTCGGCCGCGGGTACGAGCAGGCCTGTTTGCGCCATCAACGGGAGGAGGCCTGCCGTTTTGAGCGCCACTGTCTTGCCGCCGGTATTCGGTCCCGTCACCACGAGCACGCGTACCGGCGGAATGACGAGGACGTCCACCGGGACCGGGGCGCGGGGCTCGAGATCTCCGTCAGTTCCCAGATGCCGTCGCACCGCCGGGATCAACAACGGGTGTCGTGCCGCGCGGAGCTCGAGGCGGCCATCGCTCGAGAGCGCCGGCGGCATCCCGTCGACGAGCATCGAGAACCGTGCCCGAGCCTGGAGAACGTCGAGCTCGGAGGCTGCGTCAACCGTCCGGTGCAGATCTTGGGCCCGCCGCCTGAAGGCGTCGGCCAGCGCGAGAAGGATCCGCCGGACCTCTTCCGCCTCCTGTTGCTCGAGCGCGACGATATCGTTGTTGATCTCGACCGTGCTGAGCGGCTCGAGGAACAGGCTGGCGCCGCTGCCGGAGCTCCCGTGCACGATTCCAGGAATCGCCGTCCGGTGCTCGCTGCGGACGACGAGGACATACCGGCCGTTCCGATCGGTCACGATCTGCTGCTGGAGGTACTTCGAGGTGTCCCGGCCGCGAAGGTAGGATTCCAGCGTGCCGCGCAGCCGCGTCCGCTGCTTTCGAAGCCGATCGCGCAGGGTCGCCAGTTCCTGGCTGGCATCATCGACGACGTCGAAGGCCGGACCAATCTTGCGCCGGATGTCGCCGATTTCCTGCTGGAACGACGCCGTCGTTTCGGCGATCGCGGCGAGCAGCGGAAAACCACTGCGGACTTTGCGCACGGCGTTCGAGGTGATCTCGACCGACGCCAGAAAGGCGGCCAGGTTGACGAGCGATGGCGGTTCGAGGACGCGGCCCTCGACCGCGAGCGACAGCAGCAGATCGTCGAGATTCTCGGGCGCCTGCAGTTCAATCGCTTCGTCGCGCAGAAAGCGCGTCGTCTCGGCT
This sequence comes from uncultured Acidobacteriota bacterium, assembly GCA_963771395.1. Classification (GTDB taxonomy): domain Bacteria; phylum Acidobacteriota; class Vicinamibacteria; order Vicinamibacterales; family 2-12-FULL-66-21; genus DATBJJ01. The sequence continues at coordinate 111,319 of CAVYTY010000018.1, read as the reverse complement.
GTCGCGGCGAGAGCCGCGGCCACCCCGCGCGCGTCGGTCAGCGGCTGCAGCTTTGCCAGACGCGCCGCACCAGGCGGCGTCTGTGCGAAGCGGTGCACCGCCTCGACGATACGATCGTATTCGAGCGCCCTCAGGGCACCGGCGTGCATGAGACTTCAGAAAATTGTGGTGAGCGTCAGACTCGACGGGGCAATCGCTTAGTATAACTCGTCACGGCTCAGGGCTCAAGACTCGCGGCTGGCGGCTCGCGGCTCGCGGCTCGCGGCTCGCGGCTCGCGGCTCGCGGCGATTTTTCGAGGGCATACTCAACCATTTTTTACAAGTTTCGAAACCTCGAGCTCGAACCCCGAATTGCGCGAGAAGCGAACCGCGAGCTGCGAGCCGCGCTCTTCAGTCGAGATGATTAATCGCGCTCGCAACCGCTGCCGCGCCGAAGCCGTTGTCGATGTTGACGACGGACACGCCGCTCGCACAACTGTTGAGCATGGCCATCAGGGCCGTGAGGCCTCCGAAGCTGGCGCCGTAACCGACGCTCGTCGGCACCGCGATCACGGGAACGCTGACCAGGCCGCCGATGACGCTCGGCAGCGCTCCCTCCATCCCAGCGACGGCGACGATCACGCGCGCCGCCATCAGTCGGGCGTGTTCGGAAAGGAGACGGTGAAGGCCGGCTACTCCGACGTCATACAGCCGCTCCACGGCGTTGCCCATAAGCTCAGCCGAAACAGCCGCCTCTTCCGCAACGGGCAGGTCGGCCGTTCCCGCGGCGGCGATGACGACCGTACCGCGGCCGGGAGGGAGCTCGCCAAGCGCGAGCGTAATGGTTCTGGCCAGCTCGTGGAATTTTGCCGTAGTGACACGCTTCAACACGGCCTCGAACGCCTGCCGATCCGTGCGGGTTACGAGCAGGCTGTGGCCCTCGCCGACAATGCGCTCGGCGATGGCAGCGATCTGCTCGGGCGTCTTTCCAGGCCCAAAAACGACTTCCGGGCATCCCTGGCGCAGCGAGCGGTGGTGGTCGACGCGTGCAAACCCCAGGTCTTCGAACGGGGCCTGGCGCAAATATTGAAGAAGGCGGACCTGAGCGGTTTCGGGCGTCAGGGCGCCGGAGCGCACGTCGTCGAGGAGGGTGTGGAGTTCGGCGTGGGTCATGCCCCCGACTTCTTTGACTTAACGGCCAGCCCGACACTAATATGAAGGATTCTGCAGGTTGGCGGATTCATTAATCATATGTCGTTCACTGACACGCTCATACTCGTCCTCTACTTCTTCGTTCTGAGCATCCTCGCCATCTACGGGTGGCATCGGTATTACCTTGTGTATCTTTACATGAAACACAAGGGTAACGTGCCGCCCACGTTACCGCCGCCGGCGGTGTTGCCGAGGGTCACGGTCCAGCTTCCGATTTTCAACGAGATGTATGTCGCCAACCGGCTGATCGATGCCGTTTGCGAGACTGACTATCCCCGCGACCTGCTCGAAATCCAGGTGCTGGACGACTCGACGGACGAGACCAGCGAAATCGCCGAGCTCGCCGTGCGCCGATACGCCTCACGCGGCTTCGACATCAAATATCTGCACCGTATCGATCGCACGGGTTACAAGGCGGGGGCTCTCGAAGCCGGCCTGAAGGTGGCCTCGGGCGAGTTCATCGCGATCTTCGACGCCGACTTCGTCCCGCCGGAGGACTTCCTGCTCCGGACGCTCGGCTATTTCGACAGCGACCCCAAGGTCGGCATGGTCCAGGCGCGCTGGGGGCATCTCAACCGCGACTACTCGCTGCTGACCAGAATCCAGTCGATTCTCCTCGACGCGCACTTCGTGCTCGAGCACGGCGGACGGAACCGCTCGGGCTGCTTCTTCAACTTCAACGGTACTGCGGGTGTCTGGCGTCGCGAGACGATCGAGGACGCCGGCGGCTGGCAGCACGACACGCTGACCGAGGATCTCGACCTGAGCTACCGCGCGCAGCTCAAGGGCTGGCGCTTCATCTTCATGCCCGACCTGGTCGCGCCGGCGGAAGTGCCGGTCGAGATGAACTCGTTCAAGTCGCAGCAGCACCGCTGGGCGAAGGGGTCGGTCCAGACCTGCATCAAGCTGATGCCCCGTATTCTGCGGTCGTCTCAGCCGCTCGCGGTCAAGGCCGAAGCGTTCTTTCACCTGTCGGCGAACTTCAACTACCTGCTGATGTCGCTGCTCTCGCTGCTGATGTTTCCGGCGATGGTGGTCCGCTACAGCACGGGATGGTCGGAGATGATGCTGATCGACGTGCCGCTCTTCCTGGCGGCCACGGCTTCGGTAGGCAACTTTTACATCGTCTCGCAGCGCGAGCTGTACTCGGACTGGAAGCAGCGGCTCAGATATCTGCCGGTCCTCATGTCGATCGGCATCGGCCTGTGTGTCAACAACACGCGGGCCGTGCTGGAAGCGATGTTCGGCAGGCAGAGCGAGTTCGCGCGCACGCCGAAGTACGGTATCGAGCGGAGCGGCGACGAGTGGGCCGGCAAGAAATACCACCAGTCGGTCGGCATCCAGCCCCTCGTGGAGGTGGCGCTCGGCCTGTACTTCACCGCGACGGTCTTCTACGCCCTGTCGAATCAGATTTACGCCACATTGCCGTTCCTGATGCTCTTCCAGGTCGGATTCCTCTATACGGGACTCCTCTCGATCCTCCAGCAGTTCACCGACGAGGACATGATGCAGGAGCCGGAAGTCGCGAAGTAGGCGCGTTTCTGAGCACGGTTTACTACTGACATTTCTGTCTGCATTTATCAATGCGCTTGGGGCCCCACCCCCAAGCGCTCTCGCGCGGCGACTTCGCGCCGCGCTCGGGCCGCAGGCGCTGCTGTCCGTGTCTCTGAGCTCCTGTCTCCTGACTCCTGTCTCCTGACTCCTGAGAGCGTTTCTGAGCGCAGGCGCTGATAGAATCACCCGTATGACCACCGACGCGAAGCCCAAGGCCGGTCTCGAAGACGTCGTGGCCGCGACGTCGGCGATTTGTTATCTCGACGGCGATCGCGGCGTCCTGGCGTACTACGGGTATGACATTCACGATCTGGCGCAGGGCGCGACGTTCGAGGAGGTCTGTTACCTGCTGTGGCACGGGCGCCTGCCGAATCGCGCGGAGCTCGGGGACCTGCAGTCGCAGCTCGCGGCCGCCCGCCCTCTCGGCGAGCCCATCCTGCGCTTCATGAAGCAGCTTCCGTCATCCGACGGCATGGACGGATTGCGGACACTGACGTCGGTCCTCGGCCATTTCGACCCTGACGCGTCCGACAGTTCGCCGCAGGCCAACTACCGCAAGGCGGTACGGCTGACGGCACAGCTCGCGAGCCTCGTCGCCAGCTACGGCCGGCTGCAGGCAGGTGGCGGACCGATCCAGCCGGACCCGGCGCTCGGGCACGCGGCGAACTTTCTTTACATGCTGACCGGAACACGGCCCAACGCGCTCTCGACGCGGGCGTTCGACATTGCGCTCGTGTTGCACGCCGACCACGAGCTGAACGCGTCGACCTTCGCGGCCCGCGTCGCGGCCGCGACCCTCACCGACATCCACTCGGCCATCGTCGGAGCCATCGGCGCCCTCAAGGGGCCGCTCCACGGCGGCGCGAATGCCGATGTGATGCGGCTGCTCATCGAGATCGGCGAGGACGCGAGTCCCGAGCGCATCGACGAGGCGATTCGCGGGAAACTGGCGCGCAAGGCCAAGATTCCGGGATTCGGCCACCGGGTGTACAGGACTGAAGATCCCCGCGCGACACATTTGCGCCGGATGTCCGAAGAGCTCGGCAAGCGCGCCGGCAACGTGAGGTGGTTCGAGATGTCGCGCCGCATCGAGCGTCTCGTCAGCGGCGAGAAGAAGCTGTACCCGAACGTCGACTTCTACTCGGCATCGACCTACTACACGCTCGGGATTCCGATCGATCTGTTCACCCCGATCTTCGCCGTCAGCCGGATTTCCGGCTGGACGGCGCACTGCCTGGAGCAGTACCGCGAACAACCGGCTCATCCGGCCCCGTACCGACTACATCGGTCCGGCGCACCCGCAGCGGTTCGCGTCGCTGGATCAAAGATAGGCGCACGGAGTCCCTGGGATCAGAGATCAGGGGTCCAGGGGCGTAGCCGGCATGAACGGCTGGTTGAGTCCAGCGCTCGACAATTGCCCGATTCCCTGACCCCAGACCCCTGATCCCCGGCCTCTGTCGGCCGCGAGCTATAATCACCTGTTCCCACCCACATGGATCAGCGCTTCATCCGCAACTTCTCCGTCATCGCCCACATCGACCACGGCAAGTCGACGCTGGCGGACCGTTTTCTCGAGATGACGGGGGCGCTCCAGGCGCGCGAGATGGAGGCGCAGGTCCTCGACAGCATGGACCTCGAGCGCGAACGCGGGATTACGATCAAGGCACACGCGGTCCGGCTGACCTACAAGGCCGATGACGGACAGGTGTACATCCTCAACCTGATCGACACCCCCGGACACGTCGACTTCTCCTACGAGGTGACGCGGTCGCTCGCTGCGTGCGAGGGTGCGCTGCTGCTGGTGGACGCTTCGCAGGGCGTCGAGGCGCAGACGCTGGCCAACGCCTACCTGGCGGTCGAGAACAACCTCGAGATCATCCCGGTCATCAACAAGATCGACCTTCCCGGTGCGCAGCCGGACGAGGCGAGGCGCCAGATCGAGGACATCATCGGGCTCGATGCGAGCCACGCGATCCTCGCGAGCGCGAAAGAAGGCACCGGCGTCCACGAGATCCTCGAAGCGATCGTGAAGCGGCTCCCGCCGCCGGTCGGGGATCCGGACGCGCCGCTCAAGGCGCTCATCTTCGATTCCTGGTACGACGCCTACCGCGGCGTGATCATCCTCACGCGCGTGCTCGACGGCGTCATCCGGCCCGGCATGAAGATCCGGCTCATGGTCAAGGGGCAGGACTACGAAGTCGAGCAGGTCGGCACGTTTTCCCCGAAGCCCACCGTGGCCACCGAGCTGGGTGTCGGCGAGGTCGGGTTCGTGTTTGCGGCGATCAAGACGGTCACCGACGCGCAGATTGGCGACACCATCACCGAGGTGGCACGGCCGACGCCCGAGCCCTTTCCCGGCTTCAAAGCAAGCAAGCCGATGGTGTTCGCCGGGCTCTATCCGGTCGAGGGAAGCGAGTACGCACAGCTCCGCGATGCGCTCGAGAAGCTGCGATTGAACGACGCGTCGTTCTTCTTCGAGCCCGAGACGTCGGTGGCCCTGGGCTTCGGTTTCAGGTGTGGTTTCCTCGGCCTGCTGCACATGGAGATCGTCCAGGAACGGCTCGAACGCGAGTTCGACCAGGATCTGGTCACGACGGCGCCGGGCGTTCTCTACCGCGTGACGACGACCGACGGAGACGTGCGCGAGATCGACAGCCCGGCGAAGCTGCCGGATACGGGGCGAATCGTGAAGTTCGAGGAACCGGTGATCACGGCGATGATCCTCACCCCTGCGGAGCACGTCGGCGGCATCCTCTCGCTCTGCCAGGACAAGCGCGGCGTGCAGAAGGGCATCGAGTACCTGTCGTCGAATCGCGTGCTCATCACTTACGAGCTGCCCTTCAACGAGGTCGTGCTGGACTTCTACGATCGGCTGAAAACGCTGTCGCGCGGCTACGCGTCACTGGACTATCACGTCACGGGCTACTGGGACTCGCCGCTGGTCAAGCTCGACATCCTCGTGAACGAGGAGCCGGTCGACGCCCTGTCGACGATCGTTCACACCGACATGGCCTACGCGCGCGGCCGCGCGCTCGCCGCGAAGATGCGCGAGCTCATTCCCCGCCAGATGTTCGAAGTGGCGATTCAGGCGGCGATCGGCAGCCGTATCATCGCCCGGGAATCGGTCAAGGCGCTCCGCAAGAACGTCCTCGCGAAGTGCTACGGCGGCGACATCAGCCGCAAGCGCAAGCTGCTCGAGAAACAAAAGGAAGGCAAGAAACGCATGAAGCGCGTGGGACGGGTGGAAATCCCGCAGGAGGCGTTCTTGGCAGTGCTTAAAGTGGGGCAGGAGTAGATGCCAACAACTTTCCGCAAATCGACCGTCCGGGAGGTACTTCGAATCCATAGTCATCGCCGTCATCCTGGCGCTCTTCGTGCGTACCTGGGTCGTGCAGGCGTTCAAGATCCCGACCGGCTCGATGGAGAACAACCTCCTCATCGGTGACCACCTGCTGGTGAACAAGTTCGTATTCGGCCCGACCGGAACGCCCGGTCGGGCGCTGCTGCCGGTCCGGGACATCAGGCGCGGCGACATCGTGGTCTTCAAGTACCCGGAGGAGCCCGAGCGCGACTTCATCAAGCGCGTGATCGGTCTGCCTGGTGACACCATCGAGCTGCGCGCCAAGAAAGTCCACGTCAACGGCCAGCCGCTCGACGAGCCCTACGTCCACTTCCTGACACCGGCATCAGACCTGTCGGAGGTGACCTCGAAGGACGTGCGCGAGCGCTACGGTCCGGTCACGGTCCCGTCCGACCAGTACTTCGTGATGGGGGACAACCGCGACAACTCGCAGGACAGCCGCTACTGGGGCTTTCTGCCGCGGAACTACGTCAAGGGCAAGGCGATGATGATCTACTGGTCGTACGAGTCCGACCGCGACGACTACGTCGAGAGCGGCGTCGGCGCTACGATCGGCAGGCTGTTTTCAGTCGTGACGCACTTCTTCACGAAGACGCGCTGGGAGCGGCTGCTGCACCAGATTCACTGAGCCGGCCGATCTCACCGGTGACTTGGGCGACGTAGTCCGGATCCTTCACGCTGCCGAGGTTGATCTCCACGTTGAGACGGGCGCCGCGCAGCCCGGCGCGGAGCAGCTCCAGCCCCACCTGCAGATCGCTCGACGCGTTCGGGTTGCCGTGCGCTTGCAGCACGGATCCGAGCGCAATCCCGGCGTAGCACGCGCGCATGACGTCGAGAGGCGCCGCGATGGCGGTCACGAGCGCCTCCTGAATGCGCCTCGCGCGCACCGCTTTCTCCTCGTCGGTCCCTTTCGCCAGCCGGTAGGCGCTGACCACCAGTTGTACGCCTCGCTGTCGCGGTCCACCAGCCCTTCGAGCTCGATCGCGAGCGCCGTGCACCGTTCCCCGGCTTCGCGAAGCCTCTGCAGATCGGCGTCCGCCGCCGCTCGAGGCTTCGGCAGGCCCGCGACCATTGCCAGCAGCGAGGCGCCGACGGCTCCCGCGAGCGCCGCGGCCGAGCCGCCACCAGGCGTCGGCGCCGGAGATCGGAAGTCCTCGAGAAGCGCCTTCACGGACTTGTGCGTCAGCGTCATGCCGTCACCAGATCCCCTGCCACTCCGTGCCCCCGCTTGAGCACGCCGGCGATTGCGTTGGTGCCGACGCGCAGCAGGTCCGTGGCCTCGCCGTGCACGATCACCGCGTCGGCGAGCTTGCCGGGCTCGAGGCTGCCCACCTCGTGCGCGCGGTCGAGCGACCACGCGGCGTTGATGGTGGCCGCGGTCAGCACTTCCTCGAACGTCAGACCCATCGCAAAGCAGGCGAGCGTCATGGCGAACGGCATCGACGGCGAGAACCCGCCGCCGGGGTTGAGGTCGGTCGCGAGCGCCACCGGGACCGAGGCCTCGATCAACGCGCGCGCTGGCGCGAATCGTCCGAGCTTGAGATAGAACGCGGCACTCGGAAGCAGCGTTGCGACGACGCCGGCTTTCGCCATCGCAGCAATCCCGTCGGTCGGCACGAAGATGAGGTGGTCTGCGGACCGCGCGCCGACCAGGGCGGCGACCTGCGATCCGCCGCTCGCGCCAAGCTCGTCGGCATGGATACGCGCCTTGAGGCCCGCGCGCTGGCCTGCCTCGAGAATGGTCCGGGATTCCGCAGCGGTGAAGACGCCGGTCTCGCAGAAGACATCGCACCATTCCGCGAGCCGTGCCGAGGCCACGGCGGGAATCATCTCGGAGACGACGAGGTCGATGTAGCGCTCGCGGTCGGATCGGTGCTCGGCCGGGATCTCGTGCGCGCCCATGAAAGTCGCGACGATGTCGATGGGATGCGATTCGTTGAGTCGGCGAATTGCCCGCAGCATCTTCAACTCGGTCTCGAGATCGAGCCCGTAGCCGCTCTTGATCTCGCAAGTGGTCGTGCCGCAGGCAAGCATGCCGTCGAGCCGTGTGCGCGCCTGGTCGGTCAGGTCATCCTCGGCGGCAGCGCGCGTGGCGGTCACGGTCGACACGATGCCGCCGCCTGAGGCGGCGATGCTCGCATAGGTCTCTCCCCCGAGGCGTCGCCCGAGCTCGGACCGCCGGTCGCCGGCAAAGACGGCGTGGGTATGCGCGTCGACGAAGCCAGGAAGGATGGATACTCGTGCGCGTCGATGACGCGCGCGTCCGCGGTGAGCGGGACCGTGCGCTCGAGATCGGCAGTCCGCCCGGCGAAAACGATCCGGCCGTCAGCCTGAGCGAGCGCACCGTCGGTGACGATCTCGAGACGACCCTGGTCGGCCCCTCGCCGCGGGGCGGGGCCGGCGCAGGTGATCAGTTGGCGGCAGTGCCGCAGGACCAGCACGGTTGGTTCAGGGGCCAGAGCGTTTGCTGCTCGTAGCTCGCGGCTCGCTTATGGCGGCTGGGCTGACTTCCGTCTAGCCGCGCTCGTCGGCCGCCCGTGGACCCTCGGCGGGCCACTGCGTGGGCGCCGCCGCGGGCCCGTCGGCCTGGCGCGGACGGTGAAGCAGGACCTTGTCGTCGGACCGATCCTGCTCGCGTATGAACTCGAGCGCACGGTAGAGCGCCTGAATCGACCCTTCGAGCGATCCCTCGACGTCGCGCCGGCGAAGGCGCAGCTCGTTGATGTCCCGCTCGACTTCCTCGAGGCGGCCTTGCGCCTTTTGCAGTAACAGGTCGGCGCGTCCCTGCGCTTCGCGAATGATGAGCTTGGATTCGGTCTGCGCGGACTCCCTGATCTCGTCCGCCAGCCGCTGCGCGGTCAGGAGCGTATTGCGCAGGTTGGCCTCGCGATCGCGGTGCTCGGCGAGCAGCGCTTCCTGGCGCCCGAGGTCCTGCCGGAGGCGATCCATCTCCCGCAACGCGTGCTCGTAGTCGTCGGCCGCTTCGGTAAGGAAGGCCACGACCTCGGTGCGGTCGAACCCGCGCAACTGGGTCCGGAAACGCTGCTGCTTGAGGTCGAGCGGCGCGATCCGCATCACCCGCTCGGCAGGCGATGATCCGGCGCTCGCGGCTGACGTGCTGGCTGGCGGGTTGCTGCGGTCGAACATCAGGTCCTCACTTTTCACTGGCTTTTCTGCTCTGGATCTCTGGCGACGAGTTGCGGCGCGCGACGCGCGCCGAAGATCGCCGTGCCGACCCGGACGATCGTCGATCCCTCCTCGACGGCCGCCTCATAATCGTGGCTCATACCCATCGACAGGTGTCGAAGCGCGGCAGCTGGAACGCCTTCCTGCACCAGGCGATCGCGGAATTCCCGAAGACGGGCAAACCAGGGTCGCGACTGCTCGGCGTCGTCGCTCCAGGGCGGCAGCAGCATCAGTCCGGCGAGTCTGATGTGCCGGGCGTCGACCCCGGCGCGAACGGTGCGCACCGCATCGTCTGGCGGCGCACCGAACTTCGTCGCTTCACCCGCGAAGTCGACCTGCACCAGCACTTCGAGCGGGGCGGTTCCCGGCGGCCGATCCGCGGCGGCCTCGTCGAGCCGTTGAAGCAGCTCGACCGAGTCCACGGACTGGATGCACGCAAACACTCCGGCGGCCTTCTTGGCCTTGTTCGACTGCAGGTGGCCGATGAGATGCCACCTTGGCGAGATATCGGCCGTGTCGGCGATTTTCTGCAGGCCCTCCTGCACCTTGTTCTCGCCGAACTCCCGCTGGCCTGCGTCCCACGCCTCGCGCACGCGATCGGCGCCGAACGTCTTCGAGACCGCTACCAGGGTGGTGTCGGACAGCGGCCGCCCGGCGCGCCGGGCCGCCGCCGCTATCCGGTCTCGAACCTCGGCTAGATTGCTGGCAATGGACATTGCTTCATGGCCCGTTGCCCGCGGCCGGCGAGTTCGCAGCTCGCGGTTCGCAGCTCGCGGCTCGAAGAGCATTCTGATCACAGCCGCTCGACTATGATCAGAAGGTTTTCGAGCCGCGAACCGCAAGCCGCGAGCTGCCAACTTGAAGGCGGCGAATTGCGAGCTGCGAGCCGCGAGCCCGCCTACTTCTTGATCGCCGACAGCACGCCTTTGGCCTGTTCGGCGTTCTTTCCCGTGGGGTCGAGCTTCAGGTACTCCTCGAAGTACTTGATGGCTTCAGGCAGCTTCCCCTGGTTCACGTTGGCCATTCCGAGCCAGTAGTACGCTTCGGCCATCTTCGGGTCGGCGGCGACTGCCTGCTCGAAGAATTTCTGCGCCTCGGGAATCTTGCTGTTGTTCCACGCGATCACGCCCTGGTTGAAGGCCGCCGATGCACTGGCGCCTCCCCCGGCTGCCCCGGTGCCGCTGGCGGCCAGCAGCTTCTGTGCCTGCGCGCCGGCCTCGGTCGCCTGATCGTATTTTTTCTGCACGTTGTACACGTTGGCGAGGCCCATGTAGGCTTCGGCCGAGCTCGGATTGATCTCGATCGCCTTCTTGTACGCCGCTTCGGCCTGATCGTATTCCTTCTTCCGCGAGTACACCTCGCCGATGTTCGTCTGGCACTCGACGCACTTGGGCACTTTCACGAGGACCTCGTTGAACTTCGCGATGGCCTCGTCGAATTTCGACTCGTTGCTGAACGCGACGCCCTGCTCGAACGCCGTCTTGACCGCAGCCATTTCGGCTTCCATTTTCTTCCGGTCCGCGTCAGACGCTCCGCCCGCGGCCCCGGCCTTGAGCGTGAAGTTCTGTTCTTTCTCGTCGATGCTGACCTTGACCTCGACGGTCTGGTTGAGATTGTCCTTGCTGGCGGTGACGACGTAGGTGGCGGGCGGGAGGAACTGCGTGTACTCACCACGCTTGTCCGTCTTCGTGGTGGTCTTCCGGTTCATCTCTTTGCTTTCCATCACGATCGACGCGCCTTCAACCGGCTTGTTTTCGGCGTCGACCACCTTGCCCTTGAGGCGACCGGTCTGCGCGTAGCCGGCTGCCGACAGGGCGCTCAGGCTCAGGACGAACACGCCCAGAGTCACCGCGACGCGCTGTCCAAACCCGACCCCACCTCCAGGCAATACCCGGCGGATGCGTGCCCTAGTCATGCGAACCTCCGTGTCACTATTGTCAATGTCCGCGGGGCCCAACTTTTCTCACTGCGCTTGGGGCCCCACCCCCAAGCGCGGCCGAGCGCTTTGCGCTCCCGGCGGCACAGGGCTGCCGCTCGCCCGGCGGCGTGCAGAAACCATCTAATCGCCTCAGTTTACACGATGTTCGTGATGAGGTATTCGCGCACGGCCCCTCGCCTGGACGCGCGCGAGTTGATGGCCCGGCGCGCCGCGACGGTCTTCGCCCTGAGCCCCGCGGACCGCGCCTCGACATTGTTTGCGTAGAGTCGACGGATGTCTGGAGCGACCGAATTGCTGAGCAGGACAGACGCGCCGAGCCTGGCGAGTCCCACCACCGCCTGCTGCAGCCGGGCCTGCTCTTCGGGGCCGAACCTCGACGCGGTGTACGACGTGAAATGCGCCGTGCGGCTCACAGGCGCGTAGGGAGGATCGAGGTACACGAAATCCCCCGGCCGGCCGTCGCCGAGGGCGTCTTCGAACTGTCTGACCTCGACGGTCAATCCCGGCCGGCGGAGCGCCGCCGACAGGCGCCTGAGGTTCGGCGCATCGCAGATCGTGACCCGTGCATAGCGCCCGACCGGGACGTTGAATCCTCCGCGCGAGTTCAGCCGGAACAGGCCGTTGTAGCCCGTTCGGTTGAGGTAGATCAGCATGGCCGCGAGCGACGGCGTGTAGGCATTCCCCGGGTCGGCCGATGCATGCACATCTTTCCTGAGCGCGTTGAACTGCTCGTCGCGGACGGCGTAAAAGTGCCGCGTGCCGTCCAGGCGGTGACCCGCTTCGAGCGTGCCCAACGCCTCGATGACGGCCTCCACATCGTCGCGGACCATGCGGTAGCACCCGATCACATCGGCGTTGATGTCCGAGAGATGCACGTCGCACGACTCGAGCAGGCCCTGGTTGTGACAGTCGAGGAAGACGGCGCCGCTGCCGAGGAACGGCTCGAGATACCGGCTGAATGTGGGCGGATAGTAGCGCCGCAGCGTCGGCAGGAGCTGGCGCTTGCCCCCGGCCCATTTGAGGATGGGCCGGACCATGGCGACGGCCGCCTCCGGCTTCGGACTAGACGGCATCATCATCAGCCGTCGCACCGAAAAAACGCGCGATGTCGACGAGGTCGTGCGTCACCGGCGCCGGCGGCAGCGACGCGAGAAACCGCCGGCCGTACCCCATCGTTTTCAAACGCGGGTCGAGAACGGCCAGCACACCGCGATCCTGACGATGCCGCAGCAGACGGCCGAGACCTTGTTTGAGCGTCAGGATGGCCAGCGGAATCTGATACTCGCCAAACGGCGATCCGCCCCGCGCGCCGATGGCCTCGACGCGGGCCGCCGTCACGGGATCGCCCGGAGAGGCAAACGGCAGCTTGTCGATGATGACGCAGCTCAGTGCCTCGCCGACGACGTCGACGCCCTGCCAGAAGCTGGAGGTGGCGAGGAGCACGGCGTGCGGCGTGGCTTTGAAATCACGAAGGAGCGCCGAACGCGGCGCGGTGCCCTGGACCAGAATGGGGTACTCGAGCTCGGCAGCCGCGAGCCGGTGGACCTCGCGAAGATTGGCGTAGCTCGTGAAGAGGACGAACGCGCGTCCCGACGTCAGCTTCAGGATACCGACGATTTCTCGCGCGGCAGCCGCCACGAACTCGGGTCGCCGCGGGTCGGGGATGCCCTTGGGCAGATACAGGATCGCCTGGCGTGCGTAGTCGAACTCCGAGTCGAGCTTCACCTCCGTTGCGCGTCTTACGCCGAGGCGCCCCTTGACATAGTCGAACGCGCCGTCGACCGTGAGAGTCGCCGAGGTCAGCACGGTGGCGTCCATCCGGTCGAGCAGCAGGTCACGTATGGTCGCCGAGACATCGATCGGCGAAGCTCTGAGGAAGACGCCCCGGCCCCGCGACTCGAGAAAGTACACGTAGCCGGCATCATCGGCACGCAGCAGAAACCGGAGGTCGCCTGTGATCTCGGCCGCGCGCCGGCCGAGGGCCAGCACGTCTTCGGGGACGTCCTTCGCCAGAGCGACATCCGCCTCGAGCGCTTCGAGTGCCGCACCGAGCGTCGCGCCGTCTTCCCCGAGGCGGGCCAGGTCCGACGTTTTGACGCGTATGCGGGTCTCGGCGCCTCGTCCGGAGGGCGTGTCGAACTTGAGCATCTGCAGCGCCGAGAAGAACCGCCGCGCCTCGTCGCGAATTCGGCGGACGTCGTTGGCGATCTGCTCGCGTCGTTCGCCGTCGGTGACCAGACGCGCGCCGAGCGCCCGGTCAACGTCGCGGACGAAGTCGTCCACGCGGTAACTGCTCACCGAGAGACCGAAGTATTGCGTGGCCACGTCTTCGAGCTGATGGGCCTCGTCGACGATGGCGTTGCTGCACCGGGGGATCACCTCACCGAAGTTGCTCTGCCTGACCGCCGCGTCGGCGCAGAGCAGGTGATGATTGACGATGACGATGTCGGACTCGGCCGCGCGCTGTCGCATCTTCACGACGAAGCAGTCGCCGTAGCGCGGGCACTCCGCGCCGATACAGTTCTCGGTCGTCGCGGCGATCTCGTTCCAGAAGGGCAGATCCTCGGGGAGATCCTCGACCTCGGCGCGATCACCGGTCTCGGTGTCCTGCCGCCAGCGCTCGAGGATCCGCACGTGGAGGGTCTCGTCGTAGGAGCGGATGGCCGTGCTCTCGCGGAACGCCTCGAAGCGGTGCAGGCAGAGGTAGTTCCCTCGCCCTTTCATGCACGTGGCGGTGAACGGAATCCCGAGCGCTTCCTTGAGGACCGGCAGGTCCTTGAAGAAGATCTGTTCCTGGAGATTCTTGGTGCCCGTCGACACGAGCACGCGCTTCCGGCTGAGGATCGCCGGCACGAGATAGGCAAGCGTCTTGCCGGTGCCGGTTCCCGCTTCCGCCAGCAGCACGCCGCCACGCGCGAGGACCGAGGCGACGGCTTCCGCCATCTCCACCTGACCGGCACGCGGCTCGAATCCGTCGAGCGCTCGCGCCAGCGGTCCGTCGGCCGCAAAGGCTTCGACGGCCGCGTCGGTCAGCTCCGCGACTCGGGGTACAGCGGGAACTTCCGGCACAGAGCCTCAATTCTGTCGCGTACGCCCCGAGCGACCTTGTCCTCTTCCGGTGCCGCCAGTACGTCGGCGATGAAGCCGGCGATGAGATCCATCTCCGGTTCCCCCATGCCCCGGCTCGTCACGGCTGGCGTGCCGATCCTGATGCCGCTCGCCACCATCGGCGGGTTCTGATCGAAGGGGATGGCGTTCTTGTTGACCGTGATCCCGGCTGTGCCGAGCGCAGCCTCGGCGACCTTGCCCGTCAGACCCTTGGAGAAGACGTCGACGAGCATGAGGTGATTGTCGGTGCCGCCGCTCACGAGGCGGAAGCCGGCCGCCTGGAGGCCCTTGGCGAGACGCTGCGCGTTGGCGACGATCTGCCGCTGGTAATCTACGAAGCCCGGCTCGGTCGCTTCCTTGAAGCACACTGCCTTGGCCGCGATGATGTGCATGAGCGGCCCACCCTGGACGCCCGGAAACAGCGACCGGTCGAGGTCCTTGGCGTACTGGCTGCGGCAAAGGACCATCCCGCCGCGCGGGCCACGGAGCGTCTTGTGCGTGGTGGTCGTGACGAAGTCGGAATGCGGCACCGGACTGGGGTGAATGCCCGTCGCCACGAGCCCCGCGAAGTGCGCCATGTCGGTGACCATCGGCGCACCGACCTCACGAGCCACCCTGCCCATGCGTTCGAAGTCGAAGACTCGCGGGTAGGCGCTGGCGCCGACGATGATCATCTTCGGCTTGTGCTCGCGGGCCAGCCGCTCGAACTCGTCGTAGTCGATCTGCTCGTCGTCTTTTCGGACGCCGTAGGGAACGATGTTGTAAAGCTTCCCGGAGAAGTTGAGCGGATGGCCGTGCGTCAGGTGGCCGCCATGGGCGAGGTTCATGCCGAGCACGGTGTCGCCCGGCTTGAGCAGCGTGAAGTAGACCGCCATGTTCGCCTGCGCACCGGAGTGCGGTTGGACGTTGGCGTGTTCGGCTCCGAAGAGGGCCTTCGCGCGGGCGATCGCCAGCGACTCGGCCACGTCGACGAATTCGCAGCCGCCGTAGTAGCGCTTCCCGGGGTAGCCTTCGGCGTACTTGTTGGTCAGCACCGATCCGGCGGCATCGAGCACGGCCTGGCTGACGAAGTTCTCCGACGCGATGAGCTCGAGGCCGGTGTTCTGGCGGTGCACTTCATCGGCGATCGCCTTGGCGATGTCGGGGTCGGTGGCGGCGAGCGATCGCCAACGGGAGGGGGCTTCGGTATTGGGCATGGCGACTAAAGACTCAAGAGGTTCAAGAGGTTCAGGAGGTTCAACAGGTTCAAGAGGTTCAACCGGTTCAAGAGGTTCAGGGTGCTGTTCGATGACGCTTTGACTCCGCTGGTCAGGCGGAAGATCGTTCACGGCCAAGCGTATCCAGAGCGTTCTGTTCGATCGCGGCAATCTGGTCGAGTCGCCTCTGATGCCGTCCGCCCTCGAACGGCGTGGCGAGCCACAACATGACGATCTCGTCGGCGAGGCCGAAGCCGACGATGCGGCCGCCCAGGGCGAGGACGTTGGCGTCGTTGTGCTGACGAGACAGGCGGGCCGTGTAGAGGTCGTTGCAGAGCGCGGCTCGCGCGCCCGGGATCTTGTTGGCGGTCATCTGTTCTCCCTGGCCGCTTCCCCCCACGACAATTCCGCGTTCGGCCCGTCTCCCGGCGACGAGGCGGGCGACTTCGGCGCAGATGTTCGGATAGTCGACAGGATCCTCGTTGTGGGTCCCCCGATCGTCGACGTCATGACCCAGGCGGGCGAGCGTGTCGATCAAATGCTGCTTGAGCGCAAACCCGGCATGGTCGGCGCCGATGGCGATGCGCATGACATGAGATTATATCCGTAGGACTCAGCTCTCAGCCATCTGCTCTCAGCTTCACGACCGGGGCTCTCCAGCCAGCTGCGAGTTGGAGCCCGCAAGACGTGAGCCGCGAGTAAGACCGCGAACAGCGAACGCGAACCGCAAGCTGCGAGCCGCGAGACGACCATGTCCATAGTCTCGATTGCAAAACGCGGAGAGGATCGCATCCGGAACGGCCACCCTTGGGTGTACCGCAGCGATGTCGCCAAAGTCAGCGCCGGCGCCGGCGAGACGGTGCTCGTGACGGGACCCCGCCATGTGCCGATGGGCCATGCGCTCTACAGCGACCGATCGGAAATCGCGCTGCGAATGCTGACTCGCGGCAGGGAAGCGCCGACCCTCGACATGTGGCGTGCCCGTCTCGATGCCGCGGTGACGTATCGCGGGTCCCTCGGGATCGATGCGACGGCGTATCGGTTGGTTCACGGCGAAGCCGATCGCCTGCCAGGGCTCGTGGTCGATCGCTACGCGGATTACCTGGTCCTGCAGGCGCTGGTGCAAGGGGTCGATCGCCTGCTGCCGGACCTCACGCGCCTGCTGGTCGAGCGGCTGGAGCCGGCCGGGATTCTCGCCCGCAACGACCCTCGCGTGCGTCTGCTCGAGGGTCTCGAGCAGACGGTGACCGTGCTCCATGGCACCGTGCCGGAAGGCATCGAGATTCGTGAAGGTCGTGTCGGCTACGTGGTCGATCCGCACCACGGGCAGAAGACCGGGTTGTTTCTCGACCAGCGCGAGAACCGTGTCGCAGCCGCCGGCTACGCTCGCGGCAGGGCCCTCGACGCGTTCAGCTACCACGGCGGGTTCGCCCTGGCGTTGTCGCCGGTGTGCACCGAGGTGATCGCGGTGGACATCTCGGAAGAGGCGGTCGCCCGCATCGCCGGCAACGCGGCGCGAAACGGCATCACCAACGTGCACGCGCGCGCGATGAACGTGTTCGACGAGCTCCGCGAGCTCGAGCGGCGCGGCGAGCGGTTCGAGACCATCGTGCTCGACCCGCCCGCGTTCGCCAAGAACAAGGCGGCCGTACCGAAAGCGCTGTCGGGCTACAAGGAGATCAACTTGCGCGCGCTGAAGCTGTTGGAGCCAGGCGGGTTTCTCATCACCTGCAGCTGCTCCTACAACGTCAGCGAGGCCATGTTCTCCGACGTACTCGCCTCGGCCGCGGTGGATGCGCACGCCGAGGTCGTGGTCGTCGAGAAGCGGATGCAGGGCCGCGATCATCCAGGTACTGATGACCGTGCCGGAGACGTATTACCTCAAGTGTTTCGTGTTGAGGAAACTCTGAAGAAATGCTGGATGCTGAGTGCTGAATGCTGAAGTGAAGTATGAAGGCGAAAGCTGGAACGGAATCCAGGATTGAGCCATTGCGAACTTCGAAGTTGTCGTAATCCTTCCAGCACTCTTCATTCACTTCAGCATTCAGCACTCACCATTCAGCATTATTCCTGCCGCAACACGGCATTCGGATCCAGGCGCAGGGCACGGCGCGTGGGCGGGAGCGCGGCGAGGAGCGCCACGATCAACAGCAATGCCGGTACGACTGCGTAGGTGAGCGGATCGGTTGACCGCACGCCGTAGAGCGGCATCAGCGACCCGAGGGCGCGCGCGGTCAGCGCCGCGGCCACCAGGCCAAGCGCCAGGCCGAACCCCATGACCCGCAGACCCTCTCCGAGGATGAGACGCACGACGTCCGGCGGCCTGGCGCCGAGCGCGACCCTGATTCCGATCTCGCGCGATCGGCGGACCACCGCGTAGGCATTGACGCCGTAAACGCCGATCGTGGCCAGAAGCAGCGCCATCCCACCGCACAATGCGACCAGTGACGTCGTCAGTCGATCGGCCGCAGTCGACTCCTCCAGGTGCGCCGACAGCAGCATTGCGCGATACACGGGAACGCGCGTGTCGACGGCGGCGATCGCTCGAGCGATCGGCTCGACCATGGCGCGCGGCGCCCGTTCGGTCCGTGCCGCGAGCGTCATCCTCGGGAGGTACGTCTGCTCGAGCGGGTAGTACACCATCGCGACCGGCGGCTCCTGGACTGTCAGGTACTTGTGTGACTGAACCACCCCGACAATCTCCATTACGCGGCCGGTCGAGTCGGTGAGTTTCTTGCCGAGTGCGTTTCCAGCAAAAAAACGGTTGGCCAACAGGTCGTTGACGATGGCGACCGGCGCGCCGCCCGTTCGATCGCTCGAGGCGAAGCCTCGCCCGGTACGTACGGGAATCTGCATGGTCTCGAAATACCCGTCAGAGACGATGTTGATGACGAGCTCCATGTCTTCGCCAGGCTTGGCGTCGTATCCCTCGATGTGAAACCTGCGGCGTGCCGCGCGGCTGAGCGGCAGTGTCCGCACGAACGCCGCGCCGCGCACGCCGGGCATGCTCCGCACCCGCTCGAGCACGCTCCCGTAGTAACCCTGCGCCTGCGTTTCGTCGAGCATCGTTGGCTCGACAGTGGCGACCACGCCCTCGCGCGTACCGAATCCGAGGTCGGCTTCGAGCGCGTTCGTGAGGCTCTTCACCAGCAGGCCAGACGAAACGAGCAGGACGACGGCGGCGGCAACCTGAGCGCCGACGAGAAGACGGCGCAGCTGGGCGCCGCGGCGGCCGTCGGATCCGCGAGCGGCACCAGCGCGCAGCGCGAGAGAGGCCGAGGCGCCCGAGGCGTGGAGCGCCGGGGCCAGCCCGAACAAGAGGCTGCTCGCGATCGAGATCGCCGCGATGAAGGCGACCGTGCGCACGTCCACGGACGTGTCGAGCAGTTGCGCCTGCTCGGCGGGGAAGAACGACGGCAGCACGTCGGATGTCCAGAGCGCCAGCAGCAGGCCGCAGATGCCGCCGCCGATACCGAGCAGCAGGCTTTCGGTCAGCAGCTGTCGTACGACGCGACCCCGCCCCGCGCCGAGCGCACGTCGCACGGCCATTTCGCGGTCGCGCGCAATCGCCCGCGAGACCAGGAGGCCGGCAACATTGGCACAGGCGATGACCAGGACGAGCGCGACGGCCGCCATCAAGATGGCGCTCACGGCTGCCACCATCGGTCGGAAGTCTGGCGGCAGGCGAGTATGGCGCAGGGCAATCATCGGCCGAGGCTCGTTCGGTGCCGCGAGCGTCCCGTGGTTCGTTTCGGGATACGCGAGCGCGAGCCGTGCGGCGAGGGCCGACACCTGCGTCTGCGCCTCGCCGAGTGACATCCGTCCGCGGAGCCGGCCGACGATCGCGAGCGAACGGTTCCCGCGCGCGTCTGCCGTCGTCGGGGGCGCAACCAGGGGCATCCAGGCATCGGTCGGCTGGCCGAGATCGAGCCCGCCGAATCCATCCTGAAGCACGCCGACAACGGTGTACGTCCGGCCGTTGGTCGTGAGCGGCGCGCCGACGATCGCCGGATCGGCGGCAAGTATCCGCCGCCAGAAGCCGTGACCGATGACGACTGCCGGCGGGGCGCTGGCCTCGGCGTCGGCCGGCGTCAACAGGCGGCCCACGGCTGGCCTGAGTCCCAAGAGTGAGAAATAGTCGCCCGTGACCGACGCTACTGGAACACGTTCCACCTTCCCGGCTACCTGGACCACGGACGAGTCGTCCTGCAGCGCCGCCATCTGCGCGAAGGCCGGGATGTCCGACTTGAGCGACAGATAGTCGGGGTAGGACGAAGTGCCGTACGGTCCGCTGCTGTAGTCGCTGGTGTAGATCGACACGAGCGACCCGGGATCGGCCACCCCCGGCGCCGGTCTCAGGAGCAGCGCGCTCACGAAGCCGAAGACGGTCGCGTTCGCGCCGGTCGCGATGCCGATGGTCAGCAGGGCGATCGCCGTGGTCCCGGGCGACTTCGCCACCATGCGCATCGCGTAACGCAGATCCTGCAGGAACGCGTCCATGAGAACCGAGCTCAAGCGAGATACGTGCCACGCTGCGGCGACGTCAATTGACGTCGCTTCCGGTCCTTCAGCCGCCGGCAGGTTGGCCTGACCGTCCGGTTCCGGCAATCACCGTCCGTCGCCGCACACGATCGCTGCTTGTCAACGACGCGGATCGGCGTCTTACGGGACACGGATCTCCTCGACTTTCACGGGTCGCGGATTTCGCGGATCATGCGTTTTACGGGACGCGGATTTCGCGGATCACGGGTTTACGGGACGCGGAGTCCCGCGGATCACGGGTTTACGGGACGCGGATCCCGCGGATCCCCGCGGAATCGCTGAAACGGCAGTACAACAGCAATCCGAGTCCCGTAAACCGGTGATCCGCGAAATCCGCGTCCCGTAAACCGGTGATCCGCGAAATCCGCGTCCCGTGATCCGCGAAATCCGCGTCCCGTAAACCGGGATCCGCGAAATCCGCGTCCCGTAAACCGGTGATCCGCGAAATCCGCGTCCCGTAAAACCCGTGATCCGCGAAATCCGCGTCCCGTAAAACCCGTGATCCGCGAAATCCGCGTCCCGTAAAACCCGAGATCCGCGAAATCCGCGTCCCGTAAAACCCGTGATCCGCGAAATCCGCGTCCCGTCAACTCGTGATCCGCGAAATCCGCGTCCTGTAAAAGCCGCGATCCGAAATCCACGACCCCTGAACACCTGAGCGGCGATGCGCGCTATAGTGGAGACTTTCAGGGATCCGTTCTATGGCAACACGTCACCTTCCTCCTCTCCAGGCGTCCGATTTCACCTCCGCGTTCCCGAACTCCCGCAAGGTCTATGTCGAGGCCGGAGATCTGCGTGTGCCGATGCGCGAGATCGCGCTCGGCGGCGGCGAGCCGCCCCTCCGCGTCTACGATACGAGCGGCCCGCAGGGCCACGACATCCGCGAGGGACTCCCGCTCCTGCGCCAGCGCTGGATCGAGTCGCGGGGGGACGTCGGGAGCGAGGCCCGCTCGCTCGCGATTGTGCCGGCTCGTACGCCCAGCATGTCGCCGGGGCTGGCGGCACGAACCGCCACGGCGCTGCGTGGCACCGGCCCGGTGACCCAACTCCACTACGCCCGCCGCGGCATCGTCACGCCCGAGATGGACTTCATCGCGGTTCGCGAGGGCTTCGATGCCGAGTTCGTACGGTCCGAAGTGGCACGGGGACGTGCCATCATTCCGGCCAACGTCAACCATCCCGAGCTCGAGCCGATGATCATCGGCCGGCACTTTGCGGTGAAGATCAACGCCAACATCGGCAACTCGGCCGTCAGCTCGTCGATCGACGAAGAGGTCGACAAGCTGCGCTGGGCGACGCTCTGGGGCGCGGACACCGTCATGGATCTGTCGACCGGCAAGGACATCCACGAAACCCGCGAGTGGATCCTGCGCAACTCGGCGGTGCCGATCGGCACCGTGCCGATCTATCAGGCGCTCGAGAAAGTCGGCGGTCGTCCCGAGGATCTGACGTGGGAGATCTACCGCGACACGCTCATCGAGCAGGCCGAGCAGGGCGTCGACTATTTCACCGTCCATGCCGGCGTGCGGCTGCGCTACATTCCGATGACGGCGCGCCGGATGACCGGCATCGTCTCGCGCGGCGGATCCATCCTCGCGAAGTGGTGCTTGTCGCATCACCAGGAGAACTTCACCTACACCCACTTCCGCGAGATCTGCGAGATCATGCGCGCCTACGACGTGTCGTTCTCGCTTGGCGACGGTCTCCGGCCAGGATCAATCGCCGACGCGAACGACGAGGCGCAGTTCGCCGAGCTGCAGACGCAGGGCGAGCTGACGAAGATCGCGTGGGAGTACGACGTCCAGGTGATGAACGAAGGCCCCGGGCACGTGCCGCTCCACCTCATTCGCGAGAACATGGAGAAGCAGCTCGAGTGGTGCAGCGAAGCGCCGTTCTATACCCTTGGCCCGCTGACGACGGACATTGCGCCCGGCTATGATCACATCACGTCAGCCATCGGCGCGGCCGTGATCGGGTGGTACGGAACGGCGATGCTCTGCTACGTCACGCCGAAAGAGCACCTGGGCCTGCCCGACCGCAACGATGTCAAGGCCGGCGTCATCGCCTACAGGATCGCGGCGCACGCCGCCGATCTCGCCAAGGGCCATCCCCGCGCGCAGGCGTGGGACGATGCGCTGTCGAAGGCGCGGTTCGAGTTCCGCTGGGAAGACCAGTTCAACCTGGCGCTCGACCCGGTGACCGCGCGCGCGTTTCACGACGAGACGCTGCCCGCCGACGGAGCGAAAGTCGCGCACTTCTGCTCGATGTGCGGGCCGAAGTTCTGCTCGATGGAGCTCACACAACAGGTGCGCGAGATGGCGGCGGAAGGGATGGACGAAAAGTCGCGCGAGTTCCGAGAGAAGGGCGGCGCCATTTACGTCAAGAAGAATGCTGAATGCTGAGTGCTGAACTGAATGCTGAAGTGACCCTTCGACCTTCACTTCAGCACTCAGCATTCAGCATTGTCTAGTGGTCGTCGGCAACGACGCGGACCGTCGCGCGCATCCAGGGATGGAAGCAGCACTGGAAGCGGACGATTCCTTCGCCGCTTGTTTTCAGCTTCAGCCGTGCGCCCGGCGCGAGCTGGTTGGGATCGATCGCTCCCGCGGCGAGCGCGCACTCGGGAGCCATTTGCGTGCCGACCAGCAGCGGCGGAATGCGCCCGCCTCCAAACTCCGCGACCTTCGTGAACGTGTGGGGTCTCCCGCCTTCGTTCTTGACCTCGATTCTCTTCCCTTCCTCGACCACGAGATGCGACGGCTCATTGCGCCACGATGGGTGGCCGACAAGAAACCGTCCGGCGGTGCTCGCGGCGTCGCCGTCGTTGTCGTACAGGGGAGAAGTCAGGAACAGAGTGAATTCGTCACTTGACACATCTCCCTTGTCCTGCAGACAGCCTGGAACTGCGCCCCACTCGGGGTCGTCCGGATCGCAATCGTCAATCAGCGCGATTGTGTTCTCCCCGCCTCGGTCCGCAGCGACCCCGGTTGGCCCTGCCATGGCCCACACGACCGCAACGCCAGTGGCCAACATCACAGGGATTCTGTACATTCCGCATCGCACACCTCCTTGAACCCGCTGAGGGCAGTCGCCCGGATGAGCTCTGCAGACACCTCGGCAGGCACGATCCACCTGCCGGTTCTTGTTGGCGCGGTTCGTCCAGGCGATCAGGAGGAGATAATCGCGAGCACGGCCGTCGCTACCGGCAGGCGGTCGAGACGGGCGGACCCTATCATGCTGATGTGGTGGCGTCAAATGCAATGCTGAATGCTGAACTGACCCTTCAACCTTTACTTCAGCACTCAGCATTCAGCATTCAGCATTGCGTTCGGCTACTTCGGCGCTCCCGCTGGCGCGGGCACGATCTGGATGATGGTCTTGAAGCGCGAGGGCTCAGCCCCGCGCTTGGGATTGAGATAGCCGAGCGAGCCCGCCCAGGCGTAGTCCTTCACCGTGACGCCGGGGGGGAATGCCATCGTCTCCTCACGGAACCGGCCGACCTCGAACATGTGGACCGGGGGCTCGTCGTACACCAGCTCCCCGCGCTGCTTGAGCACCGTCTTGTAGTACTCGACGATCTGGGTGAACGGATTGTTGGTTCCAAAGAGGTAGTAACGCTGTCCGCGCCCGGCGTCGTAGGACGCGAGGAATTCGGCGGACGGAAAGATCGGCATGCCGAGCGAGGCTTCGGTCGGAGCGGGAGGACCGGCGGTCGTCCCAGGTTTCTGTGGTGGCTCGACCTTCGGCGGCGTCTGGGTGCCGGGCTTCTGTGGGTCCGCGGGTCTGGGAAAGGGCAGTGGGACCTGCGCCAGCACGGGTCGGGAAGCGCCGAGCGCGAGCAGCAGAAGCACGGCGACGTAACGCATGTCGATATTATAAGACTGTCGTGACGCCAATCGACTCCACTGACCTCCTCGCCTGGTGCGAGGCACGACGAGGCTGGTTGCGCGAGACCATCGAGACACTCGTCGGTCTCGAGTCTCCGAGCACCGACAAGGCCGCCGTGGACCGATGCGGCGCGGAATTGACGTCTCGCCTCGAAGCGCTCGGCGCCGAGGTCGCCCGCATCGACGGCGGCCCGCGCGGCGATCATGTTCGCGCCGACTTCGCCGGCTCGGCGGCTCGCGTGCTGCTCCTCGGGCACTTCGACACGGTCTGGCCCGTCGGCCAGCTCGATCGCATGCCGCTTCGGGAAGAAGGCGGTCGGCTGCACGGGCCGGGTATCTTCGACATGAAGGCCGGCATTGGCGTGGCGATGCTGGCCGTTCGTGCGCTCCGGGAGCTGAAGCGTCCCGATACCCCCCACGTCACGATGCTCTGGACGACCGACGAAGAGATTGGGAGCGAGACGTCACGCGACGCGATCGAGGCGTGCGCGCGGGAAAGCGAGGCGGTGCTCGTCCTCGAACCGTCGCTGCCAGGCGGCGCGGCGAAGACCAGCCGTAAGGGCTGCGGAGATTTCGAGCTGACCGTGCACGGCGTCTCGGCGCATGCCGGCCTCGACCCGGCGAAAGGGGCCAGCGCCATCCACGAGTTGGCGCACCAGATTGTCGCCATCACCGCGCTCCAGGATCCGGGTCGCGGCGTCACGCTGAACGTCGGCCGGATCTCCGGCGGCTCGCGCACGAACGTCGTCGCGGATATCGCGCACGCCAGCATCGACGTGCGCGTGCCGACCCTTGCGGACGCGGCGATTGTCGAGCAGTCCCTCCGCGGGTTGCGTCCGCGGCTGCCCCGGACACGCCTCGAGATTCACGGCGGCGTCGGCCGTCCACCGCTCGAGCGCGGACCGGGCGTCGTCCGCCTCTACGAAGCCGCCCGCGACGTGTCGCGCCAGCTGGGTCAGGACCTGAAAGAGGGCGGGGCGGGCGGCGGCTCGGATGGGAATTTTACTGCGGCGATCGGGGTTCCAACACTAGACGGACTCGGCCCCCGCGGCGACGGAGCCCATGCCCTCCACGAACATGTCGAGATAGACGATCTGGCGTGGCGTGGAGCGTTTCTCGCGGGGCTCCTTGGCCGCATCGGGAGCGGACGATAAAGCGGGGAGTAACAATAGAGCCATGCCAAACGGGGTCAAGACAGTACTGCTTCTGGGTGCGATGAGCGGGCTGCTGCTCGTCATCGGCGAGGTGATCGCCGGGCCGGACGGCCTCATGATCGGTCTCGCCGTGGCGGCGGTGATGAACCTCGGGTCGTACTGGTTCTCGGACAAGATTGTCCTGCGGATGTATCGCGCGCAGGAGGTCGGTCCCGAGCATCCGCTCTACCGGATGACCGAGCGGCTCGCGCGGCAGGGGAGCCTGCCGATGCCGAAGGTGTACCTCATCCCCGACGCCTCGCCGAACGCGTTTGCGACCGGCCGCAACCCCGAGCACGCTGCCGTCGCTGCCACGCAGGGCATCATGCAGATTCTGAGCGAGCACGAGCTCGAAGGCGTGATCGCGCACGAGCTTGCCCACGTCAAGCACCGCGACATCCTCATCAGCTCGATCGCGGCGACCCTCGCCGCGGCGATCATGGTGGCGGCCCGGATGGCGATGTACGCCGGCATGTTCAGCGGCGGTCGACAAGACGACCGCGACCACGGCACCAACCCGATCGCGATGCTGGCCATGATGATCCTCGCGCCGATGGCCGCCATGCTGATTCAGGCCGCGATCTCCCGTTCCCGCGAATTCAGCGCCGACGCCGGAGGTGCCCAGATCGCCGGGAACCCGTACGGGCTGGCGGAAGCACTCCGGAAGATCGACGCCGCCTCGCGGCGCGTGCCGATGGACGCCAACCCGGCCACGGCGCACATGTTCATCGTGAAGCCGTTTTCGGGCGCGGGTCTGATGTCGCTCTTCAGCACGCACCCGCCGACTGAAGCGCGCATCAGCGCGCTGCTCGGCGGCCAGCGGTAAGTATCTCTTGCCGCTGGAGCGTGGCGCCCCAGACGCTCACCGCCTCTTCAGCCAGAGGAAGTCAATGCTGAGTGACCCTTCGATCTTACTTCAGCTTCAGCATTCAGCACTCAGCATTGTCTAGCCCCCGCTGAGTCTGATCGACTTAGCACGACTCTTGCTGTGGGGCCCGCTAGTGCGGCTTCACTGGCGCTCCGACTACCCACAATCGGCTGAAGCCTTGCCCGATGGGAGGCGGACGTGAAAGACACAGAGTTCGACATCCCTCAGGACCACTTGGCTGAGTCGGCTGAACGCGTCCTCGGTCGGGCGCTCGACGAGGCCAGGCGATGGGAGCACGGGGTCCTGACAAACGAACACGTCTGCCTCGCATACGCACAGGTCGAATGGGACATGTTCGGTCAGCTCATGCAGGACCTGCGGCTGAACCCGCACGAGATCCTGCGCGCCCTCGAAGAGCACATGCAGGCCCTGCCCGCCGCGCCCGGTCGCGACCTCAAAGTGGCGCCGGCAACGAAGCTCCTCTTCAAGCTCGCGACGCTGCACGCGAGCCGCGCGGGCCGTGACGCAGTCGAGGCAACGGACCTCTTCTCGGCGATCTTCGAAGAGACGCAGGGCGTTCCCGTTTCCATCATTCGACGCCTCGGCGTCGAGCCCGAGACGGTCGTGTTGCGTCTGGCGACACGCATGCGCGATCACGAGCAGCGCGAGGAGCGCCTCAAGAAGCGCTTCGAGCTGCCGCCGTTCCTGAAGCACTTCGCCACCAATCTGAATCACCTCGCGCGACTGGACAGAATCCCTCCGCTCTTCGGCCGGGATCCCGAGATGACGCAGGTCCTCGAGATCCTCTGCCACCGCGAACGCGCCAACTCGGTGTTGCTCATCGGCGAGCCTGGCGTCGGCAAGACGGCGATCGCCGAAGGGCTGGCGAGGCTCATCGAGTTCGAGCCCAACCGCGTGCCCGTCCGCCTGCGTGACTGCCAGATCGTCAACCTGCAGATGAACAACATGGTGGCCGGGACCATGCTCCGCGGGATGTTCGAGGATCGCGTCCAGAACGTCATCCGCGAAATCAAGGAACGGCCGAACCTGATTCTCTTCGTCGACGAGGTCCACACGATGATCGGGGCCGGGTCGGCCCTGGGGGCGCCCGCCGACGCCGCGAACATCTTCAAGTCCGTTCTTGCCCGCGGCGAGGTCCGCATCATCGGTGCGACGACGCTCAGCGAATACAAGGAGATCATCCAGGAGGACGAGGCGCTGGCGCGCCGTTTCCGGACGGTGCACGTGTCCGAACCGACGATCGAAGAGACGCGGCGCATTCTCTTCGGCCTGCGTCCGCGGCTCGAGCGCAACTATTCGGTCCGGATCCTGGACGAGGCCATCGAAACGGCCCTCGAGATGTCCCCGCGGTACATGCGGCACCTCCAGCTGCCCGACAAGGTGATCGGGTGGCTCGATACCGCCGCCGTCAAAGCGGAAATCGCACACCGCCACGACGTGACCGGCAACGACGTCGTGACGGTCATCTCGGCAGTGTCCCGCATCCCGGAAGACATGGTCTTCCGCGACGTCTCGGACCGGTTTCGCGATGTCGAGGAGCGGCTCGGCACGCGCGTCGTCGGGCAGAAGCAGGCGATTGGGGCGGTGGCGCGCCGTCTCGTGCTGAACAAGGGACCGCTCAAGGACGGATTCGACCGGCCCGACGGCGTGCTCCTCTTCCTCGGCCCTACCGGCGTCGGCAAGACCGAACTGGCGAAGTCTGTCGCGCAGTTCCTCTTCGGCGACGACAAACGGATGATTCGGGTCGACATGTCCGAGTACCAGGATGGCGCCGTGGCGGTGGACAAGCTGATCGGCATGCCCAGAGGCATCGTGGGATCCGAACGCGGCGGCGTCCTGACCAACCAGTTGAAGGACTACCCGTACTCGGTCGTGCTGCTCGACGAGGTCGAGAAGGCCAGTCCCGGAATGTTGAACCTGTTCCTCCAGGCCTTCGACGAAGGATGGATCACAGATGGACGCGGGAAGCGTGTCTACCTGAGCGATGCCATCATCATCATGACGTCGAACCTCGGATCGGAGTACTTCCGGAAACTGACCAGCCCGCTGGGGTTTCTGGCGCAGCAGGTGAGCCTCGGACAGATCCAGGGAGACGTGTTGCGCGAGGTGGAGCGGCGATTCACACCCGAGTTCCGCAACCGCATCGACGAGGTCGTGATCTTCCAGCCGCTGTCCAAGGACGAAGTTCGGGCGATTGCCGTGCAGCAGATCGACAAGCTGAACCAGTCGCTCGCCGGCAGCCGCCGCACGTTGCACGTCACGGCGGCGGCGATGGAGCAGCTGGTGCACGAGGGCTACAGCCTGGCCTACGGCGCGCGTTTTCTGAAACGGGCGATCGAGTCCAGAATCAAGCTGCCGATCAGCCAGCGCTGGAACGAGGGCCGCACGTTCACCGCGACCGTGCGCGACGGCCGAATCGAGGTCGATGTGGCGCCGCCGTCGCTGGCGGCGACCGCCTGAGCGACGCACCGAGGTCGCGAAACGCGCCGACGGCATGAGGTCGTGGCAGCAAATCAAGCTGCGGTTCCCTCAACACCACTCAAAGTCCTGCTGGGCCTCCGTTGCCGGGCCCACCGGCGCAGGCTCCGCTTCTCGATCGTCAGACAGCCGCGACGCCCGGGAGCCGACGCCGTGACGCCGCCGCAGGTCGTCGACGAGTCCTTTGACCGTCTGCACGTACGCCGCAGGCGCGTACGATCCCGGATAGAGCCGTTCGTATCCCTCAACGAGGTGGGGGAACTCCTTTCGCAGGAATCCCATGAAGTGGTCCTTCGTGCCGTCTTTCAGATAGAGCACGTTGGCGCCCATGAACGCCGCATCGTGTTCAGCGACCGCTCGGATCGTCGCTTCGAGGCGGCGGCGCTCCGTCGTGAAGCCCGGGACGATCGGCGCCATCAGCACACCGGCGTTGACTCCGGCCTTTCTCAACGCGCGGACGGCACGCAGGCGCTGCAGCGGGTGGGCGGTGCCTGGCTCGAGTGCGGCCCAGGCGTCCTCGTCGACCGTCGGCACGCTGATATGCACGGTGCAGCGGGCGCGCCGCCCGAGCTCGGCGAGGAGGTCGGCATCTCGCACGACCATCGGTCCCTTCGTCACGACTCCCACGGGCGTCCGTGCGGCCAGCAGTGCTTCGAGCGAGCGCCGCGTGAGCTTGTAGCGGCCCTCGATCGGCTGATAGGGGTCCGTCGCCGTGCCGAGAGCCACCAGCTCGCGCTTCCACGACGGCTTCGCCAGCTCCGAACGCAGCACCTCGGGAAAGTTGTGCTTCACGAAGATGAGCGACGAGAACTCGTCGTCGGGGCCGAGCGAGAACTGCGTCTGATAGCGTCGTGCGAAGCAGTAGTGGCAGGCGTGCGTGCAGCCCCGGTAGGGATTGAGCGTCCACTGGAAAGGCATGCCGTTGACCGGATTCAATGCCGACCGGCACGTCACTTCCTGATACCGCGCGTTGTCGGCGCGGCGCTGCGCCTGGTCGAGCGCAGCGGACCCGCCGCGCTGGACGGTCAGGGCGATAGTGCGCGTGGTGGGTGGCGCGGCGGGAGAATCGAAAAGTCGTGGGGCGTCCACGGAGACATTCGCTGTTTGTTCGCCATCATGCTCCCAATCTTTGCCGCAAGTCAACCGGGACGAATCGGCGTTCTTTAGTCTCCCCGAAGGGCCAGGGTTGGACTCTCGGACGCCGCGCGGCGGGCGGGGGCGGCACACGCCGCGGCCGTCGAGAGGATCACGACGGCGATCATCGCTATCCACGCCGTTGCGTCCGCTCGCGACGTATTGAAGAGGAGTGTCTCCAGCCATCGACTGGCGGTCATCGCCCCGGCCGCGCCCACGACGAGGCCCAGCGTCGTCAGAACGAAGCCGTGTCGAAAGACGAGCGTATAGAGGTCGCGGCGAGTGGCTCCGAGCGCGAGCCGAACTCCCATCTCACGCCGCCGGAGCGTGAAGACGTAGCTCGTCACGCCGTAGACGCCCAGCGCGGAGAGCGCGGTCGCGACTGCGGCCAGAACGGAGAGCAGAAGTGTCGCGTAGCGTTCGTTAGCCGACCGATCGGCTGGCTGACGCCGTCGAGCGGCGTCAGATTCGCGATCGCCATATTGGCATCGACCGCAGACAGCGCCCGGCGCACGGCCGCCGGCAGCAGCGACGCATCACCGCCTCGGCTGCGCGCGACGACGAGGAGGCCGAACTGAGCATCCTGGCTGTACGGGATGTAGACCAGTGGTGCCCGCCGCCGTTCGGCCAGCCCCCAATAGCGCACTTCGTCGGCGACGCCGACGATCTCGCGCTCGAGGTTTTCGTCGCGCGCCGACCGCACGCGCTTCCCGATCGGCGACTCGCCGGGAAACATCCGCTGTGCGAAATAGCTCGAGACGATCATCACCGGTGCCGTGTCGACCCTGTCTCTCGTATCGAACGGACGGCCGGCGAGGATGCCTATCCCGAGGGTCGAGAAATAGTGCGGCGTCACGACGTTCCAGAGCGCCAGCAACTCGTCTGCCGGCCCGGCGGGGCGCCCCTCCGCCACAAACACTCGGCCCAACCCGAATCCGCCCGCACCGGCCGGCACAAACGACGTCAGCGCGGCGCGCTCGACGCTCGGTGCGCTCTCGAGCCGCGCCACCAGGTCCTCAGCGAACTGCACGCGCCGGGCGGGCGTGCCGTACCGTGCGCCCGGAATCGCGATCCGCCCGCTGACGACGCGATCGATCGTCACTCCAGGGTCCACACGGGTGATCCGATCGAAGCTGCGAATCAGCAGCGCCGAGCCCGAGACCAGTACGACGGTCACACTGATTTCGCCGACCACGAGCAGATTGCGGAGCCGGGCGGTTCGGACCGACGTGCCCGCGCCTGATGAGCCGTCCCGCAACGAGTCGCTCACGTGCGCGGAAACCCACACTGCCGGAACGATCCCGCAGAGAATCGCGGCCACGCCGCTTCCCAGCACGGCAGCGAGGAGTACTCGGCCGCTCAACCGGACGTCCTCGAGGAACGGCGTCTCGGGCGGAGCCATCGCCACTAGCCCGTGTATCATCACGTATCGCCAGCCCGACACCGAGCACGGCGCCGACCGAAGCTAGGACCGCCCCTTCGACCGACAGTTGCTGAATCAACCGCCGACGGCTGGCGCCGAGCGAGACGCGGATGGCTAGCTCTCTCGCACGCCCAGACGCACGGACGAGCGCGAGGTTGGCGACGTTCGCGCAGGCGATCAGAAGCACGCCGGCCACTGCCGTCAGGAGGACATAGAGCGCTCGCGACGTTTCGGGCTGGACAATGTATTCGCGCAGCGGAACGAGCGCCGTGGTCCAGTCCTGTCGCTCCTTGGGGAATTCCTGCGCGACGCGGGCGGCCATCGCCGTCAAGCGTGATTGCGCCCGCTCGGCCGAGACGCCGTCGCGAAGGCGCACCAGGGCGTTGAAGATCATGTTGTCGCGCCGCGTGCGGACGTCGGGGCCGAAGCCGGCCGTGTTCATCGGGACAAACAGCGCCATCCCTTCAGGCCAGACCTGCCGGGCAGGAAGGACACCCACGATCTCCCGCGGCACCCCGCCGAGCGTGACGCGCCGCCCGACGACGTCGGGAGCGCCGCCGAAGCGCTGCTGCCAGAGGGCGTGACCAATCACGATGACCTGAGGGGCGCCGGGCATGTGGTCGCTGGGAATGAGCGTGCGGCCCGCGACCGGGACGACGTCGATGAGCGAGAAGAACTGTTCGCTCACGATGGCCATCTGGACGCGTTCAGGCTCTCCGGCGCCGGTGCAGATCGCCCGCGCCAGGCCGCCACACCGCGACGTGACTGAACAACGCGACCTCGCCCCGCCAGTCCTCAGCGTCGGCGAAGGTGACCGTCGCGCGCGAGATGCTGCGGGCCAGATTCTGACCAGCAGGCACGAACAGCCGATCGGCGTGTGGAAACGGCATCGGACGAAGCAGCACGGCGTCGACCGCCGCGACGATCGCCGTGGTCCCGCCGATGCCGAGGCCAAGCGCCAGCGTCGCGGCCACGGTGAACCCGCGCTGCCGCAGCAGCGACCGCGCTCCGTAGCGCACATCCCGCAGAAGTCCCTCGACCCATCGTCCCATCGGTCACTCCCGGCGAATAGGCGGCGATGGGCATCGGCAGCGCGCGCCATCCGCCGCGCCTCAGCTCGTCCTCCGGAGATCTCGTCGAGCGCCAGTTGGGTCGCCTCCCACAGGCTCTTGCCCGCACGGCGCAGTTCGGCCACGCGGTCGTCGAGGTGATGCGACAGCTCCTCGATGATGCGGGTTTCCTCGAGCGGCGGGAGATCGAAGCGATCCAGGCGGCGCTCGAGCTCCGACGTCCAATCAGGCATGCTCCAGCTCCGTGATGCGGCGAATGGCGTTGACGAAGCCGTCCCAGGTCGTGCGGTGGGCGGCGAGCACTTTGCGGCCGGCCGGGGTGAGCTTGTAGAAGCGTCGCCGGCGTTCGCCGCTCCGCTCGACCCACCGTCCCTGGATCCAGCCGCGATGCTCCAGGCGGTACAGCAGAGGGTAGAGGGACGCGACTTTGAAGCGGATCGCGCCGTCGGACCGCTCGTCGATCAGCTTGCCGATCTCGTAGCCGTGGCGGGCGCGATGCTCGACGAGGGACAGAATCAGCAGCTCCGCGCTCCCTTTCTTCAGCTCGCGATCGAGTCCGAGCCCTTCATATGCTTCATAGCGACATATTACATAACAGCAGGCAGCCGCGCAAGCCGGTCGCCGCGCGGAACGGTGCCAGCTAGAGAAGGTAGGCGGCGGCGAAGCCGATCTGGGCGACGAACATCATTCTGTACATGTGCGCCCATGACACGTGGTTCTCCTCGACCGCCAGCTCCTCGGGGCGCCTCAGCATGAGGTAGCAGACGTAGCAACCATACGCCGTCATGCCGGCCGAGAGCGCGAGCAGCAGGACGAAGTCGCCCGTCAGAATCCCCGCGACGGCTCCGACAGCGATCATCAGGAAGGGGATCACGAACGACGGCGAAATCAGCCACGCCGCCCGGCGCACGCCGTAGAGAATCGGCAGCGTGCGGCACCCGCCGCGCGCGTCGCCTTCCATGTCGGCGAAATCCTTGGTCGTCGACGCGCCGAGCAGGAACAGGCCGAAGATCCCGCCGATGAACCACGGTTCGACGGCCATCACCGTCTTGACCGCGGACCAGCCCGCCACCTTCAACAGCACGCCGCGCGGAATGGCTATCGTGACGTTGGCCCAGATGCCCAGCCGCTTCGTGCGGAACGGCGGCACGGAGTAGAGCACCGTGATCGCCGTCGCCACGAGCACGATCCAGAAACACTCGTGGCGCCCGCCGGGCGCGACGAACCAAGCGAGCGTCAACGCGGCGGCGTAGGTGACCAGAGTGAAGGCCCAGGCGGCCGCGATCGTCAACCGCCCCGACGGCAGCGGACGCCTGGGCTTGTTGACCCGGTCGATCTCGAGGTCGTAGATCTGATTGATCGCGTTCGACGCGGCGTTGAGCACGGCTGCCATCGTCAACCCGATCACGGGGTAGAGGATGAGGTCCGTGCTCCAGGCTTCGCGGGGCGCGGCACCCGCGGCCGTGACGGCGCCAGACGCAAAACCGAGCGCCGGCGCGACGAGCGTGAACGGCCGCGAGAACTCGAACCAGAGCGCTCCTCTTGACGGGGTGGTCATGCGGCGATGCGGGCGACGACGACCGCGGCCGCGGCGGCGGCGGCCGTGTTGAGGAAGTTGAGCATGTCGTTGTTCAGGATACCCGGACCCTCGAACGTCGCGCTCAGAAGGCTTTCGACAAGCGAGCCAATCGTCGCGCCGGCGACGACGGCGAACAGCGCGCCCGGAGGAATCAGCCCGACCTGGATGGCCAGGGCCGCCAGGAGGCATGCGCCGGCGATGCCGGCGACGGTCCCCTCCAGGGACATCGCGCC
Organism: uncultured Acidobacteriota bacterium; assembly: GCA_963771395.1. Lineage (GTDB taxonomy): Bacteria > Acidobacteriota > Vicinamibacteria > Vicinamibacterales > 2-12-FULL-66-21 > DATBJJ01. Next base: position 77,356 of record CAVYTY010000018.1, on the reverse strand, counting down.
AGGGGTACCCGGTGCCACGCGCCGAAAGGTGCTCACGAGGTGCGTCCGTCGTCCCCACGCCTTGCCGATTTCGCTGGCGATGGTGTCGCTCCCGCCGGCCGCGAGAGCAGCGACGAAGGCGAGGAGCGCCGGGTCGCGTGCGTGAGTCAACACAGACAGCAGCCCCGCGACCGTGGCGAAGCCGGTATTGGCGATCGCATTCCCAGCGCCACGGCGTCCCCCACGCTCTTCGGCGATTCCGAGGAGCGTCTTGCGGCGCAGACCCAGCCGCGAACTGACTGACGCGGCCAGAAATGTCGCCAGCAGCAATACCCATCCGGGCCACCCGGTCGTGACCGCGATCGCGATGCCGATGATCGCGCCGGCCACCGCTCCCGTGGCTGTCACTGTGCCCGCCCGATAACCAAGCCAAGCAACGCCCACGTTCGCGGCCGCGGCGGGGAGGAGCGCATGAACGCCGGCCGCAATCGCCGCTCCGACGAGGTCCTCGCGAACGAGCGAGAGTGCCCAGAGCACGCCTGCGGCCGAGGCCGGAACAGAGAGATTGTCGTCCAGCCTGATGGGGATCGTTTCGACAAACGCGGCAACGAGCGCCGCGAGTAGTGGTGCCGCAACCGAGAACCACACTTCGGGAGTCGGCGTCACGTTCGGCCGGCACCACCAGGCGACGAGCGTGCCCGCCAGACCGCCACAGAGGAACAGCGCGAAGGTGCCAGCGAAGGACTTGTCGCGGTTCCACGGGATCGCTCGCCCGCCCATGCGTCTGCCGGCGATCGTCGCCATCCCGTCGCCGACGGCCAGTATCGCCCAGGCGGCGCCGGCGATGTCGAGGCGATTCGGGAAGAGCAGCACGAGCAGCAGTACCGAGATCGGGTAGAGAACGACGCCGGAACCGGCGTCGCGCACACGTTCACAGGGGCGATAGATTTGCCTGGCGACGCGCGGGAGAACGAGGACGTTGAAGGCGATTGCCGTGATGGCCATGAGCGCCGCCTGCCACCACGACACGTACCGCAGCGCGAGCGCGAAGCCGCCTATCGCGATGTGCAGGATCTTCCGGCCACGCTCGTCGTACTGGCGCGCGGCCATCAGGCGCGGGCGACGGCGACCCGAAGCCGCCAGTAGTCGAGCAGGTCCTTCAAGGTGTCTTCGATCGGGATAGTTGCCTGCCATCCCACTTCGGTCCAGACCCGCGAGGGATCCCCAAGCAACACGGGATTGTCCGATGGCCGCAATCGGGCCGGATCGCTCGCGACGCGGATCGGCGCCCGGGCCCGCGCGAGCAGGATCTCGAGCAGATCGCCGATGCGATAGGCGCGCCCGCTGCAGATGTTGTAGGGCCGTCCCGGCCGTCCGCTCGCGGCCAACATCCGGTAGGCCCGCACCGTATCGCGCACATCGGTGATGTCCCGGCGCGCGTCGAGATTGCCGACGCGCAGAACGGGTGACTCCATGCCCGCCTCGATCTCCGCGATCTGCCGCGCAAAGCTCGACGTGACAAATGCGGGCGACTGCCGTGGCCCGGCGTGATTGAACGGCCTCGCCAGGAAGACTGGAAACGACGTGACCCGTCCGGCGAGCATTTCCTGCGCGAGCTTGCTGACGCCGTAAGGGCTCGACGGGGCGATCGGCGACTCTTCCGTGATCCCCTCAGGCGACGCCCGGTACACCGTGGCCGATCCGGCCAGGACGACGGCCGTGTTCGAGCCCGCGAGTTGCACGGCATCGAGCAGATGGTGCGTGCCGAGCGCGTTGACCTTGAGCGGCGTGACGGGATCGACCCACGAGGTGCCGACGTCAGCGGCGCCGGCGCAGTGGTACACCACCGATGGCCGCAGCGCGGCAATGGCGTCGCGCACCGCTTCGCGGTCGAGCAGGTCGACCGCGTTCCACGCGATGTTCGGATCGCGCGCGATGACTGGCGCGCCGTGCGGGTGTGCCCAGGCGGCCACGACGGCCTCGCGCTCCAGCTGCGAGTGGAGCAGGTGTTCGACCAGGTGACTGCCCGCGAACCCGGTAGCGCCCGTGACGAGTGGGGGACCAGCCACAGCCGGATCTCAGCTCTGTCGATCGCTGTACTGGGTCTTGTAGTACGCCTGGAACGCGGGGTCACCTTCCTTGATCGGTCGCCACCACCATTCGTTCTGCACATACCAGGACACTGTTTCCGCCAGTCCCTGTTCGAAGGCGATGCGGGGCGTCCACCCGAGCCCGTGCAGCTTGGCCGTATCGACCGAGTAGCGGCGATCGTGCCCGGGGCGATCGGCCACCGGACGAATCAGCGACTCGGGCTTGCCGAGGAGCTGCAGGATACGACGCGTCAGATCGACGTTCTTCACATGATTGCCCCCGCCGACGTTGTAGACCTCGCCCGGCGTCCCCGCGTCGATGATGAGGTCGAGCGCGCGGCAATTGTCCGACACGTGCAGCCAGTCGCGCACGTTCATCCCGTCGCCGTAGAGCGGCACGTGCCGATCGTCGATGGCGTTGGTGATGAAGAGCGGGATGATCTTCTCGGGAAACTGGTTCGGGCCGTAGTTGTTCGAGGCGCGGGTGATGACGACGGGGACCTGATACGTGGCCCAGTAGCTGTAGGCCAGCCGATCCGCCCCCGCCTTGCTGGCCGAGTAAGGGTTTCTCGGCCGCAGCTCGTCGCTCTCCCGGCTCGATCCTTCCGGGATGCTGCCGTAGACCTCGTCGGTCGAGATCTGGACGAACTTCCGCAGCCGGCCGGCCTCGCGGGCGGCCTCGAGGAGGACGAATGTGCCGAAGACGTCAGTCGTGATGAACTCGCCGGCGTTCATGATCGAGCGATCGACGTGCGTCTCGGCGGCGAAGTGCACGACGATGTCTGCCGCGGTGACGAGCGGTCCGGCGACCGCCGGGTCGGCCACGTCACCCCTGACGAACTCGTGCCGGGGGTGGTCGATCACCCCTTTCAGGTTCTCCAGCCGGCCGGCGTAGGTGAGCTTGTCGAGCGTGGTCACGCGCCAGTCGGGGTGCGTCGTGAGCGCATGGCGCACGAAGTTGGACCCAATGAACCCGGCGCCCCCGGTGACCAGCACGTTCGTGGTTGCCATCACTGCCACACATCCATCGACATCATCATCCAGATCCAGTCTCTCGATTTACGTACGCGGGCCTCCCCGCCACCACACGACGGCCTTGACACTTCGACGACGAGACGGAAGCAACACGATGATTATTGCGGTAAAGCCTGCATCGTGGCCATCGTGCCATCGCCTTTTCCCAACCCGTTGAACTCGGTGGCCTACTGCGCGGTCTGCCCGCCGAGGCCGAACGCGCCGAGGAAGTTCGAGAACGTGCCGATTCCTGCGAGCGTGAACGACACGTTGAAGCGCCGATCCTCGGAGATCGCGACCCCGGCATAGTTGGAAAAATTGTATTTCTGATACTCGACGCCGAACCCGCAGCACTGCGCGTTGTAGTACGCCAGATAGCGCTGCTGCAGATACTGATCACGCCTCAGGTCGTAGTTGAACGTGTAGGTCGCACCGAACGTGTTGGTCGTGGTACGCCAGGTCGCGGACGCGTTCAGATAGTGATCGGCAAAGTCCGGGTTGTCGAATCCCACCAGCCCAGGAATGTAGCGCCGCCGGCTCCAGCCGGCGGACGCCTGGAAATTCGCGCTGTTGACGCTTCCAGTGGCGGCGAGCGTCTTCAGCGTGTGAAACGTGGGGTCCCACTCCGTGCGGAAGTCGCCCTGCAACCGTTCGGTGGGCGCCGTGCGAACGTACAAGGCCAGAGCGGTGAACTTGCTCTGCTCGGTCGCCGCATAGCTGCTGCTCTGATACTGCTGAGCGTATTGCGCCGCGCGCGCGTCGGTGTAGTAGCTCTGGGTCAATGCCACATTGAGCACTTCCCGGGACGCGGTCCGCTTGACGTAGACACGGTTGTTGAGGCCGTAGCTGAACTCCCAGATGTTGCCGACGGTGTAGTCGGGCCCTTCGAGCAGGATGATTTGATCGAACACGTCGATCGCGGTCCGCCGTCGGATCGTGAAGATCGGCTCGATGACGTGCTTGACTTTCACCGCGTCGGGATCGCCGGCGTTGAAGATGCGGCTCAGGACCGGCCCGGTGACGCGGGAGCTGAAGTCGAAGAACTGCCGCACGATCGATTCGGGTGCCTGCTTGCCGTCGACGAGGCTCTCGGTCCAGTAGGTGGCACGCCAGCCGACCGTCGAGTTCACCGTCAGAAATGGCCAGCGCGTGAAGGGGATCCGCACCGCCGGCGCGAAGTCGAGCCGGGTCAGTCCCTGGTCGGTGACGGCGACGCCGTCGGGCCCCGTCGTGCTGCGGAGGATCGTCGCGTACTCGGCGCTCGTGCCAAAGTAGAGCGGCGACTTGGCGATGCGTCGTTCGGGACGGTTGAAGGTGACGCGGGGCAGTCCCCCGTAGGTCGTGTACGACCCGTCGGGATAGAACACGTCGGTGCGGTCGAGCGTGCCGCTCAGCGCGAACTGGTTCCAGCTGCCGCTGACGTTGCCGCCGAAGCTGCGCGTGCTTCGCGTGGCGCGGTAGAGGTTCTGCTGGTAGAGCTGCTCGGGCGCGATGTCGGAGACGTAGTCGGCGTTGGCGCGTGCCCGCAGGCCGCCACCGAGCGTCTGCGCCATCCCGCCGGTCACCTGATAGCTGCGCCGCCCGGGCTCGCTCTCTCCCGTCGTCGCGTTGACCTGCTTCTCGTCGAGAAACGAGAAACGGGCGTTGCCCTGCGACCCGCCGCTCACGACGTACCGGTATTCGCCGCCCATCTGCTGGCCGGCCTTCGAGAACCAATCGTGGATCAGCGTGGCGTCCTGGCTGCGGGAGATCGCCCAGAAGAAGGCGTTGCTGAGCGACTGCCCCCTGAACGTCGAGGTGCCGTACATGGGAATCAGGAAGCCCGTGGCCCGGTCGTCCTCTTGAATCGGGTAGTAGAAAATAGGCAGATACATCAGCGGCACGCCCTTGACCCGGAAGATCGAATTCTTCAGCAGGGCATAGTCGTCGAGGTTGAGGGTTGCCGAGCCCGACACGACTTCCCACCGCGGTGTCGGCTGCACGCAGGTGCTGAACGCGCCGTCGACTATCTTGTACTTCTTCGGTCCGAGCTTGTGGATCTCCTTGCCGCGGAAGATGGCATCGGCTTCCTGCGTCCCGAACATGCTGCGATCGACGCGGTCGCCGAGCGACGCCATGCCGTGGGCGACGTAGAAAACGCCGGTCCGCGACTTCGTATCGAACTCCACCCGTTCGGCAATGATGAAGCTCGTCGGCGTGCCGACCTTGACGTTGCCCGTGGCGACGATGCGGTGGCTGTCGGGGTAGATTTCGGCGAAGTCCCCGAAGAACTGCGTGTCGTCGCAGTCCACCTGCACGGGCACGGCGCCTTCGCCCGAGAGGACGATCACCTTTTCGGTGCGGCCCCCCACGTCCTTCGACAGAGCGTCCTGCGTTGCGCTCTTCATGTAGGAGACGCGGCATCCGGCGATCTCGCTCTGCGGCGTCTGCGCGCTCGTCTGCGCGCTCGCCGGCGCGGCGCCGGTCATGGGAAGCATGCCGAGGATGCCAAGTGTGCCGAGCGCGACGATGAACAGGATGCGGCGATACATGCGAAGGGGCGGCGGCGTCAGCGCGTCAGCTGGCACGGACGCGCCCTGGTCCAACGCGGGAAATCAACGAAGAATACCACGCAGCGGACCGATCAGAAGATCGATCCGGCCGCGACGACTCGGCCTCCGGCCCGGCACGCGTGGGCCATGGCCATCGCGGGATCCGGGATGGCCACGACGGACGTGGGGGGGACGGGAACGCCGAGGCGAGGGAGGCCAGCGCTTCAGCGGCGAGGGCGCGCGGGCTGGCCGGTGTCGTGCACACGAGCGTCGTGCAACATGGAAGGAGGGCCGACAGCATGCCCCTGACGTCTTTGTCGCGCATCACGCCGATGACCAGCGTCACGTCGGTCCACCCGGTTTCCTGAAGATAGGTCGCGAGTGCCCGAGCCCCCGCCGGATTGTGCGCCGCGTCGAGGAGCACGTCGGATTCCGCGCCACCGCACGCGCTCGAGACGGCCGGGCCAGCGCGCACCGGTCAGTCCGGCGCGCATGGCGGTGTCATCGATGCGCAGCCCGAGCCCGCCAGGTCCACCAGACTTGACGAGCTCGGTCATGAGGCAGAACGCCACGGCTGCGTTCTCCATCTGGTGGCGTCCCCGAAGGCCGAGCACGACATCCTCCAGGCGATGTTCGCCAGCTTCGAACGATACCGTTGTCTCGCGACCGGCCGGCCCCACAGCTCTCGATGCCGTGGCGCGAACGGCCTCGGCGGCGTCGACCAGCCGCGCCCCGACCTCGCGGCAAGTGGTCTCGATCACGGCGCGTGCGCCGGGGGCAACCGGCCCGACGATGACCGGTATCCCCGGCTTGATGACGCCGGCCTTCTCGCGCGCGATCGATTCCAGGGTCTCTCCCAGGAGATCCTGGTGATCGAAGTCGATCGTCGTGATGACGGCAGCCATCGGACTTATGACGTTGGTCGCGTCCAGCCGGCCGCCCAGCCCCACTTCGACCACCGCCACCTCGACGGCGGCCCGGCGGAAGAGCTCGAAGCCGATCGCCGTCGCACACTCGAAGAACGTGGGAAGCGCCTCGAGCACGCCGTCAGCCGTGAGGCGCTCCACGCTGGCCTGGACCGTCGTCGCCGCATCCTCGAGATCGGCCGGCGCCACCTCGCGTTCACCGATGACGAACCGCTCTTCGATCCGCTCGAGATGAGGCGATGTGTAGCGCGCCGAGCGGTACCCGGCCGCGTGAAGCGCCGCGGAGGTCATCGCCGTGACCGATCCTTTGCCGTTCGTGCCCGCGACGATGATAGAGCGGAAGCTCCGCTCAGGGTGGCCGAGCGCCCCGCAGATAGCCTTCATGTTCTCGAGGCCGAACTTCATCCCGAGACGTTCGAGCGAAAAGAGGAATTCGAGTGGCAAGGCGCTGGTGCTAGGGTCTGGCCACGGCCTGGCCTGCCGGCGCGCGCGTCGGCGGGGCGCTCTGGCATGCCGAACCGCAGCACGCGGGTGATCAGGCTTTCATCTCGCGGCGGTCGACGATGGCATCGAGCATGCCGTGGTCGAGGAGGAACTCGCTGCGCTGAAACCCCTCGGGGAGGGTCTGGCGGATCGTCTGCTCGATGACGCGGGGACCGGCAAAGCCGATGAGCGCCTTCGGTTCGGCGATGTTGACGTCGCCGAGCATGGCGAAGCTCGCCGTGACGCCGCCCGTCGTCGGGATCGGTCAGCACCGAGATATAGGGCAGCCGCGCGCGGTCGAGCCTGGCCAGGCCGCCGCTGATCTTGGCCATCTGCATGAGCGACAGCGCGCCCTCCATCATGCGCGCGCCGCCGGAGCAGGAGACGATGATGAGCGGCAGGCGCTCGGCGATCGCCCGTTCGATCGCCGCGCGTAATCTTCTCGCCGACGACCACGCCCATGCTGCCGCCGATGAACGCGTACTCCATGGCGGCCACGACCGTCTCGATGCCGTTGATCCGTCCGGTGGCAGTGATCACGGCGTCGTTGAGGCCGGTGGCGGCGATGCTGGCGTCGAGCCGCGAGTGGTACGGCTTGGTGTCGGTGAACTTGAGCGGGTCGGTCGACGTGAGCCCGTGGTCGTATGCCTGCCACTCACCGTCGAAGAGCGCCCGCAGCCGCTCGGCCGCGCTCAAACGGAAGTGATGCCCGCATTTGGTGCAGACACTCAGGCTTGCCGCGAGGTCCTTGTTGTAGATTACCTGCGCGCAGGATGGGCACTTGACCCAGAGCCCCTCGGGAACCCGGCTCTGCTTGTCGGGAGGCTCAATGGGCTTTCGTTGCTTCTTGAACCAGGCCATTGGTGGAGGAGGTAGATTACCATGCAGTGACAGTCGGCAGTCGGCCGTCGCCAGTCGTCAGTCGCAGTCCACAGTCCGAGTCGTCAGTCTACAGTCCCAGTCCTCAGTCGGAGTCCTCAGTCGGGGTCCTCAGTCGGAGTCGTCAGCGGAGTCGTCAAGCGCAGCCGGGTGCGACTGACGACTGGACTGTCGACTCCGACTGCCGACGCCGACTGTGGACTGACGACTCGGATTGGGGACTGTGACTGACGACCGACGACTGCCGATTGTCGACTGTCACGTTCTCGGCACGTAATATCTCGTGCCCTTCCCCATCACCTTTATCTGGCGTTCGATGTCGGCCACGGCGTCCTCACCCCAGGTGAGGTCGAACTGCGACGTTTCGACGACCAGGAGCGGCGAGGCGGAGTAGTGAAAGAAGAAATGGTTGTAGGCCTCGTTCAGCTCACCGATGTAGCGATCCGCGGGGATGGGCGGGTCTCCCTCGGTCCGGGGCTCTCGCGCAGCCGGCGGCGCAGGACGTCGGTCGGGGCCTGGAGGTAGATCACGAGGTCGGGCGTCCGCAGGTCCGGGAGCAGCAGCTCGTAGAGCCGCTGATAGATGAACAGCTCGTTGTCGTCGAGGTTCAGGTAGGCGTAGATCTTGTCGCGCTCGAACAGGTAGTCGCAGATCGTCATCTGACTGAAGAGGTCGCGCTGGCGCAGCGACGTCTGCTGCCGGTGCCGCGCCAGCGTGTAGAAGAGCTGCGTTTGAAATCCGGCGCCCTGCCGGCCGGCGTAGAAGTCGGCGAGAAAAGGATTGTCGGTCTCGTCGAGCACGACCGTCGCATCGAACCGCGCTCCAAGCTGGTCGGCCAGCGCCGATTTGCCGACTCCCAGCGGACCTTCGATGGCGATGTACCGGAAGTCCAAGGTCCGGCGAGTATAGCAGTCCGAAACGAGCCTGCTGCGCCGAAGCGCCCGGAGGGCGCGAAGGCGAGCTTGCGATAGCATGGACGGGTGCGGATCGATCGCCTCGAATTGCGCCTGCTGCGCCTGCCGCTCGTTCGGTTCTTCGAGACGAGCTTCGGGCGCGTGCACGAACGGGCCTTTCTTCTGGTGACGGTCGACGGCGACGGCGCATCCGGCGTCGGCGAATGCGTGGCCGATGCCAATCCCTACTACAGCGCCGAGACGACGAGGACGGCGTGGCACATCATCAGCGAGTTCCTCGCGCCCCTGGTGCTCGGACGGTCGTTCGATCACCCGCGGGAGATCTTCAGCGCGTTCGCCGCCGTGCGCGGCCACCAGATGGCCAAGGCCGCGGTCGAGATGGCGGCGTGGGATCTGGTCGCGCGCCAGGAGGGGGTCAGCCTGTCGACGCTGCTTGGCGCGTCGCGCGCCGCGCCAGGCGCGGGCGAACTGCGAACGTTCATCGAATCGGGCGTCTCGATCGGGATCCAGGATTCCTTCGACGAGCTCGTCGACCGCGTCGCCATCGAGCGCGCCGCCGGCTATCGCCGTGTCAAAATCAAGATCAAGCCCGGGTGGGACGTGACCGCCGTCCAGCGCATTCGCGAGCGGTTCGGCGACATTCCGCTCATGGTCGACGCCAACGCCGCCTACACCCTCGAGGACGCGCCGCGGCTCGCCGAGCTCGACCGCTTCGACCTGATGATGATCGAACAGCCACTCGACTACGACGACATTCGCGACCACGCGCGTCTGCAGCGTGAGCTGCGCACGCCGATCTGCCTCGACGAGTCCATCGCCACGGTGCGGGCTGCGGCGGAGGCGATCGAGCTCGGCGCCTGCCGGGTCATCAACATCAAGCCGGGACGGGTTGGAGGGCATGCCGAATCGCTGCGCCTCCACGACCTGGCGGCGGCGCACGGCGTTCCGGTCTGGCACGGGGGCATGCTCGAAAGCGGCGTCGGCCGCGCCCACAACATTCACCTCTCGACGCTGCCGAATTTTTCGCTGCCTGGCGACGTCGCGGCGAGCCGCCGCTATTACACCCCCGACCTCATCGATCCCGACATCGTGGTGCGGCCCGACGGCACCATCGCGGTGCCCGGCGGGCCAGGCATCGGGGTGCACATCGTGGCCGATCGCGTCGCGGCCGCCACCGAAGAGAAAATGGAGTTGCGCGTGTGACGACTGACGATCTCGCGGGGAGGCTCGCGCCCCCACGCTCGGTATTCATGACGGCGATCGCGGCGTCGCTCGTCGTGCTGTCGGCGTGCGTTCCCACGCCGCCCCCCAAGCTTCCGGAAGCGCCGCCGGTGCCGCAGCAACAAAAGATGGCGTGGATCCTCCGGCTCGAGGACCAGCGCCTGCTGCGCTTCGAGTTGCCCGCGCTACCGCCGCCGCCCCCGCCGGTGAAAGGAAAGAAGCCGGCAGCGGTGGTCGTCCCGCCGCCGCCATCGTCTTTGCCGGATCTGTCGGTGCTCGTGCGTGACCGCGACGCCCGGGTACGCCGTCGGGCGGCGCTCGCCATCGGCCGCGTGAAGGCAAAGGCCGGCGTGCCGCTCCTCGTGTCGGCCCTGCCGGATGGTGATCCCGACGTGCGCGCGATGGCCGCGTTCGGGCTCGGGCTCATCGGCGACGGATCGGCGGAGGCCGCACTTGCGCCATTGCTGACCGACACTTTGCCCCTCGTGCGCGGGCGCGCCGCAGAAGCGCTCGGCCTCATCGGCGCCACGGGCGCCGCACCAGCGATTGCAAAGATGGTGGCAGAGTACGCGACGAGCGCGCCTGTCGCGGCCATGCAGCCCGACGATGAGGCGGTGTCCATTGCACCGGAGGCCGAGGCCTTCAAGCTGGGGTTGTTTGCGCTGGTGCGGCTCAAGGCGTACGACCCGCTGGCCTCGGCGGTCGTCGCGGGCGGTCAGCCGGTCACGGCGTGGTGGCCGGTTGCATACGCGCTGCAGCGTATCGAAGACCCGCGGGCCGCGCCCGTACTCCTGCAACTGCTCGGCTCGAATGGGCGCTACACGCGTGCGTTCGCCGCACGAGGGCTCGGTACACTCAAGGACCCGTCTGCCATCAAGCCGCTGCTCGCGCTCCTCGATCCCGCAGCGAAGGCCGGGCTGGAACTGACCGCCGCCGCGGTCCGCGCGCTCGCCCAGCTCGGCGCGACCGAGGCAGCCGCGGCCCTCGCCCGCCTGGCCGGTACGCCGACGGCACATCCGAACATCCGGCTCGAAGCTGTCGCGGCACTCGGTACGTTGCGGGCCGCTGAAGGTTTGCCCTCGGTCCAGGATTTGTTGACCGACGAATGGCCGGAGATGCGCGTTGCCGCGTTGCGGGCGGCCGCGGCGATCGATCAGGAGAGCTTCACCGCCGTGCTGGCAGGCATGGACCCCGATCGCCACTGGCGCGTTCGTGCGGCATTGGCCGAGACGCTCGGCACGTTCCCTCCGGACCTGGCCACCGATCGTGTGCGCGCGATGTTGCAGGACGAGGACAAGCGTGTGATCCCGGCAGTCCTGACCGCGCTCGCGCGCCTCAAGGCGACAGACCTGCGCGCCCTGCTGGAGCAGCGGCTCGCCGATTCCGATTTCGTGGTCCGAGCCACGGCCGCACGAGAGTTGGGGACGCTCAAGCCGGAAGGGGGAGCTGAGGCGCTGCGGCAGGCGTACAAGACCGCACTGCCCGATTCGCCGTACACGGCCCGGACAGCGGCACTCGACGCGCTGGCCGCCTACGGTGCGGCCGAGTCGGAGAGCACGCTCGTTCAGGCGCTCGAAGACAAGGACTGGGCGGTGCGGGTGCGAGCCGACGAGTTGCTCGCCAAGCTCGAACCGACGAGCGCCGCGGCACGGACCATTGCGCCGGTGCCTGGTGAACCCATCGCGCCGTACGACGATCCCATGCTCATCGGGCCGACGACCTCGCCCCATGTCTTCATCGAGACCTCCTACGGCTCGATCGAATTCGAACTGGCCGTGCTCGACGCGCCGCAGACCTCGCGCAGCTTCATCGAGCTCGTGCGCAAGGGGTTCTTCAACGGCCTGGAGGTGCACCGGGTCGTCGCCAACTTCGTCGTGCAGTATGGCGATCCGCGAGGAGACGGAGAGGGTGGTCCGGGCTACACGATCCGAGACGAGCTCAGCCAACGGCCGTATCTGCGCGGCACCGTCGGGATGGCACTCGAGGGGCGCGACACGGGGGGCAGCCAGTTCTTCATCACGCTCTCACCGCAGCCGCACCTCGACGCGCGCTACACGGTGTTCGGCCACGTCGTCAACGGTATGGATACAGTCGACCGGATCAAGCCGGGCGACGTGATTCAGCGGATTCGTGTGTGGGACGGGTCGGGCTGGGTGGAGTCGCGCTGAAGAGGAATGCCGCCGGGAAGGTTTGCACGGTGCACCGTGCAGAGGCACGGTGCACCGTCGATTAGCGGGTGCGCGAGGGCTACCGCTTCTTGCCGCCCTTCTTCTTCGCGCCCTTGGCTGCTTTCTTCGCCATTGTGTTTATCCCCCCTTTCACTCGTGGGATTCCGTCTGCGAGGGGCTGTCACTGCATTGCAGCGCCGCGGCCATCCGGCGCGCTCGGCCTGCTTCTATCAGCACCCCGTCGCCTCTTTGCAGAACTTCCGCGACTGCGGAAGGTGTGCATCAACAAATAGGGGGTGTCATGCGTGACACCCCCGGACCGGTAGGCGGCTCGGTCTAGCGCTTCTTTCCGCCCTTTTTCTTGCCGCCCTTCGCAGCCTTCTTCGCCATTATTCCTCCTTGGAATGTGGCAGCTCAGCTTCGTTACCGGGTCACCAGGTTACAACAGGTGGGCTGAGCGGTCCACCCTCATACAAGATGTAGATTATGGATGAGAAAAATTATCTGTCAAGCATAAAGTTTACGAAAAGTCAAAAACCTGCACTGTTTTTCTTTCCCGGATCGCAGAGCGGGAGCGCAGATCACGATCACGGCGCGCGAATTACGCATCGGGTCATCGCGATCGCGGAGTCCAGGGGCGCGGATCACGCGGACGCGGATCCCACGGGACGCGGATCGCGCGGATCACGACTTCAACGGGACGCGGATCGCGCGGATTCGCGCGGATCATTCAACGGGACGCGGATCGCGCGGATTGACGGATCTCACGGGACGCGGATCACGCGATCGCACGTCACACGGGTCACGGATCTCACGGGAACACGGATCACAGCTCGACGGGACGCGGATCGGCGCAATTCGCATCCCGTGAATTTGTGATCCGCGCAATCCGCGTCCCGTAAATCTGTGATCCGCGCAATCCGCGTCCCGTGAAATCTGTGATCCGCGCAATCCGCGTCCCGTGAGATCCGTGATCGCGAGCCGCGATTCACTTCTCCAGTCGGGTCAGCGCGCGCGCGGCGGTGAGGTGTGTGTTCTCCGCGGCGCCGAACAGGGTCGAGGCGACGCGGTACGCGGCGATCGCCTGCTCGCGGCGGCCGGCGCGCTCGTGGAGGCGCGCGACCTCTAGGTACGCGTCTCCAACGACCGGCGCGGGCGCGAGCCGGGCATCGAGGATCGTCAGCGCGTACTGTTCGAGCGCCCCGTCCTCATCGCGGCGGGCCTGGAGCACCCGGCCATACCGGTATCGGGCGACAGGGTCGCGCGGGTTGATCGCGATCGCGCGCTCGAGCGCCGCTGCCGCTGCCGGAACATCCTTCTGCTCGAGCTCGCGCCACCCGTCGAGCGAGAGGCGGAACGCCTCGGCATGTCGGGCGTTCGGGGCTTTGCGCATGCGCTCGGCCGCCCGGCGACGGATGTTGAGGCGATCGCTTGCCGGAGCCGACAGCGACGCGGAGCGGTAGGCGGCCATCGCCTCGGCGCGGGCGTTCAGGCGGTCGTGAGCTTCCCCGAGCCGCAGATACGCCAGCGCGAGCGAGGCATGCGGCGCCTCGGGCTCGAGGGCGATGACGCGGCCGAGGTGGTCAATGGCTTCGTCGGTGAGCGCGAGCGCGTCGAGATGGCCGGCAATCCCGAGACGAGCGCGCACCTCGGCCAGGCCGGCGGCGTTGACGCGGTCGGCGCGCGCCTGCGCGAGCAGGGCGCGCCAGCTGTCGAGGCTCGCCATCACATCATGCTGATACACGTCCTGAATCTCGGCGATCTGAGTCAGGAAGAGTGGATTGGCGGGATGGCGCTGCTGCAGGTCGCGCAGCAGCGCGAGCGCGCGGCCGGTCTGGTGCTCGTACCAGAGATAGACGACATGGAGCTGGTAGTCCGCCTCTCCCTGCAGGAGGCGGCCGTGCGTCCGGGCGCGCACCATCTGCGCCAGCCCTTCCTGGCGATCGCCGCCGGGGAGCAGCAGAAGAAACCGGAGGAACCTGGCGACCGCCGGCGCGATGTCGGCGTAGTACCGATAGAGGCCGATGCCGAAGTAGGCGTCGTCGAGCTCGGGATCGAGCGTCAGCGCGCGCTCGAGCGCGTCCTTGATGCGCTTGCCGTCCCGCGCCGCCGCGAGCCGCTCTTCACGCAGCACACGCCACTGCACGCGTGCCGCGAACGCCCCGCCAAGGTAGAACCACGCCTCGGCATCGTCGGGCGCACGGATGGTCCACGCGTCTGTCGCTCGAATGGCCCGTTCGACCGCGGTCGAGAATTCCTCGTCGAGCGCGCGGCTGTCGGGGTCGAGCTGGATGCGCCACCAGAGCGCGGTGGCTTCGAGCACGTGGCAGGCCTCGATGGGTGCCGGCCCGCACGCGCGACGGAGCGCGGCCTCGAGCGCGTCGAATCGGGCGTCGAGGATGAGGTTGTAGACCCGGATCAGTCCTTCTTCACCGCGCAGCCGGCCTGCAGGCGCTTCCTGCGCGGGCGATCGCGCCGGTCGGATCTGCGCTGCCGGCGCCGCGGCCAGCATCGCGGCTGACAGCACGAGCAGCCCCGCTCGGATCATGGGAGGGCAGTGCGCAGCAGCTGTTTCTCGGCGTGCCTTTCGAGAGCCAGCTCGACGAGGCGGTCGAGGAGTGCCGGGTAGCTGATGCCGGAGGCTTCCCACATCTTCGAGAACATGCTGATCGTCGTGAAGCCGGGAATCGTGTTGAGCTCGTTGACGAACACGGCGCCGCCCGGCCGGGAGAGAAGAAAGTCGACGCGCGCCATCCCGGCGCAGTCGATGGCCTGGAACGCGGCGACCGACAGCCGCTGAATCTCGGCGACCACTCGAGGGGGAAGGTCAGCCGGAATGACCGTCTTCGAGCCCTCATCGAGGTACTTCGCCTCGTAGTCGTAGAACTCGCGGGACGGGATGACTTCACCGGGCACCGAGGTCTGCGGGTCGTTGTTGCCGAGCACCGCGCACTCGATCTCGCGGGCGTCGGGCACCGCCGCCTCGACGATGATCTTCCGGTCGTAGGATCCGGCGAGGGTCATCGCGTCTCGCAGGCCGGCGGGATCCTTGGCTTTCGAGATGCCCACACTCGATCCCAGATTGGCTGGCTTCACGAACATCGGGAATCGCAACCGGCGTTCGAGCTCGGCGGCGATGTCGTCGCCATGCTGCTCCCACTCGGCGCGGAGCACGATGCGGTAGTCACAGGAAGGCAGTCCACTCGCCGAGAACATCACCTTCATCAGGGCCTTGTCCATGCCGAGCGCCGACGCCGCGACTCCCGCGCCGATGTACGGAACGTTGGCGAGCTCGAGCAGACCCTGGACGGTGCCGTCTTCGCCGTACGGCCCGTGGAGAACCGGAAAGATCACGTCGAGGTGGAGGCCCGTCACCGACGCGTCGGTCGGTTCCGGCGAGGCCTCGGGCGCGCGCTTGATCGAGAGGATCGTCTCCTCGCTGGGACGCGTGACGAGATGCACCTCGCGGCCGGTGCGAATCTGCCGCGCGGCCTCGACGCGCAACTGTTCGATGACTTCGGCGGCCGAGGCCGCCGCCGGCGGCCTGTCCGCCAACGCCCACCGTCCGTCTTTTTCGATGCGAATCGGCACCGGCTCGTAGCGATTGCGGTCGAGGTTGGCAAACACGGCCGCCGCAGACGCGAGCGACACTTCATGTTCGCCCGATCGTCCGCCATAGAGCACACCGAGCCGCAGTCGCTTCATTGGAAGCAAGGATAGCAGGAGTCAGGAGACAGAAGACAGAAGACAGGAGAGAGGAGACAGGAGACAGGAGACAGAAGAAGCGCCTGCGGTCCGAGCGCGGCGCGAAGTCGCCGCGCGAGAAGGCTCGGGGGTGGGGCCCGAGCGCATTGATAAATGCAGACCAAAGAGCAAATTCAACCCGTCCCTCGAAGTATCCTGCTTAGGCTGTGTCCGACTCATCGTTCCGGTTTCATGTCCTCGCGCGCGACGGCGCGGCGCGGCGCGGGGAGATGCTGACGGCCCATGGGGTGGTGCAGACGCCGGCCTTCATGCCCGTCGGAACGCAGGGAGCGGTCAAAGGCGTCACGCATCGCGATCTCTGCAATCTTGGCGATGGACCCGGCGAGGGGCTCGGCGCCGAGATCATCCTCGGCAACACCTACCACCTCTATCTCAGACCTGGCGACGCGCTCATCGCTCGCGCCGGCGGTCTGCATCGCTTCATCGGGTGGAACCGGCCGATCCTGACCGACAGCGGCGGCTATCAGGTGTTCAGCCTGGCCGAGCGCCGGCGCATCTCCGAAGACGGCGCCGAGTTTCGATCGCATCTCGACGGTTCCCCGCACCTGCTGACGCCGGAGCGGACGACCGACATTCAGGCCCAGCTCGGCTCCGATATCGCGATGGTGCTCGACGAGTGCATTGCGACGCCTGCGCCAAGCGACGTCGCGCGCGTGGCGATGGAACGGTCGGTTCGCTGGGCCGCCCGCGCGCGCGCGCGGTGGCAGCGAATCAAGGAGGACCCGGGCTCGGTGGCCGGCGTCGCAGCCACCAATCCCGGGCAGGTGCAGTTTGGCATCATCCAGGGTGGGGTGCATCCTGGGCTGCGGACCGAAAGCGTCCAGGCGACGGTTGCGCTGGGGTTCGAGGCGTACGCCATCGGCGGCTTGAGCGTGGGCGAGCCGCCCGAGGTCACCTACGATGTCGTGGCCCACACCGCCCCCCGGTTGCCCGACGACCGGCCGCGGTATCTCATGGGAAGCGGGATGCCCGACGACCTGGTCGAGTGCGTGGCGCGCGGTGTCGACCTGTTCGATTGTGTCCTGCCGACGAGGAATGCGCGGAACGGTCAACTCCTCCTGCGCTCCGGCCCGATATCGATCAAGAATGCCAGGTACGCGGAAGACGCCGGCCCGCCCGATCCGCATTGCCGCTGCTACACGTGCCGGCACTTTTCCCGCGCGTATCTACGTCATTTGTATGTCGCCGGGGAGATGGCCGCCGCGACGCTGAATACCGTCCACAACCTCTACTTTTACCTTGACACCATGAGGTCGATTAGGGAGGCTATAATGTTAGGCACGTTTGAAAAGCTCCGCTCGGAGTTCCATCGAACCTTCTCCCGCCGATCACAATTGAATGCTTGAACTGATAGAAGAAGATGTGAGCCAGACACTCGTGTTCGCAATGGGCGGTAGCCAGGAGCCTGCCTGGTTGAACTTCGTGCCATTTGCGATGGTGCTGGCGATCTTGTACTTCCTCGTCCTGCTGCCCATGAAGAAGCAGCGGAAGAAGGTCGCCGACTTTCAGACCGGCCTGAAAGTGGGCGACAAGGTCGTCACGACCGGCGGCATCTACGGGCTCATCACCCGCGTCAACGACACCTCCGTGCAACTCCAGATTGCCGACAAGGTCCGGATCGAGATCGCCCGGGCGTCGGTTGGCGGGTATCAGGGGCAGGAGCCGATCGTTCAGGAATCCGGAAACGTTTAACTCATGGCTGCATACAAGAATCTTCGCTGGAAGACCTTCACGATTGTCGCCGTCGTCGTACTCTTTGCGGCCGTCGGCGTCTATCCGATCCTCGCGCAAAGGTACGGCCTGCCGGCGCCCGGCTGGCTGATGGCCAAGCAACTGAAGCTCGGCCTCGACCTCAAGGGCGGCGTGCATCTGGTGATGCGGGTGAACCGCGACGACGCCCTGCGGATCTCGACCGAAACCTCGGGCGAGCAGCTGCGCGAGGCGCTGCAGGCGGCGGGCGTCTCCGTGGGATCGATCAATGTCACGTCGCCGACCACGTTGCGTGTCGAGGGCGTGCCGCAGGACAGGGACGCCGAGTTCCGCCGCATGGCGGATGAGCACCTCACGACGAATTACGACCGCGCGTCCGGCGTCGGCGGCGCGTACGATTTCACCATGCGCCCCAATATCGTCCGCAGCCTCCGGGAACAGACGATGGTGCAGGCGCACGACACGATCGACCGCCGGGTGAACGAGCTCGGCGTGACCGAACCCAATATCGCCACGCACGGCGACGCCGGCGATCAGCTGCTGGTGCAGATGCCTGGCGTCAGCGACGTCGCGCGCGCCAAGGACATCATCGGTTCCCCGGCGCTCCTCGAGATCAAGCTGGTCGAAGGGGAGCCGGCGTCGAGCCGGGAAGGCCTCCTCCAGTCGCACGGCGGCCAGGTGCCGTCGGACATGGAAGTCGTGTCCGGCGCCTCGGACCGCAGCAGTGCGGGCGACGCGGCGACGTCGTTCTACCTCGTCCGGAAGGTCGCGACCGTCAGCGGGAGCGATTTGCGGAGCGCGAGCGTCGGGCTCGACGAGAACAGCCGGCCCGCCGTGATGTTCTCGCTCAAGCCGGACGGCGCGCGGAAGTTCGGCCAGGTCACGGGCTCGAACGTCGGCCGCTACCTTGCGGTCGTCCTCGACGACCGTGTGCAGTCCTACGCGCGGATCGAATCGCGCATCAGCGCCGACGGCCGCATCGCGGGCGGCTTCACCCAGCAGGAAGCCGCGGATCTGGCGCTCAAACTGCGTTCGGGCGCGTTGCCCGCCTCGATGACCTACCTCGAAGAGCGCGTGGTCGGCCCGACGCTCGGCGCCGACTCGATCCGCTCGGGCGTCACCGCCTCGCTGGCCGGCCTGGTGCTCGTCGTGATCTTCATGCTCGCCTACTACAAGCTCTCGGGCATCAACGCGGTCATCGCGATGATCGTGAACCTGATCATCCTCCTCGGGATGATGGCCTATTTCGACGCGACGATGACGCTGCCCGGGATTGCCGGCTTCATCCTGACGATGGGCATGGGTGTGGATTCGAACGTGCTGATCTTCGAGCGCATCAAGGAAGAGCTGGCCGCGAATCGGGGCGCCCGGGCCGCCGTTGCGGCAAGCTTCGACCGCGTCTTCTGGACGCTGTTCGACACGCACGTGACGTCGCTCATCGCGGCCGCGTTCCTCTTCCAGTTCGGCACCGGTCCGATCCGCGGTTTCGCGACAACCTTGTTCGTCGGCCTCGTCAGCAACCTCTTCACGTCGATTTTCGTGTCACGGACGCTGTTCGAGTTCGTCCTGTCGCGCAGGCCGGCAAACGCGCAAACCGTCAGCATCTAGGTCATCATGCAGCTTTTCAAAAATGCGAACTACGACTTCGTCCGGTGGCGCTGGCATGCCATCGCGTTGTCCCTGTTGGTGATCCTCGCGGGCGCCGCCACCATCTGGAACCGGGGGCTCGCGCTCGGTGTCGACTTCGCCGGCGGCACCATCGTCATCGTCAAGTTCCAGCAGGCGACACCGGTCGAACGCGTGCGGGCGGTCGTATCGGCCATGCCCGGCGGCGTCGGCAACGACGCCGTCGTGCAGGACTACGGCGACCCGTCCCAGCACATGGTGCTGGTGCGCGTGGCGCAGACCGCGTCGCAGAGCACGGGCAAGCTCAGTGCGGAAGCCGACGCCCTCGTGGCGGCGCTGAAGCAGGCGAATCTCGGGACGTTCGAGGTCGTCGGCAAGGAGATCGTCGGGCCCGTCGTCGGCCAGCAGCTCAAGAAGCAGGGCATCCTGGCGACGGTCTTCGCGCTTGCCGGCATCCTGGCGTACATCACCCTGCGCTTTCAGGTCAGCTTCGCGGTCGGCGCTGTTGCTGCGACGCTGCACGACCTCCTCGTGACGCTCGCCTTCCTGGCGTTCTTCCGCTACGACATGACGCTCAACGTCATCGCGGGTCTGCTCACGATCACCGGCTATTCGGTCAACGACACGATCGTGGTCTTCGACCGCGTGCGCGAGAACATGCGCAGCATGCGCCGGGACAACCTCGCGCAGATCGTCAACGTTGCGGTCAACCAGACGCTCGGCCGGACCGTCATCACCGCCGGCGCGACGCTCCTCAGCGTCGTCGCGCTCTATCTCTTCGGGGGAGAGGTCCTCAAAGGCTTCGCCTTCACGATGCTGGTGGGCATCATCAGCGGGACGTATTCGACGGTCTTCATCGCCGCCGCGATCGCCATCATGTGGCAGGGACGCAAGCCCATCAAGGGACAAGCGGTGGCCGCGAGTCCGGAAAGCCGGAAGCCGGGCCGCCGCCGTGCCTCGTAAGAGCAGACGGAAGCGGCGGGACCACGGCCTGTTCTTGTGAGTGTCGCGGCAGCGGTCCTTCTCGGGATTCTGCAGGGCCTGACCGAGTTCCTGCCCGTCTCGAGCTCCGCACACCTGATTCTCGCGCGCGCGTTCTTCGGGTGGGACGTGCCCGCCGATTTCGGCCTCGCGTTCGACGTCGCCCTGCACATCGGGACGCTCGCCGCCATCCTTGCGTTCTTCCGGAGCGAAATTGCCGGCATGGTGGCGGCGCTTCCGTCCGTGCTCTCGCCTGGCGACGGCCCGGCGGACCGGCCGGCCAAGCTTGTCCAGCGCATCGTGGTCGGTACGGTGCCGGTCGTCGCCGTCGGCTTGCTGTTCAACGACTACATCGAACAGACGCTCAGAACCCCGCGCGTCGCGGCGTGGGCCCTGGCGATCGGTGCGGTGGTGATGTTCGGCGCCGAGCGGCTCGGCACGCGCCGCCGGACGGAAGACACAGTGACGTGGCTCGAAGCGGTGCTCATCGGGTGCGCGCAGGCCTGTGCGTTGATTCCCGGAGTCTCGCGATCGGGGGCGACGATCTGCCTTGGCATGTTCCTGGGCCTCCGGCGGGAGGCCGCCGCGCGGTTCACCTTCCTCCTGGCGATCCCCGCCACGCTGGCCGCCGCCGCCAAGGAATCGCTCGAGCTCGGCCACCTGGGCATCTCGGCCGCCAACGCCCGGCTGATGATCATCGGCGTGCTCGTCTCCGGCGTCGTCGGCTACATCACGATCAAGTATTTCATCCGCTTTCTCGCGGGCCATCGCCTGGACGTTTTCGCGTACTATCGCTTGGCGCTCGCAGCGACCACTGCGGTCTGGCTCCTGTCGCGCTGAACGCCGCGACTGGGTCTGGCGACCGTGACTGCCGACTGTGACTGCCGACCGTGACTGCCGACCGTGACTGCCGACCGTGACTGCCGACCGTGACTGACGACCGTGACTGGACTGTGACGACGACCGCCGACTGTCGACTGCCGACTGAATCATGTTCAACTGGGTCAGGCGCAACTTCATCGCGGGCTTCTTCGTCACCGTGCCGCTCGTGATCAGCGTCTTCGCCCTCGTGTGGATCTTCCGCGTGATCGACGGGCTCGTGGGGCCCATCTACGAGGCGTGGCTGCCGGGCCGCATCATCCCCGGTCTGGGCCTCCTGACGACGGCGCTGGTGGTGCTGCTGGTCGGGACGATCGCCACCAACGTGATCGGGAAGCGTGTGCTGCAGCGAGGCGAAAGCTACTTGACGCGTGTCCCCGTCTTCCGGACCATCTATGCGCCGGTGAAGCAGCTCGTCCTGGCCTTCTCGCCGGACAACGAGTATGGCTTCAAGCGCGTGGCGCTCGTCGAGGACCCTTCGCGGGGGTTCATGCTCGGGTTCCTGACCAAGGAGCTGAGTCTGGACCGTGAGCAGGGGACGGAGCCGTTTTTCGCGGTCTACGTCCCGACCAACCATCTGTATCTCGGGGACGTGATTATCTGCCCGCGCGACAAAGTGTCGTTTCCCGACATCACGGTGGAGCAGGGCATCCGCATCTTTCTCACGGGAGGGATGGCGCTTCCCGGCCGCGTGCGGTTTCGCGCGGAGCGAGACGCGGTCGACGGACAGGCCCCCTCTAACCTTGCCTGGAAGAGAGTAGGCTCTGCCGCGACGACCTGAAGTCTGCCGGAGGCAAGACAACGCGAGACGGCTCGAGGCTGGGTTGGCCTGGAAACGATGCCGGAGTTGTGTGGTACGATGCGTGCTTTTCGGCCGGTGGTCCAACCCCATCCCATGGACCTCTAACGCCCGAAGTCGCAAACCCTGTACGAGGAGATCAATGTTCGACATGTTGTGCTCACGGCACGCCCGCCTTGGTGCGGTCATCAGCGTGCTGCTGCTCGGTGTGTGGGTGGCCGCGCCCGCGGCGCTGCAACCGGGTGCCGCCGGAAGTCAGAGCGCGCAGGCCGCGCCGGCCGCGCAAGAAGCCCCTCGCCACGCAGGCGGCGAAGCGAACCTGGTGCTTCCGGATCTTGGGACCGTGGATTTCCATGGCATCAACGGCCGCACTCTCCTGATGGGGGGCCTGGTCGTGTGCATGGGCGGGCTCGCGTTCGGCCTGGTGATCTTCATGCGGCTCAAGAACCTGCCCGTGCACAAGTCGATGCGGGACATCTCCGAGCTCATTTACGAGACCTGCAAGACGTATCTCATCACGCAAGGCAAGTTCATCCTGCTCCTCGAGCTCTTCATCGGCGCGATCATGGTGATCTACTTCGGCGTGCTCCAGCACATGGACGCGCTGAAGGTCACCGTCATTCTGCTCTTCAGCCTCATCGGCATCGCCGGCAGCTACGGCGTGGCGTGGTTCGGCATCCGCGTCAACACGTTCGCCAACTCGCGCGCCGCATTCGCGGGCCTGGCAGGCATGCCGTTTCCGCTCTACGCCATCCCCCTCAGCTCGGGGATGAGCATCGGCATGCTGCTCATCAGCGTCGAGCTGCTGCTGATGCTCTGCATCCTGCTCTTCATTCCCGGCGACTACGCCGGGGCCTGCTTCATCGGCTTCGCGATCGGCGAGTCGCTCGGCGCCTCCGTGCTCAGAATCGCCGGCGGCATCTTCACGAAGATCGCCGACATCGGCTCGGACCTGATGAAGATCGTCTTCAACATCAAAGAAGACGACGTGCGCAATCCCGGCGTCATCGCGGACTGCACGGGCGACAACGCGGGCGACTCGGTCGGGCCGAGCGCCGACGGCTTCGAGACCTACGGCGTGACCGGTGTCGCGCTCATCTCGTTCATCCTGGTCGCGGTGACGCAACCGTCCGTCCAGGTGCAGCTCCTTGTCTGGATCTTCATGATGCGCGTCGTCATGATCGTCGCGAGCGGCGCGTTGTACCTGCTCAACGATGTCTGGGCGAAGGCGAGCTTCGGCAACGCCAAGACGATGAACTTCGAGGTGCCGTTGACCCGGCTGGTGTGGCTGACGTCGATTGTCTCGGTCATCCTTACCTACGTGGCCTCGTACTGGCTCATCCCGACTCTCGGTGGCAACGCCAACCTCTGGTGGCAGCTCTCGACCGTCATCACCTGCGGCACGCTGGCGGGGGCGATCATTCCCGAGCTCGTCAAGGTCTTCACATCGACCGAGTCCAGCCACGTGAGGGAGGTCGTCACGTCGTCTCGGGAGGGCGGGGCGTCGCTCAACATCCTCTCCGGGTTCGTGGCGGGCAATTTCAGCGCCTATTGGCTCGGCATGAGCATCGTCGGGTTGATGGCCATCGCCTACGGCGTCAGCACCTACGATCTGCAGGGCAGCAACCTGATGATTGCGCCGGCGGTGTTCGCGTTCGGCCTGGTCGCGTTCGGGTTCCTCGGGATGGGGCCGGTGACGATTGCGGTCGATTCGTATGGACCCGTGACCGACAACGCCCAGTCGGTGTTCGAGCTGTCGACGATCGAATCGATTCCCAACATCAAGCAGCAGCTGAAGAAAGACTACGGCTTCGACGTGAACTTCGAGCGTGCCAAGCACCTGCTCGAGGAGAACGACGGGGCCGGGAACACGTTCAAGGCGACGGCGAAACCCGTCCTCATCGGTACGGCCGTGGTCGGGGCGACGACCATGATCTTCTCGATCGTCGTGGTGCTGACGGACCGGTTGAGGCCGGAATACCTGCAGTACCTGTCGATTCTGCACCCGCCGTTCCTGCTCGGACTGATCACCGGCGGCTGCATGATCTACTGGTTCACCGGCGCGTCGACCCAGGCGGTGACGACTGGTGCGTACCGGGCGGTCGAGTTCATCAAGGCGAACATCCGGCTCGATCGGGAGGGGCCGGCATCGGTCGAGGACAGTAAGAAGGTCGTCGAGATCTGCACGCAGTACGCGCAGAAGGGGATGTTCAACATCTTCCTGGCGGTGTTCTTCGGGACGCTGGGCTTTGCGTTTCTCGAGCCCTACTTCTTCATCGGGTATCTGGTCTCGATCGCGCTCTTCGGGCTCTTCCAGGCGATTTTCATGGCCAATGCCGGCGGCGCCTGGGACAACGCGAAGAAAATCGTTGAGGTCGAGCTCAAGGAGAAGGGCACCCCGCTCCACGCCGCGACGGTCGTGGGAGACACGGTCGGCGATCCGTTCAAGGACACGTCGTCGGTGGCGCTCAATCCGGTCATCAAGTTCACGACGCTCTTCGGCCTGCTTGCGGTCGAGCTGGGCGTGCAGCTGGCCAGCCAGTACGGCTCGCTCCTGAGCCACTCGCTGTCGGGGCTGTTCCTGCTCGGATCGGCGGTTTTCGTCTGGCGGTCCTTCTATGCGATGCGGATCGGCACGAGCCATGCGTAAGTAAGTGGCCAGGGGGCCCTCAGAGGGCTCCGGACCCGGCGTGCCGGGGGACTGATTGGCGTCTGATTGACGATGGCCAGATTGAATTTGCCGGTGTCTAAGGCCAACAAGGGGTTAGTTCGTTGACACTGCTTTTTGGGTCTGACTATAATTCGCGTCCTCTGCACGAGCCATGCGTGGAGGCAGGAGGGTGAACCGTGCCGCGTGACATGTTCGGCGACGTAACGAACCCGTCGGTCAAGGTGGGTTCTCAGGCGTGGTACACCGTGCCAGTGTCGATCCTGGCCCACATTGTCCTTTTTGCCTGCGTGATCATCATTCCGTTGATGGCAGCTGACGTGCTCCCGACGCCGCCGACGATGATGGCGTTTGTGGGGGCGCCTCCTCCACCGCCACCACCACCTCCGCCGCCTCCAGCGCCGTCTGTCCAGCAAAAGCCGGTGGAGGTCGTCAATCCCAATGCCGCGCCGATCGAGGCGCCCAAGGAGATCATTCAGGAGGCCCCGGCGGCGCCGGGCATGTCGACGGGCGTCCCCGGCGGTGTCGAGGGCGGCATCCCCGGAGGCGTCATGGGAGGCGTCGTTGGCGGTCTCCCCGAAGCGCCCCCGCCGCCCCCACCCCCTCCGACGGCTCCTGTCCGCGTCGGCGGCAACATCAAGCCCCCGACCAAAACCCGCGACGTCAAGCCGATCTATCCCCCAATCGCTCAGTCGGCTCGGGTTCAGGGCGTCGTAATCATCGAGGCGACAATCGGCGCGGACGGCCGAGTCAAGGAAGCGAAAGTCCTGCGCGGGCAGCCGTTGCTCGACCAGGCCGCGCTCGACGCGGTCAAGCAGTGGCAGTTCACGCCGACACTCCTCAACAACGTGCCCGTGCCGGTCATCATGACGGTCACGGTCAACTTCACTCTGCAGTAGGCGAGTTCTTCGGGTAAGCTCGTTCGGGACCGTAGGCTGACTATCTGGAATCTGGCTTTTTCCAATATCGGAGGATGGGCGAATGGATCTGATGCACATGTGGGAGCAGATGGGATGGGTCGCAAAGGCTATCGGCGTGATCCTGATCATCATGTCCATGATTTCGTTCGGCGTGGCCATTGAACGTATTTTCACGTTCTCGCAGGCGCGCAAGCAGTCGAAGCTCTACGCGCCGCAGGTGGCCAAGCACCTCAAGGAAGGCCGTCTGAAAGACGCCATCGCGATTTCCTCCTCCAAGAACTACCGCTACAGCCACCTGGCGAAAGTGGTCCTGGCGGGCTTGCAGGAGTATCAGTTCCAGAAGGACAGCGGCGGGAATCTGGGCCGCGAGGACATGGTCGATACTGTCCGCCGCGCCATCCAGCGTGCCTCGGCGCTGACCGCCAACGACCTCAAGAAGGGCATTTCGGCGCTCGCGACCATCGGCTCGACGGCGCCGTTCGTCGGACTGCTCGGCACGGTCGTCGGCATCATCACGGCGTTCCAGGGCATCTCGTCGCAGGGCTCGGCCGGGTTGGCCGCGGTCTCGGCCGGTATCTCTGAAGCGCTCGTCGAAACCGCGCTCGGCCTGGTCGTCGCGATTCCGGCGGTGTGGTTCTACAACTACCTGACCGGCAGCATCGAGTACTTCAACGTCGAGATGGACAACTCGTCGTCCGAGCTGGTCGACTACTTCATCAAGCAGACGGCTTAGAAGTCGACAGTCGTCAGTCTTCGGTCGTCAGTCGCAGTCGCCACTCCGAGTCGCCAGTCGGCAGTCGAAGTCGACAATCGGCGATGTGAGTTCGACAACTGACGACTGACGACCACGACTGACGAACAGACTGACGACCACGACCGACGACTCGGATTGACGACTGACGACACGGACTGATGACTGCGACTGACGACTGAAGATTAACGACTGTCGACTGTAACGGAGTTCCTCATGGCAATGGACACTGGCGGCTCTGACAGCGGCCCAAAATCCCAGATCAACGTGACGCCGCTCGTCGACGTGATGCTGGTCCTCCTCATCATCATGATGCTGGTGGCGCCCATGCTGCAGAGAGGCGTCGACGTCAAGCTGCCGCTGGCGGCGAACACGTCGGACAAGCCCGAGAACGAGCAGCAGACCGTTCTGGCAGTGGATGCACGCGACAAGTTCTACGTCAACTCGCTCGAGGTGCCCCGCGCGGAGATGGCTGACCGCGTCAAGCTGGCCCTCGAAGAGAAGACTGAACGGGTCGTGCTCATCAAGGGCGATACCGACGCCTCGTACCGGGCGATCATGGCCGCGATGGACGACCTCCGGAAGGCCGGGATCGAGGACATCGGCCTCATCACCGACCCGAAAGTGGATCCGAACACACCCGTGACACCGGCGGGAGGGAAATAGCCATGAAACACGCGCACAAGCATTTCGGCGCGGACCGCGTCGTCAAGGGGGAGACCCCTCACGCCAGCTCGGAGATGAACGTCACGCCGCTCATCGACGTGCTGCTCGTGCTCCTCATCATCTTCATGGCCGCGCTCCCGCTCAGCCAGAAAGGCGTTGACGTCAACCTGCCGCTCGAGGTCAACAAACCTGCGCAGAGCACGCCGTCCGAGCAGATCGTCGTGGAATACAACGCCGACCGCTCGATTGCCGTCAACAAGCAGCCCGTAACTCTGGCGAACCTGCAGGAGAAGCTGCGCGACGTCTTCGAAACCCGTCGCGAGAAGACGATGTTCATCGTCGGCGACCCCACCCTCCGCTACGGTGAAATCATCGCGGTGATTGACGCCGGCAGGGGTGCTGGCGTCGAGAAGGTGGGAATCGTGACCGAAGGCATGCGCCGCGGCGAATAGCTGCACCACCCGACACCCAAAAAAAAGGCCGTCCGCGGTTGCCCGTGGAGGGCCTTTTCTTTTGTTGTCCGCTGTGCCTCTCCCTGGTGAGATCCGCGACGATGCCCGAAGGGCGAAGTCGGCGCGGAACCTGGTCGCGCCGTGCCCGTCGGACTGGCTCAATGGCGACTCTGAGCCAGTCCGACGAGGCCGGGCGGTTGCTTCGGCCTGCGGGGCCTAGGGTTGCCCGGTGCTCGCCTTCTTCTTGCTGAGCTCCTGCGACTTGTTCCGAAGCGTGTCCGCCTCGTCAATCAGCAGCTGGCGCTTCTTGAGGTCGGTCTCGAGGTTGCCCTGCATGCGGAGGAGGATGTTCTTGTAGGTCAGCGCGTCGATGTAGTCCGGGTTGAGCTTGAGCGCCTTGTCGGTGCCTTCGATGCCCTTCAAGATGTACTCCTTCTGCTGGGCGGCAGTCAGACGCTTGTCCTTGAACGCCTTCTCCCAGTAGAAGACCGCCACGAGCTGGAATCCCTGGGGGTTCTCCGGCTGGAGATCGGCGGCGGTGTTGAGGGCCTCGACCGTCTTCTCGAATTCGCCCTGGCGGTTGTAGAAGGCCGAGATCGCGGCGTAGACCGCCGGCTCCTTCGGCTTGACGTCCCGAGCCTTGAGCAGGATGGCCTCGGCCTCGTCATAGCGGCCGGCGTTCTCGTAGATCTTGGCCAGCTCGAGGTAGTTGAGATAGTCGCTGGGGTCGACTTCGATCATGCGCTTGACGATCGGCTCGGCCTCGGCCGGGTTGTTGAGCTTTTCCGGCCCATAGGCGGCCACCAGATACTGCATCGCGCGCTGGCGATAGATGGGATCGGGTTCCTTCTCGGCCGCCTTCTTGTACCACTCGATCGCCTTCTGCATGTAGGCGTCGTTTTCCGGTTCGCCGGCCCGCGTGGGCTTGTAGAGGTTATCGTAGCTGTTCGCCAGGAAAAAGTGCGCGCCACGGAGTGTGGGGTCGCCGTTGATGGCGGACTCGTACTTCCGAGCGGCATCCAGCCACCGTGAGCCCTTGTATGCTTCGTGGGCCTCCATCACGGATTTCTTGGCAGCGAGCGCGCTGAACGAATACTGACCGCACCCAGACACCACGAGCGAGAGTCCCAACACGCCGGCCAGGGACCCTGCCGAAACGAAGCGAAATCGCGTCCTCATGCATCCCCTCAGAATCGTGCGCAAAGACGGCAATGCCTCATCGCGCGGAAAACCTCGGTATTAAAATGGATCCGAGTGCGTCTAACCGGGTATCCAGGGTTCTCGGCCCAGCCGGAAGATTGCCGGCGCCCGAACCGGGTCAGTATAGTGAACCCAAAAACGGCCCGTCAACAGCGACCGGCAGGCCCCGGTCGGCACGCCACGCACAACGCGGAAAACACGGGCATTCGGCGCTCCACAGGGGTTAGACACCGCCTATCATGATTCGGTTCGAGGACCTCGTCGAGAAGGTTCGGGCCACCAATCCCGAAGCAGACATCGAGCTGCTGCGGCGGGCGTACGTCTTCTCCGCCTTCGAGCACAAGGGCCAGGTCCGCCACTCCGGGGAGCCGTACCTGGTCCACCCGCTGGAGGTGGCGGACCTCCTCGTGGACATGAACCTCGACGTCGTGGCCATCGCGGCGGGCCTGCTCCACGACATCGTGGAAGACACGCAGACACCCATCGAACGCATTCAGGAGCTGTTCGGACCGGACGTGGCCCATGTGGTGGAGGGTGTGACGAAGCTCGGCTCGATCCAGTTTTCGTCGAGCGAGGAGCGGCAGGCCGAGAACTTCCGCAAGATGCTGCTCGCGATGGTCGACGACATCCGGGTGATTCTCGTGAAGCTGGCCGACCGGCTCCACAACATGCGGACGCTGCACCACCTGCCCGAGGAGCGCCGGCTCAAGATCGCGCAGGAGACGCGCGACATCTACGGACCGATCGCCAACCGGCTGGGGATGAGCAAGATCAAGAACGAGCTCGAGGAGCTGGCGTTCAAGCACCTCGAGCCGCGTCCGTTCGAGGCCCTGCGCGCGCGGGTCGAGAGCCGGCGCAAGACCAACGAGGGGATGATCGAAGACCTGAAGAGCAACGTGTCGGCGAAGCTTGCCGAAGCGCAGGTGCCGGTGATCGCGATCGACGGCCGCATCAAGCGCCTCTTCAGCATCCATCAGAAGCTCAAACGGCAGAAGATCGACCTCGACCAGGTCTATGACCTCGTGGCATTGCGCATCGTCACGCAATCGGTCAGGGACTGCTACGCGGCGCTCGGCATCATCCACCAGACGTGGTCGCCGGTGCCGGGCCGGATCAAGGACTTCATCGCGATGCCGCGGCCGAACGGCTATCAGTCGTTGCACACCTCGGTCGTGAGCGAGCGCGGCTTCCCCTTCGAGGTGCAGATCCGCACGGCCGAAATGCACAAGATCGCCGAAGAGGGCATCGCCGCGCACTGGAAGTACAAGGAAGGCCGGGTCGGTGCGGACAGGGACGAGCAGCACTTCCTGTGGCTGCGTCAGCTGCTCGAGTGGCAGCAGGAGGTCCGCGATCCGCAGGAGTTCCTGCAGAACCTGAAGATCGAGCTGTACGCGGAGGAGGTCTACATTTTCACGCCGAAGGGGGAGGTCAAGGCGCTGCCCCGCGACGCGACGCCGATCGATTTCGCGTACTCGATTCACACCGACGTCGGCCATCAATGCGTGGGCGCGCGGGTCAACGGCAAGATGGTGCCCCTGCGCACCCGCCTCAGGAACGGCGATATCGTCGAGATCATCACTGCCGCGGGCCACAAACCGAGCCGCGACTGGCTGAACATCGCCGGCACGTCGCGCGCGCGCAGCAAGATCAAGCACTTCATCCACGCCGAGGAAAAGGTCAAGAGCATCGAGCTCGGGCGGAAGCTGTTCGAGAAGGACGCGCGCCGCTTCGGGCTGCACATGAAAGCGCTCGCCGAGAACGACGGCCTCAATCGCGCGGCCGCAGAGTTCGGGATGTCGAAGCCGGAGGAGCTGTTTGCGGCCATCGGCTACGGAAAGCTCTCGGCCAAGGCGCTGCTCGCGAAGCTGGTGCCCCAGGAGGAGCTGAAGGAGACGCCCGAGACGGGCCTCGCGTCGGTCGTGCGGCGGGTGCTCGGGACGGGCGACGAAAAGATCAAGGTCCGCGGCTTCGACGACCTCATGGTGTTCCGCGCGCGCTGCTGCAACCCCATCCGGGGCGAGAAGATCGTCGGATACATCACGCGCGGGAAAGGCGTGTCGGTGCATTCCTCGACCTGTTCGAACGTGACGAATCTCCTCTACGATCCCGAGCGCCGCATCGAAGTCGAGTGGGACAAGGGGACCGACGCGGCGCCGTACACCGTGCGGCTGAGCATTCAGGTCGAAGATCGCAAGGGGATCCTGGCCGATGTCAGCTCGAAGATCGCCGGCATCAACACGAACATCCGCAACGTCGAGGCGACCGTGGACTCGCAGATGGGACGCATCGACATCACCGTGGAAATCAGCGATGTGAAGCACCTGCAGAAGGTGATCAAATCGCTCAAGAGCGTCGCTGGGGTGGTGGACGTCGAGCGGGCGGCTAGGTAACGCGGCTCGCTGTTAGCGGCTGGCTGTTGCCCGTTCGGGGGGTCGGGAAGGGCAAGCGGCAGGCTGGATCAATCGCGCTCCCGAGCTGCAAACAGCCAACCGCCAGCAGCGAGCAGCCAACCGCGAGCTACAGCGAAGCGATCAGATCAATCTCGATCCGCGCGTCTTTCGGAAGACGCGCAGCCTGCACGGTCGCGCGCGCGGGAGCGGGCGCGCTGAAATAGGTCGCGTAGACCTCGTTCATCGCCGGGAAGTCGTTCATGTCCGCCAGGTAGACGGTGGTGCGCACCACGTGGTCGAAGGTCGCGCCAGCGGCGGCGAGGATGGCGCCGAGATTCTCGAAGACACGGTGGGTCTGCGCCGCGAGGTCACCCTCGACGAGGATGCCGGTCTCCGGGTCGAGCGGGATCTGACCCGACACGAACAGCAGCGAGCCGGCCCGGATGGCCTGCGAGTACGGGCCGATCGCGGGCGGCGCGGACGGCGTTGACACCGCTTCGCGCTTCACCGATTGATCCCGCTTCCACATGGGCGGGCTAGGCGGCCTTGACGACCTTGTTCGACCTCAGGCATCGGGTGCAGACGCGCAGACGGCGGATGCCGCCGTTCACGAGCGCGCGCACCTTCTGCAGGTTGGGCTCGAAGCGGCGCGCGGTCACGTTGTGCGCGTGACTGACGTTACGGCCCACGACCGGGCCCTTTCCGCAGATTTCACAGCGTTTAGCCATACTGGTACTCGTAGAAGCGGGCCGAGGAGGCCCGGACAAACAACGAATTATAGCATGGCCCCTCGGTTCGACAGGTTCAGAAGGTTCACGGGGTTCAACAGGTTCAGGGTCAGACACTTCATTTGCTCGCTCACGGCGTGATGATGAGCCCGCCGCCGGGTGGTGTGGCTGACTCGGCTTGGGGGGATGCTGCGGGGTCCTTGAGCATCCTGGTCAGCAGGTTGAGGTAGATGGGCGGTTCGTCCCCTTCGAGGGCCTTGGCCGCTGTCCGCGCTCCCTGTTCGAGACGCCGTAAGGCGACCGCCGCGTCGCGCTCGAGTCTTGCCTGCTGCGAGCCGGCCTGCGCGCTGAGTTCGGCAACGGCCCGGCCGAGCTCCGACGTCAACCGCTGCGCGGGCATCGAGGCCGCCTGGTGCTCGTAGATGATGCCCTTGCGCGCCGTCTCGAGTGTGGACGCTGCCGCAGCCGCCGCCTCGGCAATGTCTTCATCACGAAGCTTCGGAAGGGCGCCGTCGGCGTGCTTCACCGTCGCCGACTGGAAGAGCAGCAGCAGCCTGTACTGCGTCTCCGTGAGCTCTGAGACCACCGGGAGAATGAAGGAGACGTCGCGCTCCTGGCGACGCTGCACGACGGCCGGGGGGTGTGCCCGCGCCGAGGACAGATAGCCGCAGTCAGGGGGACAGTTGATCTCGACCTGACGCTTCGTGGCGCAGCAGACCGTGCAGATCGTCGCGCGGAGGGCAGGACATGACCGTTTTGGTTTGCGGTCCCGGCAGGCTGGACACTTCTGTTGTCCCATCTTTCACGAAGACCCGCAGCCGTTACAAAAACCTCCGACACCCAACAGGATTGTGCGGGTGCACCGAAACGTCCTGGCCATTGTACTCGCGGCAAGAAATGCTGAACGCTGAAGGAAGGTCGACAGAAAGATGGAACGAATCGTAATAGACGCCAAATAATGGGACAATCGGGCAACCTCCTTCCGAGAGTGCCGGCCAATGGCGGCCTGATGGAAGGAATGCGAGTTGCAGTACGAGCGGGCACGGACGCGAGGAGGATCGATGACGGATCATCCGCTTGTTCATGACCAGACGCCGGTCGAGTACTTCAAGGAGCTGGTTGAGTCGTCTCTGTCGCGCCAGCGCGTCCGCGCCGGCAACCACACCGAGTTCTACCTCGTGAACCTTCTCTGCCAGTACGTGCGTCCGGACGCGACTCCGCAGCTCACGGACGAGAAGCAGCCGCTGGCGTTTCGTCTGGCGCGAGCACTCGAGAGCGGGGGCTTCGAGCAGCGCGTCCGTCTGCGAAGCGTCGGAGATTTCTCCCTCTTCATGTCCGGCTTCTTCTCGGATAGTTTCGCCCGGCGCTCCGTCGACGTCGACTACTACCGCTCCCTGGGGGAGTGCGCCTACGCCTCGCTGAGCCGGTCGGAGGACGACGCGTTCGCCGAAGTCTTCGCGGAGCTCTCGCAGAAGTTCGTCGGCTTCATGGACGTGCTTGCCGACATCAGCGACCGCACGACCCTGGCCTCAGCGACCGACGTGATGCGCATCTACGAGAAGTGGCTCCGCACGGGCAGCGAGCGGGACGGCCAGCGTCTCGCTGAGCGCGGCATCCTTCCGAATCACTCCATCGGGCGCCGCTTCATCCAATAGCCCAGCCCCGCTGCCGCCGCCGGGACTGCCTGTTCGTGCGGGTAAATCCCGACGGCATTTCCGCGACACCTCCGACAATCCGTGACTTTCCTGTGACAAGTGATTTCTGTACGAACCAGGAAGGGTGGGTGCGGCGTCTAAATGGTCAATAGCGGGCGCCAGCCGCCAGGAAACGGAGCACAGTGGAGTGTAAGTCCTTGGATATCAATCAGAAGCCCCAGTCGGCCGGAACGCGCCGGGGGTCCTGAACGGAGGAAGAGCGTCCACTTTTGGCGACCGCCTTCCTTTGAATCTCCGTTCGAAAACCTCCCTCCGTACGTCCCGTTTCGGCTAAACTGTAGGGCTTTCATACTGGCAAATTGTTTGCATCTAGGCCTGCAACTTTTGGGAGCAGGTGAGGGAAAGGAGCGGAATCATAATGAGCGTTCATAGGAAAGGTCACAAGACACCGGGCGGACAGATGGCCCGTGATCGCTATGCGGAATTGAAGCGGATTCTGGAAGAGCGCCGGCGCGAGATCCTCAGCGCCGTGCACGATAAGATTCGCGACGTCAGGACGGAGGGCGCCAACAGCCCGTCGCATGGGGTGTTCGATGCGGCGGAGACGTCCGAGTCCGATATCCAGGACGATATCGAGTTCGCGCTCATCCAGATGAAGGCGGAAACTCTCAGCAAGATTCAGGAGGCGCTCCGCCGGCTCGAGGAAGGCACCTTCGGCTACTGCTTCGAGTGTGCCGACGAGATTTCCGAGCCGCGTCTCCGCGCGCTACCCTTCGCGTTGCGCTGCAAGGATTGCGAGGAGGCGCGCGAACTGGCTCAGCAGAAGGAGCGTCTTCAGTCTCGCCGCGGCACCTCCGCGTTGTTTCTCGACGTGCAGGGATAAGGCTGTCAGCCACCGGCGCGCCCATGGGGCGCGCCGGTTGGGCTGATGCGGCCACGGTACGCGGATAACGCCCAATCCGCGCCAGTGGGCCGTGCGTAAGATCGTGCTACAGTCTCGCAGGCTCCCGAGAGGGCCTGTGCCCGTCCCTGGAAATACGCCAGCACAACGTACGCAAGACAAATCTGGACTCCGCGTTGTCCGTCGCGACCAACGCCCGTGCCATCCGCGGAGTGATCTTCGGTGGTGGAGGATCACCGATGACCGACCGTGACGAACCCGTCGTCGTCGAAGAGCCGGCGAGCGCGGAAAGACTGTCGATTCCCGACGACATGCCCGTGCTGCCGCTTCGCGACACGGTGCTGTTCCCCAACTCCTTCATGCCCCTGGCGGTCGCGCGTGAGGCGTCTGTCCGGCTGATCGACGAGGCCAGCACGTCGGGCCGGATGATTGGCGTCTTCACACAGCGGGAGGCGACCGTCGAGGAGCCTCTGCAGGAGGACCTGTATCCGATCGGCACGGCCACACACATCCACAAGATGTTCAAGCTGCCCGACGGCAGCCTGCGGTTGATCGTCCAGGGCCTGGCGCGCGTGCGGTTCGAACGCCTGGCGCAGACCCGTCCGTACCTCCGCGCGGCGGTGTCGCTGGCCGAAGAGGTCCTCCGCGACGAAGATCATCTGGAAATCGACGCGCTGCAGCGCAATATCAAGAGCAATTTCCAGCAGGTCGTGTCGCTGTCCCCGCTCTTGTCCGACGATCTGCAGGCGCTCGCCGGCAACATCACCGAGCCAGGAAAGCTCGCCGACTTCATCGCGTCGAGCCTGACGACCATCGGGACGTCGGTCAAGCAGGAAGTGCTCGAGACGCTGGACATCCGCGCGCGGATGGACGCGCTCAACCGGCTGCTCATCAAAGAGCTCGAGGTCCTCGAGCTGGGGTCGAAGATTCAGTCGCAGGTGCAGTCGGAGGTGGGCAAGAACCAGCGCGAGTACTTCCTCCGCGAGCAGATGAAAGCGATCCAGAGGGAGCTCGGTGAAGGCGACGAGCAGGCCAAGGAGATCGACGAGCTGCGCGCGAAGCTCGATGCGGCCGGCATGCCCGAGCTCGTCAGGAAGGAAGCGCTCCGGGAGCTCGATCGCTTGTCCAAGATGCCGGTCGCGGCGGCGGAGTACACCGTCTCCCGCACGTATCTCGACTGGATCATCGCGCTCCCCTGGGCGAAAAGGACGGAAGACGCCATCGACCTCAAGCGCACGAAGGACGTGCTCGATGCCGATCACTCGGGTCTCGAAAAGGTCAAGGACCGGGTGATCGAGTACCTGGCGGTGCGCAAGCTGAATCCGGACGTCAAGGGGCCGATCCTCTGCTTCCTCGGCCCTCCAGGTGTGGGCAAGACGTCGCTGGCCAAGTCGATCGCGAACTCGCTCGGCCGCAAGTTCGTGCGCGTTTCGCTCGGCGGCATGCGCGATGAGGCCGAGATCCGCGGCCATCGGCGGACCTACATCGGCGCGCTGCCGGGCCAGGTCATCCAGGGACTGCGCCGCGCCGAATCGAAGAATCCGGTCTTCATCCTCGACGAGATCGACAAGCTCGGCTCGGATTTCCGCGGCGACCCGGCGTCAGCCCTGCTCGAGGTGCTCGACCCGGAGCAGAACAACACGTTTCGCGACCACTATCTCGATGTGCCGTTCGATCTCTCGGAGGTCCTCTTCCTGACGACCGCCAACGTACTCGACCCGGTGCCTCCGCCGCTGCGCGATCGTATGGAGGTGCTCGAGCTCGCGGGCTACACGGAGGAAGAGAAGCTCAAGATTGCCGTCGAGCACCTGATTGCCAAGCAAGTCACCAACAACGGGCTGACCGCCGTGCAGCTGGATTTCAGCGAAGCGGCGATCCGGGCCGTCATTCGCGGCTACACGCGCGAGGCCGGCGTCAGGAATCTCGAGCGGGAGATTGGCGCGCTCTGCCGCAAGGTCGCTCGACGCCGTGCCGAGGGCGACGAGATCGAGGATCACGATCACTCCGGAGCTCGTCGTGGAGATGCTCGGGGCGCCGACCTTTCTCGACGAGGAAATCGAGAACCGCACCAAGGATCCCGGAGTGGCGGTGGGCCTCGCCTGGACGCCCGCCGGCGGCGAAGTCCTCTTCATCGAAGCATCACGGATGCAGGGCGGCGGCAGCCTCACGCTGACCGGCCAGCTCGGTGATGTGATGAAGGAGTCCGGCCGAACTGCTCTCTCGTGGTTCCGCTCGCACGCGAGCCGCTACGGCGTCGACCCCTCGTTCTACAAGGATTCCGAGATTCACCTGCACGTCCCGGCCGGCGCGATCCCCAAGGACGGCCCCTCGGCCGGCGTCACGATGGTGACCGCGCTCGCCTCGGTGCTGACCAGCCGTCCGGTTCGCGGCGACATCGCGATGACGGGCGAGATCACCCTCTCGGGCAGGGTGCTGCCCGTCGGCGGCATCAAGGAGAAGGTCCTGGCGGCGCGCCGGCACGGCATCACCGAGGTGATCCTGCCGCGCCAGAACGAGAAGCACATCAACGAGGATCTGACCGAAGACCTCCGCCGCGAGTTGACGATCCACTACGTCATCCACATCGAGGAGGTCCTGGCGCTGGCGCTCATGCCCTCGTCGGCGCAGACGCACTCCGGCCTCCCGATGGACGACGAGCTCAGGCAGACGGTGCAGTAAGTCGGTTCGCATCGTCAACGCGCCGGGGCGGTTTGCGAGCCGCCCCTACAGCAAACCCAGCCCGACGACCGTTTTCATATCCACGATCTCACCGCGCCTGATCATCTCGCGCGCCTCGGCGATCGTGAACGTCCGGGGCTCGATGTCCTCGTCTTCGTCCGGCTCGGC
Source organism: uncultured Acidobacteriota bacterium (assembly GCA_963771395.1). Taxonomy (GTDB): domain Bacteria; phylum Acidobacteriota; class Vicinamibacteria; order Vicinamibacterales; family 2-12-FULL-66-21; genus DATBJJ01. The sequence goes on along the minus strand of CAVYTY010000018.1, from coordinate 40,213 downwards.
CGGCTCGGCAGGGACCGTCAGGCCGGACAGCCGGAAGAACACCATCTCTTCATTGCAGTAGCCCGGCGTCGGGAGGAACGCGCCGAGCCTGACGACTGTTTCGGGGAGCTGTCCAATCTCCTCGTGACACTCGCGCCTGGCCGCGGCATCCGGCTCCTCTCCAGCGTCGACGCTCCCCGCCGGCAACTCCCAGAGCCAGCGGTTCACAGCGTAGCGGTACTGCCGGATGAGCACGATGTGTCCCGGCTCCGGCACCGGCAGGAGGACCACCGAACGCGAGTGCCGGACGACGTCAACCGTCACCGCGCGGCCATTCGGCATCCGCACCCGGTCCCGATCGATCTCGAAGACCTTCCCGTCGAACACCCGTTCGCTCGACGAGCACGGAAACGTCAGCATTGTCTTCGCGTGAATTCATAACCCCCCGAACCCCCTGAACCCCTTGAACCCCCTGAACCCTTTGAACCCCTTGAACCAATGAACCCTGTCTATTCCCCTTCCTGCGTTTCCGTGATCTCATCGATCACACCTTCAAGATCGGGCGGAAGGGGCGAATCGAATTCGACACGCCGGCCGTCGGTGGGATGGGTGAAGCAGAGCCGGGTCGCGTGCAGGAACGGCCGCTCGAGGCGCGTCACGGCGTGAAGGTCGGGTGGAACGCGGCGATGGATCCCCCCGTAGGTGGCATCGCCGACGATGGGATGGCCGATCGCGTGCAGGTGCACGCGGATCTGGTGGGTCCTGCCGGTCGCGATCGCGACCTTGACGAGCGAGACGCCCTTGTAGTGACGGGACCACGTGACGCGCGTGACGGCGCTTCGGGCCCGTCGGGCCCGCGTCGACATCTTCTGTCGATCCTTCTCGTCGCGCCCGATCGGCGCGTCGATGCGTCGCCCGGCATGGACGACGCCCCAGACGAGCGCAATATATTCCTTGTCGACTTCACGGTCGCGAAACTGTCGCGACAACTCCTGGTGCGCCCGATCGTGCTTGGCCACCACCATCAGCCCGGACGTCCCGCGGTCGAGCCGATGCACGATCCCGGGGCGCAGCTCACCGCCGATGCCGCTCAAGTCGGTGACGTGATGGAGCAGGGCGTTGACCAGCGTCCCGCTGGTGTGACCGGCCGCCGGATGCACGACCATCCCCGCAGGCTTTTCGAGCACCACGACATCCGGATCCTCGAAGAGGATCCGAAGCGGCAAGGTTTCGGGCTCCGGCCTGGCCTTCGTGGGTGCCGGGACCTCGATCGAGTAGCGCTGACCCGCGCGCACCGCCGTGCTCGGCTTGAGTGCTTCCCCGGCGCCGGTGACTCTGCCGTCCTTGATTAACCGCTGAAGTTGCGAGCGCGACAGATCCGGCAGGACCGCCGTCAGGAAATTGTCCAGACGCGTGCCGTCGTATTCGGAGTCGACCTCGACGGTGCGGGTGGTCGTCACAGCTCAGGCGGCCCGGGCGCGTCTCGTGGCCGCGTCGGCCGGCGCCGGACCGGCGCGGCGGCGCAGCAGGGCCAGCATCACGACGCTCACGGGGACGATGAAGAGCGAGACGAACTGGGACGTCGAGAGCGACGTCGACAGGAGCTCGACCGTCCCGCGGGAGTCCCCGCGATAGAACTCGATGATGAAGCGCGAAATGCCGTAGAAGAGCATGTAGCTCCAGAACGTCCGGCCGGGGTAGGGGCGGCCCTTCTTCTCGGTCAGGAGCAGCACTGCCAGGATCAGCAGTTCGGCACCCGCCTCGTACAGCTGCGTTGGGTGCAGCGGAATGCCGAGCGGGGTGCCCGCGTTCACCTCGGCGAACTTGTCGTGGAACGTGATTCCCCATGGCATCGTCGTCGGTTTCCCGAAGCAGCAGCCGGCGAAGAGGCACCCGAGCCGGCCGACGATGTGGCCGAGCGCGATGCCTGGGGCGAAGACGTCGGTGACGGTCCACATCGGCATGCGGTGACGCTGGAGATACCACAGGGCGACCGCCACGGCCGCGATGAGGCCGCCGTAGAACACGCCAGCCGATCGAAACAGGTTGACCAGCTCCGACCAGCTCCACCCGAACTTGTCGTACTCGACCACGACCAGCATCAGTTTCGCGCCGACCAGTGCGCTCACGATGATCCAGATCCCGAGGTCCATGATCTGGTTCGGGTTCAGGCCGCGTGCCTTCCCCCGCACCAGCGCGAACTGGAGCCCCAGCAGATAGGCGGCCGCGAGCAGCAGGCCGTAGGTGTAAACGGGGAACCCGCCGATCTCAAACAGAATGGGATGCATGGCTGCGTCCGAGGCCGATCATATCGAGGAGGACGAGGATCGCACCTATGGTGATGGCGGCGTCAGCAACGTTGAAGGCCCAGAAATGAGCCGTGCCCCAGTAGACGTCGACGAAGTCCACGACGTGTCCGAAGACCGCCCTGTCGATCAGATTGCCAAAGGCTCCACCGAGGATGAGCGAAAGGCCCACACGCGCGAGCCGCTCGTGGAAACCAAGTTGCGTCGCGTAGGCGGCGATGGCGATGAGCGCCATGCCGGCAATGCCAATCATGACGGCCGCCTTGTAGGGAAAGTCAGCCGCGTTGAGGAGGCCGAATGCAGCGCCGGTGTTCTGCACGTGCGTGAGATCCAGGAACCCGGGAATGAGCTGTGCCGGCTCTCCGTGAAGCGGCAATGTCCGGCGCACGATCTCCTTCGTCAGCTGGTCGACGATGACGATGACCATCATGATGATGAGCTCGGTTGGCCGCGCATAGGGGCGCGGCGGCCCGGCTTCGGTTGCAAGCGGGCCCGGCGGAGTCATGGACGCGGTCGCCGCGTCGGGCGTCAGCTCGGCGTTCGCGGTATCGCAGCTGCCCGGGCGCTCTCTGGGGCCCTGGTTCGGGCTCTGGTCGGTCGTCATCCGGCGACCCCATTGGGGGTCATCGCGACCACGCAGCGTGCGCACAGACCCGGGCTGTCGGCGGCCGACGAGAGCTCGGGGACGATGCGCCAGCACCGCGGGCACTTCTCGCCCTGCGCGGGCGAGGCGTCGATCGCCCACGTCCGGTCCGAGCCGTCCGTCGGTGTCCCGGGCAGCAGGTCGTCGGACGAAGGCTCGGCGCTCGCCGCTCGTGGGCCGAGGGTGACGCTGGACACGATGAACAGCATCGGCAGCCTGTCGGCATAGCGCTTCAGCAAGGCGGCGACTGACGCGTCGTTGACGTCGATGATGACGCTCGCCTGAAGAGAACTGCCGATCACCTTCTTCTCTCGCAGGGCCTCGAGCTTGGGGTTGACGGCAGCCCGCGCATCGAGCAGCACGTCCCAGCGCCGTTCCAGTCCACTGTCTCGCATGCGGGCGAGATCGGCGGCGGGCGGGAATTCCGCCATGTGCACGGACGCTTCGCGTGTGCCCGGCAGGTGCCGCCACAACTCGTCGGTCGTGACCGGGAGGATCGGTGCGAGCAGCCGGACCAGGCCGTCCGCGATCGTGTACATCGCGGTCTGCGCCGAGCGGCGCTCCGGCGAGGCGGCCCCGAACGTGTACAGGCGGTCCTTGGAAACGTCCGCGTAAAAGGCGCTCACATCGACGGTCGTGAACTGATTGATCGTCTGGAAGATTGTCGGGTAGTCGTACCGGACATACGCCTCGACCACGGTGCTCGCGGCCGCGGCATAGCGCGCGAGCGCATACCGGTCGACTTCCTCCATCTTGTCGAGCGCCACGCGATCGAGCGGGTCGAAATCGTAGAGATTCGACGCCAGGTAGCGCAGCGTATTGCGGATCTTCCGGTAGGCTTCGACGACGCGCGCGATGATCTGCTTGCCCAGCCGAACTTCTTCCCGGTAGTCGACCATCGCGACCCAGAGCCGGATGATCTCCGCGCCGCTCTCCTTGATGATGTCCTGCGGGAGGATCGTGTTGCCGAGCGACTTCGACATCTTCTTGCCGTCTTCGTCGACGACGAAGCCGTGCGTGACGACCTGCCTGAACGGGGCGCGGCCCCGCGTGCCCAGACCGACGAGCAACGAGCTCTGGAACCAGCCGCGGTGCTGATCGCTGCCTTCGAGGTAGAGGTCCGCCGGCCACGTCAATTCAGGACGGAACGGAAGCACCGCCTCGTGGCTCGAACCCGAGTCGAACCACACGTCGAGGATGTCGCGCTCCCGTTCGAACTCGGTACCGCCGCACGACGGGCACGTCAGGCCGTCGGGGATGAACTCGACTGTCGGCCGTTCATACCAGGCGTCGGCGCCGTGCGTATCGAAGACCCCGGCGGCGCGCTCGACGAGCGCTGGCGTCAGGACCGCTTCGCCGCACGCCGTGCAATCGACCGCGGGAATGGGCACGCCCCACGCGCGCTGCCGCGAGATGCACCAGTCGGGGCGGTGCGCGAGCATGTTCGACAGCCGCTCTCGTCCCCAGGAGGGCAGCCAGTCGACGTCACGGTCAACGGCGTGCAGCGCGGCGGTGCGAAGGCTGCTGCCGGACGAGGCGAGGTGGCCGTCCATCCTGATGAACCACTGCGACGTGGCCAGGAAGATCACCGGGTTGTGGCAGCGCCAGCAGTGTGGGTACGAGTGCTGGAATGCCTCGTGGTGCCACAGGCGTCCGCGCGCCTCGAGCGCCTTGACGATGACCGGGTTGGCGTCGAACACGAGCTGGCCGTTGAAGAGCTCCACCGTGTCGAGGAAATGTCCGCCCGGCCCTACGGGCGCGTAGATCTCGAGCCCGTATTTCACGCCTGTCGCGAAGTCGTCGCTCCCGTGTCCAGGCGCGGTATGGACGGCACCCGTGCCCTGCTCGAGCGTCACGTACTCCGCGAGGACGCCGACTGAGTCGCGCGCGTACAGCGGGTGCTCGAACCGCAGGTGCTCGAGCTCCGCGCCCTTCATTTTCGCAATCGGCTCGCCGAGTGTCCGTCCGGTCGCCTGACCGACCCTCGGCGCCAGCGCTTCGGCGAGGATGACGGCGCGTCCCTCGACGTTGTACGCGGCATAGTCGAAATCGGGGTGGAACGCGATCGCCAGGTTCGACGGAATCGTCCACGGCGTCGTCGTCCAGATGAGCACCGACACAGGTCGTCCAGCAAGTGCGGGCACACGCGACGCGACAGCCTCGCTGCTCGCCGGCGCCAGCGCGAACTCGACGTAGATTGACGGCGACGAGTGGTCCTCGTACTCGACCTCTGCTTCGGCGAGCGCCGTGCGACAGTGTATGCACCAGTGGACGGGCTTCTTGCCTTTGTAGACGAGGCCTTGTTCGACGAACTTGCCCAGGGCCCGTGCGATCGCCGCCTGGTATCGGAAGTCCATCGTCAGGTACAGGTGGTCCCAGTCGCCGAACACGCCCAGGCGCTGAAACTCGCCGCTCATGACGCCGATGAAGCGCGACGCGTACGCGCGACAGGCGCGCCGGAAGTCCGCCAGCGGCATCTCGCGCTTCTTCGGACCGAGCTCACGGTCGACCTGCAGCTCGATCGGCAGCCCGTGGCAGTCGTATCCCAGGACGTAGGGCGCGTCAAACCCCTCCATCGTGCGGGTCTTGACGACGAGATCCTTGAGGATCTTGTTCATCGCCGTGCCGATGTGGATCTTGCCGTTCGCGTAGGGCGGCCCGTCATGCAGGACGAATTTCGGGCGCCCGCGCCGTGACTCGCGAATCCGCTCGTACAAACCCATCTCTTTCCATCGGGCGAGGGCCTGCGGCTCGGCCGTCTGCAGGTTCGCCTTCATCGGAAAGTTGGTGCGGGGAAGGTTGAGCGTGTCTTTCCAGTCCGCCATGTGTATCCCGTCATTGGTACTTCGGGATCACGGAGGGAAGCGCCTGCGGCCCGAGCGCGGCGCGGAGTCGCCGCGCGAGAGCGAGCGGGGGTGGGGCCCCGCGAGCATTGAGAAATGAAGGCGCCTGCCGTCGGCGATCGCGGATTCTGGACCGGGTCACGGTTTCGCGTCAGCGGGATGCGGATTACGCGGATTTACCAGACGTTCACGGGACGCGGAACGCAGATCTCACCTGGGACTTGACGGGACGCGGATTACGGTGATTACCAGACCTTCACGGGACGCGGATCTCGCGGATCACGCGGATTATCACGGAGCTCGGTTAGAAGGCGGACGCTTGGGATCTCGCGGATCGTCGAACAGGTAGCTGACGCCAGCCCAGGCTATGTTGATCCGCGAGATCCGCGTCCCGTGAAAAGGATCCGCGAGATCCGCGTCCGTGAGAATCTGCGCAATCGGCGTCCCGTGCCGCGATCGCGGCGACCCATGTGTTGAAGGACGCGGAACATACGGGTGTCACTGGACTTGACGGGACGCGGATTACGCTGAATACCAGACCTTCACGGGACGCGGATCTCGCGGATCACGCGGATTTCAGGGAGCTCGGTTAGAGGCGGATTACCGGCTTCGTCGCGAGACGATGGCGCGCGTTCCAGGGCTGGACGTGGACGCTTGGGATCTCGCGGATCGTCGAACAGGGGGGCTGAAGCCAGCCCCAGGTATGTTGATCCGCGAGATCCGCGAGATCCGCGTCCCGTGAAAAGGATCCGCGAGATCCGCGTCCGTGAGAATCTGCGTAATCGGCGTCCCGTGCCGCGATCTCTGCGGGTGCGGCGACCCATGTGTTGAAGGACGCGGAACATACGGGTGTCACTGGACTTGACGGGACGCGGATTACGCTGAATTTACCAGACCTTCACGGGACGCGGATCTCGCGGATTTCAGGGAGCTTGGTTAGAGGCGGATTACCGGCTTCGTCGCGAGACGATGGTGCGCGTTTCAGGGCTTGGACGTGGACGCTTGGGATCTCGCGGATCGTCGAACAGGGAGGGCTGACGCAGCCCCAGGTATGTTGATCCGCGAGATCCGCGTCCCGTGAAAAGGATCCGCGAGATCCGCGTCCGTGAGAATCTGCGTAATCGGCGTCCCGTGCCGCGATCTCTGCGGGTGCGGCGACCCGTGTGTTGAAGGACGCGGAACACACGGATCTCACTGGACTTGATGGGACGCGGATTACGCTGAATTACCAGACCTTCACGGGACGCGGATCTCGCGGATCACGCGGATTTCAGGGAGCTTGGTTACAGGGCGGATCACCGGCTTCGTCGCGAGACTCTGGTGCGCGTTCCAGGACTTGGACGTGGACCCGAAATCTCGCGGATCGTCGAACAGGTGGCTGAAGCCAGCCCCAGCTATGTTGATCTGCGAGATCCGCGAGATCCGCGTCCCGTGATGAAAGAACCCGCGAGATCCGCGTCCGTGAGAATCTGCGTGATCTGGACTTGACGGGACGCGGATGGCGCGGATTTACCAGACCTTCACGGGACGCGGATCTCGCGGATCACGCGGATTTCAGGGAGCTCGGTTAGAGGCGGATTACCGGCTTCGTCGCGAGACGATGGTGCGCGTTCCAGGGCTTGGACGTGGACGCTTGGGATCTCGCGGATCGTCAAACAGGGGGGCTGAAGCCAGCCCCAGGTATGTTGATCCGCGAGATCCGCGTCCCGTCGAAAAGGATCCGCGAGATCCGCGTCCGTGAGAATCTGCGTAATCGGCGTCCCGTGCCGCGATCCGCGATCAGTGACTACGGGTGCGGCGACCGGTGCGTTGAATCTCGACCTGATACGCGCCCTGGTTGTCGCCGAAGTTCGTATCGTTGATGCCAAGGGACAGCTGGCCCGCCGCAGGCGCCGTTATCCTGGTCTGGGTGCCGATGACGAACGGCGCGCTGTTGCCGATACGCCCGATGAGCGTGCCGGTCGCTACGCCCGGCAAGGGATTGCCCGGATCCGTACGCCCCGCCGCGCCGCCTGGAGTGGACTTGTTGTCGCCTCCGCCGGTCGAGATTTCGCCGGTGGCGTTCACGGTGAACACCTCGCCCCTGTTCAGCACGATTCCGGTCTGCGACCACGCCTGTTGAGCCGACACGGTGTAGCCCGACGCCGGCGTGACGACGGCGGTCCCGACCGATCCCGATCCCGGGGATGCGGAGGACAGCTGACCACCCGCGAAGTACACGCGAGCGACCTGGTTCGAGGGCAGGCGGCGCTCCTCGCCGTTCTCGGTCCTGAAGACCACTAGGTACGGGCTCGACAGGTCGGCCTTGTTCGTGTGGCCGAGCTCGAGGATCTGTCCCTTCTGGACTGAGCCGTCGCGCATCACGACCGCTTCCTGCGAGCCGCTGAGGTTCATGTTGGCCGGATCGGGCGTACCGCCAAAGTCGATGTAGGCCACTTGACCGACCGGGATGCGCGGCTCTTCGGCCTGGCTCGTCCGCACGATGACCTCACGGCCATCGACACGGTAGGCGAGGTTCGTACCGGTATGACGCTGACCGGATTTCAGGACGGCAGTGGCCGTGAGCTGCGCCTCGGCGCTCGACGCACCGGCGGCGAGGATGGCAACAAACCCCAACAGCAGCGACAATTTAATGCTCCGACGCATGGCAGTGCTCCTTCTCAACAGGCATCAGGTCGTGCCTTGGTTACGTTCTGGCTCGGGCAGTTGCAAAGACGCGGCCGTTCAAAACGGCCCAGTTGGCCGCCTGTCGGGGGCCTGTGGAGTCCAGCCCGTCCAATGGCGCGACCCTATAATTGCTCGATGGGCTCGGTCGAACTCCCCACGCAGGCTGCGCTTCGCCGCGAGCACCTTCAGAACGGATTGACCGTGCTCGTGCACGAGGCCCACGCCGCGCCCCTCGTCTCGGTCTGGTGTTGGTATCGCGTCGGCTCCCGCGATGAGGGGCCCGGCCATACCGGCGCGTCTCACTGGGTCGAGCACATGAATTTCAAAGGCACGCGCAACATCCCTCGCGACCAGATGAAGGGGCTCGTCGAGCGTTTCGGGGGCATGTGGAACGGCTATACATGGATTGACCAGACCACCTACGTCGAAACTGCCGGGCGGGATGCGCTGGATCAGTTGCTCTTCATCGAGGCCGAGCGCATGGCGAACGGGCTCTACGAGCCCGAGGACTGCGAGTCGGAGCGGACCGTGATCATTTCCGAACTGCAAGGCGGTGAGAACGATCCTGACCAGCTCCTCGATCAGGAAGTGACGGCGATGGCGTTTCGCGCGCATCCCTATAGTCATCCGACGATCGGGTGGCTGCCGGACCTCCGGACGATGACGCGGGACGACCTGTACGGCCACTATCGCCGCTACTACATTCCGAACAACGCGACGCTCGTCGTGGCGGGCGACGTGGACGCGGACGACGTGCTCCGGCGTGTGGAACGGACGCTCGGGGCGATCCCCTCCGGTCCGGAGCCGCCCCGCGTCTCCATCGTCGAACCGCCGCAGATCGGCGAGCGGCGTGTCCTCGTCGAGCGGCCCGGTACGACGGCATATCTCAAGCTCGCGTGGCCCGCACCTGCCGCGACGGATCCGGATTTCTTTCCGATGCTGGTGCTCGATGCCGTGCTGACCGGCGCGAAGGGCATGAACCTGTGGTCGAGCTTCCGCGGGGCGCCGCCACAACGCAAGGCGAGGCTGTATACGAGCCTCGTCGAGCAATCGCTGGCGTCGATGGTGTCCGGTGCCCTCGTGCCTACCGTGCAGCCGTTCTTGTACACGATTTCATTGACGGCGATCCAAGGCGTGACGCTGGCCAGGCTCGAGGCCGCGGCTATCGACGAGATCGACAGAGTGCGAGCCCTCGGCGTGAGCGAAGAGGAGGCGGCACGGGCCCGCCGGCAACTGCGCGCCCGCTTCGTTTTCGAGACCGACTCGGTGACGAACATCGCGCACCAGCTTGGATATTTCGAGACGGTGACCGGGCCGGGGTTCTTCGGCGAGCTGCAGTCGCGTGTCGCGCGCGTGACTGCAGACGAAGCGTCCGACGTGGCGCGCCGGAGGCTGCTGCCGTCGAACCGCACCGTCGGCTGGTTCCAGCCCCAGCTTACGACGGAGCACCGGCCGTGACGACGGCTGCCGTTCGCGGGCTGTCGCCGGTCCGGACGGTGCTCGACAGCGGCGCCGTCGTGATCGTCCAGGAGACGCCGACCACACCGGCCGTGACCATCAACGCGACGGTCAATGCGGGCGGCCTGCACGAGCCATCCGATCACCCCGGTCTGGCGTTCCTGACCGGGAGGGTGCTCGATCGCGGGACGGCACACCGATCCGCCGAGGTCCTCGCCGAAGAGCTCGACGATCGCGGCGTCGCGCTGCGGGTCGCGACGTCGCGGCACACGACGGTGGTCAGCAGCACCTGTCTGTCGGAGGATTTCTCCCACGTGCTCTCGATCGTGCTCGACATCGTGCGCTGCCCGGTGTTTCCGGAGCACGAACTGTCGAAGCGACAGGTCGACTGCATCTCCGCGATCCGGCGGGACGAGGACAGTCCGTCGGTGCGCGCGGTCGAGATGCTGTTCGAGCTGCTCTACGGGGCCTCGCATCCGTACGGTCGCCGGGCCAAGGGAACGGTCGAAAGCATTGAGGGGATCACCTGCGGCGATCTCGCGTCGTTCCACGCCGCACAGTTCAGGCCGACGGCCCTGACGCTGGCGATCGTGGGCCACGTGGCATCCGGATTCGCGCTGGCCCGGGCCGCGCTCGAGCTCGACGGCTGGTGTGGCAGGCCGGTCGAATATCCAGTGGTCCCACCGCCGCCGCCCGCCCTCGAGCGCCGGCAGCGCGTCATCGATCTGCCGGGGAAGTCCCAGTCGGATATCGCCTACGGCTTCACCGCCATTCGGCGCCTGGACCCGCGCTTCGATGCGTACTTCGTGATGAACAACATCCTCGGGCAGTTTGGCCTTGGTGGACGCCTCGCGGACAATATTCGCGAACGACAGGGGATGGCCTACTACGCGTACAGCGCGCTCGATCCGAGCATCGGCGTGGGGCCACTGATGGTGCGCGCCGGCGTTGATCCCGACAACGTCGAGCGCGCGCTCGAGGCCATCGATGAGGAGGTGCGCACGATGGCGGCCGGCGGGCCGACTGCCGAAGAACTGACGCAGACCAGGCAGTTCCTGATCGGGTCGATTCCACGGACGCTCGAAACCAACGCCGGCATTGCCTCGTTCCTGCAGTCGGAAGAACAGTTCGGCCTCGGCCTCGACTACGATTGACGCCTGGCCGACGACATCCGCGCTGTGACGCTCGACCAGGTCCGCGCGGCCGCCGCCGAGCTCCTCCACCCGGAGCTCGCCGCCGTTGCCGTTGCAGGGCCGCCGCGGGTCTAGCCATGCCGCCTCTCGCCTCGACGCGCGCTGTCTTCTTCGACGTGGACTTCACGTTGATCTACCCCGGTCCGACCTTCCAGGGCACCGGCTATCGGGACTTCTGTGCACGCCAGGGCGTGACCGTCGACGCGCTGGCCTTCGACCGTGCCGTGGCCTCCGCGTCGTCGTCGCTCGAGACCACGGGCGAGGTCTACGATCCGGAGATCTTCCTCAGGTACACGAGGCGCATCATCGAAGAGATGGGAGGCGCGGGAGCCGGTGTCGGGCGCGCGGCACGAGACATCTACGATCAATGGTCGGCGTGCCACCATTTCGAGATGTACGAGGACGTGCCGGAGGTGCTCCGCGCCCTTCACGCGTCAGGCGTGAAGATCGGCCTCATTTCGAACACCCAGCGTTCCCTGACGGCGTTCCAGAGCCACTTCGCGCTCGAAGGGCTCTTCGCCGTCGCCGTCTCGTCGTTCGACCACGGGTACATGAAGCCGCACCGCAGCATCTTCGAAGCGGCGCTTCGACAAGTCGCCGTCGAACCACGCGAGGCCGTGATGGTCGGCGACAGCCTGCCGGCCGACATCGAGGGCGCGCTCGGGCTCGGGATGCGCGCGGTCCTGGTCTCGCGCTCCGGGGACGACGCCCACGCCCGCGGCTGTCCTCACGGGGTGCCCGTCATCCGATCGCTTCGGGAATTGCCGGCGCTACTCTGATGCAGATCCGACCTCTCACCACGCTCGATGAATGCCGCCAGGTCGCCGCCCTCGAAAGGAGCGTCTGGGGCTACACCGATGCCGAGGATGTCGTTCCACCCCCCGTCCTGATCGTTTCGATCAAGCGCGGGGGCATCCTGCTCGGGGCCTTCGATGATGGAGGCACGATGCGCGGGTTCGTCTACTCGATGCCCGCGATGAAGGCGGGCAGACCCACTCAGTGGTCGCACATGCTGGGCGTGGCGCCGGAGATGCGCGCCGCGGGTCTCGGCGCGCGGCTGAAGCTGGCGCAGCGGCAGGCTGCGCTCGACATGGGGATCGATCTCATCGAGTGGACCTACGATCCCCTGCAGGCGGCGAACGCCCACCTGAACTTCGCCAGGCTCGGCATCGTCGTCGAGGAGTACGAAGAGAACATCTACGGTGAATCGACCAGCCCGCTGCACCGCGGAACGCCGACCGATCGCCTCGTGGCCGAATGGCGCCTCCGCGAGCCGCACGTCGAGCGCCGGATCGCGGCGTCCGGCGGTCCGGCGGTGCGCAACAGTTCGGTGTGGGGCGCGCCCGTCGTCAACCCGTCGGCGCCAGGGGAACCGTGGCTTCGACCCGGCGGCGTCGATCTGACGATCGACGCGCGGCGGGTGCTCGTCGAGATTCCCATGGGCTTTTCAGAGATGCTGGAACGAGATCCCGGGCTCGCTCACGAGTGGCGGATGTCGACGCGCCAGATCTTCCAGACGTATATCGCGCGAGGCTACCGCGCAGTGGATTTCTTCCTCGTGCGGGAGGCGGGACGAGGGGAGTATCTGCTGTCGGGAGGGTAGGGTGCCAGGGGGCCTTGTGCCTGGGTGCTTAGAGTGCCTGGGTGCGAGGGTGCCTTGGTGCCCGAGTGCGCTGCGGCCTTGTACCTCACATCGACGCACGAGGCCCCTTAGCACCTTGGCACTCTAAGCACTCTAAGCACCCAGGCACCAGGCCCCTTCGCACCCTGGCCCGCTAAGCACTGAGGCACCAGGCACCCTCGCACCTTGGCACCTATCAGCCGGGCGGCCATGTCAGCGTCCGTCCGCCGAGCACGTGCAGGTGGATGTGGAAGACGGTCTGTCCGGCGTCGGCGTTGCAGTTGAAGATCGTGCGAAAGCCGCGTCCGCTGTGGCCGTGATCAGCAGCGAGCGCGGCTCCGCGTCTGACCATCTCGCCAACCAGCCCGTCGTCTTCGGCCGTGAGCTCGTTGAGGCTCGCGATGTGCCGGCGCGGAATGACCAGCACGTGCATCGGCGCCTGCGGGTTGATGTCCTTGAAGGCGACGATGCGGTCGTCTTGATAGACGAGCGAGGCGGGGATCTGTCCGCCGATGATCTTGCAGAAGAGGCAATCGGGCATGGGTCCTCGAGCTCTCAGCTCTCAGTCAAAACCTAATGATCTCAAGCAGCGTTCGACTCAGCCCTGAAAGCTCTTTACTGAACAGCTGATGGCTGCGAGTTACTTCGTCATCACCGCCACGCGCGGGATGCCTTGAAAGTCCTCTTTGATGTTCACGTTCTGCCAGCCGGCCTCGAGCGCGAAGGCTTGAACCTGCTCGTCCTGCCCGAAACCGAACTCCATCACGAAGAGCCCGCCTTCGGCGAGTCGCGATTGCACCGACGCGACGAGCTTCTTCACGAGCGTCAGCCCGTCCTGGCCGGAATAGAGTGCGACCGACGGCTCGAAGCGGACAATGTCCAGCGACAACTCGACGGTGGACGGCACATAAGGCGGATTCGAGACGATGACGTCGACGGGGCCATGGACCGGGTCGAGCAGGTCGCCGCGGACAAACGTGACTCGTCGATCGACCTGATGCCGTGCGGCGTTCTTCGCCGCCACGGCGAGGGCCGCGGCGGAGATGTCGACTGCGAGAACGGTCGCGCCCGGGAACTCGCGCGCCAGCGCGACCGCGAGGCACCCGCTCCCCGTGCCCACGTCGACGAGCGTCCGCACGTCCTCGCGCCGGCCCCGCCGCTCGCAGACAGCTTCGACGATGAGCTCGGTTTCGGGCCTGGGGATGAGCACGTCGGGCGAGACGTCAAAATCCAGCCCCCAGAACTCGCGATGCCCGGTGATGAAGGCGACCGGCTCGCGCGTGGCGCGCCGCTCGATGAGCGCCGAGAAGCGCTCGTCGACGTCTGCTGGCATCGGGCCACGCCCGTCGGCCAGGAGGCGAGCGCGATCCCAGCCGAGCGCGTGCCGCGCCAGCACTTCGGCGTCGACTCTGGCGTACTCGTCCAAGAGGCCCGCGCGCACCAGCGTCTGGCGGGCGGCAGCGATTCGCTGGTGAACGGAAGGTATTGATACTTTTGAATTCACTTCAGCATTCAGCCTTCAGCACTCAGCATTGCTAGTGCGACGGCTCTGACTGTTCGTGCGCGACCGCCTGATCGATCAACTCGTCGATGGCACCGTCGAGCGCGGTAGTGAGCTGATACATGCTGTAGCCGAACCGGTGGTCGGTGACGCGGTTCTCCTTGAAGTTGTACGTGCGGATCTTCTCCGAGCGGTCACCCGTGCCCACCTGCGTACGCCGGTCTTTGGCGATCGCCTCCTGCTGCCGCCTCAGTTCCATGTCGTAGAGCCGCGAGCGGAGTACTTTCATGGCCTTCGCCCGATTCTTGACCTGCGACTTCTCGTCCTGCTGTGAGACCACGAGGCCCGTCGGGAGGTGAGTGATTCGCACCGCGGAGTAGGTCGTGTTGACGCTCTGGCCCCCGGGCCCGCTCGAGCAGAAGGTATCGATCCGCAGATCCTTGGCGTCGATCTGGACGTCCACCTCTTCGGCTTCCGGCAGCACGGCCACCGTCGCCGTCGACGTGTGGATGCGCCCGCTGGCTTCTGTCGACGGCACGCGCTGCACCCGGTGCACGCCGCTCTGTACTTCAACCGGCCTACCCCCCCTTTCCTTCGATGAGCGCGGTGACTTCTTTCGTTCCGCCGCCGTCCGAGGCGCTCATGTTCAGGACTTCGAGACGCCATCCCCGCCGCTCGGCGTATCGGGAGTACATCCGGAAGAGGTCGGATGCGAAGAGTGCGGCTTCGTCGCCGCCGGCGCCGGCCCGGATTTCGAGCACGACGTTTTTCGAGTCGTTCGGGTCCTTCGGGATGAGAAGGACCTTCAATTCGGCCAGGAGCGTGTCGCGCCGTGCGTGGAGCGACTTCACTTCTTCCTGCGCCAGCTCGCGCATGTCGGGATCCTTGAGCAGGTCCTCGGTCGCGGCGATCTGAGCGGCGACGTCCTTGTACTCGCGAAAATGCTCGATGATCGGCTGCATCTCCGCCAGCTCTTTGGAGTGTGTACGGAACTTGGCCGTGTCGGCCTGCACGGCCGGATCGGCCATCTCCGACATCAACTGTTCGTAGCGCGATTCTGAAGCGGCCAGCTTGTCCAGCATGTGAAACCTGTCACCTACGAACTACCCGCCAGAAACAGGGGGCAGGAACGCGACCTCATCGCCGTGCTTGAGAGGCGTGGTCAGCCGCGCGTACTCCTGGTTGATGGCACACGAAATCACGGGCTCGTACTCGGCGAGTGCCGCGTTGTCGCGGACCAGCGACTCCCACGCCGTACGCGCGACCGCGCCGTCGGGCAGCTCGCGTCGCAGTTCCGACGTTCCCGCGAGCTCGCGCAGGCGGGCGAAAAGGAGAACCGTTACGAGCATGCGCGTTCAAATGCGGCCTGCTTCGCCGACTCATCGTCGGGATCGGCCGTCGCTCCTTCGACCCAGGCGTCGCCCCCTTCGAAATGCTCGTGCTTCCAGACGGGGGCGATCTGTTTGACCCGCTCGATCGCATACCGGCACGCCGCAAAGGCGTCCGCCCGGTGCGGCGAGGCGGCGGCGACGACGACGCTCGCCTCGCCAATCGCCATCCGGCCCACCCGATGGTGAATCGCAAGCGCGGCGGAAGGCCAGCGCGCGGCAGCTTCCGATCCGATCCGCTCGAACGTCTTCACCGCGAGGGCGGGATAGGCCTCGTAGTCCAGCCACTCCACTCGTCGCCCGGCATTGTGATCGCGGACGAGCCCGATGAAGGTCGCGACCGCACCGCACCGGGGCGACGACACCGCCGCCACGATCGCCTCGGCGTCCAACGGGTCTTCGGTGGTGTGGTATCTGTCCATGATTTCAGGGATCGGGGATCGGGGATCAGGGGTCCGCGGCCCGTTCAGCGCTCCAGAGAACCCGCGTCCCCTGACCCCTGATCCCTGATCCCCGATTCACCCTCTAGTATAGCTGCCAGAAATGCCCCAGAGGGCCATGGCCCTGCCCGATGCCAGGCGCGTGACGAATCGCGCCGTCGAGGTAGTCGCGTGCCCGGGCAAGTGCGGTGCGGTCGTCGAGTCCGAGCGCGAGGTTGGCGGCAATCGCTGATGACAGCGTGCAGCCTGTCCCGTGCGTGTTGCTCGTGGCGATGCGCGGTCGCCGCAACTCGAAGGTCCCGTGAGCAGTGCACGCCGTGTCCACTGACTCCGGCCCGTCCAGGTGACCCCCTTTGACGAGTACGACGCGCGGCCCGAGCTTCAGGATCCGTTCTCCGGCCGCCCGCATGTCGTCGACCGAGCGTATCGTGAGCCCCGACAGCACCTCGGCCTCGGGGATGTTGGGCGTTACGATATGCGCGCGCGGCAGCAGTTCGGTCCGCAGCGCCGCGACGGCGTCCTCCTCGAGCAGCCGGTCGCCGCCTTTCGCCACCATCACGGGATCGACCACGATGTGCGGCAGGTCTAGAGCCGCGATCGCTGCCGCGACCGCCTCCACGATGGCCGTGCTGGCGAGCATGCCGACCTTGACGGCGTCAACGCCGATGTCGCCGGCGACGGCTTCGATCTGCGCGGTCACAAGATCGGTCGGCACGGCCCGCCACATCGTCACACCGAGCGTGTTCTGCGCGGTTATCGCGGTGATGGCGCACGTACCGAAGACGCGGTGCGCGGCGAACGTCTTGAGATCGGCCTGAATTCCGGCGCCGCCGCCCGAGTCGCTGCCGGCAATTGTCAGTGCTGTGGGCATACAGTAAGATCTCGGGCCAACGGACCTGCCGGCGAGCACAAGGCAGGGCGAGCCGCCTGTTCAACTTCAACGCCAACGAGACGACCTGAGAGCACGCATGGCCTACAGTACCGGCACCACCCTCCTGACGGCGGTTTCATCGCGTGCCGACATGTCCGGCGCGATTCGCGCCGCGGCTGTACTTTTTGTCGCCGTGCTGACCGCCGTCGCCGCGCAAGTCAGCATACCGCTGCCATTCACCCCGGTGCCGTTCACGCTGCAGCCGATGATCGTCCTCGTCGGCGGCGCCGCGCTCGGCGCGCGGCTCGGGATGTCCAGCCAGGTCATCTATCTGCTGGCCGGCATTGCCGGGCTGCCCGTCTTTGCCACCAGCCCGGTGCTCCCGCAGGGCTTCCTCCGGCTGCTCGGACCAACGGGCGGCTTTCTGATGGCGTATCCCTTTGCCGCGTTTCTCGCCGGCTGGCTGAGCGAGCGCGGATTCGACCGCCGGTATCCGACGTCAGTGATCGCCATGGGGGCCGGCCTCACGGTGATCTTCGCGTTCGGCCTCGCCTGGTTCGCGTTCTTCGCCTCACCCGCGCCCGTCGGCCTGTCGAAGGCGCTGCAGCTTGGCCTCTACCCGTTCATCGCGGTGGACATCCTCAAGATACTGCTTGCCGCGACCGTTCTGCCATCGGTGTGGACCCTGACGGGTCGTTCTCGGGCTTGATCCACGGTCCAGAGAGCTCACGAAGAGAGCTCACGGAGGCAACGGGTTCAACACGAAGGACCGAAGCTGACGCCGGCCTCCGTCTCCTCCGTCTCCGTCTCCTCCCGCCTCAGTCCACAGCAGCGATCACCTCACATACCCGAGACTCCGCAATCTATCGATCATCTCCTGATCCAGCGGTTGCCCAGTGCGTGAAACGGAACCGGCCGACGGCCGGCCATATGTCGCTACCTGGCGCACAGGATATCGAGCCGTGAGATGCGGGTCGAAGAGCGTCAGCAGGGGCGCGCTCGGGAGATCGCCGGCGATTGGAATGCCCAGCGCATAGAGAATCGTTGGCGCGACGGCCGTGGCGGCGCCGCTGCCCTCATGCGTTCGCACCGCGACTCCGCGGGCCGACACGCGCGCGCCTGCGTCTCCTCCCACGCGTCCCGGCTCGGTGACGACGAGAACGAGCTCGTCCGGCGCCGGCGTCAGGAACGGAGCGAGCAGGCGATCGAGCGCCGAGTAGCAGGCTTCGAGCGCGTTCAGCCGGGCCGCGAGCGTCGATGCCGAGAGGCCCGTCTGGTCATCACCGAGGAGCGTGTGTTGAGCGATATCCAGTCCTGGCAGGTAGACCACGGACAGATCGGTGACCGGCGTCGCCACTTCCGATAGGAGCGCGAGCTGAATGGCGTCGAGCTCGGCCGAACGCAGAAGCGTGGCGCGCGTCGTCTCGTCTTCGGGGAGGACGAGCGCGCTCGTGGCCTGTGCAATCGCGCGTGCCTTGATCTCGGGCCATCGCTGGCGCAAGGATTCGTAGAGGCTGGCCGGCGCAATCTCGGCATCGAGCGCCCCTCCGCGTTCGAGCCGCAGCGTGGCGCGGTCGCTCAGCACGATGCCGGCATCAGGCCGGGCGGGCCAGGTGGCCCACCAGTTGACGACCGACGTGCGGAGGCCCGCTTCAGCGGCCACCTCCCAGAACGTCTTTGCGCGGCGCTCCGTGCCGCTGGCAATCGCCGGCCGCGTCAGGCGAACGAGATCGGTCGCGCCCCGTATCGCGCGGCCGAGTGGCGACGGTCGGGCAATCGCCACGCTCCCCTGCACGCCGGCCACGCGCCGCGTCTCGAGCCCCTCCACGCCGTGCACGTCCGGCGGTTGGCCGGTCGCGACCGTCGTCCATACGCGCGCCGGATCACCCGCGTCACCGGGGCGCGGCTCGAGCCGCACGCGCGTGTTGTGCAGCGTCGCCGTCAAGGCTGGGAGCCGGCCGCTCGAGGAGAGCTCCTCGAAGATGCGCGCGTCGAAGCCGTCGATCGCAATGACACGGAGGCGCAGGCCAGCGGGAACCACCGTCAGCGCGTCCTGCGCGGGCGCCTCTCGCGTCGAATCAGCAGACCATGTCAACAGCAGCGCGGCGCCGGCGAACGCGAGCGCGCCAGCAGCGATTGTCGTCGGCCATGGCCGGCGTGACGACCCCGGGCGCCGTTCAGTGCCGCCGCCCTTGTCGCCCGCCGCAGCCAGCGTCACCGCCGACGAAGCCACGCCGACCGCATGGCCCAGCAAAAGGCTCATCGCGGCGGCAAGTGCCAGGGCCGAGAGTGTCCAGAGCGGTGCCGACCAGCCGAGGCCGGCAATCACGGTCTGCCACCACAACGTGAGGTAGATCAGACAGAGCAACGTGACCAGTCCGCCCGCCGCACGGGCCAGCCACGTCCCGCGCCGCGCGAGTCCGCCACCGGAATGGTGCGAGATCCACGACACGAGGAGACTCGTGACGAGCGCCGCTGCGGTCATGGCGGCGCCGAAGAAACAGCCGAGATAAATCGCCACGACGAGGGCGTCCCGCGGGCCGGTGACCAGGCCCGGGATGCGTGCGCTGAGGCCCAGGGCCGCGGCGGGTCCCAGCAGGAGCGCGGCAATGGCACCCACGCGGAGGCTGGCGAGGAGCGCGATGACAGCCGGGCGTCGTGTCGCGCGCGCCGGCCCGAGAACGAAACGATCCACGCCCGCGTCGAGGTAGCCGAGCGAGCGAAGCCGCTGACGCAGCTCGTCGATGCGCGGGTCGTCGCTCGGGGGTGAGGTCATGAGGGTCAAATCTTGCGCGCCGCCACGAAGGCGGACAGCTCGCGGAGCCTGTCGGCGCGCCTGCCGAACGGGCCGAGGGCACGGTCGGCCGTCTGGCACAGTTCCGCCGCGAGCGCATGCGCGCCCGCGGTACCGCTGAACGAGACGAACGTCGTCTTTCTGGCGTCTTTCCGGATCGCCTTGCCGGTCTGCACCGGATCTCCCTCGACGTCGAGCAGGTCGTCGATGATTTGAAATGCGAGCCCGAGGTTCTTGGCGAACGCGGACAGCGCCGCCACTGAGTCGGCGTCCGCGCCGGCGGTCATGGCACCGGCAACCGCCGACGCGTTGAAGAGCGCGCCGGTCTTGCCGCGGTGGATGCGCTCGAGCAGGTCGAAACCGATCTCTTCGTCGGTGGCGAGCAGATCGGCCGCCTGCCCGGCGATGAGGCCGTCGTTTCCGACCGCGTCATCGAGGAGCGCCGCCAGTCGGGCAGACAGCGGCGGATCGTAGCTGCGCGCGAGCGTGCCGAACGCGAGGTTCAACAACCCGAACGCGGCGAGGATTGCGATCGCGTCGCCGAATTCGAGATGATTGGCGCGCCGCCCGCGCCTGAGCTCGGCGTTGTCCATGGCGGGGAGGTCGTCGAGGATCAGCGACGAGGTGTGGACGAGCTCCATCGCGGCGGCGGCGGCGAGCGCATGCGCCGCGGTTCCCCCGCACAGCTCCGCCGAGAGCTGCGTCAGCACCGGGCGCACGCGCTTCGACGGCGCGAAGAGCGTGTGCGCCATCGATCGCTCGATCGCGCCCCGTTCCATCACGACGAGTCGATGGAGCACCTCGTCGACGCGGCTCTGGTAGCCGGCAAAGAAGGCCGGGACAGGACTCATTTCTCCCGGCGCTCGCGGCTCCGCCGCGCGGGCGCCTCGGGCTTGGCGAACACCAGCATGTACTGGTAGAGGAGGATGTTCGGCCGGTCGATCAGGCGCAGGCCCGCCTCGTTCGCTTCGCGAATGACCCGCTCGGGATCGACCCGCTCGTCCATCTCCGGCCCGGGTCCTCCGCCTGCCATCGTGAACTCCACGATCCCGAGCCGCCCATCGGGTTTGAGCGCCTTCGCGGCGCTGCGGAGCATCGCCACGGGTTGCGACATCTCGTGATACGCGTCGACAATCAGCACGGCGTCGAGCGCCCCGACCGGCAGCTTCGGATCGTCGGCGGTGCCAAGCCTCGGGATGACGTTGTCCACGCTCTCCCGGGGCAGCCGCCGCTTGATCACCTCGATCATCTGCGGCTGGAAATCTTCGGCGTAGACCTTGCCGTTCGGGCCCACCCGCCGCGCAAGCCGGATGGTGAACCAGCCGCTGCCGGCGCCGAGGTCAGCGACGACGCTGCCTTCGGCGATCTTGAGGGCGTCCATGATCTGATCGGGACGCTGCCAGACGTCGCGATCAGGCCCCTCGAGCTGGGCCAGGTTTTCGGGTGGGAAGAGTTTCCCGTGCTGCGGCCGCAGCTGGCTTTCGGCGACCGACGCCAGCAGGACGAGTCCGACCAGCACGACCGGTACGATTCGATTCACCGTCCTGTCTTCCTTCCTTGTGCCCCGCGCGGCCGGGGGATGTCATGGCCTCCGGAGAGAGGATCGCATCGAGCGTTTCATCCGGCAGCAGACGGCGTTCGCGGACGATCTCCCGGATGGGCCGGCCTGTTTCGACCGACAGCTTGGCGATTTCCGCTGTCTGAGCGTAGCCGATATACGGGCTGAGCGCGGTCGCCAGGGCCGTACTGCGATCGAGCAGCTCGCGGGCGCGGACGGCGTCAGCCATGATGCCGTTGACGCACGTCTCCGAGAAGACGTGCATGGCCTGTCCGAAGATCGTCGTTGCGTGGAGCGCGTTCCACGCGATGACCGGCATCATGACGTTCAGCTCGAGCTGCCCGGCGTCGGCCGCGGCCAGGATCGCGGCGTCGCAGCCGATCACCTGGCAGCAGACCTGATTGACCATTTCCGGCACCGATGGATTCACCTTGCCAGGCATGATCGAGGATCCCGGTTGCACCGCCGGGAGCTGGATTTCGGCGATGCCAGCTCGTGGCCCCATGCTCAGCAGGCGCAGGTCCGAGGCGATCTTGGCCACTTCGACCGAGAGCCGACGCAGCGCCCCCGAGTACGCGAGCATATCGCCCATGCTCTGCGTGACCCTGAACCGGTCGGTGGCGGCACGAAGCGAAAGTCCCGTGTAGCGCCCGAGGTTGGCGATGGCCTCGCGCGTGTAATCGTCGCCCGCGTTCAGGCCCGTGCCGACCGCGGTTGCGCCCAGGTTGAGTTCATGGAGTTGTCCTGCGGTCCGTTCGAGCTCGTCGGTCGCGTGAGCGACGTTCGCCGCGTAGCCACCGAACTCCTGTCCGAGCGTGATCGGCACCGCGTCCTGGAGGTGCGTGCGGCCGGTCTTGAGGATGGTCGAGAACTCGCGGCTCTTTCTTCCCAGCCCGTCGCCCAGGGCGCGCGCCGAGATGAGCAGATCGCGCAGGACGAAGAGGGTGGCCAGGCGCGTCGCCGTCGGATAGACGTCGTTTGTCGACTGTCCCATGTTCACGTGATCGTTGGGATGCACGCGCTTGTACGTGCCCAGGCGTTCCCCGAGGATCTCGGCGGCGCGGTTGGCGAGCACCTCGTTGGCGTTCATGTTGTGCGAGGTCCCTGCGCCGGCCTGGTAGATGTCGACGACGAACTGATCGCGGAGCCCTCCGTTCAGCACCTCGTCGGCCGCCCGCACGATCGCGCGGGCCAGGCCGGGAGCAAGCCGGCCGAGCGTGCGATTCGCCTCGGCCGCGGCCTTCTTGACGAGGATCGTCGCCGTCACGAGCGCCGGCGGCGCGGTGAGGCCGCTGATGGGAAAGTTGCGCACCGCCCGCGCCGTCTGCCCGCCGTAGTAGGCCTTTGCCGGCACACGCACCTCGCCGAGCGGATCATGTTCAGTCCGAAAGCGCACATTGACAGTATAGGTTCAGGGGTGCAAAGGTTCAGGCCTGAACCTTCGAACCTCCTGAACCCTGTGACCCTCCTGAACCCCTTGAACCTATACTGTCAGTATGCTTCCGCCTTTTTCGATAGCGTCGTGGACCTCATCACGCGGACGTCGACCGACCTGCCGCCCGACGTGCGTGCGGCCATGAGCCAGGCCCTCGCCGTGGAAGCGCCGGGGACGCGCGCCGGCCAGGCGATGACGATCATCGCGCAGAATATCGACCAGGCGGAGTCGTGCGACGGGCCCATCTGCCAGGACACCGGCATGCCGACCTTCGAGGTCAAGGTGCCCCTTGGCGCCAATCAGATCTGGATGCGCCGGCAGATTCGCGAGGCGGTCGCGGAGGCGACGCGGCGCGGGAAGCTTCGTCCCAATTCGGTCGACTCGATCACCGGCGAGAACTCCGGCAACAATCTCGGGCCCGGCACGCCGATTATTCACTTCGATCAGTGGGAAGCCGCCGACATCGAGATCAAGCTGATCCTCAAGGGTGGCGGCTGCGAGAACACCAACGCACAGTACTCCCTGCCGACCGAGCTGGAGCATCTAGGCCGCGCCGACCGCTCGCTCGAGGGCGTGCGGAAGTGCATTCTGCATGCGGTGTGGAAGGCCCAGGGCAAGGGGTGCAGCCCGGGCGCCCTGGGCGTGTGCATCGGCGGCGATCGCACCTCGGGCTACACCCACGCGAAGGAACAGCTGTTCCGCACGCTCGACGATCGGAATCCAGATGCGAGGCTGGCCGCGCTCGAAGAGTCGATCATGGAAGAGGCCAACCGGCTCTCCGTAGGGCCGATGGGGTTCAGCGGCAGGACCTCGCTCATCGGCTGCAAGATTGGCGTCCAGAATCGCCTGCCCGCGAGCTTCTTCGTCTCGGTCGCCTACGATTGCTGGGCGTTCCGCCGCCTGGGTGTCCGGCTCGATGCCACGAGCGGCGCGATCACGTCGTGGCTGTACCGGGAGGCGACGGTGCCATCGGTGCCGCTCCTCTCGCCCGAGGCCGTCGCCGCGGGCTTTCCCCGCACGGGCCGCGAGATTCCGCTCAGGGCGCCCATTTCGGACGAGCAGGTGCGATCGCTCGAAGTCGGCGATGTCGTGCTGATCTCGGGCCGCGTGTTCACCGGCCGCGATGCCGTGCATGCGCACCTGATGAAACACGCACCGCCGGTCGACCTGACCGGCAGCGTCCTCTACCATTGCGGCCCCGTCGTCGTGAAAGAGAAGGGAGAGGACGCGGGGAAAGACGGCGACACCTGGCGCGTCACGGCGGCCGGCCCGACGACGAGTATTCGTGAAGAGCCCTATCAGGCAGAGATCATCAGGCGCTACGGCGTGCGGGTCGTCATGGGCAAGGGCGGCATGGGCGCGAAGACGCTCGCCGGGCTCAAGGCGTCAGGGGCCGTCTACCTGAACGCGATCGGCGGCGCGGCACAGTTCTATGCGCGCTGCATCCAGCGCGTCGATGGTGTTTCACTGCTGGAATTCGGGACGCCTGAAGCCATGTGGCACCTCGACGTCCTCGATTTCCCGGCCATCGTCACCATGGACGCCCACGGGAACAGCCTGCACAAGGACGTGGAAGAGGCGTCGGGGAAGATTCTCGAATCGTTGGGCTAGCGTTTCGGCTGAGCACGCCGCCACTCGTCTGCTGAGTCAGGTGCGCCGCCCGGCGAGCCGGGAGCCATCGTCGTGGTTGAGGTCGAACCAGCCGGGACGGTTTTGCGGCAATCTCAACACGAACTAAGTATAATGTCTGCAATTAATTGCAGCCATCAAGTGCATGGTGCTCGCTTCGTGCGAGCCTTGCCGGAAACGACCGTGGGCCCTATAATCATTACTGCGAGGAGATACCCACGATGATCAACGTTACGCCGGCCGCGGCTTCCAAGATTACTGAGCTGCTGGTCGAAGAGAACAAACTGACTGCAGGTCTGAGAGTGTTCGTCCAGGGTGGCGGCTGCTCGGGCTTCCAATATGGGTTGATGATTGACGAAGGCGAGGGCGACGACACGACGGATGCGGTCATCGAGTCCAACGGCGTCAAGCTTCTCGTCGACCCGATCAGTGCCCGGTATCTGCGCGGCGCCGAAGTGGACTTCGTCGACAACATCACGGGCGGCGGCTTCACCATCAAGAACCCGAACGCCAAGTCGACCTGCGGCTGCGGCTCGTCGTTCAGCGCCTAGCGGGGCTGGGCCGCCGAGCTAGAAGTCGTCCCGCAACGGCTTCGAGCTCGGGCTCGAGGTTCGCTCGGTCACGCCGACTGGCACTGAGGTTCATGGTGGGTCTCGAGCCCGGCTCGAGCTCCAATTGAGTCCAATTTGATCGTGTGCGGTGAGTCCTGAGCCGATGGAACCTACTCCACGGCCTTTGTCGAGAGCCTGCGTCCGGCCGGGAGCAAACGGTCCGGCAAGCGCGACTTCATCGTCAACGTCTTCCTGCGCCAGGAAGGGCACCTCACCGCTGACAACCTCGTCGCGCTCATCCGCCGCGAAGATCAGCGCATCAGCCGCGCCACCATTTATCGCACGCTCCAGTGGATGGTCGAGGCCGGGATCGCGCGGAAGGTCGATTTCGGCGAAGGCCGCTTCCGCTTCGAGCATTCGTACCGCCATCCGCGTCACTTCCACCTGATTTGCAAGACCTGCAACCGCAGCTTCGAGTTTCTCAGCTCGGACATCGAGGCGCTCATCGAGGAAGTGGCGGCGGCGCGGAACTTCACGCCGCGGCAGAGCGTGCTGCAGATCCACGGGACGTGCGAAGCGTGCCGGACCGGCAAGCCGGTCGCCTCCGAAGACGGGACGACCGAGCTGCTCTTCGCGCGTGACGCGCTGCGGATCGCGATCGCGACCGAGCGGAGCGGCCTCGAGTTCTATACGCGGGCGTCGAGCATCACGAAGGATGCGCGGGGACGGCGGGTGTTCACGAAGCTGGCCGAAGAAGAGAAGGAGCATCTGGGCACGCTCGAAAAGCGGTACCGCGAGCTTCTGCAGCAGGATCCGCAGCTCGAGTCGCGCCCGACGTTCCTGTTCTTCAAGGGAGCGGCGAACGGCCTCTTCGCCGCCGGCGCCGACCAGCTGACCAAGGGCGTCGACGACCGGCAGGCGCTCATGATCGGCATCCGCTGCGAGCGCGGGTCGCACAAGTTCTTCAAGCGATACGGAGAACGGTTCGAGGACTCGGAAGGTAAGCGGATCTTTCTCGAGTTCGCCGACGAGGAGCGCACGCACCTCGATCTCCTGATCCGCGAATACCGTCTGCTCGTGGAACGCCAGCAGCAGCGGCGAGGCGCCCGCCCCAAGCGCAAGACCAGGCACCGCGCGACCGCCTGATGCTCCGTGATTGATCTCCATCTTCACACCACAGCTTCCGACGGCCGGTTGCGCCCCCGGCGCTCGTCGCGCTCGCGGCGCAGGCCGGTCTCCGCGTCGTGAGCGTGACCGATCACGATACGGTCGTCGGGCTGGCCGAGTCGCGGCAGGCGGCCGACGTCCACGGAGTCCGGCTCGTCAACGGCATCGAGATCACCGCCGTCGACTGCGGGCGCGACGTCCACGTGCTGGGCTACTTCTTCGACGCCGAGAACGCGGACCTCGCGCGCTTCCTCGAGGCCCAGCGCTCCGCCCGCATCGAACGGGTGCGGGCGATCGCGATTCGCCTGCAATCGCTCGATTGCGCCATCGACTTGGACACGCTTCTCGCCGCCACGCCGGCCGGCAGCGGGCGGAGTGTCGGCCGTCCGCTCGTGGCCGATGCGCTCGTCGCGGCAGGTCACGCCGTCGATCGGCGTGACGCGTTCGACCGCCTGCTCGGCGACAATCGCCCCGCGTTCGTTCCGAGGTGCGGACCCGATGTGGCCCGGGTCGTCGAGGTGATCGCGAAAGCCGGGGGGGTGGCCTCGCTCGCGCACCCGGGGCTCGTCGGCGTCGACGATCGGATCCCGGGATACGCCGCGAGCGGTCTCTCGGCGATCGAAGTGCGGCACCGCGACCACAGTCCTTCAGACGAAGCCCGCTACCGCCGCCTCGCCGCCACGCTCGATCTTGCCGTGTCTGGCGGCTCGGACTTCCATGGCGAATACGACGCGCGCGATGGGTCGGTGTCGGTTCCGGGATCGGTCACGCTCAGCGCCGAGGATTTCGCCGCGCTCGAAGCGCGCCGACCGGCGCGCGTTGCGACGGGCGAAGATGCCCGGAAGGCGAACCCCGACGCGTGACGCCCGTCCTGCAGATGACCGGCATCCAGAAGCGTTACCAGACTCTGCGCCCGTTGCGCCTGCAGGAGCTGACGATCGCGGCCGGTGAACGCGTGGCGGTCAGCGGGTTCGACGCCGGCGCCGCCGAAGTGCTCGTCAATCTGGTGACCGGTGCGAGCCTGCCGGATCAAGGTGAAGTCCGCGTGTTGGGACGGCTGACCGCCGACATCGCCGACGGCGACCAATGGCTCGCATCGCTCGATCGGTTCGGCATCGTCAGCCCGCGAGGCGTGCTCCTCGAAGGCGCCACCATCGAACAGAACATGGCGATGCCGTTCGCGTTGCAGATCGACCCTGTGCCGCCAGATGTGGCCGCCCGCGTGGCAGCGCTCGCGCGCGATTGCGGGATCGAGCGGGAAGGTGGAGGGGAGTGGCTGCAGCACGTCACCGGGGACGCCCCACCGCACATTCGGGCGCGTGTACATCTGGCGCGCGCCGTTGCGCTCGCGCCGGCGCTGCTCGTCCTCGAGCACCCGGGCGCCGACCTCCCCGCAGACGAGCGTGCAGCGTTCGCAGACTGCGTCGCCACGGTGACCGGCGCCGGCGCGTTCGCCACGCTCGTGATCACCCAGGACGACGACTTCGCGAAGAGGGCCGCGCACCGCGCCCTCCGTCTGGAG
Organism: uncultured Acidobacteriota bacterium; assembly: GCA_963771395.1. Lineage (GTDB taxonomy): Bacteria > Acidobacteriota > Vicinamibacteria > Vicinamibacterales > 2-12-FULL-66-21 > DATBJJ01. The sequence continues at coordinate 12,647 of CAVYTY010000018.1, read as the reverse complement.
CCCGCGACCGGCGCGCTGAGGCCGATCAGGAAAGGGTGGTTTCGCTAGTGACGGGCCACTAGGCGGTTACCACGGCTTCGGCCGGGGGTACGGGCTGTTGTCGGGCGTCAGCGCGGAGAGGAACGCCATCAGATCTTTGCGCTGTTCAGCGCTGAGCGTCCGCGGCTGCAGCAGGACATCCTTGGTCTTGTTGTCGATGCCGCCCTTCAGCATGAGGTCGACCGCTTCGTCGAGCGTCTTCACGCTGCCGTCGTGGAAGTAGGGACCACTCAGCGCCGCACCGCGAAGGCTCGGTGTTTTGAACGCCCCCATCAGTCTGTCGATCTCGGGTGTGACCGGCTGATTGTTCTTGGCCGCCGCATCGGCAAGAATCTTGCCGCGGCCCATATCCGGAGGCGTCTTGTCGGCGCCGACGCCGATGTTGTGGAACGAGGTATCCGAGAAGAGCGCCGGCGTATGGCACAGCACGCATCCGGAGGTCGAGAACACCTGAAACCCACGGCCGATTGCCGTCTTCGACGCCGCTCCGGCGTCCTGAGGCGCGCCATCCCAGGGCGTGTTGCCGGCGTGAATCGTGCGGACGAACGAGGCGAGCGCCTTGACAATCCGGTCGCCGGTCGGCGGACCTTCGTATTCCTTCTGAAAGGCCTCGACGTAACGCGGCAGCGCTTCCAGCTCTTTGGCGATCGCGTCCGGGTCGGCCCCCATCTGGCCGCGCCACGCCGCCATGATCTGCGTCTCGAGCCCCTTCGACCGACCATCCCAGTAGAGATCGGGGTAGAAGGCCACACTGTAGAGCGTCGGCGTATGTCGCGTGTTCATACTGCCATCGAATCGTGGCGACAGCGCCAGGCCGTCGGTCCAGCCCTTCTCTGGCACATGGCAGGTCTCGCAGGACATCTTCTTGGTCCGGGACAGGCGCATGTCGAAGAACAGCTGCTTCCCGAGCGCGATTCGGCCCGGCGTCATGGCGTTGTCCGGCGGAACAGTCAACGGCAGCTTTTCGAGTCCTTTGGGCAGCGTGAACGTGGGTGCCGTCTGGCCGGCAGCCTTCAAGACCTCCGGCCCTCCGAGCGATGAGACGACGCCTGCCACGGCCAGGCCGACGATGAAGGCAACCACACAAGTCGCGCGACGGTTCATGTTGTGCTCCCTGGCGCCAGATTTTGATTCACGCCGTTCCCCAGCGTCAAGCGGGGCCCGGCCAGTGTACGCTTTCACCTGATGCCCAAGCTCGTGCTTTTCGACATCGATGGAACACTCGTGCTGACCGGCGGCGCCGGTCTGCGCGCGATGAACCGCGCGTGTGACGAGATCGTCGGCGCGTCGGCCGGCTGGACCGGTGCGGCGCTCAACGGCATTCCGGTCGCCGGCCGCACGGACTGGATCATCCTTCAGGACACGCTGGCGCGTCTCGGCCGCCAGCTCGATGATGATCTCCTGGGGCGGCTCCGCCAACGATACGTGACGCACCTGCGCCACGAAATCGAGCAGCCGGGGAAGGGTTTCAACGGAGCGCTTCCGGGCGTCTCAGCGCTTCTCGAGATGTTGCACTCGCGAGAGGATGTATTCCTCGGGCTCCTGACCGGCAATTTCAAGGACGGCGCCAGGATCAAGCTCGAGCGTTTCGACCTCTGGCGGTATTTCCGCTGTGGGGCGTATGGAGACGACTCGCCGGACCGTAACGCGCTGGTCCCCGTGGCGCTCGACCGCGCCACGGCCTGCGGGATGCCCCCCCTCGCGGCTGCGGACGTCATCGTCGTTGGCGATACGCCGCATGATGTGGCATGCGCGCAGGCTGTCGGCGCCGTGGCCGTCGGTGTGGCGACCGGCAGTTTTACGACGGACGAGTTGCGGGCCTGCGGCGCCGCGGTGGTGTTCGAGACGCTGGAGGACACGGAGGGATTCGGGCGGTTGGTGTCAGGCAGTGAATCGTGAACTCACTGCCTGACACCAGCTGCGTGACCCCCGGGCCTGATGACCCCGAGGAAGCGAATGGGGCCCGGTGGCCCTCCCGGTCTTCAAAACCGTTGCCGCCCGCACTTGTGGCGGGCGGGCTGGGTTCGACTCCCAGGCGCTTCCGCCAGCCTTCGCTCGCTTCGGCGAGCTTCGGCTCGGCAGGCCCCGCGCTGGCCTTCGGCGAGCTTCGGCTCGGTGAGTAGCTTCCCTGCAACGATCCTGCTCACGCGTCCGGCAGCAGCGATTTCGTCATCACGATGAGGTGGCAGGGGAGCGTGGCGCGCTCCTGATCGAAGAACGGGCGGGTGCCGGACTCGAGGTAACCGAACCGACGGTAGAACGGCGGTAGTTCGGTCCGCAGGTGGACGACTTCGAGCTCCATCTCGCGGCACCCGGCGTTGCGGCAGTGAACTTCGGCTGCGGCAATCAATCGTGCCCCCAGACCCTGGCCTTGACGCGTGGGGTCGACCGAGAGCATGCCGAAGTACCCGGTCTCGCCGCGAACGTCCACGTAGACACACCCCGCCAGCGCGCCCGCGTCGTCCTCGAGGAGCAGGAAGGCACTTCTCGCCATGCGGGCCCGAACGTCGGCTTCATCCGTCCGGTCCCCTGTCTTGAAGAAGTCCTCGACCCGGTACGCAAGCGAGATGAGTGCAGCGACGGCAGGTGCATCGGAAGGATCAGCAATGCGTGTCTTCATGTCTATGATGTCGATGTGGCCCGATTCTTGCGCCGGGGACACTCAAGGGTGACTGTCCCCGGGGACACTCAACCTTGAGTGTCCCCGACATCAGCGGCCAGTTCCTTCTGTCAGGACGTGGACTCGATCGGGTCCGAGCCCGGTCCAGGACTCCTCGAGGCCGTTCGGCCAGCGCACGGCGACGCGCTCGATCGCGCGGGCCGCGCCGAGGCCGAAGTGCAGGCGCATGTCGTTCTGCGAATAGTAGCTGCCTCCGCCGCGGACTTCCTGACGCTGCTCGCCGTCGGCCGTCACGAGCCGCACGAGTGCCCCGATCGCGCTCCGGTTCGACTGTGTGCCCGCCAGCTTCAACGTCACCCAGTGTCGCTCCCCGGTCTGATCGAGCCGGAAGAGATCCGGCGTGTCGTGCAGGTTGTTGACGACGATGTCGACGTCGCCGTCGTTGTCGAAGTCGGCGAATGCGGCCCCACGGCCGGCTTTCGGCGTCGTGACCGGCGGGCCGAGCTGCTCGCTGACGTCGGCGAAGCGTCCGTTGCGGAGGTTCCGATACACCACCTTCCGCTGCTCGTAGCCCGCCTCGGTCTTGAGCTGACGGACCTCGGGATACACGTGGCCGTTGACGAGGAACAGATCGAGCCAGCCGTCGCCGTCGAGATCGAGAAAGCCGACGCCCCAGCCGAGCCAGCGCGTGTTGAGGCCGAAGCCGCTCGCGAATGTGCGATCCTCGCACGCGCCCTTGCCGGTGTTCGCGTACAGAGTCGACGTGTCGCCGGCAAAGTTCGTCTTGAAGATGTCCATCGTGCCGTTGCGGTCGTAGTCGCCGATCGCGAGCCCCATGCCGGCCTGCGACTTCCCGTCCTGACTGTAGGCGCACCCGGCCGTGATGCCGATGTCGGTGAACGTGCCGTTTCGATTGTTGCGGTACAACGCGCTCGGGTTCGAGTCGTTCGCGACATACAGATCCACCCAGCCGTCGCCATCGAAGTCGAGCGTGGCCACGCCAAGCCCGTAAGTGCCGTTGGCGCGAGCAATGCCCGACGCCTCCGAGACGTCGGCGAACGTGCCGTCGCCGCGATTGTGATAGAGGACGTTCTTCCCGCCAGGGAGCCCAGGTGGCCCGCACGCGACGGCCAGCCCTTTGTATCGGCACAATCCTGATGAGGGCAGCGGTGTCGCGGCCAGATCGAGGTCGATGTAGTTGGCGGCCATCAGATCGAGCCGTCCGTCGCGGTCGTAGTCGAGGAAGGCGCATCCTGTGCCCCAGCGGACACGGTCTGAGGCGAAGCCGGCGCCGCGCGTCATATCGTCGAACGTGCCGTCTCCTTTGTTGCGATACAGCCGGTTCTGACCCCAGTAGGTGACGAAGAGATCGTCGCGTCCGTCGTTGTCGTAGTCGCCGACACACGCCCCCTGGCCCCAGCCACTCGCGGCCAGCCCGGCGCGGACCGTCACATCCTCGAACGTGCCGTCCCGGCGGTTCCGGTAAAGATGATTCGTCGGCTCCTGACCCTTCGGAAAACCCTCGAGAGTGGTGCCGTTGACCAGAAAGATGTCCGGCCATCCGTCCGCGTCGTAGTCCAGGGCGGCTACGCCGGTCCCCGTGGTTTCGAGCAGGTAGGTGTTGGTGTCTTTGCCCCCATACATCGTCCGCGCGGTGAGGCCAGCTTGCGGCGCGATGTTGGTGAACGAGAATCCCAGCGCGGGTTTCTGGGCCGCCGGGGTGAGTCCCGCTGCGACTGCACATCCAAGCGCGACAAAAAAGAACTGGCGGAAGGGCATCACATCCGAAACGTTCTCATCAACTGCCTATGTGTCACCGGGGCGTGACCATGGTTGCGCAAACCCTCGCGACGTGCACCGTCCAAGAGCCTTTCACCGCGGAGAACGCCGAAGGCGCCGAGAAAGCCTACTATGGCTCTGCGTTCTCTGCGACCTCGGCGGTGAAAGGCTTTTGGACGGCAAGCAGCGTCGATGGATGGCAGACTACGGCACTTTCACCTGCTCCACGGTACGAAGATACGCCACCAGATCGACAACCTCTCGATCGGTGAGCGCGTCGAAGAGGCCCGGAGGCATCATCGACGACGCCGTCGTGTCGCGCGACTGGATGTCGGCCTTGGCGATGCGCACCGGATCGCGCCCGACTACACGCAGGGTGAGCTGACGGTCCGTCTCCGACACCACATTGCCACTTTGCGTGCGGCCGTCCCGCGTGGTGACCACGACCATCTTGTACGCGTCCTGCACCTCGGCGTTGGGCGTCAGAACGTTCGAGAGCAGGTAGTCCAGATTGGCCCGGTTCGAGCCCGTGATGTCTGGTCCGATCGTCCCGCCCTCCCCGTACATCTTGTGGCACGGGCCGCAGGTTCGCTGGAACACGGCCCGTCCATTCACGCCGCTGGCACGATTGAGCGTGACATCGTTGAGGAGTCCCCGGTACCTGGCGTAGGCCCTTTCCTCGGTGGCGCTCTGATCGACGGGTCCCCAGACCTCGGCAAACCTGACGCCGACGACGCGGCGCAGCTGCCTCGCCACGTGGGGAGGCACATCGCGCCTGGAGATGACGTTGGTCGCCAGCGCTTCGGTGAGCATGCGGCCGTACCTTCCGCGTGATGCCAGCGTCTGGACGGCCTCGGACTTCTCAACGCTGTTGAACGTCTGGAACCGCGCGACGAGCAGCTTTCCCAGGCCTTCATCGTCGAATGCAGCAATGGCGCGGATGGCATCCACGCGAAGCGCCGCGTCGTCGAGGGCAGTCCGCAGTTCCGGCACGAGCTCGGGCCGGCGCTGGGCCACGAGCACTTGCAGGGCCCTGCGACGTTCGTCAACAGAGATGGTTGTCGTTCGAACTGCCGCGAGGTTTCGCCTCGCAGCTTCGGTGTCACCGAACTGGTCCGCAACCTCTGCCGCGAGCCGCGCGATACGCGCGTCGGATGATCGCTTCAGCCGCGCGAGCGTTGGCGTCCACGTGGAAGGGGGAGTGAGGTCGACGCGTCCCTCGAGGCCGTCTCGCATGCCCTCGAGCAGGCTCGCCAGCATATGTGGCGACGCTCCGATCGCAGCAACAAGCGGCTCGAGTGCGTCCGCATCCACCGTTCGACGCGCAACGAACTGCGCGACCAGTGGAATGCTGCCCCTGCCGGCACGGTCGAGGGCACGCGCGGGATTGTCTGCAACGAGGGGTTCGACACCCAGCCAGAGCATCTTCGGCAGATTGTGATCCGTCGCGTCTTCAGCGTGCATCACCAGCTCTTCCGCGATGCTCCAGCGCGTCGCGTGGTCCAGGCGCTGAAGGGCGGCCGCCAGGTAGAGCCGTACGACCGGTGAGCGGTCGTCGCGGGCCATTCGTACGAATGTCTCGATCGCCTTCGGACCGGGGGACCTATCTTCGCTGAGAAGCTGCACGGCCCAGGCGCGAATGTGCTCGTCACGATCCCGGAGGGTCTCGACGAGCGCCTCCGGCGTCCATCCGCCCGTCACGTGCAGGGCCCACATGGCGCGCAGCCGCCAGTCCGGATTGGCATCGGTGCTGAACATCCGCGACAGATCGTCGCGCGTCTGTGCACCGAGCGTGCCCTTCGCGGCGCGGCTCTGCAGGATCACCCGGGCACGCCGCGCGTGCCAGTCGCTCCTGCTCGTCTGCAGCGCCACGAGCTCGGCGTCGGCCATTGTCCGCAGATCCGAGTAGCGGCCCGGCCACTGCTCGGCCCGCGACTCCTTCGGCATGATCCTGAAGATCCGTCCGGTCTCGCGGTGGAGCACGTCCGCCCCGCAGATGTCGGCGTCGTGCCAGTCGAGCACGTACAAGGCACCCTCGGGGCCGACCTCCATGCTGAAGCCGACCCACTGGGCGTTGTTCGCCATCACGAAGTCGTCGCCGTGGTGCGCGGTGAAGCCCGATCCCTTTCGCTCGAGCACGTCGGACAGCACCGCATGCTCGTGGATGTTGGCCATGAAGATCCGTCCCTGTTGCGAGGCAGGGAACGCATCGGACTGATACACACGCGCCCCGCCGTGCGCAGACCGGTGGCGATGGTCGGCAATCGTCTGAATGTCGCTGTAGACGTACGGGTTGAAATGCTGGCCTCCCTGACGTTGATAGATGCCGCCCGGGATCACATGCCAGAGGTGGGGAATCACGCAGGCGCTGATCACGAATCTGTCCCTTGGCGTCGTAGTCGATACCCCACGGGTTGCTGAATCCGTGGGCCACGACCTCGAACCGGTCCTTCGTCGGATGGTATCGCCAGACCCCGCCATTGATGTCGACGCCTTCACCCTTCAGGATGTCGTCGGGGAACGCCTCTCCGGGCTTGAACACACGACCCTTGCCGGCCGGCTTTCTGACCTTCGACGTCGTCGAACAATCCCTGCAGCCCGTACAGCCACCCATCGGGGCCCCAATGCAGACTGTTCACGACTTCGTGGCGATCCTGGATGCCCCATCCCGTGAGACGGACTTCGATGTCCGCCGATGTCCGCCTTGTCGTCGCCGTCGCGGTCGGGGACGAAGAGCAGGTTCGGCGGGGCACCGACGAAGACGCCGTCGAAGCCGACGGCAATGCGCAGAAGGAAAGACGATGCCTTCCATGAATACCTTGCGGCTGTCGGCCACGCCGTCGCGATCCGTATCTTCGAGGATGAGGATGCGGCTGTTGCCGGCATTCGAGAACCCGCGTCCTCTCGTCTCGTAGTCCCGGTTTTCGGCCACCCACAGGCGCCCGCGATCGTCCCAGCAGAACGCCATCGGCTGCACGATCATCGGCTCGGCAGCCCACGCATTCACCGCGAACCCCGGCACCATCGTCATCGACGACACGGCCTGCTCCGGCGTGAGGAACTTTTCCTCGCGGCCCTCCCTCTGCGCGATCGTCCACAGCACGGACGTCGATGCGGTTGCCGCTGTACTCCGACCACGCGGCCGTCAGCTCGACGTCATTGAGCGTTCCGGTGTAGACGACCAGCCGATGGCGAATGACCTCGGTCTCGCCTTTCTTGATCGTCCAGTCGGCGGCGCGGGATCTCGCCGAGCCGACGCCGAACTGGCCATCGACCCGCCACGCCTGAGGGTAGCCGGCGTTGTCGGGATGATCGAACATCGCGACGTGAGGGAGGTCGCTTCCGGCCTTCGACCTGCATGCCGACGTCGATCCACATCGCGCGCTGGCCCTCGGCGCGTTCGTTGCGCTGTCGCGCGGCGTTGACCACTTCGGCCGGCATCCCTTCGCGCCAGGGCATGCGCAGGAACAGCCCGCCGTAGTCGTACTTGCCGATCGTGACGTCGGTCCTGGCTGCTCCACGCCACTCGAGGTCGAGCAGGAACCGGCCCTTCTCCTCGCGCATCGACCAGCGCTGGGTCTCGGTCAGGATCGTGTTCTCCGACTCATCCAGGAGGTCGTAAACCGTCTGCCAGCGAACCTCGTCTCCGCTCTGCGCGGTGACGGTGACCGACACTCGCCGCCAGTAGTCTCCCTGCGGGTTGTGGAAGAAGTCGCGGCCGTTGACGCGCGTGAAGCCCCAGTAGAGGCCGGTCTGATGCTTGTGGTGTGCGGGGCTGAATTCGGTGACCACGCCCTTCCCGTCGGGAGCGGCGATCGGATGGAGGATACGGCCGCGCGTCAGGCCTGGCGTTCTGCGTGAGGATCGGGTCGCGCTGACCGGCTCGATAAACCGACAGGGTCCCTGCCCGCTGGTCCTGCCGGATGAGCAGACCCTTTTGCTTCGACCGTGCCGCCTGCTCTTCGCCATTCAGCCATCCGAGCGACGCCGATCCGGCGCCGATCGCTGCGAGGACCACCGAGATGCTGAGGGTAAGGCGACTTTTCGCGTGAGTCATGGGCGCTTCCCTGAGTACGAGGCAGACGCGTCAGCAACCCCAGTTGCCTGGGGTCAGATCTCGATTTTCTAATGCGTGAGCCGAAACCGCACACGCGATCAGAAAATCGAGATCTCGACCCGGACAGCCGCAGTTGACGCTTCGCTGACCCCGGACAGCCGCAGTTGACGCCTCGCAGGGGCCGACACACCCGCCATCGGAATTCCGCACGATCCTCGCCCGGCGCGCCGGGCGCAGCGGTGCCTCCGGCTTCCCGGGTGTGAACCAAGCTGACCTTGGAGCCCTGTCCTTCAGCGCGAATCTCTCACCTTCCGATGCAACCACACGCTGTCGAAGAGCGGCGGCGCACCGCGTACGGTCGCGATCACCACATGGCGCGATTGCTCGAACGGCAAGCCGACCGCGGTCGTCACGTCACCCATCACCGGGCGTGTCTCATTGTGCAGGAACATGCCGCCAGGAGCCAGCATCGCGGCGATATTGCTCATCGCCAGCATCAGCTCGCCATCGTCGAAGTAGGGCAGGATGTTTGTCGCCACGACGAGATCGAACGGCCTTCCGTCGAGGCGCTCGGTGACGATGTCCAATGTTTCGGCCTCGAACGCGCGGGCGGCCGCCGGGCCGACGCGAACGGTGCTCCGCAGGTGACCATTCACCATTGAGCTCGGCACGGGCGGAGCGCTCACGTCGGCGATGGCGCGGCCGAGCCGCGCGAAGTAGTCGCGGTACTCGGCCGAGAGCGTCACCGTTTCGCTGTCTCGAATCTCGCTCACGAGCTTCAGCCTCGGCGGCGCCTCACGCGCGCGCCGCAGGTGGGACACCACTCGCGGATTGATGTCGGCGGCCACCACCTCCAGGTCCCCGAAGCGCGCGAGGCCGAGCGACACGAGCGCGTCCATGACCGCCCATGGCTGGTAGCTTTCCGGCGGCCCGATTTCGAGGAGCGCTGTTCTGGGCGCGAGATCCAGCCCCGGCCCGACGATGAGCACCCGGCGGACCGGACGGTCGGGCTCGAGCGACTTGACGATGGCGAGGCCGATCGACACGACGTAGCCGCCTCGACCGCCGTGTCGGTGCTGAGGCCGCGCGATCGATACAGGTCGGCCACCGCTTCGGCCGGGTCGAGCGAGCGCTGGGCGACGAACTCCTTCTCGTAGACGAACCTCATCACCCGCAGGGTACTCGCGGGCGAGCCCGGCTCGCGCGTCCTGGCGTCGGGGAACGTGGCCTTCGACCAGCTCGCCGAAGTAAATCGAGTCGCGGGTCGCGCGTGGGTGCCGCCGAGTGCCGACGAGCAGCCGCGCGATCGCGCGCCCGGACGTCGGCCGTCACGTGCGAGCGCGCGGCCTCGCGGTGCCGCAGGAACATCTCGCGTTCGCCGTTCGCCGAGGCCCTCGACGAGGGCTTTCGCGCTGAGGGCCGGCTCGATGGAGGGCAGCGACGTGAAGCTGTCGATTGGAGCAGGTAGAAGACGAGGTGATCGAGGTCGCCCTGGCGGACTCGCCTGGCGTGCGCCTGTGGAGGCCTCCACGTAGGGCGGGAATGATGCCGGCGTGAGGCCGCGGGCCTCGAGACGCGCGTGGAGAGGCGCAGTATCGGCCCAGGTTATTGGTTTTGCTGCAGAGTGGCTCTGGGCGACGGCGGCGGAGCGCCTGGCCGTCAGCGCAGCGCCGCGCCGAGCACACCACCGGCGACGATCGACAGGATCTGCGCGCGCACGCTGCTATTGTGGCGGAAAACTTGGCTCTAGGCTCAGGCTCAGGCTTTAGCAAGATCTTCGAATGTGCTCTCGAAGGTTTTGCTTGAGCCCTGAGCCTGAAGCCTAAAGCCGAAGAGTTCGGGGAACGCCGCCGATGCAGCGTTCCCCGATGCGATGGTCTAGAAAATCAGCCGGAAGCCCATCTGGATGAACCGCTGGAAGCCCGACTGGCCGGTGCTGTTGCGGTTGATGCGGCCGAAGTCGGCGCTATCGGTGTCGTGGTTGTACTGACGCTCGTCGTACTGTGGGCTGTTGAGGAGGTTGAATGCCTCGAGACGCACCTGGAAACGCACGCCATTGTGATCGGCGTCGTCTTCGCGAAGTTCATGTCGACCTGCTAATTACCGGGCGGCGGAACTCGTCGTAGCGGTTCATCGCGGTGCGGCGCTGGAAGTTCTCGCGGATCAGGAAGTAGGGCTCCGTGCAGCCGTACGCGGTCGAGACCGACGCAGCTTGTAGGTGCCGTTCGCCTGGCGCTGGCCGATGCACGGCTTGACGCCGTAGATGAACTGCCCGTCCTTCTTGCCGTGCAGCGCGATGTCCTCGAGGTCGACGCCCGGCGCCAGATCGACGTTGCCGGGCATGTCCCACGGCTGGCCGGACTGGTAGACCACCACCGGCGCAATCGACCAGCCGCCAAGGAGGTAGCCGCGATGCTGCGTTCGATCGCGGCACCACGGCAGCTCCCACACGCCAGACCCGGTGAAGCGGTGCTTGCGCTGCGAGAAGTAGGGGGTCTCGTTGAGGAGTCCCGACACCGCATCCACGTAGCCGCCGGTCTCGGTCCACCGCGGCACATACGTGTACTGGCGTTGATCGTCATGCCCTTCGCCCAGCGCTTGTTCGCGACGAACTGCGCCGAGTCGTAGACCAGCTTGCCGATGTTGTTCTGGTTCTGGGTGATGCCGCCGAACGCCGGGAACGGCCGCGTCAGCTCGAAGCGCGAGAGCGTCGGGTTCGTGAACCGAGTCGTGCCCTTCGAATCCAGCCACGCCGAAGAACGGGTTCGGGAGCAGCTGGTCGCAGAGTCGCGATTCCGCCCAGGGTGACGTCGCACTGCGCCTGGAACGCGGCCGACGGCTCGTTGTAGGCGTTGAAGCCGGCCTCCAGATCGTAGCTGCGGCTTCCCGCGTACGTCATGTCGAGCGAGACGTTCCACGGCAGCTCGCGCTGGATGCCCACGGAGAACTGGTGGACGTTGGGCACGACGAAGTCGGGTTCGAGAAGTTCGGACCGCGCCCGAGGAAAGTTAGCGGGCCGAGAGTGCTCCGGGCGGAGTCTGAATCCCGTTGGGCCAGGGGTTCGAGAGCCTTAGGTCGGCTTGCGGCCGCCGTCGACGACGAAATCAGGTTCGTTGTTCTGGCTGAAGCCGGCATTGTTGCCCTGACCGGTCGGGTTGAGGAAGTCTTGCCATAACCGGCGCGGAACACGGTCTTCTCGTTGATCGATAGGCCATGCCGACGCGGCCCTGCCAGTTGTCCTTGTCGAGCTTCCACGGCCGGTCCGGGGCGCCGTCGACGCCGGCGAACCTGATGCCGCCCATCACCGCTGACCGACGCGTGCCGACACCGGATTGACGATCGTCGGGTCGAACGCGTAGTTCAGCATGTTGTCTCTTCCGTCACGGAACCATTGATGTCCCAGCGGAAGCCGAGGTTCAGGGTCAGCTTGTTGGTGACGCGCCAGTCGTCCTGAATCCAGGGCGCCGCGAAGAACCACTGGTAGTGCGGCTTCGGGTTGAAATCCACGCTGGCGGTGTTCGGCGCGCCGAGGAGGAATGACGCGAAGGCGTTCCCCTCGAGCGCGGCTGGTGCTGTTGATCGTGCTGCTCGTGAACTGCCGGGTGAAATTGAGGTTGCCGCCGGAATCGTTGTAGTTCTCGTTGAAGACGTTGGTCCACCGCAGGTCGAGACCGCCGCGGATGTTGTGCGCGCCGCGGTTCAGCGACACGTTGGGCTGAACCGTGTAGTTGCGGTTCCGGTTGGGCGCCGATGCCGCGCGACAGGGTTATGAACTGATCGACACTGATCCTCGGGAAGACGCCGCCGATTTCCTGGTCGGGAACTGCTGGACGAGGCTTGCCGGCCAGAACTCCGTCGCGTCGAAACCGATCGCGGGTTCGGAATAGCTCCAGTCCAGGTACTAGTGTAGCTGGCGCGCAGGTTGAACACGGTCCCGGCGCCGAAGATGTGCACCCAGTCGCCGACCAGCGCGCGGTTGGCGCGCCAGAGCGGAAGCTGGCCGCCCTGGGCGGGACCGCTGCGGATGGCGTTCCCCCCTATTGCAGATCTCGTTTCGCTCGTTCTCGCCCCGTCGGAAGAAGGCCCGGTTGTTGGCGTTGATGTTGTGGTCGACCTTCCTGACCCAGTTCCAGACAGGTCCTTGTTGAAGTG
>CAVYTY010000017.1:0-105608 GCA_963771395.1 uncultured Acidobacteriota bacterium | reverse complement strand
GATGACTGGATTCGAACCAGCGACCCCCTGACCCCCAGTCAGGTGCGCTACCAGGCTGCGCTACATCCCGTCTTTGAAGATCCTGATTCTACTCCGATTTCCGGCAGCGCGCTCGTTCGCGTCCCTATGGGGCGAGAGTCAACTTTCCGGGGAAGCGATCAGGAAGACCGTGGCATTATGTGAATCACGGGCGCCAGAATGGGTTCGCGAATGCGCCATTCGCGGCCACATCCCACACCGCCAGTCGCGCCCACTTCCAGCCGTTCGCCGTGGCTCGCCACTCGAAGGTCTTGCTGCCGAACTCCCGTGTGTCCGCCAATTCGATGACCTCGCGATGCGTCGTCTGACCGTCGCCCCACACGATCTCGGCATACCGAAGCGGGAACGTCCACAACACGCGAGCCTTGGCCACGATCTCGTTCGCAGACGACGAGGCAAGATTCAGGTCCGGCAGCAGCACTTCTCCGGTCGTGGTGAAGAACTCCCCCTTCGCCAGCGGCGCAAGCGCGTCTCCCCACTGATCGAACGCGGGAAGACGACCGAGCTTGATGTAGTTGATGTTCATGTGCGCATAGAGCTCGTGCGTGTGGTCGAACTGGAACACGTCCACCTCGCCGAGGAAGCGCTTCCGCAGGCCTTGATTGTTCAACTCGTCAACCAGATCGAACACGCGGTCGCCGAGACGCGGCGACGAGAGATCGGCCGGCATCGCTTTCCACCCGACGCCAAGGTAGCTCGCGTCGCGGAAATGATCGGTTGTCACAATCCGATCGGGAAAGCCTGTCGAGCCCTTTGTCCGTGGATGCGTCTGGTACATGTACCCGCCCTCGCGGCGCACGAGGTCCAGCATCTCTTTCGCGTCGGCCACGCTGTAGACCGTCCCGTATTTTGCGTGCGTGGAGACGAACGCGCCGTTCTTGGGACGATTCAGGAACCAGTACACCGGCTTCGGAAATGCGACCGCCCAGTGTCCGCCCAGGTGCACATTGGCTTCCTCGGCAGGAATCAGCAGAAAGTCTGCATCTGATTGGGCGCGGAGCGCAGCAAAGTACGCGTGCAGCTCGTCGAGACGCAGATCCGTGAGATCGTTCGGGTGCCCATCGCCGTGAAAGTCCATGATCATCGAGGCGTCGACACCCATGGCCTTCAGCACCGGCTTGAACGGCGGCGTCCAGTCGAACCCGTTGGCCATCGCTTGAACGGTGTCAGCCAGATGCCAGTGCGTGCTGAGCGTCTTGTAACCGTCGAGGGGTCGAAAGCGATCGCCGTTCGTGTAGCGGAGCACGTGGGTCAGGGCCGTTTCCGGCGCGCCAGCTGAGAGCACGAAGTAACACGCTCATGCGCTGCTGCCGTCCCGGCGGCGCGTTCACCCATGGGTAGAACTGCCAGTTCTCGTCGCGCAGTTGCCTGATGCCGAGCGACACGCGCCCGCGCCAGGCCCGATGCCAGACGAAGCCCAGATTCGACGTGAAGTCGCGCGGGAAAAAGTACCTGGTGCGGCGCCGGGAACACCGCGACGCTTCCGCCGGCCGTCTTCAGCGCCAGCGTGCGGTAGCGCGCCTGGACCGGCGTACGTTCAGGCTGTAACCCATTCAGCGTGGTGTGGCGCAGGACGCCGTCGGTGTCGTAGTAGGCCACCTCGGTGCGCATGTTGTTGCCGGGCTGACGATCCGCGGCGGCGGCCATCTCGAGCCCCGCGTCGTAGTAGTAAGCGACGTCGGCTTCGTAGGTCGTCAGCACCGCTTCCTGTTGCATCAACCGGCTGCCGGGGTAGAACGTGTAGGCGAGACCGCCGTCGAAGCTGCCCATGCGCAAGCCGTCGAACAGGACCTCCACACGTTCGCCAACACTGCGAACCGTGGCGGCGCGCAGCGTGAACGTGCTCTGCACGTGGCGCGTCCCCTCCGGATGGCTCGTCGGATCGTCGAAGAACGCGTACCACCCGCCGCGCCGCTTTCCCGTCTCACCTCGATAGAAGGGCCGAGCGCTGCGGACGACGGGCTCGCCGTCGGGCCCGATAGAGGTGATGAGCGGCTGCGCGGGATCGAGCGAGAACGTCGCGCGCCAGACCCGCGCCGTCTCGTCCGGCCACGTCAGACTCACGGAGTTTCCGTCGCGAACGACGCCGACCGGACCCGGCCTCACCCGGGTGAGATCGAGCGGCACCGATACGGCGGGCGCGGGCGTCTGCACCGGCATGAGAACCAGAGCGGCAAGGATGGCGGTGCGCATTGATTAGAGGAGGATAGACTTCGCCCAGTCAGGTGTGCTACCAGGCTGCGCTACATCCCGTATTCGGTTGGCGCGAAAACGCTATCGCTTCTTCCTGACGATCGCCGCCGCGGCCGTCTTGCCCTTCGGCCTTGGCTTCGACGCTTCGAGCTGAAAGTCTCCGTCGCCCGCCGCTGCCGGCGTGCCAGGCGGCCGCGCGAGCATGGCCGACAGTTCGCGAAGGCCCCGCTTCACGTGCAGGATCCGCTCGCGTGCGTCCGCGCCGAAGAGCTCGGCGATATTCGCGAGCGCCGGGTCCGCTGACGCGTCCGGCGGCCGCTCCTCGGACAGCTTGCGGCGGACACCCGCGAGCGTCAGGCCCTCGCCGTAGAGCAGCTGCTTGATTCGCAGCACACGCTCGACGTCCACCCGGCGATAGACACGCGGGCCACCGTCGGCCTTGGTGACGCCAAGGTCCGGGAACTCCGCTTCCCACGACCGCAGCACGTAGGGCTGAATACTGGCAATCTCACACACCTCAGGCTGCCGGAACAGCGAGCGGTTGGGAATCTCCAGTTGGGCCATCAGTACGCTTCCCGAAGTATAACAGACGGGAAGTCATATAATTACTCCCCCACACCGTGTCCAATATCGTCTCCTGCCCCACCTGCGCGGCCGTTGTCATACCGAAAGAGGCGGGCGACATTTGCCCGCAGTGCCACACGCCGTTTCCCCGCGCCGACCTCGAGACGACGATGGCGCCCGACATCGGCGAGCAGACCGGGCTGACGCAGCCGGCGTCCGGACGTCAGGCCTCCGACGAGCGCCGCTCCGGCGATGCGCGTTTCCGCACGGGCTCCGGTGGCGGCTCCGCGTCCACAGGCTGGCTCTCGAGCTCGGGCGCGATCGATCACGGACGCTTCGCGCCCGGCACGCTCCTCGGCGGCCGCTATCGCATCGTCGAACGCGTCGGCCGCGGCGGGATGGGCGAGGTGTACCGCGCGGACGATTTGAAGCTCGGCCAGCCGGTCGCGCTGAAGTTCCTGCCGCCCGACGTCGACCGCGATCCGGCGCGGCTGACGCAACTGCACACCGAAGTCCGCATGGCACGGCAGGTGTCCCACCCCAACGTCTGCCGCGTCTACGACATCGACGAGATCGACGGCGCCACATTCCTTTCAATGGAGTACGTCGACGGCGAGGATCTCGCGTCGCTGCTTCGCCGCATCGGCCGATTCCCCGAAGATCGCGCGCTCGAGATCGCGCGCCAGATCTGCGCCGGCCTCGCCGCCGCGCACGAACGCGGCGTCGTCCATCGCGACCTCAAGCCCGCCAACGTGATGCTCGACGCGACGGGCAAGATCCGCATCACCGACTTCGGGCTGGCGGGCGCCTCCGGCGAAGCGATTCGCGCGGGGACACCGGCCTACATGGCGCCCGAACAACTCGTCCGGCGGCGAGGTCACGGCAAGGAGCGACATCTACTCGCTCGGACTCGTGCTCTACGAGATCTTCACGGGCCAGCGCGCGCTCGACGGCAAGAACCTGGCGGAGCTCATCCACAAGCGTGAGCAGTCGGGCATTCTGCCGCCGACCGCGATCGTGAAGAGCCTCGATCCGAAGATCGAGCTCGCGATCATGCGCTGTCTCAAGCCGCAGGCTGGTGACCGCCCCGCGTCCGCGCTCGCTGTCGCCGCGGCACTGCCCGGGGGCGACCCGCTCGCCGCTGCCCTCGCCGCCGGCGAAACGCCGTCACCCGACATGGTCGCGGCCGCCGGGCACGTGGGTGCTCTGCACCCCGCTATCGGCCTCGCCCTGTTGGCGGCCATCATCGCGGGACTGCTGGCGTACGCTGCCCTCGCCGACCGTCAGACGCTCTACGCGCGAGTCCCGATGCAGAAGTCGCTCGACTCGCTGGGCGATCGCGCTCTGGAAATCGCCGCGTCTCTCGAGTATCCCGCGAAGCCCACCGATACCGCCCGCGGCTTGCGGATCGACTTCGAATACCTCCGGCACATCAGGAACACCAACCGCTCCGCGAACCGCTGGGACGACCTGGCCAGCAGCCCCAAGGGTGTCATGGAATTCTGGCATCGCTCGAGCCCCGAAACGCTGGTGCCGCTCGGCGGAGACTGGGTTCCGGGGTTCTGACGATCCGCCTCTGGGGACTTCGGGGATGACGAGAACGGTCCTCGACGACGCGGGCCGGCTGCTCGAGTTCGAAGCGGTCCCTCCGCGTGGCGACGCGCCGCTCGAGGCGGGCAAAACGGCGAAGCCGGCCCCGTGGCCCGCGCTCTTTGCCGCAGCAGGCTTGTCGCTGCCGCAGTTTCAACAGGTCGAGCCGGTCTGGCTGCCGCGTGCGTACGCCACGGAACGCGCCGCATGGGAAGGCCCGCTGCGCGACGGTTCTTCGATGAAGGTTCGCGTCGAGGCGGCCGCCTATCGCGGTCAGACCGTCTATTTCAAGATCACCGGCCCCTGGTCGCCTGCACCTGTTGCCAGCCAGACGTCTTCGCCAACACCACGACGCCTCTGGCAGGTGGTAGCCAACGTGATGGGCAGCGTCCTGCTCCTCGGAACCGTGCTCCTCGCGCGAAGCAACCTCCGCGCCGGCCGCGGCGATCGTCGCGGCGCCGCACGGATCGTCTTTTTCACGATGGCCGTCTGGATCGTCGCGTGGGTCATCAGCGCCCGGCATTATTCGACGTTTCAGCTCGAAGACGACCGGTTCTTCGAGTTCCTGGCGCACGCGCTGCTCAATACAGCCATCGGCTGGGTGTTGTACATCGCCCTCGAGCCGTACGTGCGACGGTTTGCGCCCGGTATTCTGATCTCGTGGACGCGCGTGCTCGCCGGTCAGGTCGTCGATCCGCGCGTGGGACGGGACCTGCTGGTGGGCTTGACCGTCGGCGTCGGCGTGGCCCTGCTGGGCCTGTCGTATTCACTCGTCCCGGCGCTGTTCGGTGAACCACCCTGGACGCCGCGCACGACGAATCTGCAGTTCCTCCTCGGCGCACGTAGCGCCGTCGGAGCCGTTCTCAAAATGATTCCAAACGCGCTGCAGAGCGCGATGTTCGTGGCCGTCGCGTTCGGATTCGGTCGCGCGCTCCTGAAGCGCGTGTGGGGCGGCGCCATGCTTGCCGGCGCCCTGCTGGCGATCTTCGTGCTGAGTGACGCCGGCGGCGACCGCTTCTGGTCTCGCTGCTCTTCGTGGCTGCCTTCGTGGTCCCGATGGTCGGCACGCTGCATCTACGCGGGTCTGCTGCCCTGGCGGTCGCGTTTCTCGTCAACCAGGTGCTCAACAACGCACCGCTGACGCTCGACCCGTCGGTGCCCCACGCCTCGGGTGCGTTCTGGGCGGTCCTGCTCGTCGTCGGCCTGCCGCTTTCGGGTTCTACGCCTCGCGCACGGGACAGCCGCTCTTCGGACGGCTGCTCCATCCGACTGACGCCATAATTCCGGCTGACAGTGGCGAACATCCTCTCCTGCCCCAGCTGCGCCGCGGTCATCCTCCCGCAAGAGGCCGGCGACGTCTGCCCGAAGTGCCGCACCCCGCTCCCCCAGTCCGCGATCGCGACGGTGATGCCGCAGGATCTCCCGGGCATGGACGACGCGACGCGGCTGGCGCCGGGGTCCGAAAAGATCGTCATCGAAATCCAGCTCGGGACCCCACGATCGCGGGCCAGAGACCGCGGCTCGAGGACTCGCGCCCGTCGTCGTCGACCGGCTGGCTCTCGTCGTCCGGCGCGATCGATCACGGCCGCTTCGAGCCGGGCACCCTCCTCGGCGGCCGCTATCGCGTCGTCGAACGCCTCGGCCGCGGCGGCATGGGCGAGGTCTACCGCGCCGACGATCTGAAGCTCGGCCAGCCGGTCGCGCTGAAGTTCCTGCCGCCGGACGTCGACCGCGATCCGGCGCGGCTGACGCAGCTCCACACCGAGGTCCGGATGGCGCGCCAGGTCTCGCACCCGAACGTCTGCCGCGTCTACGACATCGACGAGGTCGACGGCGCGACGTTCCTGTCGATGGAGTACGTCGACGGCGAAGATCTCTCGTCGCTGCTCCGCCGCGTCGGCCGGTTCCCCGAAGAGCGCGCGCTCGAGATCGCGCGGCAGATCTGCGCCGGCCTCGCCGCCGCGCACGAGCGCAACGTCATCCACCGCGACCTCAAGCCCGCCAACGTGATGCTCGACGGCACCGGCAAGGTGCGCATCACGGACTTCGGGCTGGCGGGCGCGTCGGGTGAAGCGATTCGCGCGGGCACGCCCGCCTACATGGCGCCCGAGCAGCTCGCGGGCAACGAGGTCACGGCGCGCAGCGACATCTACGCGCTCGGCCTCGTGCTCTACGAGATCTTCACCGGCCAGCGCGCGCTCGAAGGCAAGAACCTCGCGGAGCTGATCCACAAGCGCGAGCAGTCCGGCATCCTGCCGCCGACAGCGATCGTGAAGAGCCTCGACCCGAAGATCGAGCGCGCGATCCTGCGCTGCCTGAAGCCGAACGTCGACGAGCGACCGGCGTCGGCGCTCGCCGTCGCCGCGGCGCTGCCTGGCGGCGATCCGCTCGCGGCGGCGCTCGCGGCCGGCGAAACACCGTCGCCGGAGATGGTCGCGGCCGCCGGCGAGCCGCGAGGCGCTTTCGGCTGCGCGCCACGGTCGCCGCGGCGGCGTGGATCGTGCTCTCGCTGGTCGCGATCGTGCTGCTCTACCAGCGCGTGATCCTGCTCAACCGCATGCCGCTGCCGAAGCCGCCGGCGGCGCTGCAGGATCGCGCGCAGGAAGCGCTGCAGACGCTTGGCTACGACCCGGCGGGCGCGTCGACCGAGCTTCGGGTCTCGGTCTGTCTCTCGACTACGCGCGATACATCGAAGCGACGTCGACGGCGCCGGATCGATGGAACATGCTGAACACCGTGCGGCCCGAGACGCTCTTCTTCTGGTACCGCACGAGCCCGCGGCTGCTCGTTCCGCTCGGGGACGAGAACCAGATCGGCCGCGCCAACCCGCCGCTGACGACGGCGGGCATGACGATCGTGGCCGTGGACGCCACGGGCGCCTCTCGGAGTTTCATCGCGGTCCCGAGCCCGCGTCCGCCGGAACGCCCACAGCCGCCGGTCGACTGGAAGACGCTCTTTGCCGCGGCCGGCCTGCACGTCGACCGGTTCGCGCCGGCGACTCCCACATCGTGCCGCCGTTCTACGCCGACGAGCGCCGGGCATGGGAAGGGCCGCTGCCGGATCGCCCGGAACACACGATTCGCGTCGAGGCGGCGGCACCGCCGGGAAGCCGGTCTACTTCGCGCTCGCCGGGCCGTGGACCCAGTCGGCGCCGCGCCGTCGGCACGCCTCCATCGCTCTTCGCGCGGATCGATCGGATGCTGGCCTCGCTCATCATGCCGGCGCTGATGCTCGCTCGGCGCCGTCGCTCGCCCGCGCACAACATCAAGGCGGGCCGCGGCGATCGCCGAGGCGCATTCCGCGTCGCCAGCTTTCGTGTTCGTCGTCGACCTCGTGGCCTGGCTGCTCGGCGCCACCACATGCCCGACTCGGCGTGGAGATCGGTCGCGTCTTCGCCGCGATTGGCCGCGCGCTCTTCAACGCGGCCGTCCTGTGGCTCACCTATCTCGGCCTCGAGCCTGTACGTCCGCCGCTATTCTCCGGACAGCCTCCTCGGCTGGACGACGCTCGTGGCCGGCCGCTGGCGCGACCCGCGCGTCGGCGTCGACGTGCTGGTGGGCGTCTGCGCGGGCCTCGCGATGACGCTGCTCTACGCGGTGCACAACCTCCTGCCGCCGCTCGCGGGGCTCCCCCGAACCGATGCCGCTCGTCTCGAACGGAGCTCGTCCTACGGGCTGCGCTTCATCTTCGCGCGACATTGCTGCCGATCTGGCAACGCGCTTCGTCAGGGCATGCTCGGCGTCGTCGGCATTGTCGGCTGCTGCTGGTGCTCCGCGTGCGTGCTGGCCGGTCGCCGCATCGTCGTGTCTTCACGCCCGTCGTGATCGACAACATGTTCCCGGCAGCACGCCGCGGCTCGACCTGGCGATCGGCGCCGGCATCATCTCGATCCTGATCCTGATCATCCTGCTCCGGCCTGCTCGCGACCATCGCCGCGCTGTTCACACACTTCGTCCTGCTGCGGGCGCCGATGACGACGGATTTGTCGAGCTGGCAGCGCGTCTGGCTCTCTGGTACCTCGGATTTCTCGTGCTGGCGGTTGGGCCTCGGCGCGTGCTACGTCCGCAACGGCAAGACTGGAGCAGCGTCCGAGCGCGTCACGACTTCCTGACCTGGACCCGGATCGGCGTTCCGATCAGCCCGAACGATTCGCGCAGCCGATTGGCCAGGAACCGCTCGTACGAGAAGTGAAACTCGGTCGCGACGTTCGTGAAGAACACGAAGGTCGGCGGCGCGACGCTGGTCTGCGCGGCGTAGAGAATCCGCACGTGCCTGCTTGCCCGGGCTGACCGGGCGGATGCGCGGCGGTCACCGCCTGGAGAAGCGGTTCAGCTCGCCCGTCGGGACCCGCCTGCATCCGCGCCTCGGCGACCTTGTCGATCGTCTCGAGCACCTTGCCCGTGCGCTCGCCGGTGGTCGCCGAGATGTGCAGCACCGGCGCGTAGTCGAGGAACTTGACCTGCCGCCGCAACTCCTCGTCGAACGTCTTCGAGAAGTCCGCGCCGCGCCCTTTCATCAGGTCCCACTTGTTCGCGGCGATGATGATGCCGCATCCGGCCTTCTCGGCCTCGCCGGCAATCGCGGCATCCTGATCGGTCGCGCCCTCCGACGCGTCGATCACCAGCACCGCGACATCCGCCTTCTCGATCGCGCGCCGCGCCAGCACCACGCTCACGCGCTTCGAGCTGGCCCGATCGCGCGACCCGCCCGGCCGGCGGATGCCGGCGGTGTCGACGATGCGGAACGTGCGCCGGTGCCACCGCAGCAGCGCATCCACGGTGTCGCGCGTCGTGCCCGGCATCTCGCTGACGATCGAGCGCTCCTCGCGCAGCAGGCGGTTGAGCAGCGACGACTTGCCGACGTTCGGCCGGCCGACGATCGCGACCGCGACCTCGCGGCGGCTCGGCCTCGCTGGACGCTCTCGCGCCGCGCCGGCAGCCGCTCGACGACTTCGTCGAGCAGGTCGCCGATGCCCTCGCCGTGCTCGGCGGCAATCTCGACGACCGGCTCGAAGCCCAGCCGGTAGAACTCCACCGCGCGTCCGCGCGCCCGCTTGTCGTCGGTCTTGTTGACCGCCACCATCACCGGCACGTTCGCCGCCGCGCAGGCTGCCGGCGATCTCCTCGTCGCCCGGCACCAGCCCGTCCCGGCCGTCCACGACGAAGACGATGACATCCGCGGTCTCGAGCGCCCTCCGGCCCTGCAGCACGACCAGCTCGTGCAGCGGATCCTCGCTCGCGCCGAACAGCCCGCCGGTATCGACGAGCGTGAACGGAGTGCCCAGCCACTCGGCCGGCTGCGCGTTGATGTCGCGGGTCGTCCCGGCGATCGGCGGTGACGATGGCGCGCCGGGAACCGGTGATTCGGTTGAACAGGGTCGATTTCCCGACGTTGGGCCGTCCGACGAGCACGACGGCGGGGCCGTCCGCGGGGCGTTTCAGGGACATTCGTAAACTCTAGTTAGCAATGATCTTGACAGCGTAAGTGTATCAATCTTATACTAGTTATTAATCCTGAGGAGCGCCTAAGCATGATCAAGGTTGACATCGTCAACGAGGTGTCCAAGGTCGCCGACATCACCAAGGTCAAGGCCGAGGTGGCGGTGGACGCCGTCTTCGATGCGATGCGACTATCGATGCAGCGCGGCGAACGAATCGAACTGCGCGGCTTTGGCGTCTTTCAAGTGAAGCCTCGCAAGCGCGGCATCGGCCGCAACCCGAGGACGGGTAAAGAAGTACGGATTCCTCCGGGCCGAACGATCCGGTTCAAGCCCGGCAAGGACCTCCAGAACATCGGCGGCTGATCGCCCTCCGAACGCCTGAAATTTTGTCGAACGACACGCCTACCCGGTCTCCGCACCCGGGCGACGACGCGCTCTTCCCATCCGACATGGTCCGGTCGGAGCTGCCGTTTGCAGACGCGCCCTTCCGGCTTGCGCCCGAACCACGCAAACGCTTTCAGCATGTCTGGTGGAAGCACATCGTGCTGTTCCTGGTCACGCTTCTCACCACGACCCTCGTTGGCGAGTACCGCTACGTGGCATTTCTCTCGGACTTCTGGCGCAGCGAAGTCGCCCTGAGCGAGGCCAGCGCGCTTCTGCACGGACTCTGGTACAGCGCGACGATCCTGGCCATCCTCGGCGCGCACGAAATGGGCCATTACGTGGCGTGCCGACGCTACCAGCTGGATGCCACGCTGCCCTACTTCCTGCCGCTCTACCTGGGGTTCGGCGGACTCCAGATAGGCACGCTCGGCGCGGTCATACGGATTCGCGAGGCATTCCCGAACCGCAAGGTCCTGTTCGATGTCGGTGTGGCCGGCCCCATCGCAGGCTTTGTCGTGCTGGTCCCGGCCTTGTTCCTCGGGATGTATATGTCGAACGTGACAATCTCTCCACCAGCGGAGAGTCTCAGGCTCCTCGGCAAGCCGCTGCTGTTTCGAGCAGTGCGGTGGCTCGTTTTCGGTCCTATCCCGGACGGGTCGATCGTCAACCTTCATCCGATGGTCTGGGCCGCGTGGTTCGGGATGCTTGCCACGGCGCTGAACCTCCTGCCGTTCGGCCAGCTGGACGGCGGGCACCTCACGTACGCCACGCTCGGGAGAGTCTCCACGAAGATCTCGCTGGTGACTGTCGGAGCCGCTGTCGTGATGACCTACATCTCGCTCAGCTGGCTGCTGATGACGGTCCTGATGGTCTTCATGCTCGTGTTCATCGGCCCTCGCCACCCGCCGGTCCTCAACGAGTACGAACCGCTCGGATCGGCCCGTCAACGCGTTGCCGTCTTCGCGTTGGTGATGCTGATACTCTGCTTCACGCCGTTTCCGATCGAGATTTAAGGATCAGGGCACCGGGATCAGCAAGCTGCCGGATGGAGCCGAGCACCCTGATCCCTGATCCCTGATCCCCGCTCACAGAACATTCATCGGATCGATATCTACAAGCGTTCTCCGCTTGATGTCCGGACGCGCGGAGAGCGCAGCTTGGAGCGCCTGTCGCATCGGGCCGCGGTGCGTGCCCTTCATGAAGAATTGCGCACGGTACTCGCCTTTGAGGCGACTGAGCGGAGCCGGCGCAGGGCCGAGCACTCGATACGGCGCACCGTTGGTCCGTAACACCTGCACGAGGTCGCCGGCGTCACGGTGGGCGCCCTGCTGGGTTCGTCCCTTGACGACGGCGTTGACGAGCGCCACCGCGGGGGGTACCGCATCGCCTGCCGGAAGTTCAGCTCCTGCTCGAAGAATCCTGCATAGTCCTGACGGCAGGCGTGCTGGATGCTGTAGTGGTTGGGGAAGAGCGTCTGGACGATCGCCTGGCCTCGGATCTCGCCGCGCCCGGCGCGACCGGCCACCTGGGTGAGCAGCTGGAACGTCCGCTCCGCTGCCCGGAAGTCCGCGAGGCCCAGGCCGACGTCGGCGGAGATCACGCCGACGAGGGTGACGCGCGGAAAATCGTGGCCCTTGGCGATCATCTGCGTACCCACCAGGACGTCGAGCTCCCGTGCCGCGAATCTGGCGAGCAGCGCCGCGATCGCGCCGCGTCTGCGAATCGTGTCGCGGTCGACCCGGGCGACGCGCGCCTCGGGAAACTGCTCCCGCACTTCGGCCTCGACGCGCTCGGTGCCGAACCCGACGAGCTCGATGTACTTGCCCGAGCAGCTGGAGCACACTTTCGGCAGCGGGATCGCGTGGTTGCAGTAATGGCAGCGCGCGCGGTGGGCTGCGCGATGCACGGTCAGCGAGAGGCTGCAGTTCGGACACTCGAGCGTCGCGCCGCATTGTCGGCAGAAAACGGAGCTGGCGAAACCCCTGCGGTTCAGGAGCACGATCGCCTGCTCGCCGCGCGACAGCCGTCTCTCTCATGGCGCCGCAGAGCACAGCGCTCAGCACGACATCCGGCCCCGCGGCGGCGTACTCTTCGCGCATGTCGACGATTCTGACGTCGGCGAGCGGACGATCGAGCACGCGACGATTCAGCGTGACGAGGGTGTATCGCCCCTTCTGGGCGTTCTGGTAGCTCTCCATCGACGGCGTCGCCGAGCCGAGGATGGCCAGCGCCCCCGCTTCGCGGGCCCGCATGACCGCGACGTCGCGGCCGTTGTACCGCGGCGTCTCCTCCTGCTTGTAGGAGCTGTCGTGCTCCTCGTCGACGATGACCAGGCCGATCGCGCGCAGGGGCGCAAACACCGCCGACCTCGTGCCGACGACCACGTCGACGTCGCCGCGCCGAATGCGATGCCACTGATCGTGACGCTCGCCGTCGGAGAGGCCGCTGTGCTGAATGGCCACCCGCTCGCCGAACGCCTGGCGGAACTTGAGGGCGACGGCCGGCGTCAACGCAATCTCGGGCACCAGCAGCAAAACCCCACGGCCGCGGCTCCTTACTTCTGTTGCGAGCCGCAGGTAGAGCTCGGTCTTGCCGCTGCCCGTGACGCCGTGCAGGAGCGCGGTTTGAAACCCGCCGCGCTCGACGAGCCCGCGCAAGGTTGCCAGCGCGGCCTCCTGTTCGGCGGTGAGAACGAGCGCCGCAGTCTCCGGCGCGACAATCCAATAGTCCGCCCGGAACGGGTCGCGTTCGACCTGCCGCCTGCTGAACGCGACGAGGCCCAGCGTGGCCAGCCGTGCCAATGCCGGCGATCCGATGCCGCGAGTCGTCAACTCGGCAGACTCGAGGCCGTCAGGTGCCCCCGCCAGGAGCATCAGGGCCTCGCGCTGGCGCGATCCCAACCGCAGCGAATCGAGGTGCCCCGCGCCGGTGTCTTTTTCCAGCCGTCCCGCGATCTCCATCCCCTGCGCCGTCAGCGACGCCACGCGAACGGTTCTGAAGGAGCGCGCAGGACCACCGGCCGGACTGCCGGCAGCCATCGGAGGCATCGCCGCCGCGAGCGCCGAACCGATTCCGCAGGCGTAATAGTCCGCCACCCAGGTCGCGAGGCGCACGACGTCTTCGGGCAGGTACGGCTCCGCATCCAGGACTTCGATGACGGGTTTTATGGCGGAAGCCGGCGGCTCGTCGACATCCGTGCGATCGACGACGCAGCCGGTGAGGACGCGGCTGCCGAGCGGCACGAGCACCCGGGCGCCGACGACGGGAAGCTGATGGCCGTCGGGAAGGCTGTAGGTCAGGCTGTCGAGCGCGGGCACGGGGACCGCGACGCGAACGAGGCGCATCTTCTTAACGTGGGGCTCCGCCCCACACCCCGGCTCGGTCGCTTGCGGGGGCCCCTACGCCCCGCGCCGCTCCCTCGCAGGCGCGCCGTGCGCGCCTAGCGTGTGGGCGCCCCACCCCGGCTCGGTCGCTTGCGGGGGCCCCTACGCCCCGCGCCGCCTCGCAGGCGGCGTGCGCGCCTAGCGTGTGGGTCCGCCCCACACCCCGGCTCGGTCGCTTGCGGGGGCCCCTACGCCCCGCGCCGCTCCCTCGCAGGCGCGCCGTGCGCGCCTAGCGTCCCGGATCAGAAGTTCGTCACTAGTGGAGGGGCCACTAATTCTCATCGTCGGACGGTTCCTGCAGGAGCGCGCGCACTTTCTTCATGTCCTCCCAGACGTCACGCTTGCGGTCCGGGCTGCGCAGCAGGAACGCGGGGTGAAAGGTCGGGATGAGCGTCGCGCCCCGGTACTCGAACGCGCGGCCGCGGAGCCGCGAGATTGGATCCTGCGTCTTCAGCAACGCCTTCGCGGCGAACGTCCCCAACGCGACGATGACCTTCGGCTGAACGCTGTCGATCTGCTGAAAGAGGAACGGCTCGCAGGTGTCGACCTCGTCAGGCTCGGGATTGCGGTTCTCGGGCGGCCGGCACTTGATGACGTTGGCGATGTAGACCTCGTCGCGCCGAAGACCGATGGCCTCGATGATCTTCGTGAGGAGCTGGCCCGCGCGCCCGACAAACGGGATGCCCTGAACGTCTTCGTCCGCGCCGGGCGCTTCGCCGACGAACATCAGATCCGCAGAGGGGTTGCCGACGCCGAACACGATCTGGCGGCGCCCGAGCTTGTGCAGCTTGCAACGCGTGCAGTCGCCGATCTCGGTACGGATCGCCTGCAGGGCCTCATCCGGCGAGCGTGCGAGCCTCACCGGTTCAGCCGTGCCTGCTGCGGCAGGGACCTCGACGGCCGTCGGATTCTCCACGATTGCCGGACCATCGGTGTGCCCGGTCGAGACCGGTGCGGCCGACCCCCGGCGCCGCCAGCGGGCGTCGAGGCTGACGCCCGTCACGCCAAGCTCCTGAAAGAATCTGAGGTGTTCCGCGAGGTGAGTGTTGTCCACGAGCGGGACCAAGGGTACCACAACGCGTGACGGGAATTCCTCGCGAAGACCGCGAAGCTCCGAAGATCGCGAAGGATCTTTGCTGGCCTTTCTTCGTGAGCTTCGCAGCTTCGCGGTCTTCGTGATTAGGCCGTCGGCCCGTTGCAGCGATCGCTGTGCTGAGCAAGACTTACGCGCGCTTGACTGCCGTCTCGAGCAGCGCTTCGGCGCGGTCGAGGATGCGCGCTGCCAGCTCGGTCTTGGGTCCGAGCGGAAACGCCTCGTCGCTGTCGGGGCCGGCGGCGCTGATGAGCGTGGCGGCGTTCGAGTCGCTGTCGAACCCGGCGTCGCGCCGCGTGATGTCGTTGGCGACGATCAAGTCGACCGACTTGCGGCGCAGCTTCTCGCGTCCGGCACCGACAGGATCGCCGCTCTGCGCCGCGAATCCGATGAGCACCGGCCGAGGCGCTCCGGCGCGTTGGCGGCCGAGCTCGGCCAGAATGTCTACCGTCGGCACGAGCGTCAGCTCGAGCGGGCCGTCCTGCTGTTTTTCGATCTTCCCGGAGTAGGTGCCGTCGGCCGGCGCATAGTCGGCGACCGCGGCGGCCATGACAATCACGTCGGCGTCCCCGGCCACACCCTGGACCGCGCTGTGCATCTCGGCCGCGCGGCGGACGCGGATCAACTCGACACCGGCAGGAGGATCGAGGCGCGTCGGACCCGAGACGAGCACGACGCGCGCGCCGCGCAAGGCGGCTTCGGCCGCGACGGCGTACCCCATCTTGCCGCTGGATCGGTTACCGATGTAGCGAACGTCGTCGATGTCCTCGTACGTCGGCCCGGCGGTGACGACGACGAAGCGCCCGAGCAACGTCCCCTTCTGGCGCAGCAGACCGTCGGCCGCTGCCGCGATGACGTCGGGCTCTGCGAGGCGGCCCTTCCCTATCCAGCCGCAGGCCAGGTAGCCGGCGCCGGGATCGACGAAACGCACGCCGCGGGCCGCCAGCATCTCCATGTTGCGGCGGACGGCGTCGTGCTCGAGCATGTTCGTGTTCATCGCCGGCGCCATGAGGACCGGTGCCCGCGTCGCGAGGTACAGCGAGCTGAGGAAATCGTCGGCGATGCCGTTGGCGAACTTGCCAATCATGTTGGCCGTCGCGGGGGCGACGAGAAGAAGCGCGATGTTCGAGGCGAGCGCGATGTGCTCGATGTCCGCGTTCGTGCCTGGCGCGAACTGATCGGTGATCACGCGACGCCGCGTGATGGCCTCGAAGGTCACCTCGCCCACGAACTTCAGGGCCGAGCGGGTCATGACGGCGACGACCTCGTGATCGCGCTTCTGCAACTCGCGCACGACCTCGACGGCCTTGTAGGCGCCGATACCGCCGGTAACGCCGAGGGCTATGAGCGACACGGAATCTCGAGCTCCTGGGCCAGCGTCCTGCAGCCACGCATCAACTGCCTGGCGCGCGCGCCGGCGATCTCGACGAATGCACGCGAGTCCGAACGGTTTCTTTCAATCACGTTCAGCTCGACCCACTCCCCGGTCAAACGTCGCGACGATCTCTTCGGCGGCGCGCCGCATCGATCGCAGCCGCGCCCGTTCTGCCGTCACCACGGCACGGAGGCGCTCGACGCAGGCATCGAGCGCGTCGTTGACCACCACATAGTCGGTACTCGACAAACGCCGCCACTTCCTCCCGCGCCGTTCGCAGCCGGCGCTGCATGGCATCCTCCGAGTCCTTGCTCCGGCCCCGCAGGCGGCGCTCGAGCACTTCGTATGAAGGGGGAAGCACGAACACACCGACGGTGCCAGGACGCCGCGCCCGTACCTGGCGCGCCCCCTGGACATCGATCACGAGCACCAGGTCGCGACCGGTCGCCAGCTCGCGCTCGGTATCCTCCGCGCAGGTGCCGTACAGGTTGCCGAAGACGTCCGCCCACTCGAGAAAGGCGTCCGCCGCGATCATGGCCTCGAAGCGTGTACGGGTGATGAAATTATAGTCGAATCCGTCTTTTTCCCCGGCCCGGATGCTACGCGACGTGTAGGAACGCGACAGCGCCAGGTCCGGCGCGATCTGCACCAGGCGTTCGACCACCGTCGTCTTGCCCGTGCCCGAGGGCGCGGAGACGACGAGCAGCAGCCCACGCCCGACCGGGCCCTCATTCGACATTCTGGACCTGCTCGCGCATCTTCTCGAGGTCGGCCTTGAGCGCGACGATGACCTCCGAGACCGCGGGACCCTCGGCTTTCGACCCGGCGGTGTTGACCTCGCGGTTCATCTCCTGCAGAAGGAAATCGAGCTTGCGGCCGCACGGTTCGGGCGAATCGCTGAGGGCTTGCCAGTGCTCGAGATGGCCCCTGAATCGCACGACTTCTTCGGTGATATCCGACCGGCCGACGAACTTGGCAATTTCCTGCGCGACGAGCATCTCGTCGGCCAGCGACTCGGCCCGGAGCTCCCGGACCCGTTCGAGCAGGCGCGCCTGGAGGCCAGTGATGCCCTGCTCGGCGGCCGCCGCGACCTGACCAAAGAGCTCGCCCAGCCGCACGCGCCGGGCATCGAGGTCCTGTTTGAGGTATCCGCCTTCGCGGACACGCATCGTGTCGAGCTCCTCGAGCGCTGCCGCTATAGCCTCCTCGACCCTGGCCGAGAGCAGCGACGGCTCCTCTGAGGCGTCCTCCGCCTTCTCGCGAATGGACAGCGCCTGCGGGAACCTGAGCAGGTCCGCCGCGCCAATCCGTCCCTCGACGTACCCGCGCTCGCGCGCCCGCTCGAGCGCCAGCTTCAGCGCATCGAGGAACGGCTCGTTCAGCTCGACCTCGACTGCCGCTGTCCGACGCTGCTGAATCGAGACGCTGATCTCCACCCGCCCGCGAGAGACGCGGCTCTGCACCAGGCTGCGGATTCGCGTCTCCGCGGCCGCGAGCGACGCGGGTATGCGGAGCTGCAGATCGAGAAACCGATGGTTGACCGCCTTGACGGTCACGGTAATCGTCGCCAGCTCGTCGTCTCGCGTGAGGGACGCGAAGCCGGTCATGCTCTTGATCATGGCTGATTCGCCGTGGCCTCCTCCGGCTGCCGTTCGAACATCTGCTGCGCGTACAGCTTCGCATACACGCCGCCGGGCCGCGACAGAAGGTCGTCGTGCCGTCCGATCTCGGCCACTCTGCCCCGCTCGATCGCGATGATCTTGTCCGCGCGTCTGACTGTGGACAACCGGTGCGCAATGACGAAGGAAGTCCGGTTGCGCATCAGGTTGGCGAGTGCCTCCTGCACGAGCCGCTCGGATTCGGCGTCGAGAGACGAGGTCGCTTCGTCCAGGACGAGGATCGGCGCGTTCTTGAGGATGGCCCGCGCGATCGCCAGCCGCTGCCGCTGCCCGCCGGACAGGCGCTGGCCGCGTTCGCCGATCCACGTGTCGTACTTCTCCGGCATCTTGACGACGAAGTCGTGCGCGTGAGCGGCACGAGCCGCCGCCTCTATGTCCGCCGGACTCGCCCCGGGCGACCCGTAGGCGATGTTGCTCGCGATGCTCTCGTCGAAAAGGACGGTCTCCTGCGTCACGATGCCGACCTGCGCACGCAGGGACTTCAGCGTCACCTCGCGGACATCGACGCCGTCCATCAGGATCACTCCCGACGTCACGTCGAAGAATCGGGGGATCAGGTTCACGAGCGTCGTTTTGCCGGCGCCGCTCAACCCGACGATCGCAATCATCTGCCCGGCCTCCACCGTGAAGGACACGTCACGCAGCACGTAACTTGCCGAGGCGTCCTCGGTACTGGAAGCTCACGTCGCGGAACTCGATCCCGCGCCGCAACGGCACGAGCGCAGCCGCCCCTGGACGCTCGGTGACCTCGGAGTGCGTGTCGAGCAGCTCGAAAATCCGTTCCGACGCGGCGATCGACTGCTGCAGGTTCGTATTGACGCGGCTGAGCTTCTTGATCGGACCGTACATCATGAAAGCCGCGACGACGAACGAGAAGAAGTCGCCCTGGGTCATGCCACCGGCGCCGATCCTGTTGCTCCCGTGCCAGATCAACCCGACGACAGCGACGCCGCCGAGAAACTCCATGAGCGGCGGCAGCACCGACACCGTGCTCGTCACCTTCAGATTGGTCCGATACAGCCGCTCGGAGGCCCGCCGGAATCGCGACGCTTCGTGGGCTTCGGCGCCGAACGCCTTGACGATGCGGTGGCCCGTGAACGCCTCGACGGTGATGTGGGAGAGGTACGCGAGCTCTTCCTGGACGCGCCGACTCGTGCGCCGGACTCTCTGGCCGAGCCGCACCAGCGGGTAGACCACAATCGGCGCGCCCGTGACGACGACGAGCGCGAGCCTGGAGTCGTAGTAGAACATCAGGGCCGCAAACCCCACGACGGAGAGCCCTTCGCGCAGCAGGTCCCCGACGGTCTCCGACACCGCCAGCTGGATTTGCTGGACGTCGTTGGTGATGCCCGACAACAGCTGACCGCTCGTCCGCCGGCTGAAGAAGCTCGCCGACTGATTCAGGATGTGCCGGAACAACTGGTCGCGCAGGTCCCGGACCACACGCTGCCCCACGTCGGTCATCAGATAGGTCGAGAAGTACGCCCCGAGGCCCTTGAAGAAGTAGATCACGAGGACCGCGATGCTCCAGGTGCGCAGATCGACGCGCACGCCGGCGAAGGTCAAGTCGAGGGTGTCGCTGAGGACGCTGTCGAGGAGCGGCTTGATGAGGGTGACGAGCCCGGCCGACGCCGCGGCATAGAACAACATGGCCACGACAGCCGCGGCGAGGCGCCCACGATAGGGACGCGCGTAGGCGAGCAGCCGAGAAAAAGAGCTCACTCCGTTCGTTCAGGTCGCGACATCAGGCCGTCACCGTGGCGTACCCGTGAGGGTGGGCGGCGCGCCAGCGCCAGGCGGTCTCGACGATGACGTCGAGATCCTCGAACTGCGGACACCAGCCGAGCTCGCTTTTGATTCGATCGCTCGACGCGAAGAGCGCCACCGGGTCCCCGTCCCGGCGAGGAGCCAGCTCGAAGGGCACGCGCTTGCCCGTCACACGTTCGACCGACGCCATCACGTCGTGAACCGATGTCGGCCGGCCGTTCCCGAGGTTGTAGGCGTTCGAGCGCGCTCCGGCGCGCAGCGTGTCGAGCGCGAGCCGGTGGGCCGATGCCAGGTCACCGACGTGCACGTAATCCCGCAGGCATGTCCCGTCCGGTGTCGGATAGTCATTGCCGAAGACATGGAACGACCCGCGGCCCATGGCGGCGTCGAGGGCTCTCGGGATGACGTGAATCTCAGGCGCGTGATCCTCTCCGAGCTCACCCTCCGCATCCGCGCCAGCGGCATTGAAGTACCGAAGCGCGATCGACCGGATTCCGTATGCCCGTTCGTAGTGAGGCAGCGCATGTTCGATGGCGAGCTTCGTCTCGCCGTAGGCGTTGATCGGTCGTTTCGGCAGATCTTCGTGAATGGGCGTGGCGTCCGGCGTGCCGAAAATCGCGCACGTCGATGAAAACACCAGGTGCTCCACCCCGGTTGCCACCATGGCGTCGAGCACGGACAACGCTCCCACGACGTTGTTCCGGTAGTAGCTGGCAGGGTCCTTGACGGAGTCTCCGACCGACAGGGACGCGGCGAAATGCATCACGGCGTCGACGTCGTGCGCCTTGATGGCCGCGACGAGCTTCGCGGTGTCCTGAATCGCGCCCTCGACGACCGTCGTCGCGTGCGCCGTGGCCGCCCGGTGTCCCTGGCTGAAGTTGTCGTAGACGACGACGGAGTCCCCGCGAGCCCGCAGCGCCTTGGTCGCATGACTGCCGATATATCCGGCCCCACCGGTCACCAGAACGGTACTCATGAACGTCCCATCGAAATGTACGTGAACCCGAGCGCGCGCATGCTCTCCGGGTTGTAGAGGTTGCGCCCGTCGAAAACGACGGGGCTGCGCATCAGCTTCCGCATGCGCACGTAGTCGGGCTCGCGGAACTCGTTCCACTCCGTGATGATCGCCAGGGCGTCGGCCCCTGTCAGCGCGGCGTAGCTGCTATCGGCGTAGTGGATCTTCGATCCGAAGATGCTGCGGGCGACTTTCATCGCCTCGGGATCGTAGGCGTGCACAGTCGCCCCGGCCGCCAGGAGCCCGTGAATGAGCGGCACGGCAGGGGCCTCGCGCATGTCGTCGGTCTTCGGCTTGAACGCGAGCCCCCAGATGGCGATGCGCTTGCCCTTGAGCGTGCCGAAGTGCGCCTCCATCTTCGTCACGAGGCGGCGTTTCTGGCTCTCGTTTACCGCCTCCACTGCGCGCAGGATCTGAAAGTCGTAGTCCTTGTCCTCGGCGAAGCGCGCCAACGCCTTGACGTCCTTCGGGAAACAGCTTCCGCCGTAGCCGACCCCCGGAAACAGAAACGACGGGCCGATGCGCCGGTCCGAGGCGACGGCGCGCCGCACCTGATCGACGTCCGCCCCGACGGCCTCGCAGACGTTCGACACCTCGTTCATGAACGAGATGCGCGTGGCGAGCATGGCATTCGCGGCGTACTTGCAGAGCTCGGCACTCGGGCAATCCATCATCATGATCGGCGCGCCCGTGCGCGTGAACGGCGCGTAGAGCTCCTTCATCAGATCGGCCGCGCGAGGATCCTCGGCGCCAATGACGACGCGATCGGGCTTCATGAAGTCGTCGATGGCCGCACCCTGCTTCAGGAACTCCGGGTTGCTGACCACGCTGAACGGATGCGTCGTCTCGCGCCGAATGACGTCCCGTACCTTGACCGCGGTTCCCACGGGCACGGTGCTCTTGTTGACCACGACCTTGTAGCCGTTCATCGCGCGGGCGATCTCCCGCGCCACGCCCAGCACGTGCTGGAGGTCGGCGGAACCGTCCTCGCCGGTCGGAGTGCCGACCGCAATGAAGACGATCTGCGCCTGCCTGACGCCACGGCCGAGCGCGGTTGTGAACGTGAGCCGTTTCTCGACCTTGTTGCGGCGAACAATCTCCTCGAGACCGGGCTCGTAAATGGGGATCGTGCCCCGCTGAAGCAGCCTGACCTTGGCCGGGTCCTTGTCGACGCACACGACCTCGTTGCCGTTCTCGGCGAAGCAGGCCCCAGCCACGAGACCAACGTAACCCGTCCCGATCACCGCTATCTTCATTCGCCCATCCCTTCAAACGATACAAAACTCTAAGGCTAGCACAGCCAGAAAAATAGTGTCAATCTATTGACCCAAAAGGATTTGCCGCCTCAGCCGAGTCCGGGTGTTAGCATGGGCCGGCGTGCGTATCCTCCTCGACTATCGGCCCGCCCTGCGAGCGCGCACAGGCGTCGGGGAGTACGCGCACCAGATGGCGACGGCCCTGTCCCGACGCCTCCCGTCGGGTGACAGCCTGGTCCTCTTCTCCAGCTCATGGAAAGACCGCCTGCTGCCGGGGGCGATTCCCGGCGTTCCGGTCGTCGACGCGCGTGTCCCCGTCACGTTCCTCAACCTGGTCTGGCACCGGCTCGAGTGGCCGCCCATCGAGACGTTCGCCGGCGAGGTCGACGTCGTCCATTCCATGCACCCGCTCCTGATGCCGGCCCGGCGGGCCGCGCAGGTCGTCACGATTTACGACCTGTATTTCCTGGACGCGCCGGGAGATACCACGGCCGAGATCCGTCGCGACTATCCCTCGCTCGCGGGCTCGCACGCGCGCCGGGCGGATGCGGTCGTCACGATATCCGAGTACACGGCGGGTCAGATCCGCACAAGGCTCGGGGTTGCGGACGACCGCGTCAGCGTCTGTCCCTGCGGTGCACCGGATTGGGCGCCGGTCGAGCGCCAGGCACCTTCAGAAGCGGGCCACGTGCTCTTCATGGGCACTATCGAGCCTCGCAAGAACGTCCAGACCCTGCTTCGGGCTTACGCCGACCTCCTCGGCCGCAGGCCCGATGCGCCACCGCTCGTCCTGGCCGGACGGCTCGCGCCGGCGTGCCAGCCGTTGCTCGACGAACTGGCGCGGCCCCCGCTCGCGGGCCGGGCGCGCCACATCGGGTATGTCAGCGGACCGGAGCGGGAGCGCCTCTACAGACAGGCGTCCATGGTCGTCCTGCCGTCGCTCGACGAAGGCTTCGGCCTCCCGGCCCTCGAAGCCATGACAATCGGCGTGCCCGTAGTGGTGTCGTCTCGCGGCGCCCTTCCGGAAACCGTGGGACGCGCCGGCCTGATTGTCGACGCCGAGGACGTCGCCGGGCTTGCTTCCGCGATGGATCGACTTCTGGGCGACCCGGCACTGGCGCGCGCCTGTGCTGCCGAGGGCCTGGTGCAGTCGCGGCGGTTCTCGTGGGACGCGAGCGCGTCCCGATTGATCGAGACCTACGCGTCGGCGGTCGAAAGGCGCCGGGCACGGTCGTGACGGGCCCCTTGCGCATCGGCATCGACGCCAGGGAACTGCTCGGCGAGGCGACGGGCGTCGGCCGCTACCTGGACGAACTGCTCCGGCGGTGGACCGCGAGAATCCGACGCCGCTCGTCGGCGGTTCGTGCTGTACTCTCCCGAGAGGCTGCCTTCGTCGTTTGCGGACGCCTTTCCGCCGGAGACAACCGATCTCCGCGTTATCGGTGCCGGCGCGCGTCGGGGCACCTGGTGGGAGCAGACGCATCTGCGCGGGGCCGTCCGGAGCGATCCCCTCGACGTCTTCTTCGCGCCTGCCTACACCGCCCCGATCGGAACGCCTGTGCCCCTGGCCGTCACCATCCACGACATCTCGTTTGTCGCACATCCCGAGTGGTTTCGCGCACGGGAGGGACTGCGTCGCCGCTGGCTCACCCGCCGGTCGGCCCGCTCAGCCGCTGTCGTCTTCACCGACTCTCAGTTCTCCCGTTCGGAGCTCGAAGGGCGTTTCCACATCGACGCCTCGCGCATCGTCGTCATCCCGCCGGGAGTCACAGATCGGGGGGGCCAGGCGATCGATCGAACGGCACGAAAGCCGGTGGTGCTCTTCGTCGGATCGCTGTTCAACAGACGACGTCTGCCGGACCTCATCGCCGCCTTCGCCCGGGCGACGACCGATCTCCCGCGGGCGCGGCTCGTCATTGTCGGAGGGGACCGCACGTGGCCGCGCCAGGACCTGGCGGCGGTGGCGGTCGAGCACGGCGTTCGGAATCGGACCGAGTTTCGGCACTACGCCCCCGATCGCGAGCTTGGCGAGCTGTACCGGAGCGCCTCGGTGTTCGCGTTCCTGTCGGAGTACGAAGGCTTCGGCATGACGCCGCTCGAGGCGCTGTCAGCTGGCGTGCCGCCGGTCGTGCTCGACACGGCGGTCGCACGAGAGGTGTATGGAGATGCGGCGGTCTTCGTCGCTCCTGGCGACATCGCCGGGACGGCGGCGGCGCTCCGGCAACTGTTGGCGGAACCCTCGAGCGGAGCGGCGATCCTGGCATCGGCAGTGGCCGTTCTCGGCCGGTATTCGTGGGATGCGGCCGCCGATCGCACGCTCGAGCACATCGAGAGGATCGCGCGGTGATGAGCCTGTCCATCATCATCGTCAGCTACAACGCTCGACGCGATCTGGAGCGCTGTCTGGAGTCGCTCCACGACGCGCCGCCGTCAACCGCGCACGACATCACAGTCGTCGACAACGCGTCGACGGAGAGCGGACTCGACGGGATCAGGTCCAGATGGCCCGGCGTCCAGGTCGTCGAGCTCGATCGCAACCGGGGCTTTGCCGCGGGCAACAACGCAGGAATTCGCGCGACGCGCGGCGATCTCCTCCTCCTGCTCAACAGCGACACGGTGCCGCCTGCTGGAGCGCTCGACACGCTCGTGGCGTGCCTCCGGGCGCACCCGACGGCAGCGGCTGCCGGTCCACGCTTGATTGATGCGGCCGGGCGGCCGGAGTTGTCGTTCGGACCAATGATCTCGCCCGCCGCCGAGCTGCGCCAGAAAACGATCCGAGTCCTCTACGACGCCGGAGTCCCCTCCATCGCGAAGTGGGTGGAGCGGGTGACCCGGCAGGAGCGCTACGTGGATTGGGTCAGCGGAGCATGTCTGCTGGTCTGGCGAGCCGATGCCGAAGCCGTGGGGCTGCTCGACGAGCGGTTCTTTCTCTACACCGAAGACGTCGACTTCTGCGCCGCGTTGCGCGCCAGAGGCCGCCGGATTCTGTTTGCGCCGGCTTCGGAAGTGACCCACCTGCGCGGCCGGTCGAGGGCCAGCGCCCCGGCGCTCATGGACGGGGCCTACCGCCGGAGCCAGGTCGCGTTCTACGAGAAGCATCATCCGCGCTGGGCCCCGGTGCTGCGCTTGTACCTGCGCCTCAAGCGCACACCTCCTCAGTAGTTCGGTTCGCGAACCGCCCCTCCTGGAATAAGATCCTGACACCGTGCGCATAGCCATCGACGCCCGCAGGCTCCGCGATTACGGGATCGGCACGTACGTCCGGAACCTGCTTCGGCACCTGGCGAGGATCGACCAGACGACGGAGTACGTCGTCCTGTGTCATGGCGACGACTGTCAGGCCATCGGGGAGCTCGGCGACAACTTCCGTGCGACTCAGGAAAAGTCGAGAGGTTACTCGGTGCGCGAGCAGATTACCGTGCCACTGGACCTCCGGCGAGAGTGCGTCAACCTGTTCCACGCACCCCACTACGTGCTTCCTCCGCTGACGCCGTGCAAATCGGTCGTGACGATCCACGACTGCATCCACCTGCGGTTCCCGCAGTACCTTCCGAACAGGCTCGGCTACGCGTACGCGCGCGGTTTCCTCTGGGTGGCGACGCATCAATCGGACCGCATCCTGACGGTGTCGGAAGCGTCGAAGCGGGACATCCTCGACTACTTCAAGGTGCGGCCGGAGAAAATCGACGTCATCTACAACGGGATCGACGAGCTCTTCAGCGCGCTGCCCGCCGAGGAAGACGTCGAGAACGTGCGCGAGCGCTACCAGCTGAACGATCCGTTCATCCTCTACGCCGGGAACATCAAGCCGCACAAGAATCTCGAACGGACGATCGAAGCTTTTCACCTGCTCCGGCGCAACGCGCAGTTCGAGCACGTCAAGCTCCTCATCATCGGGAAAGACATCACCAGGTACGCCGCGCTTCGACACGCGGTCCATCGCTACAAGCTGCACAAGTACGTGCGGTTTTTCGGCTTCGTTCCTGATCGCACGCTCGCCATCCTCTACAGGCTGGCCGCGGTGTTCGTCTTCCCCTCCCTCTACGAGGGCTTCGGGCTGCCACCGCTCGAAGCCATGGCCAGCGGCACACCGGTCATCACCTCGAACGTGTCGTCTTTGCCGGAAGTCGTCGGGGACGCGGCACTGCTCGTGGACCCCCTCCAACCCGAAGCGATTGCCGACGCGATGCGGCGGGTGCTGACCGACGCGACGGTGAGAAACGACCTGCGCATCCGCGGTCTGGCGCGCGCGCGCCAGTTCTCGTGGGAGCGCTCGATCCGCCGTGTCCGCGAGATCTATGGCGAGGTCCTGCAGGCGTGAGGGGTCAGCCGCGTGTCGCGTTGGTCCACGACTGGCTCACCGGCATGCGCGGTGGAGAAAAGGTGCTGGAGGCGATTTGCGACCTCTACCCTGACGCCCCCATCTACAGCCTCGTCCACGCGCGCGGAACGACGTCCCCGACCATCGAGCGCCATCGGATCCGCACGTCCTTCGTGCAGCGGCTGCCGGCAGCCACCCGGCTCTACCGCCAGTTCCTGCCGCTCTTTCCGTCAGCGGTCGAGCTCTTTGACCTCGACGGCTTCGATCTCGTGATCAGCACGAGTCACTGCGCGGTGAAGTCGATCATTCGCCCGGGCCGGGCGGTGCACGTCAGCTATTGTCACTCCCCCATGAGGTATGCCTGGGATCAGTTCGGCGCGTATTTCGGTCCGGCCGAGGTTGGGGCCGTTCGGAGCAGGCTGCTGCGCCCCGTCATGGCCGCCCTGGCCCGGTGGGACCGAGCGACGGCGGGCCGAGTCGACACCTTCGTGGCGAACTCGCGGTATGTTGCGGACCGGATCCGCCGATACTATAATCGCGAGTCCACCGTCGTGTATCCTCCTGTAGATACAGCCTTTTATGTTCCCTCTGACGACCGCCGCGCGGCTCGTGCCGGCTTCCTGGTGGTCTCGGCCCTGGTGCCGTACAAGCGCCTCGACGTCGCAATCGACGCCTGTCGCCGGCTCGGCGCGCCCCTCACCATCGTCGGTACGGGCCCCGAGCAGACACGTCTCCGGGCGATGGCTGGATCGGACGTGACCTTTCTCGGATGGCGATCGAACGAGGAGATACGTGAATTGTACCGGCGGTCCGCGGCGACGCTCCTGCCTGGCGTCGAGGACTTCGGCATGGTCCCGGTCGAGGCGCAGGCCTGCGGCTGCCCTGTCGTGGCCCTGGGAAGCGGCGGCGCGGGCGAAACGGTCGTTGACGGCGACACTGGCGTGCTCGTCTTCGACCCGTCAATCGAGGCGTTCGCAGATGGCCTCAGCCGGGTTCGCTCGCTCACCTTCGAGGGGACATCGCTTCGCGAACACGCGCTCCAGTTCTCGCGGGAGCGGTTCGTGACCGGCTTCGAGGCGGCGGTGTCAGCAGCGGCGGCTGCTTGCGAAGACGCGTCCGCTGCCGCCGGGCGGACA
The DNA here is from genome assembly GCA_963771395.1 of uncultured Acidobacteriota bacterium. Lineage (GTDB taxonomy): Bacteria > Acidobacteriota > Vicinamibacteria > Vicinamibacterales > 2-12-FULL-66-21 > DATBJJ01. The sequence continues at coordinate 78,373 of CAVYTY010000017.1, read as the reverse complement.
CGGCTGGCGCAGCCCGCCACGGGGGACACCCGACCATGATGCGGCGGTACAACCGCCTCCTCGTGGCCTTCTATGTCATCACGGACGCGGGGCTCGGGATGGCCGCGTTCGTCATCGCCTACCTGCTGCGATTCGAAACGTGGTTTGCCGATCTCATTCCCGTCACGAAAGGACAGCCTCCCTTCGGGCAGTACGTCAACGTGCTGCCACTCCTCGGGGTGCTCGTGCCGTTGGCGTTCCACGTCCAGGGGCTCTATCGCCTCCGCCGGGGACGCACCCGTGTAGACGACTTCTTTGCAGTGTTCGTGGGAAGCATCCTCGCGGTAGTGCTCGGCCTCATCGGCACGCTGTACTACCAGGTTTACCACGCCCCCCAGCTCGCCGACGCGCAGGCGCCGGGGGCCTACGAAGTCTCCCGGCCGGTCTGGCTGCTGTTCCTCGCCGTCAATGTCGATCCTGACCTACACCTCGCGCGAGCTCGTGCGGGAGGCGCTCGAGCGCCGGTGGCGCGCCGGGATCGGGCTCAAGCGCGTGCTGATTGCGGGCGCGGGCGACCTGGGCCGGCTCGTGGCGGACAAGCTGCTCGAGCATCGGGAGCTCGGTTTCAGAGTCATGGGCTTCCTCGACGACCGGGCGGCGGGCGACCACATCGGCTACCGCGGGTTGCCGCTGCTCGGCACGCTGGCGGACGGCGGCGAGATCATCCGGCAGGAGCGCATCGATCATCTCTATGTCGCGCTCCCGCTCGACGAGCACGTGAAGATGCTGGGGCTCGTCGAAGAAACCAGCCGCGAAGGCGTCGACGTGCACGTCGTTCCCGACCTCCTCCAGTTCATCGCGCTGCGCGCGCGTCTGGAGAATCTCGACGGCGTTCCGATCATCAGCCTCAACGACGTGCCGCTCCGCGGCTTCAACAGCCTGCTGAAGCGCACGATCGACGTGGCAATCTCGGCACGGCCCTCCTCGTCCTTGGCATCCCCGCTGCTGATCATCGCGGCGGTGATTCGACGAACCTCGCCCGGCCCGGTCTTCTACACCCAGGAGCGCATGGGGCTCGACGGACACGCGTTCCAGGTCTACAAGTTCCGCTCGATGGCCGAAGGCGCCGAGGACGAGACCGGCCCGGTCTGGGCGCGCGACGAATGATCCGCGACTGCACCCCCATCGGACGCTGGCTGCGGCGGTTCGACATCGATGAGCTTCCCCAGTTGTGGAACGTCCTCCGCGGGGACATGTCAGTCGTCGGTCCACGGCCCGAGCGTCCCTACTTCGTCGAGCAGTTCAAGCACCGGATCCCGCAATACATGCTGCGTCACAAGGTCAAGGCGGGGATCACCGGCTGGGCGCAGGTCAACGGCTGGCGCGGCAACACCTCCCTCGAGAAGCGAATCGAGTATGATCTCTATTACATCGAGAACTGGTCGGTTGGGCTGGACCTCAAGATCATGTGGCTCACGCTCGTGAAGGGACTGCAGAAGCACGCGTACTGAAAGTTTGAAGTCTGACGTGTGAAGTCTGAAGTGCTGAAGTCGGAAGCGGGAAGTTGGAAGTGGAAGTCAGGAAGTAAGTAGGAAGCTCGAAGTGGGCTTGAGGCACGACTTCCGACTTCCTAACTTCGACTTCCCACTTCCTACTTCCTACTTCCTACTTCCCACTTCTTCAAACTTCTACTTCCAACTTCCCACTTCAAGCTTCCGCACTTCAGACTTCAAACGTCAGACTTCAAACTTTCAATGAAACGCATAGTCATCACCGGCGCGGCCGGCTTCATCGGCTCTCACCTGTCGGAAACGCTGCTCGACCGCGGCTACTCCGTCGTCGGGATCGACAACCTCCTGACCGGCAACCTCGCCAACATCGCGCATCTGGCGAACAGGGACTTCCTGTTCATCAAGCATGACATCACGAACTACGTCACGTCGAGGGACCGGTCGACGTCGTGCTGCACTGGGCGAGCCCGGCGAGCCCGATCGACTACCTCGAGCTGCCGATTCCGACGCTCAAGGTCGGCGCACTCGGCACGCACAAGGCGCTTGGGCCTAGCCAAGGAGAAGAAGGCGCGCTTCGTGCTCGCGTCGACCTCCGAAGTCTACGGCGACCCGCTCGAGCACCCGCAGAAGGAATCGTACTGGGGCAACGTCAACCCGATCGGACCGCGCGGCGTGTACGACGAAGCCAAGCGGTTCGCCGAAGCGATGACGACTGCCTACCATCGCTTCCATGGGCTCGACGCGAAGATCGTCCGCATCTTCAACACCTACGGCCCGCGCATGCGGCTCCACGACGGCCGCGCCGTGCCCGCGTTCATGGGCCAGGCGCTCCGCGGCGAGGACATCACCATCTTCGGCAACGGCCAGCAGACCCGCAGCTTCTGTTACGTGACCGACCTCGTCGACGGGATCATCCGCTTGATGGATTCGGACATCAACGATCCGGTCAACATCGGCAACCCGCACGAGATGACGATCGAGCAGATCGCCAAGGACATCCTGCGGCTGACCGGCTCGAAGAGCAAGCTGGTCTATCGTCCGCTGCCGGAAGACGACCCCAAGGTGCGCCAGCCCGACATCACGCGTGCGCGCACGCTGCTCGGATGGGAGCCGAAGGTGGGTCTCGAGGAAGGCCTGCAGAAGACGCTCGCCTACTTCCGCACGAAAGTCTGAGCCGTCGAGTTGCAGGAGACGAGTGGGCGGAGGTAACGGGCGGTATCACGAGGCTCGGATCAATGACCGAGCTTCCGATCAGTGAGCCTGCACGCCGTAGTGGAACGCCGAGACTACGGTGATGGCGAGTGAGGCGTAGACGAAGAGGCTGACGACGCCTGACGTGCGCTCGAGGTAGTTGAAGTAGAGCGTCACCACGCCCGTGCAGACGAACGTTGCCGTCGCGATCTTTCCGTAGACCGACGGCCGGAACGTCCGCGGCCCCACCGCCAGATTGACGACCGCCACCGTGAGGACGATGGCGATGTCGCGGCTGATCACCAGCACCGTGAACCAGAGCGGCAATCGGTTCGACGATCCGATCCCCGGCAGCGTCAGCATCACGAACATCGTCACGAGCAGCAGCTTGTCCGCCATCGGGTCGAGCCAGGCGCCGAGCGTCGTCTTCTGCCCCGCCCGCCGCGCGATGAGTCCGTCGAGCGCATCGGTTATGCCGGCGATGAAGAAGCTGACGAGCGCCCAGCCGCGGTATTCGTAGACAGCAGGATCACGAAGGCCGGGATGATCAGCATCCGCAGAATCGTGAGCTGGTTCGCGGCCGTGAGATTCATCGCCTCGGCGCTGCTCGGCAAGCTCTTCGAGCTTCTTCACGGCCGCCACGGCCTCGGCGCCCGTCACCGAGCCGCGACAGCTGGAAGCTGCCGTCCGGGAGCGGCTGCATGACACCTGCCTCGACGGTCGCGGACGCGGCCGGATAACTCAAGTGCGCCGGCGGAACGTCTGCGAACTGCCGTCTGCGCGTCTCAACCACGAGGACGCCAGCGCGGGCTTCTCGGCCGCAATGAGCGACAGCACGCGGCGGGCCGCCTCCGCCAGGTCCGCGCGGCGGACAACGGCCCCGGGCTGGAACGTGTGATTGGGATAAGCCTCCATCACGCCGGCGCGCGTGACCGTCAGGATCCACGGCCCGGCCCAGCTGCCCCGCGTGTCGGTCATCACCACCGCGTTTCCGCGCTGGCGCCCGCTTGAAGAGTCCATCGAGCCGCACGCCAACGAGCGCCGCCAGCTGCTCGCGCGAGAGCATCGTCGAGTTCTCAATCGCCTGGAACTCGCGTCGGCATCGCGGCGAGGGCCAGCCCTTTGCGCAGCGTCTCGATCTTGAGCTCCAGCGCCTCGTTCGGTTCGAGCGCCAGCGCAGCCTCGTACGCCGCGACGGCCTTGCGTGAGATCCTTCTGCGCTTCGTAGATGTCGCCGACGAGCACCTGGGCACGAGCGTCGGTCGGCTCGAGCTCCGCAGCCTTCTGTGCCTGGCGCAGGGCCGTATCCAGATCACCCTGCCGACGCGCGACGTCTGCGACTTCCCGGTAGAGGAACGGGCTTTCTGGCGACGCGGCGATGGCCCGGTCGTAGAGGCGGCGCGCATCCTCGAACCTGTCCGCCTCGGTCGCTTTCCGTGCATCCGCGACGTCATCCTGCAGCCCTCGGACGCGCAGTACCTCGATGCGGGTGCGCAAGGCGCCGAGGCTCGGGTCCGCGACGACGGCGGCTTCGAGGCTCTTGAGCGCCATGTCGCGCTCGCCGAGCCCGAGCAGCGCCTCGCCTCGGCCCACGAGCGCCGGAATGTAGCGAGGATTGGCGACGACCGCGCGATCGAAGTGCGGTCGCCGCCTCGTCGAGGTCCTTTTTCGCGAGACCGACGTAGCCCAGGCCCGCCTCTGACGGATAGAAGTCCCCCGAGAGCTTGAGCGCCGCCTCGAAGTTGCGCTGGGCCGCCTTGAGGTCGCCAGCCTGCAGCCACAACCACCCGGCCTTGTGCCGCTCCTGCGCCGCCGGCGTGCCGAGGCCGTCGGCCACGGCCGGGAAGATGTAGTCGGGATACTTCGGTGAAGCCGCGGCCGGCGGCGGCAGGTCGACTTTCCTGGGCCCGCAGGCTGCCGTCACCGACAGCACGCCCAGAAGCGCCGCGACCAGGGCTCTCACGACACTCTCGCTTCGCCCCCTCACGACACCCTCGCTTCGCCCTTTCACGACGCTCTCATTTCTCGCTTTCACGACGCACTGACTTCTGGTTCTCGCGATGCTTGTACTTCTTGATCGACGAAACGGTCGAGGACCCGGCGCGGCACGTCCGCCTCGATCAATACACGCCCGTCCGACGATTCGTGACGGCGGATGCGGCCCACGCGATAAAGATACGCTATGCGCACGCGATCTTCCTCGGACGACGCGTCGAACTCGAGCTGCACGAGCGTGGTGTCGAGCGCCAGCCTGGCTTCGAGTGCGGCGACGAGCTCGTCGCGGCCCTCGCCGGTCAGCGCCGACATCGCGATCGCACCGGGGTAGATCGCCTGCAACCTCGCGCGCTCGCCCTGGTCGAGCCGATCGAGCTTGTTGAACACTTCGACCGATGGCACGCCGTCGGCGCCGACTTCCGCCAGCACGCTCCGCACCGCCGCCATCTGGCCCTCACGGTCGGAATTCGACGCGTCGATCACGTGCACCAGCAGGTCCGACGCCGCCACTTCTTCGAGCGTGGCGCGAAATGCGGCCACCAGTGAGTGCGGCAGCCGATCGATGAACCCGACGGTGTCCGACACGAGCAGCTCCCGTCGATCCGGCAGCCGGACCTTTCGCACGAGCGGGTCGAGCGTCACGAAGAGCGCGTCGGACGCCACGGCATCATCGCCCGTGAGCGCGTTGAATAACGTCGTCTTTCCGGCGTTGGTATAGCCCACGAGCGTCACGGTCGGCACCGCGCCCTTCTGGCGCCGTTCGCGCAGCTGCGCCCGTCGGCGCCTGACGACGTCGATCTCTTTCGAGAGCACGCTGATGCGGTGGCGAATCCGGCGGCGATCCGTCTCGAGCTTGGTTTCGCCAGGGCCGCGGGTCCCGATGCCACCGCCGAGCCGCGACAACGCCTCGCTCGAGCCGACGAGCCTGGGTAGAAGGTATTTCAGCTGCGCGAGCTCGACCTGCAACTTGCCCTCGCGTGTACGGGCGCGCCGCGCGAAGATGTCGAGGATGAGCTGGGTACGGTCGAGGACCTTGCGGCCGAGCACCTCCTCGAGGTTGCGGAGCTGCGCCGGACTGAGCTCGTTGTCGAAAATCACGACGTCCGCCCGCAGCTCGTCACACGAGACGGCGAGGGCTTTGACTTTGCCGCTGCCAAGGAAGGTCGCGGGATCGGGCCTCGGTCGCTCCTGCAGCACGCGGAGGACGACGGTTCCGCCGGCGGCGGACGCGAGGCCGGCCAGCTCGTCGAGAGAATGTTCAGGATCGACCTGGCGGGAAGAGCTCCGCGAGTGATTGAACAGCCCGACCAACGCCGCACGCTCCCGCCCATCGGACGGAGTCGGGCGCAGAACCGCCTGCGCCGAATGCTTCGGCGAGCGCATCACTTGAGCGATTCTAGCACGCGGTCCCAGGCCACCGCGCCGGCGCGAATGAGCCGTGGGCCCGTGACGGTCATCTCGACAATCGTCGAGGGCGGCCCACCCGGCACGGGACCCGCGTCGAGGAGAACGTCGATCGCCGGTTCGAGCGCAACGGCGACATCGCCGGCGGTCACCGCGGGCGGATGACCCGATCGGTTGGCGCTCGTGGCGGTGATGCAGAAGCCGAACGCGGCTGCGAGCGCGCGCGCGACCGCGTGCGACGGCACTCGCAGCGCGACGGTCGTCCCACCCCCCAGCATCGCCGCCGCGATCCCGCTCCGGGCCGGCATCACGAGCGTGAGCGGCCCCGGCCAGAAGGTGCCCGCCAGCATGAGCTCCCGGTCGCCGAAGACCGCGGCTTCCTGCGCCTGCTCGATCGACGCGGCAATCAACGGGATGGCCGTCGACGCGTCACGACCCTTGGCGGCGTAGAGCCGCGCGGCCGCCTCGTCCTCCCGGGGGTCGACGGCGAGGCCATAGAGCGTGTCGGTCGGGTAGGCGACGACACCCCCGCGCCTCAGGACGTCAGCAGCTTGCGCGATGACGGCCTCGTCCGGCATAGCCGCTGCGATTGAGAGTGTGATCATTGGCCTCTCGCCGTAGCGTTGTGGTTAAACCTCCTCGGTCGCCGGGGGCGCTGTCGCCGGCGTCGGCGTCGGCGACGGAGGCGCGATGGCCATCAGGCGCCGGACGAGGCCGGCGACAAACAGCAGCGCGATCGTGTCGAGGACGAAGACCGCTCGCAGGCTGAGCGTGCCGAGCAACCCGCAGATGATCGGGCTCGTCGCCAAGCCGGCGAGCGAACCGGTCGTCAGCAGGCCAAACCCCGCGCCGCGCGCCTCCGGTGGAATGACCGCGCCCGCCGCCGTATAGGCCGCGGTGCTGGCGGCGCCGATCGCCAATCCGAAAACGAACGTGCCAATCATGAGGAGCCCGGTCCCGGCGGCAAAGACGTAGGTCAAGGTGCCCAGCGCCGCGACGGCAGCCGACCCGGCGATCACCGCGCGTGCCGACGCCCGCGACAGGAGGCCGCGAGCGAGGTGGTTCCCGACGGCGCCGGCCCCGGCGGAGATCGAGAATAGAACGCCCGACCGGAAGGGCACCGCGGCCATCGGCGTCCCCAGCTCCGCGACATACAGCGGGAGCACGGGCCCGAAGCTGCGGTCGACGAACTGGAGGCCGAACACGACCGCGATGAGCAGGACGAAGTTCTCGAGCGCGAGGACGTTGCGAAACGTGATGCGGCCTTCGCGCTTGGCGTCGCTCTGCACGTGGGCACGACGCTCGTGATACATCGTGAACACGAGCACCAGGGCCACCAGATAGAACCCCGCCGTGACCAGGAAGGCCCTCCTGAGACCGACGAGCTGCGCGACCGTGCCGCCGATGACCGGCCCGAGCGCGGGCCCAATCCGCTGTGCGGTCTGCACCGTGCCTATCGCGAACGCCATCCTGTCCTTCGGCGCGGCATCGGCGGCCATCGTCAGGGCCAACGCGCCGTAGCCGGCGAAGAGCCCCTGCACGGCGCGAAGCGCGAACACGTGCCACGCCTCGGTCACGAACGCCATCGCCGCCATGACGATGACGAAGCTCACGAGCGATCGCTCGATCATGATCTTGCGGCCCACGCGGTCCGCAAGCCGCCCCCAGAACGGGGACATCAGCGCCGTGATGGCCGGCGTGACGCCCAGACTCAGTCCGGACCACAACGCGATCTCCCCGATGTCGGTGACGCCGAGCTGCTGGAAATAGAGCGGGAGGAACGGCATCACGAGCGTGAAGCCGGTGAAGCCGATGAAGGTTGCGGCGGTGACGGCGAAGAGGTTCTTGCGCCAGGACAAGTCTGGAAGCTAGCTCGTGATCACGGTCGGCATAGTCCGTGGAGTGGCTTAGAAGCGGACCCTGACCACGCGCGACTGCTCGATGTGGATGGTATCGATGAACCTGACCCTCGCGGGGCTGGTCTGCATCACGAGCGACGTCGTGCGCGTACCGTCGCCAAAGAACCTGACGCCCTTGAGGAGTGCGCCGTCGGTCACCCCCGTCGCCGCGAAGATGAGGTTGTCGCCCGACGCCAGGTCCTTCGACGTGTAGATCCGCTGAAAGTCCGAAATGCCCATGGCGCGGCACCGCTCTTCGTGCTCGGGTTTCTTGACGACCAGCCGCGCGAAAATCTCACCGTTCAGGCAGCGCATGGCCGCGGCGGTGATGACGCCCTCAGGCGCTCCGCCCGTGCCCATCACGGCGTGCACGCCGCTCCCCACGACCGCCGCGGCAATGCCGGCCGACAGGTCGCCGTCTGAAATCAGACGGATCCTGGCACCAGTCGCGCGAATCTCATGGATGAGCTGCTCATGACGCGGCCGATCGAGCACGATCACGACGAGGTCCGTCACGTGCCGGTCGAGACACCGCGCGATCGCTTGGAGGTTCTCGGCCACTGGCGCGTCGAGGCTGACCGAACCCTTCGAGCTCGCGCCGACGACGAGCTTCTCCATGTACAGGTCCGGGGCGTGCAGCAGTCCGCCGCGGTCGGACGCGGCGAGGACCGCCATGGCGTTGGCCGCGCCGGTCGCGCAGAGGTTGGTGCCCTCGAGCGGATCGACCGCGATATCGATTTGGGGGAGGCCGACGCCGGACCCGCCCGTTTTGGCGCCGACCGGCTCGCCGATATACAACATCGGCGCCTCGTCGCGCTCCCCCTCTCCGATGACAATCGTTCCATCGATCGGCACGCTGTCGAGGGTCTTCCGCATCGCCTCGACCGCCGCCTGATCCGCCTTGTGCCCGTCGCCCTGCCCCATCGTGTGCGCACACGCGATGGCTGCCTGCTCGACGACGCGGAGGAATTCGAGTGAGAGGTCGGAGCTCATGCCTGAAACTTCGGCAGCTCGCAACGCGTGGGCCGATCTTCCCTCAAGCCCAGCACGTAGTCGGCCTGCATCAACTTGTGAATCTCGCGCGTGCCCTCGTAGATGACGGCACCCTTGCAATTGCGATAGAACCGGCCGACCGGATACTCGTCGGAGTAGCCGTTCGCCCCATGGACCTGGACCGCATCCCCGGCGGCCCGTTCGGACGCCACGGTCGCAAACCACTTGGCGAGTCCGGTCTCGCGCGTGTTGCGCCGCCCCTGGTTCTTGAGGAACCCCGAACGCAGCCACAACAGCCGCGCGACCTGATAGTCCGACTCCATCTGCGCGATCATTTCCTTGACGAGCTGATGCTCCGCGATCGGGACGCCGAACGTGTGCCGCTCCTTCGCGTAGCGCGCGCTGGCATCCCGGCACGCCCGGATGAGGCCGGTGGCGCCCGCCGCCACGGTGAAACGGCCCTGATCGAGCGCGAACATCGCGATCTTGAAGCCCTCGCCGGGCTTGCCGACGACATTCTCCTCCGGAACCTCGACATCTTCCATCTTAAAGAAACCCGTGTTGCCGGCGAGGATGCCCCACTTCTCCTTGAGCGTTCCGCTCGAGAAGCCCTTGAAACCCCGCTCGATGATGAACGCGGTCATGCCCGACGGGTCACGCTGCTTCTTCTTCTCGAGATTGCTCCACGCGAACACGAGGAAGTTGTCGGCCACGTCGGCGAGCGAAATCCACATCTTCTCGCCGGTCAGGAAGAACCGATCTCCCTTCTTCGTCGCAACGGTCTGCATCCCGCGGACGTCGCTGCCGGCCGCGGGCTCGGTGAGCCCGTAGGTCGCGAGCTTCCGGCCCTGTGCCTGCGGGACGAGGTAGCGCTGCTTCTGATCCTCGGTCCCCCAGGTGAGCAGGGACAGGCAGTTGAGCCCCGCGTGCACGGACATGATGACGCGCAGCGACGTGTCGACGTACTCGAGCTCCTCGCTGATGAGGCCCAGGCTGACGTAGTCCATCCCGGCGCCGCCGTACTCCTGCGGCACGGAACACCCGAGGAGGCCAAGCTCGGCCATCTGGGGAACAATCGCCGGATCGAAGCGATGCTGCCGGTCCAGTTCCCGTATCCGCGGGGCGATTTCGCGCGCGCCCCATTCGCGTACCGACTGTTCGAGCAGCCGCTGCTCGTCGGTCAGATCGAAATCAAGCATGAAGACAGTCCTTGGTAGAAGGCCGAGAGCTGAAGATCAGAACGGGACATTTTAGCAGGGCTCAGGGCTCAGGGCTCAGGGCCCAGGCAAGACCTTCGAGTAAGTAGTCCAGGCTCTTGCTCGAGCCCTGAGCCTACCTACTCCCTGCTTATCTCCACCACCGCGTGCCGCGCCAGCCCCAGGCGTTCCGCCGCGCTGACGGCGTTGGCCGCCAGCTCGAGATGGTCGGAGCTGCCGAAGAGCGCGCAAACCTCGCCCGACGGGATCTCGGCATAGGTCGACACCAGGCGCCCGACCGGCGTACCGCCGGCAAGGATCCGGAACTCGCCCTGCTTGGCGAAGCCCTCGAAGGTTCGACGGTCGATGTTGGTGACCAGGTTGCCGAACCGATCGACCGTCAGCACGGCACCTCGCAGGGTCGCCCCGATCGTCTCGGGGACCGGAATGTCGATCCGCTGAAAGTCCGTCACGGTGCGCCCGAGGGCGGAGAGCTGCGTGCCCTTCCCCAGCCACGCCGCCGCGGGCGCGAATCGATCCCGGCCCTCGAACGTCCGCGTCACGGTCGGCCTGGCGTACCGGCGCTCCGATAGCTCGACGACTCGGCGCGGCGGGATTTCGCGCAGAACTTCGGTCAACACACCGTTGTCTGGCGCGACGAAGCGGTAGTCTCCCGCCTCGACGGCAATGCCACGCCGCGCCGACCCGACTCCGGGATCGACGACAGCCAGAAACACCGTGCCGGCAGGAAAGAAGCGGTACGCCGCGGCCAGCTGAAGCGCACCCTCGAGCACATCGTGTGCGGCCACGTCGTGCGTGATGTCGACGAGCGTCGCCTCTGGGCAGATCCCCAGGATGACGCCCTTCATCGTACCAGCGTAGTGATCCCGGGATCCGAAATCGCTGAGGAGCGCGATGACGGGGCGCATGGCCAAAGAATATAGGAGTTAGGAGTCAGGAGATAGGAGAAGCGCCGGTAGGAGGTCGAGAGAAAGACACAGACAGCAGCGCCTGCGGCCCGAGCGCGGCGCGAAGTCGCCGCGCGAGAGCGCTTGGGGGTGGGGCCCCAAGCGCATTGATAAATGCAGACAGAACGCCGCAAATTGCAGAGGGCTCGCCGCCGCTTTTCGTCCGCGCCCGCGCTACCGCCGCCGGAGAAGCATTTCGCGGATATTGCTCTTGAGGAGGAACGAGTCAGATACGACGAGGCCTTCGAACATCCGGATGATGTCGCGGTTCTGCACGGCGCGCTTCACGCCTCCAACCCCGGGATGCGTGCGATGCCGGAAGCTGGCATCGTCGACGATTTGTACTTGGTAAACGACACGTGGTCGGTCTTGGCAGCGGTGCAGAAAAGCCCCATGACTGCACCGCCCGGGCGCAACAGACGGATCACCTGTCGGGCCAGGGTCTGCGTCGCGGCCTTGTCCAGGAAATCGAAGATGTCCCAGCACAGGATGCCGTCCACGCTTGCGTCGGCATGCCGAAAGCGCGTGTCGAATACGCCGGGCAGCTTGTCGAGGGTACCCGCACGGGTGTGGCGGTCGAGATCCGACACGAGGTCTTCGATGAACAGCTTGCAGCCCAGGCGCTCGCCGAAGAACTCGACGTTGGTGCCGATGACCGGACCGAAGTCAAGGAGCACCGGGGACGGCTGAGCCTTCAGGGCCGCGAGAAACTTGGGAAACGCCTTGGACCCGATGACCGGTTCGTCGCCGGCCGGAGCAGAGACACCTCGGAGCGCACCTGCCTGGGTTGGTTCCAGGCGCTTCCCGCCCCACTTCAGGAGATCGGACAGCATTGGACTGGAGATCTGGACAGCACCGCGTGAAGCGACTATGCCGGGCGCCCTACGCGCCCGACACCATCACCGGTCATGCCTATCCTCCAATAGCTGAATAGCTGACTTGTCAGTTGGGCCGTCGTCTTGTGAGTCCTTATCGCGCCCCGGCGGTCGCGCCGGAGGGCGACGTCGGTGTAGACGTCGACGTCGACGTCGATGCCGGTGTCGGCTGACTGGCCGCCGCAGCGGGCTTGGCGTCCGCCTTCTGGTCGGCCGGTTTCGCCTTGTCGCCGGCGCCTGCGCCTGGGCGCTGCATGTCGATGCTGCCGCGGAAATGAGCACCCTCTGCAATCGCGACCCGAGGAGCGGCGATGTCACCGTCAACTGAGCCGTTGTCGCGGATGTCGACTTTCTCGCTCGCCGTCACATTGCCGATGACCTCACCCAGGATGACGACTGACTTGGCGAACACCTGAGCCTTGATTTTGCCGTTGGGCCCGATGGTGAGCACGTTCTGCCGCAGCTCGATCTTCCCGTCGACCTGGCCTTCGATCGTGAGGTCCTCGCTGCCGCTGAGCTCCCCCTTGATGACGACCGATTTCCCAATGTTCACTGTTGTCCTCTCCATTCCTCGCAGGGGCTCACTGGGGGCACTGGGCGTCCGCGCCGCTTCAGCAGCCGGCGGTACGACCGTCGGTGCCGATCCCGATCCGGCTGGCACCGTCGGCTTCACCGCTTCATCCCGTTTCCACATGGGTAATCTCCCACTATCCGAAAAGTTGACCTCGCAGGGTGACTCGCGCCTTCGCGGCTAGGCAGCCCGGTCAGTATACGAGAGCGCCTCGGGCCCTGTCTAGTCCTTTTATTGCTGAGACTTAGGGGCAAATGGTAACATTACTGCTCACCAATGCGCGTCTACTTCGATCACAACGCCACGACGCCCGTCGACCCCTCCGTCATCGAGGTCATGACGCAGGTACTCCGGGAGGACTTCGGCAACGCGTCGAGCATCCATTACTTCGGCCAGCGGGCGAAGGGCGTGATGGACGACGCGCGGACGGCGGTCGCGGATCTCTTGAAAGCCGAAGTGTCCGAAGTGGTCTTCACGAGCGGCGGGACCGAGTCTGACAATTTTGCCATCCGCGGCGTCGCCGAGGCGCTCGAGGTCACCGGCCGACGACACCTGATCGCCAGCGCGATCGAGCACGAAGCGGTGCTCACGACGTTCAAGGCCCTGGCGCGGCGTGGCTGGACCACGACCCTGCTCCCGGTCGACACGAGCGGCATCGTCGCGCCAGACGCCCTCGAGGCGGCGCTCACCGATCAGACGGCGCTCGTCTCGGTGATGCACGCCAACAACGAGATCGGGACGGTGCAGCCGGTGGCCGACCTCGCGCGGATCGCGCACGCTCGTGGGGCGCTCTTTCACACCGACGCCGTGCAATCGGTCGCGAAGATTCCCGTCGACGTGCGGGCGCTCGGCGCCGATCTGTTGTCGCTCTCGGCGCACAAGTTCAACGGGCCGAAAGGCGCCGGCGCGCTGTGGATCAAGCGCGGGACTCGGGTGACGGCGATTCTGACCGGTGGCAAGCACGAACGAAACCGTCGCGCCGGCACGGAGAACGTCGCGGCAATCGCCGGCCTCGGGGCCGCCGCCACGCTCGCGAGCGGCAAGCTCACGGCGGAGGCCGCGCGCCTGTCGGCGCTGCGCAACCGCCTGGAGACCGAGATCCTGGCCAGAATCCCGCAGACCGCCGTCAACGGCGCGGGCGACCGGCGCGTGCCGAACACGACGAACATCAGCTTCGAAGGAGTCGAAGCCGAATCGCTCTTGATCGCGCTCGACCTCGAGGGTGTCGCGGTCTCGACCGGATCGGCGTGCTCCTCGGGAACGCTGGAGCCCTCGCACGTGCTCCGGGCCATGGGATTCGCCGCGCACAGGACGCAGAACTCCATACGCCTCAGCCTCGGCGCCGGCAACACCGACGAACAGGTGGACTATGTGCTGGGAAAGCTGCCGAAGATCGTGGAGAAGCTCCGCGCGCTCACGGGAGCCAGAAGATAATTCTGAATGCTGAATGCTGAAGTGAAGTTCGAACTTGCGAACTTGGGTTCGAACTTCGCAGGGATCAGCTCAAGTTCAGCATTCACTTCAGCATTCAGCATTTAGCAATCAGCATTTCTATGCGCATCGTCGTGGCCATGTCCGGCGGCGTCGACTCTTCGGTGGCCGCTGCGCTCCTCGCGCAGCAGGGTCACGAGGTGATCGGCCTCTCGATGCAGCTGTATGACCAGCGCGGGGGACAGGTCCGCTTCGGGACCTGCTGCACGATCGACGACTTGCACGACGCCCGGCGCGTGGCCGCCCGCATCGGCATCCCGCACTACATCGTCAACTTCGAGCGCCAGTTCGCCGACCAGGTGATCTCGAACTTCGTACGGGAGTATGCCAGCGGACGGACGCCAATCCCCTGCGTGCACTGCAACGGCGACCTCAAGTTCGCGACGCTCGCCGAGCGCGCACGGGGGTTCGATGCCCGTTTTGTCGCCACCGGACACTACGCCCGCGTCGAGCGCGACGAGTCCGGCGCGGCCGCCGGATTGTACCGGCTGCTTCGCGGTCTCGACGCGGCCAAGGACCAGTCGTACTTTCTCTTCACGCTCGATCAGGCGCAGCTCGCCCACGCCATGTTCCCGGTCGGCGCGATGGACAAGGCGGCCGTGCGCGATCACGCCCGGGAGCTGGGTCTCTCTGTCTCGGAGAAGCCCGACAGCCATGAGATTCTGCTTCGTCCCGGACGGCGATCACGCCGCCTTCCTCGAGCGCCAGGGCGCTCACGTGCCGGGCGGTACCATCCAGAACGTCGGCGGCGAGGTAGTGGGCCACCACGACGGCGTGCACCGCTTCACCGTCGGACAGCGGAAGGGCCTCGGGCTGTCCTCGCCCGTGCGCCTCTACGTCGTCGGCATCGACTCGGAGGCCAGGACCGTGACCGTCGGCCCTCGCGAGGCGCTGGAACGCCACTCGCTCGACGCCTCCGACGTCAACTGGATCGCGGGAGCGCCGCCGCCGCCAGGCACACGCGCGACCGCGCAGATCCGGCACCGCCACGCCGAGGCGGCCGCGTCACTCTATCCCGGGCCCGATGGGACCGTGCACGTGACCTTCGACGAGCCCCAGCACGCCGTTGCGCCGGGACAGGCGGTCGTGTTTTACGATGGCCCGGTGGTGCTGGGAGGCGGGTGGATTGAGAAAGTTTGAAGTCTGACGTTTGAAGTCTGAAGTGGGGAAGTTTGAAGTTGGAAGCGTGAAGTGGAAGCGGGAAGTGGAAGTGTGAAGTTAAGTTCGGAGTGTGAAGTTCGGAGTGTGAAGTTCGAAGTGTGAAGTTCGAAGTGGAAACTGCCGCCCGGCGGCCGTCGGACGTGGGACTTCGAACTTCCGACTTCGAACTTCCCACTTCCAACTTACTTCACGCTTCCACTTCACGCTTCCAACTTCAAAACTTCCCCACTTCAGACTTCAAACTTCAGACTTCAAACTTTCTTCCTCGACCGGTATCCCCTCGAGGTACTTCTCGGCGTCGATGGCCGCCATGCAGCCTGATCCCGCGGCGGTGATCGCCTGACGGTAAATGTGGTCCTGGACGTCGCCGCAGGCAAAGACGCCGGCGACGTTGGTGCGCGATCCCGAGTGGGTCTTGATGTAGCCGTTCGCGTCCATCTTGAGCTGGCCCTTGAAGAGCGCGGTATTCGGCGTGTGACCGATCGCGACGAACACGCCGTCCACCTCGAGAGACTTGCGCTGGCCGGTCCGGTTGTTCCGCAGCTCGATCGACGTCACCGCACCCTTGTCCGAGTCCCGCACGTCTTCCACTTCGCTGTTCCACTCGAACGAGATCTTCGGGTTGGCGAACGCCTTGTCCTGCATGATCTTGGACGCGCGCAGCGTGTCCCGTCGATGGACGACGGTCACGTGGGAGGCGAACTTCGTCAGGAAGACGGCTTCTTCCATCGCGGAGTCTCCCCCGCCGACGACGGCGATGGGCTTGCCCCGGAAGAAGAATCCGTCACAGGTGGCGCAGGTGGAGACGCCGTGGCCGATGAGCGCCCGTTCCGACGGAAGGCCAAGGAGGCGCGCCGTCGCACCCGTCGCGACGATGAGCGCGCGGCTCTGATAGGAGTCGGAGGCGGTTCTTACCGTGAAGGGCGGGCCCTCGAGGCTGACCGACTCGACATTGCCCTGCATGAAGTCGGCGCCGAAGCGCTCGGCCTGGGCGCGCATCTCGGCCATCAGATCCGGGCCCAGGATGCCGTCACGATGACCGGGCCAGTTCTCGACGAGCGTCGTCAACATCAGCTGCCCGCCTGCCTCGAGCCCTTCGACGACGAGCGGCTTGAGGTTCGCGCGCGCCGCGTAGAGCGCCGCGGTCAGGCCGGCCGGACCGGAACCGATGATGATGACGCTACGATCAGCCATGGCGCAGAGACAGATCTCGAAAGTTTGAAGTCTGACGTGGGAAGTCTGAAATTGGGAAGTTTGAAGTGGGAAGCGGGAAGTAGAAGTGCGAAAGAAGCTGGAAGTTCGCAACAAGCCGGAAGTACGAAGTGGACTTCGTACTTCTACTTCCTGCTTCAGACTTCGTACTTCCCAACTTCAGACTTCACACGTCAGACTTCAGACTTTTTCCGTCACGCCTCAGACTTTTCCCCGTTACACATGTTTGTCGATCAGCTTTTTGAGCGCCGTCTTGTCGGCCAGTCCGACGATCTGCTCGACGATTTCGCCGCCCTTGAAAATCAGGACCGTCGGAATCCCCATGATGCTGAAGCGCGACTGGATGGCGGGGTTTTCATCCACGTTCAGTTTACCGATCACGACGCGGCCGTCGTAGTCCGTGGCCAGTTCGTCGATCGTGGGCGCGAGGCGCCGGCACGGACCGCACCACTCCGCCCAGAAATCCACCACGACAGGCTGGACGGCCTTGATAACGGACTGCTCGAAGTTGGTGTCGGTCAAGGTCTGCACTTTGTCGCTGGCCATCTATGGTTCCTTCGCTGCAATTCTGAATGCTGAATGCTGAAGTAATGCTGAATGAGCGCTGAATGAGTGCTGACCCTAGTATTCTAAGGCAATTGTTCAGCATTCTCTTCAGCATTCAGAATTCAGCATTCAGCATTGCTCTGTACACTTTGACGTACTCCCTGGCCGAAGCGTCCCAGGAATGGTCCAGCCGCATGCCCCGCTGCTGGATGGCGGTCCATCGACCGGGGTCCCGAAACGCGGCCAGCGCCCGGCGGGTGGTCTGGATGAGCGCCCCGGGCGTATAGTCGCGGAACTTGAACCCGGTTCCCGTCTCGGGCTGCGCGTCCGCATCCTCGACTGTGTCGTTGAGCCCGCCAGTGGCACGCACGATGGGCACCGTACCGTAGCGCAAGCTGTACATCTGATTCAGGCCGCACGGCTCGAACCGCGACGGCATCAGGAACATGTCGGCACCGGCCTCGATGTGGTGCGCCAGGCGCTCGTCGAACCCGATGGTCGTCGAGACGCGGTCGGGATACATCGCCTCGAGTGTCCTCCAGGCCTCCTCGTAACGGCGCTCCCCGTTTCCGAGGATGACCCAGGTGGCGTCAAGAGCCATCAGCTCCTCCGGCGCGGCCATGATGAGGTCGAACCCCTTCTGATCGGTCAACCGCGACACCAGTCCGATGACAGGCCTGGCGAGCGCGGAATCGTCGGACGGCAACCCTGCCGTAGAAAGAAGCGCGCGCTTGGCATCGCGCTTTCCGCGGAGATCGTCGGCGCTGAACGAGGCCGGCACGAACGCGTCCGCCGTCGGTGTCCAGCGGGAGGTGTCGATGCCGTTCAGGATGCCCACCATGTCGGTAGATCTGCGGGCCAGTACGCCATCGAACCCGAACCCGAGCTCGGGCTGCACTATCTCCTTGGCGTAGCCGGGGCTGACCGTCGTGATCTTCTCGCTGAAGTTGATCCCGCCTTTCAGGTAGCTGATGTTGCCCCAGAACTCGATCGCCTGCACGTCGAGGACTTCGAAACCGAGCCCGATTGACGGAAGAGTCGACGCAGGAAACACCCCCTGAAACGCGAGATTGTGCAGGGTGAAAACGGCAGGCACGCCGCCGACGAACGGGTCGGCCGACAGGTGCATCTTCTGATAGACCGGCACGAGCCCCGTCTGCCAGTCGTGGGCGTGGATGATCGACGGCCGCTGCTCGCGCAGCCGTGGATACTCGAGGGCGGCGCGGCTGAACACGGCGAAGCGCACGGCGTTGTCCGGATACTCCCCGTTCGCCGTGCCGTAGAGCCCCTCGCGGTCGAAGAGCTCCGGGACGTCGACGAGCACGACGGTCACCTGATCCGACAAACGACGCTCGTAGAACGTCAGCGGCTGAAGGCGATCGCCGAGGCGCATGCGGGTCTGGAGGCGCTCGGCGCCATCGACTGCTACCCCTCGATAGCGAGGCAGCACCAGGGTGACCGAGTGGCCCAGCTTCCCCAGCGCGTCGGCCAGCGACGCCGAGACCTCCGCGAGCCCCCCGGTCTTCGCGAACGGGTGCGCTTCGGGCGTCACCATGAGCACCGACAACGGCGGAGGGGCCTGGACAGTGGCGGCGCCCCTGCGCTCAGGAGCCGGAGTCGCTTCAGCTTTCTTCGACGCTCGACGGCGCGCCGCCGGCCGCTTCATGGCTGGTGGAGGTGCCTCGGACGCTGGTTCGATTGGTGGCGACGGTGGCGTGAGGCGCGCCTTCGAGGGCGCGCGCTTTCTGGCTTTCTTCTCGTCTGGCATGCAACTATGGGGTCGAAACGAAGGGTGAGTAAACGCTCAGTTTAGCACGCGCGAGCCCCGTACCGCGAGGCCCGACCAGCTCTGCTAGAATCGCTTCCGTGAGTGACCCCCAGGGACCTTCCGTCCCGTCCACGCCGCCACCCCCACCTCCGTCCACGCGCCCGGAGTCTCGCGAGATCGGCGAGCTGCGTCGATTGAAACACGATCAGCCGGATCTTTCGGCGGCAGCCGACCTCCAGATCGAGCTGCTGCAGGTGCAGCGTCGGATCCAGACCCGCGTGCCGTTGCCATCCATCAAGCTCGAGGCGGAGTATCTGAAGGGACTCCTCGCCGCCGGGCCGATCCTGCAGTTCGAACACCTGCCGGTCGATTGGAGCGACCTGAGGTTTCTCCTGCGCGCCACGGCGACGGCGATGCGCAATCACGAAGCGCTCGAGGATGCGGACTACAAGCGGGCGGAAGACCTCGCACGCCAGCCCGAACGACTCCCCGGAATCGTACGCGCCTGGTACGAAGCCGTGCTGCCTGGCGCAAACGCCGTGAGCGCGGAGCTCGAAGGCCTCGAGTCGGTGCTCCAGCAGGCGATGCGCCCGTTTCTGACACGCGCGAGCGATGCCGTGATGGCGCGAAGCGACCTCGCCGGGTGGGACCGCGGGAGTTGTCCCCTCTGCGGCGGCGAGCCGGACCTGGCGGTCATCACCGCGGCGGCTGACCGGCTCCTCATTTGCGGCCGGTGCGCAGCCCGGTGGCGCTTCGAACCGCTCACCTGCCCGTTCTGCCTCAACGCGGACCGCTCGCGCATCACCTCGTTTGCGAGCCGCGACGGACAATACCGCCTGTACGCCTGCGACGTGTGCGAGCGCTACATCAAAGCGTTCGACGCCCGCCGCTCGACACGACCCGTCATGCCCGTTGTGGATGGAGTAGCGACACTGCCGCTCGACGCGGCCGCGATTCAGAAGGGATATCGATAGACGCGCCTGCGTCTACTCGTCCTGCTGATCTTTGCGGAGGAGGTCGGTCGTCTTCTGCGACAGCCAGTTGAAGAGGTGGCGTGTCTCCCAGAAACGCCCGGGGTTGGAGCTGGCACCGAGGACCACGACCGCGACCTGGTTGCCTTGGGGCATGCGCAACAGCGTGGCCAGACAATGACCCGCCTTCGAGATGAAGCCCGTCTTGCCACCCATGACCGTCACGTCTCCGTCCATCACGAGCCGATTGGTGTTGTGGATGCTGATGGTGCGCCGGCTCGTCGACACCTTGTATTCCGCGGTCCGCATGATGGGTGCGATGCGCTCGTCTGCGGCAGCGTAGGTGATCAAGCGGGAGAGGTCGTAGGCCGACGAGATGTTCTCGGGCTTGAGTCCCGAGGGGTCGGTGAACGAGGTGCTCTCGAGGCCCAGCTCGACGGCCTTCGAATTCATGCGCTCGACGAACGTGGCCGTCCCGCCATGCGACAGGCGCGCGAGTGCGCGTGCGGCGGCGTTGTCCGAGGCGATGAGCGTGAGGTGCAGCAGGTTGTCGAGCGTGATGCGATCGTTCGTGCGCAGGTACGTCGTCGACGCGGCGAAGGTGTCGACGCGCTCGACCGTGACGACCTGCGAAAGGTCGGGCTGATCCTCGAGGAAGACGACGGCGGTCATCACCTTGGTGATGCTGGCGATCGATCGCTTCTCCTGCGCGTTCTCCTGCCAGAGCACGGCGCCGGTGCTGGGATCCATGATGATGGCGGCCGCGGCGCGAACATCGGGCACGAGGGCGCCGGACGCGTCGGTCTTGAAGCGCGGGGTCATCGCCGTCTGGAGGGCGCGCATGCGAGTCTGCTCGCGCGCACGCGCCGCAGCCCGGGCGCGGGCCAGCCGAGCCTTCCGGGCACTGGACGAGCCGGCGGAATAGGTCGCCTTCTTCGCCGTCGTTTTTTGGGTCGTGACCGTGGACTTCTTCTGAGCGGCCGGGGCGCCCTGGACCTGAGCCGGGACAGCAACCATGCCCACGCCCAGCACAAGCGTCCAAATGAGGGCCAAGTTCATCGGGCGGATCAAGCGCAAGTATCCTCCGTCACGATACCGGCTGGCTGGGGACAACCGCGTCGGGTCAGAAAGTGGAACTCCAAGAAGTTTATCAGCAAAGTCCATAGTTCGCAACCATTTATGTAATCAATTCGACAGAATCCGGCTGAATCCCACGTCTGTCGGCCAGTCTTGCCTGCGGTTGACCCTGGCGGTTCAAATCGAGTGCCATCCCCACGTTACGAAAATGGTGACCCACGATCGCCGCTCGACCTGTATTTTCGGCTCCAGAAGGGAGATTCTTGCGTCCGCCGGGAATCTCCGAGAACACTGACTCCGCCTTTGGGCACTCGCATCAAAGTTCGAACTATCGCGCCCTATGCAGACAGAAGTCCGTCATCACGCAGAATACGTCCCGCTCAGGGTAACCATCCGGGAGCGCGCCACCGCCCGAATGCTCCTAATCCCGTTTGTAATCACCGCCTGGGCCGGCGTCGCGGTCGCCACGTCGGCGCTGATTGCGGTTGCCCTCAGCACGCTCGTTCCGCTCCTCGTGCTCGCTGCGGGGTTCGAAGTGGCCTTCGCGCTGCAGACCAATGTCGAGCGGATCGGTCGCTACCTCAGGTCGTCCACGAACGTGACGCCGCGCGTGGTTGGGAGCACGTGACGATGGGACGTGGTCGGCGGCAGCCCGCAGGAAGTCCTGATCCGTTGTTCGCCCGGGTGTTCATGACCGCCGCCTCGGTCAACGCTCTCCCCGTCACGCTCGGCGGCACGACGATGAAATCGTCGTGCTCGCTGGCCTGCGGTTCGTCTTCATCAACCGGATCCGTCTCGCCCAGAACGCGGCGCGCGCGCGGCGCGCGGTCGACCTCGATCGCTTTCAGACGCTGGCAAGCGCGTCGGGCGCAGCGGGGACGCCGCGCGATTCCTCCGCAGTTCCGTAAGTCCGTGTCTCGTCCGACCGTCCCAAGATTCGATCCAATTGCTTGGTCGCAACAATTCAACTGGTACGGCGACAACTTGTCATCAAATCTGCTCGCCCCGGCTCGCGGGCCATCGGTGCGTCCACGGCGCCTCGCTCAGTAAAAGGGCCGAAACCTCCGAGAAACGTTCGGTGTCTAACCGAATATCAGCTCGCGCGCTTCGCTGACCATCGACGAAGTCGTTTAGGTACAGGAATTGCTGATGGTTGCGTGCAGAAGCAACACCTCGCGGGAGCGTCCGCAGCGTCTGCGTTCTCTACCGGCGGTGCATCAACAGGATTCTTGGGATGATGAGCCTCGTTCGACTCCTCGGGTTCACGAATCTCTCGTGCGGTTGCGTGACCGGTCACTACCGGGAGCTCGCCACCAATCGTGAGATTACGTACGTCGAGGAGAAAGGGTCGGCCTGCAATCATCACGAACATCGCCGGAACCACACGCTGGCGCCGGCCCGGTTCAGGATGACCGCAGTGACCGCTAAAGCCTCCTAGTCGGGGCTGTCATCGAAATCGCCCTTGGCGTGCGCCGGGGCCGCGGGTTCTGTTTGCGTATAGCAGAGGGACCTGCGGCCCTTTTTTCTGTACACTCTCTCGCGATGCCCCTCGCCGGGAAGCCCCCGCTCCTCCCGAAAGCCCACACGACTCTCGACGCCGGCGGCGGCGTGACGCTGCGCTTCTACCTCGGCGACTGCGTCGAAGTCCTCCGCGCCATCGAGCCAGGCGCGGTGTCGGCCATCGTCACCTCGCCGCCCTACAACCTGGGCGTGTCGTACCGGAGTTACAACGACTCGCTCCCGCGCGACGAGCTACCTCGAATGGAGCGACGCCTGGATCAAGGCGGCGTCGCGCACCCTGCCGCCGCACGGATCCCTGTTCCTCAACGTCGGAGCCAAGCCGACCGACCCGTGGACGGCGATGGAGGTCGCCCAGATGGCGCGACGGCACCTGCACCTCCAGAACACGATCCACTGGATCAAATCGATTGCGATCGACCGCGAGGCCGCCGGCGCCTCCGCGGCCCTTGACCGGGACCTCGCCGTGGGTCACTACAAACCGATCAACAGCGATCGGTTCGTGAACGACTGCCACGAGTTCGTGTTCCAGTTCACCCCGGAGGGCCGCACGCCACTCGATCGCCTGTCGATTGGCGTCGCCTACCAGGACGAGTCGAACATCTCCCGCTGGCGGACGGGCGGCAGCAACCGCCGCTGCCGCGGGAACACGTGGTTCATCCCCTACGAGACGATTCAGAACCGCGACAAAGACCGCCCACACCCGGCGACCTTCCCACCACGTCTCGCCGCGAATTGCCTGCGGCTCCACGGACTGTCACGCCTGCGACTGGTGATGGACCCGTTCCTCGGCCTTGGGAGCACCGCCGTCGCGTGTGCCGAGCTTGGGGTGAACTTCGTCGGTATCGAGATAGACGAGCACTATCTAGGAGAGGCGATCGGAAGAACGCGGGCAATGCTGAATGCTGAAGTGAAGTAAGAACTTCAGCATTCAGCATTCAGCATTACTTGTTTCCGACCGACTTCAAGGTGTAGGACTTCCGGGCCATGACGTTCAGACCTTCCCTGGTGACCTTGACGTCGATCGACCGGTTCTTCTTCCGCGGATCGGGATTGTTGGAGTAGTACCCGATGACGTAGTAGTCGCTCGTCTCGGCGTCGATGCGCTTCAGGGCTTTGTCGAAGTCGTTCTGGTTGACCGCGGCGTAGCCGCCGGTCAGTTCCGCGATCGTCCGCAGGCTGTCCTGCGACGTGCGCACATACGCCTGCCATTCGACCATGTCGACTTTCTCGTCGAGGTCGGGCATGCCGACGAGACCTCTGGGATCGATCGTGTACATCGTGACGTTCGCGCGGTTGGCGTTGCGCGTGAGCCATGAGAGGTCCGAGACGAGATCGGCCTGGTAGAACTTGTTGCCCTGTGTCTGGAACGGGTCGGTTTCCGAGTTTTGACCCGTCCCTTCGGTTGACGAGGGATCGGTCTGGCTCTGCGGCGAACCGTAGCGCTCTTGTGCTCTCCTTCTTCCGCGTGTCCTGGAACGGGTTGAAGTCGTACCCGTTGCTGACGTAGATGAACGCCTTCCGACGGTTGTGGACCTGCGAGAGGTTGTTGATGATGTCGTTGGCCGTCGAGAACGCGACGTGTGCGCGGTAGCGGACTTCGGGCGGTCCGTTCGCGCCCTCGGGAACATCGAGGATGTCCTTCGGCGCCAGGCCAGACCCGGTGATCTTCGTGATGGCCTGGTCGAGGCGCTTCCTGTCGTACGTCAGGTCGATCGAGATCGACGAGGGCCCCGTCGACACGATGCCGAACATGTCGCCTTCGTGAATCAGTTCCTTCGAGATCTTCTTGAACAGGTCGCGAATGCGGCCCGGTGTTGCGGAAGTCGAGATGGAGGTCGTCGACGAAAATCAGGAAGATGCGCCCGGCGGCGTCGTTGGTCGGCCGCGCCGGCGGGAGGATGATGCCTTCCTGCGGCGGCGGCGGTGGCGGTTGCGCGACGTTGTAGACGCGTCCGCCGTGCGTCAGCGTGAACGACACCAGCTGCTGCTTCACGCCGTCTTCGAAGATTTCGAACTCGTCCTTCTTCAGGTCCGCGATGAACTGTCCGCGGCTGTCGCGGACGATCGCGTCGGTGGTGATCAGTTCGACGCCCGTGCGAATCACCTGTTCGGGCGCCGCAGCGCCGGGCGCCTGAGGCTTCGCGGGCGGATTCTGGGCGCGAACCGCCGCACCCGTTACGAGCGCGATCGCGACCGCGCAAGGCCACATCAATCGAGGCAGAGTGTTTACGTGCATGCTTCGATTATACAGAGAGTTGGCGTCAGGACTCACCAGGGGCCGAATCACCGTCATCCTGGTTGTCCTCCGGGGGGTCCGAGCCCTCTGCGGGGTCAGAGCGGGCGTCCGATTTCATACCCGCACTGTCCGGCGCATGCGCCGCCGCTGCCCCGCCCGGATCGGCCTGAGGTGGCGGGCCGCCCCGCCGCCGGCGGCGCCGCTTCTGGCCCACCACTTCCCGCAGCGACGCGAACACCGATTCGTACTGTTCGAGCCCCTGGACGACTTCCTCTGTTGTGACCCACGCGTCGGGATTGAGACGATCGGCCTGCAGTTTCAGCTCTTCCCGGCGCGACGGGTCTGCCGCCCGCTCTGAAATCCTGGCGAGCATCTCGGCGTAGCGTGCCCGGAGACGTTGCGACGCCTTCGGCGCCGAGCTTGGCGTGCGCCGGCGTCGGTGTCTCGCTCGGCAGACCCGCCTGCGAGAAAACTCCTCGGTTGAACCGCCATCTGTGGATTCGAACGGCAGGCCGGGGCTCGGGCTCGGGCACGACCGGCTGGTTGCTCGGCGGTCCCGATCTTTACCGTTCCGCCGCTGACCGGCGGCTGAACCGACCTCGGAGGCGCGTGGAGCCTGCGCCGGGTGGGGCCGGCGGCTGTCCGGCCGCTGTCGTCGGACGTCGACCGGCGGTCGTGACTCGGCCGGTGGGGCCCCCTGACCCTTGAGAATCCGCGTCCAATCGAACTCGATCCCGGGGTTGAGCTGTTCGATCAGCCGGATGGCCTCCTCGTCGAGCGCGGCCCGTCCGACCTTCACGCCTGGCGGCGTGCGAAACCAGTAGAGCACCCGCGTCCGCGACCGCCCTCGGCGGCGATCGCTTTCGACGACGAACGTGTTCTCGTAGCCCTGCTTGTCGCGATTGAACCGCAGATACGGCAGGGCCTACTTCCTTTTCTGGGAGCGTGCCGGAGCGGGCTTGCGGGCTGCGGCGGCGCTGCGCGACGAGGATGCGGCGCTCGCCTTGCGCGCTGGCGGCGCGGCGCGCTTCTTCACCGGCCGGACAGGAACGGCAGGCTTCTTTGCCGGCGCAGGCCTGGCGCGGCGAAGGTCGCGCAGCGGCCTTTGCGCCGCGCGCCTGCGACCGCTGGCGGGCCGTGCGGACTGCAGGCTGCGCGCCGCGAACGCGGCACGACGGGCCGGACGGACCGGTACTCGACGCGCGTCGATGTGACGATGCCCCGCGGTTCGTTCGATCGCGCTTGTCTTCCGGCGCGCGATGCACGAGCCGGAAATGTGTCTGGTCGCCAATCGTGTGGAAGCTCCAGATCTCCGAGACGTTGACCTGGTTCTCGGTCGCGAGCCGGCGCGCGATGTCGACCGAGCCTGCCGGCACATATAGATGAAACGGGGCGCGCGCGCGGCCCAGATGCGCCCACTGGGCCCGCGCCTCCAGATGGTTGACCGATTCGGAGGTTTCCACCTCGACCGTGCCCATCAGCTTGCGGCCGCGATCGGCCGTCGTCAGCACGAGGTCGGGGTAGATCTGAAGCTGGCCGATCTTGACCGACGTGCTCTGGTCTTCGCCGATGTTGGCGATGACCTCATGCTTCCGCTTCAACTTGACCTGCAGGAGCCGGATGACGCGATCGTGTTCGAGCTGTTCGCGAACGGGACGCACGAGAATCGGGCTCACTTGACCTCCGAGAGGCGAAGGACCGCACAGGGAATCCTGCGGAGAAGCGGCCAATTATAGACAGGTTCGCCGGCAATTGTATAGCGGTTGTTACGAGCAGATCGCGCCCGACGTCATCCTCTCCTTGACGTGGATGTCTTTTCCCATGAGAATGATGCAGTGATTTCGTCCCTCGAAAATCATCCCGCCGAGTCAGCCACGCGGACCATCCTCATCGTCGACGACGACCGATCGGTGGCCGATACGTTTGCGCGGATCCTCAAGCTAGAAGGGTTTCGAAGTCGCCACGGCCATGTCCGCCGAGGCCGGAATGGAGATCGCCGACAGCGTCGCGCCCGACGCGATCATCCTCGACATGCGGATGCCGATCACGAACGGCCTGCAGTTCCTGCGCGCTGATCCGGTCGAAGCCGCATCTCGTCGAGGTACCTGTCGCTATCGTGACCGGCGACTATTTTCTGGCAGATGCCATACAGCACGAGCTGCGATCGCTTGGCGCCTCGATCCGCTTCAAGCCGATGTATCTCGAAGATCTCCTGACCCTCGCCCGCACCATGGTTTCCTAGTGTCCGATCGGTTTCTCCGGGCATGCCGGCTCGAGCCGGTTGACGCCACGCCGGTCTGGTTCATGCGTCAGGCCGGCCGTTACCTTCCGCAGTACCGCGCGCTCAGGGAGAAGTACTCGCTGCTCGACCTCTGCCGGCATCCGGAGCTCGCCGTGATCGTGACGCTCCAGCCGCTCGACGTCATCGACCTCGACGCCGCGATTCTCTTTTCCGACCTGCTGCTCCCCTTCACGCCGATGGGGCTCGAGTTCGACTTCGTCAAGGGCGAAGGGCCGTCGATCGCAAATCCCATCCGGTCGGCCGCCGACGTCGCGCGCCTGACGACGTTCGAGCCCGAGGCGCTCGGTCACGTGCTCGAGACGATCCGGCTCCTGCGCCGCGAGCTCGAGGGACGCGTCCCCCTCATCGGTTTCGGCGGCGCGCCGTTCACCCTGGCGGCCTACGCCATCGAAGGCGGGCCATCGAAGGACTATCTCCGCACCAAGATGTTCATGTACGAGCAGCCCGCGAGCCTGGCATCGCCTCTGCGGGCTCTTTGCCGACGCGATGACGACATACCTGCGGGCGCAGGTGGCCGCCGGCGCGCAGGCGCTGCAGATTTTCGATTCGTGGGCCGGCGCGCTCGGCCGCGCCGACTATCGCGAGTTCGTGCTGCCGCACACCACAGCGGATCTTCGACGGCCTCGCCGACGCCGGCGTGCCGCTCATCCATTTCGGCGTCGGCGCCACGGCCATTCTTCCGGACCTGGTCGAGGCCGGCGGCGACGTGATCGGCGTAGACTGGCGTCAGGGCCTCGACGACGCGTGGACGACCATCGGCGCGTCGCGCGGCATTCAGGGCAACCTGGACCCCGCACGGCTGTTCGGTCCGCGCGATCGACTGCTCGCCGCAGCCGATGACGTGCTGCAACGAGCAGGCGGCCGGCCTGGCCACATCTTCAACCTCGGCCACGGCGTGCTGCCCAACACACCCGTCGAAAACGTGCAGGCACTGGCCGAGCACGTTCACGCGAGGACGAGGGTACCTTCATAATCCCTTCACCCTTCACCCTTCACCCTTCAAAATTCACTTCAGCATTCAGCATTCAGCATTCAGAATTGCCCCCCGTGGTCATCATCGTCGGCGGCGGCATTTCCGGCCTCGCCGCCGCGTACGAGCTTGCGACGCGCCGCATCCCCTTCGTCCTCCTCGAGGCGTCGGAGCGCACGGGCGGGCTCGTGCGCACCGAACGTGTGGACGGCTTCACCATCGACGCCGGTGCCGACTCGATGCTCGCGACCAAGCCCGCCGCCATTCGAGCTCTGCGAAGAGCTCGGCCTCGGCTCCGCGCCTGATGGCGTCCACTCCCCCGCGAACGGCGTACGTACACGCGCGCGGACGACTGCACGCGCTACCGTCACCGTCGATCTTCGGCATCCCGACGACGTGGTCCGGGATTGCGACGTACGGCCTGCTGCCGATGACCGCGCGAGCGCGCCTGGCGTGGGCGAGGCGTTCCGCCGCCCTGCGCGCGTGCGAAAATCGGAGACGCTGACCCGACGGCGACGAGTCCGTCGCCGATTTCTACCGGCGTCAGTTCGGTCCCGCGACGGTCGGCCTCGTCGCCGAGCCGTTACTCGGCGGGATCCACGCCGGCGACGTCGAGAAGCTCTCGATGGCGGCGGTCGCCCCGAGGCTCGTGGCCGCCGCGCGCGGCGGTCAGCTGTTCCGCACGCCGGTCTTCCAGCACCGCTGGCCGGCGAGGGAATGTTCAAGGCCTTGCGTGGTGGGATGGGCGAGCTGGTCGAGGCGATCGAGGGCCGGTTACCTGCCGGCAGCGTACGGGTCCGCAGCGGCGCGCAGGCCATCTCCTTCGAGGGTGGCCGATGGCACGATCGCGTGCGACTCCGGGAGGCTTGACGCGCGCGCTGTGATCCTTGCTGCGCCGGCGCACGTTGCCGCGCGCCTGCTCGGGCCGACCGACCCGGTCCTGGCCGGTCTTTGCGCGGAGGTGCCCTACGTCTCGACCGTCAGCGTCGCCATCGCCTGGCCGCGGACGAACGTCGGTCATCCGCTGCGCGGCAGCGGCTTCGTGGTCGCCCGCGACCGAAGCCGCCTGCGTATCAATGCCTGCACCTGGGTCTCGTCGAAGTGGGAGGACCGTGCGCGTCCGGGAATGGTCCTGCTGCGCGCCTTTCTCGGCGGCGCCGCGGACCCGGACGTGGTGCAACGCGCGGATGACGTGCTCGCCGAGATTGCCACCCGCGACGTCGCCGGCGTGCTCCGCGTGTCCGGCGCCCCGCATCTCGTCCGCGTCCACCGGTGGCCGCTTGCGGGCGCCCAGCATCATGTGGGACATGCCGCGCGTCTCTCCCGCATCGAGGAGCGGCTCGCCGCGCTGCCCGGGCTGCTGGTGGCCGGCAGCGGCTTCCGCGCGATTGGCGTGCCCGATTGCGTCGCCGACGGCCGAGCCGCGGGCGTTCAGGCGTCAGCCTGCGTCGGGCGGAGTTAGAATCGAACAAGAGTCGCAGGCGCATCAGACAACACGATTGAGTCCGCTGCTCCTGCGTCGGGGTTCAGCGTTACAGAAAGGTCCTCATTGAGCCGAGCATTTCGACATTCCACCCTCGTTGTACTGGTCGCGACGGCCGCGCTCAGTGTCGCGCGCGCGCAGTCGCCTGACATTCAGAAGGTGCTGACCGCCATAAAGGCGCAGGACAAGGGCCAGCTCGCCGTGTCGGAAGAAGACGGGCGCTTTCTTCGCGTGCTCATCGCCTCGTCGAAGAGCAAGCGGGCGCTCGAGATCGGCGGCGCGAGCGGGTACAGCGCCATCTGGATCGGAATGGGACTGCGCGAGACGGGCGGACAGCTCGTCACGATGGAGTACGACCCGGTGCGCTCGAAGGAGCTCGCCGACAACGTCAAGCGCGCGGGACTCTCGGACATCGTGACGGTCGTGTCGGGCGATGCGTTCGCGCACCTCCCCACCATGTCCGGCTCGTTCGATTTCGTGTTTCTCGACGCCTGGAAGAAGGACTACAAGCGCTTCCTCGACCTGATGCTGCCGCGGCTCAACAAAGGCGGCCTGTTCGTCGCCCACAACGTGGTCAACAAACGCAGCGAGATGGGCGACTTCCTCGACGCGATCTGGAAGACACCTGCGCTCTGGACGACGATCGTCTCGCCGTCGAGCGAAGGGATGTCGGTATCGGTGAAGAGGTAGGAGATCCGGGTCAGACGATCGCGGACGTCAGGTCCGCGGCAAGCAGACGCTCAGGACGGCGTTTCGGTTTTCTTGGGCGCCCGCTTCTTGCGCGGCTTCCCGCCGCGGAGGCCGGCCGGCACCGGCTCGTTGCTCGGCTCGAGGCGCGACATGCTCGTCAGAAACTTCTTGATTCCATGCTCGTCGAACTGCACGCGGGTATAAGCGTCTTCGACTGCCACGACTGAACCCAAACCGTAGGTCGGTTCTACGACCCGGGCTCCAACCTCGAACCGCTTCATGAAACGAGCTCCTTCGTAGCGCGGCAGTTCAGCGCCGCGTCACAGGACGGGTCGGCCGCCAGAACCCTCAGATTATCTGATGTTTACCGCTGTCGTCAACCTGAGGCGCCTATAGTACAGTCATCGGCGGTGCGCTCGAACGCTCTCCACCTCATTGGCGTCTCGCTCGACCTCGGCGGCAATCGCCGCGGCGTCGACATGGGGCCCTCCGCATTTCGCATCGCCGGCCTGGCCGAACGGCTCACAACGCTCGGCGTCTCCGTCGTCGATGAAGGCGACCTCGTCGCGCCAATCCCCGAGGTGAAGTCGCTCGGGGATCCGAAGAAGAAGTACATCCGCGAAATCGCGCGCGTCTGCGAGAAGCTCTACAAGACGGCTCTCGCCGTGCTCGAGCGGGGTGGGTTTCCGCTCGTGCTCGGCGGGGACCACAGCCTCGCCGCAGGGTCGGTCGCGGCGACGGCCGATTTCGTGCGGCGCGATGGTAGGCCGCTCGGGTTGATCTGGGTCGACGCCCACGGCGACATGAATACGCCCGCGAGCTCCGGAAGCGGCAACGTGCACGGCATGCCTCTGGCGTCGCTCCTCGGCTCGGAACCCGCCGAGCTCGCCCGGATCGGCGGCTTCTCGCCGAAGGTCGCGCCCGAGCACACCGTGCTCATCGGCATTCGGAATCTGGACGCGCGCGAGAAAGAGATCGTGCTCGCGTCAGGCGTCCACTTCTTCACGATGAAAGACATCGATCGATCGGGCATCGCCTCTGTCGTCGAACAGGCGCTCGCGCTCGCGGCTGCGGGAACCGCCGGCATCCATGTCTCGTTCGATCTCGACGTGTGTGATCCGGCGATCGCACCCGGCGTCGGCACGCCGGTCAAGGGCGGCCTCGACTACCGCGAGGCGCACATGGTGATGGAGATGATCGCGGACTCGGGCCTGATGCGTGCGCTCGATCTCGTCGAGGTGAATCCCATCCTCGACGATCGCAACGCGACGGCGATTCTCGGCGCCGAGCTGGCGATGTCGGCGCTGGGACAGAGGATCATCTAGGAGCCGCGGACCACGCCGGCCAGGGACGAATGGCTGCGCTCGAGCCACGGTCAGCCTGACCGCTGATTACGTGCGCAACCAACGGAATTCGCGCTCGGGAATGATGGCCGGCCGTTCGGGGTTTAGACAGCGTTGGCGCCTGTCTGGCGCCAGCAACGGACAAGACGTGAGTCACGTCTTCTCAGGAGGAATACGCATGCGACAGAGTGGATGTACGGCCCTCGTCACGGCCGCAGTCGTGGCTCTTGGTATCTCGGTCAGCGCACAGAAAACGACGCTGGTTCACCCTGGCACGGGTGGAAGCCCGCACGTCAAGACGGCGTGGGTGATCGACGGCGCCAACATCACGATCGAGTATGGGCAGCCGTCCTTGAAGGGCCGGACCGATACGGCACTGATGCCGCCGGGGAAGCCCTGGAGAACGGGCGCGGATGAGGCGACGGTGCTCGTGACGGACAAGGCCCTGAAGTTCGGGACCTACAGCGTTCCGGCCGGAACCTACACGATCAACACCCAGCCCGGCGACAAGGGCTGGCAGCTCATCTTCGGCAAGCTCGAAAAGCCCAAGCAGTGGGGTATTCCCTACAACAAAACGCTCGAGATCGGCCGCACGCCGATGACCGCCGGCAAGACCACGGCGCCGGTCGAGAAGATGACGATCTCGATCGACGACACGCCCACAGGCGCAACGCTGCGCATCGAGTGGGGCGGCACGAGCGCGACGGCGCCGTTCACCGTCGGCTGAGCACGCGGGCGAAGGCCCGTCCGTGGCGGGCGAGCCTTCGCTCCTCTTCTTGTCGTCAGCACGAAGGACCGAGATGACGCTCCAGAACGTCGAAGAGCCGATCGTGGTCAATCGGCTTTGACAGATACCCGTCCATCCCTGCCGTCAGACAGCGTGCCTGATCCCGCGACGGATTCTTGCGGATCGTGAGCGATGTGGCTCGCGCACAACGCGCCCGCGAGCTCGCTGAACGTCAGCGTTTTGTCAACACCGGATGCGCTGGCGAGTTACACACTTTCGCCGAACACGACGGCGTCTCAAAGCCTCCGTCGACCCGTCACCGCAACGACCGCACTTTGGTGAGCCAGTCCGTCACGACTGTCGTCCGTTAAGATAGAGCGCCATGGCTGAATCGAAGCTGACGATCGAGGAACGGCACGCAGGCGATGTGACGGTCCTTGTCCTCACAGGACAAATGCTGCTCGATGATGGGGATCTGGCGTTCGGGAAACGAATTCGCGATCTTGTCGATCGGGGCCTGGCGAAGGTCGTGCTCGATCTCGGCGGTGTGACCTACATCGACAGCTCTGGCGTGGGCATGCTCGTCGCCAAACTGAAAACGCTGAAGGAGAAAGGCGGTGACATGAAGCTGCTCAACCTCAACCGTCGTGCTGAAAGCTTGCTCGGCATGCTGAAGCTCCTCGTCGTCTTCGAAACGTTTCAGGACGAGGCTGCCGCGGTGCGCAGCTTCGCGCGACTGGCTTCGTAAGGACGCAGGAAGCCAATCTTGCCCTTACGACGTTCGGGCGAAATCGTCGCACGTCCGGGCTATGCCCTGCGAGTCGTCCGATCTCCCGCACCGTATCGGAGGCGATCACAGAGATGCTCGCATCATCGAAGATGCCATGCCTCAACTGCATCATGCACGGGAGTCCCGCACCGACGTTCGACCTGGGTGGCCAGGTCCTCCCCGAAGACAGGCATCTCTTCGCCATCCGGGGTGCGAACATGCGTAGGAAGGTCTCCGGGAGCACCGTCTTCACGGCGGAGCGGAGCAAACAAGAGCAGGTCGGGAAGCTTGCTTGCTGTCAGCCACGGAAACCCGCTACGGTCATCAATCCGCCGGAATGCCAGACGTCTGTCACCATCGAGGCCGTGCCAGCCCAGGCTGGCGACCTCGAGTCGTTCGCCGGCCATGGACTTCACGGGATACCGGAAGAGCGCCTGTACATGTCCGATTTCTGCACGCATGTTCGATCCGAGTCGCCAGGTTGGACAAGCCCTCGTAGCAGTAGTGGTCTTGTCAGGATCCGCCGACAGAAACGCCAAAGGCGTCCTACGCCCGCTCTCTGGCGGAGGCGTGCGCATTAATCGCTCAATCCGGATTAAAGGATACATAGGGGTCGTAGAGAGGTCAAGTCTCTCGAGCGCACTCGCCGAGGCCCGCCGGCTCGGCCTCGTCGGTGTCGTGCTCGAAGCGTCTCCAAGTGAGATCCAGGCCGGACTCTCTGTAGTAGCCCGCGCCCCGTGGCAACCGCCAGAGGCGCGAGGCCGCTCGGGACCTCAGGATGAAGACGCGTTCCCCGACTCTGATGAGTCCGACTCTCAGGCCGTCTCTGACAGTGTGGACGACGGACCGAAGCAAGTAGGCGGCAATCGCGGGCAGGTTTAGCACCGGAGAAGTCATATGGACGCCGAAAAAGAGAACACCCATCCCGAGCGACGACCGGAAGGCAAGGAGCGGGCAGACTCTCATCAGAAGACCGTCTCCGGCAAGAAGCAACACGGGCCTGACGACAAGGTCGGTGCGGACGCTGGTGGGAACGAAGGCAGTAAGGGGCAGAACGTCGATTCACGTCGTTCTACTGGCACCGGGAAGGAGCCTGGCGACATCGGCGACAGCCGCGGCAGGAGTCGCGCAGCTGAGTAGCCGCACCCAAACTTCACGTTGGTGAACGTGAGATGCAGCGGTTGCATCTCGCTGCATATACGCTGATGGATGTGATCGACACGGTCGCTTTTCAGAGCTTCGTTGCGCACAAAACGCTGGAGGCAGCCATGGCCAAAGTCGAACGGCTATCGACGACGTTCGACCGGAGTGACGACTTAGGCCTGCTGGGCATCGGCAATGCGTGGAGTCGACTTCACTACGGGAGTGAATTCGGCCTCGTGCGTCGAAGCCGAAGCGAGACGGCGGTGTCGTTGGTGTTCGTCCAGACGAAGGATGGCAATACCGGCGGGCCGAATCCAAGCGCATTCGGCGGTGGCGCAACCGACACACATCTGATTTATGAAGGCCTTTCTCGTGTGTCGGCCGATGCTGTCCTGGCGGGAGCTGGCAGCGTCCATCGGAATGCGTTTTTCTCCGTGTGGCATCCGGAGCTGATCGCGTTACGCGCGTCGCTCGGACTGCGACGTCACCCGGCTCAGATCGTCCTATCGAAGCGCGGCCGCGTAGACGTCGACGCGCTGTTGTTCAATGTTCCCGACGTGCCGGTATTTCTGATTGCCGGTGACGAATGTATCGCGCGGCACGAGTCCGCGGTCCGCGCGCGGCCGTGGGTTCGAGTGCTACGTCTGGATGGCGACGGTCTCGGCGTAGCCTTGGAGTACTTGCGGGTCGAGGAAGGCATTCAACGGATATCGGCGATAGGTGGCCGCGTCACGGCAACACAACTCGTCGATGCAGGATTGATCCAGGACATCTACCTCACGACCACGTCGCTCGAAGGCGGTGAACCTGGCACCCCGTGGTACTGCGGGGCGAACCCACCACAGCTCACGGCCATCACCAGCAAGCAGTGGCACGACAGTGGATCACGAGTCGTCTTTGAACACTGCTTGATCACAAGCCATCGAGAGTCTTCATGGGAGTTTCGACAGCCCGGCGTGTCAGGACCGCCTTGACGGCCTGCGCGAGTCTGACGACTCGATTGCTCGGCGGTTCCCAGTAGTTGATCCGTTCGACTGCCACCCGAATAACGGTCGCTTCGCGGTCGTCTTTGCCCTCGGTGAACCAGGCGCGATACGTCGGGCTCCACAAACGTCATATCAGCTCAGGGTCGCGCGAGAGCTGGGCGGAACCCGCTGCCCCGACGAAGCAAAACGAACAAGTTACCCACAAGTTATTGATTATTGGTGGACCAGACTAGCGCCAGTTGGAACCGGATTACGTCTTGGCTACGGCAGATTGACGGGCTCCAATGAAGCCGCGGACGAACGACTTCGATGAGGAGCACTGTGCCGTGGTCGGGCGGCCGCGCGCTGCACGGCTTTGAGAGGCAGCCTCGAGAAAGCGCAGCAAAGCACGCCGTGTGTCCGCGATTTCTCATTCCAAGCTGTTCAATTGGAGCCGGGTGCAAGAGCACCAGCTTCTCGCCGTCGTTCCCCTGAGTGGCCCGCCGCCGTAATCGTGAACAGCACCACTGCGGCCACCCGGCAACACCGATGGGAACCTATGGTCGCTCCCGGGCTGCGTCGCGTCGGGCATCGTCAGGCCGGTCGGTTCACCGCCGTCCGCCGACATGCGCCACAGTCCGGTCGGTGCGGTCGCTTGTGGCGAAGACAATCGGGTTGTCGTCGCCTGAGCTCGCGCCTGCGCTTGGCTCGGAGAGGCCTGGCGAGCGAATGTCAGCGGGCGGGCACGAGGCGCTTCAGCTCCTCAAGCCAGGGTCGAAAATCATCTTGCACTCATGCTGGACTGCCTTCCGGAGACGGTCCGAGTTCGACGCGGTAGCCGAGGCTTCGCAATTCGCGGATCATCTTGGCCGCGCGCCGTTGCGCCCGCAGTTTGGTCACGGCTGGCCCGCGTTCCTCATACACGATGCCCTCGTGCAGGATCTTCCAGACCAGACGACAGAGTCGATGACCAATCGCGCCGATGGTTTGGGCGTGTCCCAGGCGGACGACCAGCCGGCGATACACGAGCTCGAAGATACTGCCTTTGGTCTTGACGGCGGCATTGGCCGCCTGATTGAGCAGGCGGCGCATTTGACGATTGCCGTTCGGCGAGCGACGGCTGTGATTGACGCCGGCGCTTTCATCGTGACCAGGACACGCGCCGACCCATGACGCGAGGCGCTTGGCGGACGGAAACGTCGCGGCCGTCGGCCCGACCTCGGCGATGATCTGCTGCGCCGAATCGACGCCCAGGCCGGGCACGGCCGCCAGTCGCTGCACCGCATCTTGATGGCTCCGGAGCAGACGCGCGAGTTCCTCATCCAGTTGGCTGATCTGCTCTTCGATCAATCGCAATTCGTCGAGCGCCATGCTGGAGCAGGCGCCGGTACACCGGATTGAGGTCGGTGCACGGCGCCGAGCGCGTCACATAACTGATCGGGCGTGGCGCGCAGGCGCTGACTGGCCAGCGCCGCGACGGCCGCGGGATCTGGTTTCGCCCTCAGCGACCGCCTGCAGCATGCGTCGGGCACTGGCACCCAGCAGATCCGACACCAGGCTCGACAGCTTGATGTGCGCTTCCTCCAGCAGGCACTCCAAGCGGTTCTGCAACTGGACCCGATTGCACGTGAGCTGGTACTTGCGGCGCGTCACCGTCCGCCACAGGCGCTGCTCGACCTCCGGCACAAAGCTCAGGGTGAGTTCCTGCGCGACCAACCGCTTCACCAACCGTTCGGCGTCGGGAAAATCCTTCTTCCGCCCGCCGGGCGCCGCGATTCGACTGGGCCTGCGCCAGATGCAGGGTGCCTGCCCTCGGACCGGCGCCCTCGCGCGTCCGACGGGTCGGCTGCCAGTACCGCTCGAGCGTCTCCCAGACCGGTCGCCAATACTGCGCCGTCGATTCCATCACGACTTCCTCGACCTCCTCGCTCGACGAGCCACTCGGCCAGCGCACGCAATTGATCGGGGCTCGTGCCCACCATCCGTCGCTCAAACTGATACTCGCCCTCGACGGCGACATCCGCCACCGCCACGGCCAGCATCCGCTTGTGCACATCGATTCCCGCGATTCGGTACGACATAGGCCTCTCCTGGCGGGAGCGGAGAGCGTGCCCACGTTGTCTTATTCAGGGTCACGGGCTATCGCCGCGCTCACACGCGACCACGACGCCCACTTATTCGCTCAAGTACGCACGCTCCGGATCAGCCAATTCTCCGGCTTCAATTGCTCCACTGGTTCGATCGATCTCGCCGCTCGCGCCAGCGCCATTCTGCCAAACGCGCGCGGATTTTCATGCCGTTTCGCGAGCTGAAGCCTGCGACCACACCTCACCGCGTCGACACCAGTCGCTTCAGCTCTTCTGCCAGTTCTGGACGACGACGAGGCTCGTGGGCACGGCCGTCTGGTCCGCGCTGCCGCCGGCCTTGATCATCAGAAACCGCTTGCCGTCGGGTGCGATGTCGTACGTCCGGCCGCTTTGATTGGCTGCGGCCCCGTAGCGTCCCTCGAACAGCTTGGTCGGCGCGGTCGCCGCCCATGTCGACCCATGCGCCACGCCGACGCGCATGAGGGCGCCCGTCGCGCTCAGATAAAACAGCTCTTGACTGTTCCGCGCCCACAGCGGCCGAGTGCCGCCGTCCGTTGACACCTGCCAGTAGCCGCTCGAGACGTTCGGAAACGGCCGCACGTAGATGTTGAATCGCCCCGAGTCGTTCGCCTCGTAGGCGAGCCACCGGCCATCGGGCGACACCTCGCCGTTGCGCTCGCTGAACGGCGTCTGCACGAGCGGTGTCACCGGCATGCGTGCCGTCCAGTCGGAGCTGCATGATGTCCGGACCCGTTGTCGGCGCGGTCTCCGTGAACACGAGCCGCGTGCCATCGGGGGAGACGGATGTGGCGTGCTGGACATTGGGACTCTTGGTCAGCCGCGTGACGTCGCCGCTGCCGTCGGCGGCTTGCGCGAAGAGATTCACGGCGCCCGCCCGCGCCGAGCTGAAGAGGAGCTGGCGGCCATCGGGCGGCCAGACCGGGAAGACGTCGGCTCCCCGGTCGAAGGTCGCGCGCCTGAGCGTCGCGCGGGCCAGATCCCACAGCCAGATGTCTCCTCCTGATCGGCGATGTAGAGCGCGAGGCGCGTGCCGTCCGGCGAGAGCCGTGGAAAGGCATAGTTACGCGGCGGTGCGGGTATCGGTGTCTCCTGGCCCTGCCGGTCCACCCACACCAGGCGTCCGCTCGACTGCCGCTACCCACCCGAAACGTAGACCAGCGTCCCGTCGGCCGCCACCGCCCAACCCGCGTCCGTCGGCACCTCGGGCTGGACCGTCACCGGCGTGCCGACGACAGCGAGCCGGGCGAGATCGAAGGCGACGGCGTGCAGCCTCCCCGCCGCAGCGTAGACCAGATGCCCGCTCGACACGTAGCGTGCGTGGCTGCCGCCTCGAATCAACACGGTCTGCGTGCCGGTCCGGAGATCGAGGACCGCGACCTGCGCCTGGTCGAGTCCGCCGGTCGTGGCGATGATCGTGAACAGCACGGCCTGGCCACCGGGCAGGATCTGCGGCCAGAGATGGTCGTCTTCGCCGGCTGCCCGATTCGGTCGCGTCAGCACGGTCGGCTCGTCGCCTGCTGCGGCGATTCGCAGCAGGCCCGTCGTCCGAACGTTGGTCGCGAAGATGATCGTACCGTCAGGGCCCCAGCTCGCACCCGACAGCTGTGCCACCGGGGCGACCGAGCGTGACCACCGGGCCGCCGGTGATTGCGACCTTCTTCAGCGAGGAGACCCCATCGAAGAAGCCGATCCATTGGCCGTCGGGCGAGACGAACGGCCCATACGGTTCGCCGAGCCCGGTGAGCGACGTGGCGTCGAGCTGATCGAGCGCGCGCACGAAGAGTGCCGTGCTGTTGGCGCCGACATAGACGACGCGCGTGCCATCAGGCGTGAAGGCCAGGTTGTGTCGGGACACGTCGACGGTCAGCGCCGCCGCACTCGGCAGGGTGATGAGGAGGCGCGACACGCGGGGCGGCGGGGTGGAGCGCAGCGCAAACCAGACAGCGCTGCCGGCCATCGCCACGCCGACGAGCCACGTGCCGGAAAGTATCGCCATGCGGCGCCACAGCGGTGGTCGTGGAACGATCGCCGCGGAACTGCCATGGCGCAGTGGCTGACGCAACATCCGCGAGGTCGTCGAGGACGAACTGCGCGACCGAGATGTCCGCGATGCGCTGCCGGCCATCCTTCTCCAGACATCGACGGATCAGCGTGCGCACCGCCGCGGGCACGCTGGCGGGCAGCGCGGCCCAGTCCGGCTCGCGTTCGAGAATCGCGGCGAGGGTGTCGGAGATGGTGTCGCCGGCGAACGGCGCGCGGCCCGTGAGCATTTCGTAGAGCACGCAACCGAACGACCAGATGTCCGTCCGCCGGTCCAGCGGCTGGCCACGCGCCTGTTCCGGGCTCATGTAGGCAGGAGTGCCCAGGATGGTCCGCCTCGCCGAGATCAGTTGCGGTCAGCCTCGGTGACGCTGAGAGGTCGGCACTGTGGGGCGCCGTCCCACACCTTCGCCAGCCCGAAGTCGAGCACCTTGACCACCCCGTTGCGGGCGATCTTGATATTCGCCGGCTTGAGGTCGCGATGAATGATGCCCTTCTCGTGCGCCGCTTCCACCGCTTCGGCGATTTGACGCGCGATGGTCAACGCCTCTCCGAGCGAAATCGGCCCGAGTGCGATGCGCTCTGCGAGCGTCGGCCCATCGACCAGCTCCAACACCAGCGCCTGCGCGCCGTTCGACTCTTCGAGGCCGTAGATCGCGCGCGATGTTCGGGTGATTGAGCGTGGCGAGCAGCTGCGCTTCGCGCGTGAACCGCGCCAGGCGGTCAGGATCGAGGGCGAACCGCTCGGGCAACACCTTCAGGGCGACGTCGCGATTCAGCTTCGTGTCGCACGCGCGGTACACCTCGCCCATGGCGCCCGCACCAAGCGGGGCGACGATTTCGTAGGGACCGACTCGAAAACCAGCGGTGAGGACGATGTGGGACGGCGTGTGGTTCATCGACGCCGGTGGGGCGGCGAGCGGATCGGCAAGCACGGACTCGCTGGCGACGGGCAGCTGATCGAGGAAGCTGACGTCCGAGGTGTCCGACGTCAACAACGACTCGACTTCACGACGCAACGCCGCGTCGTCACCAGTCGCAGCGGCCAGAAAGGCGTCGCGCTCTTCGATCGGCCGTTCCACAGCGGCCTGAAACAGCGCCTTCACTCGCGGCCATCGCTCGTCGGTCACGGTCGAACCTCGGAGCCGAGCTCACGATTGAGCCACGCTTTCGCGGTGCGCCAGTCGCGCTTGGCGGTCGATGGCGACACGCTGAGCACATGTGCCGCTTCCTCGATCGTGAGCCCGCCAAACGCACGAAGCTCGACGATTTTGGCCAGTTCCGCGTCGACCGTTTCCAAGCGATCGAGCGCGTGATCCAACGCGAGGATGGGCATCTCGTTCGACGCGGCGACGTCTTTGGCTTCATCGATTGACACGCAGCGCACACCCTCGCCCCGTTTGCTCGCGCCGTGACGACGGGCGTGATCGACCAGGATCCGGCGCATGACCTGCGCCGCGACACCAAAGAAATGCGCTCGATTCTGCCAATCGACCTGGCGTTGGTCGACGAGCCGGATGTACACCTCATGAACAAGGGCCGTCGGCTGCAAGGTGTGGTCGGCCCGCTCGTTCCGAAGCTGGCGCGCGGCCACGCGGCGGAGCTCCGCATAGACGAGTGGCAGCAACTGGTTGAGCGCAGTCCGGTTGCCGCGACTCCAATCGCCGAGCAGCGCCGTGACGTCGCGAGGCGAGACCATCGGAGCCTTCTTCAATCAGTTGGATCGAAGCCCAAGCATAGCACCGGGCGGATCACACGCCTGTTTTGTCCCGTTGACCCGTTATGGACGCCCGTTGCGCGATCTCCTATACGACGGCGCTCTCGAGCCCGTCGGTATGTCGGGCATTGGCGGCAGGAAGAAAACGGGCGGCAACGCCGAAGGAGGGTGTATGAATTTCGTGATGAAGACCAGGACCGGCCACGCCATTCAATCGTGGGCACTGCACGTGGTGATCGCGACAGCCTTG
The DNA here is from genome assembly GCA_963771395.1 of uncultured Acidobacteriota bacterium. Lineage (GTDB taxonomy): Bacteria > Acidobacteriota > Vicinamibacteria > Vicinamibacterales > 2-12-FULL-66-21 > DATBJJ01. Next base: position 37,302 of record CAVYTY010000017.1, on the reverse strand, counting down.
TTCGCTGCTTCGTGTGCCGAAGCCCCAGGAACTCCGACAGCCCCGAGTGCCAGCGCCGGCACGCTCTCGTCCACTCCGCAGGCGCTCGGCGGCGCTGATAAAACCATATCGCCGGCGAGCACTCAGGCGGTGTTGCTCCTCACGAAAACATGCGATTTGCCCGACCATTGCGCGGTGTTCACCTCGTCGTCGGGGCCTATCCCGGTGGACAGCGACATCAACTACTTCGGGCCTCTTCTCGACGCCAGGACGACCAGCCGGATTCTCGTTGCGACGCCCTCCGGTGATACGGCAGATGGCAACTGCTCGCTGAGCTACAGAAGCCTCGAAGGGACGTGCGTGATTACCGGCGGCACGGGCGCGCTGGCGGGACTTCACGCAAACGTCAAAGTGTTCCTCTCGGATCCCGAGTGCGGCGTGTTCACTTGGGAGGGTCGTTACCACTTCGAGCGCTGATCGGATCAGGACGTGGGGTGATGACGGCGGCCCATTTGTGACACCCAACTTGAGACGCTGGCTTCAGGCTCTTCGGACGCGGGGTTCCTACAAGTCCAAGCGCGCCTCTCGAAGCCCAGCTGCAACAGTGCGCCTTCATTGCTCGGATAGGAGACCGGTTCCCTACGACCGTTCACGAGCCGGTAGTTCACTTTATCCGGGAGATGGAGCGCGGCGCCGGTAGCCTTCGGATTGGCAAAGGACACAATCGGAGTGTCGTCCTCTCCCATCCACACGTGGAGATCCCAATACTGGGGATGCCAGACGACGATACCGACATCGAGCTTTGGACGAGGCGGCTCGGTTGTGGCATCTGGCGTGGCGAGCGTCCAGTGCACCGATCGATCCGGTGATCGTGGGCGGTGCGATGCCCGGCGTGCGACTCTCGATTGACGGCGGACACGTACCGCCGCTCGATGACGCATTCCATCGCGACCGCGTCGTCGTAATGGGGTCCGCACCCTTCGGCAACGAAACGCGCCTCGAGCCGACGGTGGAGTATCTGCGCAACTGTCTATTCAATGAGCACTGCATTGGGGAGATCTCCTGTGCGTAACGCGGCATGGTGGTTCGCGATGACGGTCACGACTGTGGACGCGATGGTTTTCGTCGCGGCCATGCCCATCTTCTTCAAGGCAGGACGAGAACTGCCGGCGTCGCGGCTCACGCTGTTTGCAAGCATCGCGACCGGCCTTGCGACAACGCTCGCGACGCTCGGAATGCGAGTGACGGTGGAGCACTGGCCGATGCTGATCGGGGGCGCGCTCGGAACCGGCGCTCAAGCGCTCTTCTGGGGCGCCATCCGCGCGCATGCCGGCCATCGGCCGTCGGGCGCTTTCGCGGCAGATGCCCCGACCGGGATCGTCAGGCGCGGACCCTACCGCTGGGTGCGGCATCCGTTCTATACCGCCTACGTGATGGCCTTCGTCGCCGGGGCTGTGTTTGCTCAATTCCTTTGGCTCTGGGTCGTGCCGGCGTGGATGGTCGCGATCTATGTCCTCGCGGCTCGTCAGGAGGAGCGCCTCATTCTGTGCAGTCCACTCGCGCCTGCATACACAGCATACGAAAGGGAGGCCGGCGCGTTTGTCCCGCGGTGGAGACGACATTCAATGGCGTGACGGCTCAACGGTAATCGGGTCAGTTGGGGTTAGATTCTGGTACTAGGCAATGCCGGACGAAGGCAACACACAAAGAAGGAGTTCCCATGAGATTGTCGATCGTTATCACCGTGCTTGCCTTTCTGGCCATCCCCGCGATCGCGAGCGCACACGGTGGGAACAACGACCCGAACGTGGTGCACGCCTGTATTGGTAACGTCAGCAAGGTCGTCCGCGTTGTCGGCGTGAGCGGCTCGTGCCTTGCGGCGCCTGCTCTGGTGGCCGAGACGCCAGCGCACTGGGCTATTCAAGGTCCGCCGGGAGCGCCCGGAACCAACGGTGCCAACGGAACCAACGGCGCCCCTGGAATCAACGGCACCAACGGCACGAACGGGACCAACGGGATCAATGGGACGAGTGTGACGTTCGTGGACTACTTCTCTGGAAACCAGGGTGGCTGCCCGAACGGCGGCGTTATCTACACTGCCGGAACTCCACCCGTGAACGCGTACGTCTGCAACGGGACGAATGGGACCAACGGCACTGGCGGCACGCGCGCGGACGGACCGTGCTTCAACAACACGAACCGCTACGTCGACTGCGGGAACGGCACGGTGACCGACACAGTGACGGGGCTGATCTGGCTGAAGCAGGCCGACTGCCTCGCAAACAACGATTGGGCCGCCGCGAACGTGGCGGCGGCGGGCCTGAAGGCCGGCGACTGCGGCGGCAACTTGACGGACAATTCCTCTCCGGGCGACTGGCGGTTGCCCACCAAGGACGAGTGGAGTGCGACGATAGCGCGAGCGGTCGCCTTGAACTGCACCCTTGAACAAGGCCCATCGCTGACCAACGACGCGGGCACCGCCTGTCTGTCGGCTGGGCTCTCGTCGTTTGCGGGTGTGGCGTCGGACGTCTATGTCTATTGGTCGAGTTCCTCGATTGAGGACAGCGCGCTCGAGGCTTGGGTGGCGCTCCTCTTCCACGGCCAAGTCATCAGCAACGGCAAGGTCTTCACCGACTTGCAGGTGTGGCCGGTGCGAGGCGGACCCCGGTAGTCGACGCGTTGGCGCCTTGACTCGTTGCGGCGCGGGGGCAGCGCCTTCGGCCGATGCGCGTCGCGGCCGCTCCCCGCGAGAGCACAGTCAGCTCGGCGACGTGAGGTTCTGGCGTCTGAGCATTAGGGGCGGGATTGGTTGATTCGAGCAGAGGCAGCAAATGCGAGCTGGTCCTGCCAGCCAGCGCTGTTACCCGGCGGCGCGTTCCGGCACGTTCAAGTGCAGCTCGCTGACGATTCGCTCCACGCTGTCCGGATCGCCTTGCGCCAGAAGATCTTTGAGATCGTCAAAGGATTTGATCGTGCGAAATTGCCTTGTCGGTGCGACGTAGACGACGACCGGCTTGTGGTCGCGTGACAGGTTGACGACGTTGTTAACGGTGCCCTTGCTTTTTGCCGTCCCAGAGCATGAGCCCGTACTCTGCGGTCTCAGCCATCGCGCGGTCCTTGAGGGAGTAGTAGTCGAAGCCTTTGGCGCCGCGTGGTGCAGCGACCTCACGCGTTGGCCAGTTCCCGACGTTGTTCCGGCAGTGGTCCTTCATGCAGTGCACGAGGACGTTCGGATACGACCTGTCGGCAAGGTACCGCTGGACCGCCTTGTCGGCGCCGTTCGCATCACCGACGAGAATCTGGAAGCCCTTCTCGATCATCGTGTCGAGACGGCTCCCGACCTCGGCGGGAAACCGCGAAATCTGTCGTGAACCGGCGACGAAAACGGTGGATGGGTGGCTCATTTCGTTCGGGTCATCGCCAGCGCTCGATCGACATCGAGACATACGACCGCCACGCCGAGAAACTGCGCGAGGAACTCACGCTCGCTCGGATCGACCGTCACTCAGGCCAGCTCGATGAACTCGACGTAGAGGGCATCCTGGCGTTCGCAGAACGCGTTCTGCCGCGCGCCGCAGATCTGTGGGTGCAGGCGTCCCTCGAACAGCGCCAGCGGTTCCAACAACTGTTCTTTCCAGACGGAATTTCGTTCGACGGAAACGGCTTTGTTGGAACCCGCGTAACCGCACCAGCTTTCAGTTACTTGCGGCCGATTGAGGGTGCGAATGAAAGTTTGGTGGACCAGACCGGAGTCGAACCGGGGTCAGACCCCGGTCTGACCCCCAGTTGGGTTGTTCAGTTCGCCAGACGCGCGGTGGCCTTGACCGGCGCCGTCCGCGGCAGGACCATAGTCGCGGTATCCGGGTCCGCTTCGACCAGACGCCACGCGTCGACGTCCTCGAGGATCCTGGCCGCAAACGCCGTGTGCAGCGCGTGGCCGCCCCGGTGTGCCACGAGATGCCCGATGACCGGGTGCCCCACGAGCGACAGATCCCCAATCACATCCAGAATCTTGTGACGGACGAACTCGTCCTCGAACCGGAGCGTGTTGTTGAGCACACCGGTCTCGCCGAGGACGATCGCGTTGTCGAGCGAGCCGCCGAGCGCCAGGCCGCGCTGCCGGAGCATCTCGACTTCCTTCAGGAAGCCGAACGTCCGCGCCGGCGCGATCTCCTCGACGAACGTCTCGTCGGTGATCCGCATCGTCCGCGTCTGATGCCGCAGCAGCGGGTGGTCGAAGCTGATGCTGTAGGTGACCTTGAAATGATCCGACGGGTAGAGCGCAATGCGCTTGTCTCCCTGCGTCAGCGAGATCGGGCGCAGGACCTTCAGGTAACGCCGTCGAGCCGTCAGTTTCTTGACACCCGCCTCGTTCAGGATCAGGTAGACGAACGGCGCGGCACTGCCGTCCATGATGGGCACTTCCGACGTATTCAGCTCGACAATGACATTGTCGATGCCGAGCGCGGTCAGCGCCGACAGCAGGTGCTCGACCGTCTCGACCGACACCGCCTCGCGCGTCAGCCCGGTCTGGTACTGAATCCCGCCCAAATGCGTGATGGTCGCCGGAATCTCCAGGCCGCCAAGGTCCGACCGCTGAAAACGGATGCCATAGTCGGCAGGCGCCGGTTTCAGAGACAGAGTGACCTTGTTGCCTGAATGGAGACCGATGCCAGTGCAGGAAACGGATCGACGTAGGGTTCGCTGCTCGCTCATGACCTCTTCAGATAGGGAAGCCGGTGGCTGCGGAGCAAAGGACCTGCCAGGCACCGAGACAGGCCATTAGTGAACGCAAACTGTTGAAAAATATAGATATTGGCTCGTGGCGTCCGGAGCAGGAACTGTCGGATCGCCGACGATTGTGGCTGATGGGCCACAGCGGAGAGCGTGAGAAGTGTGGTCATTTTACCACAGCCCTTTCTCCGTCCTGAGGAACTTCATAGGGTTTCTTCCTGAAGATGTCTCCCAGAAAGCGCCCTGTAGATGATTCTCGGCTCCGGACGACTTCCTCAGGAGTCCCCTGGGCGACAATGTGGCCGCCGGCCTCCCCGCCCTCGGGCCCGAGGTCGATGACGTAGTCGGCCGACTTGATGACGTCGAGGTTGTGCTCGATGATGACCACGGTGTTGCCCTGGTCGACGAGCTTGTTCAGCACGTCGAGCAGTTTGTGCGTGTCCTCGAAATGGAGCCCGGTCGTCGGCTCGTCCAGGATGTAGAGGGTCCGGCCCGTCCCTCGCCTGGAGAGCTCCTTGGAGAGCTTGACCCGTTGCGCTTCCCCACCACTCAGCGTCGTTGCCGACTGCCCGAGCTCGATGTACCCCAGGCCGACGTCCTGGAGAGTCCTGAGCTTGTTGGCAATCGACGGAAAGTTCTCGAGGAGCGGCAGCGCCTGATTGACGGTGAGGTCCAGGACGTCCGCAATCGACTTCCCGCGATACTTGATCTCGAGCGTCTCGCGGTTGTAGCGGCGCCCTTTGCACTGCTCGCACGTCACGTAGACGTCGGGGAGGAAGTGCATCTCGATCGCGATGACGCCGTCGCCCTGGCACGCCTCGCACCGGCCGCCCTTGACGTTGAACGAGAAGCGCCCGGGGCGGAAGCCCCGCGTCTTGGCTTCGGGCAGCCAGGCGAAGAGCTCCCGGATGAAGGTGAAGAGTCCGGTGTAGGTCGCGGGATTCGATCGCGGCGTCCGCCCGATCGGCGACTGATCGATCTGGATGACCTTGTCGACGAGCTCGATCCCCTCGATGGACGAGTGCGCGCCGGGCTCGTCGCCCGCGCGATACAGGAGCCGGGCGAGCGCGCGGTAGAGGATCTCGTTCACGAGCGTCGACTTGCCCGACCCGCTGACGCCGGTCACCGTGGTCAGCACGCCGAGCGGTATCGCCACGTCGATGCCCTTGAGGTTGTTGGCACGCGCACCCTTGACCACGATGACGCCACGGCTCGCCGGACGGCGGGTGGCGGGAGTGACGATCGTGCGCTCGCCGCGCAGGTACGCGCCCGTCAGCGACCCGTTCCCGTCCTCGAGAAGCGCCGCCGGCGTTCCCTGGAAGATGACGTGACCGCCGTGCTCGCCCGCGCCGGGCCCGAGATCGATGACGTAGTCCGCGGTTCGAATCGTCTCCTCGTCGTGCTCGACCACGACGACGGTGTTGCCCAGATCGCGAAGCCTGGCGAGCGTCGAGAGGAGCGCGCGATTGTCCCGCTGGTGGAGGCCGATTGACGGCTCGTCGAGGACGTAGAGGACGCCGGTCAGATTCGATCCAATCTGCGTCGCCAGCCGGATGCGCTGTCCTTCACCGCCCGAGAGCGTCGCCGCACTCCGGCCGAGCGTCAGGTACCCGACGCCGACGTCGTTGAGGAAGTGCAGCCGATCGCGGATCTCGCGCATGATGCGGCTCGCGATCAGACTCTCGCGATCGGTCAACTCGAGCGCGTCGAGGACCGTCACCGCTTCGGCGATCGGCAGGCCGACGTACTCGGACATGGTCAGGCCCTTGACGCGGACGGCGCGGCTCTGTGCCTTGAGGCGGTCGCCGTGGCACGACGGACAGGGCCTGAGCGCCCGGTAGGGTTCGAGATTCTCCTGCTCGAGCCACGTCCCCGACTCGTATCGCCGGCGCAGGTTGGGAATGAGGCCCTCGAAGCCGGCGCCGAACGGGTCGTCTCCCTTGACCTTCTTCTTCTTTGCCGCGCCTGCCGGAGCCGGTGTCTCCTCGGCGCGCCTGGCGCCCGCCTGGGCGCCGTAGAAGAGCACGTCGCGTATCTTCTTCGGGAGGCGGCGGAACGGCAGCGAGAGGTCGATGCCGAACACCCGGCTGAGCGTGCCGAGCGCTTCGCGCACGAGCTTGCGGTCGCCTTTGGCCCACGGCACGATCGCACCGTCTTCGAGCGACAGCTCGTCATCCGCGACGACGCGCGCGGGATCGAAGTCGTACACGGCGCCCAGGCCCTGGCACTCCTGGCAGGCGCCGTGGGGCGAGTTGAACGAGAAGGCGCGCGGGGTCATCTCCGGCATGCTGACGCCGCACCACGTGCAGGCCAGCCGGCGCGAGAAGAGACGATCGCCGCCGTCGAGCGTGTTGACGACGACGATGTCGTCGGCGAGGCCGAGGGCGATCTCGATCGATTCGGTGAGCCGGCGCTCGATCCCGGGCTTGAGGATCAGCCGATCGATGACGACGTCGATCGTGTGGTTGCGCCGCCGGTCGAGCTTGATGTCTTCGTCGAGCGATCGCTGCTGGCCGTCGACGCGCACCTTCGTGAATCCGCGGGCGCGCAGCCCGACAAGCTCCTTCTTGAACTCGCCCTTCCGCCCGCGCACGATCGGCGCGAGCACGTTCACGCGCTCCTCGTTCGGCGAGAGCATCACCATGTCGATGATGCGCTCGAGCGACTGGGAGGCGATCGCGCGGCCGCAGAGGTGGCAATGCGGGATGCCGATGTTGGCGAAGAGGAGCCGGAGGTAGTCGTAGATCTCGGTGACGGTGCCGACGGTCGAGCGCGGATTCGATCCGGTCGTCTTCTGCTCGATGGCGATGGCGGGCGACAGGCCGTCGATGAGATTGACGTCCGGCTTCTCCATCTGCTCGAGGAACTGGCGGGCGTAGGAGGAGAGCGATTCGACATAACGCCGCTGTCCTTCGGCGTAAATCGTGTCGAAGGCCAGCGAGGACTTGCCCGACCCCGACAGGCCGGTGATGACGACCAGCCGGTCACGGGGAAGGTCGACGTCGATATTCTTGAGGTTGTGGACGCGCGCGCCGCGCACCGCAATCCAGTCGTGCGCCATGGGTACAGTCGGAGATTTCGCAGCCGCTCCAAAACTGCGATTTTAGCATGGGGGCTGCTGCGTAGGGGGGGTTCGCGAACCGCCCCTACCCACGGCCATTCGAGCCGACTGGACGGACGGGGCTTCGCCCCCACCTCATCCCTCCGCTTTGCCGGCCTGGGGGGATACCACTAGAATCAGCCTCGACTCATGCCCTTGTCCGCTGGCACGCGTCTCGGTTCGTACGAGATTCTCTCCGCCCTGGGGGCTGGCGGGATGGGCGAAGTGTATCGGGCGCGCGACACGCGGCTCGATCGCGACGTCGCCATCAAGATCCTGCCCGAGGCGTTCGCCGCTGACGCCGAACGCTCACTGGAGGGCGGATGGCTCGGAGTTGTTCTACCGGACGGGCGATCGAAAGCTGATGGCCGTGACCGTCGGGGTCGCCGGCGAGGAGTCTGCGCGCACCTTCGTGCCGGGCGTGCCCAAAGCACTGTTTTCGCTACCGGCGTGGGACGTGACGGAATTCGAGAATTTCCCGAGACGTAGCTACGCGGTGTCGGCTGACGGGAAACGATTTCTGGTAAAAAGGCCGCTTGGACGCCAATCAGGGCGTAAAATCGCGCAGATGTCCAGCGATGCTGAAGACCAGCTCGCGCGGATGAAGCTCTTGGTGCAGGCACTCGCCGACACTAGAGCTCGGGCCGAACTGTTTACCACGGCAATGCGCGACGACTCCGCGCAGGTTGCGGTCGCTATCGCGGCCCTTACGAAACCAGAGCATCTTTCAAAGTGACTGCGAGCCGGTGCCATGCACGATGAATGGATGCGGAGTGTTCCAGGGGACCGGCTCGTGAAATTTACCTACCTGCAACTTTCGGACGGCGGGGCATTTCTGACCGCGCAGATTGGCGGACACGAGGTCGTCTATTCGGTCATTCTGGACGCCGTGCAAGACCCGTTTAGCCGCGAAGATGTCGAACGTCATTCTGAGCGCGAGCTACGGCCAATTCCACACTGATCCACTACCTCGTCACGTTCCTGTCGACGCCGCCGATTCCTAAAGTTCGGCCCGTCGCTACGCCTGTATTCTGGCAATCGCGAACATTCCGTTGGGGGTCTGGGAGAGGAACTTCGCGTCCACAAGCGCGGCCAGGACGGCGTCCCCTGTCTCGGCATCGAGACCGAACAGGCACCGGGCCTGGGGCGCCGTGAGCCGGAGACCAGGCATCTCGAGGTATTCCCCACGGATTCGGCACAGCAGTTCTGCAAACGTACCGTTCAAGCAAAGACGCGCGGCCACAACGGGCCTCCCATCACGAAAGAATCTCGAGTGAAGCGCCGAACGACAATGGCAGATTTCTGCGCGCGGTGCGTCTCAGTGGACTTCGCTGGAGCCGGCGCGGTCCCGCTGGCCCGCGTCGCAGCCAGCCATCAGCGTCCGTGCCCGGTCGATCACGCAGTTCAGGTCGAGCTCCGCAATCTCGCACCAGTAGGACAGCATCGGCGACCCCGATAGAAACGATCGTGCGCTGGCACGGGCGATCCGCGTCCCGTTCGGATCGCGCACATCTCGAACGGCCTGACCGATGACGCGCGCGGCAAGTGATCGGTGGGCGGCAGGTAGCTGCACAAGACACCTCCATCACGTTGGGAGAAGACCTTTAGCTCGGAGCTGTCGAACCTACGACGCGCAAAAGAGGCGGGGTTCCTCGACCCCGCCTCGCTGCGATGACCTACGCAGCTACTTCGATTTTGATCCGATTGGGCTTGGCATCCTCACGCAGCGGCAGCCGGACCGTGAGCACGCCCGCCTTGTACTCGGCGCTGACCTTGCCAGCGTCGACCTTGGGCGGCAGCGTGAACGTCCGAGCGAACGCGCCATAACTGCGCTCGATTCGATGAAACAGCTCCTCGGTGACTTCCGTATCGAGCTTCTTTTCGCCACTCAGCGTGAGCGTGTTTTCTTCAATCGACAGCTCGATCTCCTCTTCCTTCATGTCGGGCAGCTCCGCCTTCAGCACCAGGTCGTGCCCGTTGCTGTAAATGTCGACCACCGGCACCCACGCGCCGCGGTTGAGGTCTTCCTGAGGGCGGCGGTAGTAGCCCTCGAACATCCGGCTCAGGGTTTCCTGCTGCAGCCGGCTCAGGGTTTCCTGCTGCTGCAGGGCGGACAGGTCACGGGGCGAATCCCAACGAACAATAGTCATGATGATTCTCCTCTCCTGATAGTGAACCGTAGCGGCGGCGCTCCACCGCAGGTCTCACAGAACCGGCATGGCGACACGCCACCACGAGGGTGCACTACTGGAAAAAGCTTAGGTGAGGGCTGTTGCTCGAGGTCGGGGAGGGTTCCCCGGCGGGGTGCGGCAGTGCTCAGGAAAGCGATGCGACGTGAGCATACACCCTTTCTGAGGCACAAACAAGGGGCGAGAGGAAACGGTAAGGGTCAGTCTGAAGATCGACGCTCGCTAATCCATTTCTCAACATCGGCTTCCACCATCTGCACAGCCTCAGCTTCCGTTTTGGCCCGCCGCAAGCCGAACGACAATGGGCTCACAGAGTCCAGTCGACTCGATCGCTGACGCCGATCGAAGCGCGCAACCTTCGCTTCGTGGCTGTTTCCATTCGACATCGGTGGTACGAGCGGTAGCACTTCGATCTCGTACTGTACTCAGCGCTCCTTCGTTCGTGCATACTCATTGCATCCTCACTACGGGAGGCAAAACCGAGAATTTCTGCTCGTGTTTCAGAGTGAAACCGTGATCCTCACCATTGGGGTTCCTGGCTCGTAATACTCGGTCGCCCCACAGCTTGGGCAAGTCACGCGCCAGCCTCTCGCCGAATGTTTGGCAGACGTCGATGCATCTTGTGATCGCTCGATGGCGAACGGCGCGCCGCACTGCTTACACACGAAGCCCATCCACCATTCGGCCTGCTTTTCTGTCGTCATTTCTCTCGCGCACGCCCCACTTCAGGTGTGTCCAAGCGGCCGACGATTTCCTCGATGCTCGAGACGTGATCCGCCAGCCCCGCTTCCATCGCTGACGTCACGCGGAGCGTCCAATGCCGCGAGCGAAGCAGTAGTACATGAAGTATACGGCCACCGTTGCGCCGTGATTCGCCAATTCCTTCGAGAATGCGTTGGTTACTCAGGTAAGCCGCTTCACGAACGCCGGCAATCCAAGCCCCGCAAGTCGCTACGCCTCTCTCCACCGGTATATCGTTCAAGGGACCAGTTGAATCCCGGTAACAGAGAGCGCGTCACTAGTGCCAGGCGGGCAGAGCACGTCAGCGCTCAGCGTAGCCCTTGGTGTTCGCCCGCTGTCGCGACCGCACTGAAGAAGTAAGAAGCGCAGCAGACCCAGCGCACCTCAAAGAAGCCCAGATTGAATCGCGTCTTCCGTTGATGGGCCGTTGGCCCGTTCAGGTACCTCAGAGGGGGCCAGCCCGCCTGAGACGGCTGTGGCGGTATCCGTAGAAGACGTAGATCAAAATGCCGATCGCCAGCCAGATGAAGAAGCGCTCCCACGCCTGTTTCGGCAGCCCGACCATGATGAAGAGGCACGCCGCGGTGCTGAGCAGCGCCACCGGCCACACGAAAGGCACCTTGAAGGGCCGGGGCCGATCGGGCTCGGTGACCCGCAGCACGAGCACGCCTACCGACACGAGCGCGAACGCAAAGAGCGTCCCGATGTTGGTGAGATCGTAGGTCTCGGCCGCGTCGCCGACGAGGGACGCCACCGCGACCACGATTCCCGTGATGAGCGTCGTCGTGTACGGAATGCGGCGGACCGGATGGATCTTCGCCGCCCACTCCGGGAGCAGCCCGTCGCGCGCCATCGCAAAGAAGATGCGCGGCTGGCCGTACTGGAAGACGAGGAGCACGGCCGTCATCGAGACCGCCGCGCCGAGAGCGACGATCCAGCCCACCGTCTGAAAGCCGGCGCGCTGCAGCGCGTGCGCGAGGGGATCGGCCACGGCGAGCTCGGTGTACGGCACCATGCCCGTCAGCACGAAGCCGACCACGACGTAAATCACCGTGCAGATCGCCAGCCCGCCGAGAATCCCGATCGGCAGGTTCCTCTTCGGGTCGCGCGTTTCCTCGGCGGCCGTCGAAATCGCGTCGAACCCGATGTAGGCAAAAAAGACGATGGCCGCGCCCTGGTGAATGCCCCTGAAACCGTTGGGCGCAAACGGGGTGTAGTTGGCGGCGTTCAAGTGCGTCGCGCCGACGGCGACAAAGAGCGCCAGCGCCGCGAGCTTGATGACCACCATGATGTTGTTGGCGCGCGCGCTCTCCTTCGCCCCGCGCAACAGCAGCCAGGTGATCGCCATCACAATCCCGAATGCCGGGAGGTTGACGAGGATCGGTGTCCCGGCGATCTGCGGGGCCGAGTCGAGGAGGCCGTGGATTTCGGGATTCGCGCTCAGCAGCGCCGTCCGGTAGCCCGTGGTCAGCCAGACGGGCAGCGACACGCCGATGCCGCGCGTCAGCGTCGTGAAGTAGTCGCCCCACGAGATGGCGACCGCGATGTTGCCGACCGCGTATTCGAGCACGAGGTCCCAGCCGATGATCCACGCGACGATCTCGCCGAGCGTCGCGTACGTGTAGGCATAGGCGCTGCCGGCCTGCGGGATCATCGCCGCGAGCTCCGCGTAGCAGAGCGCGGCCAGCGCGCACGCTCCCCCGAGCAGCAGAAACGAGAAGACGAGGGCCGGTCCCGCCGCGTAGCGCACGACGCTGCCGCTCGCATCGACCTGCCCCGCCGCCGCGGTGCCGATCGCACCGAAGATGCCGGCGCCGATCACCGCGCCAATCGCGAGCATGACGAGATCGCCCGCGCCGAGCACGCGCCGCAGCCCGCCTTCCCCTTCCGGGAGAAGCTCGCTGATGGGCTTTCTCTTGAAGATCTGCAACATTAGATCGGATCCGCCACGACAAACCAGGCACGATGAGCGCGAAGACCACGACGATCACGAAGAAGCCGAGGGCCAAGTCTCTTCGCGATCGTCGTGAGCTTCGTGATCATCGTGATTGTTCCGTGGCCGTCGTGAGCGGTGAAGCGTATCCGCCGCGGAGGACCGAAATCAAGCCGATACCGGCGAGGCAGCGGGCTGGACCGGAAGAACGCCACGCAGGCCGACGTCGAGCCGGTAGACCGTCTCGCTCGACGAGACGACGAGCCCGCCGAGCGGATCGAAGGCCAGGCCGAGCAGGGCGCCGCCCGACAGCACGCAATCCTTGATCCCGGGGCGATCGGTCCGGATGCGGTACACAGCGCTCGACCCCGCCACTGCGTCCACGACATAGAGGTGGCCCTCGCCGTCGAACGCCAGTCCCTGCGGACGGCCGAGACCGTCGCAGAACGTCTCCACGGCCCCCTCGGGCGACACGCGATACACCGCGTCGCGCGACGACAGCGTCGGGGCAGTCACATACAGCCAGCCGTCGGGACCGAACGCGAGATGAAACGCCGCCACGCTCGACGGAATCGTGGCGAAGACCGTCGCGCGCCCCTCGCTCACCCGCAACAGCGACCCGGATCGATCGCCCACGAACAGCTCACCGGCGCCATTGAAGGCGATCCCGCACGCGACGCCCAGATCGGTCGCGACTGTCGTCACCGATCCGTCGCTCGCGACGAGGTGTACACTGCCGTCGAAACGGCTCGACACGTGCAGCCGGCCCTGCGGATCGACGGCCATCGAGGTCGGATTCGACAGCCCGACGACGAATGGTTCGCGCGAGCCGTCCCGGCGCACCACGTAGATCGAGACCGGCGCTTCCTGACCCCGCGAGCCGCTGAACGTCACGTAGAGATTGCCCTCGCGATCGAATGCGGGGTTATCGACCTGGTGCACGCCGGTCGCAATCGGCGCCCCGATCTCGACGTAAGCCGTCTCGCCGGGCGCACCGTCCACACGGACCGGTGTGTGCCCGCCGTCGAGGCCCGCGGGGACGATCACGGTGAGCGACTGAGGTGACGCGTGAGCGACGGTCGCCTTGACCCCGCCCATTCGAACCTCGGGAAGCTGGGGCTCGAGGACGAAGCCGCTGCCGCTGATCGTCACTCGACCGCCCTCGACGGCCCACAACGGGCCCACCGCGGCAATACGGGATGAAGGCGCAGGTTTCATTTTGTGGGAGGCTGGCAAAGTAAGGTTCAAGAGGTTCGATGAGGTTCAGGAGGTTCAGGAGGTTCAGGGTCGGGTTCGGGGATCAATGCGAGGGTGGAGACTGAGCCGGCGCCTGGCTGGTGTTTCCAGCCAGACGCACGGGTCACGTTTCGTCGAGTTCCATGTTCCAGTAGAAGTAGTCCCTCCAGCTGTCCGGCGCGTTGCGAAGACCGACCGCAATCCGGATCGCGGGCGCCCGCTCGGGACGCTTCGGAAACCGGATGAGGCGCATGTGGGCCTCGATTGGCGTCCGCCCGCCTTTCCTCCGGTTGCAGGCGATGCAGCAGGTGACGATGTTCTCCCAGTCCTTCCGGCCGCCCTGGGCGACCGGCACGACATGATCGAACGTCAGTTCAGACGTGGGGAACACCTCCCCGCAGGACTGACACGAGTGATCGTCGCGGGCGTAGATATTGGCGCGCGAGAACGGAACGTAGTCGATCGTCCGCTTGATGCGGATGTACCGGAGCAGGCGAATGACCGACGGCAGCCGGAAGCTGAACTTCACCGACCGGACTTCCCGGTGGTCGTACTCCGAGATGACCTCAACCTTCCCCTGGCACATCAGCGTCACCGCTTTCTGCCAGTGGACGACCTTGAGGGGCTCGTACGTCGCGTTGAGAAGGAGCGTCTGCTCCATAACTAGCGTTTATTGTCACCGATGCCGAAGAGGCTGTCAAGGCGTGATTGGCTCGTAACAGGATTGTTTGCAGCGGCTTAGCGCCAGTTACCCCGACGGTGACTGGCGCGGAGGCGGCGCAACGGCCGAGCGGCTGCGGCCGATAATCGTGTGGAGTGACGTGTTGAGACCAGGCACATTGCGTAACGGGGCGCGGAACCATGCGCTCGCCTCCGGGCTGACTCTGGCGCTGACCCTCGCGGCCTCGGGATGCGCATCGACAGGCGCCGTGCCACAGCCGTTTCCGCGGCCGGGTGGCACGGCCGCCGGTCCGGCGCTCGATCCGCCGCCACCGGCGAGTGTCGCGACGAGCGCCCGGGCCGACGGCTACGCGATTGCCGGCACCGCGCTCGGCCTGCGGGGAACGCCGTACCGCAACGGCGGCAGCGACCCCTCCGGGTTCGATTGCAGCGGCTTCATCCGGTACGTGTTCGGGCAGGACGGCATCGGCGTGCCGCGAACCGTCGGCGAGCAGTTCCGCGAGGGCGTCGAGGTCAGGTCCGACGCGGTTGAACCGGGCGACCTGCTCTTTTTCAGCACGCAGGGGCCGGGCGCTTCGCACGTCGGGATGGCGATCGGCGGGGATGAGTTCGTGCACGCGCCGAGCTCGCGTGGCGAGGTGCGCGTCGAACGATTGAGCGCGCCGTACTGGGCGACGCGCTATGTCGGGGCGCGACGAGTCAGATAGCTGACGGCTTTCTATGCCGCCCGGCCCTGGTGGCCACCTTTGCGAGAGAGGCGGTTCGTCCTCGATCCGGTGAACTGGCGGACGTGCAGGTCTTCTTCGCTGTACAGCACGGGCTGCGTCAACGGCTTCAGCGGCTCGACGCGCACGTTGCAGTCCCGCCGGCATGTCCAGCCGCTCCATGTAGCGCTGCGGAAACGACGGAAAGTTCTTGAACGTCGTCGACACCACACCGCCGTGCCGCGCGGTCAGCGCGGCGAAGTCGTCCATGAGAAAGTCATACATCGCAGGATCGGGGTTCGACGCCAGATAGGCCTTCGCCATGTCGGCCACCTGCTCGTAGAAGCGCGGCCCGTGCGATCGCATCGAGTCGCTGCCGTCGGCGCGCACGAAACGCCGGATCCCGGCCTCGGCCGGATCGATGTGATAGAGCTCGTGCACGACGGTATCGAGCTTGGCCATCCAGCCGGGAGCACCCGGTAGAGTAGCCCTTGCGCGACCGCTCGAGCGCCTGATTGCAGAAGCGCGGGAGCACGAACGAGATCAGGTACTTGACCGGCTTCCCGGCGAGTCGAACAACGGGAGACTTGGTGACGAACCACTCCGATCGGCGCGTCAACTCGCCGGTCAACCGATCGCGCCAGAAGAAGTAGCCGGGCTCGCTCTCTGGAAGGGTGAGGCAGTGGCAGGTCGCAAACGCTCCCTCGGCGTCACAGCGCCCGAAGCGCGCGAAGACAACGACTTCTGACGAGATCGATGAAGGAAAGACTTGGCAGTACGCCGAACGATGTCCTGCATCAGGAGCGCGATACGCTCAGTGTAGTTGATCATCCGGACACACGCTTCCACAGGCGCGAGCCACAGACTCTGATCCCGCGTCCTAACGCATCCATTAGTGAGCCCGCAACGGCGGAGACTCTGGGGAACTCTGTGCCGTGTAGAGCGACTATAGAGACAAGGCGTGGGGCTGTCAAGGTGAGCCAAACAAAGGGTGTTACCGCCGAGTTGCTGGCCGCGAGCCTAGCCAGGCGACCCGGGCGGCTGTGCCCCGGCGGGCGGACCCGAACCACCCGAACCAGGGGGCCCGGGAGGCCCGGGAGGCTTGGCCGGCGGCACGACTTCGCCCGGAAGCACCAGTGGCGCCCCGACAGGGAGCGACGGGCCTGGAACCTCGCCCGTCTCTGGTGACGGGGTTGGCGGCGGCGGCTCCGCTGTGACCGGTGGGAGCGTCGCCGCCCCCAATCGGCGCAGGATCATTTCCTGCCGCCGTCGCAGGCGCGCGCTCGGATGGCCGGGATCGAACAATCTGGGGTTGTTGATGGCGCCTGCCAGCAGCGCCGACTCCTGCGGCCCCAGCTCCGCCGCGGACTTCCCGAAATAGGTGCGCGCTGCCGCCTCGGCGCCGTAGATCCCGTTGCCCCATTCGATGAGGTTCAGGTAGAGCTCCAGGATGCGCCGCTTCGAGAGCTCGGCCTCGAGCCTGCGCGCGATGAGCAGCTCCCGGGCCTTCCGCACGGGATTCTTCGACGGCGAGAGGTAGAGGTTCTTGGCGAGCTGCTGAGTGATGGTGCTGGCCCCGCGCGCGAACTCCATCCGCTCGAGGTTGACCTCCATCGACTCTTTCATCTGCTGGAAGTCGACGCCGCCGTGCTCCCAGAACGTGGAGTCTTCGGTCACGATCACGGCGCGGATCAGGCTCGGCGAGATGCGCGGGTAGTTGACCCACCGCTGCACGCGGCGCGGCGGCTCGCCCTTGTCGATCGCCTGGCGCGTGCGCAACTCGATGAACGCCGTCGTCGAGGGGTTCTGTGTGCGCAGGACGCGCACGTCAGGGAGCGTGAGGTAGATGTACGCGGCGCAGGCGAACCCGGCGCCGGCGAGCCCCGAGATGACTCGCCAGGCCGTGCGCATGCGCATGCGGCGGCGGCGCATCACCAGGCCTCTGCTCCTTGCTCCCCAGGGGTCACGATCTCGATTTTCTCATTCGCCGCGCCCGGCGCGGCGTCGATGAGAAAATCGAGATGTCGACCCCATCAGCTCCACGACGGCGGCGCGGACTTGCGCTGTCGCGTCGGCGGTCAGCGGACCCAGGGGCGCGCGGGGTTCGCCACCGGCGAAGCCCGCGATGTCCATCGCCTTCTTGAGACCCGCCACGCCGTAGCCTGTCGTGACGAGCTTGGCGAGCGGCGTGAGCCGCCGTTGGAGATCGCGCGCCTCGCCGTGACGGCCGGCGCGGAAGTGCTCGAGCAGGCGCACGCAGAGCGCGGGCAGAACGCACGATACCGCCAGAATACCGCCTGTCGCGCCGACGCACAGCGACGGGTAGAAGGTCGGCGCCGATCCGGCAATCACCGCAAAGCCGCCGGGCGCCGCCGCGGCCGCTTCGATGAACGCCGCCACCTGCGCGGTGTCGCTCCCGGTTTCCTTGACGCCGATGATGTTCGGATGCGCAGCCAGCCGGGCGACGGCATCTGGTGTCAGGTTGACGCCGGTCACGGCCGGCACGTTGTAGAGGAGCACGGGCACCGGTGCCGCATCGGCGACGGCGGTGTAGTGACGCACGAACACGTCGGGCGACATCCGCGCCTTGTAGAACGACGGCGTGCGCACGAGGACGGCGTCCGCGCCCCGCGATGCCGCGCGCCGGGAAGCCGCGATGGTCGCCCGCGTCGACTCGCGGCCGGTCCCGACGATGAGCACGCGATCGCCGGGCACCGAGTCGCGTGCCGCCGCGATCACCCGCTCGGCTTCGTCCTCGTCGAGAAACGGCGCTTCGCCGTTCGAGCCGAGCGCGACGACGCCGCCCACTCCGGCCTGGATCCATTTCGAAACGTTTACGGAGATGGCCGGGCCATCGACTTCGCCCGTCCGGTCGAAGACGGTGGCCATGGGGGGAAATACCCGGTCGAGCCTCATGGCTCGGAGCGTACCGGGCCAGGCCCGGAAGTGTCAAACTCAATGCGGAAGAAGCAGCGGGCCGCGGAACGCAAAAAAAGACGGCGCACACGGACATCAGCCGTGTGCGCCGCCCTGGTCTTCCCGGCACCAATCGTCGTGCTCGCCCTTCGACGCGGCTCAGGGCGACCCTGAGGCGCGCCGCGATTACTCGTCAATCATGCTCGCAGGCGCTCAGTGAATGGTCTCCCTCCCGTTTGTCCGGCCCCGGCGCCAATCGTCGTCGAGAATCGTCCACAGAATCTGATCGAGGTATTCGCCGTCGCGCAGGAACGACTTGCGAAGCACACCTTCCTGAACGGCGCCCACCTTTCGCAGGGCCCCGTTTCCGCGACCGTTCGCGGTTGCCGCGCGCGCCTCGAGCCGGCGCGTTCCCACGACATCGAACGCGAACTCGACGACGAGCGCCGCCGCGTCCTGGAAGATGCCCGTGCCCCAGAACGCCGAGCCGATCGCGAAGCCCCACTCGGCCGTACCGAACCCGGGCTCGAGCGTCCGGACCTGGAAGATCCCGATAGCCGTGTCCATGTTGTGCGGCACGACTGCGAAGCAAGTGTAGTTCCCGGCGGACCGCTCTCGGTGCGTCCACGCGATGAACCGCTCGAACCCTTCGACGTTGGTCGGTGGCGGCGAAATGAACCGCGCCACCTCCTCGGTCGACAGCATCGCCAGGAGCGCCGGCGCGTCGGAGAGCCGCAGCTCCCGCAACGTCGCCATCGACCCCGTCAGTACCGGGAGCGACTGACGCCAGTCGCTCGTCGTTGACATCTGTATCTGTGCCGCCGCCATCACGGCGTGCACGTCGATCACCTCTTGCGCGTCACGAAAAGGCATCTTCTCCATTAGATGACCTCCTTCCGGCAGGAACAGAGCGTCGAGCGAGGTCAGGTCGTAATTGACCGGTTCGGCCTGCCGGATCGTCGAACAGCTCGGCGTCCTCGCTGTTGCTGCCCCACGTCACGTCTTCGCCAGTCGACGTGCCCCACACGATGTTCTCGCCATCGGACGCGGTGCCCCACACGATGTTCTCGATATCGAAATTCGTGCCCCACACGATGTTCTCGCCATCGGACGCGGTGCCCCACACGATGTTCTCGAGGTCGTTCGTGCCCCAGACGATGTTCTCGCAGCTCTCGGCGCCGCAAGTCGTGCCCCACACGATGTTCTCGAGGTCGGACGTGCCCCAGACGATGTTCTCGCCGTCGGAGGCGGTGCCCCACACGATGTTCTCGCCGTTGTCGAGCGTGCCCCAGACGATGTTCTCGCCCTCGGCGGCGGCGGTGCCCCACACGATGTTCTCGCAGGAGTCTCCGCAGAGCGTGCCCCAGACGATGTTCTCGCCCTGGTCGTCGGCGGTCGTGCCCCACACAACGTTGGCGGCCCACGCGTTGGCTTTTGGCTTGATCACGCCACCCTTGAGGCGTTGATTCCCCCAGATGACCTGACGGCTCCACATCCACGAGTGCGGATACTGAGTGCCGGCAACGGGGCTCTTGAAGTAGCGGGCGAGCTCGACCGCTCCCTGCGCGTTGAGGAAGCCGGCGCCCTGCGTCAGCGCGTCGTAGTGACGCGTCTGCGCGGTGTACTGAAGGATGGCCTTGACCAGGTTCGGCTTGAGGGTCGGGTTCGCCTGGAGCATCAGCGCGACCGTGCCGGCAACGACCGGCGACGACATGCTGGTGCCGCTCAGGCTCAGATACGGCCGGGTCGGCGTGACCCGGTTGCCGAGGAGCAGATACGCGCTCTTGGTCAGGTAGAACTGGCTCTCTGGCACTGCCAACGACACGATGCCGGTGCCTGGCGCCAGGAGGTCGGGTTTGGCCGCGTAGTCGATGGCCGAGGGGCCACGCGAGCTGTACGGCGCGACCTTGTCGTCCCAGCGGGTCAACGTCCCCTCGCTGCTATACGCGCCGACGGTGAGCACCCAGGGCGCATTGCCTGGCGCCGTGATGCTGCCGTACTGCGTCTTCTTCTCGAGGCCCACCGTTCTCTGCCCGAGGTTGCCCGCCGCGGCGACGACGACGATGCCCGCATCGACGGCGCCCTTGGCGGCAAGCGTCAGGGGGTCGGTCTCGTAGGACTCGGTGATGCGCGCGCCCACCGAGAGGTTGATGACGCGGATGTTGTGCGCCACGCGGTTGGCGATCGCCCATTCGAAGGCGGCGATGACGTCGCTGATGACGCCGTTGCCGTGCTGGTCGAGCACCTTCAGGCTGACAAGGTGTGCTGCCGGCGCGATACCCGCGTGCGCGCCGTACCGAGTCGTAGCCGTTGCCGGCGATGATCCCCGCAACGTGCGAGCCGTGCCCGTTGTCGTCGTAGGCGTGCGACAGGCCGTTGACGAAGTCCACGAAGCCCGTGACACGCTGGCCGTTGACCACTCGAACGCTGGTCGAGGTGCCCTGGTAGCTCAGGTCGTCGTGCCAGGCGGCGATGCCGGAGTCGATGACCGCCACGCCGACGCCGGCGCCGTTATAGCCCCACTGCTGCTGCGCCGCACGCGCGCCCACCGAGACGGCCGTGCGGCTCATCTGGTTCGCGAGCTCGCGGTCGTGGTGCACCATCAGGACTTCCGAACGCTCGGAAATCTTCTTGATGACGCGATTGGGAAGCTCGACGGCGATGCCGTCGACGAGCTTCAGCCGGCGGCCGACGCGGCCGCCGAGCTTCTTGATTTCCTGCTCGGTGTTAGCCTCCTGCCCTGGCTTGACCGTCAGGATCACCTTGGAAGTGCCGAACAGCCGGCCCGAGCGCGACCGCATTTCCTTGTCGAACTTGTCGAACCGCTGCTGCCGGCCGGAGTTGTGCCTGCTGCTCGCGCTCGCCTTGCTCGACCACAGCTTCTTGCTGGAGCCTGACTGGGCGGCCGCGGCAGCCGGTAACGCGACGAGAGCCGCCAGCACCAGGGCCGCGGTCTGCCACGTAAGTTGACGATGATGGGAACGCATTGAGTCTTGTCCTTTGGATACCTTCCGAAAGTCGGAAGTGGTCACGGTCGCTTGGTTATTGATACCCGCCTGCACACAGGCGGTGGGTCGATGGATGGGTGCCATCAGTGAACGGCCGAACCCCACACGGCTTTCGCCAGCCGCCAGTCGTCACGCACGATCGACCAGAGCGCCTGGTCGTGATACTGCCCGCGGCGCAGGAAGCTCCGGCGCAGGGTCGCTTCCCTGACGGCGCCGATCTTGGCGAGGGCGCCGTTGCCCCTGCCGTTCGCGACGGCCGCCCGGGCCTCCAGCCGGTGGACGCCGAGGGTCTCGAACGAGAACTCGATGATCAGTCGCGCGGCCGCGACGAAGACGCCCGAACCCCAGAACGACCGGCCGATCGCGAAACCCCATTCCGCGGTCCCGAACGTCGGGTCGAGATGCGATACCTGGAAGATCCCGATCGCCGTGTCTGTCCCGTCGGGTACGACCGCGAAGCACATGTAGCGCCCGGCCGCGCGCTCGCGCAGCGCCCAGGCAATGAAGCGCCGAAACCCGTCGACCGTGGCCGGCGGCGGCGAAATGAAACGCGAGACCTCTTCGCTCGTGAGCTGCTCGAACAAGGCCTTCGCGTCCGACGTCCTGAGCTCGCGCAACGTGAGCACACCATCCGAGAGCACCGGCAGGGTCTGCCGCCAGCTCCTTGGCTGACGCGGCATCACGCGGGCGCTCAACTGCACCATTGGCGTGATGACCGCGGTCTCGAGTTGAAGATTCGTAAGCATGGTTCCTCTTTCCAGTCCGCCGCTGATGAACAGGCCGAGACACGCCTGACGTGCTACAGCAGAGCAAGTGGGGGGCCAGAACCGTCGGGCTTGGGCTGTCGAGACCTAAATGGCTGTATGTCAACTATTTACGCGCCATCTGACTGGAAAAGGAGACATTAGTCTGCGGTACCGTGTGGGCCGTTTCAGAACAGCCAGAGTCGTGATTTGACATCGATAACGGCAGTAAAGTCCGGCAATATAGCGACTTATTGATACTGTTCTAAAAACGTACGCGCGTGCAGGCATGGAACACTGCGCCAGAAACCTTCAAGCGCAACATAATCAGCTACTTACCGAGCCGCCTGGCGATCGGTCGACCAGCCGGCGCACGGATTCTGCTCCGGCGATGAGGTTCACTGCAAGCGCCGAAAGGACGATCGCGACCGCCGGCGCCAGGAGCCAGGGGGCGAGGACGAGCGCCCGGCCGCGTCCCGCTTCCCGCAACATCGCGCCCCAGCTGGGGATCGGCTCGCTGAACCCCAGCCCCACGAACGACAACGTGGCCTCCGCGAGGACGAACGACGGCACGAGCAGCGTCGCCTGCACCACCAGAAACCCCCGTGCCGCCGGCAGCAGGTGACGCAGCAATAACCGCGTACGGCTGGCCCCCATGGCGCGCGCAGCTTCCGCGTACTCGCGCGTCCGCTCGGCGGCCACCACCGCCCGGACGCCCCGCGCCGGGAAAGGCCAGCCGACCGCCGCGAGCACCACCACCATCGTCCAGAAGACCTCGGTTGTCGTGAGCACGAGCGGCATCGACGCGCGCAGCGCGAGCACCACGTAAACGGCCGGCAGCGCAATGATCACGTCCGCCACGCGCATCAACCCATCGTCGACCAGGCCCCCGGCGAAGCCGGACAGGCCTCCGACGATTGCCCCGATGACCAGCGCGCCGAGCGCCGCGCCAAGCGCGACGCCGAGCGACAGACGCGTCCCCCACGCGAGGCGCGCGAACTCGTCGCGGCCGAGCGCGTCGGCCCCGAGCGCAAACCAGGGCGACCCGTGCGCGGCATCGACCGACAGGAGGACGCCGTTCTCGAGCAGCCGGAGAGGCATCGGACGGCTGCGATCCTCGACGTACCGGTGCTCCAGCCGGTTCTCGAGCCGCAGCGGGTAGACGAACGGCAGCCGGAGGCGGCCCGATACATCAATGATGTGGGGCCGCATCGGCGGCGCGTAGACCGCCTCGGCGAACTGTTCGGCGGGGCTGTGGCGCGTGAGCCACGGGCCGGATACGGCAAACGCGGCAAGCAGCGCCGCGAGCGCGATGCCGGCACGGCGGGCGGGGGTTCGTGCGCCCGTCACGCCGGCTCCTCCAGCCGGGGATCCACCAGCACGAGGGCGACGTCGGCGGCGAGGATGCCGAGCGCAAGAAAGATCGACCCCGCGGCGGCGCAGCCGGCAACCAGATACAGGTCGCGCGCGACGAGGCCTTCATACATGAGGGCGCCGAGCCCCGGCCAGGACGTGACGATCTCGACGGCGAACGATCCGCTCAGCACGCTCCCGACGATCACCCCGTAGATGGCGAGGACCGGCCGCAGCGACAGCCGGAAGGCGTGACGCCAGACGACGCGCCGGACCGAGCAGCCGCGCGCGAGCGCCGCGCGCACCGACGGTTCCCTGAGCGCGTCGTGCATGGCCTGGGACTGCAGGCGCTCGAGCGACGCGGCGATCGGCAGCGCCAGCGCGACCGCCGGGAGCACGAGATAGCGGATCGTCGTCCAGCCGGACGTCATGTCGCCCGTTGTCGGAAACCCGCCCACCGGAAACCATCCCGTGCGCGCGGCCAGGAGAAGCAGCGCGAACGACGTCACGAGCGGCGGGATAGAGACGAGGATCAGGGAGAGTGCCCGCGCGAGCGCCGTGGCGAGATTCCGGCGGCTCCCCGTGAAGATGCCGGCGGGCACGCCGAGCGATGTGGCCAGGAGCAATGCCGCCGCGCCGAGCAGCGCCGTGTTGCCCGCGCGTTCCGCCACGAGTGTGTTCACCGGCCGGCCGTACTTGGCCGACTCGCCGAGATCGAGGCGCACGGCGCGGCCGAGCCAGTCGCGATACCGGACGGGAAAAGGCCGATCGAGCCCCAGACGGTGGCGCTCCGCCGCCGCGACCGCGGGGTCGACGTCGAAGCCGGCGGCGTAATCACCTGGCGCGGCCTCGACCAGCATCAGCGCCGCCGACGAGACGACAAACACGAGGAGCGCCGCGAGCAGCAGGCGGCGAACGAGGTACGTCAGGAGCCCGCGGTTCACGACGGAGTTTTCGGCTCGGCCGCGCCCGGGCGATACGAGAGGCAGGAGCTAGGAGCTCTAGGAGACAGGAGACAGGAGACACAGCGCCTGCGGCCCGAGCGCGGCGCGAAGTCGCCGCGCGAGAGCGCTTGGGGGTGGGGCCCCAAGCGCATTGACAAATGCAGACAGAACGCCGGTAGCAAGAGAGCAGCCGGAGCGAGCAGCGCCTACGACCCGAAGACTCGAGGCCCGAGCCCCGAGCCGCTACGCCGCGGCAGGCGGTCCGAACCAGGTGGTCAGCGCGTCAGCGAGCCCCCGCTGAGTCGGGTCTCCCACCCAGGCCACATATCCGTCGGGCCGAATCAACACGGCGGTGGGAGACGTGACCGCCCCGAGTGCCGGAAGCTCCCACGTGCCGGCGCGCCCTTCCCTTCCTCGTCCGTTTTGAACGGATAACCTCCTCGCGAAGCGGCAAGGCCGGCTCGAACATCGTCGAGCGCGTCGCCATTCTCATGGCGTGCGCCGCCGTGCCGCACGAGCGCTGCGCGGAGCTCGAGAACGCCTGCACGATACGAGCACGCCGGCGAACCGCCTACTTCCTTGCCACCGCCAGCGTATCCGCGCTCCAGAGAAGGTGGGGGGGCTTCGGGGCGGGCGTGGGGTTGCCGACTCGCGGCGACGTGGCGAGCGTCACGCGTGCCGCGACGAAGTAGATCGACGGCAGCTCGTCCCCCATGATCTGCTGCACCTCCGCGAATGCGCGCTGGCGTTCAGCCAGGCCGGCGGCAGACGACTGCTCGCGCATCAACTCGTCTATGCGCCGTTCCCACGGCGTCGCGGGGCTCCGCTGCCCCGGGTTCCAGAAATGCGAGGGCCCCGAGCTCAGCCAGAAGTCCGGGTTGAGCGCCGGGTCCGTCGAGCTCGCCTGCAGCCCGAAATAGATGGCCTCGTAGTCGCCCGCCGTCCACCGCTGAAAGATTCCGCGCGGATCGAGCGGGACGATGTCGACCGCGATGCCGAGCTTGCGGAGCTGTTCCTGGAGCACCGACGACACGCTCTCGCGCAGGTTGGCGGCCTGCGTGATGATCGAGAACCGCGCCGGGCGGCCGGCGGCGTCCTCGAGCATGCCGTCGCCGTTGCGGTCCGTGAGGCCGACAGCGGTGAGGAGCTTGAGAGCGCGCTCGCGATCGAAGGTGCAGGCCGGCGCGGCGGCGGAGTGCCAGCGCCGGTTGCCCGGGGTGATCGGTCCGTACAGCGGCGCCGCGGCGCCCAGGTACACCGTGTTGACGATCGCCTGCCGATCGACCCCGCACGAGATCGCCTGCCTGAACTCCTTGCGCGCAATCCACGCCGGCCGCCGCGCGGCCGGCCCCGCCGGCCGCAGGTTGAACGACAGGAAGTCCGGATCGAGCGCGACGCTCACCTCCATCATGCGCAGGCGGCCCTGGTCCGCGAGCTGCTTGAAGGCGGAGTGGTCCTGGGGACGGATGTCGCCGTTGCTCATCAGGTCGATTTCGGAGGCTTCGAGCCGCAACGCCTCGGTGTTCTGATTGGGCACGACGGCCATCGTCAGGCGATCGAGGTAGGGCAGCTGGACGCCGGCCGCGTCGCGCCGGAAGTAGCGCGGGTTGCGCGCGAAGACGAACCGCTGCCCGGCGACGTGCTCGGCGAGCGTGAACGGCCCGAGGCCGACGACATCGGTGACCGGCTTCGACGGCAGCCAGGCGTTCTGGAACTGACCGGCGTCGAGCGCCGGCTCGAGGATGTGCCTGGGCACGATGGGGAGGCTGTCGAGCACGCGCAGCCCCGGCGCGAACGGTCCGGGGAAGCGGATGACCACGGTGCGCGCGTCCGGGGCGGTCACGACGAGCGGCTTCCCGTGGACGTGGAGCACCGAGGCGAGCGGGCTCGCCACACCCGGGTCGTACGCGGCGCGAAACGAGAAGAGGACGTCGGCGGAGGTCATCGGCGCGCCGTCCGAGAACACCAGACCCTGTTTGAGCGCGATCGTGTAGGTGAGCCCGTCGGCCGAGGGCGTCCACCCTTCGGCCAGCCACGGCTCGAGCTCGTCGGTCGCGCGGTTGACCCTCACGAGCGGCGCCTGCGTCAGGAACGTCACCACGTCGGTGGCCGAGGCCGCGCCGGCGGCGACGAAGCGATTGTAGGTGGCCGGCTCCGAGCGAATCGATGCCACGAGCTCCCCGCCGCGCGCCGGAGCCGGCGCCGCCCCCGGCGGAGGCGCGGGTTCGGTCGGCCGGCAGCCCGGAAGAGCTGAAAAGCACGCCAGGACCACGAGGAGGGGGAGCGCTTTTCGGGTGGTGGCCACGGGCGACCTTACCGGCCAATTGCTTGGCCGGTCTCCAAGTATACGTAAGTAGGCCGTTTTTGCCGGGTATGGGCTACCCGACGGTCGAACCGGATGCCGTGAGCCAACATGTTGCCTCTATCCGTGAGCGGCTGGTTCGTCGTGAGCGGCCATCGTAGTCGAACCCGGGCGCCTCAACAATCATCCTGAACCAAAGAGTTCGTTCGTGTTCTTTCGACCACCCTCTTCAGCCGCCGCCACCTTCTATTGTTGAGTCTGGCATGCACGGTGCCTTGGGTCTGGGCAACCCTGGCGATTTCAAGTTGGCGACCGGTACCCATGACCCAAACATACAGTTCTTTCATCCCTGTCATCAGGCGGATTGTTCTTCTCGCGTTCACGTGTGCGATCGTGGCCTCGGTGGTTCCCGCGGAGGCGGGCCAGCGCCCCGTCCGCATGTCCCGTGATCTCCGCGAGCGGCTCGCGGCTCGTATCGAGGCGCCGACCGACATCATCGTGGGCGGGAGCGAAGAGCAGCTCCAGGTTCTGGCGACGCGGTACGACGCGCGCCTCAAGAAGCGCCTGCGGAATGCCGGCGTCTTCGAAGTGACCGGCCGGCAGCTTCGCGACTTGAGCGCGGACGCCGACGTCGCCAGCGTTTCCGGGGACCTCACGGTGCGGACGATGGCGACCGTGACGGCCGAGGCGATTGGCGCCGACCAGGTGTGGGAGGGCGGGTTCGCGGGGATGCGCGGCTTCACCGGCCGCGGCATCGGGGTGGCGGTGATCGACACGGGCGTGGACGGGCGGCATCCGCACCTGGCCGGCCGCGTGGCGCTCAGCCTGGACTTCACCGGTGCGGCCGTCCGCGGCCGCGAAGGGGACCTGAACGGCCACGGCACGCACATCGCGGGCACCATCCGCGACATCGCCCCCGGCGCGCACATCGTCAGCCTGCGGGCGATGGGCGCGGACGGCTCGGGGCTCACGAGCGACGTCATCGAGGCGATCGACTGGGCGATCGACAACCGGCGCCTGTGGAACATCCGGATCGTCAACGTGTCGCTCGGGCACCCGGTGATGGAGTCGGAGAACGATGACCCGCTGTGCCAGGCCGTGCAGCGCGCGGCCGACGCCGGGCTGCTGGTGACCGTCGCGGCGGGGAACGTCGGCAAGCTGGCGGACGGCAGGCGGGTGATGGGCGGCATCCACTCGCCGGGCAACTCGCGGTCGGCGTTGACGGTCGGCGCGATCAACACGCTTCAGACGGCGGCGCGGTCCGACGACGTGATGGCGACCTTCAGCTCGCGCGGCCCGACGATGATCGACGGGAGGCTGAAGCCGGAGCTGGTGGCGCCGGGGAACCGGATCATGGCGTCGGTGCCGAGGGACGCGTATCTGGCGACGCTGCTGCCGGAGCGCGTGGTGGGCCACGGGGCGGATACCTACATGTGGTTGAGCGGCACGAGCATCTCGTCGGCGGTGGCGGCGGGCGCGGCGGCGCTGCTGCTGGAGGCGCGGCCGGTGAAGCCGGCGGAAGCCAAGGTGCTGCTGCAGTTGACGAGCAGCGCCGTGGCCGGGAGCGGCCTGCTCGAGGCCGGAGCCGGGAGCCTGAACATCATCGGGGCAGTGGAGGCGGCGCGGAGACGAGATCTCGAGAGCAACAGCAATCGCCGATGAGGCAGTCACGCCACAAGGAATCGCATTCTCGGCATCGGCCTCAGAGAGCCTCTCGGCAGATATCTCCGCACTACTTCCGCCTCGCCACACAATTGTCTGGGCCGACACGATTGTCTGGGCTGACACGATTGTCTGGGCCGACACGATTGTCTGGGCTGACACGATTGTCTGGGCTGACACGATTGTCTGGGCCGACACGATTGTCTGGGCCGACACGATTGTCTGGGCCGACACGATTGTCTGGGCCGACACGATTGTCTGGGCCGACTAACCTCGCAGACACTAATGACCGATAACCAAAACGTCAAGGAGTCAAGCGTGCGCCATCTAATCGTCTGGGCTGACTAGTCCCGTGCGGCCGACCTGGCCCGTACCATGCCTTTAACCGATCTCAGTGGCTCCAGCCGCTTGTACATCTCTGTCGTCGTTGCTGCGGGAGTGTGCGTCGTATTGGAGTCCCTCTATTCGATTTCACGGACGCCAGTTGGATCCAACTGGCTGGTGCTCGCAGTCCTGACACTTCTCAGCGGCTCGTTCACAGTCCGAATTCCCGGGATTCCCGCAAGGTTGTCAGTCTCGGAGACGTTCGTCTTTGCGGCGGCCCTCCTGTTCGGCCCACCGGCGGCCACGATGATCGTCGTCTTGGACACCCTGGTCATCTCATTCTGGCTCGGTCGCCAATCGTCGCCACCCTGGTCGAGGCTCACGTTCAACGTAGCTGCCGCGGCGGTGGCAATCTGGGTAGCTACGCATGTTTTCTACTACTGTACGGGTATCCAGCCACTTACGGTGGCCCCGAGCCCGATCCGCGCTCCTGCCTTGGCTGCTTCTGCTCGCCACGGTCTATTTCCTGCTCAACAGCTGGTTGGTCGCTATCGTGGTCGGTCTGCACAAACGTCGGTCACCAGTCACCGTTTGGCGTCAGAGCTTTCTTTGGTTGTCCTTGAACTACTATAGTGGGGCATCAGTTGCGGCTCTAATCCTCCCGTATCTAGTGCAAGCACGGGACTCCGCTTTCATGTATGTCGCCGGGGTAATCCTTCCGGTGTTAGTGATTTCTTACCTAACATTCAAGACGGCCCTAGGCAGAATCGAAGACGCCCACACACACCTAAGTCAACTCAATAGACTTTATCTCTCAACAATCGAGACACTCGCCATGGCCATCGATGCCAAGGACCAGATAACTCATGGCCACATTCGGCGCGTACAGCAGTATGCTGTCGGCTTGGCCAAGCACCTCGGCATTACAGAGCAATCACAGATTAGTGCGATCGAAGCCGCCTCGCTTCTGCATGACATGGGGAAGCTCGCCGTTCCAGAATACATTCTGAACAAGCCCGGCAAACTGACGCTCGCCGAGTTCGAGCGCATGAAGCTGCACGCCAGCATTGGCGCGGACATTCTCTCGGCAATTGATTTTCCCTATCCCGTGGTACCCATCGTCCGACATCATCACGAAAGCTGGGATGGGAGTGGCTATCCCGATGGCCTCCGTGTACACGCTATCCCAATTGGCGCCCGGATTCTTTCTGTCGTCGATTGCTTTGACGCACTCGACGTCAGACCGTCCCTACCGCCCGAGAATGGCGGACGCCGAGGCAATTCGTATTCTTCTGGAACGCAGAGGTGTCATGTACGATCCTTTGATCGTGGACACATTCATCGCCATACATACCTCAAGCGGGCAGGCCGACCGCACAGCCGCAGCCGCTGAATCGTCCTTCGCCCGCACCGGTGAATCGCCAGTATCCGAGCTCGGTGCCGTCGCTACGCGCTAGCGCTCAAGTCAATGCAACCGCGAGCCTCGACGAAATCGCGGCCAGCACTGAAGAAACCCTCGTCCTCTATGATCTGGCGATCGGCCTAACGGGTCATGTGGATCTGGGTGATGTCGGGGACGTGATAGCCAAGCATCTGCGACGCATCGTGCCCGCGTCAGTGATCGTATTCTATGTTTATGAATCCCAGACAGACGACCTGGTCTCTATGCATGCCGCCGGCACACATGCGGCAAACTTGGTTGGTCTTCGAATCCCTAGAGGGGAAAGGCTGTCCGGCTGGGTCGCTGCAAATAGGCAAACGATCGTTAACGCGGATCCGATTCTTGATCTCGGTGAGGTGGCCAGACTGCTGCGGCCTCGCCTTAGGAGTTGCATAAGCACTCCCCTCGTGTCAGGGCAAGACTTGATCGGCGTCCTAACTATTTTTTCAGTTGATGTGGACGCTTTCAACGAAGACCACAAGCGCATCCTGGAGATTGTTGGGCGGCAGGTTTCACAATCAGTTCGGCACGCCCTGACCTTCGAACGATATAGAGCCACTGATCTCCGCGACACGGCAACAGGTTTGCCGAATGTTCGGCACCTGGAGCGAATGTTTGCGGCGGCGAGCGCCAATGTGCAGCCGGAGGACAAAGTTTCAGTAATCTTTGTAACGGTTCGGCAGGGAGGCATTCGGCACGGCAACGGGGTTCCGAAGATCAATGATGAAACCTTCGAAGCGGTAGCCAGCGGAATCAGAAAGGCACTTCGAGTCGGCGATCTGCTGTTTCGGTACGACGCGACCGAACTGGCCGTTCTGCTCAGCCAAACCGATTCAGAAACCGCCGGCCTCGTTGCCGAGCGAACGCGCCTATCCCTGGCGACAGAACTGTCCGAGCGGCATTCTGATCCATGGCCGATTAGCGTCACATTGGGAGTAGCGACAGCGCCAGCCGACGGCCTCTCGGTTGATGATCTCGTGAAGGCCGCGCGTGGACGGGAGCGTCCGCTCACGAGCGGTTCTTCACCCTCTGCAATTCACTGACCTAGCCGAGTGATATATAAAGTGAACACCCCTGTTGACCTGGCCTACCGCGAAGGGCGGCTCTTGGATTGCCATGAGCTTCTAGCGGGCTCTCCCGTTAAAGCCGATTCTGAAGACGTTCTGACCACCGAGCTTCTCAGTCTGATCGGCAGGGCAGATGATGCGGAGGCCGCTGCGACTCGACTTGTTCGGAAGAGTGGACTGTCCAGCGCTCTGCTCGCCAGGTGCACGTCAGTCCTCGCCGACTGCAGATGGTATGGAGGCGACCTCAGCGCCGGCTTAGAATTGTATCAAGCCGCAGTCCGCCACGCTGAGAAGTCGAAGGACGTATCGACTATCTGCAGGGCGACTACGCAGCTCCTGGAGCGAACCTGCGACAGTAAGGGCTTCGACAGTTCGCTACCACTTGTTGGGGTGGTCAGGCGTTCAGTGACCAGGTCTGACGATCCGCAAATGCATTCACTCGTGCATTTGGCGTTCGGGCGCCTCGAAGCAAAGGCCGGCCGTTTTGCTGTGGCCCAGAGACATTTTCATTTGGCGCGTGGACTTCTGGTCTCTGACCCGAACATCTACCTGGCTTCGTCGATAGACCTTGATGAGTCAGTCGCGTTGTCGCTAACCGGCGATATCGCCTCAGCGATCGATCTGGCCGAGCGAGGGTCGACTCTTGCGGCGCGCAGTGGATGGTCTAGAGGCCGGGTCGCAGCCGGTGGCAACTTGGCCTGCCTCTATGTCTGTGCCGGGAGGATCGAAGACGCTCACAGACAGATCCGACTGGCTTTGCTGGAATCGTTCTCGAGCCCAAGTGTTCGGCTCGCGCTCGCGGATACCAAGGCGAGGGCCTTGCTGGCTTCGGGTGACTACACGGACGCCGAGACGACGCTTACGGCAAGTCAGAATGAGCCTCAGGTTCAGCCGTGGTACACGCTGAGTTCCGAACAGACACGGATCGAGTTACTTCTAAGGATGCGCCGCTGGCGCGAAGCCTTGGATAGGTTGGACATCTGCATCGCACGCGCTCGCGATGCGAAGCTGCACACGCTTCTCACTGCCTTTCAGCTGGCTCGGTCAGAGGCCTTAGTTGAGTCCGAAGATGTTCCAGACCTAAATGAACTTCCTCTCAACCAAAGTTACGGAAGTTGGCCACTCGGGTTGGTCGGAGGGTTTCACGCGGTACTTGGCAAGGCGTTGAACAGGGCGCGTCACGGAAACAGAGGAGCCGCTCACAAAGCGAGGGCAATTCGAGTTCTTAAAGGTGCAGGTGACCTTGTGGGGGCGAAACAGGTTGCGGAGAACTCACTATCGGACGTTAAATCTGGACCCGACGACACAGGTGCCGTTCTGGGGCTTAATCACCTCGACTCGGCGGTGGCGCTGCTGGAGCTCTCGGGACATCCGCACATTCTCGGCCGCGAGGCATTCGCGATCCTGCAGGACACGGGGTGTGCCGAGGCCCTGGTCCTTGGGGGCCGCAGCGCGCGCGGCCTGCGGCACGTCGCCAGCGTCGGCTGGACCGAGGACGAGGCGCTCGCGGCCTGGCGAACGGCCGCTCAGGACGACCTGATCCTCCTCGGCCAGCACCGCGACGAGACCTGGGAAATCCTCGCGCGGCCGCGGCCGGAGCTCGACCATCGATGCACCCTCGCCGCCATCCGCAAGCTCGTCGCCACCGCCTGCGCCCTCGACCAGTACCGGCGCGACGAGAAGCAGCGCGCGGCCCTCTGGCCGGCGGAGGACCTCGAGGGCAACGCCGAGAGCCTGTGGATTTCCGAGCAGTCTACCGAGCTCCTGCACCTCGCCCGCCGGATCGCCTCGAGCCCCCTGCCCGTCCTCCTCACCGGCGAGACCGGCACCGGCAAGGAGATGCTCGCGCGCATGATCCACCGCGCGTCCAACCGCGCCGATCGTCCGCTCGTGCCCTTCAACTGCGCGGCCGTGCCCGCCGACATGCTCGAGAGCCAGTTGTTCGGCTATCGCAAGGGCGCGTTCACCGGCGCGGACATGTCGTTCCCGGGCGTCATCCGCAGCGCCGCCGGCGGCACCATCTTCCTCGACGAGATCGGCGACATCGCGATCGAGCTCCAGCCCAAGCTGCTCCGCTTCATCGAGCACGCAGGAAGTGCATCCCCTCGGCGAGGCCAAGCCCGTGAAGGTCGACGTCCGCATCGTCGCCGCCACCAACGCCAACCTCGAGCAGCTCGTCGCCCAGGGCCGCTTTCGCGAAGACCTCCTCTACCGCCTCAAGGTGCTGCCGCTGCACCTGCCGCCCCTGCGCGAACGCCGCGAGGAAATCCCGGCGCTCGTCCAGCACTACCTGCAGAAGTTCGGCGACGAGCAGCGCAAGGGGCGCGTGACGCTCGACGACGAGACGCTCGAGTACCTGCTGCTCTACGGGTGGCCCGGGAACATCCGTCAGCTCGCCAACGAAGTGCGTCGGATGATTGCCCTCGCCGAGCCCGACGCGATGGTCACGCCGGCGCTGCTGTCGCCAGAGATCCGCGCCTCGCGCCGGACGATCCCTGTCGCCGACGCCCGCGCCGAACCCGAGATTCGTCTGCGCCTCGATCAGCCGCTGCCGGCCGCCGTCGACACGCTCGAACAGACCCTCGTCCGCCACGCCCTGGAACGATCGCACGGCCGCGTCGAAGAAGCCGCACGCATCCTCGGCATCTCGCGAAAAGGCTTGTTCCTGAAGCGCCGCCGCTGGGGCCTTCGGCAGGCGTCATAGACAGAGGCCAACGGTCAGACGTGGGAAGTCTGCAAAACCTCCATCTCCGGTTTCAAAATTCGGGCGGCACCAAACTTTTCAGAGAATCCGCTCATTCTTGCCCGCACCGGCGGATCGCGGCGGTCCACGTACTGTCCCATGCCAGTTTCGATGAGAGCGAACGACCGGTTCGCGAGAATCGATTCCGGGGAGACGTCGCTGCGGATGCCATCGCGGGCATCGTCAATCTGCCATCTACGGCGCGTGGAGCTCCTTCAGCAACGCCTCCAGTCTTGCTGAGCGCTGTTGCAGCTGCCCACTGAAGGGAATGGAATGTGCCCCGGTGTTGCTCTCGCTCGGGGCTGTAGAATGCCGACTCGTGTGGAGCCATCGCACGGTGTCTGATGGGGACGGCGTCTGGTTGAACACAGGCTGACGATGGCCACCGCCCAGAACGCGGTTTCCCACAAAGCGCCCACACCCATCATCCTTGTCTATGGAGGTCCGAAGAGACCGACGCTAACCAACCTGTTCACCGATTCGGATCAAGTCCACCTCGCCAGCGCGCGGCGGATGAGCCGCGTCAAGGAGCCTCATGCGATCAACTCGATCCGAATACGGTTACCAGGCGCCTTGGCGAGCGGTCCGTCGCAGGTGACGATCGCCGCCTCCATCGCCTCCGCAAGAGCGACGTATACGGCGTCGTATGCACTCACGTTGTCTCGTAGCTTCCACGCGCGCGCCAGGAGATCGAGATGCGCGTGGCGGTGGAGATCGAGATCGCTGAGATCGGCAATCACCTCGTCGGCGCGGCTGGGAGAGACTTCGCCCAATCGCACGAGGCGGCGCAGGGCTTGAAGCACCTCCACGTCGACCAGGTGCGGCGCATGAAGCTCGTCCCGGTCGCGAAAGAGGCGCGCCTCGACCCGAGTGCCAAGCGCGGTTTGGAGGAGGAACTCCAGCATCGCCGACGCATCGACGACGATCACGCCGATTCGCGCTCGTCGCGGATGACGATGGCGGCTGGCGTCTTCAACGTAACACGCCTTCGACTGTGGAGCTTGGCCAGCATCTCGTCGCGTGTGGGACGTGTGGCCAGCCGCTCCAGCTCGGCCAGCAGATAGTCGGACAGCGTCTGTCCGGCATCGGCCGCTCGGGCTTTCAGCTTACGGTGCAGCGCGTCCGGCACGTTGCGAACCTGGACCATTCGTGACATGTAATTAGCATGCGCGCATGTGCATCGCATGTCAACGTGTGCTCGGGAAGGCCCGGTTTCGGAAGGAGGAAGAGCTCTTGTTCCACGGAGCGGTCGAGCGGATGGGCCAAGCCGCAGGACGGTGGGAGAGCAGTGGCAGTCAGCCCTAGTCCGAACGTAGTCCGGCGCCGTTCCAACCGAAGTATCCTTTCTGCCTTCAGGTGCCGGTCGAGGAAGCGCAGCACTCCTCTGTCGCCGGCGAGCTGATTTGCTCGACTTCGTGCCCGACCGGGACTATCGACGATGAGGCCGGGTGACTTCCAGGCGGGGACCGACATGGAGCGAGGACGGAGTTGACCGGGGGCGCGAGGGAATGAAGCGCCTGCTCTGCACGATCGCCGTGGTGGTCTGCGCCCTCTCCCACCTGCTCGCCGACAACTGGCCGCAGTGGCGCGGCCCACAGCTGAACGGCACCGCAGCCGAGACCAATCTCCCGACGCGCTGGTCGAAAACCGACGGCCTGGCGTGGATCCTCCCGCTGCCGGCCTGGTCCGGCTCGACACCGATTGTCTGGGGCGACCGCATCTTCCTCAACGTCGCCGATGGACCGCGGGTCTGGCTGTGGTGCGTGGATCGGGCGAACGGCCATGTCATCTGGAAGCGGCAGGTCGCCGAAGGAAACCGGCAAATCCGCAAACAGAACATGTCGTCGCCGTCGCCGGTGACCGATGGCACGCACGTGTGGGTCATGACCGGCACCGGCGTGCTGAAGGCGTTCGACTTCGCGGGCAAGGAGCGCTGGACGCGGGACGTCCAGGCGGACTACGGGCTTTTCGGACAGCTCTATGGCTACGGCTCGTCACCGCTGCTGTTCGAGAGCTCGATCTACGTCCAGGTGCTGCACGGGTCGCACACCGCGGAACCCTCGTACCTGTTGCGGCTCGATAAGATCACGGGACAGACCCTCTGGCGTGTTGAACGCACGTCGAACGCGCGGCAGGAGTCGCCGGATGCCTACACCACGCCAACCATCGTGCGCGACGGCACGCGCGCCACGGTCGTCGTCTCCGGCGCCGATGTCGTCACCGGTCACGACCCCGCAACCGGCGCGGAAATCTGGCGCGCGGAAGGACTGAATCCGACGGGGGACGGAATCTTTCGCATCATCGCCTCTCCGTTTGCCCACGATGGGATCGTCTACGCGCCAACGCGCGAGCGGCCGATGGTCGCGGTACGAGCGGGCGGGCGCGGCGACGTCACCCGGTCGCACGTGGTGTGGCGGTTCACGAACGGCCCCGACGTTCCGACGCCGGTCACCGACGGCACCTACCTGTATGTCGTCAACGATCGAGGCATCATGTGGTGCCTCGACGCGAAGACGGGTGCGCCGGTGTACGAGCGCCAGCGGTTGCGGCCTTCGACCTACACCGGCTCGCCGGTGCTGGCCGACGGAAAGATCTACGTCACGAACGAAGATGGGCTGACGAGCGTGGTTCGGGCCGGTCCGAAGTTCGAACTACTGGCGGAAAACGATCTCGAGGAATACACGCTCAGCTCGCCGGCGGTCTCGGACGGTCAGATCTTCATCCGCACCGACAAGGCGCTGTATGCCATCGGGAAGCGGCGCTGATTCGACGGCCGCCGCTCACTGCCGCTTGAACTTCAGCGTCGTCACGACCGACGGGCACTCCCCCTTCCCGCAGATTTCCGTGTCCCCGACGACGAGCGTGCCGTCGGCGTCGAGCGACCACCGCAGGATGTTCGACAGCCAGCGCTGTCCCTCGGGTGGGGTCGTGTCAGTGCTGATGAGCAGCGTCCCGCGGCTCAGCGTCGCGCGCGAGTCCCTGACGACCTTCTGTCCATCGACGAGATATTCATTGTGGCTCTCGGCGCCGAACGTGAATCGCGCCTCGCGCTGCGGCGGCGGGCTCACGCGTGTGATCACCAGCGTCGTGTCCGTTTGCGTGACCCGAGCCTCCGTCCCGAACCAGAACTGGTCGTACGCCGGCCGCCGCGGACCGACCGAGATCAGCACCCAGTGACCGGCGAAGGCTGGCGGCGCCTGGGTTCCTGGCGCGAGACCTGCGGCAGCCACGACTGCGCCCACCAGGAGAACGAAAGCCGAGAGTGGCATGTGGCGCGGATTATAGGACGTACCCGCATGGAAGCCCACCGGCAAGACGGAGCTGGGGGATACCCGATCGATGACACGGTGCGGGCGATTACGCCGATCACCGTCATGTTCGCGCCGAAGGCCACCTCCTCGGGCGACGCGTTGAGAAAATCAGCCAGCGCACTTCTGGATCTTCCCAGTGTGTCATCGACACCGACCTCATGAACCCGAAGGCACGACCAGGGGCGAATCGG
>CAVYTY010000016.1:0-595758 GCA_963771395.1 uncultured Acidobacteriota bacterium | reverse complement strand
CAGATCCAACTGGACAAGTTTCCACAGGTTCGGATCCGCGGCTACGATCAGGGGCACGGGGCGCGCACGCTCGGGGCGATCAACCCGACCGAAATCAACTGGAAGTCCACCAGCGCGAACGCCACCCTGTCGAAAGTCGCCGGCGCGCACACGTTCAAGTTCGGCGGGGACTGGCGGAAGATGGGCATCGACACGTTCATTCCGGGCGACGGCGCCGGCTTCTTCGATTTCGACAAGGACATGACGTCGTCGGACGGCGGCATCGGCAGCACGACGAACGGAAACGCGTTCGCCTCGTTCCTGCTCGGCTACCCATCGGCACGCACGGACCGTGTGACCTCGCTGTCGGTGTCGACCCCGCTCAACGTCTTCACGCACTATTTCGGCGGGTACGCCGCAGGACGACTGGCGCATCAACTCGAAATTCACGCTGACCTACGGTCTTCGCCTCGAGCACGAAAAGGGGTTGAGCGAGAAAGACAACAACTTCACCGTGGGCTTCGACCCGGCGATGCAGAACCCGCTCTCGACGGTGGCGATTCCCGCCGATCCGGTTGCGGGAACCGCAGTGCGGACCGTGACGGGCGGCTTGATGTATGCGGGTGTGGACGGCAACAAGACATACCAAGGCAATGCGCCGGCAGTGAAGTGGTCGCCGCGGTTTGGCGCCGTGTACGCCTGGAACGATCGAACCGTGCTGCGCGGGGGATACGGCCTGTATTGGGCGCCGTTCAACTATCCGATCCCGAGCACCTCCGCGAGCAACTACGGGCAGGTCGGGTACAGCCAGAACACCATCCTCACCAGCAGCCGCAGCAACCCGACGACATTCGAGAATCCGTTCCCCACTGGTATCGAGCTGCCCTCGGGCAACAGCCGCGGCGCCCTGACCAACCTCGACAGCAACATCAGCTACGTCGACCAGAACCGGACGGCGCCCCGCGTTCACCAGTTCTCCGTCGACCTGCAGCGCCAGTTGCCGGGAAACATGGGGCTCACGGTCAGCTACATGGGCGCGCGCAGCGATCACATCGGTCTCGGCGGCTCGAACGACATCGGCGTGAACATCAACCAGCTCGATCCCAAGTATCTCGCGCTTGGTTCAGCCGCACTGGACGCGCAGTTGCCAAACCCGTTCCTCAACAACCCGAATGTGCCACGGTCGCTGTCGACTCCGGCAACGCTGTCGCGGGCCCGCCTGTTGCGGCCTTTCCCGCAATACGGCCAGATCAACGCCCGCCAGGTCACCGAAGGCCTCAGCCGCTATCACGCCGGTGTGATCGAGCTCACCAAGCGGATGTCGAACGGCCTGGGCGGCCGCTTCAGCTACACCTACAGCCAGCTCAAAGACAACCAGGTGGGTGAAGGCAACTTCTACACCGCGGTGAGTCCGGCCATTCCGATGAACAACTACAACTACATTC
The DNA here is from genome assembly GCA_963771395.1 of uncultured Acidobacteriota bacterium. Lineage (GTDB taxonomy): Bacteria > Acidobacteriota > Vicinamibacteria > Vicinamibacterales > 2-12-FULL-66-21 > DATBJJ01. The sequence goes on along the minus strand of CAVYTY010000016.1, from coordinate 594,334 downwards.
CATCGATGCCGGCGTGCACTGCCGGTCAGCAGTTCACGACCGCCTGCTACGATCCGTTGTCGGAGTACGGCATCAGCATGCTCGACGTACCGCACCGCGCCCTCCTTTCGCCGATTGCCGAATTGCCCTTCGGCGCCGGCAAGCGCTGGGCGAACGGCCGCACCGCGGATCTGCTGATCGGAGGATGGACCATCGCGGGGACGATCACGTTGCAGAGCGGGTTCCCGATCAACGTGCAGCAGGCCGCGGATTCGCGGCTCGGTGGCGCAAACGCGAATCGGCCCAACTTGACTGGCGCCGACCTCGCCACGTCCGGCAGCTTTACCGAGCGGCTGGCCTCGGCCGACCATGCGTCCGCGACCTGGCTCAATCCGGCGGCGTTCAGTCTGGCGCCGGCAGGGACCTTTGGCAATGCACCCCGCGCGATCACCGAAGTCCGCGGGCCCGGGTGGTACGTCGTGGATGCCTCGTTCATCAAGAACATCCGATTCGGGAGCACCAAGGTCGCGCAGTTCAAGCTCGAGGCGCTGAACATCCTGAACCGTCCGAACGTGCGCACGCTTCAGGGCGCGAACACATTCGGCAACGCGAATTTCGGCCAGACGACGATACAGGTTGGCTTCTCGCGAATCTTGCAGCTGATGTTCCGATTGAACTTCTAGCGAGGCTACGCCTCAGACCCAAGACGGCTCCACCCTGAAAGGATTGCACGGAGTAAGACGAAGACAACGGGTTCAACCCGAAGCAACGGAGGCGAACGGAGACGCACGGAGGCTGTCGCGCTGAGCCGCGTCGTGAGTTTGTGCGTGGTCGCACCGCGCGAAGCGCGGTGCGACCACAATCTCTGGTAGGCCGAGAGTTCTCTTCTCCGTGCGTCTCTGTTCGCTTCGGTCCTTCGTGTTGAACCCGTTATCTCCGTACCCTCCCGTTGTCAGCTGTGAGCAGACCACTTACCCCGACCCCACTTCCTGAGTTTCGAGCCGATTCGAACTCATTCCTGCCGCAGCGCGACGATCGGCTGCGTGCGGCTCGCGCGCCACGCCGGCCACGCACACGCCAGCAGACCTGCAGCGAGCAGCACGACCGACGCCGCCGCAAACGAGGTTGGATCGAACGTCGACACGTTCCGGATTTGTCGCGCCAGCAGCCGGGCTGCGAAGGTGCTGCCAACGAGGCCCACGGCGACACCTATCAAGAGCAGGACGGCCCCGGACCTGACAACCATGCGGCCGACTGATCGCGGATCGGCCCCGAGCGCGATGCGCACGCCAATCTCACGCGTCTGCTGCGCGACGGTGTGGGCCATGACGCCATAGACGCCGACGACCGACAGCGTCAGCCCCAAAGCCGCGAACACGGAGAGCAACACCACGTTGAAGCGAGGACCGGCGTAGACGAACTCGTCCAGGAACGACTGGATTGTGCGCACATCGGTGACCGGCTGGTCACGATCGAGGGCGTAGACACGCTCGACCACGGCTCGCGTGACGACCGCAGGGTCGCCCGCCGTCTGGACGACCACGCGGTTGGCGGCACCAAGCAACGAGTACGGAACGTAGATCTCAGGCAGGAGCTCGTTCATGAGCCCGCGGTTGAGCGAGTCGTGCACCACGCCGACGATCTCTACGCCGGCATCCGCCGAGTTGATCGGCGGCTCGGTCAAGCGCGGAATGCGGACGATCCGTCCCACGGCGTCGCCGCCGTTGAGCCGCGCGCGTTCGAAGGCCTGATTGACCAACGCAATCTGCCGACGTCCCGCGATCTCGGACGCTCCGAAGAGCCTGCCCTTGAGGAGAGGAATTCCGAGCGCCTTCGTGTACTCGGCACTGACCTGGTGCATGATGAGCGGGAGGTCGTCGGCGGTCGAGCCAGGCACTTCCACGCGCCAGCCTCCACTGCCGAAGGGGTGTGCGCCCGTGTTGACGGCCGCAGCAGTGACGCCTGGTACAGTCGCGATCTGGCGAAGCAGTTCGTCGAAGAAGAGCACTCGACGGGCAGGGTCCGGATATTTGCGTTCCGGCAAGGGAACTCGCAGCGTCAGTACGCGCTCGGGCCGGAAGCCGAGCGTCACACTGCCGACCGCCAGCACGCTTCTGATCATGAGGCTGGCGCCGACCATCAGCATGATCGACAACGCAACGGCGCTGACCACCAGACCCTTGCGAAGCAGAGCCTGAGCCGCGCCGCCCGTCGTGCCGCGGCCGCTCGTGCGCAGAGGGTTCGTCAGATCCCGCGTGCAGGTGTGAAGCGCGGGAGCCAGCCCGAAGATCAGGCTGGTCGCCGCCGACACCATCAGCGTGAACATCAAGACCGGCAGGTTGACTGCGACTTCGGACTCGTCGGGGATGGTGTCCGGAGGTACGAGCGTCAGGATGACGCGGAGCGCACCGTAGGCCAGCGCTGTGCCGACGAGGGCGCCGGCGCTTGCCAGGAGTACGCTCTCCGTCAAGAGTTGGCGCACCAGGCGCCAACGGCCTCCCCCGAGAGCCGATCGCACAGCCATCTCGCGCTGACGGCCCGCGGCCCTCGACAGGAGGAGGTTCGACACGTTCGCGCACGCGATCAGCAGCAGCAGCCCCACCGCCCCGAAGAGCACCCACAGGTCCTTGCGAATGCTGCTTGGAAATGTCTCTTTGAACGACAGCAGGCCGACGCGCCAGGTCTGGGGGAAGCGCTGCGGCGCCCGTTGGACCAGGTCCTGGATGATCGGCTTGAGGTCCATCTCGGCTTGCACTTCGGTCACGCCCGGCTCGAGCCGTCCGAGGACGTGCACATCCCTGACCCCTTCGACGGCGCGCCCGCGTTCGAACGTGATGGGGAGATAGACATCGGCGCCGCGCCACATGAATCGTTTCGGCATCACCCCGACGACCGTGCGGACCTTGTCGTTCAGACGAAGTTGACGGCCGATGACCTTGGCATCGCCGCCGAACTGGCGCTGCCAGAAGCGATGGCCCAGCACGACCACTGGCGCTGCATCGGTGCGCCCATCGTCGGGCAGATAAAAGCGCCCGTGGAGCGCCGGTACGCCCATCACGAGAAAGGTGTTCGGTGTTCCGTAGTTCCCGCGAAGCCGTTGCGGGTCGCCCTCTTCGGTCCAGAGCACGTCGGAAATGGTCGAGGCGATGACGCCATCGAAAATCGTGCTGCGCTCGGCGATCTCGAGAAATTCGTCCGTGTTGTAGTAGGTGCGAGAGCCGGCTCGGTCCGGACTCCAGACCCTGACGCTCATGAGGGCGTCGACGTCCTTGTACGGAAACGGGTCGAGAACGACGGCGTAGATGACGCTGTACATCGCCGTCGTGGCCATGATCCCGAGCGCCAGCGACAGCACGGCGAGAGTGGTGAAACCCGGTGTACGGACGAAGCTCCGAACGCCGAAGCGCACGTCCTGATGAAACTGCTGCAACCACATCAGCATGGTGTCCGCCTTCGGTGCTTAGACGGCCTTGGGGGCGTGCCGGTTGACTATGCTCGCGGTGGCCTGCGCGCCGTTCTCCATAGCAGAGCCTAGCATTTTCACCAGGCGCCGAAAACGGCAGCGGGGACGCGTACCTTTCCGTGCGGAAGTTCGTCCGATAAGATGCGACAAGAATGGCAACGACCGCCTCGGTCCGTTTCGACGGCGTCACCAAGCGCTTTCCCGGCGTCGTCGCGCTCGACCACGTCACGTTCGAGATTGCGGCCGGATCGTGCCACGCGCTCTGCGGCGAGAACGGCGCCGGGAAGAGCACGCTGGGGAAGCTTCTGGCGGGGATCTACAGCCCCGATGAGGGTCGAGTCAGCATCGGCGGCGAGCCCGTCCGGTTTGCCAGTCCGACCGACGCATTGAAGTCGGGCGTCGCCATGGTCCATCAGGAGCTCTCGTTCTGCGAGAACCTGTCGGTCGCCGAGAACCTGTGCCTCGGCACCCTGCCGACGAAGCGCGGCTTCGTCTCGAGGCGCGAGATGCGTCGACGCGCGGAGGCCATGCTGGCGCCTATCGGCGTCGCGCTCGACGTCACGCACGCCGTGGGCTCGCTCACGATCGGCCAGCAGCAGATGCTCCAGATCGCGTCGGCGATCGGCCAGGGTGCGCGCCTGATCGTGTTCGACGAGCCCACGAGCAGCCTGTCGCAGCACGAAGCCGAGCGTCTCTACTCGATCATCGGCCGGCTTCGGGAGCGCGGCGTCACGTGCATTTACGTCAGCCACCGGCTCGAAGAGATCTTCCAGCTCTGCGACGCCATCACCGTCCTGCGCGACGGCCAGCACGTGGCGACGCGGCCCGCCGCCGAGGTCGACCGAGCCGCCCTCGTCGAGATGATGATCGGCCGCCGGCTCGAAGAGTACTTTCCGTCGCACGTGCGAGCCGAGCCCGGGGAGGAGCTCCTCCGTGTCGAGCGCCTGTCGAGCCCCGTGGGCTTCCGCGACGTGTCATTCACGCTGCGCGCCGGTGAGGTGCTTGGCTTTGCAGGGCTGGTCGGGGCCGGGCGCTCCGAGATCGCGAGCGCGGTTTTCGGCCTGGACCCGCACGCGACGGGCGACGTGTGGGTGCGCGGCCGGCCGGCCGGCACGTCGAGCGCGGCGCAGGCGATCGCGCTCGGCATCGGGCTGGTTCCCGAAGATCGCAAGCGTCAGGGGCTCGTGCTCTCGATGGACGTGCTCAACAACGCCACGTTGTCGATTCTGCCCGGGCTCGCGAGGCTGGGGTTCATCACGCGAGCCGGCGAGCGCCACGTGGCGCAGCCCTACTTCGATCGGTTGCGGGTCAAGACTCCACGGCTCGATACGCTGGTCGCCGCCCTGTCGGGCGGCAATCAGCAGAAGATTGTGCTGACCAAGTGGCTCGCGGCCCGGTGTCCCATCCTCATCCTCGACGAGCCGACACGCGGTGTGGACGTGGGAGCCAAGGCCGAGATTCACGCGCTCATCGACGAGCTCGCGGCGGCCGGCAACGGCATCATCCTCATCTCGAGCGAGATGCCGGAGGTGCTCAACCTTTCGACGCGCACGGTCGTATTCCGCGCCGGCCGCGTGGTCGGCGAGTTGTCACGTGCCGAGGCGAGCCAGGAAGGGCTGATGCGGCTCATGGCGGGAGTCGCGGCATAAGTGGTTCAAAAGGTTCGAACCTCCTGGACCCCTTGAACCCTACCTTCCAATGAACACCGGCGGCCTCTTCCCAAGACTCGACAGGCCTTCGTAAGCGTCCTTGGTCGCGAAGATCTCGTTGAGGTGCGAAAGCTCCAGCGCGAGCCCTTCGTCGATCGGCAGACCGGCGCCGCGATCGATCAGGTCGGCGGCGAGCCGAAGCGCGACGGGCGCCTTCGATCCGATCCGCTCGATGGCTTTCGCCAGGCGCGCATCACCTGGTGCCTCGGCCACACCTTCGAGGAGCTCCTCGACGCCGTGACGGTCGAAAAAATCGGCGATCGGACGATGAGTGTCCGGCACGGGCTCTGGCCCACGAATATCTGAGCGTCCGGCGGCGATGATCTCGTCGATCGCCGCGTCCAGCTGATCGTGGGGCACGACCCGGTCGACCAGGCCGATGGCGAGCGCCTCTTCAGCGCCAATCGCCTGTCCCGACAGCACCAGCCATTTCGCGAGGCCCGGGCCCACCCGACGCGTCGTCCGTTGCGTGCCGCCCAGACCCGGATAGATGCCGATGCCGGTCTCCGGAAACGCCGAACGATCGCGCTTCGGTGTCGCGACGATGCACGTCGACAGGCGAGCGCCAGCTCGGACCCTCCGCCGAGCGAGAGGCCGTCGACCTTCGCGATGACGGCCTTCGGGCAGGTCTCGAGCGCGCGAAGCAGAGCTCGTGGCCCCGCTTGGTGAACGCGGCGATGTCGTCGAGGGCCTGCTTCGATGTGGCGCACGAAGCACCAGACGTCGGCGCCCGCCACGAACGCCTTGCCGCTGCCGGCGATGACGATGCCGTCGACCGCGGATTGGCGGCCGCGGCATGGAACGCCTCTTCGAGCTGCGCAACGACGTCCTCGTTGAGCGCGTTGATCGCGTCGGGACGGTTGATCGTCAGGGTGGCGACGCCATCGGCGACGTCCGACTCGACCAGCGTGAAGCGGAACGGCGTGCCCGCGCGAGCCTGATCGGCGAGCGTGGCCGGCATCGGCAGATTCCAGCGCGCGGCGAAACCGGCGACGAGATCTCTGGCGCGCTCGATGCCGGCACTTGTTCATCAGCTCGAACGGGCCGCGCCGCCACCGCAGCCCGACGCGCGCGCCGATGTCGATGTCTTCGATCGTGCCGACCTTCTCGTCGACGATCGCGGCCGCGACGTGAACACGCAGCGGTGGCCAGCCGATCGGCGACGTTCGTGAACTGCGCCGGCGTCCGGCGTACCCGTCGAGCTTCCACGGCTTTGCCCGATTCCATCTGCTCGGGGAGGAGCGCCGGCGGCTCGTACAACGGCCCGAGCTCCCTGCCGAGCGTCGTCGCCGCGTGAAACGCGATCGGCATGCCCGGTCACGTTCATCAGCTCGAATGGTCCCATGCCGATCGCCGAAGGCCTTCTTCGCGGCTGCCTCGATCGTGGCGATGTCGCGGCGCCCTCTTCGAGGATGCGCACCGCCTCGGTCAACCACGGCACGAAGAACCGGTTGACGATGAACCCGTGACGCATCGCTCGAGACGATCGCGGTCTTGCCGAGCGCCTCCTGAAGCCGCCACGCGCGCCGATCGGCGGCCGGATCGGTCGCCTGACCGAGATGACCTCGACGAGCCGGTTCTTCGCCGGATGATAGAAGTAGTGCAGCCCGACGACGCGCTGCGGCCTCGTCGTCGCACTTGCCAGCTCGCGTGACCGCGTAGGAAGACGTGTTGGTCGCGAGGATCGCGTCGGGTCGGCAGACCTCGTCGAGGCGGCGGAAAACGTCTTCTTCATGTCGAGGTCCTCGAAGACGGCTTCCACCAGCAGATCGACGTCGCCGAGATCCTCGAAGCGGGAGGTGCCGGTGATCCGCGCGAGAATCGCGGCCGCCTCGGGCGGAGTGAAGATCCCGCGCTGCGACGCCGTCCTTCGAGCGTCTTCCCGATGATGCTCGATGCCTCGTGCGACCTTCTCGTCGTCGAGGTCGACGAGCGTCACCGCGAATCCTTCGGTCGCCATCTTCTGCGCGATGCCACTGCCCATGTTGCCGGCACCGACGACGGCGAGGCGTTCGAACGGGGGATCGGTCGTGGTGCTCGAGTGAGGGGTCATCATGGGTATTGTGTATGATCGGGCCTGCATGAGCCAGACGCCGGTGCGCCTCGTTGCGACATCGTCGCAGACAGTCGGCCCGTTCTTTCATTTCGGGCTGGCAGACAACGCGATGCTGGGCCGCCTGGTGCGCGACGACACCCCCGGCGAGCGCATCCAGCTGAGGATCGGTGTCTTCGACGGCGACGGCGCGCCGGTGCCGGACGCGCTCGTGGAGTTGTGGCAGGCCGGCGCCGATGGCGTGTACATCCGTCCCGATGATCCGAGAGACGTGCTGGCGCCGCCGGGCTTTTGCGGGTTCGGCCGTTTGCCAACCGGCGCGGACGGCGCGTGCGTGTTCGAGACGATTCGACCGGGGGCGGAGCGTGATGCGCAGGGCCAGCCGCAAGCACCGCACATCAATGTCTGCCTTCTCGCCAGAGGTCTCCTCCGTCAGATCTACACGCGAATCTACTTTGCAGGCGACCCGGCGCTCGAAACCGACGCCGTGCTCGCCCTCGTCCCCGAGGGGCGACGACAGACGCTGCTGGCGAGGCAGGGCGCCGACGAATGGGTCTTCGACATCCGGCTTCAGGGTGAGGGTGAGACGGTGTTCTTCGATCTGTAGGGAATGATCGGCAAGGACATGTCTTCCCACCTGATCGATAGTCTCGCGACGACCGACGCGCTGTCCGAGGTGTTCTCGGACCGGTCGCTTCTGCAGTCGATGCTGGACTTCGAAGCCGCGCTCGCCAGGGCGGAGGCGAAGGCGGGCTTCATTCCCGAGCGCGCTGCCAGGGCGATTGCCGCCGCTGCCAGCGTTGAAGGGATCGACGCGGCCCAAATCGCGCGAGAAGCGCGCGGGTCTGGAACAGTTTCGATCCCCCTCGTGAGAACGCTCTCGGCGCGCGTGCAGGCGGTCGATGCTGGAAGCGCCTGGTTCGTGCACTTCGGCGCGACCAGTCAGGATGTCGCTGATTCGGCAATCGCGCTCACGATTGCCCGCGCGCGCGCGATCCTTGCCGCCGACCACGTCCGTCTCGAGCGCACGCTCCGGCAGTTGTCCGATCGTCACGCGGGCGCGGTGATGCTTGGGCGGACATTGCTCCAGCCTGCGCCGCCCATCACGTTCGGCCTCAAGGCCGCGGGCTGGGTGGCCGCGCTCGTGCGCGGCTGGAGACGCGTCGACTCTGCCGCGGACGAGGCTGCAGTGCTGCAGTTCGGCGGGGCGTCGGGTACGCTCGCGGCGCTCGGCGAGCACGGGCTGGCCGTCTCCCGCGCGCTCGCCGACGACCTGGGCCTCCGCAATCCCGAGGCGCCGTGGCACACGCACCGCGATCGGCTGGCCGCGCTGGTCTCTGCCTGCGGTATTTACACCGCCACGCTCGGCAAGATCGCGCGTGACATCTCGCTCCTGATGCAGGACGAGGTGGGCGAAGTCGCCGAGCGCGGTGGCGGTTCGTCCACGATGCCGCACAAGCGCAATCCTTCCGCGTGTGCCGTGGCACTCGCGGCCTCCGCGCGGTTGCCGGGTCTTGTCGCCGCCTTTCTGACCGGCATGGTGCAGGAACACGAGCGCGCGGTCGGCGGATGGCACGCCGAGTGGCCGACGATCGCTGCCGCGGTGCAGACGACAGGCTCAGCGCTGGCGGCGATGGCCGACGCGGCGGGCGAGCTGTCAGTTGATCCCGATCGGATGCGTGCGAACATCGAGAAGACCAACGGCGCCGTCTTCGCTGAACGGGCGATGATGCTGATGACCCCGAGCATGGGCAAAGAGTCCGCGCACAAACTGGTCAGCGACGCCCTGGCACGGAGCCGAGATACAGGGAAGAGGTTCCGCGAAGCCCTGATGGAGATGCCAGAAGTCGCGCGTGCGATCCCGGCCGATGTCCTGACCACGATCGACGTGCCCGAGGACTATCTGGGAGCCGCAGAGATCCTGCGCACGCAGTTGCTGAACCCTTGAACCCTTGAACCACTTGAACCTTTTGAACCTCCTGAACCTCTTGAACCCCTTGAACCATCTGTATCAGTGTGTATGCCGTTATTGAAATTGAACCTCAGCGAAGCGTCCTGCTATTTCCGCTTCGATGGTGCCGCCGAGCGCCCGGTGGTCGTGCTGTCGCATTCGCTCGGCCTCGACCACGCAATGTGGGACGCGCAGACTGCGGATCTGCTTCCGTACTTCCGCGTGCTCCGTTACGACACTCGTGGTCACGGGGCGTCGAGCGCGCCGCCGGGCGACTACTCGATCGCCGCGCTCGGCAGCGACGTCCTCGCGATCGCCGACGCATGTGCGGTGCCGCGCTTCGCCTTTTGCGGCCTGTCGCTCGGTGGAATGATCGGGCAATGGCTCGCGGCCCATGCACCGGAGCGGGTCACACACCTGGTACTGGCGAACACGACGTCACGATTGGCCGATCCGCAGCCGATGGAGGCGCGCCGGCGCGCGGTGCTCGAGAATGGCATGTCCGCCATCGAGGACCTGGTCATGGGTCGGTTCTTTTCACCCGCCATCCTCGCGTCGTCTTCACCGCAGGTGGCAACGGCGCGGCGCACGCTGCTGTCCACCAATCCCGTCGGCTACGCCGGCTGCTGCGCAGCCATCCGGGACATGGATCAGACCGGGCTCCTCTCGAAGATCCACGCGCCCACGCTCGTCATCAGCGGCGATCTCGACGTCGGGATGCCGTGGGAGAGCCACGCGGCCGTCCTCGCGGACGCGATCGCGGGAGCACATGCGGTCCGGCTCCCGGCGGCGCACATCTCCAACCTCGAGCGCCCGCGATCGTTCAGCGCGGCGCTCCTCGACTTCCTGGTGCCGCGGCCAGACGAGACCCGCGACGCGGGGTTTGCGACCCGGCGCGCAGTCCTCGGAGACGAATACGTCGATCGCGCGATTGCCGGGACAACCGGCTTCACGCGTGATTTTCAGGAGCTGATCACCACCTACGCGTGGGGGTCGATCTGGACCCGGCCCGGCCTGGATCACCGCACGCGCCGGCTGCTCGTGCTCACCGCCACGGCCGCCCTGGGCCGCTGGGAGGAGTTCCGCCTGCACGTCCGCACGGGCCTCGCCCATGAGCTGGAACCCTGCGATCTGCAGGAAGTGCTGCTGCAGGTGGCGGTCTACGCCGGCGTTCCGGCTGCCAACGCCGCGTTCCACATCGCGGCCGAGATCCTCGCAGCGAAGCCGGACTGACATTCCAGAGTCGATCGCACCGGACGGCGTGGTCTCTGGTATACGATTGCCATCAGCCATTTTCGACCGAAGGAATTGAGAGGATCCATGCGGGCCACTGTTGCGGCGTTGATTGCCAGTGCGGTTCTGACGTCCGCGCCGGCGGCGCAGACGAAGTCGGCAAAGACGTTCGACATCTACCTGTCGGACACCGAAGGAGGGAAAGCGACCCTCTTTGTCTCCCCGTCGGGCGAGTCGGTGCTCGTCGACACGGGCAATCCCAACCCTCGCGACACGGATCGCATCCTAGCGATGCTGGCTGAGGCTGGCGTCACGGAGATCGATCACCTGATCCTGACGCACTACCACGTCGACCACGTCGGCGGCCTGCAGGAGCTGGCCAAGCGTGTCACGATCAGGCACTACGTCGATCACGGGCCGAGCGTCGAGGAGCGCGAGCAAGTGCAGGGTTTCCAGGCGGCGTACGCCGAGCTCCATGCCAAGGCCAAGCACACCGTCGTCAAGCCAGGCGACAAGCTGCCGGTGGCGGGACTCGACTGGCGAATCATCACGTCGGCGGGGAAGGCCATCACGACAGCGCTCCCAGGTGGCGGGAAGCCCAATCCGGCGTGTGCCAGCTTCACGCCGCGCCCCGCGTCAAACGACCCGGAAAATGGGCAGTCGGTGGGCAGCGTCATCACGTTCGGGAAGTTCCGGACGATCGATCTCGGCGATCTGCTCTGGGACAAGGAAAAGGATTTCGTGTGCCCGAACAACCTGGTCGGGCCGGTGGATCTCTACATCGTGTCCCACCACGGCATCGATGCCTCGGGGTCGCCGGCGCTCGTGCACGGGCTGCAGCCGCGCGTGGCCATCCAGCAGAACGGCACGAGAAAGGGCGGCACGCTTCAGACCAACCGGACGCTCTACTCGTCGCCGGGCTTCGAGGACAACTGGCAGCTGCACTGGTCGTACAACGTCGGCACCGAATACAACCCGGCCGGCATCTTCATCGCCAACATCGACGAGCCGTCGGTCGTCGCGACCGTGCTGACCGCGCCGCCAGGTGGAGGCCGTGGCGGCCCGGGTGGACCCGGCGGCGGCGCGCCACCGGCTGCCGTTGGCGGGATAGCACCTCCCGGTGCGGGAGTACTGCCTCCCGTCGTAGGCACTGGCGCGCCGGCTGCCGGGACGCCTCCTGTGGCAGCCCCCGTCCAGGCACCCGCCGGCGCGGCACAGCCGTCAGCGACAACCCCCGGTCAGCCCGCGATTGCTCCACCGGCCGGCGCGCCGCCAGCGGGCCGCCAGGGCGGTGGCGGCGGGCGTGGCGGCCCAGGGGTGCCCCACACTGGACCCGCGTTCCTGATCAAAGTGTCCGCTCAGGCCGACGGCACCTTCACCGTCACCAACACGCGCAACGGTTTCAGCAGAACTTACAAACCGCGGTAGCGCTTTCACGCGCTCGACGCCGGGTGCCGGCGGGAGATGCTGGCGCCCGGTTGTCGGGCGATTCATTCGATTCCTGATCTCTGACCCTATGTCCCACAAACCTGTTCTGGATACGTTTCGTCTCGATGGCAAGGTGGCGCTGGTCACGGGCGGCGCCCGTGGTCTTGGTTTGACGATGGCGACGGCGTTGGCCGAGGCCGGCGCGGACGTCGCGTTGACGGGCCGATCGATTGGTCCCGGCGAAGAGGCGGCGTCGGCCATCGCCACGGCGACAGGGCGTCGCGCCAAGGCATTTGCCGCCGACGTGACGTCGGCCGCCGACATCGAACGTCTGGCCGCGTCGGTCGAGTCAACGCTCGGCCCGATCGACATCCTGATCAACAACGCGGGCGTGAACATCCGCGGCACCGTGGATCAGTTGTCCGAGACCGACTGGGACAGCGTGATCGCCACCAACCTCAAAGGCCCTTTCCTCTGCGCGCGCGCGATCGGTCCAGGGATGGTCAAACGTGGCTGGGGCCGCGTCGTCAACCTTGGCTCAATCCTCGGCGCCGTGGCGCTCGCCGGGCGCGCGCCTTACGCGTCCTCGAAGGCTGGCGTGATCAACCTGACCAGAGTGCTCGCGCTCGAATGGGCGGGCACCGGCGTGACGGCGAACGCCATCTGCCCAGGTCCGTTCGCAACGGAAATGAACCTGCCACTCCTGAACGATCCAGTGAAGTATCAGGAGTTCGTGAAGAAGATTCCGATGGGCCGATGGGGCGAGCTCGACGAGCTCGCGGGCGCCGCGGTGTTCCTCTCCTCGCCGGCATCGTCGTTCATCACGGGGGCGTCGTTGTTCGTCGATGGAGGATGGACAGCGCAGTAAGAAAGTTTGAAGTCTGACGTTGGAAGTCTGAAGTTGGGAAGTCTGAAGCTGGAAGTGTCAAGTAGAAGTGGGAAGTAAGTAAGAAGTGGGAAGTAGGAAGTAGGAAGTGCTTCGCACTTCCTACTTCCTTCCTACTTACACTTCACACTTCCAATTTCAGACTTCCTAACTTCAGACTTCCAACGTCAGACTTCAAACTTTCTCAGCACGGATCCGGTCCCGCCGTGCCATTTTCAGCTGCCCGCGGCCGATCCAGCGGGCACCGCGCGGACGATGAACCGCTGTGGGGCCGGGCCCACGTGGTAGAACGGATAGCAGCCGACGAGCGTCACCGCGGCACCGGGCGTCGGGTCGATCACGCTGACGTCGTCGGGGCTAACGATCTTGATCCACTCGACCCGGTATTTCTCCGTCGCGGCTGGCGTATCCAGGACCAGCGCGTCGCCTTCCTTGATGTCCTTCAGCACTCGGAAGAAGCCGTCTCGGTGGGCCGCGATGCCGACGTTGCCCACCGTCCCGGGCAGGGCCGTCTCCTCGATGCGACCCGCCGCGAGATCGAGCACTGCGTCCGCGGTGCCGTCGTAGACCGGCACCTCGAGCTCGAGCCGCGGGATGCGCAGGATGGCGAGCGTGGCCGGCGTTTCCCGCTGCAATGCGGCCTTGTAGGCCTTGACGCGGACTGCCGACCAGAGCTTCATGTCGACCCTCCGGCTCCAGGTGAGCTCACGCGGCGGCGGAGGCGGTAGAGACGCCGGCACGGGTGCGGGAGCCGGTGCGGCCGTGTCCGCGGCTGCCCGACTGCCGGTCGCGGGTGTATCCGCGCCGCGGCCGCACGAGGCCAGTATCGCTGCGAGGACGAGCGTGAAGGTCACGACAGGAAGGGTGCGGTTCGAGCGAAACCGATACAGGACCATCGGGACACTCCATTTCGAGGCGCGAAAGTCGAGCGCGGCGCCGAAGCGCCCGCGGTGCCGCGTCTGCCCCGCCGTCGAGCATAGCACTGCCGCATCACCGAGAATCGATCCTTCGTAGCCGAGTTTCACAGTTCAACTCGTCAAAAAGGGCGACTTGTGACTGAGAATCGGCGCGTGCGCGCCCCGGTTCTTCTGGCGAGGCCTCGAGGTAAGCGATGCGCCGTGCATCCACGTCCGCTCACTCTCGCTCGGACACGAGGACGACGTCCGAGGCGATGTTGCCGCGCACGATCGCCCATCGTTTCTGATCGGGCGACGCGCTGAATCTGAAGATCCTTTCGTCGGAGAACCGCGTCAGGGGCACCGCCGGCCCTCCGGCAATCGGCTGCCGCCAGAGATTCGTCCCGCCGTCGCGTGCGACGAGGTACAAGAGACTCTTGCCGTCGCCTGACCACTCCGCGGGAATCGTGACGTTGGAAAACAGCCTCGGCGGACTGCCGTCGAGCGGCACGACGGCGATCCGCTCCCCTCGCGGCTCGCGCGAGTTGTAATGCCCCGCGATCATCCTGCCGTCCGGCGACGAGACGGGCTCGTGGAAGCCTTCGGGAAGAGGACTGGCGGCGCCGCCGGCGGGCGCGGACACCTCGAGCGGCACCGGCTCGCCGCCATCGATGCCGATGCGGAAATTGCGACCGCCTGCCGCCGTGAAATAGATCCATTTGTCGTCGGCCGACAGGCCCGGCCGAGGATTGACGGTGACGGATCCGATGCGCCGCTGTTCGCTGCCGTCGATGCCCATCACCCACAGTCCTCTCGCGCCGCCGCGCTCCGACACGAAGACGATGCGGCGGCCGTCGGTGGTGACCGCTGGCCACGAATCGTGTGCCTTGTCGGACGTCAATTGCACGCGGTTGCGGCCATCGGCGTCCATCATCCAGATGTCGAGATTGCCGCCGCTCGCGGATGTGTAGACGAGACGGCCGTCAGCCGTCCAGGCCAGACCGTTGACGCCGTCGTCTGCGCCCGCACCGCTCGACACGACGCGCGACTCTCCGCCTGCGGCGTCGACGATCCATACCCGCGAGCGCAGCTCGCTGCGCACGCTGACGAACGACTTGCCATCGGCGGTCAGGCTGATACCCGCGTACGTGCTCAAGTCGTTGGTGATTCGTCGCGGTTCGCCACCGGAGGCGGAGAGAAGCCACACCTGAGCTGGTCGACTCACCGTCGGCATCCTGCGCATTGATCAAGAGAGATTTGCCGTCGGGCAGCCAGGCGACTTCCGAGATGTTCCGCCAGGCGTGATTGCCGAGCACTTTCTCCTGGCCGGTTGTCGCATCGACCAGAACCACGTCGACCTTGAGGGCCTCGGCTCGATTCACGAGCGGCCGCGATGGACCGGCCGTCAGGTGACCAGGCTACGCTGTCCACATTGAATCTGTTCGGCGCCTTGCGGGTGACGAGAGTCTTCACGTTCGATCCGCTCGTGTCTGACACGATCAGCGCCGTCTGCCGGGTTCGCGCGTTGTTGCGCACCATCGCAAATCGGTTTCCAGAGGGGTCGAAAGAGATGTCACCGTCGACGTCCTCGAGTATGCGACGCGGCCTGCCTCCGAGCACCGGAACCTGCCAGAGACTTCCGAACAGTTCCCCGGCGGGGTAGAACGAGTAGTAGACGTGATTGCCGTCGGGCGAGAACGTCACTCCGTGGAATCGCACATCAGCCGGAGGGACGATGGCCACGTTGCTGGTGGTGGCGACCTGCCGGAACCACAGTCCCGATTTGCCGCCTGCTCCGTGATCACGTACGCCACGTAACGCCCATCGTCCGAGATCGCCGCGAGGCCGGCTGTGCCTGTCGTCGTCAAACGATTGAGCGACACGGACGCGAACGGCTGTGCGTTCGCCGGCGAGGCCGCGCCCGGCTGGCGAGCGTCACCCGACCAGTACACGAATGCGGCCGCGGCAACCGAAAGCGCCGCGATGCCGGCGACGGCCACCGTCACGTACCGCCGTTTCGCGGCGGCTCGCGGGCCAGCAGGGAGAGCATGAACGTCTGACATGGCGGCGGCGACCGCACCAGACGAGAGATCCTCTTTCAGCGCGCGCAGGTCGTTGCGAAGATCCTTGGCGGTCTGATAGCGATCTTCGGGATCCTTGCTCAGGCAGCGCCTGACGATGCGCCCGAGATCGCGCGGCAGCTCGGCGCGGAGATCGGTGAGAGACGACGGCGTGTCCTTGATGATCGAGGACAGGAGCGACACCTGCGTGTCGCCTTTGAAAGGCCGCTGCGAGGTCGCCATCTCGAAGATCACCACGCCGAGCGAGAAGACGTCGCTGCGGGGATCGACCGGCTTCCCTTCGGCCTGCTCGGGCGACATGTAGGCGACCGTCCCCACGATTCGCCCTTCGCCGGTCAGCTCCTGCGTGGGCAGCGAGGCGGCCAGCGAGGCATTGCTCTCTTTCAGCTTCGCCAGCCCGAAGTCGAGCACCTTCACCCGCCCGTCGTCGCCGATCATCACGTTTCCGGGCTTGAGATCGCGGTGTGTGATGCCGCGTTGATGCGCCGCGCCGACGGCGTCGGCGAGCGGGATGGCATACGCGAGGATCCGATCGAGCGGCAGTCCGCCCGGAGGAATGAGCGCGTCGAGGGTTCGCCCTTCGACGAGCTCCAGGGTGAGGAAAGGAACGCCGTCCGCTTCTTCGACTGAGTAGATGGTGACGATGTTGGGATGATTCAGGGCAGCGACGGCGCGCGCCTCGCGCTCGAATCGTTCACGGCGGTCCGCGTCCATCGCCAACCCTCGCAAGAGCACCTTGAGGGCCACGCGGCGTCCGAGTCGCGTGTCCTCGGCGGCGTAGACCTCGCCCATGCCGCCCTTACCCAGGGATTCGACGATGTGGTAGTGGCCGATGCTGGTCCCGACCAATGCGATGCTCCCGTCCGTTGCAGGGAATCATACGGCGAGCGCTGATTTCACGTTCACTTACCATCTGCGGTGAGGTAGCCGAGTGGCCGAACGCGGCGGTTGCTAAACCGTCGCCGTCCGCTCGACCGGTGAATGCGAATCCAAGAAGAGCCAGCACACCGCCCCGACGAGGTAGATGCCGGACGAGATGTAGAACGTCAGCGTCCAGTTCCCCGACGTCCACGCCAGCAGTACCCCACGACAAGTACGGACGAAGCGCCGGCGATGCTGCCCATCGTGTTCATGGCGCCCGAGACCGTACCGGCGTAGCGTCCACCGATGTCCATCGTGCTGGCCCAGGCCACGGGCATCACGAAGTCGTTGAAGAATCCCGCCATGCCGAGCACGAACATCGCCTGCACCGGGTCGGCGATGCGCGTGAAGATCACGATGCAGGCCGACGCGCCGACGAATCCCGTCACGGCGATGATCCGCCGGGCGATCGAGACGCGGCCGAATCGCTTCGTCAGGCGTGGCACCAGGAAGGCCGATACCAGGCAGCCGACGCCGCCGAGCAGTAGCGGCAGTCCGGCCAGGAGCGCCCCCATCCTGAAGCTTGCCCCACGCGCATCGCGGAGATAGGTCGGCAGCCAGTTGATATAGAACCACCAGCCGTAGGCGAGGCACATGTACTGGATGGAGAGCAGCCAGACGTGCGGGTTGGAGAAAATGACGCCCCAGGGCACGCCTGAGTGGGCGATGGCCGTGTCCTTTGCCGGCGGCAGCAGCGCCAGCTCGGCCTGATTCACGCTGGGATGTTCGCTCGGTGCGTCGCGGAACCAGCGGTAGAAAAGCACCGCCCAGATGACGCCGATCACGCCGAAGACTTCGAACGTCCGGCGCCACGAGATTGCCGAGATGAGCATCGCCACCAGCAGCGGCGTGAAGGCGCCGCTGACGCGCGTCGCCAGCCAGAGGAACGCCTGGGTACGTTCGCGTTCCTTGACCGGCAGCCAGGTCGTCAGCACACGCGTCAGGTTCGGGAACGCTCCCGCCTCGCCCGCACCAAAGAGCGCGCGGGTGACGATGAGCGACGATGGATTCCACACCCAGCCGGTCGCCGCGGTGAAGAACGACCACCAGATGACGATCCGCATGAGGACGCGACGGGGGCCGATCTTGTCTCCCAGCCACCCCCCGGGGATCTCGAACACCGCATATGCCCAGGCGAACGCGGCCAGGGTCCAACCCATCTGAATCGGCGACAGCTTGAGCTCATCGCGGATCAGGGGAAGGGCGACCGAAATCCCCACGCGATCGATGTAGGTGATGACAGCGAGGCTGATGGCAAAAGCGGTGACGATGTAGCGCGCTTTCGAGGGCGTCTGATTCATGAGGGGTCTACGACATTCGAGGGTCCGTACGAACCGTGTGGTCCGTGGCTCATTGAGCCGGGAGCTCCTTGACGGCGATCACGCGCCACCGCCAGAATCCGCCGTCGACCCAGCGTGGCGTTTTTTGGTCGCTGAAGTGCATCTGAATCGCGATCATCCCGTCGGTCGCGCCAGCAGCGGCGTGGTTCGCGGTATCGGTGAAGTCGGTGACCAGCTGATCGTTGATCCAGACGGTGATGTGGGGCACGTCGCCGACAATCCTCGCGCGGACCGAATTCCACGCCTCGCGCTTCCAGGCCTTCTGCCAGGTCTCGGTGCGTAGTTTCGCCTGCGCGGCGCGCTCTGCGTCCGACAGCTTCGCGGTGGCGGTGCTGGCGTTCTGGACACCGGTCAGACGCTCGCCGTAGATACCGCCCATGCCGCCACCCGGCAGGTAGTCGAGCGTGACCTGATAAGCCTCGCCGGCTTCACTCGATCGAAGGAACAGCCCGCTGTCGCATCCCCAGTCGGGTTTGATCTCGATGTAGACCTCGACGTTCTTGTACTTCTTGTCGGTGAGGAGGATGCCTCCCTGGCCGCGCGGGTTCTGCGTGCCGACGATGAGGCCGTGGAGCACGCGGTAATCGGGTGTCGTGCCGTGATGATTCGTCTTGCTCACGTGCCACCCGGTCAGGTCCTTGCCGTTGAAGATCGGTGTGAATCCCTCTGGGACTCTGGGTCCCGAATCGACGATCTCTGCCTGAACCACGGGCGGCGCGGCTGCGCCTTGTCCGGCTTTCGCTGACACGTGGGTCAGCGGGATGCTCAGTGCGCTGAGGACGATCGCGCCGGCGAACGCGAGGAATCGACCTTTCTGCATACAGTTCTCCGGTCCTCAAAAGTGATCGTCGACACCGATATTGTGTTGCCGGTCAAAGTCGGAGACGCGACACTAGCACGTCTTTGGCCTGCATGCAAAACGACATGTATAGTAGGGAACATGAAACTGCTTCGTGTTGGCGCATCAGGGAAAGAACGGCCGGCCCTCCTCGACGCGACCGGTGTCGTGAGGGACCTGTCGTCGGTCGTGACCGATATTGCCGGGGACGCGTTGCTGCCGGATTCGCTGGCCAGGATTCGCAGGATCGATGCGGCCGGATTGCCCGCGGTCACCGGATCGCCGCGGATTGGACCGTGCGTCGGCAGCGTGGGAAAATTCGTCGGCGTGGGGCTGAACTATTCCGATCACGCAGCCGAATCGAACATGGCCGTGCCGGTCGAGCCGATCATTTTCATGAAGGCGACGTCGAGCATCTCGGGTCCATACGACAACGTCGAGCTGCCGCGGGGATCGCAGAAGAGCGACTGGGAGGTCGAGCTGGGCGTCGTCATCGGCAAGGCCGCCAAGCATGTGAGCGAGGCCGACGCGATGTCGCACGTCGCGGGCTACTGCGTGGTCAACGATCTCTCCGAACGCGCGTATCAGCTCGAGGGCACTGGTCAGTGGGTGAAGGGCAAGAGCGCGGACACGTTCGGCCCGATCGGCCCGTGGCTCGTAACCGCCGACGAGGTTGCGGATTGCCAGAACCTCAAGTTGTGGCTGGAAGTCGACGGGCACCGGTACCAGAACGGCACGACGAAGACTATGGTGTTTGGCGTGCGGTTCCTCGTGAGCTACCTGAGCCGCTTCATGAGCCTGCAGCCCGGCGACATCATCACGACCGGCACGCCGCCCGGCGTCGGCGCCGGCCAGAAGCCGCCCGTGTTCCTGCGCCCCGGGAACGAGATGCGTCTGGGCGTCGACGGCCTGGGTGAGCAGCGGCAGCGGGTCGTCGCCTAGAGTTGCCTGGGGTCAGATCTCGATTTTCTAATGTGTCAACTCCGGTTGTCTGGGGTCAGCTGGCTGGAATCCTGAGCGCAGGCGGAGTACGCCGATGAAGAGAATCGTTGTCGAAACCACTGGCGGCCCCGAGCAGATGAAGCTCGTCGACGCGCCGAAGCCTGTTCCAGGTCCGAAGGAAGCTGTCGTCGCCGTGGCGTTCACCGGCGTCAATTTTATCGACGTGTATTTCCGGACCGGGCTTTACAAGGCGGACCCACCGATTGTGCTCGGCAGCGAGGCCTCGGGCACCGTCGAGAGCGTGGGACGCGACGTCACCGAGATCGCGCCGGGCGACCGCGTCGCCTACACGATGGTGCGCGGCTCCTACGCCGAGTACGCGGCGGTCCCCGCCGCTCAACTGATCAAGATTCCGGACGACGTCGACTTCGCGACGGCGGCGGCCGTGATGCTTCAAGGCACGACGGCGCACTACCTGACGCACTCGACCTTTCCACTCAAGGCCGGCGACAGTTGCCTCGTGCACGCGGCCGCGGGCGGGACCGGCGGGCTCGTCGTCCAGATGGCCAAGCACCTCGGCGCGCGCGTCTTCGGCACGGTATCGACCGAAGACAAGGCGCGGATGGTGCGCGAGCTCGGCGCCGACGAGGTCATCCTCTACACGACCCAGGACTTCGAGTCGGAAGTGAAGCGGCTCACCAACGGCCGCGGCGTCGACGTCGTCTACGACTCGGTCGGCAAGACGACGTTCGACAAGAGCCTGAGCGTGCTGCGCCCGCGCGGCACGATGGCGCTCTTCGGCCAGTCGAGCGGATCGGTGCCGCCCTTCGATCCGGCGATCCTCAACGCGCGCGGCTCGCTGTTCCTCACGCGCCCGAGCCTGGCCCACCACCTGCTCGACCGTCGAGAACTGCTCTGGCGCGTCGGCGACGTCCTGAAGTACGTCGCGGCGGGCGCGGTCAAAGTGCGCATCGCGGGAATGTACCCGCTGTCAGAAGCCGCGAGCGCCCACCGAGACCTCGAGGGCCGCAAGACGACGGGGAAGCTGTTGTTGAAGGTGGCTCAATAGGAGCTACCCCAATTCCACCTGTAGAGAACCAACCGCCCCAAACTCCGCGCGGAACAAATCCCCAGGCGCCAGCGGAACCGGCGTGATGCAGGTGCCGGTCGTCACCAGATCGCCCGCCTGCAGACCCTGTCCGTAAGTCCTGAGCTCGTTGGCGAGCCACGTCAGCGCGAGACGTGGATCGCGCAGGACGTTGGCGCCGACGCCGGTCTCCGCCGGCGTGCCATTCAGAAACGTTTCGACCGTGTGCGCGGCGAGATCCCGTCGCTGCCAGCCTGCGGGGGCGGCCGCGCCGACGATCAGCCACCACGCGCACGCGCTGTCGGCGATGAGCTGAAGCGCGCCGACTCGTGCAAAATCCTCGTACCGCGAGTCGGGGAGCTCGATCGCCGGATGCAGGGAATCGACGGCCTCGAGCACTTCGTTCAAACCGTAGACGAGAGTCCGCGCCGGCAGCGCGCGCCCCAGACGGAACGCGAACTCCGCCTCCGCCACGCGCATGTGGTTCCCGTCGAGCGCCACGCGCGCCTGCGCAGCGCCACGTTCCGGCCGAACGATCACGCGGTCGTTCAACAGCCCGCCCGCCAGAGGCCCATCGACGCCGATGTGCGCCTGACCCACTCGGCTCGTCGCCGCGATCTTCCATCCGATGACACGTTGACCTGCGAGCCCGGCCACGGCAGACTGGATGGCGTAGCCGTCCGAGCGGTCGGCGGGGCGGCAGTGCTCGGGTAGCTCGGGGATTCGTGTGGAGGCCGTCCAGTGCCCCCAGAGGAGGGTGGCGGCCGCGCTGATGGCGTTCTGGTCAAGTGCTGCCATCGGCGCGGCCTCCTTTTGACGCGCTACTTCTGGCTCGGGCTGTCGTCGGCCTGCAGGTCACCGAGGACGTACTGCATGCCGGCGAGCACGTGCTCGAGCATCGGCGTGATCGCGTAGATCTTCTCGTCGTGGCCGTGTGCCTCGTAGAAGACGCGGCCTTTCCCCTCGCGGCGAATCCAGCTGAGCGCGTAGTCGCCGTCGGCCCTCGGGTTTGACTCCTTGGCCTTGTCCTCGGCTGTCATCTTCGCGTAGTCGATGCTGGTGAGCACGCGCAGGTTCTTGCGCGAGTAGGTCTCGCGTCCCATCGTGTACGTCTCGTCGACGACGACGAGCTGCGGCTTGCCCTTGAACATGGCCGTGAGCGGGCTGTTCGGATCGTCGACCTTGACAGTGATCTCCTGGCCGTTGTTCCAGTGGAACTTGAAGAAGCCGCCGATCATCGTGTTGAACTCGGGCCAGGTGCCCACCTGGTTGTCGGGTCCGAGGTTGGTCGCGGGTGCCTGGCCGTTGCCGCGAACAGGCGTTGCCGGTGGTGGCGGCGGCGCGGGCATGAGCGCAGTGAATCGCGTCGGGAAGTCAGCCTGGCTGACGCTGCCCGAGTTGCTCGTGTCGAGCTTACTGAACCAGGCGTCGGCGAGCGCCGCGAACTCTTCGCGGCTCACCTTCTGATCCGCGTTCTTGTCGCCCTGCGCCAGGAACTGCGCGACCACGGCGCCGCCCTGTCCGCCGCGTCCGCCACCACGGCCGCCAGGACCTGCCGCGCGTCCAGCGCCTGCCGGCGCGTCACCTGACGGCCGGTTCTGATGGTAGGAGTCCGTGGCCGCGTGGATACCCGCGAGGCCCTTGCCACTGCGCACGAAGTCGAGGAGCGCCTTCTTACGGGCTTCGGTCGCCGCCGGGTCGTTGCGATCGTCGAGGAAGGCGCCAGTCGTGCTGTTCAGGAAAATCGCGTCGTACTGCTTCAGGTTCGCCTCGTTGATGTCGGCCGGGTCGAACGTGATCGTCGTGCTCCACGCGCCGGTCTTCTTGCCCATTTCTTCGATGGTCTTTCCTGCGAGGGGAATCGAGGAATGCACGAACCCGCCGGCTTTGCTGAGCACGAGCACCTTGCGCGGCTGCTTCGGCTTGGCCGGGGCCTTGGCAGGGAGCGCAGCCAGCATGGCCTGCACGTGCGCGGCATCCGGGGTCTGCGGCTGTGCCGCAGGCCCAGCGCCGGGGAAGAATCCGCCGGGCGGAGCAGGCGGTGCCGGCAGCGCGGCATTCAAGCCGGCCAGGAGCTCCGCCTGCGTCAGCGCGCCCGCCTTGGCGCTGTCCCATGCGGTGAACCACTTGTCGAACGTCGACTTCATCTCGTCGCGCGTGACGGCGCCGTCCTTGTTGGCGTCGACCACGGTGAAGATGGCCGGGCCGGCGTTGCCACGCCCGCCGCCACCGCCACGACCCTGCTGGGGCTGCCCTGCGGGCGCCTGGGGCGGCTGCTGCGCCGTCACCCAACTCATGCCGCCCGCTACCAGGGCCGCCGTGCATCCAGCCACGGTCAGCAGATAGCGAGTGGCGATTGACTTCCTCGAATCCATAACATCCTCCTAGGGCGTCGCCAACCGGCGCGCCTTTGCATTACGACGGCCAGCTTGTAACAATTACACGTTCAATGAAACCGGTGTTTATGGGGGACACTCAAGGTTGAGTGTCCCCGCCCCTATGGCAAGCCACAGCCTCGGCAGCCGCCTCTTCCTGTCAACGGGAGATCTCGTCCTCGGTCCGCGGATGGTTCCGGCTCCGGTCCGGCGGTGTTGTCCGTGTTGTCCGCGGCTCTATTGGGGGCACCAAGCGCTCTATTGGGGCACCAAGCGAACGATGACGCCGGCCGTTGTATCGAACACGCGCTGTCCAGGCAAGCTCAACGCCACGTAAAGATACCCATCAGGTCCGATGATGACGTCTCGCGTCCGGCCGTACTCGTTGAACACGACTTCCTGGCGCGTGACCACGTCCTTCGTGATTTCGATGCGGCGAAGCTGCTGGCCGCCCAGCCCGCTGAGAAACAGGCTGTTCTTCCAGCCCGGGTAGCGCGAACCGTTGTAGAACACGATGCCTGACGGTGCAATCGTCGGCGTCCAGTACGCCTTGGGCGATACCATGCCCTCCTGCTCGGACTTCGTGATGCCCGGCTGCATGCCATACGAGACGACCGCCCACCCGTAGTTCTTGCCCGGCTCGATCAGGTTCAGCTCGTCACCGGCCGTTGGGCCGTGCTCGGTCTCCCACAGCTTGTTGGTCAACGGATCGAAGGCGAAGCCCTGCGGATTGCGGTGCCCGTAGCTCCAGATCGATGGGACCGCGCCGGGCTGGTTCACGAAGGGGTTGTCCTTGGGCACCGAGCCGTCGTCGTTCACGCGATGCACCTTACCGAGGGGAGAGGAGAGGTCCTGCGCGCTTTCGACGCGGCCCTTGTCGCCGATCGAGTAGAAGAGATGACCCTCTCGGTCGAATATGAACCGCGATCCGTAATGGAAGTTCAATGGCGAGTACAACTCCGCCGATCCTCTGAAGATCACCTGCTCGTCGACCCAGGCGTTGTTGCGGATCTTTCCCCGCACGATGACCGTCATCGAGGGAGGGCTCGGCGGTCCGCCGCGACCGCCCTGAGCCGGAGCAGGTGCAGCGGCCGGGTCTGGCGCGGGCGCCTTGTAACCCGGCAGCGTCTCGGAGAACGACAGATAGATCCAACCGTTCTGTGCGTAGTTCGGGTGCACCTCGACGTCGAAGAGGCCGCCGTCTTGTGTTACCCATACCGCAGGCGTGCCGGTGACCGGCGGCAGAAGTTTTCCCTTGTCGAGGATGCGGAGCCGGCCCGGCCGCTCGGTGATGAGCATGCGCCCGTCGGGAAGGAAGGCCAAGCCCCAAGGGGTCTCGAGATCCCTGGCCACGACCTCGAGCTTGACGGTCTGCTTCTCGGTCTTGACGATCGCACCCTCGGGATCGACCTTGGTCTCGGGCTTGCCTTTGAGCTGGCCGGCCTGGTCGCGGATGTAGAAAACGATTTGCCGGATCTGTTCGTCGGTGATGAGGTCCTTGAAGGGCGTCATTGCCGTGCCCTGTCGCCCGTCGCGGATGTTCGCCGCGATGCTCACGTCGTCGGCGCCGAATTTCCATTCCTCGTCCATGAGGCTGGGGGCGGCGCCGCCCTGAAGCGTCGGGCCGTGACAGGAGGCGCAGAACTGCGCGACGAGCGCGGCGGCCGGGTTGCCCCGTCCGCCGCGTCCAGGCCCGGGTTGGGCAGATCCGCCGGCGGGTTGCACCGCAGGTGCGTTCTGGGCCGGCGGTGGATTCTGTGTTGCCTGCAGCCCCTCCATCGCGCCGACGAGCAGGAGGCCTGCAAGGCCGAGTCTGATCGACGAAGACATATCACCTCAATACGGCTGCCGGCCCGTAGACGTTGACGTCGTAGACAAGAGGGGCGGGAATGGTCCGGCGGAAGTGGTGTCAGGCAGTGAATCGTGAATTGTGCCGTCTGATTGACCCCACTCGGACACTCAATTCACGATTCACTGCCTGACACCCACTCAGATGCTAGTGCGGCACGCCCTTCACGTGCTCGCGCAGCAGGTCGCGGCCGAAATCGCCTGCGAAGTCCCGCCACACCGAATGCACATGGTTGCCGTCGTTCTGCGTGTTGTCGTACTCCACGAGAAACGTCGGGCCCTGAATCCGGTAGTAGTGCTTCTTGCCGACCTCGGTTTCGCCGGCCCACGCGAACGTGACTTTCTCGACCCCGGCCTGTTTGATCTTGGCGAGGCGTTCGGCGGCGACGTCGTCGGCCATCTGGACGGTGTAGGTTTCGATGAGCTTGTTGAGCAGATCGCGCTGCGCCGGTTTGAGGCTGGCGGCCGTGACGCCGCCCGGCGAGAGCGCTTCGAACGTCGGACCGTTCTTCGTGAGGATGTCGCCCGGCGCGACCTTGTCGTACACCGCCGCGGCGCGCTGTGCGTCGTCAAGCGTTGCCAGCAGCGCACGCGCCGCGTCTTCCATCGAGCCGAGGATACGCAAACCCTTCTTCGGCCCTTCGACGCGCACTTCGGCGGGGTTGGTACCGAAGAACGCGGGCGTATTGGCAGCCGCCGTGTTGTTGGCGATGGTGAAGTGCAGCGAGAGGTGGTGGCCTTCGACGCGCCAGCCCCAGACACTCTTGGCCGACGGCGCACCGAAGATGGTGAAGAAGTAGAGCTCGGGGTCCCGCGCGTTCGCGCCCTTCCTGCCGTCCGAGTTCTCGATCGCGTGAAGGATGGTCTCGAGCTCCATGATTGCCGTGGCGGTCAGGTAGCCCTTCTGGCTCAGTCCCGCCTTGAGCAACTCGTGCGCGAGCTTGCGCTGCGGCTCGGTCATTTCCTTCCACGGCACGCCCTTGCGCGGCCACATGTTGGTCGGGATGAAGTTCCAGCGGACCTTTTCTTCCGCGTCGATCGCGAAGGTCGCCTGCTGGCGCTGCTCGGGCGTCAGCGCCTCGAGCCATTTGGTGGCGGCGGCGGTCATCGCGGCCGCCGCGCGGCTCGAGGTCGACCGCTGCGAGCCGAGGGTAACGCCCGCGCCCCACGACCGCGAGCAGCGCGACGGCTACGGCAAGACGGGGAGGTGTAAAGCGAGTCATGTCAGATAGCCTCCGGAAACGTGATGAGCGATGCACCGGGAATACGGGTCAGCGTGCGTGTCTTTCAGCGCCGCCTCGAGGTTCGTCCGTGCGAGGCGCGAATGCTCCCGCGCGAGCGCCTCGGCGCGCGCGCCCTCCCCGTCGATGATCGCGTTGGCGATCGCGCGGTGATGGGCCTGGGACAGCAAGATGGTCTCCCGGCCCTCCTGCGTTTCCGTCTCGGTCAGGAAGAACGCGTTCGGGGAGGCGAACGGGAGCGTCAGCACGTGTTCCATTGATCGACTGAGCATAGCGCTCTTCGCCATCTCCAGCACGAGGGCGTGAAACTGCCCGTTGAGCTCGATGTAGCGGGCGAAGAACTCGATATCTGTCGGAGGTCTCGCGGACGAGCGCGTCGAGCGCCACGATGCACGCGCGCAGCCGCGCCACGTCGTCGGGGTCCTTGGGCCGTTCGGCGGCCTGCCGGGCCGCCGCCCCCTCGAGGACGCCCCGAATTTCAATGGCATCCCGGATGTCTTCCACTGTGAACCCGCTCGCGACGAACCCCCCGGTCGGGCGCGCTTTGAGCAGCCCTTCCTGGGCGAGCCGGTCGAGTACCAGCCGAAGCGGTGTCCGCGAAACATTCAGCCGCGCCGCCAGCGGCACTTCGCGCAGGCGTTCGCCCGGCCGGAACGCCCCCCGGAGTATGAGCTCGCGCATCTCGAGGAGGGCGCGAAGGGTCTGGGATTCGAGAGTGGCGCCGCGATGGTTCAGCAAAACGGGCTTCTCTGGTTCTCTGGTGACCAGGAACCGTAGCACGGCAGCATTTTGCATGCAAGAACGGAAATGGTGGACACAGTTACGCCTCACTTGTGATTGAATCTGAGACCGGGTTATTCGACCGAGAGATTTCTGCATGCACACCGTTCCTCCGTTTCGAGCCGATCACGTTGGCAGCCTGCTCCGCACGCCAGACGTGCTACGAGCCCGCGACGACTACGCGCACGGCCGGATCTCGGCCGACGAGAAGCGTCGCATCGAGGACGATGCCGTCCTGGCCCTCGTCAGGATGCAGGAGGAGCATCGGATTGCAGGCCGTGACCGACGGCGAATACCGGCGCGCGTCCTGGCACATGGACTTCATCTATCAGATTGGCGGCATCACCAAGGCGCAGGACAACCTGAAGGTGCAGTTCCACAATGAGAAGGGGGACATCGAGTTCACCCCCGCGGCCATGCGGGTCACCGGGAAGCTGAAGCTGGAGAAGTGCATCTTCGGGGAAGACTTCACCTTTCTTCGCTCGGTAGCCCGGGCGACTCCGAAGCTGACGATTCCTTCGCCGAGCATGGTCCACTACCGCGGAGGGCGCGCCGCGGTCGATCCGGCCGTGTATCCGGACCTCGAGGAGTTCTGGCGCGATCTGGAGCAAGTCTACGCCGACCAGATCGAGGCGCTCGGAAGGCTGGGCTGCACCTATCTCCAGCTCGACGACACCAGCCTGGCTTACCTCAACGATCCCTCGCAGCGCGAGTACATCGCCGGGCTCGGGGGGACGGCGACTATCAGCACGTCACCTACATCCGCCACATCAATGCGGCGCTCGCGACCAAGCCGGCAGGGATGCGCGTGTGCACGCACATGTGCCGAGGCAACTTCAAGTCATCCTGGGTCGCGACTGGCAGCTACGAGCACGTCGCCAGCGCGCTCTTCAACGAGTTGAACGTCGATGGGTTCTTTCTCGAGTACGACGATGCGAGGTCGGGAGGGTTCGAGCCGCTGCGGTTCGTGCCGCCGGGAAAGTTCGTCGTCCTTGGCCTCGTGACGACCAAGAAGGGCGTACTCGAGAAGAAGGACGACCTCAAACGTCGGATTGACGAGGCGTCGAAGTTCGTGCCACTCGATCAGCTCTGCCTGAGCCCGCAATGCGGCTTCTCGTCGACCGTCGAGGGAAACGCGCTGACGATCGATGAAGAGATGGCGAAGCTGTCGCTGATTGTGGAAACGGCGCGGGAGGTTTGGGGGTAGGGAAGGTTCAGGAGGTTCAGGAGGTTCAGGAGGTTCAGGAGGTTCAGGAGGTTCAGGGGGTTCAAGGGGTTCAGGAGGTTCAGGAGATTCAGGAGGTTCAGGAGGTTCAAGGGGTTCAAGAGGTTCAGAGGTTCAGAGGTTCAAGGTTCAAGGTTCAGGACATTACCGTTCAGGTCTTGGCACATGACGGCTGACAAGGGTCAGGCAGATGAATACGACCGTCATGGACCCGGCCATGAGGGCGAAAAACGCGGCACTGCCTCCGGCGGCGAGCGCCCACTCTCCGGCGTACGTGCTCATGACGCCGCCGACGCGGCCGAAGGCGACGGCCGTCCCCACGCCCGTGGCGCGCACGGTGGTCGGGTACACGTGGGCGGAGAGGGCGTAGAGCGTGGTCTGGATGCCATTGATGGCCGCGCCGGTGATGCCGAGCATGATGACGATAGGCAGGGGGTTCGAGGTGGCGGTGATAGGCATCAGGGCCAGGCCCACGGCGCCTGAGACGGCCGCGGCCGCGATCGAGAGCATGGTGGGTCTCGAGCCGATGCGCGCGATCACCAGTCCGCCGCAGACTGCGCCGGCGACGCCGCCGAGATTGAACGCGCCGATGCCGTTGTTGGCGACCGCCAGCCCGAGCCCGGCTCCCGCGAGCATCGCCGGCACCCAGTTGAATGCGGTGTAGACGGCGAGCATGCACGCGAACATCGCGCCCCACAGCGCGACGGTGTCGCGGCGGAAGTCGGGCGTGAACAGCGCGCCGACCGACGCGCGCGGTGTCGCCTTCTCGCCCAGGTCGACAAACGTGCTGCCGGCCGGAACGGTGTGGCCGACCTGACGGAGGATTCGCTCGAGCTCCGTCCAGCGCTCGGGGTGCCGGGCCAGATACCGCGGAGATTCGGGAAGGAAGCGCATGAGTACGGCGGCGACGACGAGCGGCAGCGTGCCGCCGAGGGCGAAGAGGCTGCGCCAGCCGAATATCGGCAGGACGTATCCGGCGACGAGCGCCGCGAGCGTGCCGCCGAGCGGGACGCAGACGATCGTCAGCGTGACGGCGAAGGGGCGGTATCGTCGGGGAACGTACTCGGAGGCGAGCGCCGCTGCATTGGGCATCGCGCCGCCGAGGCCGAGCCCGGCGAGAAAGCGCAGTGCGCCGAGGGCCCAGAGGCTCTCCACGAGCGCCACCGCGGCGGTCAGGATGCCGAAGATGAGGACGCTGCCGATGAGCGCGAAGCGTCGGCCCATCCGGTCGCCGATGAGGCCCGCGAGCGCGCCGCCGATCATCATGCCGATCATGCCGCTCGCGAGCACCGCCCTGAACGCGCCGCGTGGCACCGCCCAGTCCCGCATCATCGCGGGGACGGCGATGCCGAGCAGCTGGTTGTCGACGCCGTCGAAGACGATCGTGAGTGCCGTCAGGAACACGAACAGCTTCTGGCGGCGGCCCCAGCCCCCGTCGTCCAGCAGCTGGCCGATATCGATTGGGTGGTTACTCGACATGCGCGCTCATTATGGGGTCAGGTCTTGGATTTCACCATTCGGGTGGTCCATGGCACGCACCCGAATGTTGAAATACAAGATCTGACCCCATGAAGAGTCCGTGGAGAAGGGTCCGGCTCGGCGATCTCACGCCGACAGTTGGCGAGCGGCCGGACGGTACGGTGGTGCTCCGGGCGGTGCAGCCGCTCGGAGACTATCCGAAAGTCCTGACCGATCGCCTCGCCCACTGGTCGAGCCACGCGCCCGAGCGCACGTTGCTCGCCTGGAACCGCGCCCGCCTGACCTACGGCGAGGCGCTCGTGAAAGTGCGCTGCCTGGGTCAGGCGCTGCTCGATCGCCATCTGACCGCGGATCGGCCCCTCGCGATTCTCTCGGGCAACAGCGTGGAGCACTTGCTTCTCGCGCTTGCTGCGCAACACGTCGGCGTGCCTCATGCGCCGATTTCGCCGGCCTACTCGCTCGTCTCGAGCGACTTCAGCGCGCTCGAGCACGTCGTCGGACTCCTCTCGCCCGGGCTCGTATTCGTCTCGGATCGCGCGCGTTTCGCGCGGGCCATCGATGCGACGCTGGGGCCCGCTGTCGAAGTCGTGCACGCGCAGTCGTTCGAGGCGATGCTCTCGACGGTCCCGACGATCGAGGTCGAGCGGCGCCACGAGCAGATCGCGCCCGACGATGTCGCCAAGATCCTGTTCACGTCCGGCTCGACGGGGACGCCGAAGGGCGTGATCAATACGCACCGCATGATCTGCAGCAACCAGCAGATGATCCTGCAGACGCTGCCCTTCCTCGGTGACGAGCCGCCGGTACTCGTCGACTGGCTACCGTGGCATCACACCTTCGGCGGCAACCACAACGTGGGGATCGTGGTGTACAACGGCGGGTCGCTCCATGTCGACGAGGGGCGTCCGATGCGAGGCGCCTTCGACGAGAGCGTGCGCAACCTGAGGGAGGTGGCGCCGACAATCTACCTCAACGTGCCGAAAGGCTACGAGGAGCTGGTGCGGGCGCTTCGCCAGGACCCCGCGCTGGCAGCGAAGTTCTTTGGCCGCGTGCAGGTCCTCTTCTATGCCGCAGCGGGGCTGTCGCAGCACGTCGCCGACGAGTTGCAGGAGATCGCTGTCGAGACCTGCGGCGAGCGTGTCATCCTCGTGACCGGCCTCGGCTCCACCGAGACGGCTCCGATGGCCATCTGCCGGCCGTGGGCGAGCGAGCTGTCCTCAGCCATCGGCCTGCCGGTGCCGGGAGTCGAGGTCAAGCTGGTTCCAGTCGGCGTGAAGCTCGAGATCCGCGTGCGCGGGCCGAACGTGACGCCTGGGTACTGGCGGCAGGACGACCTGACGCGCGTGGCGTTCGACGAGGAGGGTTTCTATCGCATGGGCGACGCGGCCCGTCCTGTCGAGCTCCGGGATCTGTCGAAAGGCCTCGTCTTCGACGGACGTATCAAGGAAGACTTCAAGCTGTCGACAGGCACGTGGGTCAGCGTCGGCCCGTTGCGCGCGAGAGTCATCACGCACTTTGCGCCGTACGTGCGCGACGCGGTGATCGCCGGGCACGACCGTGACGAGGTCGGCATGCTGGCCGTGCCGGACGTCGACGCGTGCCGGGCCCTGTGTCCGGACCTGCCGTCGAGCGCGCCGGCGTCAGCCGTGCTCGGTCACGCCGGCGTCCGCGGACGGCTGGGCGCGCTGCTCGCGACCTTCGCCGCAGGCGGCACGGGGAGTGCGACGAGACTGGTGCGGGCCATCCTGCTCGAAGATCCCCCTTCGCTCGACGCCGGGGAAGTGACCGACAAGGGGTCGCTCAACCAGCGGGCGATCCTCGATCGGCGCCGATCGTTGGTGGACGACTTGTATGCCCAGGCGCCGCCGGCGCACGTGATCACATCCCTTCAGAGTGAGCGTTCATGAGAATCGACGAACTGGTCGCGTTCGACGTCCACACGCATCTCGAGCACGATGCCACGCCGACCGACACCGACGAGGCCGCGCGGAAGTACTTCGGGAATGGCACGGCCGCCCGCGGCGCCCAAGCCCTCGCGGATTACTACCGCTCGCGCAAGATTGGGTGCGTCGTGTTCACGGTGGACGAGCACCTGACTGGCCGTCCACACCTGACCAACGACGAGATCCTCGCCTTCGCCGCGGCGAATGCCGACATCGCGATCCCCTTCATCAGCGTCGACCCCACCCGCGGCAGGGCGGCGGTGGACGAGGCGAGACGGCTCGTCGCGACCGGCGCCGTCCGCGGGCTGAAGCTGCACCCGCCGCTGCAGCAGTTCTTCCCCAACGATCGCGCGGCGTATCCGGTCTACGAGGTGTTCGCCGAGGCGAAGCTGCCGGTTCTCATCCACACCGGTCACAGCGGTATCGGCACCGGCATGCCAGGCGGCGGTGGTGTCCGTCTGAAGTACGGGAACCCGATGCACATCGATGATGTCGCGGTCGACTTTCCGGACATGCCGATCATCCTCGCGCACCCGTCGTTCCCGTGGCAGGATGAAGCGATCTCGGTCTGCCTGCACAAGCCGCAGGTCTTCATCGACCTGTCAGGCTGGTCGCCCAAGTACTTTTCGCCGACGCTGGTGCAATACGCGAACACGCTGCTCAAACACAAGGTCCTGTTCGGGTCCGACTATCCCTGGATGACTCCGGATCGATGGCTGGCGGACTTCGCCAAGATCGACATTCGTGACGAGGTGCGGCCGCTCGTCTTGAAAGCAAACGCAGCGCGGCTGTTTGGGCTGTAGACGCGACTGCGGCCCTTGACGAAACCATCACGATGTTCGCGAAGCTCACGATGATCACGAAGTCTTGTTATGGAAGGTTCTTCGTGGACGTCGTGAGCTTCGTGCTCATCGCGAGAGGTTGTCGTGACAGACATGACGATGCATTCACCGGCGCCGCTGGGTGCGACGCCAGCCCGCAAGGTATAGTGAGGAACCCATGAAGGACGAAAAGAAGCGCGCGTTCAGATCCGCCGGATGGTTCGCACGCACGGACAAGGACGGGTTCATCCATCGCAGCTGGATGCGCGGATACCCCCAGGACGTCTTCGACGGCCGGCCGGTGATTGGAATCTGCAACACGTGGTCGGAGCTGACGCCGTGCAACGCACACTTCCGCCAGCTCGCGGACCACGTCAAGCGCGGCGTGTGGGAGATGGGCGGTTTTCCCGTCGAGTTCCCGGTGATGTCGAGCGGCGAGACCAACCTGCGGCCGACGGCGATGCTCTTTCGAAACCTGATCAGCATGGACGTCGAGGAGTCCATCCGCGCCAACCCGATCGACGGCGTCGTCCTGCTCTGCGGCTGCGACAAGACGACGCCGGCGCTCCTCATGGGCGCGGCCAGCGTCGATCTGCCGACGATCGTGCTCTCCGGCGGCGCGATGCTCAACGGCAAGT
Source organism: uncultured Acidobacteriota bacterium (assembly GCA_963771395.1). Lineage (GTDB taxonomy): Bacteria > Acidobacteriota > Vicinamibacteria > Vicinamibacterales > 2-12-FULL-66-21 > DATBJJ01. The sequence goes on along the minus strand of CAVYTY010000016.1, from coordinate 561,177 downwards.
TCTGCGGCCAGGACATCGGCTCCGGTACCGACGTCTGGCGCTTCAGCGAGGAGATGCGCGCCGGGCGGATGACCCTCGAGGGCTTCATGGACGCGCAAACCGGCATGAGCCGCTCGACCGGCGTCTGCAACGTCATGGGCACGGCCTCGACGATGGCTACTCAGGTCGAGGCGCTCGGGATGAGCCTGCCGCAGAACGCCGCGATCCCGGCACCCGATTCGCGGCGTTTGATCATGGCTCAACTCACCGGCCGCCGCATCGTCGAGATGGTGCACCAGGACCTGAAGGTGTCGGACATTCTCAAGCGCGAGGCGTTCGAGAACGCGATCTGGACAAACGGTGCGGTCGGCGGATCGACCAACGCGGTCATCCACCTGCTGGCGCTGGCCGGGCGCGTCGGCGTCAAGGTCACGCTCGACGACTGGGACAGGCTCGGGCGCGACGTGCCGACGTTGCTCGACCTGATGCCGTCGGGGAAGTACCTCATGGAGGACTTCTACTACGCCGGCGGGCTGCCGACGATCGTGCGTGCGCTCGGCGAGAAGAACCTGCTCAACAAGAACGCGCTAACGGTTAACGGCAAGAGTATCTGGGACAACTGCCAGAACGCGCCGAACTACAACGCCGACGTGATCCGGCCGTTCGACAAGCCGCTCGTCGAGAGCGGCGGAATCGCGGTCCTGACCGGCAATCTGGCGCCCGACGGCGGCGTGCTGAAGCCGTCCGCCGCCTCGGCGCACCTGCTGACGCACCGCGGGCGCGCGGTAGTATTCGAGACGATCGAGGATTACCACGCGCGCATCGAGGATCCCAATCTCGATGTCGACGCCTCATGCGTGCTCGTGCTGAAGAACTGTGGGCCGAAGGGATACCCCGGCATGGCGGAAGTAGGGAACATGGGCCTCCCGCCGAAGGTGCTCGAGACGGGCGTGACCGACATGGTGCGCATCTCTGACGCGCGCATGAGTGGCACGGCCTACGGTACCGTCGTCCTGCACGTCTGTCCGGAAGCCGCCGTCGGCGGTCCGCTCGCGCTCGTGCAGAACGGCGACATGATCGAGCTCGACGTGCCGGGACGCCGGCTGAACCTCGACGTGTCCGACGCCGAGCTGGCGAAGCGCCGCGCCGCGTGGAAGGCGCCGGAGCCGTCGATGAAAGGCGGTTATCAAGGCCTCTACGTCAAGCACGTGCAGCAGGCGAACACCGGCGCCGACCTCGATTTCCTGGTCGGCTGCCGCGGGTCAACCGTGCTGAGGGAGTCGCACTGACCGGCCGCTCCCTTCGAAACAGTAGCGGCCCGATCGCGGCTCGCGGCTTGCTGTCCGCTGCTCGAAGAGCTCATTGACCAGAGCCGCACAACTCTGATCGGAGTGTTCTTCGAGCCGCGAGCAGCGAGCCGCGAGTCTCAGGCGACGTCGGCTCCGTGTTCCTGCAGCAAGGTCTTCAGCACCGATCGGTGGCAGCGGGCTTCGCTTTCGCAATAGCAGCCAACCGAGAAGTTGGTCGTGTGCGAAAGGGCGGCAAGGAGTGCCAGGAGCCGCGTCGCCTCGGGTCGCTTCATCTCGGCGCGGTAGCGCCTGACGAAACCGTTCCATGTACGCTCATCAGACGCGAGGAGTGCCTTCTTGACCAGGCTCTCCGACGGCGCGAGATCCGGGAGCCACACGTCGTAGAAATCGCGGGACGCATGTTCGGCCTTGGGAACGCCACGGGGCGGCCGTCGTACGGTGCCGAGGCGCAGCCCTTCACCCTTCGCCCTGGCGCTGCCGAGTCTGACCACCCGGATGGCCATTCGCGTTCCCAAGACAGATGTGGCGGTTCTCGAGCTACGGCCGTGACTTGCTCGCTGCCGCCGGCCGCGCCTTCGGACTGAAGATCCTCAAATCCACGGCTTCAGCCATAGCCCTGTAGCCCGCATCATTCGGGTGCAGGTGATCCCCAGGATCGAACTCCGGCCGCAGTCGTCCAGGGCTGGCCGGATCGCGGGTCGCCAGGTCGAAGTCGACGACAGCGTCGTACACGCCGGACGAGCGGATCCACGCGTTGACCGCCTGACGAATGGCTTCTCCCGCCTCGCGGAAGTAGGTCGCGCCTTCGTAGGGCAGGATCGTGCATCCAATCACCTTGATCCCGTGTTGGTGCGCGCGATCGACGACCTGCCGCAGCCCCCAGATGAGGTCCTCAGCCGTGATCGGAACGGAGTTGGCAGTTTGCGCGGTGCTGTTGCCGATGTCGTTCACGCCTTCGAGCATCATCAACCATTGCACGCCCGGCTGACTCAGCACGTCGCGGTCGAGGCGCGCGAGCGCGTTGACGCCAGCCAATCCCGCGCCGTCGGTCAGCACGCGGTTGCCGCCGATGCCCTGATTGACGATCGCGAAATGCGCCGTGGCTTTGTCCGCGGCCAGGCGCGTCGCCAGAATCGCCGGCCAGGTGTTGTGCGTGTCGGGCGTCGAGCGCGCGCCATCCGTAATCGAGTCGCCGAAGGCGACGATGAGCGGCGTGCCGGCCGGCGCATCGACCTCGACGGCCGCGAGCCAGTAGTAGGACATCCGCGTTGTCGCGTCAGGGATGCTCTGGCTGGCCGTGAAGTCTCCCGCACCGGATACGTAGGTCGGCCGCAGCCCTGTCGCGTGCGTCGTCGGCGCGCCGGTATCGCCGGGGAAGTAGAGGCTGACGGCGAGGTCGGTCAGGGGCGCGAACGTCAGGTCGACCGGGTCGCTCACGACGACCATTCCGGGCGCCATCTTGATCCACGGCCGGCCGCCGAACGTCAGCGCGCGGTCCGAGGCGGTGACGATGCCCGACTCCTTGTCGCGAACGGCGACGTGCGCCGCGCCGATTTCCACAGGCGTGCCGTTGAACGCGTTGGCCAGCTTCACCCGCGCGCGTCGTCCGCCAATGCTCGTGCGGAGGATCATCCGGACGGTCTGATTGGAGAACGTCTGGAGCGGTGGCAGCGGAGCCGGTGCCGCGGTCGCCGCTGCCGGCGTCGCGGTTGCCGGCGTCGCCGGTGGTGTCACGACGGTCCCGGTTGCCGGCGTTGTGGGAGGCTGTGCCGTGGAGGATTGCGCGGCAGGCGTCTGGGTCGACGGTGGCTGGCTCCCCGGCGCCGTCGTGGGGGCGGCGCCCGCAGGTGTGGCCCCGCGCCCCTGGGGGATGACTCGAACCAGTTGCTGCGAGGTCGCCCAGGTCGGTACCCAGTGCTCCTGCGCGATCTTCTTCGGAGCGGCCGCGCGTTGCGCCGAGAGCGGTGCGATGCTGAGTGCGACGAGGAGGATCGCAGACGACGGCAGCCGTCTGCCGCGCGAGAAGCTGATGGTCGCCCCACGCCCCGTCGAGAGGCGTTTGAACCGGGCCGTCTGAATCATGTCGTGTCCTCTGTCGCGAGCCCTCGCGCCGATTGAGCGTCGATAGTAATCGAGTTTTCTGCGTACCGGCCGTTCCAAATGTCTCCATTCGGAACAAAACAGCAAGGTGGCTGGCACCTTCGCCGGAAAGGTGCCAGCCACCTTATGTACCCGGGCCGATGGCACCGTCGCGGGGACACTCAACCGGGACAGTCCCGGGGACATTCAACCGGGACAGTCCCGTCCGGCTTGACAGGGACGCGCGGATTGCCAACGATCCGTAACTCAACGCAGCAAACAGGAGGGTTTCGATGACCAAGGCATGGGCGTTTCGTTTTGCGATACCGATGGCCATGGTGGGCGTGTGCGTGGTCGGCGCGCAGCAGACCAGCGGGTTGAGCTTCTTCATCACGAGCGTTGGCTCAGGAAAGGGCGCGGACTTTGGCGGGGTGGAAGGCGCGGACAAGCACTGTCAGCAGCTCGCGCAGGCGGCCGGCGCCGGGAACCGGACCTGGCGCGCATATCTGAGCGTCAGCGGACCCAAGCCCGTCAACGCGAAAGACCGTATAGGCGCCGGGCCGTGGCAGAACGCCAAGGGCGTGGTCGTGGCGACCAGCGTGGCCGATCTCCACAGCGCCAACAACAAGTTGAGCAAGGAGAATTCACTGACCGAGAAGGGCGCAGTCGTCAACGGCCGCGGGGACAAGCCAAACACACACGACATCCTGACCGGCGCGAACATGGACGGGACGCTCGCAGGCGATGCGCTGACGTGCAACAACTGGACGAGCAGCGGGGAGGGCGCTGCACAGGCGGGCCATCACGACCGGCAGGGCGGTGGGCAGAACCCGGAATCCTGGAACTCCGCGCACGCCACGAAGGGCTGCAGCCAGGACAACCTGATCGGGACCGGGGGGGCTGGATTGATCTATTGCTTCGCTGCCAAATAGCGTTCAGAAGCTCCAGGCTCAAGAGGCTTCAAAAGGCTCTCTGATGAACCTTCTGCGAAGCCTGCACTCGAACCTGCGGTGTCTACGTCCGATAAGCCTGCCGCCCCACACCTTGCACCGGAATGCCCTGCGCGGCCAGCACTTCGTGCAGCGCGAACATCGATCCGGCGGCCTCGTCGATGTGGCGGACGAACGCGATCGAGCCCTGCAGGATCGGCTTGACGCGGGCCTTGTCCTGGATGCGCGCCTTGGGATACTCGTGCTCGACGACGAGATGCGTGTTGGCGACGTCGAGCTGCAGGAGCTCGCGCGCCGCGAGCTGGTGATCGAGCCAGTCGACGGTCCGATTCTGCAGGTACGCCAGCGGATCGTGCCGCGCGGTGCCGGGCAGCTCGTGCTCGGCGAGCACCACCTGCTTCTTCCACGCGTTCAGCTGATCGACGGGATTTGCTGACGGCTTGCCGCCGATCCAGTCGCCGCGCTCGACGGTCTGGCCCCCGTAGCCCCAGGCCGAGACACCCTTCGCATCGGTGACCTGACCCTTCACGTGGAACCCGCCGATCAGGAAGTTGTAGCCCGTGTCCTTGAGGTACTGAAAGATCGAGCGCGTGTCCTGACCCATCAGGATGGCGTGCGAGGGGTCGTAGTGAATCCGGAACTGATCGCCGACGCCGTGCTTCTCGCAGATGCGGTGCAGCGCGATCCACGTGGCGGGCGTATAGGCGATGTTGTTGTGCCAGTTGTCGCCCGTCGTCCAGCCGGGCATCGGGCACTGCTCGACGCGGTAGGTGAGACCCCGCTCCTTGGCCGCCTCGAGCAGCGGGATGAACTGCTGCTCGAAGTCGACGAGGTTTTCGTCCATGCTGCGCTGCTGGTTGCGCCCGACGAACCCGCACACCGCGTTCACGCCGAGCATCACCGCCGCGTCGAACGCGCGCAGCATGAAGTCGTGCTTCTTCTTGCGGACCGCCGGATCGTGGTGGAGCAGGTTGTCGAAGTAGCCGACATCGGAGATGCCGACGCCGCTCTTCTTGAGCGCTGCCTCGACCCGCCGCGCGCGCTCCTTGTCGAACGGCTTGCGCAAATCCAGAGTGTTGGCGACCGGATCGAGCATCGCCTCGGGCGGCACGTCGGACTCGGTGGGGTGGAGCGCCGAGGACAACTGGATGTAGCTCGCGCCCAGCTCGCCGGCGAATTCGACCCACTCTTCGATCGCGCGATCGGGATCGGGATCACGGACCGTCGCGCGGGGTCAATTCCTGCAGGGCGGCCGTGAGGACGCCCACTTTCATGAACTTCGGTTCAAACGGTGTGATCGGCATCTCGTTGCTCTAGGTAATTCTGAATGCTGAATGGAATTCTGAAGTCTGATCAAGCCATTGCGAACGCCAGTTCGACGTTGGCAAGTGACAAGTCCTTCTTAATTCACTTCAGCATTCAGCACTCAGCATTCAGCATTGCGTTAGTACTTCACCTTCGTCCAGACGCTGCCTTTTTTCGCGCTCTCGAGAATCGCCTCGATGATGCAGTTCGCGCGGTAGCCGTCGTCGAACGTGGCGAATGCGGGCGGGTGCGCATCGCCAGGTTTCTTGCCGGCGGCGATGAACTCGTAGATGTCGCGCATGACGTTGCAGAAGGCATCGGCCCAGGATTCCTGGTGTCCTCCAGGCAGGTGCGCGTAGCCGCGAATGTCGGCGTCGATGAGGCCTGGATCCTTCTGCAGGATCTCGTTGGCCGTGTCGCGCCGGCCGATCCAGAGCTCGTTCTGGTGCTCCTGACGCCACCGCATCGACGCCTTCGAGCCGCAGATTTCGAGGATCAGATCGTTCTTGTGTCCGGCGCACACCTGGCCGACCGAGAAGCTGCCCCGGGCGCCGTTGTCGAAGCGCAGCAGCACCGACGCCAGGTCCTCGACCTTGATGTCGACGAGGTCGAATGTTTCGTTCGCGCCGGCGGCGGCGAACGCCTCTCGCGATCCCTTCGGCTTCTTTCGCTTCGGAATGACCGTCGAGATGTCGCCGAGCACCTCGGTGATGCGCAGGCCGCTGATGTGCTGCGCGAGGTCGCACCAGTGCGAACCGATGTCGCCGAGGGCGGACGAGACGCCGCCCTTGTCCGGCTCGAGACGCCAGGAGTAGTCCGTGTCCTTCAGCAGCCAGTCCTGCAGATAGTGCCCGACGAGGAAATGCGGCTTCCCGATGTCCCCGCGCGCGATCGCGTGCCGCGCCTGCTGCACGAGCGGGTTGCCACGGTAGTTGAACGTGACCGCGTGCACGATGCCGGCCTTCGTCGCCTGTTCCAGCAGCGTCTTTGCTTCGGCGGCGGTCATCGCCAGCGGCTTGTCGGACACGACATGCTTGCCCTTGGCGATCGCTGCCGCGTTGACCGGGTAGTGCAGGTAGTTGGGCGTGGCGTTGTGCACGACCTGGACGTCAGGGTCGTTCAGCAGCGCTTCGTAGCTGCCATACGCCTTCGGCACGCCGAGCGCGTCCGCCTTCGCTTTCGCGGTGGCATCGCTGCTGCCGGCTATGGCCACGACATCGACGAACCCCAGCCGTCTGCACCGCGTCTATGTGATGGGGGCCGACGAAGCCGGCGCCCACAATCCCCATCCCGATCCGTTTCACGAGAGCCTCCAGAAGCAGTAATTGGAACGGTCATCATATATCAAGGGACGGGCCTGAATTCCGGCCTCGACGGGTGACTGACGGCGTTTCGCAGGGAGCATCCGGACGGCTTGGCGCGGCCCGCTGGCGGCCCTGTCAAAAACCCCCGGAGGAGCCTATACTCAGGCCGGGAGGTGGAGCATGGCCCGTTCACTCGCGACGGCGTCGTTGATTGCCTGCGCGGCGCTCGCGGGTGTTGCTGCGCAATCCTCGCCTGCCGGGAGTCCCCCAGTCCTCAGGGACGCACGAATACAGTTTTCGTCACCGCGACGGAGGAGAACGGCGCGCCTGTGGTCGATCTCGCCGCCGAAGATTTCACGATCAAGGAGGACGGCAAGAACCGTGACGTCCTGAAGGTGGAGCTGACGCGCGTCCCGATGCAGATCGCCATCATCGTCGACGACAACGGCAGCGGCCTCTTCCGCTCTGGCCTCGTCAATTTCGTGCAGCTCCTCCAGGGGCGCGCCGAGATGTCCTTGAGCAGCGTCGTGGGGCAGACGCAGAGGCTCGTCGACTACACCACCAGCGCACAGAAGCTCGTCGATGCCATCGTCCAGCTGAGCGCCCGCCCGGCAACGCCCGACGGCGGCCAGTTGCTCGAGGGCATCTTCCAGGCGGCCAGGGAGCAGGAAAAACGGGAGGCGTCGCGTCCAGTCATCGTCGCGGTCACGGTCGGCGGCGAGGAGCACAGCACGCTTCCGGCGCACCATGTGCTCGACCAGCTGGCCAAGAGCAACAGCGCGCTTTACGTGATCTCGGTGGCGAACTCCGCCATCCGCCAGACGCGCGCGATCGACAAGCCCTCGGCTTTGCTCGAAGAGAACCTGAATCTGAGCGAGGTGCTCGGCGAAGGTCCGAAACAGAGCGGCGGCTGGCGGGAAGTCATCGTCGCCGCCCCGGGGATAACCCTTGGGCTCCAGCGGATCGCGGCGGAGCTGAAGAATCAGTATTCCGTCGCCTACGCCCGGCCTCCGCGGGGCCGATCGACCGAGAGGCTCAACGTGTCGGTCAAGCGTCGCGGCATCATGCTCCGCGCACCAAGCAAGGTCTCGGGACGATAACCCTTTGGGTCAAGGGGTTCAAAAGGTTCAAGAGGTTCAAAGGGTTCAGGGCTGTTTGCGGTCGAACACCGCCTTTTGATCCGGTGTCGTCAGCCTCAGGCTCTCGACTTTCGCGACGAGCACCAGACGGCCGTTCTCGTCGATGTCCCACGTCTGCATCAGCTTGCTCTGGGCGGTCGAGAACTCCTGCTTGAGGACGGCCTTGTCCCACTTCGACTTGGTGCTCACTTCGGCGCCGGCGACGGTGACCTTGACGGTCTTTCCGTCCAGCGGATAGCTGCGCTGGCCTCGCGCATCCTCGAACGTCACCTGTTCAGGGGTGGCCTTGATGGTGATGACCTCGGCCAGCTGCTGCAGCTCGCGCATCGCGGCCATCGCGGCGATCTCCGCTGGACTGAGGTCACTCGCGTCGGACGGCGTCGACCCGCCACCGCGTCCCTGGGCGAATGCCGGCGCCACGTGCCATGCGCAGGCCCCCACCGGGCCCTCCGCCGCGTCGACCCGGCGCTCTGAACCCCGACGTGAGCTCCTTGTTGAGCACCCACGTCCCCGACAGCCGGGTGGCCGCCTCCGCGGGGGACACCTTCTGCGGCCTCGCGGCGGCCGTCACGCCTGCCAATGCGAGTGCGGCACCGACCAGGGCCACCACGGCTCTCGTATGTCTCTCTCGCCTCACGGTCATCCTCCCTGTGACGCCGGTCTTCCGAATCCCGCGCCTCGACTGTCGATCAAGTCTTTACAAGATACCACCGGCGGGGCAGCGTTCTTTACGAGGTCCTCGGGCAAAGAAAAAGGGCGGGTGGGGTTGTGGCCCCACCCGCCCTTCTCGGTCTATCCGCGTGATCCGCGTCCCGTGAGACGTGATCCGCGGGTGTATCTGATCCGCGCTAGAAGCCGAAGCGAATCATGGCCTGGAAGTTTCGCAGGTTGTCCGCGCCGGTCGCCGCGCCGAAGCCGGCGTTCCGAGGCGTCAGACGGTCAGGATTGAGCTGGCCATTCGCGAGGTATTGCGGATTGCGGATGGTCAGGTTGGTCGGGGTCTCGTACTGCACCGTGGTGCTCCGACCGTTGTAGATCACCGTGTTGAACGCGTTGAACGCGTCCACACGGAACTGGAGCTGCGCGGCCGCCGCCCAGGCGGATCGTGCGCGCCAGGGAGAGGTCGACCATCTTGTTCGGGCAGCCGATCATGATGTTGCGGCCCGATTCGAGGCCGACGCTGCCAGTAGGTTGGCGCCGTCACCGAGGCGACGTTGAACTGCCCGTACTGGTCGTCCGTGCAGCCCGCACCCGGATCGCCGACGTAGACAATCCGGGCGCCGTAATCCGGCGAGCCGGTCAGATTCCGGTTGGCCCCGTTGGACTGGAAGCTGTAGCCCAGGTCATACCGGTTGCCGGAGTTGCCGGTGAAGATGCCCGACAACTGCCAGTCGTTGACGATGTATCCGACAATCCGCTTGGCGCCGCCGTCGGCGAGCGAAAGGTCCGGCATATCCCACACGGCATTCACCTTCGCGACGTGCCGCTGGAGGTTGAGCATCTCGAACTGCTCCTCGTACTGCGGCCTGGTCGGCGCGCAGCGAGATCGAGCCGTCGGCGGCGTGAACGAGACGCTGCTGCAGGCCGGTGTTCCCCTTGAGCGACAGACCCAGCGTGTAGTTCGCACCCGCTGAGAAGCCGCCCTGGAACCGCCGCTGGAACGACGTCTGGATCGAGTGGTACGTGTCCCAGAACGTCGGTGGTGTTCTGGTTGATGTTGCCGAGCCCGCGGAAGCCCCGCAGCAGGTTGTCGCTATAGGCCGCGCCACCGGGCACAGCGCTCGTGCCCAGGGTCGGGTCCTGGTTCTGCGGCAGGAACGCGGCGCCGATGTCGACGGCGTTCAGGTTGACGACGTTGCCGCCCTGCAGGCCGCCGAGACGGTCGTAGCCGTGGTTGCCGACGTAGGAGACGTCGAGCGACGACGCCCACGGGAGCGCCATCTGGACGCCGAGCTGCCACTGCCACGAGGCCGGCACCTTCGCGTCGTACTGGAAGGTGACGAGCTGCGGCACCGGGCCTGGCCTGATGCCGCCGTGAGCGACGTTCTGCAGCTGCTGTTGCGAAGGTCGCCCGAGCTGGCGATCGGCGGGTTGCCCGGGATCGAGAACACCGTGTTGCCGTCCGGACGATCGTAGAAGAGTCCCACGCCGCCACGGATGATCAGGCTCTGCGTTCCGGAGACGTCGTAGGCTGCGCCGAAGCGCGGACCGAAGACGAGCGTCGGCCAGGTGTAGCCGTAATCGGAGATGCCGTCACCGGCCTGTTTGATGCCGTTGAGCGCGTTCCCGGAATTGGGAACCGGCGTGCCGATCAGGATCTGCGTGTTCAGGGCGCCGCCGAACGGCTGGACAATCTGATTGTTCCGCGGATCCATCGCGTTGCGGACGTTACCCGAGCACACCGTGGCGCCGTTGCTGCAGCCCGCGATGTAGAGGGTCGGCGCCGAACTGCTGCGACCACTGATCGGGGAAGAAGTTCGACATCTGCTGGAACTGATCGTGCTGCGGCTGCTGGCGCGTGAACCGCATGCCGTAGTCGAGGGTCAACCGGTTGTTCACCTTCCAGTTGTCCTGGATGTAGAACTCGGTGTTGTTGTAGATCATGCTGCCTTCGACGAACTTCTCGGCCTGCGTGTACTGCCGGAAGATGCCGGTCGCCGCGTTGGCATAGCCGAACCCCGCGTCGAGGGGGTTGTTGGTGTCCTGGCCGAAGTCCACCGTTACGGCTGGAATCTCAACCCACCGCCGGCGTCGACGTTCTGCGCCTTGTAGCTGTGGTTGTTGTAGAAGCCGCCCTTGAAGGTGTGCCGGCCCGCGATCTTGGTCACGCTGATCGCCATGTCCTGCGTGCGGTTGATGTTGAGCCAGCCGGGATAGCGCTGGTTCGGCGGCGCGGCGCCAATGCGATTGCCCCAGGCGAACACGGGCGGCAGGTTGATCGAGCTGCCGTCCCACCACGGGGGATTCACGTCGTTCAGCACTTCGTTCGCGTAGTACTTCGGATCGACCTTGCCCGCGTCCGGGAAGAGCATCGGGAAATCCGGCAGCGAGGTCAGGCGATTGGACGAGTCGTTGACGAGGACGCCGCCCTCATTGCCGCCGACCAGCTCGTTGCGGATGAACCCATACGTGCCTTCCATGAAGGTCGTCGGGCTGATCGCGTAGTTGACGGTCACCGCGTAGTTGGTGATGAACGGGTTGGGATTGAACACGTCCGTGAAGCCCTCGATGAGCCCGGGCGTCGTCAGCCGGCGCGCACGCTCGCCCGAGTACTTGCCCGTGACGCGCAGCTTCTGGGACAGCTGGTAGTCGAGCCTGATGGCCGGCTGCTGGTTGAGGTTCTCCACCGCCGGTGGGTTCACCTGGTAGTTGTAGTTCGTGCCCGACGCCTGCTGGATGTTCGGCAGCGGATAGCGATTGAGGATTGCGATGCCCGTGTTATACAGACGGCTCGCCGGAATCCGCCCGAGAACGCCACCATCCTGGAAGCAGCCTGCGGTGCTGGTCGCCGAGCAGGTCAGGCCGGTCTGATGATCGCGGATGACGTTGAAGAGCGCGCCGTTGTTGTCGAGCGTCTGCGAGAAGTCGCCGGCGCGCTCGAGCGCGGTCGGGACGCGCAGTCGGATCGGGTTGCCGCCGTTGATCGCCGCGTTGGTCGGGCGATACTCGTGCGAATAGTAGAAGAACAGCTTGTTGTTGCCACCGGGCTTGCCGATCGGACCGCCCAGCGAGTAGCCGTAGATGTCGCGCTTGTTGATCGGTTTGGGGTCGCCGTTCTTCTGGTTCACCCAGCTGTTCTCGTTCCAGTCGGAGTTGATCTTGTAGTCGTAGGCCGATCCGCGGAAGCGATTCGTGCCGGACTTCGTGACGGCCGTGATCTGAATGCCGCTCGACCGTCCGTACTCAGCCTGGTAGCCCTGGGTCAACACCTTGACTTCGGCGATCGACTCGACGTTCATGTTGAGCATCACGCCGTTGTTGCCCGTGTCCATGGCCGAGATGCCGTCCATCATGATGTTGTTCTGGCCGACGCCGCCGAGACGGGTGCCGCCAGCCGACGCGCCGCCGGCGATAACGCCGGGCGTCAGGGAGGTAAACGCGGTGAAGCCGCTGAGGTGAGCCACCGGCAGGTTCTCGATCTGCGCCGTGGACACCGCGAACGACCGTTCGCCGCTGGACGCCTGGATGAGCGGTGCCTCGGAGGTGACGTTGACCGTTTCTTCGGCGCCGCCCGGTTCGAGTGTCAGTGCTGGCACCGTGACGCGGTCGCCGCCGCTGGCCCTGATGCCGGGCCGGCGCACGGCCTTGAACCCGTCCATCGTGACTTCCACCGTGTAGACGTCAGGCGTCGTGTTCGGGAAGACGTAGTCGCCGCTGGCGTTGGTGACTGCGGGCACGGACTTGGTGCCGCGTGATTCGCTGACGAGTACGACAGTCGCGCCGGGGACGACCCCGCCCGTGCTGTCCTTGACGTTACCGAGAATGGTTCCCGTCGTGATCTGGGCCGTGGCTGGCGGCGCGTTGAACAGCAACGCGACGAGACACGCGCAGAACACACTGCGAGTCGATCTGACGATCATTGAGCTCCTCCCCCCGAAGGGTGCGAATTACCGCTCGACTTGCAAAGTCCGACATGTAATGGGTTACAAGAGTCTTCTGGTGTAACACGTCCTAACGGATGGGTCAACGGTCACTTCGCATTGCGCAACGCGAGTTTACAATGCGATACATCCCCTCCTTTTCCGACCAAAACCGCGCATTTCAGCGAGCGCCGCCACCACCTCCTTGTCCTGCCCGGTACAACCGGAGCCGTTGCATCGACCACGCCGAGGCGTCCTCTGCCGTTGCAGTCTGCGTGATGCGGATGTACTTCGCCTGGGTCGGCGCGAACGTGATGATTGTCGAACCGGGCGTGCCCTGTCCTTCGGCCACCTGCGTCCAGGCCGTGCCGTTCGTTGACACTTCAACCTTGTACCCGCGCGGGTAGGGTCCCGCCGGTAGCACCGGCGCGGGGGGAGGCGCTCCGGCGCCTGCAGCCGGCACGGCGCCGCGTCCCCTGCCACCGCCCCCAAAGCCGCCGCCAGCCGAATTGAATTGCACTTCGGTCAGGGCCGCCGGCTCCGGCAGCTCCACCTGGAACCACATGCCCGCTTGCTGCGGCTCACCCGTGGTCCATGACGCGAAATTCAAAGCGCCGAGCGCCGAACCAGGGTTGTGGCTCGCCGTCGCCTTCCAGGTTGGCAGCACCTCGAGGGGCGTCGGGAGCGACGCCAGGAGCTCGTCGACTTTCCAGAACGCCTTGCGATCCGCCGTCGCGGCCCGGACCCGCGCCACGTCGGCCGGCGACACGAACGAGCTGACGTTGCCGAAGGAGTTGCGCACGTAGGACGCGATCGCGGCCACCCACTCGTCTTTGTTGGTCCCCACCGGCGCCATGACCCCGGCGGCATACGACCGGCCTTCAATCGGCCCATCCATGCCATGCAGCAGCGTCTTGATGACGTAATCGCGGTGGCCCTGCACCCGTAGCGAGTTGGCGAGCGACGGCGCCATCGTCGTGCCCGGCGCCGCGCCAGGTTGGGCGGCTCCCCGGCCGTCATCCCCGTGGCAGGCGAAGCAGTTTTCCTTGTAGATTCCCTCGCCTCGCTCCATGACGACGACCTCCGCGGGCGAGAAGGGCGGAGGCCCGCCCCGCCCGCCGCGGCCGAACGCGCTCGCCGGCGGCTTGAGAATCTGATTGCCGATCTCCTGCACGCCGCGGGCGGTGCTCGCGGCCTGCGCCGCGCGCACGGTTTCGGCGACGTTCGGCGCCTTGAGGTAGTTGAGCGTCAGCATCGCCTGGATGGCGACGTCGGTGTCCTTGTCGGTGGCCAGGGCGCGGTAGTCGGTGTCGAACGTGCGGTCCCCCGCCTTGTAGAGCGTTTCGCTCGCGCGGATCGCCTGAATCCGCATCCGCGGGCTCGGCTCTTTCATCAGCGCGCGCGCCGTGGCGGCGTCGAGCGCGCCGAGACCCTCGAGAGTCCAGAGCGCGTGGAATCGAGCGAGCGGGTTGGTCGACGTCTTCAGCATCTGCTGGAGCGCGGGCACGACCGACTTGTCCTGCTTCAGCACGAGCAGCTGCTGCGCGGTGTCCCGCCACCAGCCGTTCGCGTGGCCCAGATGCGTCACGAGCTGCGCGGCCGTCTCGTTCAGCATCCGCGGCTGCGTGCGGTCGCGCTCCATGCCTTCGTAGCTGAGACGCCAGATCCGGCCGTGGGCGAAGACCTTGTCGAGCGCGTACTGATCGATGCGGGCGCGGAGGTAAGTTCCCGGTCCCGACCACGTTGCCTGCTGGATGATGCCGCGATACATGTCGGCGATGTAGAGCGTGCCGTCGGGTGCGGTGGCCATGTCGACCGGCCGGAAGAGCGGGTCGGTCGACCTGATGAACTCGTTCCAGAGGTAGGCGTTCCTGAGTTGGGTCAGCCCTTCGGTCACCACCGGCTTCACGCGCCGGACGATGCGGCCGACCGGTTCGCCGTAGATGTAGTCGCCGATGAGATCGGCGGGCAGGCGGTCGCCGCGATAGACGTCGTTGCCGGCGGCGCCCGTCACCTGGTTGAGCGATCCGTCCGGCATCCGCACCGCGCGCATGCCCGGCTGCATGTCGGCCACGCGAACGGGCGCGCCCCACGGGATGTTGAAATCCTTCTCGAACTGATTGGCGACCGTGAAGCTGCCGTAGTGAATCGGAAACTGGAAGTACGACGGCAGGCCGCTCGCGCCGCCCTGGAACCACATCTTCCCGTCGTTGTCCTGCGTGGCCCCCCACTGCGCGCCGTTCGATCCGGTCGGCTCGCGGACGACGCCGTTCGGGGTCCATCGCACGCGGAACGCGTTGACCGTGCTGTAGAGCCAGTTGTCCATTCCCCAGTAGAGGAACGCCTGCTGGTGCTCGACGTTGCCGGACCGCCCGAAGTTGGAGGCGAAGAGCTCCTTCTTGTCGCTGACGCCGTCGTTGTTCGTGTCGGTGAACTGCCACACTTCGTCCGCATTCGATTCCATCGTCAGGACGCTCGTGGGACCGAAGGGCATGACGAAGCGCGGGAAGACGAGTTTGTCGACGAAGACCGTGTGGCGTTCGTAGACGCCGTCGTTGTCCGCGTCCTCGTGGCGCGAGATGCGGCCGACCGGTTCGAGCTCGCCCGTGGCGTCCGCATCCTGCATGTAGCCGCGCAACTCGAGCACGAACATGCGGCCGTTGCCGTCGAACGCGATGGCGCCGGGTTCTTTGATGTCGGGATCCGACAGCACGGGCGCGATGCGGTAGCCGGGCTGCAGGAGGAAATGTTTCTGTTGTTCTGCAGGTGGGAGCGGAAGGACGGGGGGTTGCTTTGCGAAGTCGGCTGCGGCGTTGGCCTGGTCAATTGCGCCGGGGCCACCGGCGCCTCCGCGCCCGCCGCGCCCGCCTCGCCCCTGATCGGGGCCGGGCTGACCGGTGGGCCCTGTAGCCGGCTGCGGCTGCTGTAGTGCCGTCGTCGACTGCGTCTCCACGGCAAGCGAGACTCCGCCGACGTACGCGATCGTCCCAAGGGCAAGAGCCGCCCACGTGCTTCGAGCCCGAACCAGTCGCCGATTACCCATCGTGCGCGTCTCGATTCCGGTTGGCCCGAGACGTCCGAGCTCACGCCTGTGAGCAAAGACGGCCAAGGCGTGACTGTCGTGTAACGGATTACAGGGAGGGCGTGATTGTCTATCAGCTGGGGACGGACGTCAACAGGCGGTGACAGGGACTGAGAAAGTCTGAAGTCTGACGTATGAAGTCTGAAGTGGGGAAGTGCGAAGTGGGGAAGTTTGAAGCGAGGTGCGAAGTTTGAAGCGAGGTGGGAAGTTTGAAGCTGGGAAGTCGCCCGTTCGCACTTCACTTCCAACTTCCACTTCACACTTCCAACTTCCCACTTCCCCACTTCATACTTCCCACGTCAGACTTCACACTTTCAGGGCCTCTCCAAAGTCAGGGGCCTCTCCAAAGACAGTGCGCAAATGCTTCAGGCCGCTCTGCGCGAGCCCGTCCTGCGTCGGCGCCAGTGCGCGCCAGATCGCGGCGGCGCGCGCGATGGATTTCACGGCGGCAGTGAAGGACTCGATCACCGCCGGCCCCTGATAGTTGATCGCGCGGCACGCCTCGACGACTTCGGCCCACTGGATGTGGCCCGATCCCGGTGCGCCGCGGTCGTTCTCGCAGGCGTGGAGGTGCTTCAGCCTCGGGCCGGCGGACCGGATCGCCGCACCGATCGACTGCTCCTCGATGTTCATGTGGAACGTGTCGAGCAGGAGGCCGCACGCGGGATGATCGACGCGGTCGACGACTTCGATCGCCTGCGACGCGAGATTGAGGAAGCTCGTTTCGAAGCGATTGAGCGGCTCGACGCAGATGACGACGCCACGCTCGCCGGCGAAGCTCGCGAGCTCCTTGAGCTCGCCCACGAGCAGGTCGACGTCCTTCTTGCGCTCGTCGGCCGTGGCCTGCCACGTGCGCCCGACCGCGCTGTAGAGCGGACCGACCACGTTGGTCGCGCCGAGCGTCTGCGCGGCCTCGATGCAGTGCTTCACATAAGCCATCGCGTTCGCGCGCACGGTGGCGTCGGCATGCAGCAGGTCGCGGTCCGGGCTCATCGCGGCGCACACGCTCGTGCTCAGCCCGAGATCCTTGACGATGCCCGCGGCCTTCTTGTAGTCGAGATCGCCCGTCCCCTCGATGGGGACCTCGAGCAGGTCGAACCCGAGCTGCGCGACGTGCTGCGCGATCTCCGGGAACCGATCGGTGGTGAGCGGAGAGGTCCAGATCCAGCTGGTGATGCCGATGGGGTTCATGGCGGAATCATACAATGCTCAGTGCTCAATGCTGAATGCTGAAGTGAAGGCTCAAGTCATACTTCACTTCAGCAGTCAGCATTCAGCATTAGCATTCTAGAATCTCGGGATCGCCATCTTCTCCCCGTTCTTGAGCGCAGACTGGTGGGCGCAGATGCCGACCATCGTCCAGTTGACGGATGTTTCGGCGTCCGGCATCGCGGCCTTCTCCCCCACGCAGGCCAGCAGGAAGTTGTGGACCAGGTGCGGATGCGACCCGCCGTGGCCTCCCCCCTGGAGAAAGAGAGGTGCTCGGCGTCCTGGATCGCCGCCGGCAGCGTGAACCTCTGGATGGGTTCGGGCAGAAGGTGCGCGTAGTCAGGCACCTTCACGCGCTCGGGAATCTGGGCCTCGGTGAGCGGCTTGTCCTTCGTGCTCTTCGTATGGATGACCGGCTCTTCGTTCTCGACCTGCTGCCACTCGAGCGACTTCTTCGAGCCGTAAACGTCGAAGCTCTCGCGATACTGCCGCGCGGTGGCAAACAGACTCCGCGTGACTTCTGCGGCGACGTCCGAGTCGCGCAGCTTGAACGTCGCCGTCTCGATGGCGAACGGGCTGCCGTACTTCGCAATCAGGTGCTCGTCGATGCGGCCCGATCCGTGGCAGACGACGTGCTCGGCGTGCTTGCCGAGGATGGCGAGGCACGGGCTGACGCAGTGCGTCGCGTAGTGCATCGGCGGAAAGCCCTCCCAGTAGCCCGGCCAGCCGTCCATGTCCTGCTGATGGCTGCCGCGCATGAACTGGATCCGGCCGAGCTCGCCACTGTCGTACAGCTCCTTCGCGAACAGGTACTCGCGGCTGTAGACGACCGTCTCCATCATCATGTAGACCTTGCCGCTCTTGCGCTGCCATTCGACGATCTGCTGGCACTCCTCGATCGTCGTGGCCGCCGGCACCGTGCTCGCGACGTGCTTGCCGGCCTGGAGCGCCGCGATCGACTGCGGCGCGTGGTCGGCGATCGGCGAGTTGATGTGCACGGCGTCGACGTCGGGATCCTTCAGGAGATCTTCATAGCTCGTGTACCGCGTCTTGATCCCGAAGCGGTCGCCGACCGCGTCGAGGTCCTTCTTGTCGCGCCGGCAGATGGCATACATCTCGGCGTTCGGGTGGCGCTGATAGATGGGAATGAACTCGGCGCCGAACCCGAGCCCGATGATGGCGACGCGTATCCTCTTGTTGGTTGACATAGCTGTGTCTCGGTCTCAATGAGTCTGAATGTTGGTCGTGCTGGGATCAAGCCGGGGTTTGTGCCGGCGTGGAATCAGCAGCGCCTGCGGCCCGAGCGCGGCGCGAAGTCGCCGCGCGAGAGCGCTTGGGGGTGGGGCCCCAAGCGCATTGATAAATGCAGACTGACCCTCTCAAATAACCAACGAGCTGCTAGCTACTGCCCCCGCCCACCGCGTCCCTGCGCCTGGACGACGTTCAGGATGCCGTTCATGACGCGCCAGTGCGCGGGGAACGTGCAGACGTACGGATAGCGACCCGGATCGGACGGAGCCCGGAACTGGAACGTCACCGTCTGGCCCGGTTCGACCAGCTTCGTGGAGAAGAGCACCTGCGGGATGTCCGGGATGTACTGCTGCGCGAGACCGGCCGGAGACTGCGACAGCGTGTCCGCCGCCGCGCCGAGGATGTCGAGCGCGCCCGCGGCGCCGAGCACGAAGTTGTGCTGCATGGCGTCGGGGTTCGAGTACACGACCTCGACGAGCTGGCCTGCCCCGACGGTGAGCTCCGTGAGGTCGAACTTGAGCTGTCCGGGAACAGCCGCGAGGCGCAGCACGACGTCAGGAGCCTGAGGCGCCACGGGCTTGAGCGCCGCGCCGGCTGCTCCTGCGAGGCCGCCGCCGACGGTGAATGCCACGTGCGCCGCGAGCTCGCCCGGCTTCGTGTAAAGCGTGCCCGCGTTGGTCTGACGTTCGATGCGGTATCTCCAGGGGCCGGCGATTGCCGTCTTGCTGCCGCCCGCTTCGAGAAACATCTGCTCTGCCGTGCCGATGAAGCCGCCGTCGAGCCGTGCATTCTGGATGCGAACGGTGATTTGGTTGGCGCCCTGCCGGAGGGTGCCTGCCGGCAGCGCAAACGCCGGAGGCGGACCGCCGCGTCCACCGCCGCCTCCCCGCCCGCCAGCCGGGGGCGTGATCGACTGGCCATTCACCCAGACCTCGCCGGTGTTTCGCATCGCGCCGAGCGACAGCGTCCCGGCCGCGGCACCGGCGGGCACTTCCACCGTGCGCGTGAACCAGACGACGCCGTCGAAGTCTGGCAGGCCGCGCGATTCCCAGTTACCTGGCACCTGCATCTCTTTCCACTCGGCGGCGACGTCCTTCGCGTTCGGCAGGCGCCAGTCGGGCTTGAGCGCGCCGAGCCGCAGCGCCACCGGCAGCGAGTCGAACGGCAGCGCGTTCTTGTCGGCCTTGTACGCCGTCGTGAACGTCTTCTGATGGCGGAGCGCCGCGATGTAAAACGCCCGGCTCAGCCACTTGTCCGTGTAGTTGTCGGTCTTCTGGCTCTCGCGGTAGAGCGCCTGCGAGAGGTCGGCCGATTCGGGCATCTCGGCGAGGACGAGCGTCGCCGCCAGCCGCGTGTGCAGGTCGGCATCCTGCAGCACGTTGGCGGCCAGCATCGCGCTTGCCGACGCCGCGGTCTTCGGCAGCACCATCGCCGCCGCTTTGCGCACGCCGGCCGCGGGATGCTTCAACGCGGCCACCGCGACCGCGTACGAGCTTCCGGTCGTTTTTGCATCCGGGGAGTCGAGCTCGCCCAGTCCCTTGAGCGTCCAGAGCGCGTGCATCGCGCCGCCGTTGATGCCGACCGCATCGACCGAGGTGTTCTTGACGAGGGCCTGGAGCTGCGGGACGACGTCTCTCTGCCCACGCTCGATGATCAGCCGCTGCGCCGTCAGACGCCACAGCATGTTGTCGGAGCCCAGCGCGCCGAGCAGCCCGGCCGTGTCCTTCATCGACAGCGATCGCTTCGGCGATGGCGGCGCGTTCTTGTAGGCGACGCGATAGATCCGGCCGCGTTGATGGTCGCGAAGCTGTGACTCGTAGGCGTTGCCAGGACCGTTGGTGAAGCCCTGAGGCGTCGGGTTGTGCTGGATGATGAAGTTGTACCAGTCAGAGAACCAGACCGCGCCGTCGGGTCCGACCTGCGTATGGACGGGCGCGAACCATTCCTCGGCGCCGGCCGCGAGGTTCCAGCCGTCGCGCGTCACGAACCCGGCGCCCTGCTTCTCCACGATGCCCAGGCCGATGAGATGTGCCGTCGGCTCGTTGATGAACGCGATGCGGTTCCAGTACTCCTTCGGGAACGACCGCGCCGTATAAAGGTAGTGACCGGCGCCGGCTGTATAGCCGTTGAACACGTCCACCTGGCGGATGTAGGGCGTCAGCGGATGCACGGCGTAGAACGCGGCGAGGCTCTGGTAGCCCGAGCCGACTCCGCGCTGTCCGGGCGTCGGGAGTCCTTCGATGCCGTCGAAGAAGCGGTTGGGAATCGCCATGTTCCAGCTCGGATCGTTGTTCGCCGTCGAGCCGAACACATCGAACGTCTCGCTGAAGCCGAGGCCCCAGGTGTTGTTGGTCGAGCCCGTCATCACTTCGAAGTCACTGCCGTCCGGCTTGAAGCGGAAGGCCGCCTGGCCGAACGCGAACTGCTTGCCGTTGATCTCGCCCTTGAAGCCCGAGTAGCCGACGACGCCCCAGATGTAGTTGTCCATCCCGTACTGGAGGTTGGACAGGGTCGCGTGCGTGTCGCTCTGTCCCCAGCCCGTGCTCAGGATCTTGCGCTCGTCGGCCTTGTCGTCGCCGTTGGTGTCCTTGAGGAACAGGACGTGCGGCGGCTGCGCCACAATCACGCCGCCGTTGGCGAACACGAGGCTCGTCGGGATGTTGAGTTGATCGGCGAACACCGTGAACTTGTCCGCCTTGCCGTCGCCGTTGGTGTCCTCGAGGATGCGGATGCGATCGTCGCCGGGTTTGCCGGCCGTCGGTTCGTTCGGGTAGTCCACCGTTTCGAGGATCCACATCCGGCCGCGCTCGTCGAACGCAAAGGCGATCGGCTTGACGATGTCGGGCTCGGTGGCGAAGAGGGTGAGCGAGAACTCGGCCGGGATCTGGACGAACTTCATCGCCTCGTCGACCGCGAATGGCAGCTGGTACTTGGGTGCCGGATCGCGGTTCTCGTAATTCGGCACGTTCATGCCGTCGGCGTAGTTCACCGGCGGCATCTTGAGCTGCTGGAACGCCTGCCGCGCCGCCTCGGGCACGCTCCAGACGACGGCGCGCTCGACGAGCGTTTGGAAGCCCGGGTTGTTCCACGTGCGCTGGTCGTGTCCATAGGCTGTGTAGAAGACCCGCCCCTTGCCCTGGTTGCGCACCCAGGTCCACGGCGTCCGTGCCGTGCCGTCGACGCGCTCCATCAGCACTGTGCGCCCGGTCGCGTTCTGCTTGGTGAGAACGACTGTTTCATCCCACGTCGCAAACGGCTGGACGCCCTGCATCGCGGGGTGAGACGACTGGACGATCTCGGCGGTGAACTCGCTGCCGGTTCCCTGGCGCTGCGGCTGGGCGCCGATGAGCCCGCCGAGCGCGACAGGCATGGTAGAGCGCTCGGATCCGGCGAGCATCTCCGAGGCCGAGTGCAGCGCGACGACGCCCTTCCCGCTCTCGACGAAATCGAGCAGCGCTTTTTCCTGGTCGGGCGCGAGGCTCTCTTTTCCTGAAGTGAGCGAAGCAGGGTTGCCGTAGATGAGGATCGCGTCGTAGAAGGGCAGCCGGTCGGCGCCGAACGCGGCCGGCGAAAGCACCGGCGTCAGCTGGATGCCTTTCCTGGCGAGGGGCGCGCCGATGGCCTGATAGATTCCGGCGGCCGGGTGCGTCGCTTGATCCTGGCCGAGGAACAGCACCTTGAGCGGGCGGCCGGCGGATGCCGACGTCTGCGGGCCAGCCTGCGCCAGGCTCGCCGCGTCTGCGACGTCGAGGACCTGCACGCGGGGAGAGAGGGTGGCGATCCACACGGCAATCGCGCCACCGATCAATAAAGAGAGGGAACGCGGCGCACGAGTCACGAATCGCATCTGGGTGCCTTCCTGTGGTCAGGGTGATGTAGTGGAACCGGTTCCACGGCTCGCGATCTTAGCGCAAGCCGGAAGGTCTCGGTCATTCAGGAATCTTATAAGCCCAACAGCTTGCCTCATCAAGCGGACTCCCGGCCTGTCGCGTGTCACAACGAAACAGGAGATTGAGAGATCTCAGGAGTAGCCTTCTCGAGAAGAAGAAACTCGCTGGCCTCCCGATCTCCACCTCCTGCCAAGAAACCGTGGTATCCGTGCGGGCAGGTGCCCGGCCGGGCTGTGGAGCAGCGCGCGGCTGAACGCTTCGTGCTAGATTCGTGGGCCGTCACCGGACCCAGGCTCAGGAGGATTCATGAAGTTCGCGCACGTTCTCGTGGCGGCTGCCGTGACAGTGACTACGACCTTGGGCGTCGGAGTGATTCACGCGCAGACTCCCGCGCCGGCGCCGCCCCAGGCCAAGCCCAACCCCAACGCTGAGCCCGAAACGATTCTCCTCTGGCCCGACGGCGCTCCCGGGGCACTTGGGAGCGAGGAGGTCGATTGGCCGAGCCTCACCCTCTATCGCGCTCGCCAGGCGTCGGGGGCGTCGGTCATCGTCGCGCCAGGCGGCGGCTACGGGGCGCTTGCGTCCAATCACGAGGGACGGCAGGTCGCGAACCTTTTCAACGCGGCCGGTGTGACCGCCTTCGTTCTGAAGTACCGGCTGGGCCCACGGTATCACCACCCCATCGAGCTCGGCGATGCGCAAAGGGCGATTCGCCTGGTGCGCGCGCGCGCTCAGGAGTTCGGCATAGCCGCAGATCGCATCGGCATGATGGGCTTCTCGGCCGGCGGACACCTTGCGGCGACCGCAGGGACCCATTTCGACCGGGGGAACGCGAACGCCACCGACCCCATCGAGCGCGCCAGCAGCCGTCCGGACTTCCTGATCCTGGCGTACCCCGTCGTCTCGTTCGATCCCGCGATCGCGCACGCTGGCTCGGTGAGGAATCTCCTCGGCGAGAACCCCGATCCCAAACTCATCGAGGACCTGTCGAACGACTTGCGCGTGACCACCGAAACGCCTCCGACGTTCCTCTTTCACACCAACGCCGACACCGGCGTCGTCGCCGAGAACAGCGTACGTTTCTACCTGGCGCTCCGCCGCGCCAAGGTGCCCGCCGAGATGCACATCTTCGAGAACGGGCCCCACGGCGTCGGGCTGGCGCTGGGGGATCCGTCACTCGGGGCGTGGCCCGGGCTGCTGACGACGTGGTTGCGGGGGCGGGGGCTCACCAAATAGGTCAGCAGAAGCCGGCACGTTGCCGTGTTCTGGTCTGACCACTTGTCGAGCATCCTCACCTTCAGAAGAGGGCCCTGTTTTACATATCGAAATAAGCCGCCTTCACGGAAGGCGCCCCGGCCGGCGCGCAAACCGCAGATTTCCGGGGCCTCGGACGTCCAACCGTAGCGATAGTCCCCGACAAGCTCGCCGCAACGGTCAGAGGCGGCGGCCGGAGGCCCGTTCCGGTTTGCGAAACACGATGGAAGCCCCGGAACTCGCTTTGTGGGGTCTCGGGGAGAGCGTATTCTGAGTATCGCTCCAAGGCGGAGCTGGCCCAAACGTATGAACCCCATGACTGCAGGCGCTCATTTTCTGGCGTTCGACCTCGGAGCCGAGAGCGGCCGCGCTATGCTCGGGCGGCTCCGCTCGGGCGTTCTCGACGTCAGCGAGATCCACCGCTTCGTCAACGAGCCCGTTCGACAGAACGGCTCGCTCCAGTGGGATGTGCTGCGGATCTGGCTCGAGATCAAGCAGGGGATGGAGCGGGCGGCCGCCACGCCGGTCGAAAGCGTCGGCGTCGACGCCTGGGGGTGCGACTACGCGCTCGTCGGCGAGCAGGGCGTGCTGCTCCAGAACCCGTATCACTATCGCGACAAGCGCACCGACGGCGTCATGGAGGCCGTCTTCGAACGCGTTCCGGCCGACGAGATCTACGCGGTCACCGGCATTCAGTTCCTGCCCTTCAACACGCTCTATCAGCTGTACGCCGCATGCCGCGCGACCCCCCGCCTCATCGACGCGGCGACGTCGTTCGGGACGATTCCCGATCTGGTGAACTACTGGCTGACTGGCGACATGACCGCCGAGTTCACCAATGCGACGACGACGCAGTTCATCGATGCGCGGACGCGGTCGTGGGCGACCGACCTCCTGCGCGTGCTCGACGTGCCGACGCGGATTCTGCCGCAAGTGGTGGAACCGGGAACGATCGTCGGGCACGTCGGCGCCGATGCGCACCCGTCGTTCCACGGCATCCGGGTCGTCGCGCCCGCCTGCCACGATACGGGGTCGGCGGTCGCGGCGGTTCGCGCCGACGGTCACCGGGCGTTTCTGAGCTCGGGGACGTGGTCGCTCCTGGGGACCGAGCTGCACGCACCCGTGATCACGCCGCGCGCGCGCGAGTTGAACTTCACGAACGAAGGCGGCGTCTGCGGTACCACCCGGTTGCTCAAGAACATCGCTGGTCTCTGGCTGTTGCAGGCGTGCCGGCGCAATTGGGCCGATCAAGGACACCATTTCGGTACGAGGAGCTGCTGGCGCTCGCCGGCGAGTCGCGGCACGGGTTCCGATCGCTTTTCGATCCCGACCATCCGACGTTCCTCCACCCGCGCAGCATGGTTTCGGCGATCGCGGACTATTGCCGGGAGACGGGTCAACCCGAGCCCGACGGACCGCCGGGTACGCGCGTGCGATTCTCGAGAGCCTCGCGTTCAAGTACCGCGTCGTGCTCGAATCGATGGAGGAGCTGACCGGCATCGCCATTACCGAGATTCGCATCGTCGGCGGCGGTTCGCGCAACCGGTTGCTCAACCAGTTCACCGCGGACGCCACCGGACGGACGGTGGTGGCCGGCCCGGTCGAGGCGAGCGCGCTCGGCAACATTGCCATGCAGATGGTCGCGACGAAGGCCGTGGCGTCGCTTGGCGAGGCCCGGCAGATTATCGAACATTCGTTCCCCGTCGAGCGCTTCGAGCCCGTGGCGCCGGACGCCTGGAACGCGCATTACCGACGTTTTTCGGAGTACCTGGAGCCGACCTGTGTCTGAGACCCCGACGCTCGAAACAACTTTCCTCAAGAATCTCTGGGACGCCCGTGAGGCGTCGGCGCTCGAGGCGAAACCGCTCGAACTGCTTCGCTACCGCTCGAACCTGCTCGGCGCGGATCTCCGGATCACGAACTTCGGCGGCGGAAACACGAGCTCGAAGTTCGACCTGCCCGATCCGCTGACCGGCGAGCCGCGGCGCGTCATGGCGGTCAAAGGCAGCGGCGGCGACCTCGCCTCGATCGGCTCGTCCGGCTTCGCCGTGCTCTACATGGACAAGCTGAACGATCTCGTCGGCCGCTATCGCGGCGAGGCGCACGAAGACGAGATGGTCGGCTACTACCCCCTCTGCGCGTTCGGCGAGAACCGCGTCGCCGCGTCGATCGACACCGCGCTGCACGCGTTCCTGCCGTTCCCGCACGTCGATCACCTGCACCCCGACTGGGCGATCGCGCTCGCGGCCAGCGCCAACGGCCGGCAGAAGCTCGACGAGTTCAACAAGAAGTACGGCCGCCGCATCGCGTGGGTGCCGTGGCAGCGGCCCGGGTTCGAGCTCGCCTTGATGCTGCGGAAGGCCGTCGACGCGACTCCGGGCTGCGATGGGATCGTGCTCGGCGGGCACGGGCTGTTCACGTGGGGCACGACGCAGCAGGAGGCGTACCTCAACAGCATCAAGACCATCGATCAGATGGGTGAGTTCGTGCAGGATCACGCGACGCGCGCCGGACGACCCGTCTTTGGCGGGACGTCGGCGACGACCGCGCCAGGCCGCGAGGCACTCGTCAACGGGATCCTGCCGTATCTGCGCGGCGCGGTGTCGTCGAACCGGCGCGTGATCGCGCACTACGACGGCGGAGAGGACGCGATCGCGTTCGCCAACGCTCGATGGGCGGAGTCGCTCTGCCAGATGGGCACGAGCTGTCCGGATCATTTCCTGCGCACGCGCATTTCGCCGCTCTATGTGCCGTTCGACGCCGCGACCGATGGGCTCCCGGCGCTCAAGACGCGCATCGCTGAGCGCCTCGTGCGGTATCGCGAGGACTACGTCGCCTACTACAAGGCGCATGCGCTCCCCGATTCGCCGGCGCTGCGTGATTCGAATCCATCGGTGGTCGTGATCCCCGGGCTCGGGCTGTTCGGCTTCGGCAAGGACAAGCGCGAGGCGCGCATCACGTCGGAGTTCTTCGTCAATGCGATTCACGTGATGTCCGGCGCGAACGCGCTCGGTCACGCCGAAGCGCCCGGAGGGCCCGAGGGCGGACCGCCCCAGGCGCGGCATCCCGGGCAGGCGGCCGATTTCAAGAGCTTCGAGAACTACGTCGCCCTGCCGCGGTCCGAAGCGTTCAAGATCGAGTGACTGGGCACTCGAGGAAGCCAAGCTCCAGCGGATGCCGCCCGAGCGCGAGTTCAGCCGGAAGATCGTCGTCGTCGTCGGCGGGGCGAGCGGCATCGGCAGGGAAGTCGCGCTGCAGATCGCCAGGCGCGGCGGGCACGTCGTCGTGGCCGACATGAACGTCGCGAGCGCCGAAGAGGCCGCGACCGAGGCGGCGGCGCTCTCGTCGAAGGAGATGGTTCTGGCGGCGGCGCTCGACTTGACGTCACGCGAGAGCATCGCGGCCGCGTTCCGCGCCACCGTCGACCGCTTCGGCGGTATCGACGCCATCGTCAACACCGCGGCGATCTATCCGACCCCGGCCCCCGGCACGCCGCCCGAGGACACATGGGCCAAGGCGATGCACGTCAACGTCACCAGCAACTACGTGCTCGCCGACGAGGCCGCGAAGATTCTGAAAGAGCAGGGACTGTTCGCCTCGCTGGTGCTGACCAGTTCAGCCAATGCCGTCGTGCCCAAGCACGGCAGCGAGCCCTACGACGTCAGCAAGGCGGCCATCAATCACTTGATCCGCGAGCTGGCGATGGGCCTCGGGCCGCTCGTGCGCGTCAACGGCATCGCGCCGGCGACCGTCGTCGCCGGGTCGGCGATGTTCCCGAAGGATCGCGTCATGGTGTCGCTGAAGAAGTACGAGATTCCGTTCGACGAATCAGAATCGGTCGAGAGCCTGAGATCGAAGCTCGCCGAGTTCTACGCCCGGCGCACGATCACCCGGCGGCCGATTCTGCCGCTGGATTGCGCCAACGCGATCTGCTGGCTGGCCGGTGACCAGAGCGCGAAGACCACAGGTCATGTGATTCCGGTGGATGGCGGGTTGCCGGAGGCGTTCCTGCGGTAGGCCCCCAATTGGGGTCAATTCACCGAGACGCTGACACGATCACGTCACGATGGGCACGATGACACGATGCTCACGATGAGCTTCTTGGTTCAAGGCGTCATCGTGGCCATCGTGTCATCGTGCCCATCGTGACTCGCCGAAGGCGCCGTGACGGTTGCCTGTCGTGAGCAGGTGCTAACGCGTTGCCACCTGCATCAACCGATCGTTCGGGTAGATGTGATCCACGGTTTCCGGCGTGACGAGCTGGTGCTTGACGAAGACCGCTGGCGGTACCGGGCGGCGATGAAGAATGTCGAGCGCGACGGCCACGATTTCGGTGCCGTACTTCTCTGGAAAATACGCGACCGAGCCGATGAGGCGCGTGCCAACCTCGCGTAATTCCGCGCGCCCTTCCGGCGAGGCGTTCTGTCCCATCACCGCGCAGCTCTCGGCCCGCCCGGCTTCCTGAAAGGCGCGCAGCGCACCGAGCGCGCTGGGATCGTTGATCGCTCCAACCAGGATTCGACGGGACTTCGACGTGCGCAGGTGCTTGCGCATCGCTTCGAAGCTCGGACCGAGGTTGCCGTCGCCGTCGAGATACGTCACCCGACAGTTCTCGAGCTGCGGGTAGACCTCCTTCATGCCGACGAGCATGCCCGTCAGGCGCATCTTGGGAAGGCTGCCGGCGCGTTGGAGCGCGAGCATCGCGATTTCGTCGACTTCGCCGGGCCAGTGCTGTTTCGCCCAGCGGCCAAGGTAGCGCCCGCCGATGAGCCCCGCCTCGTAGTTGTTCGCGCCGAAGTAGGTCGCGCCCGGATGCGGAATCTCGATCGCGATGAGTGGGATATTCGCCTCGCGGTACCTGGCCGCGACGATCGGCGCGACGTGCTCGTCGGTCTGGAACTCGATCACCAGATCGACCTTCTCGCGCACCAGGACGTCGGCGTTCCGCTGCGCGATCTTCGGGCTGTAACGGTTGTCGACCGAGATGAGCTCGATGCCCTGCGCGGCGGCCGCACGCTGCAGGCCGTCGGAAATCTCCTTGGAGAACTGATAGTCCGTGCCCTGCGCGGCGTAGCCCAGGCGGTACGGCTTCTGCCGGAACGGGCGGACGTATGATCGATAGAGGTTTTCGCCAACCTTTTCAATCATGCCGCAGCGCTCGAGGGTGTACAGCAGCCGAAACGCCATGCTCTTGGGGAGCCCGCTGCGGGCGACGACTTCACGAAGCGGAAGCGCCTCCCCCGACGAGCGAAACGCCGTCAGGACCTCGGACGAGTGCATGACCGACTTGACGAGGTAGGGATCGCGAGACGGCGGCTTCGGCTTCATGAAACACCTCTGGCACGTTCCTCATAGCGAAACGACCTGAAGCATACCATGACCAGGATGCTGTCGGCAAAACAGGACGAATGTGGCTGTTTTCTACATTTTTGCTGCCCGTTACCCTACCGTTACTCGTTCTGGAGGCGTTTTGTTCTGCGGGACGGCAAGAAGGAGCGGAGGAAGCGAGCGCTGGCAGCGTCGTGGGGGTGGGGCCCCACGACAAACTGAGAAATGCTGACAGAGACACGGACAGCAGCGCCTGCATTGAAAAATGCAGACAGGATGCCGCTAGAAAAGTTGCGTTTCTAAAGCCGCGGTATCCCCAGCCCGCCGTCAATGTGAATGACGCTCCCGGTCGCATACGGGAGGTCGCCGCGCGCGAGCGCGGACACGGCGCGGCCGATGTCCTCCGGGCAGCCCCATCGACCTTCCGGCACGAGGCCGTCGGCGATCCGTTGGTCGTAGGCCTCCTTCACCCCGGCGGTCATATCCGTGCTGATGATGCCGGGGCGGACTTCGTAGACCGGGATCCCCTCGCGCGCGAGCCGCACGGCGAAGAGCTTCGCCGCCATCGCCAGGCCCGCCTTGCTCACGCAGTACTCGCCCCGGTTCGGCGACGCCATCTCCGCTGACACCGACGTGACAAAGATGATGACGGCACGGTACGTGGGGTCGGCGTGGCGCCGGGCGACCATGTCTCGCGACAGCTCCTGCGTCAGAAAGTACGGCCCCTGCAGGTTCGTTCGCATCACCTCCTCGAAGCTCTCCTCGCCCGCTTCGAGCAAATCGGCGCGTACACGGGGCGCGCGCCCGGCGTTGTTGATGAGGGCATTCGGCGCGCCGTGGCGCGTCCGCACCGCGTCGGCCAGCGCCGCGCGCGCGTCGGGATTCGACACGTCGGCGGCCACGTAGCTCACGCCGCTCCCGAGTGCCTGGAGCTCGAGGACGACGGCGGCGATGTCGGCTGCGGGTCTGACGCCGCTGAGGACCAGAATCCCACCCGTCGGCGGCCAGCGCGCGCGCGATGCCGAGCCCGATGCCGCGCGTGCCGCCGGTCACGAGGGCGACGGGGCGGGTCGTAGTCCGTGGCTCAGGGGTCATAGACACAGGCGGCTCAAGGCTCAGTCTGACGGCTTTAGGCTTCAGGCTCTAGGCTCAGGCTAGAGCATACAGAGCAAATGAGGTCAGCATGCTCTTCCTGAGCCCAAAGCCCAGAGCCTAGAGCCGTCACCCCGGTCCATAAAACGCCAGATACGGTCCGCCTTCGGCGAGGCGCTTCACATACAACGCCGCCTCGCGCGCGTGGTAGTCACCCCACTGGCTCGATTCGCCGCGCGGGGTCTTTGCTCCCGGCGGGACATGATCCCATCCGTTCGGCCAGTGATACACCGAATGCAGCAGCAACCCCTGGTGCTCCGGATCCCGACTCAGGTACGGGCCGGCCTCGTCGAACAACGTGTCGAGCACGCGCAGCCCAGCCTGCGTGTAGCGGACGCCATCGCCGCCGCGTTGCTGCAGGAAGCGGCCGAACCGCAGCAATCCTTGCGCGCCGATCGCGGCGGCCGAGCTGTCAACGGGCTCGAGATCGTTGAACGGATCCGCTGCGCGGTGGCCCCAATCGCCGAGCGCCGACAGCCCGGGCGCACCAGTGTCCCAGTAGGGCACGCCATCCGAACACGCGGCCGACTCGATGTAGAAGTCGCAGGTGGCGCGCGCCGCATCGACCAGCGCAGCCTCCGAGTCGGCGGCGCCAGACTCCCCGGCGGCGTCGGTGGTGAGCGTCGAGAGGAACTCGAGCTGCTCGGCAAAGCCGAGCATGGCCCATGCAAGCCCTCGCGTCCACGTGCTGAATGGCGAGTATCCCTGTTGCGTGCTGGGCCCTCGATACGTCCCATTGGCGACGTTGAAAAGGCTTTCGTGCGCCACGCGTCCGCGAACGTCGAACGGTCCGCCGCTGGTCGCATGGAAGACGTTGTAGGTTGCCGTCGCGCGCGCATGCTGCACGAGCCGCGTCAGGAGGTTGACCTGCGTATCCTGTTCCTCGATCAGGCGATGGCCGAGCGAATGGGAGAGGGCGAGCGCACGAAGGGAGCGAATCGTGTCGACGAACAGCGAATGGGCGCCATTGAACGAATAGATGTACCCGCCATCGGGCAGCGTCGTCCAGCGTCGGGCCTGCACGGCGCCGCTGACTTTGAGCGCGAGCGCATAGAACCGCCGCTCCCACTCGGACGCTTCGAAGCGGCCTTCGATTGCCATGCGCCACAGCGCGCCGTAGGTGCTGACGTTGTTGAAGCCGTGATCGTGGACGCCGACGTGTGTGAGGTGCGGCGCCATCCGCGTCAGGGTGCGCTCGCGGCCGAGCTCCAGGAACTCCTGCTCGCCGGTGGCGTCGAACTGCAGGAGCGCGGAGCCGTACTGAAATCCTTCCGTCCACTCCGTCCATCCGCGCACGGTGTATCGCCCCTTCACCGTGAAGACCGGCGCGCCGTTCTCGGGTCGCCACGTTCGCTCGATGCCGCGGATTTTGTCTGCCGACAGCGCGAAGAGCCGGTCGATCCGGGAAACGAGATCCTGTGGCGTGCGCGAGCGATCGATGCGAATCATGGTTGGTATGCCCCGACATCCCGGGCGGGCACATCATATAAGATTCGCTCGCGGCCAACCCCGCGGCGCGGGTCGTTGTGCAGATGTACGGCGCCACAGACAGGACAGACAACGCGGAACCGATCCGCAAGTGTCATCCGTCTCAGATCGACCGCAAATCAACCTCGCTGTTCGAGGAGCCGAGCATGCGCATCAGCATCACCACGGTGTGGGTCACGGCCTTTCTGGCCATAGAGATCCTCGGCGGCCGGGCCCAGCAGCAAGCGCCACCGCAGCAACCGCCGCCCGCCTCTTCGACGCGTCCGCCAGAGAACAACGAACAGGTGTTGCGCCCGCTCACGCCGGAAGAGATCGCGCCGAACCTGAACTTCTACGCGATGGATCCGCTATACAAAGCCGGCACTCCGCTCGGATGGGCGACCGAGCGCATTCGCGAGACGCTCGATCGAGGCGTGGTTGCGATGGTGGCGCGCGGCGGACAGGTTCATCTGAGCTGGCGGCTGCTCGACACCGATCCACCGGGCGTCGGCTTCAACGTCTATCGCAGGACGAAGGCAGGCGAGACGCGACTGACGCCCAGACCGGTCTCGACGACGACGGACTTCGTCGGCGCGGGCGGCCCGCAAGATCCGGACAGCGGATGGCGCGTCGCCACGGTTGTGAACGGGCGCGAGCGCGCCGCGGCCGCGGGGGACGTCTGGACGGGCCCTCCGCTCGCGGGATACAAGGCCATCAAGCTGCGCGACGACGTGCGGAGCGTCGATCGCGTGGGCGTGGGCGACCTCAACGCCGACGGCGCCTACGACTTCGTCGTCAAACACCCGTCGGGCTCGGTCGATCCCGGCCGGCAGGTGCCGAGCAAGGAGAGCTACAAGGTCGATGGCTACGACGGAAGGACCGGCGCGTTCCTGTGGCGCATCGACCTCGGGTGGAACGTCAACCACGGCATCTGGTTCTCGCCGATGGTCGTCCGCGATCTCGATGGCGACGGCAAGGCGGAGGTCTGCCTGAGGACAGCGCCCTACGCCGCCACACGCGAGCAGGCGCTCGATGGTGGAAGGGGCTTCGTGCTGCAGGGACCGGAATACCTTTCGGTGTATGCGGGCGACACGGGCCGGGAAATCGCGAAGGTCGACTGGATCGAGCGTGGCCAGCCCGAGGATTGGGCCGATCACACCGGCAACCGATCGAGCCGCCACATGCTGGGTGTGGCGTATCTGGATGGCAAGACGCCGAGCGTGCTCGTCGTTCGAGGTACCTACGGGCTGATGAAAGTCGACGCGTGGACGCTTCGCGGCGGCGCGCTGCAGAAGATCTGGCGCTGGACGAACGAGCGCCAGCCGTTCAAGTACCAAGGGCAGGGCCAGCACAGCATCAAGGTCGGGGACATCGACGGCGACGGGTTCGACGAGATCCTCAACGGATCCATCGCGATCGACAACGATGGCCGGACGATGTGGGGGACCGGGATGGGGCATGGGGATCGTTTCTACCTGTCCGACATCGATCCCGATCGCCCTGGGCTCGAAGTCTGGTACACGATTGAAGATCCCCATCCGCAGAACGGCGTGAGCCTCTGGGACGCGTCGAGTGGGACGCTCCTGTTCGGCACGAAGGAGCCGAATCGCGACAACCAGATCGCCGCCGGCCTGGCGGGCGACATCGATCCGTCGTTTCCAGGCATGGAACTGTGGGGCGACAAGTTCTACTTCACGTCGAAAGGCCAGATCATTCCCGGCCCGGTCCCGCCGCAGAACGAGCTCGTCTGGTGGGACGCTGATCTGCTGCGCGAGCTCCACAGCCGAGGTGCGATCTCGAAATGGAAGGGGGCAGAGCTGGACCGGACCGAGGGCACCGTCCATCAGGTGGCCGACCTGTTCGGGGATTGGCGGGAGGAGATCGTGACCGTTGCGAACGGGGAACTGCGGGTGTATTCGACCGCGCTACGAGCAGCGGACCGCCGCGTCACCCTGATGCAGGATGCCCTCTACCGCAACGACGTCACCCACCGGTCCATGGGTTACACGCACGTCCCGATGACGGGCTATTACCTCGGGACGAAGCCGGCCCGATCGGCCGCGGCAAAGCGGTAAAAGCCGTGGCCCGACCGGGCGCATATCATATATGATCCGTTGACATCAGCCGTTCTCCGGCGAATACTCAGCGCGGATCCTATGGTCCAGCCCGATTTCCTCGCGCCGTCCGACACGACTTCCTCCTCCGAGCCCGGGCAAGGTCCCGCCGGAGCCGGGCCCGGCTTCGCGACAGGCGCTCCGGCGGCACCGCGTCGACGCCCGAAAGGCGCGGCGGGGACGAAGGCGGACCTCTCGCAGCGCGGGACGGCGAGGCGAAGCCGGCGCGATTTTCTGACGGGTGTTGCGGGGCGCCGCACCATCGGCGACGACTACTGGATCCGCGTCCACCGTCGCGCGATGGCGTGCCGATTCGAGATCACCCTGGCGAGCCAGGACGCGGCCTGGATCCCCGCCGCCCGCGCCGCGCTGAACGAAATCGATCGCATCGAAGACCAGCTGAGCGTGTTTCGCGAGGGAAGTGCAATCTGTCACGTCAATCGGTGTGCGGTCCCCGGTGGCAGCCACGAGCCGGTCGAGATAGACGAGGCGCTGCTCGGTCTCATCGCTCAGTGCGGCGAGCTCTACCGTGCGACCGGCGGCGCGTTCGACATCACGTCCACTCCGCTCAGCCGCTGCTGGGGATTCCTGCAGCGCGAGGGACGCGTGCCGTCCAGCGACGCCATCGAGGCGGCCCGCGCGTCGGTGGGGTTTGGCGCGGTCGACCTCGACGCATTTCGACGGACGGTGCGGTTCCGCCGGCCCGGCATCGAGCTGAATCTCGGGGCCATCGGCAAGGGACACGCCCTCGATCGCGTCGCGGCTGACATGCGAGACGGAGGCGTCATGCATGCGCTCCTCTCGGCGGGACGCAGCAGCCTGCTGGCGATTGGCGGCCGAGACGCCGGGTGGTACGTCGAAGTCGTGACCGCACGCGGGAACCAGGACGACGCCGATCGCCCGCTCGCCCGCGTCTGGCTCCGCGACGCGGCAATCGGCACGAGCGGCGCCGGTGAGCAGTACGTCATCGCCGACGGCACGCGGTACGGCCACGTGATCGACCCGCGCACCGGCTGGCCCGCAGCCGGCGTGTTGAGCGCGAGCGTCATCGCGCCGACCGCCGCCGTCGCCGATGCGCTCTCGACGGCCTTTCTCGTTGGCGGCGCCGAGCTTGCCGAACGCTACTGCGCCGAGCATCCGGGCGTCATGGCGCTCGTGACGCCCGACGACGGATCGGAGGCGCCAGTGGTTTTCGGAGAGGCGGCGGGGGCGATTGTGAAGCCGGCGAGCGCCTGCGGCCAATGACTACTCTTCAACAGATGACGCTCGTCGCGCTCCGCACGCTGATTGGCTGGCACTTCCTGTACGAGGGGTACACGAAGCTGCTGCAGCCGGCGTGGGGCCGCGCGGGCGCGCCGCTCCTGGCATGGTCATCCGCGGGATACCTCAAGGCCGCGACGGGCCCCCTGGCGGGCGTGTTTCACTCGCTCGGCAACGCCACCTGGATTGGTACGCTCGACCTCGTGGTCGCCGCCCTGCTCGTGGCCGTCGGCCTGAGCCTGATGCTTGGCCTCTTCACGCAGACCGGTTGCCTCGGCGCCCTCGGTCTGCTCGCGATGTTCTACCTGTCGGCGATTCCGATGGGCTTGCCTGAAGCACGGTCCGAGGGCACATATCTCATCGTCAACAAGAACCTGATTGAGGCGGCGGCGGTGCTCGTGCTGTTTTCCTTCCGCACGGGCCGCATCGCGGGGCTCGATCAGTGGCGCCAGCTTGATCGTCGACTGTCCTCCGCGCCACGACGAAACCGAGACCTGATCGCGGCCGCCATGATCGAAGCGAAGAGAGAGATTCCGACATGAACCTGACGCCCGAACAAGTCGAGCAGGGCCGGCGCAATTTCCTGAAGGTGCTGGCCGGCACGCCGGCGCTGGCCGCGCTCGGTGCGTCGGCTGCGTTGAGAGGTCCTGTGCCTGGCGGCCCGGTCCGCGTGGGATTCATCGGCGTCGGCAGCCAGGGCCGGTCCTTGCTCGGCAACGTCGATCCCGCGTACGCAGAGGTGCGCGCGCTCTGCGACATCAATCCGAACAGCCTCAAGGCCGCCGACGAGGTGATGGCGAAGAACTCCTGGCCGGCCGCGCGCCACTATGCCGACTGGCAGGAGATGCTCCAGAAGGAAGATCTGGAGGCGATCATCATGGCGCCGCCACTCTGGGCGCACGCCGACCTCGCTGTCGGGTGTCTCGATGCCGGCAAGCATGTGCTCTGCGAGAAGATGATGGCGTGGGACGTGCCGAGCTGCGAGCGCATGCTCGCCGCGGCGCACAAGAACGACAAGGTGCTCGAGATTGGCTATCAACGCTTGTCGAGTCCGATGTATCAAGCGGCCTACGACGGCATCCTGAAGACCGGCACGCTCGGCGACATCTATCACGTCCGCCTGGCGTGGCATCGCAACGGATCCTGGCGCCGCAAGGGTGAGCCGCCGGCTCCAGACTACAATCCTTCGAAGTGGGGATATCCCGACTGGGACCATCTGCTCAACTGGCGGTTGTACTGGAAATACTCGCAGGGGCTGATGGCTGAGCTCTGCAGCCACCAGATCAACGCCGCGAACTGGTTCCTCGGGGCGCGCTCCCGAAGCCGTCGTTGCTTCCGGGGGCGTCTATCGTTTTCCTGAAGGCAACCGTGAGGTCTTCGACCACGTCTACGCGACGTTCGACTATCCCGGTGGCCGCACTGCCATGTTCTCGTCGATCGAGTCGAACGCCTTCGACGACTACTACGAGATGTACATGGGGACCAAAGGGACGCTGATCATGAACCGCGAGCAGGACGCGCTTCTCTTCGAGGAAGGAAGCGCCGCGAGCCGGTCCACGGCCGTCGAAACGACGCCCCGCGCATCGGGACCGGCCGCGCAGTCGTCCGAGACGATGAGCGGCAACACGACGCAGGCGGCGGCACCGGCGGTGCAGGCGATGGCGGGGCAGGCGAACGTCCGCGTCCGCGGCTCCCGCATCATGATTCAACGCTTCTGTTCGGCCGTCCGCGTCGGCACGCCGCTCTCGTGCGGGCCCGACAAGGCGTTCGATTCCGCGCGAGCCTGCATCCGCGCCAACGAAGCCATCAAGCAGAAGACGCGGCTGACCATATGACACCCAACGCGCTCAAGCTCGCGTCCATGCCTGCGACGTCGTCTACGTCGTCTTCCGGGGCTCGGGCCGGACACCTGACCAAGCAGCAGTTCGTCTACACGACACTGCGTGAGTCGATCATCCGGTGCGAGCTCGGTCCTGGCACGCGCCTCGTCATCGACGACCTCGCCAGGCAGTTCAAGGTGAGCATCATCCCGGTGCGCGAGGCGCTCCGTCTCCTGCAGTCGGAAGGGCTGGTGCTGAGCGTCGCGCACGTCGGGGCCACCGTGGCGCCGATCTCGCGCGCATCGGTGCTCGAGGTGTTTGCGCTGCTCGAAGGTCTCGAGATCGTCGCCGCGCGCGTCGCCGCCGAGCGCGCCACGCCCGCCGATCTCGAGACCCTCGCCGGGTTCGTGGCCGAAATGGACCGCGCGCTCGAGGCGGGCTCCCCGCTGCACTGGGCCGACATCAACACGCGCTTCCATCTCGCCATCAGCCGCCTGGCCGACATGCCCATCCTGCACGACATGATGCAGCGGGCCGTCGACTACTGGGACCGCGTGCGCCGCTATTACTTCCGGGACGTCCTCGTCCATCGCACACGCCTGGCGCAGGCCGAACACCGCGCGATGCTCGCGCAGATGGAGGCGCACGACATGCCGGGGCTCGAGCAGACG
This sequence comes from uncultured Acidobacteriota bacterium, assembly GCA_963771395.1. Lineage (GTDB taxonomy): Bacteria > Acidobacteriota > Vicinamibacteria > Vicinamibacterales > 2-12-FULL-66-21 > DATBJJ01. The sequence continues at coordinate 524,033 of CAVYTY010000016.1, read as the reverse complement.
ATCCGCGATCACAACCGCGGCGCCCTCGCCGCCTATACGGCACATCTCGAGGGCGTGGTCGATCACGACAAACGGGAGCGTCACGCGTGAGTGAGGCGCGGTACGTCCGCGTTGCGGCGCTCAAGACGGCGGATCTCTTCAGGCGTCACCTCGAATCGTCCGGGATCGAGCTCGGCTTCGACCCGTCGCTCCTGCCACCTGCCGAGTCGCCGTTCCGCCAGCCGTTCGTCGACGGTCCGGTGCGCGTCGGCAACCGGTTCTGCGTCCTGCCCATGGAAGGCTGGGACGGCACGACCGATGGCGAGCCGAGCGAGCTGACGCGGCGGCGTTGGCAGCGCTTCGGCGCGAGCGGCGCCAAGTTGATCTGGGGTGGCGAAGCCGTAGCGGTCCGCCACGATGGACGGGCCAACCCGAATCAGCTGCTGATGTCGGAGCGGAACGAGCCCGCGCTCGCCTCGCTCAGAGACGCGCTCGTCACCGCGCACCGCGAGCGATTCGGCTCGAACGCCGACGGCGATCTGTATCTCGGGCTCCAGCTCACGCACTCGGGCCGCTTCTCGCGCCCGAACGTGTGGAACCGCCCGGAACCGCTCGCCGCGCACCTCAACCCCATCCTCGACAAGCGGTTCCCCGGCGGCGTCACGCTGATGAGGGATGAGGACATCGACCGCCTGATCGACGACTTCATCGAGGCAGCGCGACGCGCCGCCGCCATCGGGTTTCATTTCGTCGACATCAAGCACTGCCACGGATACTTTGGCCACGAGCTGCTGAGCGCGCGCGACCGTGACGGCCGGTACGGCGGCAGCCTGGAGAATCGCACCCGCTTCCTGTTCAACGTCGTGCGCGGCATTCGCGCGGCAGTGCCGGGCCTGGGCATCGGCGTGCGGCTGTCGGTCATCGACAGCGTGCCCTACCGCAAGACCGCCGACGGACCAGGCGAACCGGAGACGGCCGTCGCCGGTTATCGCCACGGCTTCGGAGTGATCGACGAGTCGGGTGTCGACCGGGCGCTCGACGAGGGGCGCGAGCTTCTCCGGTTGTTGCGGTCCCGCGGCGTGCGCTGGGTCTGCCTGACGGCCGGCAGCCCGTACTACTGTCCCCACGTCGTCCGGCCGGCGCTCTTCCCGCCCGCCGACGGTTACGACCCGCCCGAGGATCCACTGCGCGGCGTCGCGCGGCAGATTCGTGTCACGGCCACGCTCAAGTCGGAGTTCCCCGACATGGTCTTCGTCGGGTCGGCCTACACCTACCTCCAGGAGTGGCTGCCGAACGTCGGCCAGTACACGCTTCGCCACGGGATGTCCGACTTCGTCGGCCTCGGCCGCGTGATGCTGTCGTATCCCGATCTGGCGGCCGATGTGCTCGAAGGCCGACCGCTGACACGCAAGCTCGTATGCCGGACGTTCAGCGATTGCACGACCGGCCCGCGGCTCGGGCTCGTGTCGGGCTGTTATCCGCTCGATCCGCTCTACGTCGCCCATCCGCACGCCGCGATCCTCAAAGAGGCGAAGGCGCCCGCCCGCACATGAACCAGCCGCCCGACGAGCGATCCCGTCAGATCGTCGCCGTCCTCACGGCATTCCTGTCGCTGTTTTCCGTCGTCGGCCTTGCGCTGTACGGGCTGCCGCGCTTCTACCCCTACTTCGTTTCGGAGCTTGGCTGGACGCGGCAACAGGTGACATCGGGGAACGCCTACAGCAAGATCTTCGTCGCGTTGGCATTCGGCTTCCTTGCCGGCCGCCTGGTCGACCGCTTCGGTCCGCGTCGCCTGATGCTCGGCGGTATCGTGATGGCTGGCGGCGCGGTCATCGGCCTCTCGTATGTGACCAGCCTGAGCGCGTTCTATTTCTTCTACGCGTTCAACGCGCTCGGATATGTGTTCGGCGGACCGCTGCCGAACCAGGTGCTGCTCTCGCGCTGGTTCGACAAGGCTCGCGGCAAGGCGATGGGCATCGCGTACCTTGGCATCGGCGTCGGCGGCACGCTGGGGCCGCTGCTGGCGTTTGCGCTCACGCAAGCCCTGGGCTGGCGGGGTGCGCTTCGCACCCTCGGGTTCCTGATGATCGCGATCGCGCTGCCGGTGGCGTACTTCGTCCGCGAGCCGTTGCGGAGCGCGGTCACCGCGGCGTCATCGGTGTCGCTGCAGTCACTCACGCAGATCCTGAAGCGGCCGGCGTTCTACTTCCTGATGCTTGGGAGCATGGCGTCGATCGGCGCCGTCGGCGGAACGATCCAGAATCTCGCGCTCTACCTGAGCCTCGATCGCAAGCTCCCGCAAGTAGAAATAGACACGACGCTTTCCATCATCCTCGCCGGCAGCATCGTCGGTCGCCTGACGATGGGGTGGCTGGCCGATCGGTGGGCCAAGAAACACGTCATGTTCCTGATCTATGTGATCGTGGCAGTTTCGATCCCGATGCTGGTGTATGCGCCAACGACGGCCACTCTCAAGATCTGCGCGTTCCTCTTCGGGATTGGTCTCGGCGGCGACTACATGATCATTCCGCTCATGGCGGCCGAGCTGTATGGCGTGGCCATTCTCGGTCGCGTCATGGGCATCGTGCTGACCGCCGACAGCGTCTCCGAGTCGGTCGTGCCGATGTTCGTCGCGTCGACGCGCGACACGACGGGGAGCTACACGTCCGGATTCCTCGTGCTCGTCATTCTCGCGGCGATTGGCGCCGCCGCCGTCGCGCTGTTGCCGCGCTCGGGTCAGCAGCGCTGATCACGCGGATTGCCACGGGGACGCGGATCGCTCGGATCACGAATCATCACGGGACGCGGATCACGCAGATCACGCGGATCGCCACGGGACGCGGATCACGCGGATCACGGATCATCACGGGACGCGGATTGCGCGGATCACGCGGATCGCCACGGGACGCGGATCACGCGGATTCTCCGTACCTCGGACGGATTCGCCGAACTGTCTTGGCTACGCGAACAGATCGAAAGAACCGTCGTCCAATTCCAGACACTAGGAGGAATCCAGAGAGCCGGGCATGCCGTAGCCCCGAAGGCTCTCCGTGCGTGGAGATCACGACTCCGCGTGATCAACCTTCCGAAGAGATCCGCGCGACGGCATCCGCGTCCCGTGAACCCGTCGACGAGATCCGCGAGATCCGCGTCCCGTGAACCCCGAGAGAGATCCGCGCAATCCGCGTCCCGTGACAACCGTGATCCGCGCTTTGGCCGCGATCGCACATGAAATCTGTGAGCCTGGCGACAGATTCGTGGGCCTCGCTACGACCGAAAGCTCGGCCAAAAGACCGCAACATGGCAGGGCCCTTGCTAGACCCGCGATCCATGGCCAAGACCGGATCCTGCGCGCCGTTGTTATCCCTCACCCTGACGATCTCGACCGCCGCCGCGGCCGGTCCCGCCGATGCCGTCGGCGGCATCGTAAGGAACAACTTTATCTCACGCACCATCGCCGGGGATTCGGCCATCTACGTCGCCGACTCTCCCAACACGCAGGTGCTGCACAACTCGATCTTCATCTCGGGTACCTAGCCAACCCGATCGAGTACCGTTTCCCGCATACGACCGGCGCTGTCATCGCGAACAACGTCCTCGATGGCAACATCGCCGCACGTGACGGCGCGTACCGGCTCGGTCAACGGAAACTACATTGCGGCAACCTCGGCAGTGTTCGCCAACCCCATGGTCGGCGACCTCCATCTGAAGGCCACGGCCACCGCCGTCCTGAACAAGATCGTGACGCCGCTCGCGGCGGCCGGTGTGGATTGGGACGGGCAGGCGCGTCCCGCAGGATCGACGGACATCGGCGCCGACGAGTACTCGACAGGCGCCTCGACCCCTCCCACCCCTCCGGCCAACCTGCGAATCGTCAAGTAAGGAGTCTGGGTGGCGTCCGCTACTCCGCCTTCAAGGCCTCCGCGGGATCGAGGGCGGCCGCCCGCCGCGCCGGCAGGTAGCTCGCCAGCATCGTGGCGGTCAAGAGCAGAAGCGGTACAGCGAGATAGGTCGTCGTATCCAACGGGCTGACTCCGAACAGCAGCGACGACATCAGACGTGTCAGCCCGGCCGCGGCTCCGAGCCCAATGGCCATGCCGCTGGCCGCCAGCATCAACCCGTGCCACAGGAACATTCTCTTCAGCTCGCCGCGCTGCGCGCCAAGTGCCAGCCGGATTCCGATCTCTCGCGTCCTCTGCGAGACCGCATACGAGATGACTCCGTAGATGCCGACGACTCCCAGCACCAACGCCATGGCCCCGGCGATTGCCAGCATCACCAGTGTGAAGGAGGTACGCGCCATCGATCGGTCGTAAATCTCCTGCATCGTGCGCATGGATGCCAGCGGCAGGCTCGAATTCACCGACCACACGGCTGCGCGGACCTGGCTCTGAAGGCCTTCGGAACCGGCCTGCGCACTGCGGATCGCGAATGTCACGGTACGGTCGACTACTACCCGTCCCGCCCGATAGTGATTCTCTCCCATCGTCGGCCAGTACCACTGCCGCGGGCGCCGGCTCGTGGACACCGTTGTCGTAGACGTCCTCGACGACGCCGATCACTTCACGCCACGGCGCCACGTTCAGTGTCCGAATACGCTTGCCGATTGCGGCCGACGGCGTCCCCCAGAACTCACGGGCAAGGTTCTCCGACACCATCACCACGGGACGGCGGTCGTAGAGATCGGTCCACGTGTAGTCGCGACCCGCGATCAATCGGGTGCCGACGGTCTGAAGGAGATTGGGCGACAGTGACTTGAACAGCCGAAAGGGCGGAACTTCGTCGGCCCCGTATGTCTTACCCTCGGGCATGACGCAGTCCCAGTCCGGGGTGAGCCCTTCCATGGGCATCACGCTCGCAAACCCGACGGACGTCACGCCAGGGATCGCCGCCAGCTTGTCCACGATGGCGTTCTGCAGTCGTGCGACTCGTTCCGGTTCAGGGACCAGCGAGGCTGGAACCGAGATGCGCATCGTCTGGAGCGCCTCGGGCCTAGTGAACCCCGGCTGAACGGCGCGCAATGCCTGGAACGTGCGAATCATCAACCCGGAGCCCACCAGGAGCACCAACGCCATCGCCACTTGGGCCACAACCAGGAGGTTGCGTGCCCGATGACGTTCTCTGCTTTGGCTCGAGGTCCGCCCTCCGCCGCGTAGACGAAGCGAGATTCCCGGTCCGGCATACCTCAGGGCAGGGATGATGCCGAACAGAAGGCCCGAGAGCAGGGAGACCGCAAGGGCGAACGCGAGCGCTCGCGAGTCGATGGCGATTTCGTCGAGGCGCGGCAGGGTCGCTGGTCCTGCAGCGACGAGAAAACGCAGTCCGGTGTGGGCCAGTCCCAATCCCAGCACGCCGCCCAGCAACCCGAGCACGACGCTTTCGCTGAGCACCCCGCGCACGATCCGACCACGCCCGGCGCCGAGGGCTGCGCGAACCGCCAGCTCCTGCTGCCGCCCATCCGCCCGGACCAGCAACAGACTCGCGACGTTGGCGCACGCGATCACCATCACGATGCCGATCGTTCCCATCAGGATCCACAGGGCGCCCGCAACATTGCCGATCACGTCCTCTTTGAGAGGACGCAGCGCCGGCGCGATGCGCCAGCTCTCGTAGATCCGTGGATTGACGCTCGCGGCCGCCGGCCACGAGCCCATCCAGATTGGCACCATCCGCGCGACGTCGGCGCTGGCCTCCTCGATCGTCACACCCGGCTTCAGCCGGGCGACGGCCTGAAAGCCGAAGCCTGGAAGCGTCACCCGGCTCCGATCGAAGCCGAGCGGCAGGATGACGTCGGGATGAGCAGCGCCGACGCGGAATCCCTCGGGAAGCACGCCGACGATCTCCCGTGGTCGCGAATCAACCATGAGGCCGCGTCCGACGACGGAGCTGTCGCCTCCGAAACGGCGTTGCCAGTAGCCGTAGCCGATCATCACGGTTTGTGGCGCGCCCGGGACCTGGTCGGCGCGAGCGAGAGAGCGGCCCAGCACCGGCTGGACGGCGAACGCTTGAAGGGTGCCGTCGGTGACGAGGAGAGTACGCACTTCTTCCGGCTCGGTCGGCCCCGTGACCGTTGCCGAGCTGGCAAACCACAAGCCGAAGTCACGGAACGTCCGGTTGTTCTCGGCATACGTGAAGAACATCGAGGCCGAGAGGCGGAGGTCGCCAGAGACAGTCGACAGCCCTGGCGCGCCAGGAGCCGTGTGCCAGACTGCCACCAGTTCCTCCGGGCTCGGATAGGCCAGCGGCTTGAGCAGCACGCTGTTGACGACGCTGAAGACTGCAGTGTTGGCGCCGATGCCGATCGCGAGCGTCACCAACACGACCGTGGCAAACATGGGCGTCCGTCGCAGGGTGCGCAGCCCGTACCGCGCGTCGCGCGCGAGATCCTCGAGCCAGGGCAGTCCGCGCTGATCGCGGAGCGCTTCCATGGTCGGCGCCACGGCTCCGAGCTGGACGACTGCCGCGCGGCCCGCGCCCTCGCCGGAGCAAGCGCGCCGCCGTTGGTCCTCTGCAGCCAGGTCGAGATGCGAGCGCAGTTCCTGCTCGAGCTCCGCATCTTGACGACGCGGACGCACCGTCCCCCAGAGGCGGATGACCCATTCACGGAGCGCGGCCAGTGGACCTGTCTCTCTCAGCCCCATCTCATCCCTGCCTCATCCCTGGTTGTTCAGCAGCGTGTGCATGATGGATGTCATGCGATCCCACTCGGCCTTTCCGGCCGTGAGCCGGCGTCGTCCCGCCGCGGTGATGGCATAGAACCGCGCCTTCCGATTGGTGTCGGTGACGCCCCACTCGGCGCGGAGGAACCCGCGCTGTTCGAGTCGCATCAGGCCGGGATAGAGCGTGCCCATATTGAGCTGGAGGGCACCCGCGGACACCTGCTCGAGGCGCGCGGCGATGGCGTAGCCGTGCAGCGGTCCGAGCGCGGCCACGGTTTGCAGGACCATCAGATCGAGCGTGCCCTGGAGAACGTCGGCCTTGGCCGGCACTCTGTTAGCCATGCTAATGGAGTATCACCGGCTCTGTTCGAATGTCAAATGAAACAGCCAGGGCGGACCCAAGCTCGACCCTGTCACGGGCCACGAATCCAGCACGATGAGCACGATGGCACGAAGAACACGATGAATTCTTCGCAGAGAAATGCATCGTGACCATCGTGTCATCGTGCCCATCGTGATGAAGACCCGTCAGGACGTGCGCAATCCACTGTCGTCCGTCCTGCGGCTCTCTGACCAAGTGGTTATACCAATAAGCTCACGGCGGGCAACGATCGGGGCCCGGGCCCCCGCTTCGAGCTGGGCTGTAGACCGCGTGAGAAATCAGGCGATTGTCAGCTATGTCTTGACATGTCGCCCCGTCAAGTGGTAATACCTCTTGCTTCGCGCGAGCCGTTCGGCCCTGGTTGAGGTAACGTGCTGAGGCCGGCGTCCGGTCCACACCGAGTCTATACTCGGGCCAGCGCGGGCGCGGGTCGCGTTGAGCTGCGCCAGTCGGAATCCGTCGACCATCATGACCACAGGCCTCCGAACCAGATCTGCGAGCGGCGAGTTGAGCCCGCGTGCGTCTGCGTCCGTCGACCGGGCCGGGGGCGGCACGGGGCAGGTCGTGTCCCATGTGCGCGAGCTCATCGAGCGCGGCGCGCTCAAGCCGGGCGATCGCCTTCCCGCCGAGCGCGATCTCGCGACTCAGATTGGCGTGAGCCGGCCGACGATTCGCGCCGGCTTGCGGACGCTCGCAGCCATGGGCGTTGTCCGATCGCGGCACGGATCCGGCACCTATATACCGGAAGGACCACCCGCGCTGAACACCGACGCGTTGAGCTTTCTGGCGGCGCTCCACGGCTTCACCCGCGAAGAGATGTACGAGGCGCGCCGCATCCTGGAGGTCGGCGCCGCCGGCCTCGCTGCCGAGCGCGCCACCGCCGAGCAGGTCGCGACGCTCGCCGAGGAAGTCGCCAGCCTCTTTGCGTCGATGGAGGAGCCGCGGGTGTTCCTGGTCCACGACATCAATTTCCATCGCGGCGTGGCGGCTGCGTCGGGCAACCCGATCGTCGCCTCGCTCGTCGAGATGGTCTCGGCGCTCTACTACGAACGGCGGCGCGAGACCGCTGCGGCGGCGAGCGATCGCGATCTGCGCGACGCGGCCGAGATGCATCGACGGATCTACCAGGCCATCCGCGCGCGCGACGCCGATACGGCCAGGCGCGCGATGCACGATCACCTGGTCCAGGCCAGCCGGCATCAGGCGCAGGAGCCTGCGGCTGACAAGGACACTCCCACCCGGCGGGCTACGGCCTCGCCGACGGTTCCCCAGCGCCGTGCGCGCGTCCGGCGCCGGCCATCGTCGATCTGATCATATTCATGAGACTGTTTGATCTGTCCGGCCGTACGGCCGTCGTCGTTGGTGGTACGAGCGGGATCGGCCGCACGCTGGCGCTCGGTCTGGCAGAGGCCGGCGCAGATGTCGTGGCGACCGGCCGCCGCATCGAGCTCGTGAAGGACGTCGCCGCCGAGATCCAACGGCACGGCCGCCGCACGCTGTCGATCGCTGCCGACGTCTCGGACATGGGCTCCCTCGAGCGCCTGCGCGACTTGTGTATCGAGACCTTCGGCAGGGTCGACATCCTTCTCGCCGTCGCCGGCATGACGAAGAAGAGCCCCACGCTCGAGATGGACGAGGCCGACTGGCAACGCGTCATCGAGACGAACCTGACCGGCACGCTCCGCGCGTGCCAGGTCTTCGGCCGCCCGATGATCGCCCAGAAGTACGGCCGCATCGTCACCATCGGCTCGCTGTCATCGTTCGTGGGGTTGTTCGAAGTGGCGGCGTACGTGGCGAGCAAGGCCGGGGTCGTCGGTCTGACGCGGGCGCTCGCGGTCGAGTGGGCGCCGCACAACGTCACGGTCAACGCCCTCGTGCCCGGGCTCTTTCGGACCGACCTCAACGCGGCGTTGCTCGATTCGCCGCGGGGGCAGGAGTTCCTGATGCGGACGCCGATGAAGCGCTTCGGGCGCATCGAGGAACTGGTCGGCGCCGCCGTGTTCCTCTCGTCCGAGGCCGCATCGTTCGTCACGGGACACATGCTCGCCGTCGACGGCGGCTTCCTGGCGAGCGGAGTCAACCAGTGAAGCCGGTCCTGGTCATCAGCGAGCGGGACAACGTGGCGACGGCGCTCCAGGCACTCGACCCGGGGCGTGACCTCACGCTCGACAACGGCATCGTCTCGGTTCGTGATGCGGTCCCATCTGGACATAAGATTGCGCTGCGGGTGATTCGGGCGGGCGAAGCCGTCATCAAGTACGGCAGCCCGATCGGGCTGGCGACCGTCGAGATCCCTGCCGGATCGCACGTCCACACCCATAACCTGGCGAGCACGCGCGGGCGGGGCGATCTCGAAGGCCCCCGGTCGGAACCGCAACCGCGGCTCGCCGAGCCGCCCGATGAGCGGAATGGCGTAGAGAGAAACGGCGCTGAGAAACGATGACCGATCGGCCGGGTTTCTACGGGTATCGTCGACCTGATGGCCGCATCGGCACGCGGAACCACGTGCTGGTCGTGCCGACCGTGATCTGCTCGTCGGTGGTAGCCGAGCGCGTCGCGGCGGCCACTCAGCCGATCGGCACCGCGCTCCCGCACCTGGCCGGGTGCGGGCAGCTCGGGCCGGACATGCGCGTCACCCACGACACGCTCGCGGCGTACTGCGGTCACCCCAATGTCGGCGCCGTGGTCGTCATCGCGCTCGGCTGCGAGCAGGTCGTCGCGCAGACCCTGGCCGATGCGGCGAGACGGCACGGCAAGCCCGTCCAGATCGTCGCGATCCAGTCCGAGGGCGGCACGGTGCGCACGACCGAGAAAGGGATTGAGATCGCACGGACGTTCGCCGACCTGCTCCGCGCACAGGAACGTGAGTGGTGCGATGCGTCCGAGCTCGTGCTGTCGCTCAAATGCGGCGGTTCGGACTACACGTCCGGCCTCGCCTCGAATCCGACGCTCGGGCGCGTCACCGACCGCCTGGTCGCGCTCGGCGGGACCGCCGTGCTCGGGGAGATCGCCGAAATCATGGGCGCGGAGCACCTCCTCGCATCACGGGCGACGCGTCCCGCGACGGCCACGAAGCTCATTCAGATCATCACGCGCGTCGAAACCGAGGCGCGCGCGCTCGGGCTCGACATCCGTGGCACGCAGCCGTCGCCCGGCAACATCCGTGGGGGGCTGACCACCATCGAAGAGAAATCGCTCGGGGCGACACACAAGGGTGGCGAGGTTGCACCGCTCGAAGATGTCGTCGCCTACGCGGCGCCGATCACGCAGAAAGGCCTGACGGTCATGGACACGCCGGGCCTCGACGTCGAATCGGTCACGGGTATGGTGGGCGGCGGCGCGCAGGTCGTCGTCTTTACGACCGGTCTCGGCACGCCGACGGGGAATCCCATCGCGCCCGTCATCAAGGTCACGGGCAACGCGCGGACCGCGCGGCAGATGGCCGACAACATCGACCTCGACGTCAGCGGGATCATGGACGATTCCGAGACGCTCGACGCGGCGGCCGACCGCCTCTTTGCCGAGGTGCTGGCCGTTGCGTCCGGGCACCAGACCTCCGCCGAACGGCTCGGGCACCGCGAGTTCGCGATTCACCGACGTAATCCAACCATCTGAGGAACTGAGCCCGATGCCGAACAGCTCCGCGACAGTCGACCGAGCGACCAACGTCCCGCCGTCCATCTCCGGGCCTGTCGGATATTTTCGCTGGGTCATCTGCGCGCTGCTGTTCTTTGCGGCGACGATCAACTACGTCGATCGGCAGGTCATCGGCATCCTCAAGCCGACGCTCCAGCAGGAGTTTGGCTGGAGCGAGGTCGACTACGCCGACATCATCTTCGCGTTCCAGCTCGCCTACGCGGTAGGCTTTCTGCTGGCCGGCCGGATGATCGACTGGCTGGGGACGAAAAAGGGCTACGCCGTGGCGCTCGTCGTGTGGAGCCTGGCCGCGATGGCCCACGCCGAAGCGACGGTCTTCGGCCCGAGCGCCGCGGCGATCCTCTCGCTCGTGGGGCTCACCTACACGGCGTCGGTTGCCGGATTCATCGTCGCGAGGCTCGCGCTCGGGTTCGGCGAGGCGGGAAACTTTCCCGCCGCGATCAAAGTCGTCGCAGAGTGGTTTCCGAAGAAAGAGCGGGCACTCGCCACCGGGCTCTTCAACTCGGGCACCAACGTCGGCGCTCTCGTCACGCCGCTGGTCGTGCCCTGGATCACTCTGTACTGGGGCTGGTACTGGGCGTTCGTCATCACGGGTGCCCTGGGCTTCATCTGGCTGTTCTTCTGGATTCCGCTGTACCGTGCGCCAGACAGCCACCCTTCGGTCGGGGCGGCCGAGCTCGCGCACATTCGGAGCGATCCGGCAGACCCGCCCGCCCATATCCCGTGGGTCCGATTGCTGAGGTATCGGCAAACCTGGGCGTTCGCGCTCGGCAAGTTTCTGACCGACCCGGTGTGGTGGTTGTACCTTTTCTGGATCCCGGATTTTCTCGCCCGCAATCACGGGATCGATCTCCGCACGATCGGGCCGCCGCTCGTCGCGATCTATCTCGTTGCAGACGTCGGCAGCATCGGCGGAGGTTGGCTCTCTTCGACCCTGCTCAAACGTGGCTGGAGCGTGAACGCAGGCCGCAAGACGGCCATGTTCGTGTGTGCGCTGGCCGTGGTGCCCATGGTGTTCGCCTCGAGGGCCACCGACTTGTGGGCGGCCGTCGCGCTCGTGAGCCTGGCGGCCGCTGCGCATCAAGGATGGTCGGCGAACCTCTTCACGCTGACCTCCGACATGTTCCCGCGGCAGGCTGTAGGCTCGGTCGTCGGGCTCGGAGGATTTGCCGGCGCGGTCGGTGGCATGTTGATCGCCAAAATCACCGGGTACATACTCGAAACGACCGGCAGCTACGTCCTGATCTTCTTCATCGCGGCGTTCGCGTATCTGGTGGCGCTTGCCGTCATTCACGTGCTCGTCCCGAGGATGGAGCCGGTCAGGTTGGACTGAGGCAGCGCCCGCTCTGAGTACTTGTCCTCCGGCCGATACAGCCATGTGCCCGGTCGAGGACGGGCGTGGCGTCATGGCGCCTGAACGAGCTGGTTCTCGTTCAGATTCGCACGATGCTGACTGGCACCGGCATTGCTAAACGGACACGCGCTTGCCATCGGAGGCCATGTGACTCGGTACACTCGGTTCGTCATCCTGGCTGCGGTCGTTGCCGCGGTTCACTGTCCCACTGGCCTTTCCGCTGACCAGCGTTCGCGGTCGAATCCCCGCCCGGCCGGGGGCCAGGGCGCAGCTACAGCCCCCCGGCCGTCCGGTTCGACGGCAGTGCCCCGTCCACCATCCAGCTATCGGCCCTACTACTCCCGCTCCTACTATCCCCGCTCCTACTATTCCTACTACCCCCGGTATTACTATCCGGGTTACTACGGCTATCGCGGCTACTACGGTTATCCGGGGTTCTACACCGGGTTCTACAACCCGTACTTCTGGGGGAGCTACGGCTACGGCTTTGGCTTTGGTGTTGGCTACGGGTATGGCTATGGCCAGTATCCGTACCCGCCGTACTACTACGGCCCGGTACTACGACAACAGCGGCTCAGCCCGGCTGCAGGTCACGCCACGCAACACCCAGGTCTACATCGATGGCTACTTCGTCGGCGTCGTGGACAACTTCGACGGCAACCTGCAGCGGTTGAACGTCGAAGCGGGCGAACACGAGCTGCAGCTCTACCTGGAGGGGCATCGACCGTTCACACAGAAAGTGCTGTTCGGCCGGGGGACGACCGTGAAGCTCCTGCACACGATGCAGCCGCTAGGACCAGGCGAGTCGGCGGGGCTTCCTCCCAAGCCGGATGAGTCGGCGCAGGCGCGACCGAATCGCACCACTGCGGTCGAGCGTCAGGCACCGCCTCCTCGCGCCGGCAGGCCGTCCGAGTTTGGCTCGCTGTTGCTGCGCGTGCGTCCGTCAGACGCCAGCATCCTCGTCGACGGCGAGGAGTGGAGGGCTCCGGAAGGGGAAGATCAGTTCGTGATCGAGCTCACCGAGGGTGCGCACCGGATCGAAGTCCGTAAGGATGGCTTTCAAACCTACGCCACGACCGTGCGCGTGCGTCGTGGAGAATCGGTCAGGCTGAATGTCAGTCTGACGTCGGGTGGTCTGGCGGGGGGATTCTGATTTCGAACATGGCGCCGCCGTCCGGAGCATTCGACGCCGTGACGGTGCCGCCGTGCCGTTCGATGATGGCCTGGACGATGGAGAGTCCCAGGCCGCTCCCCGACATCCCGGTGGCGCTGCGCGCCGCGTCCGCCTTGTAGAACCGCTCGAAGATGTGCGGCAGGTGCTCGGGAGGAATGCCCGGGCCCGTGTCGCGGACGGTGATGCGTGTGCCTTCCGGCGTGGCCTCTGCAGCGAGCGACAGCCGTCCGCCATCCGGCGTGTGACGCAGCGCGTTGGCGGCAAGGTTCTGCAATGCCTGTTCGAGCCGCTGGCCGTCGGCGTGGACCGTCAGCTCCGACGGCTGCACCGTAACGCCGAGGGTGATGCGCCGTTCGCGGATCGCCGGCCCATGCCGATCCGCGATGCGCCCGAAGAGCTCCTTCACCGGCACCTCTTCCATCGTGAGCGTGCCGCCCCCACCTTCGAGTCGCGCGAGATCGAGGAGGTCTCCAATCAACGACTCGAGCTTCTGGGTCTCGTCGCCGATGATGCCGAGATAACGATTCCGGGTCGGCGCGTCCAGGCTCAGCTCCGGCATCGCGAGCGTTTCGGTGTATCCGCGCACCGCGGCCAGCGGCGTCATCAGCTCGTGGGACACGTCGGCGAGCAGTTGTCGCCGCGCGCGATCCGACGCGGCGAGTGCCGCAGCGCGCGTGCCGAGGTCGTCGGCCATCCGGTTGAAGGCGTGCGCGAGCGCGCTGACCTCGTCACCGCCCGCTTCGACCGCGCGAACATCGGTCCGGCCCTCGCCGAGCGCGCGCGCCGCGTGTTCGAGCGTCCGCAGCCGCCGGTGCGCTGGACTGAAAATCAGCAATGCCGCGCTCGCCGCGCCAGTCGCCAGGAGCACCAGTCCGACCCACGTCAACGTCGGTCCGAGCTCTCGAATCGCCACGAAAACCGGTGGCGGGTTGATTGGGATGACAACGAATCCGACCGACGCGCTGCCGACGACGACGGGAGCACTCGCCGAGCCGCGCGGCGGACCGCCAGGGCCGTCGCCGGGTCCACCTTCAGGTGGCCCGCCGCGCCCGGCGTCCGGTCCACCTTCGCGCCACCTGTCGGGTCCGCGATCGCGCCCTCCGCGTCCACCGTCGCGCGGGCCACCGCGCGGGTCGACTGCCGTGAGCGGCTCCCCGCGGCGAAGTCGCTGTTGAACTGCCCGGACATATCCGGGCGGCAGTCCGGTGGGGCGGTTCGACGTCGCGCGGCCGTCGACCATCACCACGACAAACGGCCGGTAGATGTGGCTGAACTGGTCGCGGACGTAGGTATCGAGCGGGAGGCTCGGATTCCTGGTCAGCGCCGTCGAAAGATCCGACGCGACCGACGCCACGAGTTCTTCCGGCGATTGCGCGGACCAGCCGACGACGCGATCGGTCAGCCACATGAGGACCAGGCCCTGCGCGAGGAGCAGGGCGGCCAGCATCGCGACGAACCCGAAGGCGATGCGCCAGTAGAGGCTCTTGTACCAGACAGGATCAGGCATCGGAGAACTTGTAGCCCGTGCCCCACACGGTCAGGATCAGTTGCGGATCGTTGGCTTCCGTCTCGATCTTCCGCCGCAAGCGCTTGATGAGCGTGTCGACGCTCCGCTCGGTCACGAATGTGTCGTCGCCCCAGACACGTTTCACGAGCGCTTCCCGGGTGAACACGATGCCCGGGTGGCTCGCGAGCAGATAGAGCATGTCGAACTCGTGGCTCGTCAGCTCGATTTCCCGGCCGTCCATGCGCGCGTGCCGTCGCGCGGGATCGACGGTCAGCCCCTTGACCGCGATCGGCTTGGCGTCGTCGCCCACGCCAGTGCCGAGTCGGGATGGCCGTGGCCGTCGCAGGAGGGCGCGGACGCGCGCGACGAACTCGCGGATGCCGAACGGTTTGGTCAGGTAGTCGTCTGCGCCGCTTTCGAGTCCAAGGACCTTGTCGGATTCCTCGCGCCGGGCCGTGAGCATGAGGATCGGCACGTCGCTGTTGGTGGTATCGCGTCGGATGGCGCGGCAGATGGTGACACCGTCGAGTCCGGGCAGCATCAGATCCAGCACCACGAGGTCGAACGGTTCGGCGCGCGCCAGGCGGAGTCCTTCCTCGCCGTCGCCCACCGCGACGGGCTTCAGCCCCTCGAGCGTGAGGTGCAGCGCGATGAGGTCGCGGATATGGGGTTCGTCTTCGACCACCAAGACCCGCGCGCCCGACGAGTCGGGCCCGCGCTCGTCCGATTCCATGTCATCAGTGTAGCCGCCCGCCGGCGGCCCGGGCTGCGATCCTCAGGCTGCCACCGTTTCTTCACAGCCCAGCCACACGCCCGCCACGGGACCACCGTCTTAACCCCCAGAGCACAAGATCATGAAACGAACACTTTTCATCGCTATCGCCCTCGTGACGATCACCGGCCTCAGCGCCGCCGCCATGTACGCGCGCCGCGGCGATGAGGCGCCGGAGGTCGCGACCGGAATCGTGTCGCGCGGGTCGATCCTCACCGTCATCAGCGCGACCGGTACGCTCGAGGCGGTTGATACGGTTCTGGTCGGCACCCAGGTATCGGGCGTGATCCAGTCGCTCGGCGCGGACTTCAACTCGATCGTGAAGAAGGGCCAGGTCCTCGCGCGCCTCGATCCCTCGCTCATCCAGGCCGAGATCGAACGGGCGAAGGCCAACCTGCTCGGCGCCGAAGCGGACGTCGAGCGGCTGAAGGTGATGCTGCAGGACGCCGAGACGAAGCTCGCGTCGAGCCAGGGAGCTCGCCGCGCGCCAACTGATCGCGGCGACCGATCTCGAGGCGGCGGAGATCGCGCGGCGCACGAACGAAGCACAGGTCAAGGGCGCTGTCGCGCAGGTGACGCAGGCGCGCGCGGCGCTCTCGCAGGCGCAGGTCAACCGGCAGAAGACGGTCATCGTGTCGCCGATCGACGGCATCGTCATCTCGCGTTCGGTGGACGTGGGGCAGACAGTGGCGGCCAGCCTGCAGGCCCCGACGCTTTTCACGATTGCCGCCGATCTGAGCCACATGCAGCTCAAGGCCAGCATCGATGAATCGGATCTCGGCAACGTCAAGGACGGCCAGGTCGTGACCTTCCACGTCGATGCGTACCCGAACGACGTCTTCCACGGGAAGGTGCAGCAGGTCCGGCTGAATCCCGTGATCGAGTCGAACGTCGTCACGTATGCCGCTATCATCTCGGCCCCGAACGCGGAGCTGAAGCTCAAGCCCGGCATGACGGCCACGGTCTCGGTCGAAGTCGCACGGAGGGACGATGTCCTGAGGGTGCCTAACGCTGCGCTGCGATTCAAGCCGACGAGCAGCGTGCTCGCCGCGCTCGGCCAACCGCAAGCGTCCCTCGGACGCAAGTCTACCGACGGCGCACCGGCTGCCACGGCGACTGCGGGCAAGAGTGGGACACCGTCCGCTCGGGAGACCCTCTGGATCTACGAGGGCGAACAACTGCGACCGGCGGAGGTCACCGTCGGCGCGAACGACGGGTCGTTCACCGAGATAGTCGAAGGCAATGTGCAGGAAGGCACGACGCTTGCTACGCGTGTCACGCTACCCGGAGCCGCGGCAGCCAGGCCGGCCGCAGCTCCGTCTTCGTCGGGTAACCCGTTGCTGGGGCAGCAGGGCCCGAGGCGGTTTTGAGCGCCCGTCAAACCAACAGGAGATCAGGAGAGCAGGAGATGGTTGGTTTCGTACAATCAGTCTACTGAGCTTCTTGTCTCCTGATCTCCTGTGAGAGGTTTTTCATCACTGTTGGTTGTTCGTTTCATTCTGGCTCGAGCCGGCATCCTCCCCCCGCCGGCTGAGGGCAGCCCGCTGCGGGTGGATCTCCTCCCCCACCCGTGGCGGGTTCATCCTCGTCCCGATTCCGGTCATCGTCGTCCCGCTCGCGGAACTTCCGTCCAATCCAGCCGTCCAGGAGCTTGTAAAACCTTGGCTCTTCGGCAATCCAGCGGGCACGCGTTTGGCACCGCGCAGACGCTGGTCTGACCCCCGTCTGACGCTCGGCTGACCCTCTGGAGGCTTTGCATGCGCCCGTTCCTGTCCGACCTCGCCTACGCCGCGAGAACGTTCCGCAAGAAGCCGGCGTTTGCAATTACCGCCGTCGCGACGCTCGCGCTCGGCATCGGCTCTACCGCAGCCATCTTCAGCGTGGTCAACGCTGTGCTGCTCGAGCCGTTGCCCTACAACGAGCCCGAACGGCTGGTCCACGTGTGGCACGACTTGCGGAACCGCAACGTCACGAGGTTCCCCTGGGCTCCTGCCGACTTCCACGATCTGCGCACGCAGGCGACGATGTTCAAGGAAGTGGCCGCGCTGACGACCGGGCGGAATGTGATCGTTGCCGAGGGGAGACCGGGAGAGGGCGAGCAGATTCGAACGGGCAATGCCACCCCCAACCTCTTTCGGTTGCTGGGCGCCCGCGTCGCTTACGGTCGCGACTTCACCGACGCCGACGGCACGCCACCGCCGGCACCGCCTGCGGTGGTTCCCGGTGCAGGGCCGGTGCCGAACGCTGCCCCGCCACCGCCGCCGCGGGCGATCCTCAGCCACGAATTCTGGCAGCGCCACTTTGGCGGGAACCCCGCGACTGTGGGATCGGTCGTGGCGCTCGGCCAGCAACGGCTCGAGGTAGTCGGCATACTCGAGCCGGGGTTCGAGGTGCTGTTCCCTCCGGGCGTGAACATCGAGCGTGCGCCGGACATCTGGACGCCGATGCGCGTCAACTTCGCTGCTGGTTCCCGCGTCAACGTCGCGCAGCGCGTCATCGGCCGCCTCCGTGATGGCGTCACGATCGCCCAGGCGCAGGAAGAAGTCGACGTGATCGCCGCAAGCCTGCGCGAGCAGTTTCCGATCAAGAAGACCGCCGGTTTCCACCTGCGTGTGGAGCCGATGCACCAGGACCTCGTCGCCGACGTGCAGCCGGTGATTCTGACCTTGATGGGTGCCGTCTGCTTCGTGATGCTGATCGCCTGCGCGAACGTCGCCAACCTGCTGCTCGTGCGCGCGGCGGCGCGCGAGCGCGAGCTCGCCGTGCGTGCCGCGCTCGGCGGCAGCCGTGCGCGCCTGATTCAACAGTTGCTCGTCGAGAGCCTGTTGCTCGCGGGTCTGGCGGCGGCGTCCGGCGTCCTCCTCGCCAGATTCGGGATCGATCTGTTGATTGCCGTCGGTCCCGAGAACCTTCCCAGAATGGAACGCGTAGTGATCGACTCGACAGTCCTCGTGTTTACGGCCGTTGCGGCGCTGGTGTCGGCGGTGGTGTTCGGGCTCGTGCCGGCGCTCCGCGCATCGCGGCCGGACGTGATGGACCTGGTGAAGCGGGCGGGCCGGTCGAGCAACCTGGCGTCGGGCCACTGGCTGCGCGGCGGCGTCGTAGTTCTCGAAGTCGCGCTCGCATTCGTGCTCCTCGTGGGATCCGGGCTGATGGTCCGGAGCTTCATCGCCCTGCAGCGCGTCCAGCCGGGCTACGAGCCGAACGGCGTTCTGACGTTCCTCATCCCCAATCTTCCGATCCCCGACGATAAAGCGCGGCAGGCGTTCGTGCGCGATCTGCACGCGCGGCTCTCGGCGTTGCCTGGAGTGACCGGGGTGACGGCGGCGACGCCGCTGCCACTCGATCCGCGGGAAAGCCTGGCCCGCTACGGGACCGAAGAGGCGCTGGTCGACCCGACGAAGTTCGGCCAGGCGACCGTGCACTTCGTGCAGCCCGGCTACTTCGACGTCATGCGCACCAGCGTGATCGAGGGGCGCACGTTCACCGAGGACGACAACCGAGAGGACGTCCGCGACGTCGTGATCGACCGGGTGCTGGCGGGGCGGCTGTTTCCGGGACAGCCGGCGGTCGGACGAACCTTGCTGTTGCGGCTGCGAACACCGGAGCCGGAGCGGTTCAAGGTGATCGGCGTCGTCGAGCATCAGCGCCACGTCTCGCTGGCGCGCGATGGCCGCGAGGCAGTGTTCATCGCTGAAGGCCTGGTGGGGTTTGGTACCGCCAGCCGGTGGGTCGTGCGGACGAGCGGCGATCCGGCAGCGCTTTCGACCTCCGTGCGCGCGGTCGTGTCCTCGATCAACCCTCGAGTGGGTGTGATCGACGTCCAGCCGATGCTGGCATTTATCGGGCGCGCGCAGGCGCAGACGAAATTTGCCCTGGTGCTGATTGGAGTGTTCGCCGGTATCGCGTTGATCCTGGCCGCGGTCGGGCTCTACAGCGTGCTGTCGACCGCGGTCCGTCAGCGCCAGGCGGAGATCGGCGTGCGCATGGCGTTCGGGGCCGAGCACGGCCGGATCTTCCGCATGATGGTCGTGCAGGGGTTGAAGCTGAGCCTCGCGGGCCTGGTCCTCGGCGTCGCCGTGGCGTCGATCCTCACAAGCGTTATCCAGTCGCTTCTGGTCGGCGTCGAGCCGACAGACCCGGCCACCTTCGGTGCGATGGTGCTCGGATTCCTGTTCATCGCCGCCGTCGCCTGCGGCGTCCCTGCGCTCCGCGCGGCCCGCCTGGACCCGATGGCCGCCCTCCGGGACGAATAGCTGAGCTCGGGGACACTCAACCGGGACAGTCCCCGGGGACATTCAACCGTGAGTGTCCCCGGGGACTGTCCCGGTTGAGTGTCCCCGACTTAGCGGGTTACTCGAAGAGTGGCGCGGTAATCGCTCGGCTGGATTGGGCGCGAGGAGAAGGGGTAGGGCGACAGCTCGACGAGGGCTATCGTCAGATCCTGGTGGGAGACCGGGCGCATGTCGCCGGTGTGGAGCGCATATGCCTGCGAGCTGCCTCTAAAGGGGAGGACCGCGATCTGCACGAGCGCGTCGCCACCCTGGATGCAGATGGCGTCGGCCGGGCATCGGGAGTCGCCCGAGACGCCATCGAAGCGAAGCGCAATCCCCGCCTCGGTTACGCTGGCCGTCTGCCCTGGCGCCAGAACCACCTCCCGGGACACCGGCGAGGGCGCGACCGGACTCTTCTCCGAGCACGCCGTCACCGCCAGGAGACAAAAAACCGTTGGGTAGATCCGCATTTTCCCGCCGAGGGCAGACGTTGTACCACTATACGTCCCGGGGCCTGAGGCCATAGATGTGAACCAGGATCTTTTCTGTGTTCGGTTCGGAAGCGAAATGACGTTTGTATGTTTGTCAGCCTCTCCTCCCAAGCCGAGCCGGGACGGTTCCCAACTCGCCGTTCCCGGCCGGCTCTTTTTGGTCTCCCGCCCAAACCCCGAACCTCCGGCGCGCCGATCCTAGAGTCTCAAGGACCCTGAACCCCTTGAACCCCCTGAACCCCTTGAACCCCTTGAACCTCTTGAACCCCAACCCCCTGAAACCCCCTGAACCCAGTCCTATCATGTGCTTGCTCGTCAAAAGTGCAGGAGTAAACTGGGCTATGACCGATCTCAACGACCTCAAGCTCGACAAGTGGCAGGCATCGTTGGAGCCTGAGCCAGCCCGGAAGAGGTGGCTCGTTGGTGTCGTCGTCCTGATCGTGGTGGCGCTCGGGGCGGGCGGTTATTTCCTGGTTTTGCGGCGGCCTCCTCCCGCGCCCGCTGACGTCCGGACGGCAACCGAGCAGGCTGTCGCCCCGGCGGCACCGGTCAGGCCGCTCCCCGAAGCCGGTGAGACGATCGACCTTCCGCCGATCGACCAGACAGACGCAATCGTGCGCGAGCTGGTGGCCAGGCTCTCATCGCATCCGACCGTCGCTGCCTGGCTCACCACCGACCAGCTCATTCGCAATTTCACGCTCGTCCTGGACAACATCTCGAACGGCCGGACGCCATCGGGGCACCTTGGCAAGGTGCGGCCGGCTGGCACGTTCCAGATCCGCGAGGACCGCGGTGGTCTCTGGATAGACGCGCGCAGCTACCGGCGGTACGACAAGTACGCGGACGCGGTATCGAGTGTCGACGCCCGCGGCGCAGCGCGCCTGTACGCCACGCTGAAGCCGCGGATCCAGGACGCCTACCGGGAGCTTGGTCATCCCGACGGCAACGTCGACCAGGCGCTCGAGCGGGGCCTCATCGAACTGCTGAAGACGCCGGTCGTCGAAGGCGACGTGGCGCTGGCGTCGAGGAGCGTCGCCTACGAGTTCGCCGACGCCCGGCTGCAGTCGTTGTCGTCTGCCCAGCGGCAGCTCCTCCGCATGGGCCCCCGCAACGTCCGCCTGATTCAGGCCAAGCTGCGCGAGGTCGCGCCGCTCGTGGGCATCCCGGTCGAGTCGCTCCCGAAGTAAGTCCTTTCGCCGGACCAATGTCCGAACAGTCGATGTAGACTGCTTTCGATAGGGAGGTTGTCTGCCGAGCACAGCGTCTGCCGTCTCCGTAGCCGTCGCAGGCATGCTGTGCATGCGGATGGCTGGTCACGGGGGCATGCACGCTCAGCAGTCTTCGCCTCAGCCTCAAGCCCCGGTCTCGAGCGCCGCTCCCGCGGCGGCTCCTGCTTCCCGCACCATCCGCATCGAAGCCATCGTCACTGACAAGCAGGGCACGCCCATCGCGAATCTCCGTGCGGGAGACTTCACCATCCTCGACAACGGCGTGCCGCAGAAAGTCGACAGCGCCGACTGGACCTCCAACACGCCGCCGTCCGTCGGTCCCGTCGCGCCCGCGGGCGAGATCAAAGACGACGCGGACGAAGAGCGCGCGGCGAGTGAGCCCGGCACCCGCCTCATCGCCGTCTATCTCGACGAGTACCACGTGAGCGCGGGTGAGAGCACCGAGCGCGTTCGCGCAGCCGTGTCCCGTTTCATCGACGAGCAGGTGCGCCAGGGCGATCTCCTCGTGGTCATGAAGCCGCTCGACCATCTAACGGACATCCGCTTCACGCGAGATCGCGACGAGGCGCGGAGGACCGTCAGCACCTTCAGCGGGCGCCGCAACGACTACACGCCGCGCTCGCCGTTCGAGGAGCAGTATCTCGGCCGGTCACCTGGTGCGGTGCGCGCCGCGCGCGCGCAGATCGTGATGTCCGGCTTGCGCGCGCTGGCGACCAGGATGGGGGACCTCAAGGGCGGTCTCTCGGGCATCGTGCTGATGAGCGAGGGGTTCACCGCCGACGCGCCGCGCGCGCGCGAGCGGCGATTGCCCGATCTCCAGGGACTTGTGCGCGCGTCGAGCCGGTTCCGCGTGTTGTTGTACGCGTTCGATCCCAACCCAACCCCTCCGGCTCCGCCAGCCGCCGCCGCGACTGAGGCCGACCCCGACGTCGAATCGTCCTCGGTGCTCCAGAGCCTGGCGCGGCAGACGGGCGGAGACGCCGCCAGTGCTGGTCAGGACCTGGGGTCCGCCCTGCGGCGCGTCTCGAGGGATCTCGATTCGTACTATGTGCTGACGTTCACGTCGACGAGCGCGAACGACGGGCGCTTCCACAACGTTCAGATCACGTCGAGCCGGCGCAATGCGCAGGTGCGTGCTCGAGCCGGCTACTGGGCACCGCTCCCGAGCGAGTTGCGGACGACACATCTGACCGTCCCGCCCCTTATGACGATGCGGGCCCTCAAGCGCAGTCCGCTCATCGACTCCTGGTTCGGCCTGACGGTCGAGCCCGACGGGCGCCGGCGCGTCATTTTCACGTGGACTCCTGCGCTCGCGCCGGCGGCCAAGAGCAGGCCAATCGGGCGGCCCGACCTCGTGTCCCTCAAGGTCACGACGCCGACAGGCACGGTGCTGTTCGAAGGGGAAGTCGGGCCGGCGCGTCCGGGGAACACGTCGAGTCTGCCGCGGCCCGACAGCGCAGTGTTCCAGACGACACCAGGACGGCTCCAGTTCGATCTGACCATCCTGCAGGCCGACGGCAGCAAGCTCGACGTCGCCGCGCAGGATTTCGACGTGCCGAACGTGCGTGGCGCGACGCCGGTGATTCTCCCGGCGCAGATGTTCCGCGCGTCGTCGGCGCGCGAGTTCCGCGACATCAGCGCCGACGCCAACGCGGCGCCGCTTCCCGGGCGCGAGTTCCGCCGCACCGAGCGCCTGCTGCTGCGGATCCCTACTTTCGAGCCGGCGGGACATGCGGTTCAGGTATCGGCAAAGCTGGTGAACCGCCTCGGCACCGTGCTCACCGACCTGGCGCCGATGCCCGAAGAGGCAGGCCAGACTCTGATTCAGTTCGATCTGCCGCTCGCGAGGTTCGCGCCCGGCGAGTACTCGATCGAGGTGGCCGCCCGCAGCGACGGCGGGATCGCGCGCGAGATGATCCGCTTCAGAATAACGGGATGATCCAATGCTGAATGCCAAATGCTGAATGCTGAAGGGAATTCAGAATCCTTGAAGTTCGAATTTCAGCATTCAGCATTGCTAGTGTCCTGCCTCGCCTGAGACCGCCTTGACGACGTCGCCCAGCACCTGCTTGGCGTCTCCGAACGCCATCAGCGTGTGATCGAGGTAGTAGAGCTCGTTGTCGATACCGGCGAAGCCGGGACTCATCGAGCGCTTGATGGCGATGACACTCTTGGCTTTGTCGACGTCGATGATGGGCATCCCGAAGATCGGGCTGTTCTTGTCGTGGCGCGCAGCGGGGTTGACGACGTCGTTGGCGCCGACGACGAGTGCGACGTCGGTCTGCGCAAGGTCGGGATTGATGTCTTCCATCTCGACGAGCGCGTCGTATGGAATCTCCGCCTCCGCGAGCAGCACGTTCATGTGACCTGGCATGCGGCCGGCGACGGGGTGGATCGCGAAGCGCACCTCGACGCCGCGCTTGACGAGCAGGTCGTAGAGCTCGCGCACTTTGTGCTGCGCCTGCGCGACCGCCATCCCGTAGCCGGGAACGACGACCACGCGATCGGCGTTCGTGAGGAGCTCGGCCACATCCTGCGGTGTCGCGCTCTTGGCCGTCTTCGCCTCGCCGGCAGCAGTCGCGGCCTGCACCTGGCCGAACGCCCCGAAGAGCACGTTGGTGAACGAGCGGTTCATCGCCCGGCACATGATGATCGACAGGATCAGGCCCGGACGATCCGTCGAGCGCGCCGGCCGTGATGAGCAGCTTGTTCTCGAGCACGAACCCCATCGCGACGGCCGACAACCCCGCGTACGCGTTCAGCAGCGAGATCACCGTCGGCATGTCCGCGCCGCCGATCGGCATGATGAGCAGCACGCCGAAGACGAGCGACAGCACGATGATGAGCGCGAACGCCCACGGCAGGTAGGGGTTGATCGTCAGGTAGACGCCTGCCCCGACCGCGATCGCCATCAGTCCCAGGTTGATCACGTTCTGGTTCGGATAGGTGATCGGCCGTGTCGGCACGATCTCCTGCAGCTTGCCGGCGGCCATCAAGCTGCCGGTGAACGTCAGGTAGCCCAGGATGATTTCGAGGACGATCGCGCCCATGCGGAATCGCGTCAGCTCCCCGTGCTGGAACCAGATCATGTATTTCGCGGTGCCGACGAGCCCGGCCGCCAGGCCGCCGAATGCATGCGACAACGCGGTCCGCTGGGGCACGGCGGTCAGCGGCACCCACGAGAGCGGGACGCCGATCACGATGCCGACGAGCGCCGCGATCGCGATCCACGAGATATTGATGATCTCGGGCGCGAACAGCGTACCGAGAATCGCGAGCGACATGCCGCCGACGCCGGCCGCGACGCCCCGCCGCGCAGTCTTCGGGTGGCTCAGCCACCGGAGTGAGAGGATGAAGAGGGCCGCCGCCGTGAGATAGGTGAGCTGGGTCAGGCCGTGAATCACGGTTTGCGCTCCCGCTCGCGGAACATCTTCAGCATGCGATCGGTGATCAGAAACCCGCTGACGATGTTCGTCATCGACGCTGCGACGGCGACCGCGCCGAGGATGGTCGTGGCGGTGGATTCTTCTTCGCCGGCCACCAGGATGGCGCCCACAATCGCGATCGCCGAGATGGCGTTGGTCAGCGACATCAACGGCGTGTGCAGCAGGCGGGAGACGTTCTGGATGACCTGGAATCCGACGAACGTCGCCAGCATGAAGACGAAGAGCATCGACCAGAGGTCGAGTTCGGCCATATGGCCCGGGAGTTTAGCACGCGGTGTCAGGCCGTGAATCGTGAATTGCTGAATCAGCGTTGGGGTCAGATCTTGTATTTCAACATTCGCCTCAGGCACTCCCCGAAATGTTGAAATACAAGATCTGACCCTAACGCTGATTCAATTCACTGCCTGACGCCGCGCAGCCTCTCCGCGGCGCGCTCGAGCGTCTCGTCCCGCTTCGCGAAGCAGAAGCGCAGGACGCTCGGCGCCGTCTGACCGCGGAGAAAGGGCGACGTGGGGATCGACGCGACTCCGTGCTCCTTCGTCAGCCGGATGGCGAAGTCCGCGTCGGCCTCGTCGGTGATCGCCGAGTAGTCCATGAGCTGGAAATAGCTGCCGTGGCAGGCCAGCGGCCGGAAGAGTGAGCCGTCCATCAGCCGGAGAAAAAGGTCACGCTTGGCCTGGAAGAACGGTCCCAGCTCGGCGAGCCCGCGACGGGTCTCCAGGAAATCGGCGATCGCGTGCTGGACGGGCGTGTTCGTCGAAAACGTCACGAACTGATGAACCTTGCGGAACTCCGCGGTCAACGCCGCGGGCGCGACGGTGTAGCCCACCTTCCACCCCGTGGTGTGGTACGTCTTGCCGAACGATCCGACGACGAAACTGCGGGCGGCGAGCGCGTCGAAGCGCGCGCAACTCTCATGACGCAGACCGTCGAAGATGATGTGCTCGTAGACTTCATCGCTGAGGATCAGGATCCGCGTGCCGTCCACCAGGTTGACGAGGGCACGGATATCCTCGGGCGTGAGCACGCTGCCGGCCGGATTGTGAGGCGAGTTGAGCATGATCATCCGCGTCCGCGGGGTGACGGCGCGGCTGACGGCGTCCCAGTCGATCGAGTAGTCCGGGAACTGCAGCGGCACGAAGACCGGCGTCCCGCCGCTCAACTCGATCGCGGGGACGTACGAGTCGTAGCACGGCTCGAGTACGACGACCTCATCGCCGGCGCGGATCGAGGCGGCCACGGCGTCGAAAATCCCTTCGGTGCCGCCAGACGTGACCGTCACTTCGGTCTCCGGGTCGTACCGCCGCCCGCAGAACCACTCGTACTTCGCCGCGATGGCCTCGCGAAGCCGCAGGACGCCCTGCATCGGCGCGTACTGGTTCTTGCCGCTCCGCATGTGTGCGGTCACGGCGTCGATGAGTGCCGGATCGCAGTCGAAATCCGGGAAGCCCTGCGAGAGATTGATCGCGCCGAGATCCGCCGCGAGCCGCGACATCACGGTGAAGATCGTCGTGCCGACCGAGGGCAGCTTCGTGTCGAGCCGGATCATGTCGTGGCCTCGAAGATACCGCTCTCGCGGTTCTTGCGCACGCGGTCCCACGAGAAGTACTGACCGTTCATCGCGATGTACACGCCGGGCGGCAGCACCTGCGCAAACGACAGCGCGCTGCCGAGGTTGAAGAGCCCGTCCGAGCTGCCGAACGCGTAGGGGACCATCGCTCCGGTGAGCACGATCGTGCGGTCGAGCAGGCCGGCCGCCGCGATGGCCGCTGCCGTCTCGACCATGGTGTCCGTGCCGTGCGTGACGACCAGCGCCTGTTCCTCTGAAGCCCGGCACCGCTCGACGATGAGCCCGCGGCCGCGGGCGTCGAGGTCGAGACTGTCCACCATCAGGGCGGTCTCCACGGCGACCTCGAGCCGGCATCGGCCGCGACTCAGCATTTCGGGCACGTGCGTCTCCCGAAAGAACAGCCGGCCCGTCAGCTCGTCGTACTGCTTGTCGAAGGTGCCCCCGGTCACGAGGATTCGTATCCGCATTTCCTTCACTCTGGCACAGTCACAAATCCGGTTCCTCGAGCCCTGACGACCCACGGATCCGACATCGTCGGGCGCTTTCTGTCTGACGCTTTGCCGGCCGCCGGCACCGCGCCCAGGGTTGAGCCGGCCTCGAACATCAGGCTAAAGCCCAGCCGTTCCAAGGGTTACTGGTGTCGATCACAAGGACCGGCTTCCCGGCACCCCCCTTGCCTCTCCTGGCGCTTCAGAGGGAAACAACCATGTTGTTTGCATTGGCAGCAGTTCTGATCGGCGTCATCGGCATCTTCTACATCCGTCGTCGGAGTTCGCGCAAGAAGCAGGAAGCCTGATCGCGGATCGTGCGGATCCCGTCATCGGACGCGGATCCAGCACGGGACGCGGGTCCAACACGGACCCAGGTCCAACACGGGACGCCGATCACTCACGGGACGCGGGTCACGCGGATCACGTCACCGGTCCACGCCGCTCGCGCGGAACACGTCATCTGACGACGAGAGGATGACGCGGCGGAGGCGATCGGGATAGTCCTGAGGCAGCTCAGCGAGGAAGCGCGCGACCATGCGCGCGGACGCCGCAGAGCTGTGCCCCCCAAGGGTGGCATCCATCCAACGCTTCGGGAAGAAGATGTCGCCTGTGCGCTGAATCTCGCGCAGCATGGCGAGGCTCGGGGAAATGTACTTCTCCGAAGCCGCAGCCCGCAGGGGATGGTGCAGGTAGGTCAGCCCCTCGAGCACCCACGCCTCGCGTTGGCGGAAGGCAACCTCGTTCAGACGCTCGAAGAACGTGTCTCTCACGCCCTGATCGGCTGAGAGAGCGGGCCGCACATAGGCGAAGCGAGCCTTCCGGTCCGGGTTCTCGATGCGCGCAAGCTGCTCGTCGAGAATTTCCCTCCATGAAACCGGTTCCCGCACTGCCAGCTCGAGCGCGAGCGTGATGTAGTCCGGCTCGGCGAGCGTCAGGCCAGGCACGGCCTCTGTCTTCCTCCACACACGTTCGAGCCACTCTACGGTTGCCTCGGTTCGGGCGACGTCGCGAAGCGCGGAGAACCAGGCTGATTTCAGGCTCGACGTCGGCGCGGCCGCGAGGCCCGCCCTCAGTATCTGCTCGAGGCGCGGCGCGACGCCGTCGCGGTCGGCTGCCGGCAGGAAGGCCCAATACGTCCGCCGCGCGTACCCGAGAATCCGCTGCACATTCTGTTCGTCGGTCTCGCGTGGCAACGCGCGGAGCGCCAGGTCCATGACCCGCGCCGCCTCGGTCCGGCGGTCGAGCATCTGTTCCCAGATCGTGATCCACGCGGCGCCCCTCGTCAGGGGATCGTCGATCTCGGGAAGGCGGGTCATCAGGTATTCCAGGCTGGCCGCGTCGAGCTCGAACCCCGCGTAGCCGATGCCGCCGCCCGAGGGCAGCACGAAGTGCGGCGCGGGAAGGCCGCGGGCGTCGGGTACGTCTACGTGTCCATCAGCGATCCGCACGGGAAGCGTGCGCAGGCCGCCGGGCAAGCCGAGGGTCACCTGGAGCCGTTGATTCCAGAGCCTGCGCCGCGCGGCGGGGTCGCGCTGGCTGAACGACAGGCTGGCGATGCGGCCGTTGTCGATCCGGAGGTCCGTCGCGACGATCGGCCGGCCGGCCTCCTCGACCCAGGCGCGGCTCCACGCCGCGAGGTCTTCAGGTGTGCGCTGGTCGAGCAGCGCGATGAGGTCGGCCCACGTGGCATTGGCGAAGCGATGCGCGTGCAGGTACTGTTGGAGTCCCTCTCGAAAGGCGGCCTCTCCGAGGATGCCCTCGAGCTGTCGCATGACGATCGGCGCCTTCTGATAGATGATGGCCCCGTAGAGCGACCCGGCTTCGTTGAGGTTGTCGAGGGGCTGGCGGATCGCGTTCGTCCCTGGCGTGCGATCGATCTCGTACGCGGACGGGTAGTGCGCGAGCAGGAAGCGCAGATCGTGATTGATCTCGGGGAACGACGGGTTCACGATCTTCGCCGCCATGAAGTTCGCGAAGACCTCCTTCATCCACACATCGTTGAACCACCGCATCGTCACGAGATCGCCGAACCACATATGGGCGGTTTCGTGGGCGATGAGGCTCGCGCGGCTCAGTTTCTGATTCTGAGTCGCCGAAGGGTCCAGCAGAAGACTGGCCGAGTTGTAGAAGATCGCGCCCGCATGCTCCATGCCCCCGAACTGAAACGACGGTACGAGCAGGAAGTCGAACTTGCCCCAGGGGTACGGAATGCCGGTGTAGCGCTCGAGCCAGGCGAGCGCCGATGCGTGCAGGTCGAAGACCGCGTCGCGGTTCCGCGCGACCTTCGCGGCGTCGGTCTCGCGGTGGAGCATCCGGAAGGCGCGGCCCCCGCGTTCGCCAGTCTCGACCGAGAAGCGGCCGGCGGCAAACGCGAAGAGGTAGGTGGAAAGAGGTTCGGTCTCGGCGAACGCCAGGCGCACCCGGCCGTCTGCCTCGCTCCGCCCCTTCTCGGCGCCGTTGGCGATCGCCAGCCAGCCGGCGGGAACGTCCAGGCCGAGCGTCCACCGCGCTTTCAGATCCGGCTGATCGAAGCAGGGGAACGTCAGGTGGGCCCGCGCCGGCACGAAGAGCGTGTAGAAGAACTCCGGTTGGCGATTGAGCGCGGCGTCGCCTGCGACAAAATCGATGACGATCTCGTTTCGGCCCTCGTGCAGCTCCGTCGCTGGAATGACAAGGTGATCGGGAACCGTCGCTAGTGTGACGGTCTTCGTGTTCGCCCGCAGGCTGCGCACGCCTGTGCCGGGCGCGAAATCGAGCGACAGCGGGTGGGCCGCGTCCTTCAGCACGAACGTGATTGCCACACGCCCCGTGACTGGTGCCGACTGCCCGGCGGGAATCGAGAACTGCAGGTCGTAGCGAAGGTCGCTGATGCGGCGGGCGCGTTCCTCCGCGAGGGTCAGAGGGATTCCCGGTCCCGGGTATTGGTGCGGCTGCATGGTTGAGGCCGACGGCGCGGCCATCGCGAGCATCGCGACCGTCGAACACAAGCCGAGCCCGCGGATCATGGCCGCATCATATCAGGCGATCTTTCGCAGCCGCAGCGTCGCGAGCGCGGCAATGACGACGAAGAAACACAGGCTGATGAACGACAGCCGCATGAATTCGTAGTACGCCTTCCGGCCCACCAGATCGAACACGACGAAGGCGATCGTTGCGACGGCGACAATCGTGATGAAGCGCAGCGGACGCGGCAGGAGATCGAGGTAGTTCGCCACATACACGATCGCCGGCGTTGCAATCAGAAAGACGTAGTCCCACCCCTGCGGCGACAGCAGTGGCATCAACGTCAGGAGCAGGGCGCCCTCGACCCCCTCGGGAAACGTCACGCCCCGGCGGAAGAGGAAGACGAGCGCGGCAACGCCGAGAAGCACCACGCCGGTGCCGTACGCCACGCGCGCCGACAACTCGCCCGGACCGAACCAGCGGAAAAACATTCCGGCCAGCGACGCGTTATCGTAGGTGGCCAGGTTGGGCGCGGTGGTTTCCGTCACCGTTCTCCACCACTCGCGGTGAAGCGTGACGTTGCCGTCCCACCCGTAGAGCGCCGCCGGCAGGACGAGGACGAGGGCGAGGCCCGCGCACGCCGAGGCAATCGACGGCAGCTGCCGCCTGGCGATCACCCAGGGCACGAAGAGCACGGCGTAGGGTTTGATGACGATCGCGAGGACGACAAGCGCTCCTGCCAGGACCTCACGCTTCGCTTTCATCGACAGGAGGGCGCCCGTGGCGACGACAGCGAACAGGATGTTGACCTGACCGAGCACGAGCTCGTGCGCGTAGAACTTCAGCAAACTGACGACGGTGACGATGACGAGCCAGCGAAGAGTTTTGCGACGCTCGACGGGAAGCCTGACGGCCATCTTCACGAGCGCGACCAGAAGTGCGATGGAGCTGAAAAACCAGACGAACTTGGCGGCCAGGAGCGGCAGAAGTCCGATCGGGATCGCCAGCACGGCGAAGGCGGGCAGATACTTGAACTGAAAATGTCCGTCGGTGGTGCGGTAGAGCGGCTCGGCGTGGGCCGCCCGCGCGGCCGCCTTCCAGTACACCTCGAAGTCCGGCATCTTGGGCGCCGCCTTGTAGACGAACACCCAGACGGCGAGCGCGAGCAACAGGCCCGTGAGCGCCAGCCTGCCCCGCGTCAGAGTACCAACGCCCAACCTCAACCCCGAGTTTCAGTTACGTTCCAGGCCGACGAGTGCCCAACCGTCGCCGCTGCGGCGGAAGTACAGCATGAGCGGTCGGGACCACGCGGCATGATCGCCGTGGTGCGTGCGGACGAGCGCGCAGATGTAGTCGGGGCGGGCCGACAGCAGTTCGGCAGGCACCTGCGCGACGGGAGACGTCACGCTCAGTTCGGCTCCCACGTCCTTGTGCGTGTTCGACGCGTTGTCGAACGCCGACCATTGAATCGTGTAGCGCTCGGCGGCCGGCGCGACGCCGGCCTTCTGCGCGGCGTTCTCGAACGTCAGCTCGCCGTTTTGGCTGAGCGATGGGTTGACGACCGGGTTGGTCGCGTTCAGCCAGCTCTCGAGCACCTTGCGCTTGCGTGTCAGCAGCGTGTCGATCAGGTATTTCGAGGCCTCGCCGTCCGTGAACTGGGCCGTTCCAACCACCGCGCGGACCCCGTCGTCGGAAAGGCCGGCGAGAATGCGGGCGGCCCAGAAACGATCCTCGGGTCGCGCGTTGCTGAAGGCCGGGTTGGGGTATTCCGGTTTCCAGTCCTCGGGCCGGAAGTATGCGGCTTCGATGCGGCCGAGCGCGGGGATCTCAGGGTAGGGCACCTTGATCCACGGGCGGACGTACAGGCCCAGCGTCAGCATCGTGATGATCGTCGGCCGCGATTCCCACAGGAACTCGTTGCCGGCGCGCCTGCTCTGCGCCTGCGTCGTGCCGCTCCCGAGCGTCGATCCGAAGTCGAGCAGGTGGTGGCGCACGATCGCGCGGCCGCCGCCGCTGACGAGCGTATCGAGACTGTTGATGCTCCGCGAGTCGTCGTGGTTCAGCCAGGCGCAGAAGACGAGCAGCCCTCGCAGCTCACGACGGTGCTCGTGCGCGAAGATGTCGTTCGGGTCATCCGGTCGCGTACCGTAATAGCGGAATGGTCCCACAGGCTTGCCGTCGAGCGCCTTGCTGGCGAGGACGCGGTAGCTGCCGTCGGTGTTGCGCGCCCCCCGCTTCAACAGCCCGTCGAGATCCCTCGTGTCCATCTGACGCCGGCGCCCGTTTTCGTCATCGATCCTCGCCCCCTCTCCGATGACGAGCGCTTCGCGGCGGACCGTCGCGATGAAGTTCTCCGGTAAGTTATAGCCGAACGCATGGAAGAACTTTGTCGAAATGACCTCGGCCCCGCTCGCCATCTCGGGATTCGACGGCGGGTCGAACTTGATGAAGTAGAGCTGACCCGCGCCGTCACGAATCGTGAATCCCGGCGCGACGCCTTCCATCTTGCCCGAGACGATCGTCCACGTCCCGGATGGTCCCGTGCTGGTGTCAGGTCCCTTCACCAGCTGGTCGACCGCCCACGGCTCGCGGCCGAGACGGTTGGTGAACCAGCTCGAGTCCGGCACCTCGTCGACCGTGTTGATGTTGGCCGCGCGAATGTCCGCGTGCTCGCCTGCCCCGAGAAACGAGTTCTCCGCGAAGTCGTACAGCTGGCTGAGCTCGGCCTCCCGCACACCACTGGCATCCTCGGTCTCAGGATCGCGCGCGATCGGGTCGTCGCGAAAGAACCTCGGCCCGTTCGCGAACCCGGCCTCGAGCCCCGAAGACACAATCGCCGAAATCACCAGCGCCGCAAAAATGAGTCGCCTGCGCATGTCTCTTTACTAGAAAGCCTTGCTGAACTTGAAGAAGATTTGGACCCCTTCGCCGCCGAACCCGATATCGACGCGGAACCAGACGGACTTGTAGGTGTTGAAGCGGAACCCTAGGCCATATGCGTTCTCGAGCTGCGACATCTTGAGCTGACCGACGTTTGGTGCGACGGTTCCCCAATCCGAGAAGAGCGCCATGTCGAGGCCCGAGAACACCTCCCATCTGTATTCCGCATTCAGATAGACCACGGCATCATCGCGAAAGCGGAAGTCGTTGAACCCGCGGTGGCTCGTGCTGCCGCCGAGCGTCGGCTTGAAGTAGAAGGGGACGGTCTGTCCCGCACCGTTGTCGGTCGCTGCGGACTGCAGGCGTCCCTGCAGGGCAAAGACACGCTTCTTGTCGAAGATGGGGACGAACTGCTGGAGCAGCAGGTCGACCGCGCGGAAACTGTAGCGCTCGAAGTCGAGGTCGGAGTATTCACGCCAGGTGAGCGAGTACAAGCCGCCGGCGCGCGCGTTGTCCTCCTCGTCGCGATAGTCCACCGCGCCGAACACCTCGGCGAAGGAGAAGTCCGGCTGTTGGGCCAGTCCGGGCGCGGTCTGGTCGGTGAAGCGCTCCTCGATCGAAGGAAACCGCTTGTCGGTGCCGCTGCCGAGCGATCCATCGAGCCGCCCGAACCGCGTGCCGGCTTCGAGCCAGGGAACCGGACGCACGATGGCGCGGCCCGTATAGTCGGTGTAGTCGACGAGATAGCTGACCCGGTCGTCCTTCGACGATTCGGCGCCGATTCCCCAGAAGTCTTCCTGAGGGTTGTGGCGATAGACGGCCTGCACACCGAGCTCGACGCGGTTCTGAGCGAGGTACGGCAGCGAGAAGTCCGCCTGGAGCATCTGATAGTTCCGCGTCGAGATGCCGGCACCGAGGAGCACGCGCGCGTTGCGGTTGAACAGGTCGTGGCGCCAGCCGCCGCCCAGACCGACGCCGCCGCCGATGGGCTTCCACCTGAACCCGTACTGCAGATAGAAGCCGTCGTGCGGCGCGATCTTGCGGAGCGGGTCGACATCCTCGATCCAGAGCATTGTCCGCTCGAGCTTGCCGCCTTCGTAGGGCTTGAGCGTCTGGGCTTTGTCGGCGCGCTGCTGTGCGAGTGTGGCCTCGCGCGTGTCCTGGGCGAGAAGCACCCGCGGACTGAGAGCAAGCGCAAGCGCAATGGCCAGGACAGCCGTCCGACGCGACATAGATCCTGAACGATATCGCAGGCAATGTCAGGAATCCAGTTTTCCGCTCACAGCTTCCGGCTTCCAGCCAGGAAGGGCGGACGCTACTCCGTCCTGAGCGCCGTCAGCGGCAGCACGCGTGTGGCGCGCAGTGCGGGGATGTATGAGGCGGCCATGGCTGAGGCGGCGAGGACCACGGGAGCAACCACGAACACCACGGGGTCGAGGGCGCTGACCTCGTACAGCATCCCGCTGAGCGCCCGCGCCACGCCCCAGGCGAGCAGCAACCCCACTCCGACACCAGACAGCGTCAGCGTGAGCCCTTCGCGCAGCACCAGCCAGAGCACGTTCGACGGCGTCGCCCCGAGCGCCATGCGAATCCCGATCTCGCGTGTCCGCCGCGAGACCACGTACGACTTCACTCCGTAGACGCCGATGATCGCGAGCAGCAGCGCCACGCCGCCAAACACCGAGAAGAGTCTGGCGCCGGTGTTCACGGCCCATAGAACGAGGTTGTCGTCACGCTGCTGGCGCAGCGTCCGCAACTGCAGGACGGGCACTCGCTCGTCGGCGGCACGGATCGTCTGCCGCAGCGTGCCGAGCATGGCCGCCTCCACGGACTGACCCGTGCCGGCCACACGCACGTGCATGTGAACGTTCCCCCGGTAATGCTGCCCGATCGGCAGGTACACGTGTGCCACCGGAGTCCGATCGATCAAGTCGTGGCGCACGCCGTTCACGACGCCGACGATCGTGTAGCTGTCTTTCCCGGCCGACTTGTCGTTGGCAAACTGCACGTCCTGTCCGACTGGATTCACACCGCCGAACAGCTGGCGCGCTGCCGGTTCGTCGATGATGGCGATCCTGGGCCCGCTCGGAGACTCCTCTTCGGACGACGTGAACCCGCGCCCCCGCAGGATTGGCAGACGCAGTGTGTCGAAGTAGTCGGCGCCAACGATGGTCAGGACCGCATCCGATCCTTCGTCCCGCTGACCCGAGGCGGCCGGAGGCGTGCCGGCTTTCTGCACCAGGCGCGATTCGTTGAAATCCCCGAACGGCACGAGCGACGCGAAGCTGGCGGAGTGCACGCCGGGGGTTTCCCGTACCCGCTGCAGGATGCCGCGCAACGCGGCGCGCCCACCCGTCTCGTCATAGCCCGCCATGCCGGCATCGATGTTGGCGATCACGCCGCCGGCGAGTGGGAAACCCGGATCCGTCACGGCCGCCTTGATGGCGCCGCGCATGAAGAGTCCCGCTGCGGTCAGGAGCGCCAGGGACAACGCGATCTGTCCCACCACGAGCGCGTTGCGCATCGACAACCGTCCAGTCCTCTCCTGCGCCGGCTGCTCCTTGAGATCGGGAAGGACGTCGGGCCGCGTCACGCGCCAGGCGGGTCCGAGGCCCGAGACGAGAGTGCTCAGGACGCAGAACCCGACCGTGGCGGCGAGCACACGGACGTCGGGTGTCGTGTCGAGCATCACGACGAACGGCAGCGCGGACGCCAGCGAGGCGACGAGCAGGCTTGCGCCCCACGTGGCAAGCAGGAGTCCGGCGACGCTGCCGACCGAGGCCAGGAGCAGGCTCTCGGTCAGGAGCTGACGGATCACGCGCGCGCGGCCGCTGCCGAGCGCGAGCCGCAGCGCGATCTCCTTGCGCCGCGCCGCTCCACGGGCGAGCATCATGTTCGTGAGGTTGAGGCAGGCGATGAGCAGCACGAGCGACGCCATGCCCATCAGCAGCGCCGAGAGCACTGTCAGCTCCGAATCGCTTTGCGGCCGGGTGCTGATCCCGGTCCGAGCCAGCTCGTCGACGAGGATCTCCTGATCCTTGTTCCCGACCGGATCGCGTCCGACGAAGCTCTGCGAAAAACCGGCGATCATCGGCCGCGCCGCGTCGACGTCGAGACCCCGACGCAGGCGACCGACCAGCATCAGCGCGCGATTATTCGGGTCGCTCAACCGGCTGGAGCCGCCGTCGCGGAGCATGTCGTCGGTCACCTTCGCGTAGACCCCGAGCGGCAACCAGAACTCCGGGGCCACGAGCGCGATGGTGCCGGAGAAGCCTTCCGGTGCCACCCCGACGATCTCGTAGTCGCGCGCGTTGAGGCGCACGGTTCGCCCGAGCACGTCCGCGGGCGCGACGCCCGCCGCCCGCGCGAAGCGATGCCCCACGATCACGACGCGCTGGTCGCTCTCGGGCCGCTCCTCGTCCGCCGTGAACTCGCGTCCCACCGCAAGCCGCACGTTGAGCGTCGAGAAGTAGCCGGACGACACGATCGCCGAAAACGAGCGCCGTGTCGTGTCGCCCTCCGACACCCCGAGCATGGTGACCGTGTAGGCCATGACCTCGTCGAACGGTTCCCGGTTCGACCGCACCTGCTCGTAGTCGCGCCACGAGAAGCCGCGATAGCGGTCCGGCCGCGTGGTGTCGCGGCTGTAGATGCCCACGATGCCGGGGCCCTCGGCGGCCATGGGCTCGAGCATCAGCGCATTGACCAGGCTGAAGACGGCCGTGTTGGCGCCGATTCCGAGGGCCAGGACCAGCACCGCGACAGTCGAGAATCCCGGATTCTTCAGCAGAAGGCGGACGGCATGCCGAATGTCTTGAAGCACACGCACATGGACGCGTTCCGCAGGGGTCTGGTTCCAGCTGTCAGCTGACAGCTATTCAACTCTCAGCGCTTCGACCGGGTCCATGCGCGTCGCGCGCCGCGCGGGGATCAGGCACGCCGTCAGCATGACCACCGTCAAGAGGAGCGTGATCGCGATGAAGGTGACCGGATCGACCGCCGGAATCTGGGCGACGAGCGACTCCAGTACCTGGCTGACGCCGTAGGCGGCGGCGAGGCCGAGCGTGAGGCCGACACCGAGTTGCCAGAGCCCGGTCCGGAGGATCAGCCATGAGATCTGCGACGCCTGCGCGCCGAGAGCGAGGCGCAGGCCAAGCTCCTGAGTGCGCTGCGTGACCGAATAGGACGTAATCGCGTAGATGCCGACCGAGGAGAGCACCAGCGCGATGACCGCCAGGATGACGAAGATCGATCCGAACACGCTGTAGGGCCAGCGGGACTGGGCGATCGCCTCGTCGAGGGGCCGAACGTCGAAGAGCGGCTGATCCTGGTCGAGCGCCTTGGCGGCCTCGCGGACGGCCGAGATCATCGACCCGGGATCGGCCGCGGTGCGCACCACCATGGCCGTGCCAAGCGACGAGCTCATGCGCGAGGGGCGATAGACGACGGCCGCCGGCTCGAGCGCCCGCACTTCGCCCTGACGGATCGTCGGACTCACGCCGACGATCGTCAACCACGGTCCTGGCTGATCGTCGTTCGCACCCTGCATGATGCGGATGCGCCGGCCCATCGGATCCTCGCTGGCCAGGTACTCGGTCGCGAGCCGCTGGTTGATGACGATGACCTCCGCCCCGGGAGCACCGTCCGCCTCGCGGAACGCGCGTCCACGCTGGATGGTCACGCCAAGGGTTTCGAAGTAGCCCGGGCCCGCATCGACGACCGACACCCGCGGACGTGAAGACGCGTCGCTCGTCGGCCGCCCTTCGATCTCGAACCTGAATTCGCCGGTGCCGCCAAGGGGAAGCGCCGACGCCATCGCCGCTTGCGTGACGCCTGGCAGCGCGCGGATGCGCGCCTGCAGCGCCTCGAAGAAAATCCGCCGCTGCTCGGGCTTCGGATACTTGCTCTCGACGAGCTGCGTCCGCAACGTCAGCAGGTGGCCCGTCTCGAACCCGAGATCGAGCGATACAACTTCAGGAAGCTGCGCGCCATCAGCCCGGCGCCCGTGAGCAGTGCGAGCGTCAACGTCAGCTCGGCGACGACCAGGCCTGAGGTCAGCCAGCGCGCTCGTGCGCCGCCCGACTGCCCGCGGCCGCCTTCCTTCATCAGGTCGTTGAGATTCGTCTTCGAGACCTGCAGCGCCGGTGCGAGCCCGAAGACGATGCCCGTCGTGAGGCAGATCAATGTGAAGTAACCAAACACCGACCAATCGAGGTCGAAGACGATCCAGTAGGGCTTCCCGACATTGGCGACAGCCGCATCGAACAGCCGCACGCCGACGGCGGTCAGGGCCAACCCGAGCACGCCGCCAAGACACGCCAGCATGACACTCTCGATCAGCAGTTGCCGCACGATCCGTCCGCGGCCGGCGCCGAGCGCCGTGCGGACGGCCATCTCCCGCGCGCGGTACGCCGATCGCGCCAGCAGCAGGTTGGCCACGTTCGCGCACGCAATCAGCAGGACGAACCCGACCGCGCCGAGCAGCGACAGGAAGACCAGCCGGATCGGTCCGCCGTTGAAGCGCTCGTTGAACGTCATCAGCCGTGATTCGATGTTCTTGTTGGTCTCGGGGTAGGTCGTCTGGAGTAGCCGCGAGATGCCGGCCATTTCGGCCGCCGCCTGATCCCAGGTGACGCCGCTCGCGAGCCGGCCGAACACGCTGATGTTGCGGTTGCGCAAGTTCTCCGCGGTGCCTGGCAGCAACGGGCGCCAAATATCCGCGTTGGTGGGGAACCGCATGCCTTGCGGCATCACGCCGATGATCGAGTAGGCCACCTCGTTGATTTTGAGCATGCGGCCGATCACGCCAGGGTCGCTGCCGTACCGGTTCTTCCAGATGCTGTGGCCGAGGATCACGACCGGCGGCGCGCCGGCGGTGTCCTCGCCGGGCACGAAATCGCGCCCGAGAAAGGGTTGCTGGCGGAGCAACGAGAAGGTATTGGCGGTGACCGCCGCTCCTCCGGCCCGCTCGGCAGGATGATCGGGGTCGCTGACGTTCATCTGCAAGGGCCGGAACGCCGCGATGGCCGAGAACGCCCGCGCCTTGGCGCGCCAGTCCTGGAACTCCTGCCACGAGGCCGGCGAGCTGTCGTCTTCGTCCCCGGTGGTGTTGCGTGTCGCCAGAAAGACAATCTCCTCGGGCCGCTCGAACGGCAGGCCGCGGATCAACACCGCGTTCACGAACGTGAAGACCGTCGTATTGACCCCGATACCAAGCCCCAGCGCCGTCGCCGCGACGATGGTGAACCAGGGATCCTTGAGGAGCATGCGGACGGCGTAGCGGAGATCCTGCAGGAGAGTCATGGGGGATCGGACAGCTATACGAGACAGGATTAGGTGGGGTTCAGGTTCAAAAGGTTCAAATGAACCTCCTGAACCTTTTGAACCCCTGTGGTGCAGTCAAGAACTTGTCCCGGCCGTTTTTACCCCCTTCCTACGAGCGTCAGCACGGTCACGCCGAACGAATCGAGCTGGCCAGCGATCGGCGCATCCGCGAGCGCAACAAGATCAGTTACCGGCTGGCGCACTGGCCGATCTGGATCTGGGTGTTCTTCATCGCGCCCGGGCCGCTCACCGCTGATCTCTTCGCGAAGGGCTTCGACACGCGGATGGCGGTCTGGCTGACGGCCGTGCTCGTCGGGACCGGGATCGCGGGCCTGCTCGGCAGGCTTCCGGGCGTCGAGCCGGCGCCCTACATCATCCGCTTCACCGAGGATCGTCCCAACCCGATCTATCGCCGCGTGTGCTACACGCTCGCCTGGAGCGAGCTGATCGCGTTTGCGGTGCTGAACATGGCCGGGCTGGTCGTGGCCATCGCGACCGGCACGTGGCGTCTCCGGCACTTCTACGATGTTGCGTACTTCCCGATCGTCGGCGTGGTGTGGGCGCTCGGTGCGTTCGGTCTGCTGCCGCGAGTGAAGCCGTCGACCAAGGGTGAAGGCCACGAGCGGCGCTACTTCTACGGATCGGCCTGGGCCGTCTTGATCGCGCAGCCGGCCCTCGGCGTGCTCTGGAAGCTCCTGCCTCAGACCCGTAGCGCGGACACGGTCAAGCTCGTCATATTCGTCGCGATCCTCGCTTACGTCGGCAACCTCGCGCGCCGCGGGCTGCTGCCGCGTACCAGGCCGATCGTTCCGGGCGAGCTTGCGGTGTCTGACTGAAAAGCGCACAAGCGCGCCGAGAAGCGCCAGCGAGCGACATAAGACGATCTACGATTGGCCCATGGCGCAACTCGACGACCGGGGCATCATCGTCAGTTGCCCTTCCTGCCAGCAGCGCAATCGCGTGCCCTTCGGTCAAGCGGCCGGTCGGACAGCCAAGTGCAAGAAGTGTGGAACGCTCCTGCCGGCGACTGCCGAACCCGTCGAGGTGCCGAGCGCGGAGATCTTCGACGCGCTGCTCAAGGCCTCCACGCTGCCGGTCGTGGTGGATTTCTGGGCGCCATGGTGCGGGCCTTGCCGCATGGTGGCGCCTGAGCTGGCTCGTGTCGCCGCGAAGAACGCCGGTCGCTACCTCATCGTCAAGGTGAATACCGACGCCGTGCCTGAGCTCGGCGATCGGTTCGCAATACGATCGATTCCGACCATGGCGGTGTTCGACGGCGGAAGCGAGCGCGCGCGGACCGCGGGCGCGCGGCCGGCCGCCGATATCGAAGCATTCATCGCACAGGCCGTCGCACGGTAACTCGATCAGGAGCCCGCTAGAACCCTTTCCTGAACCGACCGGCGATCTTCCGTCCTGTCCGTGATCCGTGTTGTCCGCGGTGGTGCTAGCATTTCCAGATGGCGCGGGCTTCCCCGGTTCACCCTGCCACGGATCTCGCCCGGCGCCTCGAGGCGTTTGTCGTCGAGCGCTTTCCGTTTGCCGTCCTTCCCGTTCGGGCCGCGTTCGACGCGAGCAAGAGCTCGGTTGGATCAGACGAGGCGTCGTTCGACGCGCTCCGCGCGACCTTCGAAGCCGCGCTGCGGGCACGACTCGAGAACCTGGCGCCTTCCGAGCCCGTCGAGATCACGCCCGGAGTCGACGCTCCCCGGCGCTTCCAACTTGCCACCGACGAGCTCGTCCTCGCCTGCAACGGTTTCCTCCGCCGCGCCGCGATCCGTGTCTCGCTGACACCCGACGAGCGCCGGGAAATCCTGCGCGGGATGGTGCTCACACGTGCGACGGACAACCGGCTGAAAACCCTCTTCACCGGCGGGGAAGTGCGCTACGGTGAATCGGGGTTTCAGGGGAAGGGGTTCCGATCGCTCGGGCAGGAAGCCATCTACGCGGCGGGCATCCGGCTCCGCCGCGGCGACGGGTTTCGCGACGGCGGCGAGTGGCGAGGCGACGTGATCGCGCCGATCATCCGCGATCTGGGTGCGGCGCTGGCCATGCGGCCGACCGGGGAAACCGTCAACATGGTGTTGTCGGCGCAGATGGCCAAAGCTGGACCGCCGATGCACGGCAAGGACCTCCACGTCGGGGACCTGGCGTGGGGAATTCTGCCAGCCGCGGCACCGCTCGCCATCGGGTCGCTCACGATCGCGGGCATGGCCCTCGCCTTCGCCCGCGACGGCGCCGGACGCGTCGCCCTCTCCTTCATCGGCGAAGGCGGCTCGTCGCTCGGCGAGTGGCACGAGGCGATCAACCTGTGCGCGGCACGCAGGCTCCCGGCCGTCTTCGCGGTCGAGAACAATCAGATGGCCCTCTCGACTCCCGTGCGCGATCAGTCCGCCGTGCGTGTGTTCGCGGACAAGGCGTCCGGGTACGGCATTCCGGGGATCACAATCGACGGCACCGACCCGGACGAGATCGCCGCCGCGTTTGCCTGGGCCGTCGAACGTGCGCGCGCGGGGCGCGGCCCCACTCTCATCGAGCTCGTCTCGATGCGCATGTGCGGCCACGCGCACCACGACGACATGCTGTACCTCGGCAAGGAGCCACCGCCGGGCTGGGAGTATCCGCCGCTCCACCCGGCGGGCTACGCCGATCCGGATTTGTATGCGTTCTGGTCGGCGCGCGATCCCATCGCGACGTACGCGGCGCGGCTGCAGCTCGACGAGCTCATCGACGCGGATGAGCTCGGCCGCCTGAAAGTGGAGTGCGAGAAAATCGTCGAGCTCGAAGCACAAAAGGTGATTGCCGCCGCCTGGCCTCCCCCCGGTCAGGCTGGCGAGGGGGTTCTCGCAGGCGAGCCGCCACGACAACGGGTCGAAATCCTCGACCCCCAGGTGCGGCTTCACCTTGACACCGACCCGCCCCTGCCACCGCTCGAAGCGGGCGCTCCCTTCGACCGCACGGGAAGCACGCTGCTAGAAGCGGTGATGCTCGGCGTCGGGGACGCCCTGCGCGCGGACCCTTCGGTCTTCGTCTTCGGCGAGGATGTCGGCGGCTCGTACGGCAACGCGTTTCTGCTGCTTCGTCCGCTCCTCGAGGAGTTCGGGGATCGCATCCTCAACTCGCCGCTCGCCGAAGGTGCCGTGCTCGGCGCATGTGTCGGCGCCGCGCTCGCGGGCCACCGGCCGATCGGCGAGATGCAGTTCAACGACTTCGTCGCCACAGGGTTCAACCAGCTCGTGAACAACGCCGCGAAGATCCGGTATCGCTGGGGTGGATCGGTGCCGATGGTCGTGCGCATGCCGTGGGGCGGGCTGCGGCACGCGGGGCCGTATCACAGCCAGAACACGGAAGCGTGGTTCTACCGGACGCCGGGGCTGAAGATCGTCGTGCCCTCCACGCCTGCCGATGCGCGCGCGCTCATGGCGAGCGCGGTTGCCGATCCCGATCCGGTCCTCTACTACGAGCACATCGCGCTCTACCGCGACCCGCGCATCAAGCAGGTCCTCGCCGCCGGGGCGCCCGCCGCCATTCCCATCGGCCGCGCGGCGCTTCGGCGCGACGGGGACGATCTGGCCGTGATTTCGTATGGCGCCTACGTGCATGCCGCGCTGCGTGTCGCCGAACGGCTCGCCGCCGACGGCATTCAGGCGTGCGTGCTCGACCTGCGCTCGCTGTCGCCGCTCGACCGCGAGGCGGTACTCGCCTGCGCGCGCCACTGCAGCCGGGTCCTCATCGTGCACGAGGACTCGCGCACCGGCGGCATCGGCGAGAGCCTCGCGGCGCTCATTCAGGAGGAGGCGTTCGAGTCGCTCGACGCGCCCGTCCGCATCCTCGCAAGCCTCGACACGCCGGTCCCGTACTCCCCGCCCCTCGAGGCCGTGTTTCTGCCCTCCGACGATGAGATCGAACGCGCGGCACGGCTCCTGATGGCTTACTGACTTGCTCTTCCCCTGATCCCACTTGATCGCACAGAAGATCGCCATCGTGCTGCAGACTCCGAGAGATCGGCAGTCGTCGGTCGTGTTGACCTATCAGGATCTGGCGGCCGAGCTCGTTCGTCGCGGGCACGCGGTGACCATCGTGACGCCTGAGGACTTCCCGGCGTCGCGTCGCGCGGCCGGGCGTTTCACGCCGCTCGTCTATCCGTTCGTCATTCGCGGCTGGATGCGGCAGCATGGGGCCGGCTGCGACCTCGTGGTGTTCCACAGCTATTCGGGATGGCTGGCCGTCTCCGCGGCTGCCCGAGACGCTGGCACAGCCGTGCCGACGGTCATCGCCTTCCACGGGCTCGAGCCGCTTTACCACGCGGCGTTGCGCGAGGAGTCGGAGCAAACGGGCGGGCTCAGCTGGCGCTACCGGCTGTTGCAGGAGCGCCTCATGCCGTACATGTTGCGCACCGCCTGCCGGCACGCGACGCGCGTGACCTGCCTGAATACGCTCGAGAAGGAGTACCTGGTGCGTCGAGGCTGGGTCGGCCCCGATCGCGTGGACGTCGTGTTTCACGGAGTGCCGCCCGAGTTCTTTCTCTCGGAGCGTCCGGCGCG
The DNA here is from genome assembly GCA_963771395.1 of uncultured Acidobacteriota bacterium. Lineage (GTDB taxonomy): Bacteria > Acidobacteriota > Vicinamibacteria > Vicinamibacterales > 2-12-FULL-66-21 > DATBJJ01. The sequence goes on along the minus strand of CAVYTY010000016.1, from coordinate 480,360 downwards.
CCAGGCGCGGACGCTGCTCTTCGTGGGTCAGTGGCTGCCGATGAAGGGCATCCGGTACCTTCGCGACGCGTTCATAGAGCTCGCCCACCGGCATCAGGACGTTCGCTTGATTTGCGCCGGCACGCTCGCGCCCGCCGACGTCGTGCTCGCCGATTTCCCTCCCGTCGTGCGGCCTCGCGTGAGGGTCATCCCGCGCCTCGAACGGCTCGCGCTCATCGACGTCTATCGCGAGGCCGACGTCATGATCGCCCCGAGCCTGTATGAGGGGTTCGGCGTCGCGCTCGTCGAGGCCATGGCGGGCAGGCTCCCCATTGTGACGACGCGCGTAGGCGTGGCCGCCGATGCGCTGGCCGATGGCGAGAGCGCGCTCATCATCCCGACCCATCACGCGCAGGCGATCGTCGGCGAGGTCGAGCGGCTGCTCGACGACGCCGGCCTGCGCGAGCGGCTGGGCGAAGCCGCGGCCGACGTGGCCCTGCACTATAGCGAGTCCGCAGCCGTGACGGACCTGGCGGACCGGCTGATTCGCGTCGCGCGCGCCTCGTAGTGTTCGGCCTGTTGAGGCGGTGCGGAAATCGGTCGTCCTGGATTGCTCAGCAGGCTCTGTTCACGCTCCCGCCAGCCCGAAACAACTCCCTCCATCTCGTCCGTGCCGCAGTGGATGTGTTTGCGCGGTGTGCCGTCGCGGTTGATACTACGAAGCACCCTGTGAAGGCTTGGCTCCAGCAGCTCGACGAACTCAAGAAGATCCTCGCCTTCCTCCGCCCGTATCTCGTGAGGCAGCCGCTCCTGCTGTCGGCCGTGCTCGCGAGTGCACTCTTCGTGATGCTGTTCGAGGGGTTCGGCGTCGGGCTCCTCGTGCCGCTGCTGAACCTGCTCCTCGGCGGCGAGCGGGCCACGCCGATGCGTCCGCTCCAGTGGCTCCAGCGCATGGTCCCGGGGCACTCGCCGGCCTTCTATGTCGGCGCGATCGCGGTCGCCATCGTGCTGTCGGTGGCTCTGAAGAACGCCGCCTTCTACTGCTCGCTCGTACTGGCGGCGCGTCTCAAGCGACGGATCGCGGTGAGGCTTCGGGACGATTTGTTCCGGCGGCTCCACCGCGCCGATCTGGATCTCTTCGACCGTCTGCCCGGCGGCGACCTCGCCAACGTCTTCCTCGTCGAGACCTACCGAACGACGGTCGCCATCGACGCGATGCTGGCGCTCATCCAGCGGACGAGCATCGCCTTCTTTTACATCGCGGCGCTCTTCTTTCTCTCATGGCCGCTGACGACGCTCGTCGTCGTGCTGGCGGTCGCGCTCGGCAGCGCGCTGTCGTTCGTCTACGCGCGTCTGAAGACGGCCGGCGTGGAGCTGACCGATCTCAACCACCGCATGGCGGCCCTGCTCGGGCAGTCGTTCTCCGGAGTGCGCATCGTGCGCGCGACGCACTCCCAGGAACGCGAGATCGAGCACTTTCACCAGGTGAACTCGGCCCAGGCCGACGCCGAGGAGCGCAGCGCCGGAGCGCTCTCGCTGCTCTTTCCCATCACCGAGACACTCGCCGTGGCAGGAGCCATGGTGATCGTCACGTGCGCCTACATCTTCCTCGTCCGCCCGGGCTACATGCTGAGCAGCTACCTGCTCGCGTATGGCTTCGTCCTCCTGCGGCTGCTCCCGCTGCTCAATCAGCTATACGGGCTGCACGGCCACCTCGCGTATCTGGCGGGCGGCATCCACGAAGTGAAGATGTGGCTCGACACGCCGTACTTCCCGGCGCGCCCGTTCGGCACGGCGATCTTCTCAGGTCTCGAAACGTCGCTGGCGTTCGAGCACGTCACCTACCGGTATCCGAGCGGCAAGACGGCGCTCGACGACATCGACTTCGTCGTGCCCGTTGGCCAGACGATCGCGGTGGTCGGCCCTTCAGGCGCCGGCAAGTCGACGCTCGCGAACATCCTTCTCCGTCTTCGCGCGCCCTCGAGCGGGCGCGTGATGGTCGATGGCCGGGACTGCTGGGAGTTCACGCCCGAGAGCTGGCATCGCGCCACTGCGCTCGTCGAGCAGGACGCCTTTCTCTTTCACGGCACGTTCCGGGAGAACATCCTCTATGGGTGTGAGGGTGTCGGCGAAGAAGCGCTCACCCGCGCGCTCGCCGCCGCCCACCTGACCGACGTCGTGAGCTCGCTGCCGGATGGGCTGGATACCCTCGTGGGAGAGCGCGGAGCGATGGTCTCGGGCGGTCAGCGTCAGCGGATCGCTATCGCGCGGGCCGTCATCCGCAACCCGAGCATCCTCATCCTCGACGAGGCCACGTCACACCTCGACGCAGTCTCCGAGCAGCTAGTTCAGCAGGCGCTGCACAACGCGTCGCGCGGCCGCACCACCATCGTGATTGCCCACCGCCTCTCGACCATTCGCGAAGCCGACCGCCTGATTGTTCTCGACGATGGCCGGATTGCCGAGCAGGGCACCTGGGACACACTCGCGACTGCCGGAGGCGTCTTCGAGCGACTCATCCGCGGGTTGGCTTGATTCCGGCAGGAGATCCAGGCTTACGGCTCAAAAGCTCAGGCTCAGGGCTCAAGGCTCGAGCCTCGAGCAAAACCTCGGAGCGCGGTCTCGAAGCTCTTGGCTCGAGCCCTGAGCCTTGAGCCTTGAGCCTAAGTCAGAGCCGTTGTCGTCGGCGTTCGCACGGGCCGAAACTACGGGAATTGTGGTCCCAGCGCCGATCAGCATGGGACCGAAAGGGCGGAGCTGCAATTGCGTGCACCTGCGTGCATCCACGTTCTGACGATTCTGTGCCTCGGTACGACAGTTTCGTATGCGCAGACGGTTGTCCCGGTCGATCCGCTGGACTCGATGCCGATCCGACTCGGCCCGATCGGGCTCAACCCGACCCTCGCGATTACCAATTTCGGTATCGACGACAATGTCTTCAACGACGCCAGCGACCCCCAGCGCGACTTTACGATGACCGTCACGCCACGCCTCCAGGCCCGCCTGCGGGGCGGCAGGATGCTGCTGTCGGGTACCGTCGCGACCGGGCTGGTCTACTACCAGGAGCTCGCCGACGAGCGGTCCATCGACTACACGGCGCAGGGGCGTTTCGATATCGATTCGGGGTGGTTTCAGCCCTATGCTTTGGCGTCGCAGCTCGACACCCGGGAGCGGCTCAACGCCGAGCTGGATGTGCGCGCACCTCGCACGGAGACCACAGTCGCCGCCGGTACGCGTCTCGTGCTCTCGCCGAAGTTCGGGTTCGTGCTCGAGCTTCGCAAGACCGGAATGGAGTTCGTCGAAGGCACGTCCATAGATGGCGTGCCGCTCAGCCAGGCGCTCAACTCGATCACCAGGACCGTTGAAGGCGGCCTGGAGGTCTACCTGACACCGCTCACGACGTTCACCATCACCGCGTCACAACAGACCGATCGCTTCGACGGGTCTCCCGAGCGCGACGCCGACTCGTTCAGAATCCTGCCGTCGATTCGTCTGGACGCGCCCGCCATCATTCAGGGCTCGCTCTCGGTCGGCTACCGCCGCTTCACCGCGCTCAGCCCTGAGACTCCTGACTACAGCGGACTCGTGGTAAAGGGCGCGCTGACGCACACGTTCGCCGAACGGACAAAGGTGGACCTCACGCTCGCGCGCGACGTGCAATACTCGTTCGAGCCGACCGCGCCTTACTACGTGACGACGGGGTTCCTGCTCGTCGTGACGCAACAGCTTCAGGGAGCGCTCGACGTGCGGGCGACAGCGGGACGGGATCGTCTGGACTACCGCGAGGAAATCACCTCGGGCGAGGCAGGCGTCGTCAATGACACGCGCACCGATCGCGCGCGAATGTTCGGCGCCGGTGTCGGCTACCGCTTCCAGCCCAACCTTCGCGTCGGGGTCGACGTCGAGTTGGCGAAGCGGGCGAGCGACCGCGTCGATCGCCGGTACGATCGCACGCGCGTGTTTGCGTCGCTGACCTACGGATTCTGACCCATGGCGCTGCTGATCTGCCTGCTCTCGCTGGTCTTCCAGACCCCTCAACTGCCACCGGCCTCCGCCGAGTACACGATCGGGCCGCAGGATCGTCTCTCGATCGCTGTCGTCGACGAACTGACGCTGACCAAGGTCGTGACCGTCGGCAGCGATGGCACGTTCGACTATCCGTACATCGGCCAGGTCAAGGCCGGTGGGGTGACGCTGCGTGCGCTGCAGCAGGAGATCACCGCGCGCCTCAAAGAGAAGTACCTGCGCAACCCGCAGGTGTCGATCGAGGTCGAGACGTATCGCAGTCAGGTCGTCTACGTCTGGGGCCAGGTGAGATTGCCTGGGGCCGTGACGTTGACGGGCAACACCAACCTCACCGAAGCGCTGGCGAAAGCCGGATCGCCGACGCCGGACGCGGGCTCGTACATCGAAATCAACCGTCGGCCGCGTGAGGTGCCGGCTGGCACGGACCCGGCGACCGTCGCCCTGCCCGTGGCCGAACGGGTCAGCATGGCGGACCTGCAGAGCGGCCGCGCGCAGAACATCATCCTCTCTGACGGAGATACGGTCTTCGTGCCCAAGGCCGAGACCTTCTTCGTGACCGGCTACGTCAAGAACGGCGGGCCATTCCTGCACGACCCCACGCTGACGGTCTCGAAGGCAATCTCGATGGCCGGTGGAGTGTCGGAGAAAGGTTCGCGAAGCCGCGTCCGCATTACCCGGCTCGTCGACGGCAAGCAGGTCGTCGTGAAGGGCGCCAAGCTGGAAGACCTGGTGTTGGCGGGCGATTCCGTCGAAGTCATGTCCCGTCTCTGGTAGCCGCTCAGCTCGACAGGTGTCTGGCACCCGACGGCACACACGATCTCTTCATCGGCCCAGATCCCCACGAATGCGCGTCGTGCACGTCGCGAGCGGCCGCCTCTTCGGCGGCATCGAGCAGATGCTCGTGACGATGGCACGGGAACGGGCGGTCACGCCGGAGGTTGCGGTGACGTTCGCCGTGGCGGCAGCGGGCCGACTGGAGGACGAGCTTCGTGGTTGCGGCGCCGACGTGCTTGCGCTTGGCGACGTCCGCCTCAGCCGGCCCGCCTCGGTCATGCAGGCGCGGTCCAGGCTTCGCCGTCAGATGGCCGGCGCCCGTCCAGACGCGGTGGTCTTTCACGCGCCCTGGTCGTACGCACTCTTCGCGCCCGTCGCCTGCCGCATGCGTCTGCCGCTGGTGTGCTGGCAGCACGATCGAGCATCGGGCCGCTCGTTCGTCGAGCGCTGGGCGGCGCTCACGACGGGCGACCTCGTGATCTGCAACAGCTCGTGGACGGCCCGGACCGCTGCCGCGCTGCAGCCGGGAGTGCCGCTGACGGTCATCCACCCTCCGGTGACGGTCCCGCCGTCTCGGACGGGCGCGCGCGCGCAGCTCCGGCAGGATCTCGGAACAGGCCCGGCAGATGTCGTCATCCTGAGCGCGAGCCGGCTCGAACCGTGGAAAGGGCATCTCAACCTGGTACGCGCGCTTGGACGCTTGCGCACGACGGTCGTGTGGACGCTGTGGATCGCCGGCGCCGCGCAGCGCCCGCACGAGCACCGGTACCTGGCGGATCTGCGGCAGGAGGTGTCGAGCCTCGGGCTCGAGCCGCGGGTGCGCTTCCTCGGCGAACGGCGTGACGTGCCGCTGCTCATGCGGGCAGTCGAATCTGTTCTGTCAACCCAATGAAGGTCCTGAGCCGTTCGGCGTGGTCTTCGCTGAGGCGCTCCTGTCGGGTGTGCCCGTCGTGACCGCCGATGCCGGCGGCGCGCCGGAGATTGTCTCCGACGACTGCGGTCGTCTCGTGCCGGCCGGTGACCTCGACGCGCTGGCGGGCGTCCTCGGCGAGCTCGTCGGGGACGCGGGGCTGCGCGCGAGGCTGGGCGCCCGGGGGCCGGCCCACGCCGCGGCACGCTGCGCACCCGAGGTCGTCCTGCCGCGCATCGCGCGTGCGCTCGGGGATCTTGGACGCGGCCAGATTGCATGACCGAGGAGACGGGCGGCATGACGACCGACGCGGCCGTGGAACGTGGACTGATAAGCCAAGGCGCAAGCAATGTCCCGATTTATCGCGCCGCGGCGGCACTCCTGCGCGCCCGGCGCGCGCGCGGGGTCCTCGTCGACGTCGGCTGCGGCATCGGCCGATTCCTGGAGTTCACGAGCGACCTGACGGCCGACTACATCGGCGTCGACGTCGTGCGCCATCCGGGCCTGTCACCCGACGCGGCGTTCCGTCGCGCCGATCTGGATCGCGACGCCATACCGGTGCCGACCGCCTCCGCCGACATCGTCGCGGCGCTCGAGACGATCGAACATCTCGAGAGCCCGCGTGCATTCTGCCGAGAGCTGACACGGATTCTCAAGCCTGGCGGCTGGCTGGTCGTGAGCACGCCGAATCAGCTCAGCCTGCTGAGCCTCCTCTGTCTGGTCGTCAAGGGGAGATTCGTCGCGTTCCAGGATGACTACTACCCCATCCACCGCACGTCGCTGCTGCCGATCGATCTCGTCCGCATCGCCGGCGACTGCGGGTTGTCGGAGATCGCGCTCGGATTCTCGTGCGCCGGCCGCATTCCGCTGACCGGCGCACACTATCCGGAGACGCTCTCGCAGATGTTTCCTCAGGCGCTGTCCGACAACGTATTGGTGGTCGCGCGCAAAGATGCGTAGTGCAGCGCCCTTCTGGGTTTCGGTCTCGGCGTCCGCGATCCAGACGTTGCCGTTCGGCCGGTACCACCTGGCGAACGCGCTCGCCCGGTTCGCGGGCAGGCCCTTCCTGGCCCGCCTGCCGCCGGACCTCGGCGGCTCGAGCTTTGTCTGCGATCTCCACGACTCCATCTCGCGCGAAGTCTGCTTCACCGGGCGATACGAGCCGCAGGAAACCCAGCTTGCTCTCCGCCTCCTTGGTCCGGGCATGGTGGTCGCCGACGTCGGAGCCAACTGGGGCTATTTCACGCTCGTGTGTGCGCATCTGGTCGGCGGGACCGGTCGCGTGATCGCGCTCGAGCCTCACCCGCGCCTCGCCTCGATCCTCGCCGAGAACGTCGCCAGCAACGGCCTGTCGCAGGTCGAGGTCCACCGCGTGGCGGCCGGCGCCACGTCGGAGTCGAAGGGGTTTGTCGGCTTCGACGAACTTGGTGGCAACTGGGGCGTGTCGCGCGCCGCGCACGGGTCGGAGGTAGCGGACTTCGAATCACCAGCCGTGGCCCTCGATGCGCTTCTCGACGAGCGCCACGCGGGTCGCATCGATCTTGTCAAAATCGACATCGAGGGCGCCGAGGCGGACGCAATGCGAGGAATGGCCGTTGGCCTCGAGCGGCACCGGTACCGCTACGTGCTCGTTGAATGCCACCCGGTCGAGCTCCAACGGATGGGTGTGTCGCTCGAGCAATGTCTTGCGCCGCTCCGCCGGGCCGGCTATCGCGGCTGGCGGATCGATCACTCGGCTGCCATGCACCGCCGCGCGGCTGGGGGCTCGGTTCCCACGGCGGAACTGCTCGCGCCGATCGACGAGCGGGTGCTCGCGGCGGACCCCTGGCCCCATCTGTTGTGGGCGGCGCCAGATGAGGCCTTGCCGGCGTGAATGCGTATTGCCTACCTCAGTGTGTCGGATCAGCTGGGCGGCTCAGAGATCGTCCTGCTGGAGATGATCAAGGGCATCCGCCGGCTGCGTCCTGCCTGGGCGCTGCAGGTGATTCTTCCCGGGCGCGGACCCTTGCTCGATCAGGCTGAAGCCGCCGGCGCGGATTGCGTCGTGCTGCCGATGCCGGCGTCGCTCGCTCGCGTGGGTGAGTTCGGCGCCGGGCCCGCCGCGCTCGCCGCCCGCCTGGTGCCGGTTGCGCTCACGCTGCCCGCCTACCTTCATCGGCTGCGGACCATAGTCAAGGCCGGTCGGCCCGCCATCCTCCATACCAACGGGTTCAAGGCGCATATCGTGGGGGTGCGCGCGCGAGGGTCCGCGAAGGTCGTCTGGCACGTGCACGAATACATTGGCGCCCGCCGCTTCACGCGGTCCCTGCTCGCGGGGCATCAACGCCACGTCGCCGCGATGCTCGCGAACTCGAGGAGCGTGGCGGCCGATCTGACGGCCGCGCTGCGACCGACGGCGCCCGTGCGCGTCGTCCACAATGCGGTGGATCTACAGGTATTCGCCCCGGACGGCCCTGTCGAGGCCCTCGACCGTCTCGCGGGTCTGGCGCCTGCCGCCGCCGGCGTCGTGCGCGTTGGCCTGGTGGCGACGTTCGCGCGCTGGAAGGGACACGAGGTCTTCCTGCGCGCTCTCGCCGCGGTGCCCGGCGACCTGCCGATCCGAGGGTACGTTGTCGGCGGGCCCGTGTACGACACGGCCGGGAGCCAGCACTCGATGGCCGAGCTGCTGGCGCTGACGGATCGATTGGGCCTCACGGGTCGCGTCGGCTTCACCGGGTTCCTGTCTCCCGCGCCGGCGATGCGCGCCCTCGATGTCGTCGTGCACGCCAGCACGCGTCCGGAGCCGTTTGGCCTGGTGATCGCGGAAGCGATGGCCTGCGGCCGTGCAGTGATCACGAGCGCGTCGGGCGGCGCAGCGGAGCTGATTGACGCCGGCGAGGATGCCTTGACTCATACGCCTGGAGACGTCGCCGAGCTGTCACAGTGCATCGTCTCGGTCGCCGGTGACCACGAGTTGAGACGCCGGCTGGGCAGCCGCGCGCGAGCGTCGGCGTGCCGGCGTTTCGATTCGGAGCGGCTCGCCCGGGAAGTGGTGGCGGTGTATGACGCGATCGCAGGCTAGCGTGTCGCCGTCTGCGCTGTCGCAGTGGGGCATCGCGGAGTTCTTCATCATCAGCCAGACCGCGCTCCCGGCGCTGCTCTTTCTGCCCGGAACGCAGGGGATCCGCTTCTACGTCAGGGTCGCCTCGTTCGGCATCTCGGTGGCCATCCTGGCGTGGTGGGCCTTCGGCAACGTCAAGAAAGCCCGCGCGCATCCAGCGCAGACCTGGCTGATCGTCGCCATGGTCTACACGGCGGCCATGATCATCCATCCGACTACGAGCTCGACCGTGGCGGGGATCGCGCAGATCGTCCTCTACGTCTCGGTGATGGCCCCGGTTTTCTGGGCGCCGGCCGTCGTGCGCGGCCCGGACCACCTGGCGCGTCTGATGACGCTGCTGCTCGTGTGCAACGGCGTCAACGCGCTTGTCGGCGTGATGCAGGTGTACGACCCCGACCGCTGGATGCCGCAGGAGATGTCCCGCCTCGTGACCGAGTCCGAGTTCGGTCTCGGCGCGGTGACCTATCAGGGACCGAACGGCCGCATCGTCCGGCCGCCAGGGCTCTTCGACAACCCGGGCGCCGTCGCCGGTCCCGGCATGTACGCCGCGCTCCTCGGGCTCGTGTTCGTGACCAGTGCGTCGGCGCTCTGGAAGCGTGGCGCCGCGCTCGCGGCGGCCTTTGCCGGGGTGGCGGCGATCTACCTGAGCCAGGTTCGCGTTTCGCTCGCCGTCCTGGCGATCATGCTCGGGACCTATGTGAGCCTGCTGCTCTTCCAGCAGCGGAAGCAACGCGCAGTTGTCTTTGGCGGTCTGGCCGGGGGCCTCGTCGTCGCCACGTTCGTCTTTGCGATCAGCCTGGGCGGCCAGAGCATCGCCGACCGCACGTTCACGCTGTTCGCGCAGGATCCCATCAGCCTGTACTCCGCCTCGCGCGGGGGGCAGCTCGTGTACGCGTTCGACGACTTGTTGAACATCTATCCGCTTGGTGCGGGTCTCGGCCGCTGGGGCATGATCAACGGCTACTTCGGCGGAGGATCGGAGAAGCCGCTCTGGGCGGAGATTCAGGTGGCAGGTTGGGCCATCGACGGAGGCATTCCGCTCGTCCTCATCAGCGTGGGGGCGCTCGTCGTGACGCTGCTGGCCGACCGGCGACTCGCCTTTTCCGATCCGGACCCGAAAGTACGCGCCTGCGCCGGGATCGTCCTCGCGGTCAACCTCGGGACCGCGGCGCTCATCTTCAGTTTCACGCCGTTTGTGACGCAGATCGGCTTGCAGTTCTGGTTCCTCACTGGCGCCGCGCAGGGCCTCGCCACCCGCGACAGCCCGCGCCGATGACCTGGCTGCTGGTCTCGGGTGACTTCACTCCCTACGGCGGGATGGACATGGCGAACTTCGCGCTGGCGAGCTATCTCGCGCGGAGTGTCGGCGCCACGACCGGCGTCCACGTCGTCAGCCATCGCGTCTCGCCTGATCTCGCCGCGCTCGCGGGTGTACGCGTGCACACCGTCCCGCGGCCGTTCGGCATCCACCGACTGGGCGAGCCCCTCCTGCGGTCAACCGCGCGCCGCGTACAACGAAGCCTGGCGGCTGAGGGTCCTCGCACGGTGGCCAACGGCGGCAACGCCGATCTGGGCGATCTCAACTGGGTGCACTACGTGCACGCGGCGTTCGAGCCGCCGGCCTTCGGTTTGAGAAACCGCCTGCGCGTCGCGTGGAACCACAAGCGGTATGTCGTCGAGGAGCGCCAGGCGCTCGAACATGCGCGCCTGGTCATCTGCAACAGCAAGCGCACCGCAGACGACGTGGTGAAGCTGGCAGGTGTCGCGCGAGATCGGACGCGGGTTGTCTACTACGGCATCGATCCGGTGCGGTTCGCGAGGGTCGAGGCGGCGGAGCGGGAGGCGTCCAGGCGGGCGCTCGGCCTGCCGCTCACCCGCCGGCTCGCCTTGTTCGTCGGCGCGCTCGGCGATCGGCGCAAGGGCTTCGATACGGTGTTCGACGCGTGGCGCACCCTGTGCGGCCGCCCCGATTGGGACGTCGATCTTGCCGTCGCGGGCACCGGAGCCGAGCTCGACTCGTGGCGAGCGCGGTCGGCGCGCGAGCTGCCCGAGGGGCGCGTGCGCTTTCTCGGGTTCAGGCAAGACATGCCGACGGTGTTTGCGGCCTGCGACGTGCTGATTCATCCGGCGAGGTACGAGGCGTACGGCCTCGCGGTGCACGAAGCGCTCTGCCGGGGCTTGCCTGCGATAGTGACGGCCGCCGCCGGCGTCGCCGAACGCTATCCCGAGGATCTCAGCCAGCTGCTGCTGCAGGATCCAGCGAGCGTGACCGAGTTGACCGCACGGTTGTCCGGCTGGCGCGCAGACGCGGGCATAGGCGAACGCGTCGCCGAGTTCGGCTCGAGGCTCCGCTCGCGCACCTGGGATCACATGGCGCGGGAGATTGTGGCGCTCGGAGGGGAGCGGTGAGGGAGTGGCGGAGTCAGGGAGACGGAGCTGACGGAGTCAACGGGTTCAACACGAAGGAACGGGGACGAACGAAGACGCACGGAGGCGTAGCGACCCTCGATGTCGCACCACCTTCTGACGGTCGTGCGACGCGACCGGGTCGGACGAGTGGGCGACATGCTTGGTCGCTCTCTTGGTCGCTCGCCACGAAAGGTCCGGCCTGGCCCGCTCTTCTCCGTGCGTCCTCGTTGACTCCGTTCCTTCGTGTTGAACCCGTTGCCTCCGTCACCTCCGTCGCGACCATCTCAGTTCTCTCCCGATAGCCGACCTTGACCTCAGAGCTCACCTTCACTTCAACAGGACCCTGCTGGGTATGTGGCGCCAGTGGCGGAACTCGGTTCCACGAGGCCGTGCTCGAGTTCTCGGCGTGGCACGAGCAGGATCCCGAGCTTGCCGCCTACACCGGCGAGAAGATCTGGCTGTGCCGCTGCACGTCATGCGGGTTCGCTCAACCACAGCGCATTCCGGCGCTCCCCCGTTACTTCGAGCGGATGTACGACCAGCGCTGGTCTCCCGAGTGGGTCGCGCAGGAGTTCGATTCGACGTACAAGGATCTGATCTTCCGCCGGATTCTCGAGACGCTCGGGGATCGCGTGCGGTCCACGCCGCGCACGCTGCTCGACGTCGGCTGCCATGCCGGCCGCTTCCTCCAGCTTGCGGGCGAAGCCGGCTGGCGCGCTGAGGGAACCGAGATCAACGCGCGCACCGCCACGCACGCCGCTGCCCGCACGGGTGTGCCGGTCCATCGGCTCAGCGCCGAGCGGCTGCCGGAGCTCGGACGCCAGTACAACGCCGTGACGCTCACCGACGTGCTCGAGCACATTCCCGAACCGGTGGCCCTGCTGTCGATTGTTCACCGCGCCGTCGCCAACGGCGGGTGGGTGGCGATCAAGGTGCCGTGCGGGCCCGCGCAATTGCTGAAAGAGACCTGGCGCGCGCGCCTCAGCCGGGGCTATCGGGCCACGCTCGCCGACAACCTCGTGCACATCAACCACTTTTCTCCACGCGCCCTCAGGCTCGCCCTCGAACGCGCGGGTTTCGACGACATCACCGTCGAGATCGCCGCGCCCGAGTGCCCGCCCGACGCGCGAGGATCCTCGCTCGTTCGGCTCGCGCTGTACAACCTGGGCCGGCGCGTGCCCGGTGCGATCCACACCCCGATCGCCCTGCATCTGCAGGCGTTCGCGCGCGCCGCAACGGCGTCCGGGGACGCGCCGCGGTGATGGCGGCTCCCGTCCCGAGCCTGTCGGTCGTCATCCCGACCCACAACAACGAGGCCGTCCTCCGTCGCTGCCTGACCAGTTGGCAGCGGAGCGCCGCCGCCTGCGGCGTGGAGATCATCGTGATCGAAGACGGGTGCGGCGACGGCACGCGCGCGTTTCTCGAATCCGAGATTCAGTCGGCGTGGGGGCAACAACATCTTCGCTTCCTGCACATGGACGATGCCCACGAGCTGCGGTGCACGAACGCGGGGTTGTTGGCCGCCCGTGCGCCGTTGATGATGGCGTGGCAGGACGACATGTTCGTGACGGGAGACTGGCTCGTCGCGGAGCTGCTGGCCATCTTCCGCGTCCATGAGGATATCGGGTTGATGAGTCTCAGCCGCGGCCTCGACCACTACCCGCTCGACGAGCCGATCGCGCGATGGGAAGATCTGGTCGACTGGCGCCGCCTGCGCAGCACCATCGGCCCGGCGCCCCTCAACTGGTTCCGGCTGCAGGAAGTCGACGCGGTCATTCGGCCATGGATCGTGCGCCGCGCGTGCGTCGAACGCGTGGGGATTCTGGACGAGGCGTTCGTGCCGACCGAGTGGGACGAGGCCGACCTCGCCTGCCGCATTCGCGAAGCCGGGTGGAAAGTCGCAACTTGCGGCTACGAGCGGCTGGGCGGCTACGAACATCTCGGCAGCAGCACGCTCGGGGCACTGGGCGATGCCTACAAGGCCCGGGTGTTGAAGAACGGATTGCTCTTTCACGAGCGGTGGTCGCACGTCACCGCCCGTGACCACGCGAGGGCGAGGCGCACGTGGCGCCGGCAGGCCACTCCCGCTGGCTGGCTCCGCACGCTGATGAAGGCGGCCGGGCGAGCAGTGGCGAAGCGCTCATCCTGAGAAGCCATGGCACAGTCTCGAATGCGCTCGCTTGGCGTCTCGTCGTACCGGCAGGATCCTTCGTGCGCTCTATTCGAGGTGGGGCCTGCCCTGGAAGGTGCACGACGAAGTGATCCGAATCGACCCGGACGCCCGGCACCTGGTGCCGCACGAGCCTGAGCGTGCGCTCTTCGAGTTTCTGAAGCGGACGCTTCGTCCGCGAGACGTCGTCCTCGACGTCGGCGCGTTCGTGGGCATCTATGCAGTGCTCGCCGCGCGGTGGAGTGGGCCCGACGGACGCGTCATCGCGTTCGAACCGACCCCCTCGAGCGCGGCGCTGGCGCGGAAGCACCTGGCGTTCAACGGGCTCGGGTCGGAGCGTGTGCAGCTCGTGGAGGCCGCGGTCTCGGATCGCGCGACGCGCGCCACGCTTCATCAGTACGACGCGCACGCGATGCCTTACGTCAACAGCCTGGCCCAGGCGGTCGATACCGACGCGCGTGCCGTCACGTGCGACGTCTCCGTCGTCACCATAGACGAGGTCTGCCGGGCGCTGAGAGTGGTGCCTACGCTGATCCGTATGGACGTGCAGGGCGCAGAGATCCATGCCCTGCGTGGCGCGCGCGAGACGATCCGCGCGGCACCCCACCTGTCGCTCGTCGTCGAGATGCACCCGCAGTGCTGGCCGGCGTTCGGCATCACCGAGAAGGACGCTCGAGACACGCTGCGCGATCTCGGGCTGACCGCGCGTCCGCTGGTCGAGGGCGAGGAGTTGTTCGGGCGAGACACCCACGCCGTGCTCGAGCCGGGCCCGCCGCGCATCGGGCGCCGCTCGGGTCCCAGGGGATCCGCGGCATGAATGAACCGTCCGGCGACAGCTTTCGAACCAGGACGCTCTCGGAGCGCATCGCCGCGGCGCTGCCGGCGGGCGGCCGTTTCGCGGCCCTGCGGCGAGGGCTCAAGCCGCTCTTCGCGCGCTGGCTGTCGCCTGGCGGCGGCGGTTTGCGCTCCGTGCTTCCCGGCGGGGAAGTCGTAGTCGTCGCGCCGGCGTTCCGGCACATCACCTGGAACCCGGACGAGTACACGGCCTTTCGCGCCGCGGTGCAGACAGGAGATGTGGTGCTCGAGGCGGGCGCGAACGTCGGCGCCTACACCATGCTGTTCGCGCAGTGGGCTGGCCCGCGAGGCCGCGTGTTCGCCTTCGAGCCGGATCCGACCGCGTATGCCGGACTGCAGCAGCACATCACGCTCAACGTTGTCGCCGATCGCGTGACGCCCGTGCCGGCCGCCGTCGCGGACGGTATTGACGCCACCCTGCGACTCGCGCTCGGCGAATCGTCCGGCATCAGCCGGCTCGTGCAACCGGGCGAGGCGCTGGCGATGAAGCTGCAGCAGGGCGGAAGCGCCACGAAGACGACCGAAGTCAGGGCCGTGTCCATCGATCAGTTCTGCGCCGAACACCGGCTCTCGCCGCAGGTGATCAAAATCGACGTCGAAGGAGCCGAGCTGGCAGCCTTGCGCGGAGCTCGCTCGACGGTCTCGGCGGCCGGTCCCGGGCTGCACCTGTTCGTCGAGATGCACCCGCACTTGTGGGCACGCCTCGGTATCTCGGCAGACGACGTGCGGCGGGAGTGCGAGACGCAGGGGCTGGTCGCCGAGCGGTTGGACGGCGGCTCAGAAGACCTGTGGCAGACCGAAGGCGTCTGCCTTCGCCTGCGTCCGTCGGTCGCATGAGGATCGTAATCGCACACGAGTCGGTCGACACCGACGGGGGCGTCGAAACCTACCTCGTGTCGGCGATCCATGAACTGCGTGGCCGCGGTCACCAGATCGCGCTCGTGTATCACCGGCGAAGCGAGGCCGGGAGCCCTCTTCGCTCGAGCGCGCCCGTCGCGCTCGGTGTCGAAGAACGAGGCCTGGACCCGGTCATCGGCGAGCTCCACGAGTGGCGGCCGGACGTGTGCTTCTCGCACAACATGGGACCGCTCGAGGTCGATCGTCGCCTGCTCGCACGCTGGCCCGTCGTCAAGATGCTGCACGGATACTTCGGAACGTGCGTGAGCGGGCTGAAGATGCACGCCTTTCCTTCGCCGCAGGTGTGTCAGCGGACGTTCGGGCCGGCGTGCCTGGCGCTCTATTTTCCGCGGCGCTGCGGGCAGGTATCTCCTGGCGTGATGGTGAGAGGCTATCGATGGGCGAGCGAGCAGCGCGAGCTCTTCTCTCGCTATGCCGCGGCGATCGTGGCGAGCCATCACATGCGCGATGAAATGGCCCGCCACGGTGTGCCTGACGATCGACTGCATGTGCTGCCGCTCTTTTCCACCGTCAGGAGCGATGCGATCGCCGGCGGCGGCGAGCCAGACACGGTGCTGTTCGCGGGACGGATGACCCCGCTCAAGGGAGGAGACGTCCTCATCGCGGCCGCGCGGCGGGCGACGCGATTGCTCGGCCGGCCGGTCCGGCTCGTCATGGCCGGCGATGGACCGCAGAAGGAAGCCTGGCGCCGTCTTGCGTCGTCGCTCGGAGTGCCGATCGAAATGACGGGGTGGGTAGCCCCAGAGGACCGCGCCCGGGTGTACGGTCGCGGGCTGCTGATGGCCGTGCCGAGCCTGTGGCCCGAGCCCTTCGGGTTGGCCGGTCTCGACGCCGCGTCGCTCGGCCGACCCGCGGTCGCGTTCAACGTCGGCGGGATCGGGGAGTGGTTGACCGACGGGCTGAATGGGCGGCTCGTCGAGCCCAGTGCCGGTGAAGAAGGTCTGGCGCGCGCGATCGTCTCGCTGCTCGGCGAACCGTCGGAGCGCGAACGGATGGGGCAAAACGCGCTGGAGGTGTCGCGGCGCATGTCCGTCGCGGCCCACGTCGGACGCCTCGAAGGCGTGCTTCGGGACGCCGCATCGCCGCAGGCCCGAGCTGAACTCCGCTCTGAACAATGAAGCACTGGACCATTCTCACGTGCGAATACCCGCCAGGTTGTGGCGGCGTGGGCGACTACACGGCGCAGGTGGCCGCCGCGCTTGCGGCGGTGGGCGACACGGTCACGGTGTTCTGTCCGCCGAGGCCCGCGGACGTGTCCTCTGACGCCGGGCCATTGGTCGTCAGCCACGCCGGAGTCGAGGTGGTGGTTCTCGACGATGTCTACGGTCGGCTCGGCCGTCGTGCGATCGACGAGAGACTGGACGATTCTTCGGCGATCCCGTCGACAATTCTGGTTCAGTACGTGCCGACCGGCTTCGGGCTCCGCGGGGCGAACATTCCGTGGTGCCGGTGGCTCCTCGAGCGTTCTCGACGACCTGGGTCCGACGTGCGCGTGATGTTTCACGAGCCCTACTTCGAGTTCACATGGAGCCCCCTCCTGCAGAACGCGCTCGCTCTGGCGGAGCGGTGGATGGCGAAGATACTGCTCCGCGCCGCCTCGCGCGTGTACGTGTCGACCGACGCGTGGCGCCGCTACCTGGCGCCGCACATGCCGGCCGGACGGTCGCCGGACCTCGTCACGTTGCCCATTCCGTCGGCGATTCCGCGCTGCCTTCGCGAGTCTGACATCGCCGATCGCCGCACGCTGCTGCTGGGGTCCTCCGCGAACAGGCTGGTCGGCCACTTCGGCACGTTTGGCTCGGAGGTCGCGCCGCTGCTGCAAGGGGCCCTGACGCAGGTGTTGAACGGTGATCCGGGAATCGCCGCGGTTTGCATCGGGTCGGGCAGCGACGAGTTCGTGCGATCGCTCTCCGGCACGACGCCGACGATCCGAGAGCGAATCCACGGGACCGGCCGCGTGTCGGCCCCCGAGGCGGCACTCACCTTGAGCGCGTGCGATTTGCTCTTGCAGCCATTTCCCGACGGCGTCACGACACGACGGACGTCGATCATGGCCGGCCTCATCAACGCGCGTGCGATCGTGACCACGACCGGTCACCTGAGCGAGCCGCTGTGGGCCGAGACCGGGGCCGTCGCCCTTGCCGACGCGCGGGACACCGACGCACTTGTCGCCGCCGCGCGGACCCTGCTTTCCAAAGGCGACGACCGTGCCGCACTCGCCGCGCGGGGCGAGAGGACGTATCGAGAACGGTTTGCGCTCTCCCACACGGTGCGCGCGCTTCGCGGAGCGGTAGAAGGCGCGGCCGAATGAATGCTGTTCGACTGACGATCGGCATCACGACGAAGAATCGGCCGGAGGCGCTCCAGCGCTGCCTTCGTTCGATCGCCGTGGTGGCGCATCTGTCGCCAGAAGTTCTGGTGTTCGACGACGCCTCCTCCACGCCGGTGAGCGATCGGATCGCGACCTGGGATGTGCCCGTGCCTGTCCGCGTCGTTCGCGACGACTGCGCGCCCGGCGTGATCGTCGGTCGCAACCGGCTGGTGCGCGAGGCCTCGGCGCCGGCCGTGTTCCTGATGGACGACGACGCGGCGTTCCTGAATGCCGAGTCGATCGAGCGTGCCCTGCGGTTGCTCGACGCCGACCGCCAGATTGCCGCCATCGCGTTCACACAATGCGAGCTCACTGGCGCCAGGTGGGACGAAAGGATGCAACCTGGCCTCAGTCGCGTCGCGTGTTACGTGGCAGCGTTCATCGGTTTTGCGCACCTCATCCGCCGCGAAGTGTTCACCGCGGTCGGAGGGTATCGAGAAGCCCTCGTGATGAATGGGGAAGAGAAGGAGCTCTGTTTGCGCCTGCTCGATGCTGGCTATCGAACCGTATATCTCCCAGATGCTGTCGTGATCCACCAACCGGACCCGGCGAGTCGCAGCAAGCAACTCTACTTGCGCCAGATCACGAGAAACGACTGCCTCTTTGCCCTGTACAACGAGCCGCTCAGCCGCGTCGTCTGGCTGGTTCCAGCGCGTCTGGCGCTTTATTTCCGCATGCGCCGCGCGTGGAATCTCGACGACCCGTGGGGGTGGGCGTCGGTTCTGCGCGATCTCTGGAGGAACGCGGGGTCCGTGTACCGCGATCGAAAGCCTGTGTCATCCGAGACCGTGGCGATCTGGAAGCGTCTCTGCAAGGCGCCTGAGCCGTACCTTGGGAAAGTGTGAAGTCTGAAGTGTGAAGTCTGAAGTGGGGAAGTGTGAAGTGGGAAGTGTGAAGTGGGAAGTGGGAAGTGGGAAGTGGGAAGTGGGGAAGTGGGACGTTGGAAGTAGTGACCTAAACCCTTGAACCCTTGAACCCTGAACCCTCCTGAACCCCTGAACCTCCTGAATTCCTTGAACCTCCTGAACCCCTTGAACCCCTGAACCCTTGAACCTTCTTGAACCCTTGAACCGACTCGTTTCAGTGTCCCATTCTTACGTCATCGCCAACAATCGGCGTCTTGCGCACGAGATGGCGGTACAGGGGCGGGGTCGCTGGGAGGTGACGGCGATTGCGCCTGCACGGCTGGCGGGAGATCTCCGCGACGTCGGGCTCGAACCGATCGCGGGGGAAGCGTGCACGACACACGGGTTGCGGGTCAGGCTCGGACGCATTCCGCACCTGCTGCACTACGAGCGGAGGCTGCGCGCGCTCCTGGCCGGGTCGTGGGATGTCGTGCACATCTGGGAGGAGCCGTATGTGGCTGCGTGCGCACAGGTCGCGTCGGCTGCCCCCGCGCACGCCCGCGTCGTGCCGGCGACGTTTCAGAACATCGTGAAGTCGTATCCGCCACCGCTCGGCTACTTCGAGCGGAGCGTAATGCGCCGTGCCGCGGGCTGGATCGCCTTCGGCGAGACGGTGCGCGACGCGCAGACCTCGAAGCCGTCGTACGCGGCCAGACCCTGTCGCGTCATCCCGCCCGGAGTCGACGTCGGTCGCTTCCGGCCTGACGCCGGCGCACGAGCGGCGGCGCGGGCGCGGCTCGGCTGGAACGACGACACGCCGGTCGTGGGCTTTCTCGGGAGGTTCGTGCCGGCCAAGGGGCTCGACGTACTCATGCGGGCGCTCGATGGTGCCCGTCAACCCTGGCGCGCACTGTTCGTGGGCGGCGGCCCGATGGAAGCGGAGCTGTCCGCGTTCGCCGCCGCGCATCCCGGTCGCGTGCTCGTACTGACCGGTGTCGGCCACGACGACGTGCCCGAGCACCTCAACGCGATGGATCTGATGTGCGCACCGAGCCAAACTACGGACCGCTGGCGCGAGCAGTTCGGGCGAATGCTGATCGAAGCCATGGCCTGCGGTGTGCCGGTCGTTGCCAGCCGCAGCGGCGAGATTCCGTACGTCGTCAGCGATGCCGGCCTGCTCGTCGAGGAGGCCGACGTCGCCCTGTGGACCTCGGCGATCGATCGATTGCTGGGAGATCCGGAATTGCGCCGCGACCTGTCAGCCCGCGGACTTACCCGCGCGCACGAGATGTACGCCTGGCCCGTCGTCGCGCGCGCGCACCTGCAGTTCTTCGAGGAGCTACTGTGAAGCGGCTCAAGACTCTAGCTAGAGCCGAGAGCCGCCTTGCCCTGAGCCCTGAGCCTATGAAACCCCTGCGCATCGCGATCATCGCTGACTACCTCGAAGAGGGGTGGCCGAGCATGGACCTCGTCGCCGACATGCTCTTCGACCGGCTGCAGCGCGAGCATGCCGCGACGATCGCGCCGTCCCTCATCCGCCCGACGATGCGGCGGCGGGCGGCGCACTTGCCCGGGGCGGGCCGGACGGCGTGGGTGCGGGGCGCCGATCGGGTTGCGAACCGTCTCTGGGACTACCCGAGGCTCGTGGCGGGCCTTGCCGACCGCTTCGATCTGTTTCACATCGTGGACCACAGCTACGCCCAGCTCGTCCACCGGCTCCCGGCCGGCCGGACCATCGTCACGTGCCACGATCTGGATACGTTCCGCAGCGTGCTCGACCCGGAGCTCGAGCCTCGGTCGACGATGTTCCGCGCGATGACCCGCTACATCCTGGACGGGCTGAGGCTGGCCGGTCACATCGCGTGCGACAGCTTTGCGACGCGCGACGCGCTGGTGGCGAAAGCCGAGATCGCCGAGGACCGCACGACCGTCGTGCCGAATGGCCCGCACCCGAGCTGCACGCCCGATGCCGAGCCGTCGGCCGACATCGACGCCGCGCGGCTGCTCGGCCATCGCGGGGCGTTCGTCGATCTGCTGCACGTCGGCAGCACGATCGCGCGGAAGCGGATTGACGTCCTGCTGCGCGTATTCGATTCGCTCCGCGCTGCTCACCGCCACCTCCGCCTGGTGCGCGTCGGAGGACCCTTCACCGCCGCGCAGCAGGCGCTCGTGCGTGACCTCGGTCTCGGCGAAGCGATCGTCGTCTTGCCGACTCTGGATCGGTCGACGCTCGCGGCGGTCTATCGGCGGAGCGCGCTGCTGCTGATGCCCTCGGAGCGCGAAGGCTTCGGCCTGCCCGTGCTCGAGGCGCTGGCGTGCGGGACGCCCGTCGTGGCGAGCGATGTGGCCGCGCTTCGCGAGGTCGGCGGGTACGCCGCCGTCTATTGTCCGCTGGACGATATCGAGGCGTGGCACAACACGGTGACGCGGCTCCTCGATGAGCGGTCGGGGCACGCCGCACAATGGACGCTGCGGCGTGACGCAGGTATCCGGCGCGCGGCGGCGTTCAGCTGGTCGCGGTATGCCAGCGGCGTCGCGGCTATCTATGCTCGAGTGGCCGCGGCGGCCGCTCCCTCGTGAGGGTGCCGCGCCGTTGGTTGCCAGTCGTCCAGTGAAGGTCGTGCACGTCGGCAAGTTCTATCCGCCGGTTCCCGGCGGCATCGAGCGCATCGTGCAGTCGCTCTGCACGGTGACGAAAGGGCGTCTCGAGAGTCAGGTGCTGGCGTTCAACACGGGGCGGCGCACGATAAAGGAGGAGATCGACGGCGTGCCGGTTACGCGTGTCGGCACGTGGGGCTCGATGGGATCGGTGCCGGTGGCGCCGGCGTTTCCGCTGCACCTCTCCCGTGTCGACGCCGACGTGATGATCCTGCACGAGCCGAATCCCTGGGCGCTGCTGTGTACGCCGCCGTCAGACCACGGCTTCCGCTGGCCATCTGGTTCCATAGCGACGTCGTGCGTCCAACGCTTCAGTACGAGTTGTTCTACAAGCCGATAGCGCGTCCCGCGTATCGAGCGGCCGAGCGCTTTCTCGTCTCGTCGCCCGCGCTCGCCGACCACGCCACCGCGCTTCTGCCGTTTCGCGATCGCGTGACCGTCATCCCCTTCGGCATCGATGTGGATGCCTGGCGGCCGAGTGCGGCGGTGCGCCGGCGCGCAGACGAGATCCGCCGCACGGCCGGCCGCGCGCTCGTTTTGTTTGCGGGCCGGCACGTGCCATACAAGGGTGTGCCGGTCCTGATCGCGGCGGCCGCGCCCCTCGATGTATCCGTGGTGATTCTGGGCGATGGTCCGATGCGGTCGAGATGGACCGAGCTTGCCGGTCGCCATGCCGGTCCGGCCCGCTTCAGCTTCCCCGGTGAGGTGGATGACGAGGAGCTGCGCGCGCATCTCGTCGCGAGCAGCATGTTCGTGCTCCCCTCGATCACGCGCGCCGAGGCGTTCGGCTATGTGCAGCTCGAGGCGATGGCCTGCGCCAAGCCGGTGATCAGCACGGCGCTGCCGACCGGAGTACCGTGGGTCAACGAGACTGGACTCGTGGTGCCCGTGAACGACGTGGAAGCGCTCCGCGGCGCGATCGATCAGCTCGCGGCCGATCCGGTGCTTGCCGCGCGGCTGGGCGCGCTCGGCGAGGCGCGCGCACGCAGCGAGTTCTCGATGGACACAATGGCTGACCGCCTGGTCGCCGTGTGCCGCGAACTGGCCGGCCGCGAGCTCGCGCCGTCCGGCGTCCGCCTTCGCCAAGGCTAAGGCTCCGGCGCGCAGAGGCTGGTCAGCCGGACCTGACAGGTGCCCCGAAAAATGAAACGCACATTTGACACCGCCCTCTCCGGCGTCGGCCTGTTGATGTCCTCGCCGCTGTGGCTGTTCTTTGCCGCCGCGATCAAGCTCGAGGACGGCGGGCCGGTCTTCTATTCGCAGGAGAGAGTCGGCTTCGGCGGACGCACGTTCGAGGCATTGAAATTCCGTTCGATGCGCACGGATGCCGAGTCTGGCGTCGGCGCCGTGCAGGCGGTCGAGGACGATCCGCGCGTGACGCGTATCGGCCGACTCATGCGGGCAACGGCCATGGACGAGCTGCCTCAGCTGTGGAACATCTTTCGTGGAGACATGAGCTTTGTCGGCCCTCGCGCGCTGCGGCCCGGTGAAGTCGATGCCGACGGCACAGGATTCGTGCAGATCGATCAGATTCCGGGCTACGCGGCGCGAACGGCCGTACGGCCGGGCCTCACAGGCATCGCGCAGATCTACGCGCCGCGCGACGTGCCGCGCCGTCAGAAGTTCCGCTACGACCGACTCTACGTCAAGGAGCAGTCGATGTGGCTCGATCTGCGTTTAATTCTGCTCTCGTTTTGGATAAGCTTTCTTGGCACATGGGAGTCGAGAGGTCGCAAGTACTGACGAACGATCGCAGCACTCGATCACACAGGATCGATTGCGACGTGGTCGTGGTCGGGGGCGGCCCGGCCGGACTCATCGCTGCGCGCGAATTGGCTGCGGCTGGGTTTGGCGTGCGAGTCCTCGAGGAACACGAGGTCATCGGCGCGCCCGTGCACTGCACCGGCGTTCTCGGCCTCGACGCGTTCGACGAGTTCAGCCTTTCGCGACGAGCCATTGTCGGAGCCGCGGATGCCGCGCGCTTCGTCTCTCCAAACGGCGCCACGGTCGTCATCGACGCCGAGCGCGTCCGCGCCGCCGTCGTCGATCGCTCGATCTTCGACAGCGATCTCGCCGCGTCGGCCGTCTGTGCCGGGGCCGTCATACAAACCGGCGTGCGCGTCGTGAGCGTGACGCGCGGGACGCAGTCGGTCACCATCCGCACGACGGGCGCCGCCGACGTCGATGTCGAGTCGCGTGCCGTCGTCCTGGCGTGCGGCGCGAGCTATCGCTTCAATCGCGAGCTCGGCTTCGGCGTGCCGAGCGTGATCGTCCACAGCGCTCAGCTCGAAGTGCCGTTTCCGCCGCTCGATCAGGTACAGGTGCACTTCGGGCGGAAGATCGCGCCCGGAGGATTCGCGTGGATGGTGCCGTTCGAACGGGGCGGGACGACGTTTGTGCGAGTGGGCCTGTTCTGCGAGCGCGATGCGGGCGCGCGGTTCCAGTCGTTTGCGGAGCCGATGCGCGCCGCGCACGGCATTGCGGAGCCGTGGCCGGCGCCGCGCTTGCGCGTGCTGCCGCTTGGTCCCGTGCCGCGAACGTGGACCGATCGCATCCTCGTCGTGGGCGATGCCGCCGGGCTCGTCAAGCCGACAACCGGCGGCGGCATCTACTACGGCCTCCTGACGGGTCATCTCGCGGCCGGTGTGCTCGCAGAGGCCCTCGGCGACGACCGCCTCGGCGCGAGCCGTCTCAGGGAGTACGAACGGCGCTGGCGCGCGCGCCTCGGACCGGAAATCCGCGCCGGCCTTGCGTTCCGCGCTGTCGCGGCCAGACTGAACGACGTGACCGTCGATCGGCTGATTGAGCTCGCCCGCGTCGACGGCATCGTGCCGCTGCTCAAGCAGACTGCCGATTTCAACTGGCATCACACCGCCGCCAGGGCGCTCCTCCGCCACAGAGAGTTCCGACGGATCGTCCTCAAGTCGATGTGGACCTAACAGCCGCGGCTCGCGGCTCGCGGCTCGCGGCTCGCGGTTGGCGGCTCGCGGCTCGCGGCTCGCGGCTAGCGACTCGGAGCTTACGACTAACGGCTAACGACTTGCGAACCGCGAACCGCGAACCGCGAGCCGCGAATCATGAACGACATACAACCTGGTCACTACGCGAAGAAGCAGCTGCTCAGTCCGAGCGGCCTTGTGCGATGGAGCCATGGCAGCCGGTTCCGTCTCGCCCGTCAGCTGGTCGCGCCGTTTGCGGGCCGGCACTTGCTCGACTATGGGTGTGGGGACGGAACGTTCCTCGACCAGGTGCAGGATCTGTTTCCTGCGGCCGTCGGTGTCGACGTCGCCGCAGATCAGCTCGTCGACTGCGTCGTCCGGTTTGTCGGCGCGCCCGGCATCGAGTTCTTTTCTACCGACGGTCTGAACGATCCTCGGCATGCCGCTCGCTACGAGATCGTCGTCTGCATGGAAGTCCTCGAGCACTGCCCCGACGACGTGCAGGTCACGGCCCTCGATCAGATCTTCAATGCGGCCGCACCGGGTGGCACGGTTGTCATCAGCGTCCCGATCGAGATCGGGCCACCGCTGCTCGCCAAGCAGAGCGCGCGCGCGCTCGTCGCCCTGGGCGGGTTGTCCGAGTACGCGACGCGCGAGCGCTACCAGGCCGGGGAGCTCGTGCGGATGCTCTTTGCGGGCTCGGAGACGGCATTCCCACGGGAGGAGTACGCGGGCGACCGCGGTTCGCGATTTACGGGGCACAAAGGATTCAACTGGCGCCGGCTGCAGCGCACGATCGAGCAGCGCTTCGACGTAGAGCGACGGTTGTTCTCGCCGCTGCCGCTCCTCGGAAGCTGGATGAACAGTCAGGTCTGGTTCGTCTGCCGGAAGCCGCCGACGGCGTAACCGCCACGCTCCTGGCGACTGCGTGCGGCCGCCGCGGCCCGCCGGGATCGCGAGATGCTCGCCGCGATGCGGCCGGCTGTCCCGTGGCGATCATGACAGCGGCCGGCGAATGCGAAACACCCGGCATCCCGCGCCCACCATCCACGGCTCAACGTGGCTGTAGGCCTCGGCAGCTATCTCGGGCGGCAGGGGAAAAAAGACCGGCAGCGGTTTTTCAGGGGTGCCCGGCACGTCGCAGGTGACCAATGCGCTCGTTTGATCGAGTGAACGAAGAAAGTCGTCCTGCTCGTATGGGCGAACGACTTGCGGAGCAAAGAACCAGGTGTGCCTTGTCGTGCTCGGGACTCGATACGCGAAATGCCAACCCGAGCCCATCGGGGCGTACAGGTACCTGGCGCTCCACCGGCCTCCTCACTTGCCAGCCGGCGAAGGAAGGAAATCCTGGTCGCCATCGGGGGATCGACCACGATGTTCCCGCCGGTGGGCAAGGACACCTGCACCATCGCCTTCGGGGGGAGCGTGAGGCACGCGCTTCGAAGCACGATGAGCAGCCCGGGAGCCCACGCGAGTAACGCCGCCGTTCTCGCCATCGGAGCCACACGTTGAAGCTGCCACGCTGCTGCCGGCACGAGCGCCCACAGGAATTGCTGGAAGTGGTAAACGTGACGGAAGTAGGTACAGGTCGAGATTGCAAAGAACAGCAGGGGTACGAAAATGCCACCGCCGCTTGCCTGTCCGTCACTCTCGGCGTGTGTCCCTCGACGAAGACTGCGCAGCCAGTTGAAGAACCCCACGACCGCCACGGCACCAGCGCTCAACGGAAGCACATATTGCCCGACGGCGAGGCGCCAGCCAGCCCACAGGGGCCAGCGAATATCGGGTGTGACCACCACCGAATAGACGCGAAATATGTAGAGCGGAAAGACGATGTCGAGCGCGAGCGCAGGTGGACCACTACGAAGGGCGAGAAATACCCATACGAGCTCGATCGCGACGAAGGCCGCAAATATCCAGAGCCACGACCCCACCATGGCGCGCAGCCTGGACTTCGAAAGCCCGAGGGCAAGGGCAGAGAGCGTATCCAGTAGAACGATGGCGGCACCGGCGGGCAACGCGCCACCGAATTTGACACCCTGCCAGACGCCCAGGGTCGCACCCAGCATGACCGACACACGGCGCGTGCGGCCGGTGGGTGTCCAGCACAGCGCTACGACCAGCAACAACGTGCGTTCCAGTACCAGATGCGGGGAGACGGTGAAGCCCCCCGCGATGGCGCCGGGAATCGGCAAGAGCGCCAGCAGGCCGATGCTCACGAAAATGGCCGTCGTCAAACCGGCGGCTCGCCTGACCAGCATGTATGCGAGGCAGGTGTTCACCCCGCTTATTGCAGCCAGCAACGCCAGGTACGCCGTCGGTGTGTTGTCGAACAAGAAAGCCGTGGCCGCGTAGATGTATGCGGAGAGCGGGCCATACGGATAGAACACGTCGCGATAGAGCGACTGTCCTGCGAGTAGCCTGTCGGCGACGAGCAGGTTGTGGCCGACATCCTGGAAAAGAAAGTCTGCCCCCCTCACCAGGTCAGGACGCCTGACGATCGTGGCGGCGCTCAACGCCACGCTGGCCGCGCAGAATCCGACGAGGGCCACCACGTCCGCCGCGTTCCAAGGTTTTTGCCGCACCTGAACCGCGAGTGTGCCGCGCGTCATGAATTGATTCAAACTGGGCTGGCCTTGTCAGGGACACAATAGCAGTAAGTCTGTACTCGCGGCTCGCGGCTCGCGGCTCGCGGCTCGCAGCTTGCGACTCGCAGCTCGCATCTCGCGACTTGCGACTTACGACTTACGACTTGCGAACCGCGAGCCGCGAGTAGCGAGCCGCGAATCATGAGCCCCATACGACTCAACGGCTCACGTCACGTCAGGTTCGCCGGTCGCCGCGTCATCGAGGCGTTCGTGGATGGCGAGGGCGGCCAGGAGCGCAGCCAGCGATGCGTTGGCTGGCATCACGAGGCCGGTTTCCCACACGCTTTGAAGAGCGACGGCACCGAGGCCGCACAGCGCTCCGGCTCTGATCCAAAACAAGCCTGACGCGTCGCTCGTAAGGCGCGCGCGCGCGGCGCCTGCGAACGCGGCCAGCACCACCATCACGCCTCCCGCCACCAGCAATCCTCCCTCGGCAGCGACCTGCAGATAGTGATTGTGGGCCTGGTTGAAGTACACGGTCCGAGGTGACCGCTGGTACACGAACATGGCCCGTTGATAAGTGCCGGCCCCCGTTCCGGTCAGCCAGAAGTCGCGGACGATCGGGACCGTCTCGCGCCAGATCGTCAGACGGTTGGCCAGGCCCGTCTGGGCCCCGGCCGCGCGCTCGCGCAGCGCCGGGATGTCGGCCCACGCGAGCCCGCAGACCACCACGATCGCGGCAGCGGACATGACACGCCGGCGGCGCCGGCGATCGAGGCGGTGCCGGCAGAGCACGATGGTCCCGGCTGCGGACACGCCGAGCGCGAGCGCGCCCGATCGCGACAGCGATAGCAGCAGCGCGAGGAGCATCGTCGCGCCGGCCGCCATCAGCCAGGCCGTGCGCGGATCGATCGCGTGCGCGAGCCGGGAACGGGCGCTCGTGTACCTGTGTTGTGTGCTCCTGGTCCCTGAGCGCGCCGCGATGTACCCGAGGCACAGGGGCAGCGCCATGATCACCCACGTGGCGAAATGATTGCGGTTGATGAACGGACCAAATGGCAACGGACCCTCGAACTCGGTCTTGAACAGCCAGTAGACATCTCGTCCGGCCGTTGCGGCCTGTGCGATGGCCAGCAGCGAGACGGCAAAGCCGAGCGCGGAGACCATCCGGACCGTTCGGCGCACCCCGCCGCGGCAGAATTGCGCCCGCGCCAGCCAGAAGAACGCCGTGGCGCCAGCCATCACTATCCACGCCCAACCCGTATCCGACGCGCTGATGGTCAAGCGTTGCCATGCGCCCGGGCCCCCGTCGATCGAGAGCGCGCGTGCGACAGGCGCGACTTGCGGAGACACGATCCCGACAATCGAGGCCGGCAGCGGAACCACCTGAAGGGCGATGAGGGCCAGCAGCGCGCACAGCGCGCGGTCCAGTCCGCCCCCGAGGCGATCGCCGGGTAGAGCCCCGGCGCGACGGCCGGGTCGAGCGCCGCAGCGGCCGCCGAATCGAGTTGACAACCAGCGCAAGGACGAAGCAAGTGAGACCGAAGGTGACCGCGGTCGCCGCGGACCTTCCTCCAAACGCGGCAAGCGGCCACACGAGGAGCGCGTAAAGGGCAAAACGGAGCGGCATGCGCCCGCGGTTGCCGCTCACGTCAGGCGGTTTTCTTGGTGCTGGAGCCGTAGTAGTTCTGGTAGTTGTAGCCGTAGTAGCGCGAGTAGTAGTACCTGTTGCGGTCCAGGTCGACGCGGTTGAGGACCGCCCCGATCGACTTCGTCTTCCCTGCCGTGAGCGTTTCGATCGCGCGCTCGGCGTGTACGCGCCGCGTCATCTCGGAACCGATCACGAAGACCACGCCCGAGACCGCGCGCGCCACGATCACGGCGTCGGTCACCGCCAGCACGGGCGGCGTGTCGATGATGACCCAGTCGAACGGACCCGACCGCAGGTTCGCCAGCAGCGCCGTCATGCGCTCGGACGAGAGGAGCTCCGAGGGATTGGGCGGAATGCGCCCGGCGGCGATGACGAACAGGTTGGGCTCGCTCGTTTTCTGCACGGCGTCCCGGACGCGCGCCCGTCCGACGAGCAGGTGCGACAAGCCGATCTCGTTCTGCGCGCCAATCACCGTGTGTAGGCCCGGGCGGCGCATGTCGGCGTCGACGAGCAGCACGCGCGATCCGCCGAGCGCCAGCACCATGCCGAGGTTGCAGGCCGTCGTGGTCTTCCCTTCGAGCGGCTGCGTGCTCGTCACGGCGATCACCCGCGGGCCCTCCGCCCCGCTCGTAAAGACGATCGAGGTACGCAGCGACCGGAACGCCTCGCCAAAGTCGTGGGGCACGCCCTCGGTGAGGAGCGGCACGCGCTTGCCGCGGACCGAGGGCACCAGACCCAGCATCGGCAGGTGCAGCCGCTCGGTCACATCGTCCGGCGTCTTGACCGTGTCGTCGAGATACTCGAGGCCGAACGCGAGGCCGAGCGCGATGAGCAGGCCCGCCATGATGGCGGTGAACCAGTCGCGACGGGCATTGGGCGAGAAGGGCCCTCCCGGCGCCTCGGCGCGATCCATGACCAGCACGTTGTTCGTGCGGCTGTTGCTCACGACCCGCAGTTCCTTCTGCTGCTGCATCAGCGACTGGTAGATCGCGCGGTTCGTCTCGGCCTGGCGCTGCAATATCTGATAGGCGCCGCTCTTGCGATCGAGGTCCATCGCCGCGCCCTTCTGCACCTCGAGCTGGCCGGCGTAGCTCCGTTCCTCGCTCGCCGCGGCTTCGTATTCGTTGCGTGCGGACTCGATCACTCGCGTGCGCTGCGCCACCAGGGCGACCCGCGCGCTGTCGAGCTGACCTTCGACTTTCAGGAGATCCGGGTGCCCCGGCAGGTAACGCGAGGACAGCCGCGCCTTCTCGGCCACGAGCTCGTTCAGCCGCGTCTTGGCCTCGATCACACCCAGGTTGGTCGAGATGACCGGGAAGCTGTCTGCGGTGTCGCTCTTCGGGTCGACCGATTTCAGCTGGTTGTAACTGCCTTCCTTCTGCAGGCGCGCCGTACGCGCGCGCGTCGCCGTCTCGTTCAGCGTGTTCAAACGCGCGACGACGATGTTCTGCCGATCCTCGAGCGAGAGCGCGTTCTGCTGCTCGCGGTAGCGCGTCATCGCCTCCTCAGCTTCGGTGACCTTCTTCTCCTGCTTGACGACCTCGTCGGTCAGCCACACGAGGTTCTTGTTGATCGTCTCGAGCCGCAGGTCGATGTTCTGCTGCGCGTACTCCTCGGCGAGCGTCGTGGCCGCCAGCGCGGCGAACTCCGGGCTCGACGACGTGTAGCCAATCTCGACGAGGCGTGACGTCTTCTCAGGGTTGATCTCGACGCCGCCCAGGAACTGGCCGATGAGCGAGCTCTCCACCGCGCTCTCGTTGACGGCGGGCTTCTCCGTCGGCGTCTCCGGGGTTGCACGCGAGAACAGACTGCGCACCGACGTGCCGAGGGCCTGTCGCGCCTCGCGCACCATGCTCAAGGGGCCCCGGCTCTGCGGCGCGGTGCCGTTGAAGAGCGGGTGGTTCTGCAGCTTCAGCCGCTGCACGACTCGCCTGGCCAGGCCGCGGCTGCGCAGGATGCTGTACTGCGTGTTGTAGGTACTGATCCGATGTCCTGGTAGAAGACCGGGTCGTTCGCGCTGAGGTTGCTGACGGCGGTGGTGCGCTCGTCGTTGATTTGCACCCGCGCGCTGGCGCGATAGAGGGGGATCTTCGAGTAGGTCTGGACCATCATCAGGCCGACGACGATCACGAAGGCAGCGCCGGCGATCCGGCGATGACGAAAGACCGCGGACAGCCGATCCAGCAGGTGGACTTGTCCACCCGAAGACTGTGGGCGACTCGAGGAGGACTCGGTCGGCCCGGTCGCCTGCCGGAGATCCTGCGCGTCGAACATGGTGCGCGTCAGGGCCTACTGAGCACTTGACGGACTCCCGTTGGAGCCAACAGCCGTGACCCCCAGAGTCGAGGCGGCAGCGATCGACGCGGCTGCCGCATTGCCAAAGAAGCCAGCGAACCACGGCGGCTTCACGCTCAAGCGCACGATCGTCGTCGACTGACCTCCGGTCGTGACGCCGAAGAGATCGCCAACCGCGACGACTTTGTCCTGGGTCGAGAGCAGTTCGACGACGTAGGCGCCCGGGTCGACGTCGTCGAACCGGAAGCGTCCTTCTCCGTCGCTGACCGTGCGGGCCACGCCCCGACCTGTCTCGGCGTTGCGCAACCGGATGCGCGCCAGGGGATAGGGCAGCGTGTCTTCCTGCCAGGCGCTGCCGATCACGACGCCGTTCGTTGCAGACGCCACGGTGGGTTGCCGGCGTGGCGGCGTCTGAGCGGTGCCGACGTCAGGCGACGTCAGGACCATCAGCATCGCGGCGACAGCCAGCAACCGCAGCGTTCGAGCGCCTGCGGCTCTAGCGCGGCCCCGTGAGCATTGAGTGACGTACATGGGTACTCCAAATGGCGAAGAACGGGGCCGGCCCCAGCTTTGCCAACTGAGCAGTTGCGAACGGTAGTCAACTTCTAAACGAAGACCAGGACGCCGGCCGGAATCAACCTGGAATCACTTTAGGCACAGCAAGAACCAGGCCGAGGTAGCGGAGGTCCCTCGGGATTCCCTGCGCGTGATCTTCAGTCACAGATCTGTACCGAGATGGAGCAGTCGATCACATTTCGCGTGGTAGAATCCTTCGCTCCGAACGCCCACCGGAGCCGGTGGTTCGACCGGCCAGTGCGCACGATTTCACGCGTTCCGGCCCGAGTGCAAATGAGCTGTCGAAGGGCGACGCTTCGACAGGCTCAGGGCCGACTGTCGAGCTGAGAGCCAACTGGTGACCCCAGAACCTCGTGAGCCGAGAACCATGAACCGTGACCTCGACGCGCTGACATCCTCGGCGCTCAAACATCTCCGCGAGCACTGGTGGGACGATGCCTTTACGGCGTTCCTCGGGGAGACGTTGCGGCCGCGGCCGGGCAAGCGGATTCTGGACGTCGGGTGCGGCACCGGGACCGCGGAACTCAGCCTCGCGCGTCTCCGACTGTCGCAGATGCACCTCTTCGGCGTCGATATCGTGACCGACCGTGTTCGCGCCGCGCACGCCGCCACGCGCGGCATCAACACGCGCGTCGGCTACGCGGCGGCGGACGCCTGCCGGTTGCCGTTTGCCGCCGACTCGTTCGACTCGACGTACTGCGTCGCCGTGTTGCAGCACATCCGCGACCTGTCGGGCGCGCTCGGCGAGATTGCCCGGGTGACGCGGCCCGGAGGCCGCGTGCTCATCGTCGAGCCGGACAACGCCGCGCGGTACTGGTTCAGTTCGCTGCCGAGCGGCATGGAGGCCTTCGAGATGAGTCGACGCTTCTTCGGAGGGCTCGTCGCCGAGCGTGGGGAATCCCCGGCCGCAGCCGTCGGACCGCTCGTGCCGGGCATGCTTGCTGCAGCCGGCGTCGAGCCGGTGTCGGTTCGTCTGTTCCCCGTGTCGGTGGCGCACCTCGGCGTGCCCCCTGATGCGTTCTGGGATTCGCGCCGCACCGTGGTACGCGCGACCATCGCCAAAGCGCCCGACGAAGCCATTCGCCGGCTGGGGGCTGACTTCCTGAAGGCGATCGACCACTACGCCCGCGACGCATCCACCGCCGGCCCTGCATTCGTCGAGATCCAGAACACGATGCTGTTTGCGACCGTCGGTCAGCGCGGCGAGTGACGGCCTGCGGCCTCGGATAGAGGGGGCACGACCTGACGCCGCAATTCAATGCCATTCACGATTCACGACCTGACCCCAATTCACGATTCGCGGCCTGACCCCGACCGGCCCGAGCATTGAGCAAACTCTCAAGCGGCGCCGACGGCTGGGACGCATATGCGCCGTTCTACGACTGGGAGAACGCGCAGACCGTCGCACGCCGCGACGTGGCCTTCTGGCAGCGGCTGGCGCTCGCGAACGAGGGACCAGTGCTCGAGCTGGGATGCGGAACCGGCCGCGTTTCGGTGCCGGTCGTCAAGGCGGGCGCGCAGCTCGTCGGGATCGACCTGTCTGCGCCTATGCTGGCGCGAGCGCGCACGCGCCTGATCCGCGCGCGGCTCACCGAACGCGCGCTGCTCGTGCGCGGCGACATCCGCCACCTGCCGTTCAGGTCCAGGCGCGGCTTCGGTCTCGTCATGGCGCCGTACGGCATCCTCCAGTCCTTGACGCGCGAGCGCGATCTCGAGGCCACGCTGCGGTCGGTGGCGCGCGTGCTCAGGCCCGGCGGGCTCTTCGCGACTCGATCTCGTGCCCGATCTTCCCCGCTGGAGCGAGTACCACCGGCGCACGAGCCTGAAGGGCCGCAGGGACTCCAAGACGACCGTCACGCTCGTCGAATCGGTCCGCCAGGATCGTCGGCGCAAGCTCACGATCTTCGATCAGGAGTACGTGGAGCGGCGCGGACGGTCGCGGACGATCCACCGCTTCGCGCTGACGTTCCGGACGCTCTCGGTCCCGCAGATGGCCAGGCGCCTTGAAAAGGCCGGCTTCGCGATCCAGGCGATTCTCGGCGACTATCAGGGTGGTCCGTGGGATGAGCGGGCCGACGTCTGGGTCATGTTGGCGAAGAAGAAAGTTTGAAGTTTGACGTGTGAAGTCTGAAGTGGGGAAGTCCGAAGTGGGAAGTTCGAAAGTGAAAGTTCGAACGAAGTCTGACGTTCGAAGTTGGAAGCCTGGGCGCGGAAGAAGTCACGGGTCAGATCTGTATTTCAACATTCTCCAGAACCGCACCCGACCGCGCGTTCGCGGTTCGCGGCTGAATGTTGAAATACAAGATCTGACCCCTCAGTTCGTTCCGGCAAGCTCCAACTCTCATCTGGCCGTAAACTGCCGATAATTCAATCAGTTACCAGGCGGGGAATGGGCGGATTGTGCCTGCCGTTTCGTGGTAGGATCGATGCGTCTTTTTCCTCATTGTTTCCGGAGTTTCTGCCCATGTCTGGCCATTCCAAGTGGCACACAATCAAGCATAAGAAGGGCGCCGCCGACGCCAAGCGCGGCAAGGTGTTCACCCGGATCATCAAGGAATTGAGCGTCGCCGCCCGCGGCGGTGGCGGCGATCCGGACATGAACCCCCGGCTGCGCACGATCATCGCCGAGGCGCAAGTCGGTCAACATGCCGGCCGACAACATCAAGCGCGCGATCCAGCGCGGCACCGGCGAGCTGCCGGGCGTCTCGTACGAGGAAGTCACCTACGAAGCCTACGGCCCCGGCGGCGCGGCGCTCATCATCGAGGTCCTGACCGACAACCGCAACCGGACCGTCGGCGAGCTGCGCCACACGCTGACGAAGTACGGCGGCAACCTCGGCGAGACGAACAGCGTCGCCTGGATGTTCGACAAGAAGGGCTACATCGTCATCGAGAAGGCCAAGGCGAGCGAGGACGCGCTCCTGGCCGCCGCGCTCGACGCCGGCGCCGACGATCTGCGCGACGACGGCGACAGCTGGGAAGTGGTGACGCCGCCCGACGCCTTCCAGAAGGTGCTCGATGCGATCAAGGCCCTCGGGATCGAGCCGGAGGCTGCCGAGATTGCGATGCTGCCGCAGAACTACGTGAAGCTCGAGGGCAAGCCCGCGCAGCAGATGGTCAAGCTGATGGACATCCTCGAGGACCACGAAGACTCCAAGAAGGTCTGGTCGAACGCCGACATCGAGGAAAAGGAGATCGAGGCCTCGTTGGCGTGAGAATCTTCGGGATCGATCCAGGCTCGCGCCGCACCGGCTACGGCTGCGTCGAGCGGATCGGCAGCCGCGATACGCTCGTCATCTGCGGGTCGCTCTCGGGCCCTCCCCGCGCGACATTTCCCGACAAGCTGAACGCCATCCACGAGGGGCTGACGGCGCTGCTCGCGCGCCACCGGCCCGACTGCGTCGCGATCGAAGACATCTTTCACGCCCGCAACGCGCGCAGCGCGCTGAAGCTGGGCGAAGCGCGCGGCGTCGCCCTGCTCGCCGCCGCGGAAGCCGGCGTGCCGGTCGTCTCGTACGCGCCGGCGTCCGTCAAGCGCGCGGTCGTCGGCTACGGCCGCGCAGAGAAGCACCAGGTGCAGCACATGGTCACGCTGCTCCTCGGCCTCGACAAGCCGCCGACCCCGCACGACGTCGCCGACGCGCTGGCCGTCGCGCTCTGCCACCTGCAGTCGTCGACGGGGATCGTCGCGGAGCGCACGCGCGCGCATCGACGCCACGCCGCATTCCACGCTGCGCTCCTGGCGCGCACTACCGGCCGTGATAGCATTGCTTCGCGGTACGCTTGATCGAGAAGCATCCGAGCCGCGTCGTGGTGGACGTCGGCGGCGTCGGCTACGACGTGCAGGTGCCGCTCTCCACGTTCTACGGGCTGGGCGAGCCGGGCGCGACGGTCGTGCTGCGGATCCACACCCACGTGCGCGAGGATCGACTCGCGCTCTACGGGTTCAGCACGCCGCTCGAGCAGGATCTCTTCGAGCGGCTGATCGTCGATCAGCGGCATCGGTCCGAAGCTCGGGCTGGCGGTGCTGTCCGGCATCGAGCCGGCGGATCTCATCCGCGCGATCCGCACGCAGGACGTCGCGCGCTTGACGAAGATCCCGGCGTCGGCAAGAAGACCGCTGAACGGATCGGCCTCGAGCTGAAGGACCGGCTGCCGCAGATGCCCGCACAGGCGGCCGATCCGGCGCCGGCTGCCGGCCGGCCGGAAGATCAGTT
The DNA here is from genome assembly GCA_963771395.1 of uncultured Acidobacteriota bacterium. Classification (GTDB taxonomy): domain Bacteria; phylum Acidobacteriota; class Vicinamibacteria; order Vicinamibacterales; family 2-12-FULL-66-21; genus DATBJJ01. Next base: position 445,079 of record CAVYTY010000016.1, on the reverse strand, counting down.
GCGGGACGATCTGCTGCTCGGCGCTGGTCAACCTCGGCTACCAGGCCGCGGCGGCCGAGAAGGCGATCGACAGGGTGCTCAAGGCGTCGCCGGACGCGGGCTTCGAGCAGGCGCTGCGCGAAGCGCTCAGATCGATGATGAAGGGGGCATGACCGACAACCGCGTAGTGACGCCGGCGCGCGCCGATGACGACGCGCAGTACGAGGCCGGGCTGCGTCCGCGTACGCTCGACGACTACATCGGCCAGGATCGCGTGCGCGAGAACCTGCAGGTGTCGATCGCCGCGGCGAAACAGCGCGGCGAGGCGCTCGATCACGTCCTTCTGTACGGCCCGCCGGGCCTGGGCAAGACGACGCTCGCCTACGTCATCGCCACCGAGCTCGGCGTCGCGATCCGGTCGACGGCGGGGCCGGTGATCGAGAAGGCCGGCGACCTCGCCGCCATGCTCACGAACCTCCAGGAGCGTGACGTCCTCTTCATCGACGAAGTCCACCGCATGCCGCCGGCGATCGAGGAGACGCTGTATCCGGCGATGGAAGACTACGTGCTCGACATCATGATCGGGCAGGGACCCGGCGCGCGGTCGGTGAAGATGCCGCTGCAGCCGTACACGCTCGTCGGCGCCACGACGCGCACGGGCCTTCTGACGTCGCCCCTGCGCGCGCGCTTCGGGATCGTGCACCGGCTCGACTACTACAGCGAGCACGACATCGAAGAGATCGTCCGGCGCTCGGCCCGCATCCTCGGCGTGCCGATCGACGCGGACGCGTCGGTGGAGATCGCGCGCCGCTCGCGGGGCACGCCGCGGGTGGCGAATCGGCTGCTGCGGCGCGTGCGCGATTTCGCGCAGGTGCGCGCCGACGGCCACATCACCGGAGCCGTGGCCGACGACGCGTTGAAGCTGCTCGAGGTCGACGCGCGCGGCTTCGACGAGATCGACCGGCGCCTGCTGCGGACCATCATCGACAAGTTCGGCGGCGGCCCGGTCGGCGTCGGCACGCTCGCCGCGGCGCATCAGCGAAGAAAAAGATACGATCGAAGAGATCTACGAGCCCTTCCTCATTCAGATTGGTTTTCTCGACCGGACGCCTCGCGGCCGCGTGGCCACTGCCCGCGCCGTACGAGTACTTCGGTCTGACCGCTCCAGCAAAGGATCGCCTGTGGTAGAGACTCCCCGACAGACACCCGTGACCCAGCCGCCGGCACCGGGTCGCTGAGGCCCGTGAAGATTGCCGGCCTGTCGACCTACGTGCCGCCGCGCGTGCTGACCAACGCCGATCTCGAAAAGCTGGTCGAGACGTCGAACGAATGGATTCTGCAGCGCACCGGCATCCGCGAACGCCACATCGTCGATCCTGGCGTGGCGACGTCGGATCTCGCGAAGGAAGCCGCGATCGGCGCGATGAGGCAGGCCGGGGTCTCGCCCGCCGACATCGGCTTCATCGTCGTCGGCACGACGACGCCCGACACGATCTTTCCGAGCACGGCGTGCGTGCTGCAGCACAAGATCGGCGCGACCACGCCTGGGGCTTCGACCTCGGCGCGGCGTGTTCGGGCTTCACCTACGCGCTGACGATCGGCATGCAGATGGTGGCGAGCGGCGCGCACGACCACGCGCTGGTGGTCGGGGCCGACGTGATGTCGAGCATCATCGACTACACGGACCGCGCGACGTGCGTGCTCTTCGGCGACGGCGCCGGCGCGGTCGTGCTGTCGGCGGCCGAGCCCGGCGAGCCGTCGATCGTCGGCTTCTCGCACGAGATCGACGGCAGCGGCGGACCGGCGCTGTGCATGCCCGCGGGAGGCAGCCGGATGCCGGCCTCGCACGAGACCGTCGACCAGCGTCTGCACTACGTGAAGCAGGACGGGCAGGCGGTCTTCAAGTTCGCGGTGCGCAAGACCGAGGAGATCTGCCAGCGCGTGCTGCAGAAGTACGGCGTGGACCCGACGGATGTCGATCTGTTCGTGTCGCACCAGGCCAACCGCCGCATCATCCAGGCGGCGGCCGACCGGCTCGGCCTGCCCGAATGCAAGGTCGTGATCAACCTCGAACGCTTCGGCAACACGACCGCCGCCACGATCCCGCTCGCGCTCGCCGACGCCGTCGCCGACAAGCGCATCAAGAAGGGCAGCCTCGTGCTGCTCACGTCGGTCGGCGCCGGGTTCACCGTCGGCGCGGTGCTGCTGCGCTGGGCCATTCCCAATGCTGAATGGCTCTGAATGCTGAATGCTGAAGTGAATTTGGAATCTAGCGAAGCTTCGAGAATTGAACTTCGAAGTTGGCAATTCTAAATTCATTCAGCATTCAGCTTCAACCTCAGCTTCCGAATTCAGCATTGCTGATCGACGGCTCCGCTCGCGGACGTTGGGATCTGGGTGCCGCTCCAGCACGCTGCGAAGAACACGGAGTGCGCGCTCTCGTGGCAGTTCGTCCAACGCGTCGAGCGCCTCCTTCTGCACCTCCGGTCGGGGTCGTTGAAGATGGCGCGCTCGATCGTCGTTGCACCTTGTCGAGTGTCGCCACGTCGCTGGTGTCGGAGGCGACATGGGCGATCGCGTCGAGGGCCTCGCGGCGAATACGCGGGCTCTTGCCGGAGAGGGCAAGCTCCAGCGAGCAGCGGGTTCAGCCGCTGGTCCGACTTGTCGGCCAGCGTCTCGATCGCCTCTGCCTGAACGTCCTCGACGCGGGTGTTCCCGCAGGATGCGTTCGAGCTCCGTCACCGCGGCTGACTCGCTGCCGATCCCCAAGCGTCTCGACGGCTTCGCGCTGGATCGTCACATCCTTGTGCTCCCAGACGATGCGCGCCAACGCGGCGACGGCGCCGGGCGCCTCGATCATCGCCTAGCGTCTCGACCGCCTCCTGCGTGCTCTCTGGCTCGGATGCCCGTTCGCGGTCCGAACGAGCACGTCGATGACGCGCGCGTCCTCGATCTCGCCCAGGGCTTCGATAGACTCGACCAGCACTTCTTCATGGGTGGTGGTCGCAATCAGCTGTTCGATCGCCGGCAGCGCGAGCTCGGGCGGCTGATCCGCGAACGCCTCGGCGGCTTCGCGGCGGACGGCCGGATCGGGCGAGTTGGTGGCCAGATCGGTCAGGGCAGGAATCGACTGTGGTGTCTGCACTTCACCGATCGTCTCGGCAGCCTCGGACCGTACTTCCGAGACCGTGTCGGTGCGCGCCACACGGAGCAGTATCTCGACCGAGCGCGGATCGTGATGGTGGTCGAAGCCCTCCGCGGCTTCGCGCCGTATCGCCACCGGGTTCGACGGATCGACCAGGCGCGTCAGGAACGGCAGCACGACATCAGTCGTCGGATGGAGCGACGCCAACTCGATGAGCAGTACCTGGATTTTCTCGTGCCGTGCCTGCCCGAAGAGATCCCGGACGCGCTCGAAGCTCTGGGACTCGGGTGCGAAGCCAAGCCAGAACACCGGAGTCCGTCCAAAGTCGAACCCCAGCCGCGTGCTGCGATAGCCGCCGCGATCGATCGCATCGGCACGGGCGCCGCCGTAGTGAAGCAGGACCGTGACATTGCCGCCGCCTCCAGCTGGAGCGGTGTCGTCGAGCAGATCGGCGAGCGGCGGCCCCGGCATTTTGAGCTGGCCGCTGGCACTCACGAACGAGCCCTCGCGCGTGTCGCTCATCATGAGGTCCTGCGCGTGCGTGGGCGTGTCAAAACTGTAGACGATCCAGAAATCGCCGATCCCCTGGCGCCCGGCCTCGGTCAGCGCCCACCGCCAGCGCTCCGCCAGCGGGTCGGTAGGCCGGGGCGGCCGGTGGACGCGCAGGCGCGCGCGCGCCTGGGAGAGCTCGGTCGCGGTCCAGACCCGTTCGGATGACGGCTTCTGCTTCTGCTCGCCAGCGGCGGGGGCCATCGTCGCTTCCGCCAGCGTCGCGGAGATGGTGGCCGCATCCGCCGCCGCGTCGGACATTTGCGCGGCCGTCACGAGCGGGGCGGCCATCGCGACGACGGCCAGTGGGAGCGCCAACCAGACGACCGACGGGCGCCGCGCGACACGCGCAGGCTCGTTCAGGATCCGGGTCACGCGGCGAACGAGTGGAGAGTCGCTGCGGGCCATCGTGCTGGCCCCAGCCGCCAGCCCGTCGCTTGCCGGCGACGTCCACGACGCCACGATCGAGAGGCAGCGGGCCAGGGCAAGCGGCGAGCTGTGCTTCACAGCCCACTGGTCGCACAGGAACTCGGCTGACTCGCAGAGCTTCGCGCGGGCGACGCGGTTCAGCGGCTGGAAGAAGAATACCCGCTCGACCACTCCAACCAGGATGCGCCACGCGGGGTCGCGCCGGATCACATGCGCCATCTCGTGTGCGATCGCGGCCCGCTGCTGGTCGGCGTCGAGCTGCTCCAGGAACCGCTCCGGCAGCACGATCTGTCGACCTGCAAGCGCAAGAGGAACCGCACATGTCGTGCTCGTGGTGAGCCGTATCGGAGATCGCTCGCTGGCGGCGTCGCGCAGCGCGTCGACCGTCTGGCGTAGATGGGCAGCAGACACGAGCGGCCCCGAGCCGAGGGCCCGATGCAGGCGGAGAAAGCGCGCGCCGAACCGGACGACGCCGACAATGCCGATCGTCAGCCATGACAACACGGCGACCGCAGGCCACACACGCGCCACTCGATGCCACCGCGCCGTTGCTGATGGCAGCCGGAAACGCCGGCTGCACGCTTTGTCCTCCGCGGTCGGAGGCCTGCGACACCGGGAAGCCCAGGTCGTCTGCTCGGGCTTCGACTGCCGTCTCGGTACGCGGCGCGGGCGGCATGGCCCGCGTGCCGGCCACCGGCGCCGCGACTCCGATGGGCCATCGCCCGCCGAGCGGTATGACGTTGGCGCCGACCTGCAGGCTGGCCGTCACGAGGGGGCCGAGCACAGCGGTTTTCCAGACGAGATCCAGCCACGCGTGCTCATCGGCGAACCGGCTGGCGATCGCCGCCGCCAGGCCCAGGAGGATCGTGCTGTGGATGGCGTAGGTCAGCAGCCAGGAGAGAATCACGGCGCTGCTGGCGTCCAGATCGGCAGGGGTCACGAGCGCCTCCTCTTCTTCAGTTCTTGTTCCTTTGCCTCCACGAGCGACTTCACTCGAGCCAGGTCGCCGGCCCGAAGCTCGTGAGACGACAGCAACTGGCTCACCATCGTGGCGACGTCGCCCTCGAACAGCCCTTTCGTGACTTCGACGAGGGCGTGCTGTTGCGCGTCCCTCTCACTGAGGAGCGCGCGATATACGTACTGCCGACCCTCGGTCCGGTAGGCAACGATCCCGCGCTTTTCGAGCCTCGAGAGGAGAGTGGCGATGGTCGTGGCGGCCAGGGGCCGGTCGGCATGAAGCGCTCGTTGCATCTCGGCCACCGTGGCTTCGGAGCGGTCCCACAAGACCCTCAGCACAGCCAGTTGCGGCGCCGTGAGCCGCGGTGAGCGTTCTGCGCGGCCCGTTGCCGGATGAACCACGGGTGAGTCTCCTTCGCGCCAGCCCGAGGGCCCGACGCAGCATCTTCGACAGGTGTAATACTACAGTTGTAGTATTAGCGTGTCAACTCGATTTCGCGGTCGGCCGGGCCTCGAGCAGCGCGCCCTGAGGGGTCAGACTCTTGTATTTCAACATTCTGCCGCAAACGCGCGGGTGGGTTACGTTTCAGGAAATGTTGAAATACAAGATCTGACCCTGCTGGGCCTCTGTGTTCGCCTACAGGGGAATGACTCCCCGTCGCAGCGCCCGTCGCGCCGCATCCGTGCGGTTCGCGGCTCCCAGTTTTCCGCAAATCGACGCCACGTGGAACTTGACGGTCTGATCGCTGATGCCGAGACGCGCGGCGATGGACTTGTTGGGCAGGCCCTGTGCGAGAAGTTCCAGCACTTCGACCTCGCGTGCGGTCAGCGGCTCGTTCACGATTGGATCGCTCTCGTCCTCCTGCGGCGTGGCGACGAGCCAGGCGTCCGCCGCAAGCGGCACATTGCGCGCGTCGGCAAGCGTGCGCGCTTGCCCGACGACCTCGAGACCGTCGGGCAAGCTGGCCATCAGGCGGGCGCGCGCCGTTGGTGGACCGACAATGACGACGCGCATTGACAATTCTGAATGCTGAATGCTGAATGCTGAAGTGAATGCTGAAGTACGAATGTTCGAATGGAGTGTCGAATTTGGCAAGTGGGCAAGTGGGCAAGTGGGGCGCTATTCGGCCTTCACTTCGACATTCACTTCAGCATTCAGCACTCAGCATTCAGAATTCAGAATTGCCCCTATCACCTATGGTCACGGCTAGGTCTGTGATGGCCCCGCCGCGCAGCACGCGGACGGCCACCTGCCGGCCAACGCGGTCCGTCGTGAGCAGGGCCAGCAGATCATCAGTAGATCCGATTGGAAGCTGATCGACGTCGAGGATGACGTCGCCGACGAGCACGCCGCTCGACTCGGCAGGGCCGCCGGGCGTGGCGTCAATCACGAGCAGGCCGCGGTCGCGCCCGCTGGTGCCCCGCTGTCGCTCCGTCAGCCGCACTGGCTGTCCTGACACCCCGAGGAATCCCGTCCGCGGCCGCCCGTGCTCGAGCACATGAGCGACGCTCTTCCACGCAATCGCCGCTGGGATGACGACCGCGAGACCGCGGATCTGAGCTGCGGTTCCGATGCCGATCACGCGTCCTGTTGCATCGATCACAGCCCCGCCGGCGAACCCCTCATGAAGGGGGGCCGTGACGCGGATGACCTGTTCGATCTGGCGGCCGCGTCCGGTTCGGAGCGGTCCGCCGATGACGGCGACTATCCCTGCGCTGGCGGTCAGGGCATTGCTCCAGGACCGCGCGGTCGCCAGCGCGATGTGGCCGACGCGGGCCGGCGATTCCGCGAGCGCCGCGGGCGTCAGCGCCAGGCCCTCCGCCTTGAGGACGGCCAGGCCGCTCGCGGAATCCCAACCCGCCAGTTCGCCGGTCGTCGATTTTCCGTCTGCGGCCGTGATCGTCACGCCATCCTCGCGTCCCAGTGCACGGGCACTGGTCACGACGATGTCGCTGGCGTAAGCGACGCCGCTGACGGGCCGACGCCGCCCGTGTACCTGAACGACCGACGGTGCGATCGCGTCGACGGCGTCCGCCATCTGATTCGAGAGTGTGGTCAACGTGTTGGTATCCATGCCCCGATTCTGACGCCTGCCGCAGGCGCCGCGCATCACCCGATTGGGGGGGGACGGGTTCAAGAGGTTCAGGAGGGTTCAGAGGGTTCAGGAGGTTCAAGGTTCAGGAGGTTCAAAAGGGTTCAGAGTTCAAAGGGATCTTGAACCTCGAACCCTCTGAACCTCGAACCTCGACCCGAACCCCTGAACCCTCTGTTCCTCCTGAACCCGCAGACCGCAAGGAGATAAAATAGCCGCGGACTGACCATTGACTCTCCAGGACCTGCGCGACTTGATCGACTTCCACTACTGGGCCCGCGACCGCATGTTCGATGCGATCGATCTCCTGACGCCCGAGCAGTTCACGCGCGATCTCGGGAACAGCTTTCGATCGGTTCGCGACACGGTCGCCCACATCTACGCCGCCGAATGGATATGGTACATGCGGTGGCGCGGGACTTCGCCGACGGCGCTCCTTCCCGCCGACCAGTTTCCCGATGTCGCGGCGATTCGAGGGACGTGGGCTGAGCAGGAGCGGAATGTCCGTGCGCTGCTCGAGGAGCTTGGCGAGGCCGGCGTCGCGCGCGTCATGCCGTACACGCTCCTGAGCGGCGTGTCCGCCGCCTCGCCCTTCTGGCAGATGCTCCAGCACGTCGTCAATCATGCGAGCTATCACCGCGGGCAGGTGACGACGATGCTGCGGCAGCTCGGCGCGGCGCCGGCGAAGAGCTGCGATCTGATCACGTTCTATCGCGAGCGCGGTTGACCGGCCGGCATCGGCTGAGCACCAGAAGCCACATCGGCCCGCTCCAGTGCTGGGTCCTTGCGTTACCATACCCAGCATGAACCGTGCGAGCCCGACTCGTCACGATCAGTTCGATCGCCCTCCTCCTGGCGGTCGCGTTCGGTGACGTCGAGCGCCCCGCCCTTTCGCAGGGTCAGGCCAGGCCCAACATCATCCTCATCCAGGCAGACGACCTCGGGTACGGCGATCTGAGCGTGTACGGCCAGGGGCAGTTCGCGACTCCCGGCATCGATCGCCTCGCGCGGGAAGGGATCCGCTTCACCAACTACTACTCGGGCAGCACCGTGTGCGCACCGTCGCGGGCGGCGCTCATGACGGGCCTGCACACCGGTCACGCGTGGATTCGAGGAAACGGCGAGATCCCGCTGCGGCCGGAAGACACGACCGTCGCCATGCTCCTGCGAGATGCGGGCTACCGCACGGCCGTCATCGGCAAATGGGGCCTGGGCACTCCGGGGACGACGGGGCAGCCGGACAAGAAGGGGTTCGATTATTCCTTCGGGTTCCTCGACCACCGGCATGCGCATCGACAGTTCACCGATCACCTGTACCGCAACGCCGAGCGCGTGCCCGTCGATCCCAACAAGGACTACGTGAACGACCTGTTCACGCGCGAAGCCGAGTCGTTCATCGCGCGGAACGACCCGAAGCCGTTCTTCCTGTATCTCAACTACACCGTGCCCCACGCGGAGCTGCGCGCGCCCGAGGATGCTCTGGCGCCCCTCAAAGGGCGTTTTCCCGAGACGCCGTTCGTCAATGCGGCTGGCGACGCCCGCCAGACCGGTGCGACGATTGACGGCGCCTCGCTCGGCTACAGGTCGCAGCCCACGCCGCGCGCGGCGTTCGTGGCGATGATCACGCGCATGGACCGCGACATCGCGCGGCTGACCGCCGTCCTCGGCGAACGGAAGATCGACGAGCGTACCCTGATCATGTTCGTGAGCGACAACGGTCCGCATCGGGAGGGAGGCGCCGACCCGGCCTTCTTCAAGAGCTCTGGCGGCCTGCGCGGGATCAAGCGCGACCTCTACGAGGGCGGCATCCGCGTGCCGATGGTGGCGCGCTGGGTCGGGACGATTCCTGCCGGACGCGTCAGCTACCACGAATGGGCGCACTGGGACATGCTGCCGACACTGACCGAGCTGGCCGGCGCCAAGACGCCCGCCGGCATCGACGGCATGTCGATGGCGCGCGCGCTCAAGGGACAGCAGCAGCCGACGCACGAGTTCATGTACTGGGAGTTCCACGAGCGAGGGTTCCAGCAGGCCGTACGGATGGGACATTGGAAAGCGGTCCGGCTCAAGAAGGACGCCCCCCTCGAGCTGTATGATCTCCGGACGATCCCATCGAGCAGCACGACGTCGCCGGCGCCCACCCGGACGTCGTCGCGAAGATCGAAAAGTACCTGAAGACGGCGCGGACCGAGTCAGCCCGGTGGCCTGTTAAGTAGTTGCTTCAACCCCTTGAACCCCTGAACCCCCTTGAACCCCCTGAACCAAATCTTCCTGCTGTCCCCTGCCAACTGCGGCGGGCGGCGGGCGACGATGGTCATGTCGGAACGCGCGACGTTCGACCTCGCGGTTCAACTGCGCACGGGCGAAGGCGCGCCCATCGGCGAGGTGTTCGCCTTTCTGAGCGGCCTCTACTTCCGCGGCAAGCTGGCGTATGCTCGCGCGTTCGCGCGGCCGCCCGATCCGGCCTCGCCGATGTCGGGGGCGGGATCCTTCGTGATCACGCCGAGCGCCGGCCTCCGCTCGGTGGACACGCCGGTGACGCTCGGCGCCCTCCGGGCCTTCGCCCGTGTCGACATCGACACTGCCAACCCGGCGTACCGCAGGCCGCTCGAAGAGAGCGCCCGGGCCATTGCCGAGGATATCGGACCCGAGTGCGGCGTCGTGCTCCTCGGCAGCATCGCGTCGCCCAAGTACGTCGACGTACTGCAGGACATCTTCGGCGCGCGCCTCCTCTTTCCCGCCGACTTCGTCGGCCGCGGCGACATGAGCCGCGGCGGTCTCATGCTGCGATTGGTGTCGGCGGCCGAAGAGTTGTCCTACATTCCCGTGGCCGGCGCCGTCCGCCATGGCGTCCGCCCTCCCAAGCTGATCCCGTTGAAGTAGATCCTCGTCTGGAGAATCGGCGTCCCGAGGGAGGGCTGACGGAGGTAACGGGTTCAACACGAAGGCACGAAGCCGAACGAAGACGCACGGAGGCTGTCGCGCTGCAGACTGCTTGCACGCCGGCCAAAGGCCGGCCCCACCGCGCTTCGCGCGGTGCAAGGTGCGCCTGCAATGGTGCCATGTCAGAGAGGTGGAAGTCCTCTCCGGGCATACGCTCTCCGGCCCGTACCCAACGATAACTGCGTCGCCGTGAGGCGAGGTGGAGAGCAATCGACGGGGAATGACCAGTCCGTAGGATGACGAACTCGATTCGGCCTGACGTGAGCGATGAGCCTGCCTTGTAAAGGCGAAATCTCGACCGGCGGCAGCCGGGAACCAGCGGGCGCTGAGGGGTAGCGTGTGAAAGCGCCGGTGGGGCACGTGGGGTGGTTGGAGACGGAATGGTCATGACGGCAGGGCCCAGGACGCAGGGAGCCCTGCGCGGGAATCAGGACGGTGTTCATGCTCACCCGAGCCGAAGAGCCGCCCGCGCAGGAGTCAGAGCGCTCATAGTAGCGACGAAGCGCCGTAACGGGCGTGGAGCGAAGGGGCGCAGGAAGAGGAATCCGTGAGGAACGCATCACAGACATCGCAGCCGACACCAGTGCCCGAAGGGGCTACCCCGGTCGGCGCGGTCCGCGCCCGGTGGGCATGGACGGCACCTGAGGTGTGGACGGAGCGGATGCTGACGGCGCTCGAACAGGGCGTCAGAGGAGGCCGATGGTACACGTTGATGGACAAGGTCTATGCCGTGCCGACGCTGCGCGCCGCCTTCGCACGGGTGAAGGCCAATCGTGGCGCGGCAGGTGTGGACCATGTGACGGTCACGATGTATGAAGCGCGACTCGACGCGAATCTCGCGACGCTGTCGGCGGCGCTGCGGGACGGTACGTACCGTCCCCAAGCGATCCGGCGGCACTGGATTCCGAAAGGCCCGCGCGAGCGGCGCCCGCTCGGGATTCCGACCGTCCGAGACCGCGTCGTGCAAACCGCCCTGCGTCTGGTCGTGGAACCGATCTTCGACGTGACGTTTGCCCCGCACAGCTACGGTTTTCGCCCGCGTCGCGGCGCCAAGGATGCGCTGCGACGCGTGGAGGCGCTGCTGCGTGCGGGCTATCAGTACGTGGTCGATGCGGACCTGCAGGCGTATTTCGGTGCGCCAGGGTAAGCCGGGCGCTTCCAGCGGGTGCAATTCCCGCCCAGGCAAGGGAAATGAGCCGTCCCACCTGGAATCGAGCCTTGGGCTCATGGAGGCAACGACATGGGCTAAGCGTAGGCAGAGCGACGTCCGGGCCGTAACGCAAGTGAAGCGATTGAGCCTCGTGACATGGCAATCCGGAGGCCGACAAGGTCGAAAACTTGGAAGGCACCAGTAGGCTCCCGCAAGAGGCGAGGGGGCCGGAGACTCCGGCGGGGTCTGAGAGCACGGCACGGGCGGACAGGGAAGCGTCACGGAACCTGGGAGATCCACGACGGTCTTGACGGGCGATCGATCGAGTAGGCCGACTGAATGGACCATCCACAAGAAGGCCGATGCTGTCGTGGAAGTCGGATCCGCTGGTAGGTACTCGGCGCGCGGGAAAGCCGCGCACAAGGGGAAGCGGCGGAGCAGGTCGAGGAGCTGGGCCAGGGACACATCCCCTACGCTCAGAAGTAGGAATCGGATGTCCACACAACTGGAACAGATTGCGACCAGGGCGAAGGCAGACCGCACGCTGCGCTTCACCTCGCTGGCGCATCTGCTCACGCCAACGTTTCTCATCGAGACCTGGCGGCAGATGAACCGACGGGGCGCAAGCGGAGTGGACGGGGAGACGACGAAGGAGTTCGAGCGCGAGCTGGAGACACGAGTCCAGGACATTTGCGCACGGCTGAAAGCCGGCACCTATCGGGCGCCACCGGTACGTCGGGTGGAGATTCCGAAAGGTCCTGGTAAAGTCGGCACGCGGCCGTTGGGCATTCCGACGGTCGAAGACCGATTGGTTCAGCGTGCGGTCGCGCGCATCGTCGACGCAGTGTTCGAATCGGACTTTCTGGACTGCTCGTATGGATTTCGGCCGAGACGCAGCGCGCATCACGCCTTGCGTACGCTGAGGGCCACGCTGGTCACCAAGAAAGTGCGGCATCTCTACGAGGCCGATATCCGCGGCTACTTCAACCACATCAACCATCAGTGGCTGATGCGGATGGTGGCGCACCGCATTGCGGACAGAGTCCTCCTGCGCCTGATTGGCAAATGGCTCAGGGCTGGCGTCATGCAAGACGGCGTCGTCATCCGAACGGAGGCGGGGACGCCGCAAGGCGGCCCGCTCAGCCCACTCCTGGCCAACGTGTATCTGCACTTCGTGCTCGACTTGTGGTTCGAGAAGAAAGTGCGGCGGTGGTTTCGGGGTGAGGCGTACCTGATTCGGTTTGCCGATGATTTTGTGGCGAGTTTCCAATACAAGCGGGACGCGGAAAATTTCGACCGATATCTGCGGAAGCGGTTTGCGCGATTCAACCTGGACCTGGCCGACGAGAAGACACGGCTGCTGCTCTTCGGACGCTTCGCCGCTGAGACAAAGGCGGCATACGACGAGCGACCCGAGACGTTCGATTTCTTGGGCTTCACGCACGTATGCGGAACGGATCGCCGCGGCACATTCGCGGTGATTCGTCTCCCGAGCCGGAAGAGCCGTCGTAAGTTTCTGGCGCGCACCAAGGAGTGGCTCTCGAGGCATCGACACTGGAAGCGACGGGACCAGCAGCGTCAGTTGACGACGATGCTGCGTGGCTTCTACCAGTACTTCGGAGTGCATCACTGCAAGCCGAAACTCGACGACGTTCGGCGCGAGGTTCAGTTGCAGTGGATTCGAGGTACTGCGCAGACGCAGCCAACGCCATCGGCTGTACTGGTGCTACCTCACGAGCCGCGCGTGGTTCGAGCTGCCGTACGCGGAGACGCGTCATGCGACCGTCTGAGGCGCCATGGTTGTAAGTGCGACCTGGGGAGCCCGGTGCGGGAAATCTGCACGCCGGGTTCTGCGTGGGGGGACGAGCGCAAGGCGCTATGCCGGCTCGGTGAGGGCACTGGCTCGAAAGGGTCAGCTCCAGCGAGGCTCCGCCAAGGCTACCGCTCCGAGGCTTGTCCCTACCAGCCATACCATCCCGCATGCGCTGCTCGAGCGCGCCGTGGCGCACCATACCGACAGTCCGTGGGTCCGGCTGTACATCGCCCGGTGCTTCGTCGCCGCGGTGCAGCAGCCAGAAGGCACCTGGCGCAATGGACGCGAGGGACCCCGCAAGGCGGGGTCATCAGTCCGCTGCTCGGCAATCTGTTTCTCGTTACCCGTTCGACCACTGGCCGCGGCGGAGCTTCCAGATGTCCATTCGAGCGGTATGCAGACGATGCCATCGTCCATTGCAGGAGTGAACGGCAGGCGCGTGCGGTGCTGGACGCCATCCGTGGTCGATTCGCGCAGTGCGGATTGGAGCTTCACGCGACGAAGACCCGAATCGTGTATTGCAAGGATGACGACCGACTTGGGGAGGCAGAACACATCGCGTTCGACTTCCTCGGGTACACCTTCCAACCGCGACGAGCCAAGAATCGCTGGGGGAAATACTTCGTGAGCTTTCTTCCGGCGATGAGCCTCAAGGCTGCCAAGCAGGTCCGGAAAACCATTCGCGAATGGCGGATAGCCTCCACCAGGAACAACCAGAGCCTGGAGGACCTGGCCGGCGTCGTCAACCCAGTGGTGCGTGGCTGGATGAACTACTACGGGCGGTTCTACCGGTCGAAGTGTGTGCAAGTCCTGCGTCATCTCAACGAGGCCCTCGCAGCGTGGGCGCGACGGAAGTACCGAAGGTTTCACCGCCGAGAACGGGCGTCGATGCACTGGCTGGGAAGCATCGCGCGACGGGACCCGAAGCTCTTTGTCCTGTGGCAGCTCGGCATGATGCCGCCGGTTCGATCGTAGGAGCCGGATGAGGCGAGAGCTTCACGTCCGGTTCTGTGAGGGCGGAGGGGTGCAATTCCCCTCCGCTACTCGACTCGTCGTCCTGTGCCGGACAGCAGACGACGCGCAGCAGGCGCTGGCGGTCGTGCAACGCTGGACGGCGGCAGCGGGCCTGCGGCTACACCCCGCGAAAACACATCTCGTGGATCTGCAGCAGCCCGGTGGCTTTGACTTCCTTGGCTTTCACTTCGAGCAGCGCTATCGGCTGCCTCGCAAGAAGAGCCTGACGAAGCTCAAAGACGCGGTGCGTGAGAAGACCGCACGCACCAACGGGCACAGCCTCGCGGCCATTATCGTCGACGTCAATCGAACGCTCCGCGGCTGGTTTGGATACTTCCAACACAGCCGTGCGCACGCCTTTTTCCCTCTCGACGGATGGGTGCGTATGCGCTTGCGCTGCATCCTGCGTCGGCGACTGGGCAAACGCGGGCGCGGCGGTCGAACCGCTCATCAACGGTGGTCTCGTCGCTTCTTTGCGGAGCAGGGGCTGTTCTCCTTGGTGCAGGCCCATACCACCGCTCGTCAGTCCTTGGCCAGGTGACTCCTCGACTGGAGAGCCGGATGCGGGAAACCCGCCCGTCCGGTTCGGAGGGAGGGGGGAGCGAACTCAATCGCTTCTCCCTACCCCTATCAGTCTCAGTGGCGCCGCAACTAACGGTGCCGTGCCGAATTGGACTCACTCTGCAGCGTGACAACCTCCGTGCGTCTCCGCTTACTCCGTTCCTTCGTGTTGAACCCGTTTTCTCCGTCTCCTCCCTTGGCTTCTCCCGGGCCTCTCCCCGGGCACCGAAGTCGCCTTGAGGCTGAGCTCTGAGGGTACAATGCCAGCCATCTGAAAGCCTGAACGACGAGGAGGAGCTCCATGTTGCCAGCCGTTACGCGCGCCGTGCGGATGCTCGGTGTCGTCTGCACGTTCGCGATCGTCTTCATCTCGGTGCCCGCGCTTCGTGCCCAGAACGGTCAGATGGCGGCGGGCCAAGCCGCAACGAACGCCGCGGCCGCCCCCAACTACGACCTCGCGGCGCTGTGGACCACGCAGAAGGTCAACAAGCTGGTCTTCGACACCAGCGTGACCCCGCGGTGGCTCGACACGGGCGACCGCTTCTGGTACTGGTACCAGACCCGCGAAGGACGACGCTTCTACTTTGTCGATCCGGTGAAGAAGGCCAGGACGCCGCTCTTCGACCACGCGAAGATGGCGGCCGCGCTGACGACGATTACGCGCATTCCCTATGATGCGCAGAATCTTCCGTTCAGCACCGTCCGCTTCGTCAAGAAGGACACCGCCTTCGAGTTCAACTTCCAGGTGCCGGCCACCGCGGTCATCCCCTCGACCAAACCGCGCGAGACGACGACCGAGCAGATCCAGCAGGGGGCGACCAAGGGCGGCGATGACGGTGCAGGCCCCGGCACGAACGACGAAAGCCAGGATGCCCAGCAGCAGCAGACGGTGCAGGAGCAGACCGGGCGGCAAGGTGGCCGTGGCGCGCGCGGCGCCGGCCGGGGCGACGCGCCGGCGCCACCGCGCAACAAGACGCTGTACTTCGAGTACGACCTCGCCACCGCGCGGGTGACGCTCCTCGAAGATCACAAACCCGAGCCGCGCCCGCTCCGCTGGGCGTCGTTCTCGCCGGACAACAAGACCATCCTCTTCGCGCGCAATCACAACCTCTACATGATGGACGCGGAGAATTACGCCAAGGCGCTCAAGAACCCCAACGACACGACGATCGTCGAAATCCAGCTCACGACCGACGGCGAGGACTTCTACGGCTACTCCAGCCGCAGCGGCGGCCGTGGAAACCAGGACGATCAGCAGCAGCAGCAGCAGCAGCAGCAACAACAAAGCAGGAAGACGAGCAGCAGCAGGAACAGCGCGAAGAGGGCGACGCAAAGAACGCCCGCGTGGCGGCGTTGCAGGTGACGTGGTCGCGCGATTCGGGCAAGTTCTCGCTCGTTCGCCGCGACGTCCGCAAGGTCAAGGACCTGTGGGTCATCAACCCGCTGGCGAATCCGCGCCCCACGCTCGAGACGTATCGCTACGCCATGCCCGGCGAGGAGAACACGCCGCAGTCGGAGATCTTCGTCTTCGACGTGAAGTCGAGAAACCGCGTCAAGGTCAAGGCGGAGCGCTTCCAGGATCAGACCGTCAACGTGGCCACCAAGCCCCAGCGCCCCGTCGTGGGCGCCGGGCGTGGAGGCGGCGGTGGCGCCGGCGGGCCGCAGACGCCGCCGCGGCCGCAGGAGTGGCTGCACGACGGGTCGGACAGAATCTACTTCACGCGCCTCAGCCGCGACATGCATCGCCTCGACGTCTGCGTCGCCGATACGGCAACGGGCGAGGTCAGGCCCGTCATCGAGGAACGGCTGAACACCTACATCGAGTCCAAGCCACTCCGCCTCGCCGGCAACGGATCGGAGCTGATTTTCTGGTCGGAGCGTGACGGCTGGGGCCACTTCTACCTCTATGACGCCGCCACCGGCGCGCTCAAGAACCGGATCACCGAAGGCGAGTTCGTCACCACTTCCCTCGAGAGCATCGACGAGAAGGCGCGCGTGGCCTACCTCACCGCCGCCGGCCGCGAGAAGGGCGAAGACCCCTACTACACCCACCTCTATCGGGTTGGTCTCGACGGCACGGGCATGAAGCTCCTCGCCCCCGGCGACGCGTCGCAGTCGGCGATCGTCTCGGAGTCGAACCGCTACTTCGTGACCAACTCCTCGCGCGTCGATGCGGCGCCCGAATCCATCCTCTACGACACGCTCGGCAACGTCGTGACGAAGCTGGAGACGCCGGATCTGAGCGCGCTCAAGGAAATGGGCTTCAAGTTCCCGGAGCCCTTCACCGTGAAGGCCGACGATGGGGTGACGGATCTGTACGGGGTGATGTACAAGCCGTTCGACTTCGACGAGAAACGGAAGTATCCGATCATCGCCTACGTTTATCCCGGGCCGCAGACCGAGAGCGTGACGAAGACGTTCAACCCGCGCAGCAACAACATCTCGCTCGCGCAGTTCGGCTTCGTCGTGATTGAAGTGGGCAACCGCGGCGGCCACCCGACGCGCTCGAAGTGGTATCACAACTACGGCTACGGCAACCTGCGCGACTACGGCCTTGCCGACAAGAAGGCGGCAATCGAGCAGCTCGCGCGGCGACATGCCTACATCGACATCAATCGCGTCGGCATCTGGGGCCATTCGGGCGGCGGCTTCATGTCGGCCGCGGCGATGCTCGTTTATCCCGACTTCTTCAAGGTGGCGTTCTCGGAGTCGGGCAACCACGAGAACAACATCTACAACAACACCTGGAGCGAGAAGAACCACGGCATCAAGGAGGTCGAGAAGGACGGCAAGGTGACCTTCGAGTTCGACATCGAGAAGAACTCGGAGCTCGCGAAGAACCTGAAGGGCCACCTGATGCTGGTGCACGGCGAGATCGACAACAACGTCCACCCCGCCAACACCTACCGCCTCGCCGACGCGCTCATCAAGGCCAACAAGCGCTTCGACATGTTCATCGTCCCCGGCGCGCGCCACGCGTTCGGCGACGCGTCGGGCTACGTGAACTGGCTGCGCGGCGACTATTTCTCGCGCTACCTTCTCGGCACCTCGTCCGAGAGCGTCGACATCGTCGAGCTCAATCGCGAGGAGCAGAAGACGGGGGAGAAGAAGCCCCGGTGAAAGTTTGAAGTCTGACGTTTGAAGTCTGAAGTGGGGAAGTGTGAAGTCTGAAGTGGGAAGTAGAAGTGGGAGTGGGAAGTGGGAAGTGTGGGCGAACGTGTGAAGGGTGAAGTTGGACGTGCGGGCCGAGGCGAGGGCTGACGATGGGCGCCTATGGAGGTCGTCGAGACTTCCGCGCAGGCCGCGCGATGGTCATCCTGTCCGTGTTCGTGGCGCTGCTCTTCGCGACTGGTGCCGTGATGACCTACCGCCTTCGGGGATGGAACTGGGTGTCGATCGGGCTAGCGTGCATGACCGTTGCCGGCGTCGGCGGCATCGTCGAGAGTCTGGTGATTCGCGTCCGGCTCACGGATGATGCATTGCTCGTCACCGATCTTCGTGGGCGCCGACGCTACCCGTTGGCGGAGATCACGAAAGTGGGAGAGGCGAGGGGTGCGCCGACGGCGATCCTCATGGTGAACGGCCGCTGGGTGACGCTGCCCTCGGTCGGCAGCAGCTTGGGAAATTCGATTCGGGCTTGGATCAAGCATTCTCGTTCGATCGCTCTTCTGCTCTGCCTGTAGGACAGTCTCGGCGATGGACGTCGATGCTGAGGCCGGAATTTCTGGCACCGGTGACGCTTGATGAGCCTGCCTGAATGACGATCGAACAGTTGCGGAACCTGGCCGCGCGGCTGCTGGCTATGTCCTTCATAGCTTATGGAATCGTACGCACGCCAACGACGCTGGCGGACGCCAGGCAGTCCTCCGGCCAGCAGCTCACGATCGGGATCATCGACTTCTATGGTCTGGGCCGAGTGTCCGAGCGCGAGGTCCGTCAGGCGCTGACGGTCAAGGAGGGCGACACGGTTTCGGTCGATTCAGACGGGCGGCCGGCGTTGGCGTTTCTGACAGCTTCAGAGCGTCGCCTCTCGACGGTACCTGGCGTCGTCGGTGCCCACCTGAACCTCACCTGTTGCGAAGAGGGGCGTGCCATCGTCTATGTGGGGATAGAGGAAAAGGGGCGCGCCACGACGACCTTTCGCCCGGCGCCCACGGGAACCGTGCGGCTGGCTGCAGATCTCGTAGAGCTGGGGAACAGCTTCGAAACGGCGATGATGGCGGCGGTGCAACGCGGTGATGCTGCCGAAGACGATTCTCAGGGACACGCGCTCTTCCATGATCCGGCCACGCGGGCTATCCAGGAGCGGTTCGTCGGCTACGCCGCCAGGGACCTTCCTCAGCTGCGCCGCGTCCTGCGCGAGTCCTCCGATCCCGGCCAGCGGGCGCTGGCGGCGCAGGTGCTGGGGTACGTGGCGAACAAGGATCGGGTCATCGGCGATCTCGCACACGCGATGAGCGATTCGGACGCAGACGTCCGCAACAATGCCATGCGGGCGCTGGCCGTCTTTGTCAACGCGGCTCCGGCGGCGCGGCCGAAGACTCCCATTCCCTACGATGGATTCATCGCCCTCCTCCACTCACCGGTGTGGACGGACAGGAACAAGGCGAGCTGGGCGCTCGCCGGGCTCTCGGAGCGCCGCGAGCCGCGACTGCTGGAGCAGCTCCGCCGGGAGGCACTCGTACCGCTCGTCGACATGGCCCGCTGGAAGAGTCCCGGGCACGCCGGGCCCGCAGTCACAATTCTCGGCCGCATCGCGGGGCTCTCAGACGAGGCTACGGCGGCGGCGTCGACTCCGGCTGAACGCGAGGCCGTCATCAAGGCAGCGCTCGAGCGGAAGTGAGCCACGATCTGACACAGTCCGCCGGTGGGATTTCATGATTCAAGTGCGTTCCGCGAAGCCCGACGACGCGTCTGACTGGCTGAGGATGCGGGAAGCCTTGTGGCCGGAGGACAGAGCTGGAACGCACGCCGGCGAAATCGAACAATTCTTCGCCGGCGCGCTCAACATGCCGCTCGAAGTGCTGCTCGCCGCCGACGAGGCGAACCACGTCGTGGGCTTTGCCGAGTTGTCGATCCGCAACTACGCCGAGGATTGCGTCACGGATCGCGTTGCCTACCTGGAAGGCTGGTATGTCGCTCCGGAATGGCGCCGGCGCGGTGTCGGAAAAGCGCTCGTCGAAGCCGCGGAAGCGTGGGCGCGCGCGCAGGGCTGCACGGAGTTCGGCTCGGACGCGCTACTGGACAACGC
Source organism: uncultured Acidobacteriota bacterium (assembly GCA_963771395.1). Lineage (GTDB taxonomy): Bacteria > Acidobacteriota > Vicinamibacteria > Vicinamibacterales > 2-12-FULL-66-21 > DATBJJ01. The sequence goes on along the minus strand of CAVYTY010000016.1, from coordinate 425,195 downwards.
AACAAGCGCCGCCGCGCACAAGGCGCTGGGCTTCGAAGAAACCGTCCAGATCCGATGCTTCCGAAAACAGCTGGTGTAACTGCCCCTTCTTCTTCCTTCTTCCTTCCTTCTTCGTCTCCTTCCTCCTTCCTCCTTCCTCCTTCACTTCAGCATTCAGCATTCGACATTCAGAATTTCAGTAGACCCCCATCGGTCCCCACTCCGGATCGCGCTTGATTCCCTCGAGCCGCAGCACGGCCATCGAGCGCGACTGGAGCTGATAGCACTCGCGTCCGCGCAACGCGCGGGGCGGTTCCCACGGGTCGGCTGTATCGAGGAGCGTCTCCCAGCGTTCGGCGGCGGCCGTTGCCGGCAGCAGAAACGGGATGGTCTCGCCGCCGGCGTTGAGCAGCATCACGAGCGTGGCGCCCACGATGCGCTCGCCGCGCTCGTCACTCTCGTTGATGGCGTCGCCGTTCAGGCGGACGCCCAGGAAGCGCACCCCCGGCGAGCTCCAGGTGTTGTCGGCCATCTCGATCCCCGAGGCGTCGAGCCACGTGATGTCGAGGACGTCTTTGCCGCGAATGTGGCGGCCCTGAAAGAACTTCCTCCGGCGGAGCACCGCGTGGTCCTTCCGGATCCGGATGAGGCGTTTCACGAAGCTCAGGAAGTCGCGCTCGGACGGGGTCAGGTCCCAATGGGTCCAGCTGATCTCGTTGTCCTGGCAGTAGGCGTTGTTGTTGCCGCGCTGCGTGCGCCCCATTTCGTCGCCGCCGCTCATCATCGGCACCCCGATCGAGAGCATCAGGGTGGCCATGAGATTCCGGCGCTGCCGATCGCGCAGGTCGACGATGCGGCGGTCGTCGGTCGGGCCCTCGACGCCGCAGTTCCAGCTCAGGTTGTGGTTCTCGCCGTCCTGGTTGTGCTCGCCGTTGGCGTCGTTGTGCTTGACGTTGTAGCTGACCAGGTCGGCCATCGTGAAGCCGTCGTGCGCGGTCACGAAGTTGATGCTCGCGTACGGCCGGCGTCCGCTCTGCTCGTACAAGTCGCTGCTGCCGGACAGTCGGGTCGCCAGCTCCGACACGCCCCCGTCTTCGCCCCGCCAGAAGCTGCGGACAGCGTCTCTGTACTTGCCGTTCCACTCCGTCCACTTCGTGGGGAAGTTACCGACCTGGTAGCCGCCTTCACCCAGATCCCACGGCTCGGCGATGAGCTTCACCTGCGACAGCACCGGGTCCTGGTGAATGATGTCGAAGAACGCGCCCAGCTTGTCGACCGCGTGCAGCTCGCGCGCCAGCGCGCTCGCGAGATCGAAGCGGAACCCGTCGACGTGCATCTCGAGGACCCAGTAGCGCAGGCTGTCCATGATGAGCTGCAGGACGCGCGGGCTGCGCATGTTGAGCGTGTTGCCGGTGCCGGTGAAGTCCTGGTAGTAGCGCGGGTTGTTCGGCAGCAGCCGGTAGTAGGAGCTGTTGTCGATGCCGCGCAGCGAGAGCGTCGGCCCGAGGTGGTTTCCCTCGGCCGTGTGGTTGTAGACGACGTCGAGGATGACTTCGAGGTTGGCGGCGTGGAGCGCGCGGACCATGACCTTGAACTCGCGCACCGCTTCGAGCGGCAGAGGCGACAGCGCGAAGAGCGCGTCGGGGGCGAAGTAGGACAGCGTGTTGTAGCCCCAGTAGTTGTTCAGGCCGCGCTGGACGAGATGCCACTCGTCGTTGTGGTGGTGGACCGGCATCAGCTCGACGGCCGTGACGCCGAGCGACGTCAGATGACGGATCGCCGCCTCGGAGGCGAGCCCCAGATACGTCCCGCGCAGGGCTTCCGGCACGTGCGGGTGGAGCTGTGTGTAGCCCCTGACGTGCAGCTCGTAGATGATCGTTTCGTGCCACGGCGTCCTGGGCGCGCTGTCATTCCCCCACGTGAACGCATCGTCCACGACCGCCGCGAGCGGGGCGTAGGGAGCGCTGTCGCGGTCGTCGGGAACGGGATCGTCGGGAAAGCCCATGCGGAACCCGAAGAGCGAGTCGTGCCACCGCGTCGCCCGTCCGATGACCTTCGCGTACGGGTCCATCACCAGCTTGTGCGCGTTGAAACGGTGCCCGTGGTGCGGCGCATAGGGTCCGTGGACGCGAAAGCCGTAGAGCTGACCTGGATGGACATCGGGCAGGTAGCCGTGCCACACCATGTCGGTGTGTTCCGGCAAGGAGATCGTCAGCGATTCCATCTCCGCGTCGACCGAGTCGAACAGGCAGAGCTCGACGCGCGTGGCGTGCTCGGAAAAGATCGCGAAGTTGACGCCGACACCGTCCCACGTCGCTCCTAGCGGATGCGGCGCGCCGGGCCAGACACGAAGGCTGCTCTTGGACACAAGTCACGATAGGTACCACGTAAACGGTTGTGATGGCAATGGCTGACCTCGCGACAGCGCTGTTGTTGCCCTACATGACCTCATCGGTCAGCGTCGCGCGGCTGGCTTGGACATCGACGCGACCTCAACGTCAACTCGAATTGGCGGCCTGTTTCTTGCTCTTGTTCAACGATCGAAAGGAGTAGAGGAACTATGGACAACGATCAGGTCATTTCACTGCTCAACGAGCTGATTGAAACGTGTAAAGACGGTGAGTACGGGTTCAAGACCGCTGCCGATGGGCTGAAGGACCCAGAGATCAAATCGCAATTTCAGCAGTACTCGCGGCAGCGCGGCGAGATGGCTCGTGAGCTCGAGGAAGAGGTTCGCAGGCTCGGCGGCGATCCCGAGAAGGCCGGCAGCGTCGCCGGCGCGGCGCATCGCGGGTGGATCAACATCAAGTCCGTCGTGACCGGCAAAGACGACGGCAGCATTGTCTCGGAAGCCGAACGCGGCGAGGATTCTGCGAAGCGGATGTACAAGGATGCGCTGAACGAAATCCTGCCGATCCGGACCGTGGCGCTCCTGCGCGAGCAGTCCATGAAGGTGCTCGAGGCGCATGACCGTGTGCGGTCGCTCGAGAAGGCGACGACGAGATAACGCGCCGAACGGCCCGGCTTCCGCGTGGGGAGCCGGGCCCTGGCGTTTCGGACTACGATTCTTCCGTGCGTCCCCCGCGACAATCGCGCCTCGACGAGCTGCGCCGCTGGGCGGTGCTGCTCGACAGCCAATTCAAGGTGCCGGGCACGAACGTGCGCTTCGGGCTGGACGCGATCCTCGGGATCGTGCCCGGCCTGGGCGATATGGTGGCGCCGGTCTTCACGGTGATCCTGCTCGGGACCGCGCTCAAGATGCGCGTGCCCGCGGTTGTGCTCGCGCGCATGGTGCTGAACGCGGGCATCGACATGGTGCTCGGCCTCGTGCCGATTGCGGGGGACGTCGGCGACGTCTTCTGGAAGGCCGACCTGCGCAACATGGCGCTGCTCGAGCGCCACGCGCGGCCGGGCGTGCCGCCGACCAGGGCCGACTACTGGGTCGTGCTCGGGTGCATCGGCGCAGTCGTCGCGATCACGCTCGTTCCGTTACTCATCCTCGTCTGGCTGCTGTCACAGTTTTCGCTGGTGTAGTGGCGCCACGGCGCGTGGCGGTTCTCTAGCGGCGGCGTTACGATGCTGTTGCCGGCACGCCGAAGCCACGGTCTCGAATGGCTGGCGCCGGATTCCACGCCGACCCGCATGCGCACGTACCGAATAGTATTTAAGTATGATAAAGTGTCTTTATGTCGAAACGTGCCGTATCGCTCACGCTCGACGAGGGCAACCTGCTCTGGCTGAAGGGTCGTGGACATGGGCACGGCAATCTCAGTGCGGCGGTCGACGACCTGATCACGGCCGCGCGCGCGAGTGGCGTCGGCGTGCCGGGGGCCGTTCGGAGCGTCGTCGGAACCATCGATCTCGCGGTGGACGACCCGCGTCTCGAGCGCGCGGACAGTGTCGTGCGGGATCTCTTCGCCGCATCTCTAACGCGGCCGCTTCGCGTTTCCGAAACGCGCGCGTCGTACGAGCCGGTGCCGCGCGCCAGGCGCTCACGCCGTCGTGGCTGATCTCCCGGCCGCCGTGGCCGATACGCACGCCCTGCTCTTTCATGCCTCAGCCAGCCGGGCGTTGGGACGTCGAGCGGCGGCGCACTTCGAGGCCTGCGAGCGCCAGCAGGCGCTGCTGTACGTGCCGATGGCCGTCATCTGGGAAGTGGGCCTCCTGGCCCGTGCCAGCCGGATCAACCTGCGCCGTCCGATTCGGGACTTCTTCGGCGATCTCTTCAGCAACCCGGCGTATCACCCGTTCGACCTGACGCCCGAACAGGTGTATCTCGCCGACGACCTGCGATTCACGCGCGACCCGTTCGATGCGCTCATCGTTGCGGCCGCCCGAACGCTGGCGCTGCCGCTCGTGACGCGCGACGCGGCCATCCGCGCCTCCGGCGCCGTTCGCGTCATCTGGTAGGGGTTGGCGAAGGTGTCAGGCAGTGAATCGTGAACGACCTCGGACCCGGCTCAGTGCCTTGCTAACGGTAGACGGCGCCACCGCCAGAAACCTCGCGATCTCGGCCAGCCGATAGCCGTGCGTCAGATGCGCGACGAGAATCAGTGCGTCACGGCTGCGATTGTCGGCCTCCTCCGCGGAGAACAGGCGCTCCAACGACGGCTGTGCGCTGCGTCGGCAGTCGACGGGGATCGGCCGATTCTCCCCGCCGCGCTCCAGGGACTCGGCGACGGCCTTCTTGAAGCGGAGGGTGCCGAGAGCCGCCGCCATGTCAAACGACCACGTCAGCCCGGCCGGATCCCGCACGTACGCGTGATAGCGGCGCTGCGCGTCGGGCAGCAGGTCGGCGCGAAAGGCCCAGCGCAGCCAATCCAGATGAAGCCACGACGGCGCGTCTTCCAGGCCGGCCGTCGCGCGATGCGTGCTCCACGGCCAATCCGACGCGTTACGGCACAGCCCCGCCTTGGCCGGATTCAGGGCAATGTAGCGCGCGACCCGCCGAAGGTATTTCTCGCGTTGGACCACGAGCGATGTAAACCGCTGCTCGAACGTGTGTCCCACACGTTCATGCCGGCGATTGAACGCTTTCGAGTAGTCGGTGTTCACCGCGCGGATGAACTCGGACAGGTTGCCGCGCGGCGTATCGAGCAGCGTATGGTAGTGCGTGCTCATCAGGCAGCAGGCATACACACGTACCTGGTAGTCGCGCGCGGCCTCGCTGAACGTGCTCGTTAATGTACGGCGGTCGTCGTCATCGTCGACGATCGACGACTTGCGGTTGCCCCGCGCCATCACGTGGTACACCGCGCCCGGAAACTGAATGCGGCGACGCCTCGCCATGCGAGCACGGATCGCAATCCACGGGCCGTCCGACGATCCGAGGAATCACGACGAGACTTGGGGTCAGTGCGCGGACGCGTTGCAATTAGTGCGAACTGCGCCGCGGGCGCGCCACGCAACAATTGCGCGGTCGGTCACCGGGACCGTCGTGCCAGGCCTCCCGACTGTTCGCGACGTCGGGGCCTTCACGATTCACTGCCTGACACCGCCGTTCGTCTGTGCGGCGCTGGTGTAGTGGCCCCTCTGCGTGGTGGTTCTCTAGCGGCGGCGTTACGACGCTGTTGTCGGAACACGCCGAAGCCACGGTTCCCGACCTGGGCTGGCGCCGGATTCCACATCGACCCGAATGCGGCGGACCGCACGGGCATAGTTCGCGGTGATCGCCTTGAAACTTTCAGCCCCTGGCTGTGTCTATTCGCCATGCTGGCTCGAATCGGGTCACTGGCCCTGGTGCTCCTCTGCACGACGACCTCCGCCGTCGCCGAGGACATTCCGGTCATCAGGGCACACTCCCGGAGCGTGACCATCACCGACGGCGTCCACGTCATGAAGAACGCCTGGCACGTCATGCCCGAGCGCTCTCCGGACGTCTACTACGTCGAGATTCCTCTCACACCGCACACCGTCACGTTCACGACCGATCTCGAATCCATATCTTTTACCGTCAGTTACGGGTCGCGGCACGAGTTCGTGGTCCGTCTCGATGACGGTCGCGACGCTCGTACCGAAGTAAGGACAGAATTCAGGAATCTGCTGTCCTACCGGCGCACCTCCGGCGAGCCGGCAGGCGGTGTGGATGTCATCCCCTTCATCCTTGGCGACAACGACAAGATCTACGTCAAGGGACGCCTCAATGGCGGGGAACTCCTGGACTTTCAGTTCGACCTTGGTGCCGGAGGCGCCATCGTCAAAAAGGCGTCGGTGCCCAAGGCGCGCATGACCTTCGACGGCACCATCACGCTGCGCAACAGCGACGGCGTGAACGAGGTGCCATCGAGCAGCGCAAATCACCTCGAGATCCATGGGTTGAGCTGGACCGGGCTGCACGTCGCGGTTGCCGACAACATGACCCACCGCGAAGACGGCTTGATTGGCAACGGGCTCTTCCAGGATAAGGTGCTCGAGATCGACTACGACCGGATGGTCCTCGCCGTTCACGCCGCTCAGCCACCGCTCTCCGCTCAGTCGACGCGACACGATATTTTCCTGGATGGCGGCGTGGTGCCGTTCGTCCGTGGGACGCTCTCGGTGGGCGATGCCGTGCGCGACGGCTGGTTCATGCTCGACACCGGCGCTTACACCAGCATCCTGAATTCCGATCGACTGTCGCCGGTCAGCAAGTTCGCCGGCGAGCTGCGTGCGCTCCTAGGCCCTCTGGGCGGACGCCACCGGCAGCCGACGTTGTCGGTGGGCGGCTTCACGTTCTCCGACACGAACTACACGGTCCACCGTTTCGACGGTGACGCGTCCAGACTCGGCCTCATGGGCAACGATGTTCTGAAGCGATTCAACCTGATCCTGGACAACCGGGAGGGGGCGGTGTACTTGCGGCCGAACTCGCACATGGCCGGCTCGTTCCGAAATCCGGAACGCACGCTGGTCCGCGTCGTGGCACTGATCGTAGTGGTCGTGGGCGCAACCATCGTCTGGCGCGTCCGGCGGCGGCGCGGAGGCGCCAGGCGCTCACGAAGCGAGCTCGCCTTCTGACGCGCGACACCGAGATTCGCGCGTCAGGGCGGTGCGCGTAATCTGGTAGCGCTTACGGCGCGCGTCGTCAATTTTCGTCCCGCGAAATCCCTCGGACCAAGCCATCTGCGTTTCCTGTCGTGGACCCGGTCCGAGGTCCGCTGACGACAGTCGCCGACAGCACCGGGCGCTACGCCTCGTTCGGGAGGCCGTCCCTGAACGATCTCGGGCAGGTCGTCTTCACCGCCGATCTCGACGAGTTCGGGCCGAACGGCCTTCCGCTTCAAGGCGTCTTCACGGGACCGGATCCAGAACGGGACAAGGTGCTGCAGGCCGGTGATATCTACACAGGCGTGCCGGTGTCGAGCGTCTTCACCTGCAGCGAGGCGCTGAACAACCTCGGGCAGATTGTGATGACGGTGCAGAGCGAGAATCCGGAGACTTTCGAGGTGCGGACGTTCATCGTCCGGGCCACGCCGCGGTCCGACCGCTAGTCGAGCCTGTCGCTGCTGACATACGTATGTCTTACAGTGCGTTTCGCCATTTGCCCCTCGCGGCAGCGCAACGATCTGCATTGACATACGTATGTCTGCATGGTACGCAACCATGATGATCCGGCTCGAGGCTGTGGTGCGGCGATACCCATGCTCAAATCAGTGACGATAGAAACGTTTGCGCCCCGCATCGGCGAGGGCTTTCGACTGTCGGCGGGCGACGGTCAGGCGATGGACGCCAAGCTGATCGAGGCAACGCCGCTCGGCGCGTCGGCACACGGCGGGCGTCAGCCGTTTTCGATTGTCCTCCTCGGCCCGGCCGCGCCGGTGTGGCCACAGCGCATCTACCGCGTCGAGCACGAGGCGCTGGATCCTCTGGATTTGTTTCTCGTCCCGGTCGGCCCCCGCGACGGCGGCATGCAGTACCAGGCGATCTTTACGTGATCGCGGCTCGCGGTTCGCGGCTGGCGGCTCGCAGAGTCGCGGCTTGCAACTGGCCAAACCAGAGATCCGCGAGATCCGCGTCCCGTGAGATAAGGCGCGGCTCGCAACTCGCTAAACCAGAAATCCGCGAGATCTGCGTCCCGTGAATCCAAGCTCTCGCTCCCTCCGGTCCGCCCAGGTCGTGCACTCGACGACGGCGACGGGGCATTGACGATTGGTTCACGATTCACTGCCTGACACCCCCCCCGCTAGAGACGGCTGCACTTTCGTAAGGCATCCCGCGAATTTTGGTTGAGCCTCGTCACGAGCCGCGGCCTGCGTCAGCCCTTCGGGACGCGCACACCCGCCACCTATTCCTTGTATGCGCGTCACTTACCGCCCGCGCCCGCGGACAAATCTGTCGACGGCATACGCATTGCGATGGAGTGTACGAAAGGTCACGCCACCAGAGGAGACGCGCCGTGCAGGGGACGCGTCAGCCGGCGACGCCAAAAAGCGTTGCGCAAACCCACGCACCTGAAGTCGCATCATCCGCCGCGTGTCTTTCAATAGACACATTGCGGCGCGGCACGACTCCGGACGAAGCCTTGGTGAGGAGGGCTTCAAGACCATGATCACTTCACGGCGTCGTGCGATCCAGCTTGGAATCTGTGCGACCGCGTCGCTCGTTGCCGTCGAAGGGTTGTGCGCGGATGTCGCCCACGCCCAGGATCCGCCGCCGCCCGCTGACGATGGTGGCTGGCTGAATAGGGATCTGCTCGAGAGCTGCCGCGGCCTGTTGATGATCGTACGAACATCGCCGAAGTCGATTGGCTTGCAGCTGATGAGAGTGGACGACGTGCCGAACGCGCGTCACACCGGCGCCGTGGGCGATCCGAACAGCTTCATCGTCGTCTTCCGGGGTCCACGCTCGCCGAAGCTGAAGCAGGGAACCTATTCGATCGAGAGCCCCAAGCTGGGGACGTTTCCGCTGTTCCTGGTGCCCGGGTGGACGTACGCGTCAGGCACGATGTACACGGCGACGTTCAACCGCCTGCCCTGAGCATCTTAGTCCGAGGGGCTTCGCCCCTCGGACTCCCCTACACGCTCTCTCGCGCGCCGCTTCGCCGGCGCGCTCCGGTCGCGTGGCTCGCTCGCCATGCTCGCTCGCACCCTTGGAACGAGCGGCACCCATGATCCGCCCGCCTTCGCGCTTCCGCGCTACGGCGCGGGGTGCTCGGAAGGCATTCCCATCCAAGTCGCGCGACCGAGATCAGTAAGCTTTTTCGAGCCGCGAGCCGCGAGCCGCGAGCCCCGAACGTCAGCCCTTCCACTCCAGGAACAGGTACACGCCTTTGTCCTCGATCTGCCGGAAGCCGAGGCGCTCGTAGAGCCGCAGTGCGGGGTTGAAGCGCTCGACGTGGATGCGGAGCGGCTTGCCCGCGGCCCGCGCTTCGGCCTGGAGCTGACGGAGGAGCGTGGTCCCGATGCCGCGGTTGCAGAACGCGGGCAGCAGGGCGATGTCGACGATGCGGATCTCGCCGGTCCAACGGGCGACGTAGAGCCGCCCGACGGCTTCGGCGTGGAGGAGGATGACGTCGAAGCTGGTGTCGGGGTAGTGCTCGCGATAGTACTGGGCCTGGGCCGCGAACTGCATCTGCACGAACGCGGCCTTCTCTTCATCGGTCCACGACACAGTCGCCAGCTCCGCGGCGCGGGTGCCGGCGTACACACGCGCCAGGAACGGGTCGTCGTCTCGCGTCGCCGGTCTCAGCCCTACGGACTGGACTGCTCGAATCGCCTCCGCCATCACGTTCGTGGCGGGAACACACCCTGCAGCGCGATGTTGAAGTAGAACGTCAGGTACGGCTGCAGGTTGTTGTGCGGCTGGTCGCCGCCGGCTGGTGCCAGAGCCTGTGGGCTCAGGGACGTCAGCGCCGCTGGAGCGGCGTATTGACTGATGTTGATCCCGGTTGCCAGCATTTCTGCAGCCGGTGTCTGGCTGATTCCGTCGGCGGCGGACGCCCGCTGGGCGTGACTGTGTGCGGGGATCTCGGACTCGAGCAGCGTCACCGTCTCGGAACCGCCGGTTTCACCGAGGTCATGCAAGGACAGCCCCGGCCCCTGTCCGGGGTGCATCGGGGCCCGGCCCTGCAGGTCCGGCAGCGCGAAGTTGCTCTTGCCGTCGCCGCCGTAGGTCGTGCCGAGCAGCGAGAAGAGCGCCGTGTTCTGCGACAGCGGCAGCAACTGGCCGTCGCACCACGCCCAGCCCTTGGGCGCGAAGTTGAACGGAAAAATCCGGATCTCAGCAACAAACGGATCAGCCATCGTTCTCTCCAGCGTGTGACTGTCTGGGTCTCATACACTCTGCGCCGATCGCCTCTTTATGTCGGGGACGGGAAAATCCCGAACAGAGAGATGATGAAGTTCGACGCAGAGGTACGGTTGAAAGTTCGTGTGCGGCTGCGAGCCGCCCACCGAAGTGACCGCCTGGGCGGCGAGATTGGTTTGTGGGTTGTCAGAGCCGTATGGGGTCTGCGTCGCGAGGGGGGCGAGCGCAACCAGCACATTGGTTGACGGCGAAGTGCCCGCCGCCGCATTCAGTGTCGCCAGTGGGCCATGACTATGCGCGGCAATCTGACTGACTGTCAGCGTGATTTCCTCCGCGCCACCCGTTTCCGCAAGGATGAGGCCATTCCCCTGGTGCAGTGGAATTCGGCCTCGCAGATCCGGCAGCGCGAAGGTCGATTCCCCGTCGCCGCCGTAGGTCGTGCCGATTAATTGAAACAGCGTTTCGTTCTCGCTGATCGGCAGGAGCTGGCCTTCGCAGAACATCCATCCAGCCGGCGCGAAATTGCCGGCGAACATCCGGATTTCACCAACGTAAGGCTGTGCCACGGCTGCGACTCCTTAGTTAGGGGACGGGAAGATGCCCTGAAGAGCGATGCAGAACGACAGGGTCAGGAACGGCTGCATGTTGAGGTGGGCCTGCGATCCACCCACAGTCGTGATTGAGGAAGGCAACATCGCCACGAGATTGTTGTCGGCGGCGTACAGGTTCGCCCCGGTGCTCTTCGACAGCATGACCCCAGTCCCGGCGGTGCTCGTGGTCGACGGGACAGTCGTTGCGTTGAGCACGTGCGTGTGAGTGGGGAGCTCGGAGATCGAGAGCGTATGCGCCGGCTCGCCGCCTCGTTCACCAAGCGTGTGGCCGCTGCCGACGTGAATGGGCGTTCGACTGCGAAGGTCCGGCAGCGCGAAGTTCACCCGGCCGTCGCCGCCGAACGTCGTCCCGAGCAGGGAGAACAGCGCCTGGTTTTGATTGATGGGCAGGAGCTGGCCGTTGCACAGGGCCCAGCCCTTGGGCGCGAAGACGAAGGACATGATACGTACCTCAGACAGAAACGGTTCCGCCATGTGTGGTAACTCCTTTCAACAAACTGATCCGCTGCCGCTGCCTCCCGCTATGGGAACGAACAACCCGAGAAGCCGCTGGCGGCCGAGATGAGGAGCGTGCCGTTGCCCGCCGGGTTGAGGCCGCTAACGTAAGTCTCAACGCCCGGCGAGCTGGTCGCTACCATGCCGTTCACGCCGAAGGCGTGCACCGTCGTGCTCGTTCCCTGCTTGCGCAGGCCGATGCCCTGTGAACCGCCGCTGCCGGCCGAGGTGTTACCCGAAATGTTCAGGCAGACGTCGTTGTCGGTGCCAGCGGTCGTGTTGCCCGCGTCGACGCGGATGCCCGGGCGGACGCCCCCCTGCGGTGCCTCGACGTCATTGTTCTGGATCTTCACCATGAGGGTGCCGTTGGTGCCGCGGGCCACCGCCAGGATGCCGTTGCCGTCGACGTTGCGGATATTGTTACCGTTGATCGTCCAGGTCATGTTCGCAACGTCGGCGACGCCGAAGGTCACGCCGACACCGCCGCTGATCCCGGAGTCGCCCGTGGTGCCCGGGGTGGTTGGCCTCGACGAAGTTGTTGTTGGTCGTCGCCGTCAGGGTAGTGTTGCCGTTGGCGCCGACGCCAATCGTGGTGCCGGTGTTGTTGCCGATCGGGGCCGCCAGCGTACCGTTGCTCGAAATGTCGACATTGCCCTGACCCTTGCCGCTCACCGTGTACAGGATGGCCGAGGTGGCCATGCGGTTGGCGGCACTCTGTCCCCGGACGAGGTTGCCGATAATGGAGATCGATGTTGGTCGCATGACCGGCGACGCCCAGGATCCCCGCGACGCCGGCCGCATTGCTGTTGCCGCCCTGCACCTGAATGCCGCCCGCGCTTGGGAAGTTCGTCACCGTATTGGTCGAGATAGTGGCCTTGGTCAGATTAGACACCGTGCTCGCCGATCCGAGGATCTGGAAGTTGATCCCGTAACCGAGCGAGCTCGCCAGACTCGTGCTGCTAGTGATGGTGTTGCCGGTGACGATGGCGTCGTCGAGCGTGCCGTTGAAGTTCTGCACCATGAGGCCGTGCCAGCGCCCGTTGGTGAGGATGTTGTTCGTGATGGTCAGCGTGCCGGAGATGTTCGTTTCCGTCCCGGCGGCCTGATTGTTGAACGCCACATTCGAGTCGTCGTGCGGCGCCTCCGGTTCCCGAGTTATCAATGAAGGAGTTCTGCAGCGTGAAGCCGGTCACGCCGGTACCTTCGATACCGCTCCCACTCGTATTCTGGGTACCGATCCGTGTAAAGGACGGATTCAGCGTGTTCGTCAGCGACACGCCGTGGCTGGTCGTGTTCTGGATCGCCCCGCCCGTGCAGCTTGCGAGGCTGTTGCAGGTCCCGCCATTGCCCGTCACGATGAAACGACCTGATGAACCCGTGTTGTTCAGCACGATCCCGTTCGACGCGCCGTTGGCCGAGATGCTCTGGAACGTCAGCCCGCTCGCGCCGATGGTCGTGTTGGCCACGTTCAGCGCCGTGCCGGTGTCGTGACGATCGTGTTGACCGTGCCCGTGACGTTGACGGTGCCGCCGCCGGTCGCCGCGAAGCCGCCGCCGCTGGCCGCGTCGATGTCCAGCCCGCCGCCGGTGAAGTTGATGGTGGCGCCGGTGTTGTCAGTGAGGAGGACGGCGGTCGCTGTGCCGCCGTTCAGCACGCTGTTCGGCGCCCGAGAACGGATCGTCCCGGCGGCGTTGTCGTCCAGGAAGATGGCGTTGGTGCTGCCGCTCGCGTGCGTAATGGTGCCCGAGAGCGTGATGTTCCCCGCTGCGGCGCCGCGGTCCTGGATGTCGACCGCGCGCGCGGTGCCAGGGGCCGTAATCGTCCCGCCGTAAGTGATCGCGGCGGTGCCGCCGGTGTTCGGGCCGCCCGAGCCGTCGCCGACCAGAAACGCCGCGCCGGTCGCGCCGCTCAGGGCGCCGGTGCCGAGCGAAACCGCGCCGCCGGTGGCGTTCGTCAGCCTGATGCCGCGGACGCCGCCGCCCGACGAGGTCGACGCGAAGGTGAGGCCGCCGGCGCCGATGGCCGCGTTCGACGTCGAGCGCCGCGCCGGTGGTCGACGCGATGGTGTTGCCCGTTCCGGTCACCGAGATCGTGCCGCCGCCCAGTGCCGAGAACCCGGTGCCGGTCGTCGTCGAGATGTCGAGGCCGCTGCCGCCGGCGGGGGCGAAGTTGATCGTGCCACCCGCATTGCCGGTATCGAGAGTGACCGCCGGTGTTCGTCGCCGGTCGTGAGCGCGATCGTCGGGCTGTTGAAGTTGATCGTGCCGCCGTTGCTGTTGGCGACGCGCAGCCCGGTGCCGGTCGACGGTGATCGATGCCGGTCTGGAACGTCACCGTGCCGGCGTCGTGGTTGTCGATGTCGACGGCGAAGCCGCTGTTGTCGCGTGATGCTGCCGCTGTAGGTGACGTTGGCATTGCTGCCCGACATGAGGAAGGCCGTGCCGGTCGGGTTGGTGATCGTCGTGCCCGTGCCGAAGGCTGAACGTGCCGGCCGACCCGTTGAGGATGTCGATGCCGGCGTCGCCGCCGTTCAGCGTCGTCGTGCCGGTGAAGTTGTAGGTGCCGTCGGCGTTGTCGAACTGCAGGCCGGTGCCGTTGGTCGCGTTCGACGTCGCCGCTGAAGGTGATCGGCCGAGTCGGTGTGCCCGCTCGCTGACCGACACCATCGCGGCGTTGTTCGTCTGCGTGATGTTGCCGCCGTAGCTCATCGACGCGGTGCCGCCGTCGACGTTGACAGCGACGCCCGGTCGTGTTGCGCAATCGATCCAGGCGTCGCCGAGAACGCGGCGGCGGTTGCGCCGTCGCCACGTTGACCAGCGAGATGCCGGTCGTCGGCTGCTGATGACGGTCGCCGAGCCGAGCGGGAGATTGACGGTCGCGTTGGTGATGTTCACCACCGGACCGCCGGTCGACTGCAGAGGTCGCCGCACGCGGCGGCGACGGCACGCGCGTGCCGGTGCCCGCGCCGGCGTTCAGCGCGCCGGTGCCGGTCACCTGCAAGGCCGGCGCCGTCGGCCGTGAAGATGTCGAGATCGTGAACGCCAGGTCGCCGGACACGTTGGTCAGGACGACGCCCGCCCCGCCCACCGGATTCCCCGAGTCGCCCACCGCACTCGTCCCGCCGCCGACCTGGTTGTACGCGCCGCCGGCCGTGGCGTCGAACGTCGCGTTGGTGACGACGATGCCCGACCGCCGTGTCGCCGGTGACGTGCAGATCCGCTGAAGCCGGTCACCGTCAGCGTGCCGGCCGTCTCGTTGATATCGATGCCCGTTGCCGGTGGAGGTCACGGTGACGTTCGTCAGCGACACCGTCGCCTGTGCCGAGTGCTGCCCTGGTTGATGTCGATCCCTTCCGCCGTCGCGCCGGTGACCGTGACGTTGCTGATCGTCACGGCGACGTTCGCCGCGTTCGCCGACGTCACGTCGATCGCGTTCGAGGTCGCGGCCGCTGGTCGACAGCGTGAGCCCGCGGATCTCGATCCCGGTCAGGTTGCCGCTGGCGGTGTTGGCCAGGACACCGACGGTGTTCCCGGCCGTCGCGGTGATGTCCGGAGCTGCCTCCCGGCCGCGACCAGGTTCGACCGGCGCGGCGTTGCCGTTCAGGCTCTGATTGATCGACAGCCCGTGAGCCCTCGCCATACAGCTGCTGCCCGTTCTCGAGCGTGATGCCGCCCGTCACGGCGTCGAGTCTGTGGACGAAGATGTAGTCGTCGGCGTCATCGGCGTCGACGCCGCTGTCGGCCGCGATGGTCGCGTAGCGTGTTGAACGGATCGTTCGACGTGCCCGTGCCGGGCCCGGCGACGTCGCCGTCGATGTACCAGATGCGCTCCGTGCAGCGTCAGCGTCACCGTCACGGTGACGCTGGCCGGCGGGCCGGCCGACGGCGCGTCGGTCACGAACTGGTACTGGAAGCTGTCGCCGTCGTGTCGCCGGCCTGCGGCGTGTAGGTGAACCGGCCGTTCGCCTCCATCGTCACGGCTGCCGCCGCCGGTCGTGGCGCACGTCGAACGGCGCGGTCGCGTCGCAGCGCAGCCGACGATCCCGACGACCGAGATCGGGTTCGCCTTCCGGATCGGTGTCGTTGTCGAGCACGCCGAAGGTCGCGGCGTGGTGTCGACGACGAACGGCGTCGACGGCCCGGCCTGATCCGACCACCAGCTCGGTGTTCCCGAACGTCTGCCACGAGTCGGCGCCGCCGACTCGGCGCGCTGTTCACCGCGATGACCGTGATCGTGCTCGTGGCGCCGTTGCTCGGCAGCGCTGCCGTCGCTGACGACCCAGGTCACCGTCCGCGGCGCCTCGACGGGTTGGTCGACCCGTTGAAGTAGGTCACGGTCCGCAGCGCCGCCTGGTACGCCGCCGACCGTGGCCGATCCGGTCAGCGTCAGCGTGCCGGTCGCCGGCGCGAAGCACGCGGCTGATGCCCGAGCGTGACCGGCATGAGCCGAGCACGTCCTGCCCGTTGACGTAGTTGCCGGTGATCTGCACGGTCGCCGACGCGATGTTGGCGTTATCCACGTCGGTGACGGTGATCGTGGTGTCGATCGCCGTCGCGGGATTGCCCTCGGTGAAGTTCAGCGTCCCGCCCGCGGTGATCGCCGGCGCGTCGTTGACCGCGGTGACGGTGACGGTGAAGGTGCGGACGACGCTCCCGTTGTCGCCGGGCGTCGCGAGATTGTCGTCGAGGCCGCCGTCGGTGACGGTCACGGTGATGACCGCGCTGCCGGAGGCATTGGCCACCGGCGTGTAGCTGAGCGAGCCCGTCGCCGCGGGGCTCGTATAGGTGACCGTCGGGTTCGGGATGAGGCCGGTGTTGTTGCTCGACGCCGTCACCTGGAGCGGCTGGGCGCTCTCCCCGGGCCCGGCGGAAATGCCGGACAGGTTCACCGTCTGCAGGCCGGCATCCTCGAGGATCGCCGTCGGATTCGCGATCGCATCCAGCGTCGGCGGGTCGTTGACCGCCGTCACGGTGATCGTGAACACCTGCGTCGCCGATTGACTGACCCCGCCATTGGCGGTGCCGCCATTGTCGGTGAGCCGCAGCGTGAGGCTCGCGATGCCGCTGGCGCCGGCCGCCGGCGTGTAGGTGAGCGTCCCGTTGGCCGCCACGTCCGGCGCGCGTGGAGAACAGGCCCGGGTTGGTGTTGTTGGTGACGACGAACGTCAGGGTGTCGCTTTCCCCGGGGCCGGGGCTGATCGCCGTCGCCCAGGCGGCGACCGTCTGCGGACCCGCATCTTCGAGGACCGTCTGATTGGCCCCGGCGGTGAAGCTGGGCGCATCGTTCACCGCGGTGACCGTCACGGTGAAGGTCCGCTCCACGAACGCGGTGCCGTCGTCGGTGACGCGCACCGTCACGATCGCGGTCCCGAACGCGTTCGCGACCGGCGTGTAGGCCAGCGACCCGGTCGCGTTCGGCGACGTGTAGGTCACGGTGGGATTCGGGATCAGCGCGGCGTTGTTGCTGAGCGCGGTGACGGTCAGCACCTGCGTTTCGCCGCCGCCCGCCGTGATGCCGCTCAGGTTCACGGTCTGCGCGCCGGCGTCCTCGAGGATCGCCGCCGGATCCGGGATGGCATCCAGCGTCGGCGGATCGTTGTCGCCGGACACCACGACGGTGAACGTGCGCGACACGGTGCCGTTGTCGCCGGGCGTCCCGAGGTTGTTGTCCAGGCCGCCATCGGTCACCGTCACGGTGATGATCGCGCTGCCGGAGACGTTGGCCAGCGGCGTGTAGCTGAGCGAGCCGGTCGCCGCGGGGCTCGTATAGGTGACCGTCGGGTTCGGAATGAGGCCGGTGTTGTTGCTCGAGGCGGTCACCTGCAGCGGCTGGCTGCTCTCCCCGGTGCCGGCGGTGATCCCGGTCAGGTTCACGGTCTGCAGCCCGGCATCTTCGGCAATCGGCGCCGGATCGGCGATCGCATCGAGCGTCGGCGGGTCGTTCACGCCGGTGACGGTCACCGTGAACTGGCGGCTGAACGTCCCGTTGTCGCCCGGGGTCGCGAGGTTGTTGTCCAGGCCGCCGTCGGTCACCGTGACCGTCACGATCGCCGTGCCGAACGCATTGGCGACCGGCGTGTAGGTCAGCGACCCGGTGGCATTCGGGGAGGTGTAGGTGACCGTGGGCGTTCGGGATCAGGGCCGGCGTGTCGCTGCGTCGCCGTCACCTGCAGCGGCTGGGTCTCACTGCCCCCGGCGGTGATGCCGGTCAGATTCACGGTCTGCAGGCCGGCGTTCTCGAGAATCGGGGCGGGATCCGCAATCGGATCGAGCGTCGGCGGCAGGAGCTTGATGACCGTCAACGTGAACGCCTGCGTGGCCGCCGGCCCGACGCCGTTGGTCGCGGTGAACGTCAGCGCGTAGGGGCCCTCGGTCCCGGCCGCCGGCGTGCCGCTCAACGTCCCCGTCCCGTTCCCGTTGTCGACGAACATCAGGTTCGCGGGCAGGGGGACGCCGCCGATCGTCACGGTCGGCGCGGGCACGCCGCTCGTCGTCACGGTGAACGATCCGGCCACGCCGGTGGTGAACGTCGCGCTGTTCGCGCTCGTGATGGCGGGCGCCTGGTTGACGGTCAGGGTGAACGTCTGCGTGGCATTCGGCAGGACCCCGTTGGCGGCCGTGACCGTGATGGGTATACACGCCGGTCGTCCCCGGGTCCGGCGTCCCGCTCAACGTGGCGGTGCCGTTGCCGTTGTCGACGAAGCCCACGCCGGCCGGCCGCGCGCCCATGGCCGTGATCGTCGGCAGCGGGAAGCCCGTCGTGGTGATCGTGAACGTGCCGGCGCTCCCCACGGTGAAGGTGGTCGCGTTCGGCGCTGGTGATGGTCGGGCGCCAGGCTCACCGTCAGCGTGAAGGCCTGGGGCGCGCTCGTCCCGGCGGCGTTCGTCGCGGTGAAGCTGATCGCGTAGGTGCCGCCCGTGCCCGCGGCCGGGCGTGCCGCTGAGGGTGCCGGTGCCGTTGCCGTTGTCGACGAATTGCAGGCCGGACGGCAGCGCGGCGCCGCCGATCGCCAGCGTCGGCGGCGGGGAACCCGCTCGTGGTGACCGTGAACGATCCGGCCGCACCAATCGCGAACGTCGTGCTGGCCGCACTGGTGATCGCCGGCGCCTGGTGGACGTTCAGCGTGAAGCTCTGCGTCGTGCTGCCGGAGCTGTTCGTCGCGGTGAAGGTAATGGCGTGCGCCCCAGCCGTGCCCGCGGCCGGCGTGCCGCTGAGCGTGCCCGTGCCGTTGCCGTTGTCGATGAACGTCACGCCCCCGGGCAACGCGCCGGTCGAGGTGATCGACGCGGTCGGGGTCCCGACCGTCGTGACCGTGAAAGTCCCGAGGCTGCCGACGGTGAACGTCGTGCTGGTCGCGCTCGTGAATGCCCGGGGCATCGTTGATCGTCAGCGTGAAGGTCTGGGACGCGCTCGCCGGGTCGGTGCCGTTCTGGCGGTGAAGCGTGATGGCGTAGGTGCCGGCCGTCCCGGGCGCCGGCGTGCCGCCGAGCGTCCCGGTGCCGTCGCCGTTGTCGACCCACGTGATCCCGGCCGGCAGCGTCGCGCCGGTGCGGGTGATGGCTGGGCACGGGGAATCCGCTCGTGGTGACCGTGAACGTGCCGGGCGCCCCGATCGGGAAGGTGGTCGCGGCCGCGCTGGTGATCGCGGGCGCCTGGGTCACCGTCAGCGTGAAGGTCTGCGTCGCCGGCGTGGCGGTACCGCCGTTGTCGGCCGTGAACGTCAGCGGATACGCTGCCGCCGGTGCCGGCGGCCGGGCGTGCCGGCGAGCGTCGCCGGTGCCGTCGCCGTTGTCGGTGAAGGTCACGCCGGCCGGCAGCGCGCCGCTCGACGGATCGCGTGGGCACCGGCGCTGCCGGCGGTGGTGACCGTGAACGTGCCGGCGGTGCCGACGGTGAACGTCGTCGTGGCCGCGCTGGTGAAGCGCACGGCGCCGCGACCACCGCCGGCGAGCCGATCGAGACGCCGCCGCTGAAGGCCGGATCGTAGCGCGAAGAAGCTGCCAGATCGGCTGCAAGTCGACTGCCGCTCAGGATGCGGACGTGCGGGCCGCCGCCCGGCCCCGGCACGTGAATGAGATCGACGCGGCCGTCACCGTCGATGTCGCCGGCCGCGACCCGCACGCCGCCGCGCGAACGCCGGGTCGTAGGCGAAGAAGCTCGCCAGCTCGGCGAAGGTCGAGCGCCGCTGAAGACGCGGACGTGCGGGCCCGCCGCCCGGGCCCGCCCCGGTGATGATGTCGGCTCAGCCCGTCGCCGTTGACATCGCCGGCCGCGACGCTGCACGCCGCCGCCGAACGCCGGGTCGTAGGCGAAGAAGCTCGCCAGTCTCGCGGAAGTCCGCGCCGCTGAAGACGCGGACGTGCGGGCCGCCGCCCGGGCCCGCGCCCGTGACGATGTCGGCGCGGCCGTCGCCGTCGACGTCGCCCGCGGCCACCGAACACGCCGCCGGTGAACGCCGGGTCGTAGGCGAAGAAGCTCGCCAGTCTCGCTGAAGTCCGCGCCGCTCGAGCACGCGGACGTGCGGGCCGCCGCCCGGGCCCGGCGCCGGTGATGATGTCGGCGCGGCCGTCGCCATTCACGTCGCCGGCCGCCACGGACACGCCGCCGCCGAACGCCGGGTCGTAGGCGAAGAAGCCGACGATATCGGTCAAATCCACGCCGCTCAACACGCGGACGTGCGGCCCGCCGCCCGGCCCCGCGCCGGTGATGATGTCGACGTGGCCGTCGCCATTCATGTCGCCGGCCGCCACGATACGCCGCCGGTGAATGCCGGGTCGTAGGCGAAGAAGCCGGCGATCTCGCTCAAATCCACGTCGTTCCACACGCGGACGTGCGGCCCCCCGCCCGGCCCCGCGCCGGTGACGATCTGCGCCGCGGCCGTCGCCGGCAGCAGCGCAAGTCCGAGGAGACACAGCAGGGTGGATGCGCCGCGGCGGGGGGTTGAAGACATTTCGACGGCCTCTTCGAACGTGACCCGTCGCGTGGACGCGCCCATGTGAGCGGAACGTTGCGCCCCACGCAGGGCACACGAACGCTAGCGAATGGACGTGTCGTCTGTCTGTGCCAGATTGAACACAAGCACCGCGCGAACACAGGAAAAACTGAAGAGAACGTGAAGGGAGCCCGGAGGGGTGCGCGGGAGGACGTTCGGCTGAAGCAGACGGATTGATTCACGTCAGGACCGGTCTTCAGCGAAGCGGCAGCGTAGTAAAGCTATTCGCCGAGGAGCTCGCCAATCGGCCGCAGGTCTTCGACGTGGTCGGAGATCGCCTTCATCATCATCAGCATCGGTACTGCGAGCACGGTTCCCCACAAGCCCCAGACCCACGTCCAGAAGAGGAGGCCGACGAAAACTGCCACCGGGTTCATGCGCGCCGCGCGTCCCATCATCATCGGCGTGAGGACCATGCCTTCGAGGCTGGTGATCGCGAACGCCGCACCGCTGATGTAGAGGCTCTTCGCCAAATCGTCGAACTGCATGAAGGCGACGAGGCCGAGCCCGCCGGTGACCAGCATCGGCCCGAGGTACGGAATCGAATTGAAGAGGCCCGCGAGCAGACCCCACATCGCGAAGTTCTGGAGGCCGAACGCCCACAAGACGACGCCCGTCACGCAGGCGACGATGAGGCTGGTGATGAACTGGACCTTGATGAAGCTCTCGATCTGCTCGTTGATCTCGTCGAGGATCTGCACCGTCACCCTCTTCTTCGCGAGCGTCGGGCCGGCGATCTTCACGAGCTTGCGCTTGTACAGATCGCCGGTGACGAGCAGGAAATAGACCAGGAACAGGATCACGGAGAACTGGCCGAGAAAGCCAATCAGTCCCACGCCGCCAATCCACAGGTAGTCGGAGGCTCTGAAGCCGGGCTGCACGACCTGCACGCGTTGGACCTGATCGCGACCACCTCGCGCGGGTTCGTCGGGCGTGGTCGCGGCGTCTGCGGTCTTCTCGATCTCTTTGGCCGCCTCCTGCATCTGGCTGAGCGCCGTCCTCTCTGACGTCGGTGCAAGGCGACGCGCTCGCGGATGCGTCGCGCCGCTTCCGGCACATTGGCGACGATGGCGACGGCTTCGTCGCTCAGCGTGTAGACACCGACCCCGATGCTGCCGACGAGCATCGCCACGGCGAGCGCCGCGCCGATCACCCGGGGAACGTGGAGGCGCGCCAGCGAGGCGACCATTGGACTCAAGGCATAACTCAGCAGCACGCCGAGGACCACGGGAATGAGCACCGACTGCGCGTACTGCAGCACGAGGATGGCAGCCAGCGCGGCGATGACCGACAGCGACATGCTGCGCACGCTGACCGGCATGCTGGGCATGCTGATGGTGTCGGTCGAGCTGCCGTCGGTACCGTTACGTTCTGGAGCCGCTTTCTTTTCGCCATCGTCCGTGACACGCTCTTCCATATCCGGGTCGCGGGAGCACGAATCGTACCCGCGGCGGGCGCCATGCTCGTCACCGATTTCGATTTCGAGCTCCCCGGCGACTTGATCGCCCAGACCGCGGTGCCGCGCGGTCAATCGCGGCTGTTCGTCCTCGATCGGACGAGCGATGCCGTCAGCCACCGCTCCATCGCCGATCTTCCTGGTCTTCTTCGTCGCGGCGATCTCGTCATCGTCAACGACACCCGCGTCTTCGCGGCGCGCCTTCTGGGTCGCCGGGTTCCAAGCGGTGGGTCAGTTGAGTGCTTGCTGCTGAGGCAATCGGCGGCCGGCGAGCCGGACGATCTGGGAAGCACTGATGCACCCCGGCCAGAAGCTCAAGCCCGGCGCCGTGGTGAGGTTCGAGGGCGAGGCGGGCGTGCTGATGGGCGAGGTGCTCGAGCGTCGCTTTCAGGGACGCCGGACGATTCGCTTGTGGCCGGAGGCGGGAGGTGACGTCCCTGCGCTCGTGGAGTCGCTTGGGCACGTGCCGCTGCCGCCTTACATCAGGCGCGCGGACACGGCTGCCGATCGCGAACGCTATCAGACCGTGTTCGCGCGCGTGCGCGGATCGGTCGCGGCGCCGACAGCGGGGTTGCATTTCACGCCGGAGCTGCTGGACGAGTTGACCGCGCGCGGTGTCGAGCGCGCGGACATCACGCTGCACGTGGGATACGGGACGTTCAAGCCGGTCACAGCCGATCGCGTCGAGGACCACGAGGTCGATCGGGAGCACTACTCGATCGGCGACGCCGCTGCCGTCGCGATCAATCGCGCGCGCGCGGAGGGCCGTCGCGTGATTGCCGTCGGCACGACGACGACGCGGGCGCTCGAGGATGCGGCGCTGCGCGGCAGCGGCGTGGTGCGCCCGGGAACGGCGACGGCCGAAATCTTCATCTATCCCGGGTTCGAGTTCCACGTGATCGACGGGCTCCTGACGAACTTCCACCTGCCGAAGTCGTCTCTGCTGATGCTCGTGTCCGCCTTCGCCGGTCGCGAGCGCGTCCTGCGGGCGTATCAAGAAGCCGTCAGGGAGCGCTACCGTTTCTACAGCTACGGCGATGCGATGCTGGTGGTGTGACCGCGGCTCGCGGCTCGCTGTTGGCTGTTGCTCGGTCGGGCGACTAGGCGCCGCCAGCCGCGAGCCGCCAGCCCGAGCCGCGAGCCGCGAGCCGCGAGAAGCCAGCCGCGAGCCGCGAGAAGCGAACTGCGACTCTGCGCTATAATCATCAGTTCCTGCCGGTGTAGCTCAGTTGGTTAGAGCACGCGGCTCATATCCGCGTTGTCCGGGGTTCAAGTCCCTGCACCGGCACCATTTTCTCCTTACGTGACACGGCACGGGCACGAGCAGGATGGGGCGCTCCCTATGACACTGGCGCAGCGCGTCCTCGACACGATTCGCCGCCACGCGCTGATGCGCCGCGGCGATCGTGTGCTCGTCGCGCTCTCTGGCGGGCCCGATTCGGTTGCGCTGCTGCGCTTGCTGCGCGATCTCGAGGCTGGCGGGGAGCTTGCGGTCGCGGGCATCGCGCACCTCAATCACGGGCTGCGCGACGAGGCTGATGGTGACGAGCAATTCTGCCGCGCGCTCGCGGTGGAGCTCGGGTTGCCGTTTCGCTCGGATCTAGTCGACGTGCGAGCGCGCGCCGAGCAGCTGCGGACTTCCCTCGAAGATGCCGGGCGGCGGGCCAGGTATGAGCTCTTCGAGCGGGTCGCGGCCGAGCTCCACGCCGCTGTGATTGCCACTGGCCATACGCGTGACGATCAGGCCGAGACGTTCCTGCTCCGCCTGCTGCGCGGCGCGGGTCCAAGGGGACTCGCCGGCATCCATCCGCGATCGGGCCGGGTCGTGCGGCCGCTCCTCGACCTCGGCCGCGACGAGCTTCGGACGTACCTGGCTTCGCTCGGCCAAACGTTCCGGGACGACGAGAGCAACCGCGACCTCAGCATTCCGAGGAACCGCATCCGGCACGAGTTGCTGCCGGTGCTGGCCCGCGATTATTCGCCGGGGATTACGGACGTGCTCGCCCGCGAGGCGGCGATTGCGAGGCAGGACGAGGACCGGCTGCAACATGAAGCAATCGATCTGCTCGATTCGATCGTCTTAAACAATGAGGCGTGCAGATCGGGTGAAGTCGAGGCCGTCGAGCTTGATGCGGCGGCGATGAGGGCACTGCACCCGGCGCTGGCCGTGCGTGTTGCGCGGATGGCGTTGGAAAGAGTGGCCTCCGGACGGTTCGTGGGATCCGAGCACGTCGAGCGCCTGCTGGAGCTTGCGCGGGATCCTCGCGGGCGGGGGTCGGTGAGCTTACCGGGGCAGCAGGCGGTGCGCCGGGGCGAGACGCTCGTCCTGGGCCGGAAACGGGCCCTCCTGCAGCCATTTGCGAACTCTTTCCAGTTTTCGCTGTCTATACCTGGAGAGGTAGTTCTCGCCGACCAGCGGTGGGCAATTTCTGCCACCGCCGGGGACAGTCGCTCGCCGGGGACACTCAATCTTGAATGTCCCCGGGGACACTCAAGCGGGACACTCGAGGTTGAGTGTCCCCGGTTGGAACAGACGGTGGCGGCGGGAGGGCTCACCCTCCCGCTAGTGGTCCGGTCCCGGAAGCGGGGGGATCGGTTCAGCCCTCTCGGGATGGGGGGGCGGCGGAAGAAGCTCCAGGACGTCCTGGTCGACCGGAAGGTCGCACAGGAGAAGCGCGATTCCCTGCCCCTTGTGGTGGATAGCGCCGATAAAATCGTGTGGGTTGTGGGCGAGTCCGTGGCCGAGGATTTTCGGGTCACCGAGCTCTCACAAGCCGTGATATTCTTGAAAGCAAGGCGGTTAGGAGGCCAAGGTTGAATTCGACCCTCAAGAGCTTGCTCTTCTGGATGGTCCTCGTCGTGGTCGCGGTGATGATCTGGCAGTTCTCCGCGAACTTGAACCGGGGTCCTCAACAAATCCCGTTCACGACGTTCTTGAAGGAAGTCGCCGACAAGAAAGTTGCCGAAGTCGAGATCACGGGCAACGAGATCAAGGGCAAGTACGTGGTCGGCACGCCCGACGGCCTCGCGCAGTTCCGTACCTACGCGGTCACGCAGTACCGAAGGCCTCGGCAACCTGCTCGAGAAGAATGGCGTCGTCATCAACGGCCGCGACGCCGCCGCCAGTCCCTGGGCCAACGTGCTGTACTACTGGGCTCCCATCCTGCTGATGATCGGCTTCTGGATCTTCATCATGCGGCAGATGCAGAGCGGAGGGAACAAGGCCCTCTCCTTCGGCAAGAGCCGCGCGAAGCTCTCCTCGAGCTCCCAGAAGAAGGTCACGTTCAAGGACGTCTCGGGCGTCGACGAGGCCAAAGAAGAGCTCCAGGAAATCATCGAGTTCCTCAAGGAACCGCAGAAGTTCCAGAAGCTGGGCGGCCGCATTCCCAAGGGCGTGCTCCTCATGGGCCCCCCGGGAACGGGCAAGACGCTCATGGCCCGCGCCGTCGCCGGCGAGGCCAACGTCCCCTTCTTCTCGATCAGCGGCTCTGACTTCGTCGAGATGTTCGTCGGCGTCGGCGCCTCGCGCGTGCGCGACCTCTTCGAGCAGGGCAAGAAAAACGCCCCCTGCATCGTCTTCATCGACGAAATCGACGCGGTCGGCCGCCACCGCGGCGCAGGTCTCGGCGGCGGGCACGACGAGCGCGAGCAGACCCTCAACCAGCTCCTCGTGGAGATGGACGGTTTCGAGTCGAACGAGGGCGTCATCCTCGTCGCGGCGACGAACCGGCCCGACGTGCTCGACCCGGCGCTCCTCCGGCCCGGCCGCTTCGATCGCCGGATCGTCGTCAACCGTCCGGACGTGAAGGGCCGCGAGGGCATCCTTGCCGTTCACACGAAGAAGATTCCGCTCTCCGACGACGTGAACATCAACGTCCTCGCGCGCGGCACGTCCGGGTTCTCCGGCGCCGATCTGGCCAACCTGGTGAACGAGGCGGCGCTCAACGCCGCGCGCTACAACCAGAAGGTCGTGCGGATGGTGGACTTCGAGTTCGCCAAGGACAAGGTGATGATGGGCTCGGAGCGCCGCTCCATGATCATCAACGACGAGGAAAAGAAGGTGACGGCCGTGCACGAGGCCGGTCACGCGCTTCTCGCCGTGCTCCTGCCGCACGCCGACCCGGTCCACAAGGTCACGATCATCCCGCGCGGCATGGCCCTCGGCGTGACGATGCAGTTGCCGACCGAGGACAAGCACAACTACACGCGCGAGTACCTGAACGACTGGATCGCGATTCTCCTCGGCGGACGGCTGGCTGAAGAGCTGACGCTCAAGAGCATGACGACCGGCGCCGGCAACGACCTCGAGCGCTCGACCGAGATGGCGCGCAAGATGGTCTGCGAATACGGCATGAGCGAGGCGATGGGCCCGCTCACGTTCGGCAAGAAGGAAGAGCAGATTTTCCTCGGCCGCGAGATCGCGCAGCACCAGGACTACAGCGAAGACACCGCGATCAACATCGACAAGGAAATCAAGCGGATCGTCACCGACAACTACGTCAGGGCGCGCGCGGTCATCGAAGAGCACCAGGACGCGCTCGGCCGGATCGCCGACGCGCTCCTCGTGCGCGAAGTGCTCGACGCCGAGCAGGTACGGCGAATCGTGGCGGGCGAGCCGCTCGAGGATCAGAAGGTGGCCGCCTCGTCTTCGACGCCGTCCGCCGACGATTCCAAGCGGCACGCCAAGGAACGGCCGTCGATCGTCCAGCCGATTCCGCCCCTCAACAAGCCGTTGACGCAGGAATGAGACAGTCGATAGTCGGCAGTCGTTAGTCGACAGTCACAGCGCAATCTTCAGGGCCACGACGGGCGTCGTGGCCCTCCTTTTTTGATGACTCCCCGCAAACGCTACGCCATTCCCCTGTCCGGACGGGCTCCGCTCGATCTGGGGCGCCGTACGCTCATCATGGGCATCGTCAACGTCACGCCCGACTCGTTCGCCGACGGAGGGCGCCGGTTGGATACGGCGCGCGCCGTCGCCGATGGCCTCCAGATGATCGGCGACGGCGCCGACATCCTGGACATCGGCGGAGAGTCCACGCGCCCGGGCGCGGATCCGGTCACGGCCGACGAGGAGCTCCGGCGCGTCCTGCCAGTGGTCGAAGCACTCGCCGGGGATCTTCGCGTGCCCGTGTCCATCGACACGTACAAGGCCGTAGTGGCGCGCGAGGCGATCGCGAGGGGTGCGACGATCGTCAACGACGTCAGCGGCCTCCAGTACGACGACGGGCTGGCGGCGGTCGTCGCCGCCTCCGGCGCGGCGATCGTCCTGATGCACAACCGCGGGCGGTCACGCGACATGTACCGCGAGGCCGTCTATGACGACGTGGTTGGAGAGATCGTTCGGGAGCTCGAAGCCGCGATCGGCCGGGCCGTTGCCGCCGGCATCCCGCGCGAATCGGTGATGGTCGACCCCGGGCTGGGCTTCGCCAAGCGTGCGGAGCACACGTGGGAATCGCTCGCCGGGCTCGACCGGCTGGCAGCGCTCGATTGCCCCATCCTCGTCGGGCCTTCGAGAAAGTCGTTCCTCACCTCCGCCACCGGCGACCGCCGGCCGTCCGATCGCGACTGGGGCACCGCCGCGGCCGTCACCGCCGGGGTGATCGGCGGCGCGCACATCGTCCGGGTGCACGGGGTCCGCGAGATGGCCGACGTGGTGCGGGTCGCGGATCGTCTTCGGGCCGCGGCGATTCGGCATTAAGCTACACCACGGACAGCATGGAAGCCGTTTGTAAGATAGCCTTGATTTCACGATGAACGAGTATCTGTCGAGCCTGCTCCGCTACCGGCCCGCCGCCGGCTGGTGGGACCTGCTGGACATCGCCATCGTCTCGATTCTGATCTACGAGTTCCTCAAGTTGATCAGGGGCACCCGCGCCGTGCAGATGGCGGTCGGATCGCTCTTCATCGTCGCGCTGTTCTATGTGTCCCGGCTGGCGCCGCTCCAGACGCTCAACTGGCTGATTCGCAACGCCCTCCTGTACGTGGCGTTTGCGGGCATCGTGATCTTCCAGTCCGACATCCGCAGGGCGCTGGCGCACTTCGGCCGGGCGCCGTTCTTCCGTTATTTCAACCGCCAGGAAGCGACCAACGAGACGATCGAAGAGGTGGTCGTCGCGGCGTCGATGCTCGCGTCGCATCGAACGGGGGCGATCATCGCCATCGAGCGTGAGATTGGTCTCCGGAACTACATCGAGAGCGGGATTCCCCTCGATGCGGAGATGACCTACGACCTGCTCGTGACGATCTTTCAGCCCGGTTCACCGCTCCACGATGGCGCGGTGGTGCTGCAGGAGAACCGCGTCGCGGCGGCGGCCTGCTTTCTTCCGCTGACCATCAACCCCGTTGTCAGCCGCGACCTCGGCACGCGCCACCGCGCGGCGATCGGCCTGACCGAGGAGAACGACGCGATCGCGGTCGTCGTCTCCGAGGAACGCGGGCAGATCGCGATCGCCCTCGAAGGCAGGCTCGAGCGCGATCTCACCACCGACCAGCTGCGTGAACGGCTCCAGACGCTCATTTCGCCTCGCCGGACCGGCACGCGCCGGCCGACGCCGGCCGACGATCACTGATGGCGTATCACCCGTTCAGCCATCTGGGTCTGAAAGTGCTCGCGATCATCCTGGCGAGCGTCCTCTGGCTCACCGTCGCCGGCGAGCACGTGGTCGAACGCAGCCTTCGCGTGCCGTTGGCCGTGCGGAACCTTGACACGACCCTGGAGATTGTCGGCGAGCTGCCCGCGGCGGTGGACGTCCGCGTGCGCGGCTCGGCGGCGCAGCTGAGCCGCCTCGATTCGGGCGACGTCGTGGCGATGCTCGATCTGTCGACGGCGCGCACGGGGCCGTCCCGCCTGTTTCATCTGCGCACCGACGAAGTCATCGTGCCGTACGGCATCGACGTCGCGCAGGTGCTGCCGCCGACGATTTCGCTGTCGATCGAGAAGTCGGTCCGCCGCCTGGTGCCGATCATGCCTGTGACCGAGGGTGACCCGGCGCCGGGGTTTGTCGTGGGGCGGATTTCGGCCGAACCGGCGACCGTGCAGGTCGTCGGTCCCGAAAGCCATGTGCGTGAGGTCGCCTCGGCCACGACCGAGCCGGTCGAGATCGGCGGCAGAAACGAACGTGTGCGCGACGTCGTGACCGTCGGCGTGCTGGACTCGTCCGTGCGGCTCGCCGAGCAGCCGCTGAGCGCGACGGTCGTCATCGAAATCCTTCCGGCACCGATCGAGCGGGATGTCCCGGGCGTGCCGGTCCGCTGGCGCAACATCGCCCAGGGCCTCGTCCCGAGGGTCGTGCCGGTGGTCGTTCGCGTGAACATTCGTGGCCGCCGGGAAGCCCTTGGGCGCATCCGACCGGATGCTATCGATGCGTTCGTCGACCTGTCCGGGCTCGGTCCCGGCAGCTACGAGCTTCTCGTCCAGGTCGATCCGTCCGAAGAATTCGGCATCGGCACCGTCACCCCGAGCGTTGTCGCAGTCACCATCAGATGAGCGTGCCGCGATTGTTCGGGTACTGACGGCGTGCGTGGGAAGGCGGGGGACTACCCGCTCGATTGTCCCACCGTCGCGCGGCTCGGGGCGGCGCTCGTGCGCGCGATGCAGGCGGCGATAGTCGAGGGCGGCGGTCAGAACGAGGGGCACGACCGGCCGCGTCCGCTTCGGTTCGTCGTCGGCCGGGATACACGCGAGTCGGGCGGTTGGATCGAGGAGGAGCTGGCGCGCGGCCTGGCGTCGGAAGGCGCGAGCGTGACGAGCGCCGGCGTCATCCCGACGCCGGCGATCGCGTATGTCACCCCGGCGATGGCGTTCGACGCGGGCATCGTGATTTCGGCCTCACACAATCCGTTCGAAGACAACGGCATCAAGGTGTTCTCGGGCAAGGGAGAGAAGTTCACCGAAGTGCTCGAGCGCGAAGTCGAGGCCATCGTGGCGCGGACGGATTGGTCCGTCCCGGCGTCCGCGGAGGCGCGCTTCGACAGCACGAACGTCATCGACAAGTACATGGCGCATACGCGCCTGGCGTTGCCAGACCCGCAGGGTCTGCGCGGGGCGCTGCTCGCGATCGATACCGCAAACGGGGCCACGACGACCGTGGCGCCCAGGTTGTTCGGGGATCTGGGGTTCGAGCTCTTCGTGCTGGGCGGTTCGCCGGACGGACGCAACATCAACCTCGACTGCGGATCGACCCATCCCGAGGGGCTGTCGCGCGCGGTGCGCGACAGAGGGTGCCGCATGGGCGTCGCGTTCGACGGCGACGGCGACCGCGCGATCTTCGCCGCCGCCGACGGCCGCATAGTCGACGGCGACGCCGTGCTGCTCATGTGCGCGCGGCACCTCAAGGCGAACGGCCGCCTGACCGGCAACACGATCGTCGCGACGGTGATGAGCAATATCGGCCTCGAGATGGCGCTGCGCGACACGGCATCGCGATGGTGCGCTGCCCGGTCGGCGACAAGTACGTGATGGAGGAGATGGTCCGGCGCAACCTGTCGCTCGGCGGCGAACAGTCCGGCCATATCATTTTCTCCGAGCATCTGTTCACGGGCGACGGCATCGCGACGGCGCTGAACGTGCTGCGGGTCATGGCCGAGACCGGCCGTGACTTGGCCGATCTGGCCGGCGAGCTGGTGACGTATCCTCAGGTGCTCGTCAACGTGCGGGTGCGCGAGCGAAAGGACCTGCACGACCGTGCCGGAAATCGCGGCGGCGATGGCGCGGGTCGAGGCGCGTCTCGCCGGCCAGGGGCGGCTGCTGGTGCGGTATTCGGGCACCGAGCCCCTGCTGCGGGTGATGCTCGAGGGACGCGGACCAGCAGGAAATCCAGGCCTGGGCGTCGCGAGATCGCGGACGTAAGGTAAAGGAAGCACCTGGAGCGGCTGACTACTAGGTCCAAGCTGTAGCGTCAACGTCAACAAGGTCGCGACGCTTCGCAACTCGCGCGGCGGCTACCTGCCGAGCGTGATCGAGGCGGTGCGCGTGTGCGTCGCGGCGGGCGCTCCCGGCATCACCGTGCATCCGCGGGCCGATGCGCGGCACATCACGTTCGGATTGCGACGTGCACGCGCAAGTGCGGCGCAGTCTCGTGGTCCGAGGCGGCCGACGATCGAGTTCAACATCGAGGGAGATCCGCGCCCGGATCTGCTGGCGCTCGTGCATGAGGTGCGGCCCGATCAGTGCACGCTGGTCCCGGTGACGGACGGCGAGATCACGAGCCAGGCCGGGTGGCGGCCGAGCACGCCGGTCTCGGCGCTGCACACGATCGGTCCGCGACCTGCAGCGCGCGGCATCCGCGTGAGCGTGTTCATCGACCCGGATCTGGAGGCCGTGCGGTGGGCGGCGTCGCTCGGCGCGGACCGCATCGAGCTCTACACCGAGCCCTACGCGCGCGCGTTCGCGCCGGCGGCGCTGAACGCAGGAAGAGCTTCGATCGCTACGCGGCCGCCGCGAGGCTCGCGCACAGCCTCGGCGTCGGCGTCAATGCCGGCCACGACCTCGACCTCGAGAACCTCACGCTGTTCAGGACGCTCCCGCACCTCGACGAAGTGTCCATCGGCCATGCACTGATCAGCCACGCGCTCTACGTTGGCCTCGACAGGGCGGTCAGGGATTACCTGGCGGTGCTGGCTGGTTAGTTTCTACGCTGCTCGCTGGTCGCTGCTGGCGGCTCGCCGCTGACAACCCCGGCGCCTGACTCAGCAACCGCCAGCCCCGAGCCGCGACTACAGGGTGGGGTCAGATCTCGATTTTCTCATCGAATGTGCGGCTTCCGCACACCAATGAGAAAATCGAGATCTGACCCCAAGGCGGCGGCGGCAGCCAGCCGCGATCAGCGACGTCTACTTCTCAATCTCCCTGCAGATCGTGTCGGTGAACTCGGTCGTCGTCGCCTGACCGCCGAGATCGCGCGTGCGCACGCGGCCCTCCGTCAGAATACGGCCCAGCGCGGCGTGGATACGCGCCGCCATCTCGCGCTCGCCGATGTGGTCGAGCATCATCAGGCCGGAGAGCAGCAGGGCCGTCGGGTTGGCGAGGTTCATGTCGGCGATGTCCGGCGCGCTGCCATGGACCGCTTCGAACACCGCGCAGGTCTCACCCATGTTCGCACCCGGCACGACTCCGAGCCCACCGACGAGTCCGGCGCCGAGATCCGACACGATGTCGCCGTAGAGGTTCGGGAGCACGAGCACGTCGAACTTCTCCGGCGTCATGACGAGCGACATGCACGCGGCATCGATGATCTTCTCGTCGTAGCCGATGTCGGTGTACTCCCGCGCCACGTCGCGGATGCTGCGCAGGAACAGGCCGTCGCCGAGCTTGAGGATATTCGCCTTGTGGATGGCCATCACGCGCTTGCGCCCGTTCCGGCGTGCGTGCTCGAACGCGAACCTCGCGATCCGCGTCGACGCCTTCTCGGTGATGATCTTGAGGCTTTCGACCACGCCAGGGACGACTTCGTGCTCGAGCCCAGAGTAGAGATCCTCGGTGTTCTCGCGCACGATCACCATGTTCACGTTCTCGAAGCGGCTCGGGACCCCTTCGAGGTTCTTGACCGGGCGGAGGTTGGCGTAGAGATCCAACGCCTTCCGCATCCCGACGTTCACGCTGGTGAACCCCTCGGCGATGGGCGTCGTGACCGGCCCTTTGAGCGCAACCTTGTTCTTCCGGATCGAATCCAGGAGCTCGACCGGCAGCGACTGGTTGAACCGCTTGAAGGCCGTCACGCCGGCGTCGTGACGATCCCATTGGACGTCGAGTCCCGCGACCGTGAAGATCCGCACGACCGCGGCGCTGACCTCTGGGCCGATGCCGTCGCCGGGGATCAACGTGATGGTATGGGCCATTAGTTGACTGTATCTCCTGGACCGGCCGTTCCGTTGTCACGGCGGGCCTGTGCGCGCGCCTTGCGCAGCCGCGGAGCGAGGAGCGCCGCGACCTTCTCGAGCAGGACGCGGTCGTCCTCGCCGAATGCCGCAAGCCGATCGCTGTCGACGTCGATCTCGCCGACGACGTCGCCCCTCGTCAGGATCGGCACGACGATCTCGGACTTCGTCTCGATGCTGCACGCCAGGTATCGCGGGTCCGCATTCACGTCGTCGATGATGAGCGTGGCCTTTTCGGTGGCGGCGGCGCCGCAGATGCCGCGCCCGAGCGGGATCCGGGTGTGCGGCGACGGCGCGCCGACAAACGGCCCCAGGACGAGCTCGTCGCCGTCGAGCAGGTAGATGCCCACCCACGTGTAGGCCGGCATCTCGGCCGCGAGCAGCCGCACGGTTTCCTCCATCGCCCGCGCCGGGTCGCGTTCGATGGCGGTTTCGATTCTTGAGAGGAGTCCTTGGTACCTTCAAGCGGCTGTCCTTTAATCTGAGCCGATAGGCAACTTGGGCCGACTATCGCTGATCACGGCATTTTCACGATGGGCACGATGACACGATGAACACGATGAGGTAGTGCAAGAGAATTCATCGTGCCCATCGTGTGCATCGTGCCCATCGTGAGTGAAAGCCGTCGGCGCGTTCACCAGTCATCTCCAATTAACGCGTGCGCACATCAATCTCTCAGCTCGAACAGCATCAACACCAATCCACCAATCAGCGGCACCAGCTGAATGAACACCGACTGGCCGTGCAGCCGGCCGAACGCAACCCGGCGGGGATCACTGGCCGGGAGGCTCGACGGCGCGACGCCGGCGCCGATCTCCTGCTGCACGTGCTCGATGCGTCGCGACAGAACCATGCCGGAGTACATCGTCGCGCCGAGCATCAGCACGGCGAGGCCGAGGCGGAGCGAGAAACGAGGCGGCCGGGGTCCGAGCACGGCGCGAGTGAAGAGCGCGATGATGATGACCGCGCCGCAGCCGTAGCTCACCAGATGGAATCGTCGAAGCACCTCGCCGAAGATCGCGCCCGACAGCATACGGCCGTCCGGCACCTGACGGAGCGTCACGACGTCGAAGATGGCCGGCGCGCCGATCGCGCCGAGGGCAAGCAGTCCGCCAATCCAGACGGCAATCGCCAGGACTGTGGCGAACCGAGGCACAAGCATTCCCATCATTATAATTGACCGAAACATCGTGGACACCGTTCGCTGGCTTCCGTGGGGCTCCGAGGCGTTTGCGCGCGCGCGCGCGGAAGACCGGCCCGTGCTGTTGTCGATCGCGGCGCCGTGGTGCGAGTTGTGCCTCGACATGGACCGCACCACCTACGCCGACCCGGCAGTAGCCGGCCTCGTCAACGGCCGGTTCGTGCCGATCCGCGTCAATGCCGACCGCCGCCCAGACATCAGCGATCGCTACAGCCTGGGTGGGTGGCCGACGACGGCGTTTCTGACCAGTGAGGGCGAAGTCATCGGCGGCGGGACCTACGTCGCTGTCGACCGCATGCCCACTGTGCTCGAGCGCGTGGCCGACGCGTTCAGGTCGCGGCGCGAGGAGTTGATCGCGGCGAAGATCAGCTCCGAGGCGTCAACGACCGATGGCAGTGCGGCGAGTCCCTATGCCGCGAGCCTGGATATTGCCGCACACGTCTTCGACTCGTTCGATGCCGGGCACGGCGGCTTCGGCGCCGAGCCGAAGTTTCCGCTGACCGCCCCGCTCGAGCTCGCGCTCGACCTGTATCGTGAGACCGAAGACCCTGCGATGGCGCACCTCGTGGAGGTGACGCTCGACGCGATGGGATGGGGCGGTCTGTATGACGAGGTCGACGGCGGGTTCTTCAGGTACGCCGCGACGGCCGACTGGCAGCAGCCACACCAGGAGAAACTGCTCGACGTCAACGCGGCCCTGCTCAGGGTGTACGTCGAGGCTTCCGAAACGCTGCGGATTGCGCGCTATCGCGAGCGGGCGGTAGACGAGCTGCGATACGTGCAGACCTGGCTGGCCGATCCAGTCGATGGCGGCTGGGCGGGATCCCAGCAGGCCGACCGCCGCTACTACGCCGCGACGTTGGAAGAGCGCCGGGCCGCCGCGCCTCCGACCGTCGACCGCGTGCTCTATGCCGGGTGGAATGCCGGGATGGTGTCCGCCACGCTCCGTGCCGCCGAGCTCCTCGACGACACCGCGCTCGGCGAGTTCGCGCTGAAGTCGCTCGAGCGCATCGTCGTCGCGTGCTACAGCCCGGGCGCCGGAATCGCGCACTGCCTGGACGGCCGGCCGTCGGTGCGCGGGCTGCTCGACGATCAGATCGCGATGGCCGCCGCGCATCTCGATGCCCACGCCGCGACCGGCAACATCGTCTACGAGATGATGGCGCAGGAGCTCGCGCACTATGCCGTTCGCACGATGTGGGACGGGCAGCACGGCGGCTTCTTCGATCGCTCGGTCCCCGAGGCCGCCGAGCGTGTCGGCCTGATGCGCGACCGCCTCAAGCCTTTCGTCGCCAACTGCGACGCCGCCCGCGTGCTCAAGCGCCTGGCCGGCGCCAAGGGCGATCACGATTTCGGCGCCCAGGCCGAAGCGACGCTCGCGGCCATGGCGCCGCTGGCCCCGCAGCAAGGGCCGTTGGCGGCACACTACCTGCTAGCCCTCCGACAGCCCAGCGGGTGACTGGCGGCTCGCAGCCCGCGGCTAGCGGCTGGCGGCTGGCTGTTGCTAGGTCCAGCCTCTGAGGTTATTGGTAGCCTTGCTATTGCCAACCCCCACGCCCGGCCTAACAACAGCGAGCAGCGAGCCGCGAGCCGCCAGCAACGAGCCACCCACCTGGGATAAACTTTCTGAACAAAATGACTACGTCCGAATCCGTTTCTGCGCTGAAGAACCTCGCCACCGAGCTTCGTATCGATTCGATCCAGTCGACGACCGAGGCCGGGAGCGGTCATCCGACGACGTGCATGTCGGCGGCCGAGATTGTCGCGACCGTCTTTTTTCGGCGAGATGCGCTTCGATCCGAAGAACCCGCAGAATCCCGACAACGACCGCTTCGTGCTGTCGAAAGGGCACGCGGCGCCGATTCTCTACGCGGCCTGGGCGCACGCCGGGCTCTTCCCGCGCGCCGAGCTGCTCAAGCTGCGCCGGTTCGACTCCGACCTCGAGGGGCACCCGACGCCGCGGCTGTCGTTTGTCGACGTGGCGACCGGCTCGCTCGGCCAGGGCATCTGCGCGGGTGTGGGAACGGCGCTCAACGCGCGGCGCATCAAGTCCGACTACCGCACCTACGTGCTCCTCGGCGACGGCGAGATGGCCGAAGGCTCGGTCTGGGAAGCGGCCAGTGTGGCGCTGCTATCACAAGCTCGACAACCTCTGCGGCATCGTCGACGTGAACGCGCTCGGCCAGAGCCAGCACACGCAGTTCGACCACGGATGGACGAGATCGCGGCCCGCTGGAGCGCATTCGGCTGGCACACGCTCACCGTCGACGGCCACGACGTCGAGGCGCTGCTGCACGCGTTTGCCGCCGCGAAGGCCGCAAAGCACCACCCGACCATGATTCTGGCCAGGACGCTCAAGGGCAAGGGCGTGGCGTCGGTCGAGGGCAAGGACGGCTGGCACGGCAAGGCGTTCAAGAAAGGTGAGGAGGCCGACAAGGCCGTCGCCGAGCTGAAGGCGCAGCTCGTGACGGTGTCGGCTGTCGCGTCGAGTCCCGCGATTCCTGCGCCGTCGGCGAAGCCGCGCGAAGCAGTGGTTCCCGACTACTCGAAGATGCCGCCGCCCGACTACAAGCCGGGCGAGCAGGTGGCCACGCGCGAAGCGTGGGGCACCGCGCTCGCCGCCCTCGGCGGCGTCGACCCGCGCGTCGTCGCGCTCGACGCCGACGTCAAGAACTCGACGTTCAGCGACCGCTTCGAGAAGGCGCATCCCGATCGGTTCTACGAGTTCTTCATCGCCGAGCAGGCGATGGTCGGCGCCGCCATGGGCCTCGCCGCGCGCGGCGCGATCGCGTTTCCGTCGACCTTCGCCTGCTTCCTGACGCGCGCCTCCGACTTCATCCGCATGGCCGGCATCTCGAATGCGCGCCTCAGCTCAACGTCAAGCTGGCCGGATCGCACGCCGGCATCTCGATCGGCGAGGACGGCCCCTCGCAGATGGCGCTCGAGGATCTCGGCGATGATGCGCGCCGTGCCGAACTGCGCCGTGCTCTATCCCTGCGACGCCGTCAGCACCGAGCGCCTCGTCGTCGAGATGGCGCAGCGTACCACGGCCTGGCCTACATGCGCACGTCGCGGCCGAAGACCGCCGATCATCTACGGTCTCGACGAGCAGTTCCCGATCGGCGGATCGAAGGTGCTCCACCAGAGCGACAACGACGTCGCGACTGTCGTGGCGCCGGCGTCACGGTCTTCGAGGCGCTGCAAGGCGTACGAGCAGTTGAAGGCGCGAAGGCATCGTTCGATCCGCGTCATCGATGCCTACTCGGTGCAGCCGATCGACGCCGCGACGCTGCATCGCCGCGGGCAAGGCGACCAACGGTGTGATCATCACCGTCGAGGATCACTACGCGCCGGCGGCCTCGGCGACGCGGTCAGCGAAGCCGTCGCGCCGGCAGGGCTCGTCGTCCACCGCCTCGCCGTGCGCGAGATTGCCGCGCAGCGGCCAGCCGGACGAGCTCCTCGATCGCTTCGGCATTTCCGCCAGGCACATCGTCGACGCCGTGCGACGGTTGTCCTGAGGCCGGCTTGCCGTCCAAGAGCTTCTCACCGCAGAGCCCGCCGAGTGCGCAGAGAAAAGACCACGATGGCTCTGCGTTCTCGGCGCGCTCGCGTGAAATGCTCTGGGCAGCGCATCAATCCGGGGCCGGCGTGACAGCGCTCGGCGCCGCCGCTTCACTGCCCTGGCGCTCACTCTTCTTGCGCAGACACCGCGACCCCGCGGGGCACGCGAGCCGGCGTGGGCGCCCGACGGCACGGCGCCTCGCGTTCTCCTATCTCGATCGCATCTGGATCTCCGCGCCCGATGGCCGGAGCGGCAAGCGCGCTCAGGCCGCGAGACCGCCGCCATCGAACGCGATCCGGCGTGGTCGCCCGACGGCACGCTCGATCGTCTTTGCCGCCGATGCGGGCGACGGCTTCGACCTCTTCGTCGTACCGGCGCGACGGCGGGGATCCCCGCGCACCTGACGACCCTGCCACGGCGACGAGCGCTGGCCATCCTGGACCTCGGACGGGCGGATCGTGTTCACCCGCCGCGCCGTCGGCCGATGGCGGCTGTACGTCGTCGACGCCGTCGGGCGGCGAGCCGACAGCCGCTCTTCAGCGATACGGCCGGAGACGACGAGCGCAGGGGCGCGTCTCGCCGGACGGCAAACGCGTCGCCTACGTCTCCGATCGCGACAGCGACGACGGCGACCGCGACCTCTGGGTCGCCGATCTGCGCCCGGCCCGCGAGATCGCGTGACGCGTTCGAGCGCTCGTCCGCGTCCGCGGCGTCGAAGGATTCCCGGCGTGGTCACCTGACGGTTCGCGGCTCGCGTTCTTCGCCGTGCGAGAGGCCGCCGGCGGCGTCTGGGTGATCGGCGTCCCCGATGCACTTGTGCCGCTGCTCGCCGCGTCGACGGCTCAGCCCGACGCCGGTCCGGCGCCTCGGCCGCGCGCGATCGAGCCGGCCATGCTCGTGTCGCGTCACGGCGGCGGCGCCCGGCATGGTCGCCCGACGGCAAGCGGCTCGCGATCGCCGAACCTGCCGCCGCCCGATCCGACCTACAACGGCAATCCCTAGCGCAACGACGCGACGAGCCGCCGCCGCTCTTTGCCGGAGCCGATGCCTTCCGCCTGTGGCTCGTCGACGCGCCGCTGCCGGTCGACTCCGGCGCGCGCGAGATCGTGACAGCCGGCCGCCCAGAGCCAGCCAGCTTCTGCGTCGCTTTCGATCGCGTGTGGGAGACGCTGCGGCGGCTCTACTACTCGACAGGGCCGTCAGCGGCGCGATGGCAGCGAGCTCAAGGACCAGCACCGCCCGCAGGCGCCAGGCCGCGCAGGATGAAGCGGCGCTCGAGACCGCCATCGACGCGATGGTCGCGGAGCAGCCGCTGATCAAGCCGCTCGTCGTCTCGGATCGCGCGGTCGTGGTCTCCGGACATCCGCTCGCCTCGCGCGCCGGCGCGCTCGCGCTCGAGAAGGGCGGCAACATCGTCGATGCGGCGATCGCCGTGTCGTTCGCGCTCGGAGTGCGTCGAGCCGGACGCGTCGGGCATCGGCGGCGACGGCATGGCGCTGGTATACCTCAAGGGGATGGCCGAGCCGGTCGCGATCGACTACAAGGACCAGGTGCCGATCCACGCCACGCGCGACAACCCGCTGCTCGCGCTCGAGCACCGGTGACGGCCCAGCGGCCGCGAACATCCCGGGCGTGGTCGCCGGCCTCGACCTCCTGTACCGGAACTACGCGCAGCAAGAAGATTCCCGTGGAGCGATCTGATCGCGCCGGCGATCGACTACGCCGAGAGCGGCTACGAGCTCGACGACGGCGCTGCCGACGTCGATCGCGGAGGGCCGCACGCTCTTCGAGAAGTATCCGCGCATCCGCACGTATCTACCTGCCGGGCGGCAAGGTGCCGCGGCCGGCGATCGCTTCGTGAACAAGGACTACGCCGCGACGCTCCGCGACGATCGCGACAGGACGGCGCGCGACGCGTTCTATCGCGGCGATCGATCGCGCGGCGCATCGCCGACGACATGGCGAAGAACGGCGGCCTGATCACGCTCGACGACCTCGCGCAGTACCGCGCGATCGAGCGCCGGCCGCTCGCCGGCCGCTATCGCGATCACGCCGTCTACTCGTCGCCGCCGCCGGTCTCGACCGGCGCGGCGCTGATCGAAACGCTGCAGATCCTCGAGAACTACCAGCCGCGGCCCGGGGCGACGTATGCGACCGACGCCGACTATCCTCACCACGCATCGAGTCCTGGCAGGTGCGCGACCCGGGCCCGCGGATCGCCGACCCGGCGCTGTGGGACGTCAGCCTCGGACCGCATCTCGATCCGGCGCACGCGGCGACGCTCTTCAAGCGGATCGATCCGAAGAAGGCCTCCCGCGATCGCGGCGCGGCCGCCGGCCGACGGCCCGCCCGAGCGGATCGGCCGCGGGACGACGGCGTTCGCCGTGGCGGACGCCGAGGGCAACATGATTGCCGTCACGCAGACGCTTGAGCACCTGGGGCGGGACCTTCTACGTGTCCGACGGCCTTGGCTTCCTCTACAACAACCACCTGCGCGTTCGGCGGCGGCAGCGCGCCGGGCCGTTTCCTGCCGCTCGCGCGGTCGTCGTCCACGAGCGTCCCGACGCTGGTGTTCAAGGCCACGGGCCGACCGTCCGGCCCGCTCGGCTCGCCGCGTCTGGCGGTCGGCGCCGCCGGCAACGCCTGGATTCCGGCGTCCGTCTACGACATCATCCTGAACGTCGTTGACGGCGGCATGGATGCCCAGCGGGCGATCGAGGCGCCGCGGTTTCTGATCGGCCGCGATCCTGCCGATCCCGCCGGCAGCCGGCTGCAGATCGAGGACCGCATTCCCGCGATCCGTCGTGCAGGACCTCGCCGCGCGCGGCCACCGCTTTCAGAAAATCGGCCGCAAAGGCGAAGTGCGATACGGCTACGCCGCGGCCGCCGTGGTCGACGTCGAACGCCGGCAGGTGCAGGGTGGCGCCGAGCCGCGCCGGTCGCACGCCGCCGTGGCTGTCAGGCCGACGGCGACGACGCCGGCTGCGGGGAGGTAGGAGTCAGGAGTCAGGAGAAGCGCCTGCGGCCCGAGCGCGGCGCGAAGGCGCCGCGCGAGAGCTGGCGGGGGTGGGGCCCCGCCAGCATTGAGAAATGCAGACACAGTCGCAACGTACCCCTACGCCGAGCGAGGCGCAAGTCACCGAGTGCTGAGTAAGCAGACAGTGACAGAACCGTGCTCCAAGCAGGCTGTCGCCGCTAGCCACCGGCGCGAGCGAAGCGAGCGCTGGCAGCGTCGTGGGGGGGCCCCACGACAACTAAGAAATGCAGACAGAGACCGTCCCATCCATGAGCAAGCGAATCATCATCGCCGCAGTCTGCGTCCTCGCGGCGCTCGCCGTGATGGTCGCCGTCAGGCTCGACCTCTTCAGCGCCGCAGGCAGAAACGCGCGGTTCTTGAGGTCGCTCGAGCAATCCGATCTCATCGTCCGCCGCAGTTGCTACTCGATGGAGGCGTTCGTGAAGGCGTCAGGCTGGAGCAGCATGTCCGAAGGCGACCAACAGCGTGCGGCTCAGGGCCTGGCGGCGTACTGCGTCGAGCAGGGCAGCACGGGTCAGATGACGGTCCTCGACGCTGACAGCCGCCGCAGGCTTGCCCACTGGGACGGGGCGGCGTTTCAGAGATTCTAGCGGCAGGACTTCTATATCGCGACCAACTCCAACCACCGTTCAACGTCCACTCGGAAGTCGGCGCCGTCGACGGTGCTCTCATGAGGCGCTCGATCCTGGCCCCGTTCCTCGAGGTCCTGCCGTATCGCCTCTTCCATGGCCCTGACCTCGAAGAGGTTCACGAACACGTCGACGAGGAGCTCGCGATCGGCAATCGAGGACCGCACGCGCGTCGGGGCGCCGCCGGCCATCTCGATACCGAACGTCTCGCCCGCGGATTCCGACAGGAGCGCGAGGAACTGGCGGTCGGTGGCGTCGCCGGCGTTGCGCCCTCCGGAGGCGAGCACGCGGGTTTCGTCGTCGCCGGAGTCGCAGAAGAGCCTCAGCTGCGACGGCAGCATGATGACCCACGCGTCCCACGCGCTCCCGTCGTCCCACTCGAGGTGCAGGAGCGTGCGCGAACGGAGCGTGGACGGGTCGAAGCTCCGACGGTCGTCGCCGAGCGCCCGCTCGATCAGGTCGTCGAGCCGGACCGGTTCGCGAGGGATCCGGATCGGAAACAACTCCTCGCGGGTCCTGAACTGTTTGGCCGCGAGCTCCAGCGCCTCGAGCACCCGGAGTCGCAGCTGGCGTTGGAAGTGCACCCCTCAGACAAACACAGAAACTGGTGGGAGCACAACAGGTCCGAGGCACGGAGGTTTGAGGAGGCGGAGGTTTGAGGAAACGGAGGTTGAGGAGACGGAGAGGGACGGAGTTAACGGGTTCAACACGAAGGAAGTTAGC
Source organism: uncultured Acidobacteriota bacterium (assembly GCA_963771395.1). Lineage (GTDB taxonomy): Bacteria > Acidobacteriota > Vicinamibacteria > Vicinamibacterales > 2-12-FULL-66-21 > DATBJJ01. The sequence continues at coordinate 383,408 of CAVYTY010000016.1, read as the reverse complement.
TCCGTCCTCCTCCGTCTCCTCAATCCTCCGTCTCCCCATCTTGGCCGAGCCGAAGCGTCGGTACCGTGTAGTCTCATGTGAAGCCATGAAAGCCCTCGTCATCACCGGCCCCGCGACGATCGAACTGAAGGACGTGCCCGTGCCCGACCGGGCAGGCGAATGTCTCATCCGCGTCACGAGGGCCGGCATCTGCGGCACCGATCTCCAACTCCTCGAGGGTTATGCGGACTTCACCGGGATCCCCGGCCACGAGTTCGTCGGTCGTGTCGAGCGGGCGCCGGCGGCCGACGCCGCATGGGTCGGCAAGCGCGTCGTCGGTGAAATCAACGTCGGCTGTCGAGGTTGCGACTGGTGCGCGCGTGGGATCAAGGAGCATTGTCACAACCGCAGCGTCGTGGGCATCCGTCAGCACGACGGCGCCTTTGCCGAGTACCTCTCCCTGCCGGCGGTCAACCTGCACGAGGTTCCAGACGCCATGGACGACGAGACGGCGGTATTCACGGAGCCCGTTGCCGCCGCGTGCCGGATCTTCGAGCAGATGGCCGTCGACGATCGCGCACGGGTGGCGATCGTCGGCGATGGCCGGATGGGACTCCTCGTCGCTCAGGTCATGAGGACCGCCGCGCCTGACGTCACCGTGTTCGGGCGCCACGATCGCAAGATCGCCGTCGCCCGTGCGCTCGGCCTGACAGCCGAGCGCGCCGATGCCGGCGTCCCGCTGTTGTCTCGATTCGACATCGTCGTCGACGTCACCGGCCGGCCCGAGGGCCTGCGCCGCGCCTTGGAACTCGTCAAGGCCCGGGGCACCGTCGTCATGAAGTCCACGTTCCACGGCGAGGCCCCAATCGCCACCTGGCCGGTCGTCGTCGACGAAGTGACCCTTGTCGGCTCCCGCTGCGGCCCGTTTCGTCCGGCCATCGAACATCTGGCGTCTGGCGCCGTGCAAGTCAAGCCGCTCATCTCATGCGTGGCCAGCCTGGACGACTACGAGTCCGCTTTTGCCGAAGCCCGACGCTCACTGAAGGTGTTGTTCGATCTTCGATAGACTGTTCGCCGGTCGAACGCCTGCGAACCCGATGAACCCTGTGAACCTCCTGAACCCCTTGAACCCCTTGAACCCCTTGAATCGTCCAGCCATAACGTTAGCCACGGTCTTGTGTTTGTCCGCAGCGCAGACCACTGCTCCGGAGTTCGATCTCGTCATCTACGGCGGCACGTCCGCCGGAGTGACGGCCGCCGTCCAGGCAAAGCGTCTGGGAAAAACCGTCGTCATCGTCGGTCCGGACAGCCATCTCGGCGGCCTCACGAGCGGAGGACTTGGCTTCACCGACACCGGCAACAAGGCGGTCATCGGTGGTCTCTCGCGCGAGTTCTATCATCGCGTCTGGCAGTACTACGAGCAGCCGCGCGCGTGGACCTGGCAGACGCGTGAGCAGTACGGCAACAAGGGGCAGGGCACGCCGGCGATCGACGGTGCGCAGCGGACGATGTGGATCTTCGAGCCGCACGTGGCCGAGCGGGTGTTCGAGGATTTCGTCAAGGAACATCGGATCCGCGTGGATCGCGAACGAGTGGCTCGACCGTGCGAGAGGCGTGGCAAAGACGGGCGGGCGCATCACCGCAATCACGATGCTCAGCGGGAAGCGGTATACCGGCCGGATGTTCATCGACGCGACGTACGAAGGCGACCTGATGGCGGCGGCTGGCGTCGACTATCACGTCGGCCGCGAGTCACAGTCGGCTTACGGCGAAAAGTGGAACGGCGTCCAGACCGGGGTCCTGCACCATCGGCACCATTTCGGCGTCCTGAAGCAGCCGATCAGTCCGTACGTCGTGCCCGGCGATCCGAAGAGCGGTGTGCTGCCGCGGATCAGCACCGCAAGTCCCGGAGAGTATGGCCAGGGCGATAGGAAAGTGCAGGCGTACTGCTACCGCTACTGCGTCACGGACCATCCCGACAACCGCATCCCGTTCGCGAAGCCGGACGGCTATGATCCGGCGCAGTACGAGTTGCTGCTCCGCGTGTACGAGGCCGGCTGGCGCGAGACGTTCGACAAGTTCGATCCCGTTCCCAACCGCAAGACCGACAGCAACAACCACGGACCGTTCAGCACCGACAACATCGGGCTCAGCTACGACTATCCTGAGGCGTCGTACGAACGCCGCCGCGAGATCCTCAAAGAGCACGAGACTTACCAGAAGGGCTGGTTGTACTTCATCACCACCGATCCCCGCGTGCCAAAGGAGGTGCAGGAGCGGATGCGCCAGTGGGGGTTGCCGAAAGATGAGTTCACCGACAACGGCGGCTGGCCGCACCAGATCTACGTGCGCGAAGCGCGCCGGATGGTGGGAGCGTTCGTCATGACCGAGAACGAGCTGATGAAGCGACGGCCAACGCCGGCGTCGATCGGCATGGGCTCATACACCATCGACTCGCACAACGTGCAGCGCTACATCACGCCCGAAGGACATGTTCAGAACGAGGGGGACATCGGCGTGCCGCTCCCTGGGCCTTACGAGATCGCATACAGCGCGCTCGTGCCGAAGCGCGGCCAGGCCGACAACCTCATCGTGCCCGTCTGCGTCTCGAGCTCGCACATCGCGTTCGGCTCGATTCGCATGGAGCCGGTGTTCATGGTGCTGGCGCACTCCGCCGCGACCGCCGCGGCGATCGCCATCGACCGCGGCCTCGCCGTGCAGGACGTCCCCTACGCCGAGCTACGGGAGCGTCTGCTCAAGGATGGCCAGGTGCTCGAGTACGCCGCGCCGGCCAAATAGCTCGGCCACCTCAGCCTTCGTTTGCTATTACTGCGACGATGTCTTTGCTCGCGCCGATGACCGCCTTGAGCGGAATCGTCCGGTCGAACGTCGCCAGCCGGCCTCTCATCTTCAGAACGCCATTTCGATGGATCCGCAAGACTCAAAAGCGGCACACAATCGCCCGGATGCCTCCACCCGTCACGCTGGGCCCATGCCGCTGACACCAGGGACACAGCTCGGCTCCTATCAGATCCTGTCCCCCATCGGCGCGGGCGGGATGGGCGAGGTCTACAAGGCCCGCGACAGGAAGCTCCAGCGCGACGTCGCCGTCAAGATCCTGCCGGATCTGTTCGCCTCCGATCCCGATCGTCTCGCCCGCTTCGAACGCGAAGCGTTGGTCCTCGCCTCGCTCAACCATCCCAACATCGCTCAGATCTATGGTGTCGAAGAGGCGAATGGGGTGCGCGCGCTGGTGATGGAGCTCGTTGACGGCCGGACGCTCTCCGACCTCATGTCTGCCGAGCGCGGCCGCGGCATGTCGCTCGCGAGCGCCTGGCACGTGGCCGTCCAGATCGCCGGGGCGCTCGAGGCGGCCCACGAGCGCGGTATCGCGCATCGCGACCTGAAGCCGGCCAACGTGAAAGTCAGAGACGATGGCACGGTGAAGGTGCTGGATTTCGGCTTGGCCAAGGCGTTCGGGGCGGAGCCGTCGGCCGCCGAAGCCATGAACTCGCCTACGACGATGGGCGGCGCGACCGAGGCCGGAGTGATCCTCGGCACGGCCGCGTACATGTCGCCCGAGCAGGCTCGCGGTCGACCGGTGGACCAGCGCGCGGACATATGGGCGTTCGGGGTCGTCCTCTACGAGATGCTGACGGGCCGCCCGTGCTTTGCGAAGGAGACGGTGTCCGACACGGTTGCGGCGGTGCTGACGAAGGAGCCGGACTGGGATCGCGTGCCAGCCTCGGCGCGACATCTCTTGACCCTGTGTCTCGAAAAGGATCCGAAACGCCGGCTCCGCAGCATCGGCGACGCAGCGTTTCTCGTCGACGAAGGCGTGGCGAAGACCGGGGCGGCGGCGAAAGGGAGAACGTGGACTCTGTGGGCGGTGGGGGGAGCGCTGACCGCCGCGCTCGTCGTCTCGGCCGTGATCCTGCGCCCGCAATCGGTGCATCGTCCGCTCGTGCGCTTCGATCTCGATCTCGGCGGGGAGGTTCCGGTCCGTGCGCTCGGCGGCGTGGCGTTCTCGCCCGACGGCGCCCGGCTCGCGGTGCCCGTGAACGGGCCCGAGGGCCAGCCCGTGCTTGCGACACGGCGCGTCGATCAGCCGGACAATACCGTGCTGCAGGGGACTGAAGGTGCGGACCAGCCGTTCTTCTCGCCCGACGGTCAGTCGATCGCGTTCTTTGCCGGGGGCAAGCTGAAGAGCGTGCCAGTGCAGGGAGGCACGCCCGTGACGTTGGCCGACGCGCGCAACCCCCGCGGCGGCAGTTGGGGCGAGGATGGCACGATCATCTCCGCCTTGACGAACACGGCCGGCCTGTGGCGCGTGCCGGGCACCGGCGGCGCGCCTCAACCCCTCACGTCACTGAACGAAGGAGAACTGACCCACCGCTGGCCACAAGTCCTGCCGGGCAACACCGCCGTGCTCTTCACCGCCCATTCCGGCACGCTCAATTCATACGAGAACGCCACGATCGATGTCCAATCGCTTCCGGGCGGGGCAAGGAAGACTGTCTGGCGCGGCGGCTATCACGGGCGCTTCATTCCGACAGATGGCAGACGCGGGCATCTGGTCTTCATCCATCGCGGCGTGCTCTATGGGGCACGATTCGACGCCGACCGACTGGCGGTGGAGGGCACGCCGATGCCGCTCGTGCAGGAAGTTGCGAGCGACCCGGTATCGGCGGCCGGGCGATTCGACTACTCGCGCACCGGGATATTCGCCTTCAGAAAAGGCGTCGGCGTGCAGGCCTGGACCATCGCGTGGCTGGACAGCGCCGGGACGGTCTCGCCCTTCTTGTCCAGGTCCGTCATGTATTACAGCCCCCGCTTTTCGCCAGACGGCCGGCGACTCGCGATCGGTGTCGACAGCGGCAAGGGCATGGACCTCTTCGTTCACGATTTCGAGCGCGACACGACGTCGCCGCTCACCTTCAACGCCGAGACCAATGCCGACCCGATCTGGGCACCGGATGGTGCCCATCTCATGTTCCGCTCGCGCGCCGCTGGTACCTGGGACTTCTGGTGGATTCGTGCCGACGGTGCCGGAGGTCCGCAGGCACTCCTGGCGGGGGCTGGCGAGGTCGACGACCTCAGCGCGAACGCACTTTCACCAGACGGCCGCTGGCTGATCTACGGGCGGGTTGATCCGGTCACCGGTTCGGATCTCTGGGTGATGCCCATCGATGCGCGGGATCCCGATCGTCCCAAGGCGGGACAGCCCGAGGTGTTCCTGCGGACGCCGGCCGCCGAGGTGCGACCGGCGTTCTCTCACGATGGGCGATGGGTCGCCTACGGCTCGAACGAGTCAGGGTCCATGGAGGTGTATGTGCGGGCCTTCAAGGGGCCCGCCTCGGGGCCGGTCGGGAAGTGGCAGATCTCGACGGGCGGGGGTGCGATGCCGATCTGGTCGCGCAACGGCCGCGAGGTGTTCTATCAGAGCCCGCGGAACCAGATCATGGTCTCGGACTACATCGTTCGCGGGGATTCGTTCGTGGCCAGCAAGCCGCGTGTCTGGTCGACTCAGCAGCTGTTGCCGACGGGTTTCACCAACTTCGATCTGGCACCCGACGGGAAGCGGTTCGCCATTGCACCGGACCCCGGCGCCCCGCTGGCCGAGGTCCGTGTGACTGTGCTCCTCAACTTTTTCGACGAGCTGCGGCGGCGGCTCCCGTGAGCCCGGCTTGGCGCTGGCCGCGCTGAATCCCGGCCGCGAAGACGACCGACCGGCGAGACGAGCGCGGGTCACGACTTTCGCGGGACGCGGGTTTCGCGGATCTACGTGCCGTCACGCTCGACGGCAGGGAGGAGACGAAGGCAACGGGTTCAACACGAAGGAACGAAGACGAACGGAGACGTAACGGAGAGACCGGGGTAGACAGCTACAGGTGAGACTGACCCCAGCGCAAGCAGTCTGGCAGCGTGCCAGCCTCTGTGCGTCTTCGTTCGCCCCGTTGCTTCGTGGTGAACCCGTTATCTCCGTGCCTGTCTCCGTCCCGGTCGCCTTCAAACTGTCTCTCGCCACATCATTACTTCACGCCCGGCATCGGCATGTTGCTGTTCCAGATATCGCGGTGCAGCTTCCACTCTCCCTTCACCCGCTTCCAGACCACGACATACTTCCCGCGATCGACCTCTGTCCCTGCCGCGTCCTTGACCGAGTACGCGCCGACCTCCGTCGCCGTGTCGCCGTGCCCTTCGACCTCCTCGGCCGTCAGCGTGACCTGCTTGATGCCGGCAGCGATGAGGCCCTGAAAGACCTTCTCAATCGCCGGGCGGCCACGCACGCTCTCGCCGTTCGGCGGAAGCACCATCGCATCGTCTGTGAACAGGGCGGCCAATCCCGAAGCGCTCCCGGCCGCAGCGGCGGCGCCAAACTTCTTGTTGGCCGCGTCGATCGCGGCTTTGACAGCTCCAGTCTGTGCAGTCACCGGCGGGGACGCGACGAGCGCGATGACGAACGCGACAACGGTTGCTGCTCTGGATTTCATGGATTGGCTGCTCCTTTGTCTGCTTCTGCCCGCTCTGGTTTTCGTTGCGAACTCGCGCCGTTCGAGGTTGCGTGTTCAGGTCAGCTCAGGGTTCATCGTTCCGAAAAACCGACGACTATTCATGATCGTCCGACATTCTGCCGAAGCGTCATCGTCGCTCCGTGCGTCCACTTCGAATAGCATCCTCCGCACAGCAATGCGCCGAACGCCTGCTCTTCGGGCGCTTTGATCGACAGGACACGGGAACCGGTGTCCTCGGCTGGAACGAAACCGGCCGCGCACGCAGCGCACGGCTGGCTCTTGGCTGAGGCGACGTGCTTGATGGAAATCGTCAGAGTCTTCATATCGGGCAGTCTAGCACTGGCCTTGACGGCTGGAGCGTCCGCTCTGTCTTGACAAGATCCATACGGCCGGGCACTATGTCCGTGCTTCCCCGCATCAGATTTCGTTTCATTCCCCAGGTGTCCGAGACCCCGTTCGAGGCCCCCGCGTGCTTGACCGGGGAGGAGTCTGCCGGCAGGCAGCAGGGACGCGCCGCGAATGTGAGATATGGAGGTCGAGATGAGCAGTGTTTCCCCGGATGTCGTCATGCGCCAGTGGTTTCAGGAGGTGTGGAACGAACGGCGTGAGGACGCAATCGATCGCCTCATGGCGCCGGACGCACAGGTACACGGCCTTGCAGGCAGCGTGATCGACGGGCCAGAGGCTTTCAAGCCCTTCTACAGGGCGATGTGCGGAGCCTTCCAAGACTTCAGGGTCGACGTCGTGCAGACCGTGATGGAGGGCGACCGTGTTGCGGCACTGTGTCACGTCGTCGGCCGGCACCTCGGCGACGGCCTTGGCGGCAAGGCGACAGGGAGGCCGGTCGATTTCTGGGGCACCACCTTCGGCCGCGTTCGCGACGGGCGCATCGTCGAAGGGTGGAATACGTTCGATTTCCTGACGATGTATCAGCAGGTCGGGTGGGTGAAGTCGCCGGTGGTCGAGTGACAAAAACTCCGCAATCTCTTCGCCTTCCGTCGGTCCTGATCGACCGCCGCCTCTGGTGCTAGACTTCGCTCCATGAGTGAGCGACACGACCCGTCGAACATCATCCAAATCAGACCAACCGACTCGCCCGCTCCCGACGCCATCCCGCGACGCGAAGTACTGCAGACATTGCTCGGCGGTGTCGGCGTGGGGTTCGCGCTGCCATCGATTGTCGAAGCGCAGCACCCGGTGCACCAGCATCTGGCCAGCCCGACCATCGTCGGGCAGGCACAGCAGAGAGCCGCAGTCACCGCCTACACGGCCGAATTCCTCGACGCCCACCAGTTGAAAACACTCGAAGTCCTCGCCGAGGCCATCGTCCCGGGGTCGACGACCGCCCGCGTCGCGCCGTTTCTCGACCAACTGCTCGCGGTGGAGTCGGCCGAGCACCAGAGCGGGTTCCTCGGCGCGCTCGGCGCGTTCGACATGGCCGCCATCACGAAACATGGCAAGGCGTGGAGTGCCATCACCGCGGCGGAGCAGGACGGGATCCTGCGCGAGGCCTCGACAGCGGATCCGAAGGCGGCGATGCGCGGGCACTTTCAGAACATCAAGGATTGGATTGCCGGCGCCTACTACTCCTCGGAGCAGGGCATGCGCGAGCTGGGGTGGACCGGGAACATGTTTTTTGGCGGGTTGCCCGGGTGTACTCACCCAGGCGGGCACGGGGCGTAACCCTGTCTCTTGAACAGGAGATCAGGAGACCAGGAGCTTCGTGATCATCGTGGTCTTCCTGTGCCTTCGTGGTGAATTCGTGACAGCGGCGGTGTAGTGCGCTGGGACTCCGATAAAGGCCATCATGCAGACGACGAATTTCGATGTGATCGTAGTTGGCTCTGGAGCCTCCGGTGGGTGGGCAGCCAAGCGGTTGTCCGAAGCCGGCATCAAGGTCGCGCTGCTCGAAGCGGGCAAGCCGCAAGGCGACAAGGACTTCACCGAGCACGTTCCGGGCTACGACCTCAAGTACCGCGACAAGGCGAGCGACTTCATGCGCCGCACGCGGCCGAAGCAGCGCGACTGCTACGCCTGCCGCGAGTGGAACTACAAGTGGTTCGCCAACGATCTCGAGGAACCCTATACTCACCCCGATGACAAGCCGTTCAGCTGGCAGGGCCGCACCCGCGTGGTCGGCGGACGCACCAACGTCTGGGCGCGCCAGTGCTACCGGCTGAGCGAGCAGGATCTGAAGGGCAAGTCGTTCGACGGCTACGGCGAGGACTGGCCGATCAGCTACAAGGATCTGGCTCCGTACTACGACCTGGTCGAGGACTACGTCGGCATTTCTGGACAGGTCGAGAACGTTCCCGAGCTGCCGGACAGCCGCTTCCATCCCGCAATGCCGATGAGCTGCGCCGAGACGCAGCTGCGCACGCGCGTCAAGAGCAAGCTGGGATGGACGGTTACCATCGGCCGTTCGGCCAACATCACCAAGCCTCTCAACGGCCGCGGGGCGTGCCACTACTGCGGACCGTGCGAGCACGGCTGCGTGACGCACTCCTACTTCAACGCTGCGTTCACCACGGTCGCCGACGCGCTCAAGTCCGGCAACACGACGCTCATCACCAACGCCATGGTCTACAAGGTTCTGACGGATCAGAAGACCGGCAAAGCCAGCGGCGTGATGTACATCGACCGCGTGACGCGCGAGGTGAAGGAAGTCAGGGCGCGCGCGGTACTGCTCTGCGCACAGGCGCTCGAGTCCGCCCGCATCCTCCTAAACTCGGCCAAGGGCGGGCTGGCCAACTCGAGCGGTGTACTCGGCCACTACCTGATGGACCACACCTGGGTCGCCGGAGGCGCGAGCGGCGAGTTCCCGGATACGCCGGCACCCGCTCCGTCCCTCGGAGCGGCGAGGCGTCCCAACGGCATCTACGGGATCCGGATGAAGAACACCATCAGCGGGCCGCGCCAGAAGGATTACATCCGCGGCTTCGGGTTCCAGGGCGGCGGCAGCACGAGCTTCAGTATGAACGCCCCTGGCTACGGTCAGGCGTTCAAGAAAGCGGTGCTCGATCCGCTCACCTCGGTGAACCTGGTGGGATTCGGCGAGGTGCTGGCGCGCCATGACAACTTCGTTGCGCTCGATCCGAACGTCGTGGACATGTTCGGCATTCCGGTGCTGCGCATCACGATGTCGTGGGGTGAGAACGAGAAGAAGATGATCCCCGACATGGCGGTGACCGCGACCCGAATGATGGAGGCGGCCGGCGCGAAGAACATCCAGCCGTTCACCGTGCTCGACCGCATCCCCGGCTACGGCATCCACGAGATGGGCACCGCACGGATGGGCAGCGACCGCAAATCGTCTGTGCTGAATCAGTTCCTGCAGACACACGACATCAACAACCTCTACGTCATGGACGCGTCGTCGTTTGTCTCAGGCGGCTGCCAGAACCCGACGCTGACGATCATGGCGCTGGCCGTGCGCGGGTGCGATCACCTGATGGAAGAGATGAAGAAGGGGAATGTATGACCCTCAGGTCAACCCGAGTTGACCTGATCGCGGGTCCTGTCGCGCAGGAGCAGCGGATCTGCCCCGGCAGCGTCATCCAGGATTGCCTGCGTGAGCTCACAGTAGACGCCTGGGGTCAGATCTCGATTTTCTAATGTCTTGAATTAGCACATTAGAAAATCGAGATCTGACCCCAGGCGTAAAATCCCCCCGTGGGCGAGACAGGCGATAAATCCCTCGACGCTCAGGCCGACGCCTTCGCCCGGCTGCTGGCGCTCGCGCCGAACGATATCGACGCCGCCTTTCGCAGCGCCGCCGGGCTGGCGCAGGGGCTCTTTCCGCATCAGATCGAAGGCGTCGCGTTCCTGCTCGGCCGGAAGCGCGCCATCCTCGCCGACGACATGGGCCTCGGCAAGACGCGCCAGGCGATCGTCGCGCTGCGGCACGTCGCGCCGGGCGGGCCCTACCTTGTGGTCTGTCCGGCATCGGTGAAGCGCAACTGGGCGCGCGAGATCGACGTTGCCGCGCCTGGCGCGTCTACGCACATCATCGAACGGGCCGCGGAGGCTCCCGTCGAATCCCAGTGGGTGATCGTCAACTACGACCTCCTCTCGAAGCACATGGATACGCTTGGCCGCGTGCCGTGGGCGGGGCTCGTTTTCGACGAGGCGCACTACCTGAAGAACCACACGAGCGCCCGGAGCAAGCTCGCGCGACAGCTCGCGGCCACGGTTCAGCGGAACGGGGAAATGGTCCGCGTGACGGCTGAGACTACGATGGTCGATCCGGCCGTCTATCTCCTCACTGGCACGCCGCTCACGAACCGGCCGCGCGATCTGTTCGTGCTGCTCCAGCTCGTCGGCCATTCACTCGGACGCAGCTTTCTGTCGTTCGCGAAGCGCTACTGCGCGGCCGAGAAAAACCAGTACGGCTGGCAGACGCGCGGCGCGTCGAATCTCGAGGAGCTGACGGTGCAGCTGCACGGCGTCATGCTGCGGCGCTCGAAGGACCAGGTGCTGGCGCTGCCGCCGAAGCTCCGCACCTGGCTGTCGGTCCAGGTGCCGAAGGGCACCGGCGTGCGCGACATGCGGAAAGTCGTGGACCTGCTGATTGGCGAACGGGACATCGCGCCCGGATCGACCATCGACGAGCGCCGTCTCCGTGGCCGTTTGCTCCAGGCCGTGACGAGGGCGCGGCAGAAGCTGGCCGAGGTCAAACTCGACGCGACGATCGATTTCGTGACCGGCGCGGTCGAGCAGGGCGAGAAAGTGATCGTGTTCTCGTGTTTTGAAGAGCCGATGAACAGGCTCGCAAAGGCCTTCGGGCAGTCGGCGGTCGTCCTGACGGGGAAGACACCGGCCGACAAGCGGCAGGCCCTCGTCGATCGCTTTCAGAACGACGACAGCATCCGCGTCTTCCTGGCGAACATCATCGCCGGCGGCATCGGCACCAACCTGACCGCGGCGACCCAGGTGGTCTTCAACGACCTCGACTGGGTACCTGCGAACCACTGGCAGGCCGAGGATCGCGCGTATCGCATCGGCCAGACGCGCACGGTCAACGTGACCTACATGGTGGCCGCCGACACGATAGACGACTTCGTCCAGAGCGTGCTCGAGAAGAAGGGCGCGCTCGTGAGCGCGGTCGTCGACGGCAAGGCGCTCGCGCCGGATCTCTCGGGCGACGTGCTCGACGAGCTGCAGCGGGCGCTGCGCGCGGTGTCGTCCGGATTGGCGGATTCGCCTCACGCTCTCGAGGACGAGGATCTGATCGCAGGGTTGCTCAGGCAGGCTCGCCTGGAGATCGAGGCCAATCGGTCCTCCTCCGCTGCCGCTCACATACGAACGCCTGAGGAAGCCGAGGCCCTGAAACGCGCGTTCGAGGCGCTCGCCAGGGCGCTCACGAGTCCACCAGTCGAACGCTACCTGTTCGCGAGCACGACCCAGGCCGGCGTCGAGTACCAACTGACGATCGACGGCGCCGACGTGATCTGCAACTGTCGCGGCTTCGAGTATCGTGGCCAGTGCCGCCACGCCCGAGATTTGAAGGCGGCCCTGGCAGGAGGGCAGCCGGTGCCGGTCGGGTATCGGCCGGCACCTGGTGGATAGCAACGGCACTCGATGAGCATAAGATCTCGGTCGGACAAGTGATTGCTGTCACGGGCCGACGGCTCCTGCACGATGACCACGATGGCACGAAGAGCACGATGACAAAACAAAAGGTTCATCGTGTTCATCGCGTCATCGTGGTCATCGTGAGTTGACCGTCGGTCCCGTGACAGGTCTCAATTGTTCGGAGACTGTAACTGGACACAGGATGACAAGACGATGAGTTTTTGCGTGCATTGTGAGGGTCAGCGGTTCGATCGGGCGCGGGTGCTGCGCGCGCTGCGGCGGGTGCGGTTGGATCTGCGCGCCGGGAATTGCAGCACGCCGGAGGGCGCCTTGGAGATCGCGCTCGAGGCGATCAAATCGCTCGAGATCCCACATCTCGAGTGGGACGATGACGACAGCGGGCACGTGGTCCACTGAGCCGCCGCACAGGGACGGTTACTGCCACTCTGCCTGCCCCTTCGGTTAGACCAGCGGTAGCCCCGTCTGACTCAGCCCCGCGTCCACAAATGCGACAGTTGACAATGCGACAGTAACTGTCGTATAACTCGGGAGTGCCCGAGGAGATCCGCTACGCAATTGGAGACCTCGCCGACCTCGGCGGCGTTTCGCGGCGCACGGTCCGGTATTACGTTCAGGAAGGGCTCCTCCCGGCGCCGTTCGGCGTCGGGCGCGGGAACCACTACGGACCCACACATCTCGATCAATTGCTCCGCGTCAAGGCGCTGCAGGAGTCCGGGCACACGCTCGACGAGATCCGGCGCGCGCGCAACGGCCACGAGGGCGCTCCTCTCGAGTCATTGCGCTCGGCGCCGATGTCCGAACCGGGTCCGCTCGCGCGCGAAGTGTGGCGGCGTTTGACGCTCGCGCCGGGGGTCGAGCTTCACGTCGCCGGCGACGTCGGTCTTCCCCCAGCAGGAAAGTTGACCGAGCTCGCCAACTGGTGCCGGCAGAATCTTGCGGGGCGGGGATCGGGCGGCGTCTGACCCCGGCTCCGACCCGACTAACTAAGAGAGGAAAACGCGATGCCTTGGCAGCCTGTTACCGCCCGGCCGGGACTCTTTTCCACCGACGCCGCGAGCGTCGCGCTCGCGGGGGTGTCCGTCGATGCGGAGATCTCCAGCTTCTGCGCGCGCGTCGTCGTCGCGCAGCGCTATGTCAACCGCGAGTCGCATCCGATCGAAGCGGTTTACGTCTTCCCGCTCGACGAAGGTGCGGCGGTCTGCGGCTTCGAGGCCGTCATCGACGGCACGCTCGTCGTCGGCGAAGTCAAAGAACGGGAGGACGCGTTCCGGATGTACGACGACGCGATCGAGCAGGGACACGGCGCGTTCCTGCTCGACGAGGAGCGGCCCGACGTGTTTCAGGCGAGCGTGGGCAACCTGCCTGCGGGCAAGGAAGTGTTGATCAAGCTCACCTACGTCACCGAGCTGGCGGTCGCCGGCAATGGACTGCGGTTCTCAATCCCGACAACGGTCTCTCCGCGCTACGCGCCGGCGGCTGACGAGCGCGGCGTCGGCCGTCCTGACTCCGAGACGCTGAATCCGACGGTCGCGTGGAGCGTTCCCTATGGCCTCAACCTGTCGGTGCGCATGGCGATGGGTGGAGCGATCTCGCGCATCGAATCGCCGTCGCATCCTGTGAGCGTAGCGATGAACGGACGCTCGGCGACGGTCACGCTCTCGCAGCGCGACACAGCGCTCGACCGTGATTTCGTGCTGTCGGTCGAGTGCGACGGGCTCGACACGCCGCAAGCCTGGATTGAGCGCGACGACAACGGCAGCCAGGTGGTCGCGGTGGCGTTCGCTCCCAACCTCCGGCAGTCGGCGACGCCGTGCGACGTGACGTTCCTGGTCGATTGGTCGGGCTCGATGGAGGGCACGTCGATCGAGGAGGTCCGCAACGCCCTGCAACTGTGCCTGCGCTCGATGAATCACGGGTGCACGTTCAACATCGTCGGGTTCGGCAGCAAGTACCAGGCCCTCTTTCCCGAGAGTCGCGCCTACGACGAGGCCAGCCTCGCCGAAGCGAGCGCGCACGTCAGGTCGATCGATGCGAATTTCGGCGGGACCGAGATCCTTCCGGCCTTGCAGTTCGTGCTCGAGCAGCCGCGGCGGCCGGACCGTCCACGACAGGTGGTCGTGCTGACGGACGGGGAAGTCACGAACACCGACGCGGTGATCGCGCTCGCCCGGCAGCACGCGGCGCGCTCTCGAATTTTCACGTTCGGCATCGGCGCCGGCTCGAGCCACCACCTCGTCAAGGGCCTCGCGCGGGCGGGCGGCGGGTCCGCCGAGTTCATCTACCCAGGTGAGCGCATCGAGCCGAAGGTGCTGTTCCAGTTCGGCCGCCTGCTGTCCCCGGCGCTCGCAGACGTCCAGGTCTCGTGGAAAGGGCTCGACGCGAAACAGGTACCGTCAACCATTCCGCCGATCTTCTCCGGCGGCCGCCTTCTCCTCTATGCATTCGTGAAGGAAGCATCGACAGGCGTTACATCGGCCACGGTCCGGCTCAGCGCGACGTCGCCGTCGGGGCCCATCTCGTTCGAGCTGGGGTTCCACCCGTCACGCGTCGTCGAGGGCAGGACCGTGGCGACGCTGGCCGCGCGCGCCCGGATCCGCGAGCTCGAGGAAAGTCCGGAGTGGACGAGCGCGCGAGGCTCGCGTCAGCGCGAGCGGAAGGCGACCGGTGCGAGCCGGGAGATCGTCGAGCTCAGCATTCGCTACGGCTTGGTGTCGCGCGAGACGTCGTTTGTCGCGATTGAGCGGCGCGAGACGCCGGTTCTCGGCGGCATGCAGCTTCGCCGCGTTCCGATTGCGCTGACGTCGGGATGGGGAGATCTGGAGAGGGACTCACGCCGCCGGCTGAGCGGGGCAGCCATCGATGCGTCGGCAGCGTATCTAGTGGCGCCGACCAGCGCACCTGGTCCGAACGACGCCGGTGACGATGATGATTATGCGCGGCGCGCGGTTCCACCGTTGATGATGCCCTCGAGGCTGAAGTCGGGCGCACGCGTGCCGTCGGCGATGAAGGGAGCACTGAGTCGCCTCGGCGACTGGGGTCGCGGAGCTCGATTGTCGGATGCGAACGCCACGCCATCAACGGTCACGCCGGCCGGAATGCACGCGGGCATGGTCGCACTCGTCGTGCTCCAACGCGGTGACGGATCGTGGGACCTGACGCCTGATTTCGCCGGCGCGATCGGTCATGACCTGGCGCAACTCGAATCGATTCTCCCGGGCGCGACCGGGAACCGCGGCGAAACGCGGAAAGCGTGGGCGACGGCGCTCGCGCTGGCGTGGCTCGAGGAGTATGCGCGCGACGCGGAAGACGAGTGGCGCCTGCTTGCGGAGAAAGCCCGTAAGTGGCTGGGCGGCGTGACGAGCCGGCCGGCGGACGGCGGGTCGTGGGCGGAGGCCGGCGCTCGACTGCTGGCAGCCAAGTCCGGCTAACGAGCTGCCGCGCAGGATCTGCACGTTTCACGGACCCAGCAGATCGCGTCCGGACGGATCAACAGGCGGACCCCAGGCCTGCCGCCAGACCTCGATCGACAGGATGCGATCGAGGTCGGGCTGACTGAAGAAGCATCGGTCGATAGACACGTGCTGGGTGCGGTGCGCACGCAGCGCGGCGGCCTTCCGCTCGCGCCATCGTGCGATGTCGATCACAACGTCGACGCCAGGGTGTTCGCTTATCCGTTCGATCCGTGCCGCTTCCCACGGCGGCATCGGGGGCGTCCAGAGCAGCCGCGGGACTTGGTGGGCCTCTCCCGAATCGGCGTGCCACCGCGGATCGCCAGCCGCAGCCACCGCGTCGCTGACGAAGCGGCTGATCGCCACGTGATCGGGATGCACGTTGAAGCCATTGGGATCGAACGTGAACACGATCGACGGCCGGACGCGCCGGATGTGCTGCACGAGCGTGCGACGAATCTCGTCGGGCGGCGCATCCGGCAACTCGCGGTCGCGATACTCGAGGATGTGGAGCTCGTCGAGGCCGGCAATCTGCACCGCCTGCCGGAGCTCCTGCTCGCGAACCGCGGGCAGATCCTCGGGCGAGCAGATGGGCGGATCTCCCGGCTTGCCGCGCTCACCACGCGTCGCCGTCACGAGCGCAGTTCTTGCCCCCCTCGCGGCGCATTCCATGGCCGTTCCCACACCAGAAAAACTCTCGTCGTCTGGATGCGCGAAGATGAACAACAGGCGTGGGTCCATGGGTCGATCCTAACCTGCTGCCTGGGGGCGGCCGGGGGCGAAGAGCGAATTGTGGATCGTGCGGGGGACACCACGGGCGCTTCTACCAATGCGTCAGCGATCCGTCCGGACGCCTGAAGATGTTCTGGCGCCCTGGCTGCGTCACCTCTCCAATCTGCTTCACCTTCGTCATGTCCATCGTCACGCCAAGACCTGGGCGCTGGTTCGCGAAGGCCTTGCCGTCCTTGAACTCGAGGCACTCGGGGAGGTAGTCGATCGGCCGGCCGCCGTAGTTGTATTCCATCATCACCGGGCCGGAAAAAGTCGAGAGGCAGTTCACGAGCGCTGCGGTGGCGATGGGTCCGGTGAAGTGCGGCACGATACCCACGGCGTGTGTTTCGCAGATGGCCGCGATCTTCATCATCTCGGTGATGCCGCCGACGTTCGGGAGCGTCGCCCGGATGTAGTCGATGTCGTGGTTCTCCACGAGCTTGTTGAAGTCCCACCGGTTGCCCCATTCCTCGCCGTGGGTCAGCGGGACCGTCGTCATCTGCCGCAGTTTCGGCAAGTCCATGAGCGCGTGCTCGTCGCGCACGGGATCCTCGACGAAGTACGGTTGGTATTCCTCGATCCCGCGGCACGCGCGGGCGCCGTCGTTGAGGTCGAACCGCTGGTGGAAGTCGATGCACCAATCGCCGCTGGGGCCGACGCCCTCGCGCACCTCCTTGCACTGCGCGATGACGCGGTTGACAGCCTCGCGCTGGTTGTAGACGCTGCCGATCGGCAGGTCGGCTGCCCCCATGCGGAACGCGCGATAACCGGCGTCCATGGCCGCCTTGGCGCGGTCGCGCAACGGGTAGGGCTTCGCGCCCGGCGCAGCCGGCGGCATGAACGTCGTCCCGTAACATTCGCAGTGGTTGCGCACGGTGCCACCGAGGATTTCGTGCACGGGCAGTTTGAGCGCTTTGCCCTTGATATCCCAGAGCGCCAGGTCCATCGCGCCCATGGCGTGCGTCTTCTCACGCCCCGGCGGGTAGAACCACGCGATGTACATCTCCTGCCAGATCGCCTCGATCTTGAAGGGGTCCTTACCGATGAGCGTCCCCGCGCACTGCTCCAACGTGTCCTTCGACCCGCCTTCACCGATCCCCGTAATCCCCATGTCGGTCTCGACCGTGCAGATCATGTTGCTCTGATTGAAGAGGGGATTGGGATTCGGCGGCTGGTAGATTCGGACCCGCGTGATCTTGCCGCGGGGGAGCTGAGCCTGAGCGGGCTCGGGGCGCCCAAGCAGAAGGGCGGGCGCCGCTGCCAGGGACTTGAACAACGTTCGTCTGTCCATGGGCCGAGAGGATACGACAGTCGGCAGTCTGCAGTCGAGAGTCGGCAGTCGCAGTCGGCAGTCGCAGTCGTTAGTCCCAGTCGGCAGGCCGGAAGCTGGAAGCTGGAAGCTATTTCCACCCGCACTGCTTCGCGGCGGGCTGGATCAGTTCGGCCAGGCCGGTCAGGTGGAACTCCGCGACGGCTTTCTGGGAGTTGTGCGGCGTGTAGCCGAACCGCAGCGTGCGCGCGGCGATCAGCCGCCGCGCGAACGCGACGGCGTCTGGCGCGAAGAGCGCGTCGTGGTCCGATGAATCCGGCCATCGCTCGGTCACCTCGGGCTGACCGTCAAAACTGATCCGCACGCTGTGATTCTCGTCCTGGGCCTCCATCTGAGTGGCGGACGACGTATACACGAACGTCTGCATGCGACCCGCATCGCAGCGGATGACGAGCATCGGCTGCGAGATGCCCTGCCAGACCGTGACCTTCTTGAGCGCCGGCAGTTCGAACGCGACGCCCTTGCGCGCGTTCAACAGCCACTCGTGGTTGGCCGCGTTCCATGTCGGCGTAACGATGGGCGCAACAGTAGGGGCCGATGTCGCGGTGGGGGCTGGATTTGGAGGTCGTGGCGGCTGGCACGACCACGGGAACAGCCGGGGCCGCCGAGGTCCTCAGCATCGCGAACGCGAGGGTGCCACTCGCCACGACCAGAAGAACAGCCACCAGCATGGGCAGATTCATTCTGCGCGCGACGACCGGGGCCGATACCGGCGGCGGCACCGGGAAGAGCTCGACCGGAGCAACTCAGGTCCTCTTCTCGCGGAAGAGACGGCGGCGACGCTGCGGTCGTCGCATAGACCGCAGGTTGTTGCCGAGTCTGGAATCTCTCGCTCACACCGCGTACACCGCTTCATACACACCACTCCTGACAGCAACCGAGGTGCGTTCCCAAGGCGGCAAGGGGCGTACCGGCCGCGACCGGTCGGAAGTCCCTGGGGGTAACACCTGCACTCAGCCGCGTGCCTACAGTTATGGGGTCGTCCTCACAGATCTGTGCCGTCCGCGCCAGCTTCTCCCCAAGGCCCTGAACCCAAAAAGGGGGCCGCCACCCTTCCCAGGAACGGAAGGTGCCAGCCACCATTGGGGACAGCCCAGGTATGGCTAGCTGGCACAAGACGTCTGGAATCAGTTGGTTGGGCGGTCGGGTGGCGGCGCCGAGGCGTGGAAGTCGACGTAGAAGCGCTCCGTGTAGCCACGCAGCAATTCGACGACGCGATTGCCGTCCGGTGAGGCGACGATGAGGCCGGCGTGGTGGGACTTGCGGATGCGCGCGACGATCTCCGGGTCGGTGTACGCGGACATGTCGGGCGCTTCCTGGCGCGCGAGCGACAGCACGATACCGCTGCAGCGATCGCGCCGCTGCGGCGGGTCGTACGAGCCGTGTTCGCCCGCGATTTCCAGGCGCGCCCACTCGCGCCACAGGTTGACGCCGGTCGCCGCTTCGACGACGTCGACTATGTAGGCGCCGCCGACGCGCGCGGAGGTTTCGAGAAAGTGCCAGGCGCCATCGCGCGCGCGGATGAACTCCGTGTGCGACACGCCGCGCAGCAGCCCGAACGAGTGGAGGACGCGCGCGTTCAAGTGCTCCAGGGCGGCGGCGTCCGAATCGCCGGCCGGCAACGTCCGCGTCACGAAGATGCCGGCGTCGTGCGCCACGACGAGGGGCGGCGTCTCGTAGCGGCTCGCGCACGCGAAACGCACTTCGAGACCGAACACGATCGAATCGACGTGGTAGACGTCACCAGGAATGAACTGCTCGAGGAGGAAGTCGGCACGCTCGTCGCCGAGTGTCTCGAGCGCGCTCCACAGGTCACCGGACGAGGCCAGACGGCGGATACCGAGCGCCGCGGCCGACGACCGTGGCTTGAGCACCCACGGCGGAGGGAACTCGGCCGTCCATGCAGTGATCTCCGCGTCGTTCAGGGTGTGCACGAACGGGGGACAGGGCAGCCCCGCGCTGCGCGCGCGGCGCCGCATCGCCAGCTTGTCGCGAAACCGGCGCGCGGTGGTCTCGCCCATGCCGGGCACGAAGAGGAACTCGCGCAGCATCGCTCCGAGCTCGACGTCGAAGTCGTCGAGCGCGACGATGCGGTCGATCCGCTCAGTGCGCGCCAGGTGCGCAGCGCCCTTGCGGATGTCATCGGGCGGCATGTCCCGACGGATGTAATAGAACGCGTCGATGGCCTCGCGCGGCCAATCGGCGTCGCGGAGCTGTTCCTCGGTCAGGAGCAGCACCCGGCACCCCTGGCGCCGGCATTCGCGCAGGAACTCGTCACCTTTCCGGTAGGTGGCGATGCAAAGGACGGTCAGGGGCATTTTGGGAGTATAGCCAGGGTTCAAGAGGTTCAAGAGGTTCAAGAGGTTCAGGAGGTTCAGGAGGTTCAAAAGGTTCATAGGGTTCATAGGGTTCAAATGGTTCAGATGCTCGGAGTGTCTTCGCCTGAACCCGTGAACCTCTGAACCCCTGAACCCCCTGAACCCCTGAACCCCCTGAACCCCTTGAACCCCTTGAACCCCCTGAACCCCTTGAACCCCTTGAACCCCTTGAACCCCTTGAAACCCCTTGAACCAAGAGATTGTGATACACTAGCCGAGTCAGGTGGAACAAAGCCCGCTGCTTAGCCCGCGTCCAGGACCGAATCCGAGCCTTCCAGTCTCGCTTCCCTCAGCAAACGTGTTCGCTTAGGCACTCTGCCAAGTCCATCCGCGATCCATTCCGGATCATCGACACAATCAAATGCCTCACCATCGGGGGAAGATGAGGCGAAAGTGAGAACTGCACACATGGCTCGAAAACTCTACGTCGGCAACCTCCCCTATGAGGCCGTCGAACAGGACCTCCAGACGCTCTTTGCGAGCGCCGGCTCGGTCGAAAGCGTCAACGTCATCCGCGACATGGCCACTGGCCGCGCGCGTGGCTTCGCCTTCGTGGAAATGGTCACCGATGAGGACGCGGCGAACGCGATCAGCACGCTGAACAATCACGAGTACGGCGGCCGCAACCTGACCGTCAACGAAGCGCGCCCGAAGCCCCAAGGCTCGGGAGGTGGTGGCTACGGCGGCGGGGGCGGCGGCAACGGCCGGCGCTCCGAGCCGCGCTGGTAGGCACGCGCGGAGGTCTGAAAAGGGCGGCAGCCACACGGCTGCCGCCCCTTTTTTTTGTGCGGCGCCCGGGCGAAGACTGATCGGGAAATGGCCCCGCAACCTGATACGCTGTACTCTATGGAAACAGCAATCGCCCAACTGCAGCGGCGGGCCATCGAGTTTGCGACCAGCGGCGACTTCGGTCCCGACTCGCTCGCGGCGAACCTCGAACTGGCGCGTCTGGCGCCCGACAACGAAGGCGCGTGGACACGGCTCTCGCGCTGCTACATGGAGGGCGGCCAGCTCGACGAAGCGACGGGCGCGCTCGACTCCGTGCTCGCGTTCAACCCGCGCAACAGCATCGCGCGCAGCCTGAAGATCGAAATCAACAAGCGGCGCGTCAGCCTGGTGCCCGTCGAGCCCAAGGTCAAGGCACCGCGCGCGCGCGCGGCCAAGCGCGTCCGCGTCAACGCGAGCGCAGCCGCAGAGTCCTAGGATCGCCGTTCGAACGCGCGGATCTCACGGATCACTAACGGGACGCGGATCTCGCGGATCTCCGGATCGATCTCGCGATCGATCGCAGGACTTGGGCCTCGCCGGCTTCTCCGCCGGGCGAATCTATCGGCCCTTAGGCTCGGTGTCGTGGGCCTGCTCGATTTTCTCGAGGCGCCGATCGTGATCGTCGAGTCGCCGTTCAAAGGCCACGTGGTCGCCCGCGTTTGAAGCCGTCAAGCCGACGAGCTGTTGCGCGGTCGCCATGGATCGATCGAGGACCAGGTTTCGCTCGCTCGTCATCTTCTCCGCCACCACGTCGAAGTGCCGCCGGGTCGTTTCGCCCTCTGCCTTGATCTCGTCGGTCGAAGTACCGCCGGGTCGCTTTGCCCTCTGCCTTGATCACTCGACGAAGCTCTTCCAATGATTCGTCCACCCGCTCGAATCGCTCATCGACAGCCGCGAACTTCCCATCCATCTCCGTTTTCAGGCCACTCACCTTGGCCGCGAGCTCACTCACCTTCATAGCGCCTCCATCCTAGCATCGTCATAGATGCCAGAAGCGGGCCGAATGGATTCGCTGGAGAATCGTGCGTGCCGACCGGTGACTGTGCGCAGTCGTTGCATACGTCGCGTCCGGCAACCGTTGAACCTTCTGCCACGTCACTTGGAGGATCGAAGACATCATGACCGCTGACTCGCTGTTCTCGCTGAAGGGAAAGACCGCGCTGGTGACGGGTGCGTCGTACGGGCTCGGCGTGACCTTTGCCGAGACCCTCGCCGGGGCGGGCGCCAACCTTGTGCTCGCCGCGCGCTCGCTCGAGAAGCTCGAGGCGCTGGCCGAGCGGCTCACTGCCGGCGGGCACGAGGCGCTCGCGGTGAAGTGTGACGTCGGGAACGCGGACGACGTTGCGGGGATGGTCGCGGGCGGCTGGCAGCACTTCGGCCGCATCGACATCCTCGTGAACAACGCGGGCGTGGTCGCCGAGGCCACCATCGTCCCGGAGAAGATCCCGCACGCGCTCTTCGAGCAGACGATGCGCGTCAACGTGCTGGGGACGTGGCACTGCTGCCGTGAAGTCGCGGTCGCGTCAGCTTGCGGACGGCAAGGGCGGGTCGATCATCAACATCGCCTCGATCGCCGGGATGGCGGGCGTCGCTGACTTTCCAACGGCGTACCAGACGTCGAAAGCAGCGGTCATCAACCTCACGCGCAACCTTGCGTGCAGTTGGGCGGACCGCGGCATTCGCGTGAATGCTATCGCCCCTGGATGGTTCCCGAGCGAGATGACGGGGCCGATCTTCGGCATCGAGGCGTTCCATCGCTGGGTGAGCGAGGCGGCGCCACAAGGTCGAGTCGGCAATCCACGGGAGCTCGCGGGACCGCTGCTGCTCCTGGCCTCCGACGCCGGCAGTTTCATGACGGGACACACGCTGGTGGTCGACGGCGGGCTCTCGGCCACCGGCGCCGGCGGGCGGATGCCGCAGAGCGTCGCCGACACCTTCGCCGCCATTGTCCCGAACAATCTCGGCAAGCGCATCGTTGCGGCGACGTAGACCGACGTGTGCTCGGTGGTGAACCCTACTTCGCAGGCGGCAGCAGGCGCCGAAGCTCGTCGAAGAAATTGAAGACGAACGTCACCGTGTCGTACGTGGCCGCCGCGGTGGTGTCCGGGGTGGCGACGATGACGCGCGTGCCGTCGGGATGGATCGCGTACTTTCGCGTCGGGCCGGCGGTGGCGTAGCGCACCGGCGCCCAGGCGCGCGCACGCTCGTGCTCGAACGTGTCGCCCTTGAGACGGTACTTGACCGTCATGATCTGATCGTCGACCACGTACAGCAGTTCCTGCGTATTCTTCGACCATGTCGAATGCGCGCCGCCGGCTGTGGACACGCGCCACGGACCGCCGGCGCCATCGGACTTCCTCACGTAGACATCAAAGGCTCCCTGCTGGCTCGACATGTAGGCGATCAGCTTGCCGTCGGGCGAGAAGGTCCCATGGGTTTCGTACGTCGGGGTGCTCAGGAACGGGCGTGGTGCGCCCGGCTTTCCGTTCGCCTGGAGCGGCAGGATCCAGATATCGGCGGCCGTCCCGCCGGCGAACTCGCTGAACAAGATCGAGGTGCCGCCCGGGTCGATTGACGTGGTCACCTGGTTGTTCGGACTGTCGGTGAGGCGGTCGGCCGGCCCGGAACCGTTGGCGCGCTGCCAATAGATGTTGTGCACACCGGGGTGGCCGGCGTCCGAGCTGTAGATGATTCGCTGACCGTCCGGCGTCCAGACCGGAAACCGGTGGTTGGCGGCGTCGAAAGTCAGCTGCGTCAGCCGGTCGTTGGTCCAGTCGTAGATCGCGATCTGGTCGTGGCTGCCGTAGGCCCTCTGCATTGCCAGCAGTTTGCCATCAGGCGAGAACTGCGGGTTGCCCCAGGCGCCGGGAGCCGCCTTGAGCGCGCTCGTCTTGCCGTCGGCGGTCAGCCAGTAGATTGCGCCGTCCGCGCCGCTCGAATCGCCGTGGACGTATGCCAGCGTGCCGTTGCCGGCGAATGAGAACTGCGCGCCACCGGTCCCGGCGCTCGCGAGAACGTTCTCGATGACCGGCACCGGCTGCCCGACGGTCTCGATCCGATCGAGATCGAATCTGTACGCCGTAGAGCGTTCCGGCGTGGACGTAGAGCAGATGTCCCGTAGGCAGATATCGGCCGTGAAAGCCGCCGCGCAGAACGACCTTGCCGGCGGCGCCGGGCTGGGTCTGCACGCGCAGCGTGCCGCCGTTCCACTCCGACACATCGGTGTTGCCGCCGTAGAGGATCTGTCCCCCCGGGCAGGAACTGTGGAAAGCGATGCGTGACCTCCTCTGGCGCGAGCGTCGTCCCGCGATCGGTGACGGCGCCGGCCGCGGTGATTCGGACGAGCGGCGTCTTCGGAAGAATGCTGGACTGAAAGATGATGTCGCCGTTGTCTGCCCACGCCGCTCCACGGCCGGTCGCGGCGTCAGTCAGCGTCGTCACGGCCCCGCCTGCGATCGGGATGGTCTTGAGGCCTCCGGATGCGAAGAATCCGAGCGAGGCCCCGTCGGGCGAGAAAAACGGGTTGAGCGCGTTCTCGGTGCCCGCGAGCTCTGTCGCGTCCAGCTGATCGAGGCGGCGCACGAAGAGCTTCGCGATGTTGTCCTTGCGTGCACGAAAGACGACGGTGCGTCCGTCTGGCGAGAGCACGGCGGCCGGACCGGCGTCGCGATGAGCGGATGATTCAGCGCCGCGAGCACGCGTGCTTCGCGCTCGAACCGCGCCAGCCGGTCCGGATCGTGAACGACCGAGTCGGGCAGGACCTTTATTGCGACCTCGCGCTCGAGGCGCGTGTCGCGCGCGCGGTAGACCTCGCCCATGCCAGCTGCGCCGAGCGCGCCGATGATTTCGTAGGGACCGATGTGGGTGCCGGCTACGAGTGCCACGATGCCGGTGAACCGCGTCGATCGGGACGTGGTCCCCGTCGAACGTGACGAGCTTCTTTCTGTCGGGCACGGCCGATCTCGGCATCGATGCGATAGTGGGAGACCTTGTCGGGCACTGAGGCTTGGATTATAGAGGGGCGCCTGCGGCCCGAGCGCGGCGCGAAGTCGCCGCTCGAGAGCTAGCGGGGTCGGGACCCCGCGAGCATTGATAAATGCGAACAGTGACAGAACCGACGAAGCTCTTGCGCCTGATCCCCCTACTCCTGTCTCAGCGCGACAATCGGATCCACGCGCATGGCGCGGCGGGCGGGAACGTAGCAGGCCAGCGCGGCCACGGCCAGCAGCACGAGCGCCGTCGCCGAGTAGCTGGCTGGATCGAAGGGCGTGACCTCGAAGAGCATGGTGGCCACGAGCTGGGCCAGCGCGAGCGCAGACGCGACGCCGATCGCGACGCCGACGACCGCGAGCTTCATACCGCCGCCGACGACCATGCGCAAAACGTCGCCGCGTTGTGCGCCGATGGCCATGCGCAGCCCGATTTCCTGCGTCCGCTGACTGACGGAGTAGGCGACGACCCCATAGAGGCCGACGGCTGCGAGGAAGAGCGCGATGAGGGCGAAGAGCCCGAGCAGCAGCATCGAGAATCGCCGCTGCGCAACGGAGTCGCTGACGGCTGTCGCCAGCGGCGTCATCGCGAACGCCGCGAGCGAGCGGTCGATCCCATGGACGGTCTGACGTACTGCCGCCGCGAGCGCCGTGGGGTCGCCGGTCGTCCGCGCGACGACCCACATGCCGCTGAACACATCCGTAGTGAACGACACATACATCGTCGGCGCCGGGCTGGTTTCGAGGCTGGCATCCCGCACGTTGCCGACGACGCCGACGACCTCGTAGAAGCCGTCACTGCCGTTGCCGATGTCGATTCCCTGTCCAATCGGGTCCCGGTCCGGAAAATGCCGCTCGACGAACTTTTGATCGACCACCGCGACCATCGGCGACTGCTCCCCGTCGCGCTCGGTGATTGTCCGGCCGCGCACGAGCGGGATTCCCATCGCCTGGAAGTAGTTCGGGCTGACGGCGCGATAGTTGGCCGACGGTCCTTCGTTCGGCTTTGGCGCGGGCTGGCCCTGAATCGTGAATGACAGAATGTAGTCGCCGCGCATGGGGAGGGCCTGAGTCATCCCTGCCGCAGTGATCTCGGGAAGCGCCCCCAGTCTGTCGAGCAGTGTGTTGAAGAACGCGACGCGCTGCGGCCGTTTGGGATAGGTGTTCGGCAGCGCCACGCGAAACGCGAGGACGTGTTCGGGCCGGAAGCCGGGATCGACGTTCGTGAGCCGTGCGAAGCTGCGCAACAGGAGCGCCGCGCCGACGAGTAGCACGATCGACATCGCGACTTCGGCGACCAGGATGCCACTTCGCACCCACCGGCCGCTCGAGGCGGTGGACGATCGGCCGCCCTCCTTGAGCACCGAACCAATCGAACTGCGCGACGCCTGCCACGCGGGAGCCAGGCCGAACAGGATGCCGGTCGCGACGGAAATCCCGAGTGCGAAGAGGAGCACCGAGCCGTCGATGGAGACGTTGGCGACCCTCGGAATGCTGCCCGCGCTCAACGTTTGAAGAGGACGAATGGCCAGATACGCCAGCAGAAGCCCGACGCTGCCGCCAGCCAGAGCGAGGACGATGCTCTCAGAGAGCATCTGAAGGATCAGCCGCCCACGACCTGCGCCAAGCGCGGTCCGAATCGCGATCTCTTTTCCACGGACCGAGGCGCGCACCAGGAGGAGATTGGCGACATTGGCGCAGGCAATCAGAATGACCACGCCGACGGCGCCGAGCAGGGTCAGCAGCGCCGGCCGAATCCCCGCGACGACGCTCTCCTGCAAGCCGATGACCTCTGCCGACTCGTTCGCGCTGGCATCCGGGTACTGCACGGCCAACCGCTCGGAAATCGTCTTCATCTCGGCACCGGCCTGCTGGACGGTGACGCCTGGCTTCAGACGCGCGATCACGCCAAGGAAGTGTCCGCCTCGCGTCGGATTGGCGGACAAGGCCAGCGGCCGCCAGAACTCTGCTTCGGACATGAATACCAATCCCGCCGGCATCACGCCGATGACGGTCACCGGGGTGCCACTGAGCGTCAATGTTTGACCGAGGATGCCACGGTCTCCCGCGAACCGCCGCTGCCACATGCCGTGGCTGAGGATGACGACCGTGTCCTTCCCCGGCACGTCTTCATCGGCGCGGAAAGTCCTGCCGAGCGCGGGTGTGACCTGAAGCAGATCGAACATGTCCCAGGACACGAGGCCGCCGGCAATACGCTCTGCGCCAGTGGCGCCGACGAGCGTCGCCCCGGTTGAATTCATGGCGCCGATGCGCTCGAAGACCGTGTTCTGCTGCCGCCAGTCGAGGAACGTGGCCGGAGCGACCGAGAATCGGCCGAACTTCTGCAGGATCTCGTGCACGCGCACGAGCGACTCCGGGTGCGGGTAGGCCAGCGGGCGAAGCAGCACCCCGTTGACGACGCTGAAGATGGCGCCGCTGGCGCCGATGCCGAGCGCCAGCGTGAGGATGGCCACGACCGTGAAGCCCGGGGTCCTGGCGAGTTGGCGGAGCGCGTAGCGCGTGTCGCGCAAGATGTTGGCAAACACTAGCAGTCCTCCTCGCGGGGGGCCGGCCCGCCCCGGCTGTTCGCTGGTGAGGCGCTCGAGCCTCGGTTCGATCGTTCGCTCGTATGCCGGCCTGGCGTGGCGGCGGTCGGCGAGCCAGACGTCCTGCGCCATCCGCTCCCAGTCGTGGATCTGCCGGCAGGCGTGGGCATCAGCGTCGGCGTCGGTTGCGCCGCCCGCCATGGCTTCGCGATAGAAGTCCTCGAGCTGCGCGGCGAGCTCGCGCACGACTCGCGACTCGCGTTCGGGCGTCAGACCGGGCAGCCGCAGTTGCGAGCGGACGAACGCGTGCCAATCACGCACCGTCGGTTCCCATGATCCCGTTGACGGCGGCGACGTACGCCTTCCAGTTTTCCTGCTGCCTGGCGAGCACGCGCCGCCCCTCTGGTGTCAGACGGTAGAAACAGCGTTCCCGTTGACCGGCCTTCTCCACCCAGCGGCCCTTGATCCAGCCGCGGTTCTCGAGGCGGAGGAGCGTCGGGTAGAGCGTCGGCAGGGCAAACGTCAGCCGTCCGCCCGATCGCGCCTCGATCAGCTTGCCGATCTCGTAGCCATGGCGCGGTTGCGAGTCGAGCAGCGACAGGACGAGCATCTCGGTGCTGCCCTTTTTGAGCTCGGAGCTGAACATGGATGGAGAGGCTCCCTACATATAGGAAGCCTGACTATACTACTTTTCGCGGCTCGCGGCTCGCGGCTCGCGCGGGGTCACTTCACACTTCACACTTCGAGCTTCCCCACTTCAGACTTCGGATTTCAGACTTCACACTTTCACTGGCCGGGCCAGACAGCTTTCAGAAGCGCGGCCAACCTATACCCTCCCTTGGCGAGCTGGAGGCGGACGCGCGCCCGCGAGCGGTCGTCGTATCCGGTGGGCTGTTCGATGCGCCAGCGATGCGGCACGCGCCGCGCCTCGTCCGGGCCGAGGTAGACGGTGAGCTTGATGTCCTGGTGGGCGTCCTTCGCGTAGACGAGCGCCTCGTTGGTCCAGCGTTCGGGCCAGGCGTCGGGATCGCCCGTGTTCTTCCACTCCGGCGCCACGGGCAGTTCCGAGACGAGCTTCGAGGCATACGCCGTCACGTCGTCGTTCCGCATCGCCAGGTTGACGATGTGCGTGTCCCAGTACGAGTGGAGGTTGAACCGATCCTGCGGCCCGTAAACGAGCGCGTTGCCGCCGGCGGTCGTGCGCCAGCCCGTCGGGCCCTCCGGCAGGACGAAGCGGAGGGGACCGGACGCACTGATGAAGGAGTTGCCCGTGTGCAGGGGCTGGTGCATGTCACCGACCAGGTGCGCGAGCATCCGGACGGCCTCCCGCCGCGTGAAGGCCGTCGACGTGCCGCGCAGCACGCGAATGCACCCGCGCGTCATCTGGAGGATGTCGGTCGGCCGCGCGCCGGGCACTGCCGGGTCGTAGGTTCCGGACTGGAACGGGATGTTCGTGTAGTGATAGGTGTCCTGTGCCGGGTGCCCGAGCCGGAAGAGCGGCGTGTCCCCGTCCTCGTAGAGCGGGTCCTTGATCGTGTCGGGCCAGACGGTGGCATCCGCGAGTGTTTCCTGCGGCCGCAGAATCTTTCTGACCTCGGTGAGCGCCCGCGAGCCCTGCAGGTGCAGTTCAGCCACGCGTCCGATGATCCGGTGCCCGGAGTCGCCGAACGCACCGAGCGGGGAACCCGGTGCTGCGAGAATGGCGAGGGCGAGAAGCGGCCAGAGGCGGGGGTGTTTCATTCGAGGACGTTACTGCGGATTCCTCCGCGGTGCCAATCCCGGCGTCGCTGATGTTTCCTCCCTCGTGTCGCTGTCTGTTACCCTAGACACTCGTGTCCGATGACTTTCTCGTCACGTGTCCATATTGCGGCGAGGAAGTGGAGATCTTCGTCGAGCCGGACGTCCATGGCACCTTCGTCCAGGACTGCGAGGTCTGCTGCAACCCGTGGCTCGTGCGGGTGGAAGCTGGGGAGGACGACGAGCGCCACGTGTCGGTGGGTCGGGCAGACGGATCCGACTGACGAGCAGTTTCTTGCAAACCTCCGGGCCCGTTTATCCGTCTCATACCAAAGACGGGCGGCGTGTCGACGCCCGATTATCCCTGAGCGGTGGTCATGATGTCGTTCTTGTCCAGGCTTTTCTCGAAAAACCAGCCGAAACAGCGGATTCGCGTCTGCGTCGAGTGCGGGATGCCCATTGCCGAGCACAAGCAGTGGTGCAGCATCCTGCGCGGCCAGCAGGAGCTCGACCGTAAGGCCCAGGCCGCCTCGGCGTCCGCCGCCGCGAAGTAACCCGGGTTGCCCGGGGTCAGATCTCGATTTTCTCATCGGCAGCTGACCCACGGCCGACGAGCGGGGCGTCCTCGCGAGAGTCTCGCTCGGCGCGCTGAATCCACGCCCACACGGTCGCCACCGGCCGGCCGATGTGCGCCCCGATCTCCCGCAGCGTATAGGCGTGCTCGCAGAACGCCAGACGCGCCGCCGCCCCCCGTCTACGCCGATCGGCGACGCGTGGCATGAGCGCCGCCAGTGGTGGTCGCGCCGCAAAGCGCTCCGCATGGACGAAGTCTTCGACATCCCTATAAGGCCGCAGTCGAGGCGCGAATTGCGTCGCAAAGGCTTCCGACCCGATCAGGAACAGCCTGTTTGGCAGGTCATCGTCAACCGCGGTTGACACAAACGTCGCTAGTCGCGCACGCGCCGCGGCTGCATCGGTGGCGTCCAGAGCGGACCACAGGCGTCCGACATCCAGAAAAGGTGGCGCGTCCAACAGGCCGGCGGATGCTCCGTAGCTGCTCCAAGGCCATTCGGCCGGGTCGTCAACGCATCCGGCCGCGACCGGATTGCGGACGATGTAGCGCAGGAGACGCAGGAAGTAGAGGTCAGAATCAACCAGGGGAGATTTGTAGCGTCCCTCGAGCACGTGCCCGACGCGGTCGTGGCGCCGATTGAATGCCTGGCAGTACGCCGAGTTGAGCTGCTGCATCATGCGAGAGATCGGGACCGCGCCTGGCTGAAGCAGCAGATGCACATGGTTCCAGAGAAGGCAGTACGCGTAGCAGCGGACGTCGAAACGTGCGATGGTTTTCGCGAGGCGCGCCAGGAATCGCTCGTAGTCATCGTCGTCGATGAAGATCTGGCGCTTGTCATCGCCCCGAGACATGACGTGGTACAGCATTCCGGGGATGTGGAGTCGGAGTGGTCGGGCCATCCCGGAAGCCAGAGCAATCGCTGCGCCCGGTGAGATCTCGTGGAATTCCGACGGCGGGTGTGTCGACCCTTGCGATGCGTCAACTGCGGCTGTCCGGGGTCAGATCTCGATTTTCTAATCGCGTGAGCGGCTTCCGCTCACGCATTAGAAAATCGAGATCTGACCCCGGGCAACTGGGGTTGCTAACGCGTTGCGCTCAGCGGGCGATCGCGTTTGAACATGCTGGCGAACATCTGACGCAGCAGGTCCGGGCGCTCGCCGAGGACGTCGAACAAGTCCTCGCGGTCGATCTTGAGGGCGATCCCGTCCTTGACGACCTTCGCCGAGCGGCCGAGGCTTCTGCCGGCCATGGTGCTGGCCGACCCGAGGATGTCGCCCCCGTGCGCGGTGACCGCCGGCTGGCCCGTCGAGCTCTCGAGCACGACTTCTCCGGTGAGGAGCAGCCAGACCGCCGGCGGCGCGGCTTCCGGGAAGAGCACCGACCCGGCCTTCATCGTCACGGGCGCTGCGACCATCGCGACATGCTGCATTTCCTCCGCGGAGACGCGCCGGAAGAGCACCACGTACTGCAACGCGAAGACGCGGTCGATCGCCGTGAGCCCGCCGGTGGCGAGCTGTTGCAGCTCGCTCGCGGCCTTGGTGGGACGCACCGGGTTGTCCGCGTCGTCGGATCGCTCCGCCAGCGTTGCGAAAAGACCGCTGACCAAATCGGTATTGTCAGCGAGGAGCGTCCGCAGCTCCTCGACGGTCAACGCGAGCGTCACCGCCGACCCGCTGGTTCTAATCGACTCGGGCATCGCCAACCCCGCCATCGCTTCGACGAATCCCAGCGCGGCGGGTGCGTCGAGTGACGACGGCGCGGCGTCGCGTCCTGAAGTGGTCACGCGTCCGTCGAGCAGGATGTGAATGCTCGAGGGCACCGATCCTTCGTGCGCGAGGACGGTCCCCGGCTCGTGACGGACCTGCCGCGACGCGCTCGCCATCCGGAACAGCTCGTCGACCGTGACCGACGCAAAGAGCGGCAGCCGCCGCAGGCGACCGGCCAACTCAGCGGCCGGCAGCGGCTCGAGCCACAGTTCGCGCCGGCGCTCGGCCGGCATGCGCCGCTCCGCCAGCGCCCACGACGCGGCCTCGAACACGTACCAATCCTTCACGTCCCGGTGTGCGAGCACGTGCTCGACGTCGTCGGCGAGGCTCCACATCTTCTGCTCGCGGACGACGTCGATGGCCATCGCGGCGGTCACCTGATCGTCGTCGTTGATGAGCTGGAGAAGCGTTTCTTCGACGTCGCGCGGACGTGTCTTGAGGAGCCCGTTGCCGCGGCGCACCCGTTCGTCCCGCGGCATGTCTTCGAGCATCGGCAGCACCTGCTTGCGCAGCGGGCTCGAGAGGATGTTGTCGAGATACTCGGAGGCGCTCGCGCGTCCGCGCGCATCGCCGTGCTCGAGCGTCCAGCGTGCCGCATCGATATCGGCGGGCGGATAGAGCAGCATCAGCAGCTTGAAGATCCGGTTGCGGAGCCGCGTCATCTGCTCGACGAGCCCCTGCGCGAGCAGCGAATCGGCCGGCAACTTCGCCTTGCCGAACAGGTTGTCGTGCAGGGACAGAAAATTGAAGTAACGCCGTGCTTCCTGCACGGCGAGCTTTTCGATCGACTCGCCGGCCAGCGTGAGCTCGGAGTGCTCGCGGCGCAGCCGCTCGAGCGCCGATACGACTTTGTAGCGGATGAAGCCGTCCCGCTCGCCGAGCGCCGCCGCAAGGACGTCCATCGTCTTCTGCGACGGGATCTGCGCGAGCGTCCCCGGGATGTGGCGGCGCACCCAGATATCCTCGTCCTGATCCCTCAGAAAGAACGCGAGCGAGTCGACGACGGGCTCGCCGTAGCCGACGAGGGCCATGCGCGCGCGGCCCTTGAGCCGTCGGTTCCTGAGGAGAGAGACGAGCGTGGGGACGAACATGAAGTCGTCTACGCTTTGCACTCTCGCTTCCTGGACGCTTTCCATGGCCTCGTCGGCGACGTCTGGCGCCGGATCGTACAAGAGCGGGATGAGCAGACGGCGGAAACGCGGATCGGCAATCTGTCGGATGGCGACCGCGACGTCGCGGCGCGCGGCCTTTGCCGAATCCCGTGTGTCGCTGGTGAGGTCGACCAGCGTCGATTCGGCGAGATCGACATCCTCGGGGCGTGAACTGGCGGCCATGGCCACCGCCGCCGTCGCGCGTATGCGCGGATCGGGATCGGCGAGGAGCGGGCGCGCGAACACCGCCACGTCCTCCTGGCCGATCGCCGACAACGCCCCGATGGCGGCGGCACGGACGGCCGCCTCGCCGTCGCCGAGCATGCGCCGGATGTGCGGTACCCACTGCTGGGCGATGTCGCTGCGCACGGCGCCGAGCGCGGCCAACGCGCGCACCCGGACCTTGGGCGACTCGTGGTAGAGGAGGAGCGGCGTCACGAGATTGCGCTTGTCCAGCGACTCGAGGACGTCGATCGCGTAAATCACGCGCGCCGGTTCCGGATGGGCCAGTTCCTGCACGAGGGTTTCCACAGTCGAGAGCTCCGAGCCGCTCAAGCGCAGTTCGTCCGCCTTCACCACGCCGGTCGCGATGCTGCGCCGGAACGAGGTCAGGTATTCCCGCTTGGCGCGGAGCGACACAAAACACCAGAGGACCGCGAGCGCGAGACTGATGTAGCTGAGCTGATACCACGCGAGCGCCAGGCCCCACGGCTGAATCATCACGAGCATCATGAGCGAGCCCAGACCGCGCGACAGGCGGTCGACCGTCACGTCCACGAAGGGCTTGACGTCCTGCCGGAGCTCGGAAGGCAGTGGGAGGAACAGCACCTCGCGGGTGGTCTTGTCGACCGAGTAGCGACAGGAGCGATCCACGATGCTCGCGACGGCAGGCGCCCACAGGACCTTGTTCACGATGATGACCGCGGCCGTCATGGCGAGGCTGGTCGGCAGGATGAGCAGCGCGAACCCGATGCCGAGATATCGATGGATGCGCGGCGTCACCCAGACCTGGATCACGAACGCGGCGAGCGACACGTAGAAGCGCACCTGCGCGAGGAAGGCGCCGATCGAATCCTCCTGCCCCGCGCCCTTGAACATCTCTGTGGCCATGTTCAGCTGCTGGTCGATGAGCATCGCGCCGAGTGATCCAAAGCTGATGACCGCGGCGATGAGCTGAATCTGTCTCGATCCCCGGAGCAGCGCGAACGCGCGCGCGATGCTGACGCCCTTCTCCTCGTCCACCACGGCGGTGACCGACGCCGTGGCCTCCCGCTCTCTCCCCAGGATCACCGACACGATGCCCGCGCAGGCGAGCAAGGTGAACGCGCTCCACAACAGGAGCGTGTTCGCGCCGACCGTTTGGACGATGGCCGCGGTCAGCCCCGCGCCGGTCATGCCCCCGAGCATCACGCCGCCGCCGACGAAGCCGAAGAGCCGCTTGGCCTGGCGCGGATCGTAGAGGCCGTTGGCAAGCGTCCAGAACTGGCTGATGAGCAGGATGCCCAGGATCAGGCCCCAGATGTAGAACGCGACGGATACCCATTCGCCGGCGCTCTGAAAGAGCACCCAGAATCCAATCATTGCGACCGCCATCGCGGTCTGAATGATGGGGAGCGCCCATCGGCGCGGAAGCAAGCTCACGATGCGGGTATAGCCGAGCATCAGCACACCGATCAGCAGACCGGAGCCGAAGACGACCCAGGGCACGTTCACGGCGCCGAGGCTCGCGATCAGTTTTGACCGGGTGAGAGGCTGGATGATGTTGTATGCCGTCATCGCCAGGAACGAGTAGGCGAACAGCAGCAGCATCGTGACGGTCTCTTCCCGGCGTACGTCGACGATGCGTCCGAGCACCCGATGGAGAAGCGACATGCGGAGAGCCTATGCGATGCAGAAACTGAAGTAAACTGCCGAAAATCCCATGCTGCAGCGGTTGCGCCGCTTCCTCGACGTCAGACCGGGCGAGGGTCTGTCGGTCCTTCTGACGTTCCTCTACATCGCGGTCGTCGTGGCGTCGTTTCTGCTGGCGAAACCCATTCGAAACGGGCTTTTTCTCAAGGAATACGGCCCGTACTCGCTCGTCTACGTCTACGCCGCCGTGCCGATCGCGTTGTCGCTCTTCGTGCCGCTCTACAGCCGCGCCGTCGCCCGCATCGGGACTCGGCTTCTGACAGTCGTGACGCTGCTGTTTTTCGCGACCAACGTCGTGCTGTTCTGGTACGCGTTCCGGTTTCACCCGTTCGAGCTCCTGCCGGCCGTCTTCTTCGTCTGGGTCAACTGCTTCGGAATCATCGCGCCGGTGCAGGCGTGGAGCTTTGCGAACTCGCTGTTCGACACGCGGCAGGCGAAGCGGCTGTTCGGCCTCATCGGCGCCGGCGCGTCGTTTGGCGCGATCACCGGAGGGATGCTCGCGCGCTACCTGGTCGCACCGGTCGGTGGCGCGGTGAACATGCTGCTCGTGCTGGCCGCGCTCATTGTGTCGGCCGCCGTGATCGTGTCGATCGCGAACACGCGCATCCGCCGCAAGATTGTCACGCGCCCGTTACCGGTCAGCCGCGAGCCGCTCCGGGACGCGATGCGTCAGATCGCGGCGAGCCCGTACCTGCGCCTGATGGCGGCCCTGGTGTTTCTCGTGGCGATCGCCACGCAGTGGACCGCGTTCCAGCTGAGCCTCGTGGCAGACGAGCGCTTCGCCCGCGACGCCGACGCGATCACGCGGTTCTTCGGCACGTTCAACCTCACGCTGGGGGCGATCAGCTTCCTCCTGCAACTGCTCGTCACCGGCCCGGCGCTCCGCCGCTTCGGCATCGCCGTCACCGTGCTCATCCTGCCGCTCTCGCTCGGATTCGGCACGTCGATCATCTGGCTGATGCCGGGGCTCTGGTCCGTGCTCGTCACGAACGCCTTAGACCAGGGCTTCCGCTTTTCGGTCGACAAGGCGAGCTACGAGCTGCTCTATCTGCCGATCCCGCCCGCCCAGCGGGTCCCGCTCAAGAACGCGATCGATATCTTCGTCAACCGCGTCGCGGATGGCTGCGGGGCGTTGCTCCTGGGCCTCGCGACGCAGGGGTTTACCTGGATCCCTGGTCTCGGGCTGGGCCTGCGCGGCACAGCGGCGATCAACATGGTCTTCATCGCGGTGTGGGTGGGCGTCGCGTGGCGATTGCGCAGCGAGTACGTCCGGACGATCCACGAGAGCATCCATCGCCATCGCCTCGACACCGAGCGCGCCGCGTCGACGACGATCGAGAGGTCGGCGGCCGAGGCGCTGCGGGCCAAGCTCGCGGGCGGCGACGCATCGGAGGTCCGTTACGCGCTCGGGCTGCTCGAGGTGCAGCAGACGCGCAGCTGGCAGCCGGCGCTCCGCCTCCTGCTGCATCACCCCGAAGCCGATATCCGCCGCCGGGCGCTGTGGCTCCTCCGCGCGGCCGGCGATCGCGAGATCGGCGCCACGGCGGTCGAGATGCTCAAGGACCCCGACCTCGGGGTCCGCACCGAGTCGCTGCTCTATCTGACGCGCGAGATGCACGTCGATCCGCTGTCGCAGATCCGGAAGCTGGGAGATTTCGAGGATTTCTCGATTCGCGCGGGGATGGCGGCGTTTCTGGCGTCGCCAGGTCCCGCGCAGAACCTCGACGCGGCGCGGGCGATCCTCGAGGCGATGGTGCGCGTGCCAGGCCCAGCCGGCGTGCGCGAGCGCGCGGAGGCGGCGCGTCTCATCGCGCTCGTGCCCGACGCGTTCCTGGATCTGCTCGCCACGCTCATTCGCGACGAGGACGACCAGGTCGCGCGCGAAGCCATCCGGTCGGCGAGCGCGATCGCCCGCGACGAGCTCGTCGAGCCGATGGTCTCGGCACTCGACCGGCCGGAGCTCGTCGACGAGGCGGCGGGCGCGCTGGCCCGATACGGCAACCGCATCATTCCGGAAATCGAGCGCCGGCTGCACGACGAGGACACGCCGCAGGACACTCGGCGCGAGCTTCCGACCGTGCTCGTGCGCATCGGCACCGCCGAGGCGGAGCAATCGCTCATCGGAAGCCTCCTGCAGGCCGACGTCACGCTCCGCCATCGCGTGATCTCGTCGCTCAACAAACTGAACACACTGCATCCGGAGGTCAAGCTCGATCCGTCGACCATCAACCTGCTGCTGGCCGCCGAGATCGCCGGGCACTACCGTTCCTACCAGGTGATCGGGCCGCTCAAGGAACGCCTCAAAGACGAGGATCCGGTCCTGCAGGCCATGCACCACGCGATGGACCAGGAGCTCGACCGCATCTTCCGGCTCATGGCGCTGTTGCTGCCCCACGTGGGGCTCCACGACGCATACGTCGGCCTCCGCTCGTCCGACGAGCTCGTCCGGGCGAACTCGCTCGAGCTGCTCGACAACGTGCTCGACCCGGAGCTGCGTCAGCTGCTCGTCCCGCTGCTCGATTCGCAGGTGGGGACCGACGAACGGATCGCCATCGCCAACCGGCTCGTCGGCGCGCCGCTCGACACGGCCGAGCAGGCCGTCGAGACGCTGCTCTCGAGCGAGGATCCGTGGCTGCGGTCGAGCGCGATTTACGCCGTCGGCGCGCTGCAGCTCCACACCCTCGAAGGGGAGCTGGGCAGGTTCGACAACGATGCGGATCCCGTGCTGAAGCAGAGCGTCCGTACCGCGCGGCGCCGGCTCAGAGGCGAGGCGGTGACGCCGCAGGTGCAGGAACCCACGCCCGCCGCGATGGGGTTGGGCGTCGGGACGGGGTAGGGCGGGGACACTCAAGGTTGACTGTCCCCGGTTACAATTCCGGCATCGGAGGCAGGCCGCGTTTGTGCTCGGTCGAGCGGATCATGCGCTCCAGGCGCAGCGCGAGCGCCGGCGAGACGCCTTCCGGGCCGTCGGTCAGATATCGTTCCAGATCGGCATAGCTCAGGCCCATCTCGTCCTCGTCGGTCTGGCCGAGCCACAACCCGGCGCTCGGCGCTTTGTCGATGATCGTCTGCGGCACGCCCAGCTCCTTCGCGAGAGCCCGCACCTGGCTCTTGAGCAGGTGGCCGATTGGCAGGAGGTCCACGCCGCCGTCGCCGTGCTTGGTGAAGTAGCCGATCGTCAACTCGCTGCGGTTCCCGGTGCCGGCCACGAGGTAGTTGAGCGAGTTGGCGATGAAGTAGAGGTCGCCATCCGCAGCCTCGGCCGCACGTTCCCAAACGCCACCCGTCCAGCGCCTCGTCGATCGGCCGGCCGCATCTCCGGCGTCAGCGCGTCGAGCGCCGCGCGCGTTTCGGCGAGCAGCGCATCGTACGCCGGTTCGAGATCGATCCGAATCGTCGGAATGCTGAACACGTCCGCCACCAGCCCCGCATCCGCTTCATCACGCGGATCGCTCCGGCAGGGCATGATCACGCCAGCCACCTGACCCGGGGTTGCGAGCTGGCACAGCCGCGCCACTACCGCCGAGTCAATCCCGCCGCTCAACCCGACGACGAACCCCCGCGCTGTCGCCGCCGTCGCCCGCTGCCGCAGCCAATCGACGATGTCGTTCACGTGGGGAATATAGCATGGGATCAGGAGCTAGGAGTCAGGAGTCAGAGATCAGGGATCAGAGGCCGTGGCCAGTGGATCAGCGGATGCGAGCGATCGGCAGCGATCGTGGAGTGGGGCCCACGACAGACTTCGGCTTCTGGACGCCAGCAAGCTCCTGAGCCAGTCCGATCCCTGATCCCTGATCCCCTGTCTTGTCTACCCGTTCCCGATCGACTCGGCGGCGGGTGACTCGGGCCAGACGACCGGCGGGGCGGCGGTGTAGGCGGCGTGGGCGAGGGCTGCCCTGAAAGTACGCCACCTGCGACGCGTAGAAGAGCAGCTTCACGTAGTGACGCAGAAGGATGTAGAGCTGACCGAGGGCCAGCGCAATCCATATCGCGAGGCCGGAGGGCGCGCCGGGCGCGACGAGGGCGTAGACGAGCGCGAGGAGAATGAAGCCCGCGCCGTTGATCAGATAGAGCCTCAAGGTCGCCGGGTGACGGCGCACGAATCGCGCGCCGGCGACGAACGCGCCGAGGGCGCTGTGGCGATCCTCGACGACGGTCCGGATGCGCGCGTAGTCGAACACCAGATTGCAGACGATCGAGAAATGTGCCGAAGGCCAGATACAAGAGCACGCGAACCACGAACGCCGATCGCTCAGCGGTCATGTCGCGCGTGGCCCACGGATAGAAGTCGTCGAAGAGCCACGGGTGGACGAGCCCGAAGAGCGCCCAATACACGAGGAGCGAGAGCAGCCCGATGCCGGAGAAAGCGCCAGAAGTGGGTGCCGCACGCGGCGAAGAACCCGAGCGTGCGCGTGGGCCGCATGCGGGCGTAGCGATCGAGCACGCCACCGCTGAGGAACGACCACAGCACGAGCCACGCCGCCGTGGCGCCCGGCGATCGTGGCGGCCATCGGGAGGTTGTCGAGCAGCCCGCCGAGGTTGTCGAGGACGGCGCCGAATCCGATGATCGACGGGACGAACGTCGTGCCGAGACCCGACGCCTGCGCCGAGGAACTCCTGCCACCAGTCGTAGCTCGTGCCCGACGCCAGCCGTGTCGGCAAAGAGGCTGTCGCCGAGGTGCGTCGGCGATCATGCGGCGAAGCGCGATCGACAGCGGCAGCGCGAGCAGGAGCGTGAGCGAGAACATCCCCAGGAGCACGATCGGTGCGCCATTCACCCGTCGCACGCCGTCGCGCCACGCGGACCAGGCGGTCATGAGGAAGTCATCTCATGGACGCTTCTGTGTTGCCCGTGTCAGCCGTGGGGCTAGTGGCCCGTCCACGCTGAAGAAGGACCACCTCGCGGGCGGGGCATCCCTCCTCTACCCCAACGCGCGGAGCGCGTCGGGGGCCCCGGGGCTGCTGGCGTTGCTCCTCCCTCAAATACGTGGAGTATTCTCGGTCGTCGCGCCTTGGCAGCCCGGCGCCGCGCTCCGCGATCTGGTCCTTCTTCAACGTGGACGGGCCACTAGATGAAGAAGCCATAAGTCAGCAGGTGATCCTGCAGCCAGACGAGCCACGCGAGCGACCACTTGCGCGCGGCCGTGTCGTTCTTCGGCGCGAGCGATCGCGAATTGTTCGTGTAGTTCACGTCGAGCAGCAGCACACGCT
The DNA here is from genome assembly GCA_963771395.1 of uncultured Acidobacteriota bacterium. Lineage (GTDB taxonomy): Bacteria > Acidobacteriota > Vicinamibacteria > Vicinamibacterales > 2-12-FULL-66-21 > DATBJJ01. The sequence goes on along the minus strand of CAVYTY010000016.1, from coordinate 343,738 downwards.
CCGGATCGACCTCCGCGGTGACGGCCCGCACGGGCCGATCCACCTCGAAGAGCTTCCAGCGCTCGCGTCCCGTCCCACTGCCAGCGCTCCTCCTGGTTGTTCTCGAACACGACGCGGACGCTCACCGGGAACACGCCGTCGCCGCTGCGGCGGACGACGAGCGTCGTGCGATAGACGTCTCCCGGACTGCTCGTCGGCCGAGAACGCCTGTCGGCTCGCGTCGCCGAAGTATCCGCGGTCCGACCGACGCTCGCTCGTGAAGGCGTCGACGCGCGTAGTCGAACAGGTTCGAGCTGCGATAGACCTGATCGAAGAACCAGGTGAGGTCCCGGCCGCTCACCTCGTTGGCCACCGCGAAGAAGTCCCTCGGCGCGGGGTGCGCGAACGAGTAGCGCACGAAGTAGGTCGAGAGGATCCTCTGCAGCGTCTCCCAACCGAGCATCCGCTCGAGCGTGTTGAGCCACAGCGCGGTCTTGTTGTAGGTGATCGCGCCGGCCGTTCCGGGCCAGTAGCGCCACGTCGGCGTCGATTGCACGTCGGAGTCGGCGCGTCGCGGTAGCCGCTCAGGCGGTTGCCGTCGGTCGCGCGGCTGAGCGGCAGATCGTCGAACACCCAGGGCACGAACCCGCCGAAGTACCGCTTCGCGTAGTACTGCGGGCCGAAGAACTGCTCGAGGGTCCGCGCGGTCGAGAACGTATTGAAGCCCTCGTCCATCCACGCGTGCTCGAACTCGTTGGTCGCGACGATGCCGTACCAGAACTGATGGCCGGCTTCGTGGACCGTCACGCCCTCCGGCTGCGCCACCCTGCGCGGCGCCAGCCAGCGCGTGCCCGCGGTGAAGAGCGTCGGATACTCCATGCCGTCCGGCGCCGCTCTGCCAGGCGGGATCGATCACGGTGATGTTCCCGTAGGGATACGGGCCGAACCACTCGCCGTAGTAGCGGAGCGCCGCGCGCGTCGCGTTGAAGTGCCGCTCCGCCTGGCGGACGTGCTCGGGCTGGAGCAGCAGGCGCATCGACACGTCCGGCAGGCCCTCGTGGCCGAACCGCTCGACGCGCTCCACGTAGTCGGGGCTCGTCGTCCAGGCGAAATCGTGGACGTCCTCCGCATGGTAATGATGCGTCGTCGTCCGGTCGCCCTCGTCCCGCCGCCCGCGCTCGATGCCGGTGGCGCCCACGATCCATCCGTTCGGGACCGTCAGCCGGACGTCGTAGATGCCGAAATCGGAGAAGAACTCGGTCGCGGCGTGGAACTGATGGCAGTTCCAGCCGGTGTCCTCGAAGACGCCGATCTTCGGAAACCACTGCGCGAGGAAGTAGTAGTTGCCGATCGCTCCCGTGCGCGAGAACGTGCGCGGGACGCGCGACGACCAGGCGATCTGCACGTTGACGGTCTGGCCTGGCGCCACCGGGGCGGCGAGCGGGACCTCGGCCACCGTGCGGTCGTCCATGTTCCCGTCGTCGGGCGCGATGAAGCGCAGGGTTGAGGTGACGTCGACCGGCGCGCCGCTCGTGCCGACGAGCTTCAGGCTGGTGACGTCGATCCAGCCCCAGTCCGCCTCGGGACGGTCCGCGAGTTCCGAAGTCGCCTGCGAGCGCGACCTCGCGCATCCAGGACGACCGCGTGTTGCGCCACGCGTTGTAGTAGAGGTGGAAGCGGAGGTTCGTCGCCGGAATGGTCGAGGTGTTGCGCCAGGTGAGGAGCTGCTCGCCGGTGAGCGTGCGGCTCGCCGGATCGAGCCGGGCCGTGATCGTGTAGCTCGCGTTGCGCGGCGAGCGCGCGACGACCGGCCGTGCCGGCGCCGGCGCCACCGTCACTTGCGTCGGATCCCGTGGGGCTGGCTGCTGCGCCGCCTGCTGTTGATAGGCGGCGGCGCCGGCGAGCGCCAGAAGAGCGAAGAAGCTTGCGACGCCTGCGAACGGCGACGGTTCGCCCGAGCACGACGGAATCCTATCACGGCGGCTCAGGGCTCAAGGCTCATGGCTCTAGCAAAACCTTCGACCCGGTTACTCCGAAGGTCTTGCCTAGAGCCTTGAGCCATGAGCCGAGAGCCAACGCTATAATCACAGGTCGGACTCATCCCTTCCCCAGGAGCATACACATGGCGTCAGGAACGGGGCCCATCAGGGTCCTTCATTTCGGGCTCGGGCCGATCGGCGCGGCCGTCGTCAAACAGGTCGCGGAGCGCAAAGGATTCAAGATTGTCGGCGCCGTGGACATCGATCCGGCCAAGGTCGGCAAGGATCTCGGCGACGTGGCCGGCGTCGGCCGCGCGCTTCGCGTGAAGGTGTCCGACGACGCGAAGAAGGCGATCAAGGCGTCGAAGCCCGACGTCGTGGTGCTGTGCACGAATTCGTCGATGAAGAAGGTGCTCCCGCAGATCGAAGCGATCTTGAAGCTCAAGGTCCCCATCGTGTCGACGACCGAAGAGCTGGCGTACCCGACCAAGGCGAACATGCGCTACGCGCGGGCGATCCACGCGCTCGCGAAGAAGGCGAAGGTCGCGGTGCTCGGCACCGGCGTCAACCCCGGGTTCGTGATGGACGCGCTGCCGATCACGCTGACCGGCGTGTGCGAGCGGGTCCAGGCGCTGCGCATCGATCGCGTGCAGGACGCGCGGATTCGGCGGCTGCCCTTCCAGCAGAAGATCGGCGCCGGCCTGACACGCGAGCAGTTCCAGCGCAAGGTGGACGACGGCAGCGTGCGGCACGTGGGGCTGGCCGAATCGGTGTCGATGATTGCCGATGCGCTCGGGTGGAAGCTCGATCGGATCACCGACGAGATCCAGCCGCGCATCGCGACCGAGACCGTCGTCGAGCGATTACCTCGCCGTCGACGCCGGGTATGTCTGCGGCATCGAGCAGGACGGCATCGGCTACCGCGACGGCGTGCCCGTCATCACGCTGCACATGGAGGCGTACCTCGGGGCGCCCGAATCGTTCGACTCGGTGGAGATCACCGGGTCGCCGGCGCTCAAGATGAAGATCGCGGGCGGCGTCCATGGAGACATCGCCACGGCGTCGATCGTGGTGAACTCGCTGCCCAAGATTCTCGAGGTCGCGCCCGGCCTGCACACCATGCGCGACATGCCGATTCCGTCGTTTTTCGGGGGCGTAAGGTAGCGGCTCTCGGCCACAAGGCTAGAGCCGAAGAGCGGTTGTGAACCAACCATGGATCCACTCGCCACGCATCGCGCACGCGTCGGTCACCTGCGCGAGGCCTTTGCGGAGGCGAACGAGCGGTTCGTCGCGCGGCTTCGCGGCGCCGACGACGAGTCCGCGCGGCGGGTGCCGGAGGCGGGCGGGTGGTCGGCGGCGCAGATCGGGTGGCACGTCGCGAAAGTGACCACGCGGTTTGCGGGCCTCATGTCCGGCGACTTACCCGGGCGCAGCCGGTCGCGCGCCGATTTCTGGAGCGGCCGTGGCGCGAGATCGTTCCCACCATACCCGGCCGTCTGCAGGCGCCGGCGAGCGTCCAGCCGCCGCCGGTCGTGACGCGGATGGACGCCATCGCCTTGCTCGAGGCCTCCGGCGTCCGCATGGCGCGGGCGCTCGACGCCGTCACGCCCGAGCGCGGGGCTCGTCACGGCATCATCAGCCCCATCGTCGGCGGAGCGATCAACCTCTATCAGGTCGGCGAGTGGGCGACCGCCCACGTCATCAGGCACAACAAGCAGGCGAAGCTGGTGCTTGGAAGGTAAGGGGACGACGACAAGTGCCCAATGCCTGAGGCCTTGCTGTGCAATCTGGGACAGCGCCCACCAGCCAAACCAGGCGAGTCTCAAGCATTCCTCAGTGACCTGACGTGACCAAGGCTCCGGGACCCAGAATGACCCTTACGAAATACCTTGACGATTTCAAGGAGGTGCAGCGGCTGATCCTGCAGATCGAGCGGGACCTGCTGAAGCAATCACGTCTCAAGACGATGCTGCTCACTGCCAGCGAGTCGGTCGCGGACCATCGCCAGGAACTGCGAACAGTCAAGGCTCGGATGGCTCGCACTGGCCGCGAGAAAAAAAGGCGGGCCCGACGTTAGAGGCAGCCGGACGAGATGCGAAGCGAATCGTTCAAACCCGTGATTCTTGGACTTGCGTTCGTCCTGTCGGCCGGATGCCGGGACGACGGCGGAGCCCAATTGACCGAGAAGCCCTTGCTCCCGACAGGCACTGAGATCGACCTGATTCGGATGAGCGAAGCAGTGTGGGCGCGAGAAGCGGCGGTCGGCGTGAAAGCCCTCACTCCTGGTGAGCGGGTCTTCCTCCATGTCTGGAATCTCGAAGCTGAAGTAAACAACGGCGGGTTTGAGCAGTTCTACCTCAATTCCGCTGGCGACAACGCAATCGACACTCCTGCCGCACTGCGCGAAATCGGTGCCCCAGAGGCAGCTGCGATCGCCGAAGCGGCGAACAGCGTGTTCAGTCCTCAGGGGCCACCCTCGGACCGTGACGCTCGTACCGCGGCCCTCCAGCGACTGGGTACGCCCGCGACCGACGCGCTCAACGCGCTGGATGCCCGATTCCTGCAGTACCCCGACAACCTCGCGGCCAGGTTGACGACATTCGTCGAACGCAACCGTGAGCAGTTTCGTAAACCGCAATAACTGAGAAACCCAACACACGCCAGACGACGGCTGCGGCGAACCCCTGAGCCGCCGCCGGTGAACGCTAGCCGCCTGAAGGTCATCCTGGAGAAGGGTTGGCGTTGGTTTTGTTGGTGCGGCGAGTACTCGACCGTGGTGGCGGGATGGGCCTGCTGCCGGCGTTGGGGTGCATTGGCCGGAGGACAACATTGCAGCCGACGGCAGCCGGTGGCACTATGAGCCGCCGCGTCTGAAACGCCGGACGTAGCCAGCCTCCGAACGAGATGAAGGATCACGAACTGATCACGCCGACCGACGAGACCGCGTGGCGCGCGTATCACGATATCCGTCGGCTGGTGCTGTTCGAGGCACGCGGACAGTTGGGCGTGTACCAGGAAGACCGTCCGGACGAAAGGGCCGCCGGCAACCATCCGAAGCTCTTGCTCTATCGTGGAGAGCCGGTCGGTGTCGTCCGAGTCGACGTTGACGCAACAACGGCAAGCTGTCGCCGGGTCGCGATTCGTCAGGATGTTCAGAGACTCGGCCATGGTCGTGTGCTGCTCTCGCTCGTGGAGCAGTTCGCGCGAGACAAGGGCTGCGGACGGCTTGCCTCGTGTGTGGCGCCGGATGCGGTCGGGTTCTATGAGCGGTGCGGCTTCACCGTCGACGCGGAGCGGACGAGCGGATCCTGCGGGGGCAAAGCGGTCTTCATGACGAAACGACTGTAGTCCAGCGGGGCCAGCAGGAGGACACGCGTGGCACTCGTGGTTCTACTGAGAGGGGTAAACGTCGGCGGTCACAGGACCTTCCGACCGACCACGCTCGCCGAACAACTGAAGCACCTCGATGCCGTCAACATCGGCGCGGCGGGCACCTTCGTGATCCGGCGGCCAGTCACCCGGGCGCAACTCCATGCCGAATTGGCAAGCAGGCTTCCATTTGATACCGAGATCATGATCTGCCAGGGCCGCAAGATTGTCAGCCTGATGTCTCACGATCATTTCGCGGGCCAGCCCGTGCGGCCCGACATCGTGCGCTTCGTGAGCGTCCTCGCCGAACGCCCCCGCTCGTCGCCGCCGATGCCTATGAGCCTTCCTTCCAGCGGCAAGTGGCTGCTGAAGATCCTCGCGAGGGAGAACCGGTTCGTCTTCGGCGTGTACCGGCGCCACATGAAGGTCATCAGCTACCTCGGCACGCTCGACCGGCTCTTTGGGGTCCCGGCCACCACGCGCAATTGGAATACGATCACCGAGATCGCAAGGGTGCTGGGGGCGTCCACACGAACGTTCTCTCTTCGGAGCGGCTGAGGTTCACCACCACCTGGAAAAGGGGCCTATGCCTATGACGATGCGGCTGTGCGGACGAATGACCGTGGCTGCGCTACTCGGCGCAACGGTATTCGGGCAGGCTCCCCCGCAATCCGTCGACGCCATCTTCAAGGACTTCGCCACCGATCAGTCGCCCGGATGTGCCGTCGGCGCGACGCGAGGCGATGCGCCGCTCACGGCCAAGGCGTACGGCATGGCCGACCTCGAGCACGGCGTCCCGCTGACGCCTCAATCCGTGTTCTACATGGCGTCGGTCTCGAAGCAGTTCACGGCTCTGTCCATTCTGCTCCTCGAGCGTGACGGAAAGCTGCACCTCGAGGATCGCGTCCGGACCCACGTTCCGGAACTGCCCGACTATGCCGCCGCCATCACAATCCGGCAGCTGCTCCATCACACGAGCGGTCTGCGTGATTATCTGACGCTGTCGTCACTTGCCGGCAATCCACCGGATTACGTGATCACCGAGCGCGCAGTGCTCAACATGCTGGCGCGGCAGAGGCGGCTGAACTTCGAGCCCGGCGCCGAACATCTGTACAGCAACTCTGGATACGTCCTGTTGTCGATCATCGTTCATCGTGTGGCGGGACGCCCGCTCGATGAATTCGCCCGGGAGCGGATCTTCACGCCGCTGAACATGCGAAGCACTCGTTTTCAGCATGACCATACGGCACCGATCCCCGGCCGCGCCATCGGGTACATCAGGCGAAGCGAGACGTGGCGTATCGCGAACAGTCTGCTCGACGTCGTCGGTGACGGCGGCATGTATTCCACCGTGGACGACATGCTGCGATGGGCCACCGCCTTCGAGCGGCCCGAGTTCGCGCCACTCCTGTCGCGCATGCAAACGCCGGGCTACGCTGGCCGACGGGCGTGCGATCGCCAGCGGCTACGGGATGGGGTTATCGCAGAGTGCTTATCGCGGCCTGCCGACCGTCTCGCATGGTGGCGCGCTCGCCGGCTACCGGACCCATCTCCTGCGTTTGCCCGGAGAGAAGTTGACCGTCGTGACGTTGTGCAACAATGCGACGGCAAATCCGGGGCGGCTCGCGGCAGATGGTGGCCGAGCTCTACGCGCCTGCCGGCATGTCGGCCGCCTCGCCGGTCGCCCCGGGCGCGCCGCCCCAGGCTCCGCCGCGGAATCCCGTCCCGCGTGAGCTCGGTCAGGCGGTGACCGGCGTGTTCTACAGCGACGAGCTGGATGCGACCTATCGCATCGTTTCCGGCGCCGATGGGGTGACGCTCGAGGTGGGGAGCAACGCGCCGATCGTCCTCAGCCTGACGGACCCGGAACGCCTGGTCGCCCACCTGGTCGAGAGCTCACGCCAGTGAGGGATGGTGCCGGCCGGATAACCGGACTCACGCTCAGCGCCGGGCGCGTCCGTGAGATTGCGTTCACGAAGCGCTGACACCGGCTGAACGGGCTCAGGGCGAACGGGCTCACATCTGATTGGAGCCGACGCGCGCTGACTCCCCGCCGCGGGCGGCCGCATGCGGAAACGTCAGGCGGACAGGTAGGGCGTGGGCATGGGTAGGGCATGGGTAGAAGGAGGAGGTCGTCATGAGCGTGTCCGCCTTCCTGCGGGCGCGCGAGGTGCTGCTGCGGCAGCCGAACGATCATCCCGCGGCGTACCGCGAGTTCGCCTGGCCGCTGCTCGACCGTTTCAACTGGGCGCTCGACTACTTCGACGTGATCGCGGACGGCAACGAAACTACCGCGCTGCACGTTGTCGCCGACGGCGGTACGTCCTGGACGCGCACGTTCGCGGAAATGCGCGAACGGTCGAACCGAGCGTGCCAGATGATCGCCGAGCACTCGGGGCACGACATTGTCGGCGATGCACCAGAGCTCGTCGTCCGGGCAGTCCGCGCCGTGACCGATGCGGTCAGGGCCGGCAGCGGCAAACTTGCCTGCTGAGCTACTGCACCGCAAAACGCAACGCGCGTCCGGTTCTCTGTCGATCCAGTGACGCGTCCAGCTTCAGCAGGTACTCTCCAGGCGGCAACTTCGCCACCGGGATCGTGATGACGCAGTCCGCGCGGCGGTTGGTGAACGTCTGCTCGGTGAAAGGCAGCGACTGATCGCGCACCGCGCCGCCTTTCGCGTCGAGGATCTGGACGCGCATCGAGACAGGCTCGATGGCCTCGGTGCGCTCGGTGCCCTGGTAGATCTGCAGCACGACACGGACCTGTTCATCCCGCCGAAAGATCTTCTCGTTGTCGGCACCGGCGGGGTGGAGGGAGTGCTTGCGATGTCCACCGTCACACCCGACAGCGACAGCGGCGCGCTATCGAACTTCGGGACGGTGACGTCGGAGAACACGCTGGCCACCTTGCCCGTGGCCGGGTCCGACACCGCCACACGAAGTCCGTAGTCCCCCGGTGCCAGCTCCACGTGCGACTGCACGTTGATCTCGTGCGACGGCGCATTCCCTTCGACGGGAGCGCCAGATCCGAGACGAGCCCCGGTGATCGTCGACGTCTGTCGCGCCGAGGCGACTGACCGGCCAGTCTGATCCGTCGCCAGGACGGCGATCTCCAGCGCCACCGCGGTGCCGTCGCTGCGAGCGAACGCTCCCGCATCGACGTTGACACGGACGATGGGCCTGGCGCTGTCGGGACCGGCGAAGGCCGTGACGGCCAGCGCGAGCCGCAGGCCCGCACTCGGCAGCAGCCGGTTGAGGGCTTCCTGGGCCGTCGCCGGGCCCGCTGACACCAGAGGGCCGGCTGACGCGCCTGACTGGGCCGGCGGCAATACATATTGCCGTTGTGCGTGCACGCGGAGCCCCTTGCGTCCGACCTTGACTTCGATCGACCGCGTGCGGTCCGGACGATCGGACACCGCCCGCTCGACGCCCAGCACGTAGTACGCCTCGCTCTCGCGAAAAATCTCCGGCACCATCTCGTCAGGGTTGTTCCTGCTGACGACAGTCCTGCCGCCCGTGCGCTCCGGCAGGACCTGAAGACTCTGTTGACCAGTGATTGAATCAGTAGTGTCGGTCTGTTGCTGCCTCAAGCGCACGGTCGGTCCGCTGTTCACGGGACGATCGAAACCACCCCCGACTCCCGCACGTATCTGCGGTCCGATGTTGACGAGCCCCTGAGGATCGATGGAATGCACCGTCAGGTTCGCGCGGTCCACCGCCGCGAACATGATCGCGCGCGCGTCCTTGAGCCGGAACTCGCACCCGACGTCCGCGCCGGCCTCCGCCACCGGGCGGCTCGATTGCCAGATCACGCTGCTTCCGATGAAGAACAGGACTTTGCGCCGCCGCGGCGTGCTCTGCACGGCGTCGGCGACGCGCGTGATCGTCTCGAGCACGCACAGCCCGCACAGGCAGCGCCCGTCGCTGAGCGGGTCCAGCTTGCCCATGCCTGGCACCGCCTCCTGTTCGGGCGAGATGCCCGTGCTCGGATCCCCATGGTTGATGGCGCGCAACAGGCGCTCGCGATCCGCCGTCAGATTCTGTACGGCGCCGTTGCTCGTCGATACGACGGCCGCAAGGTCGTGAGGCCCGAGCGCTTCAACGGCGGCGGCGGCAATCTTTCGTGCCACGATAGTGGGCTGCTGCGCCGGGATCGACCGATCCATCAGGATGATGACCAGGCGTCCGTCCTGCTCACCTGCTTGATTCGTGACGACGTCGGGCGGCACCTCTTCGGCCCACACCGCGTCGGTTGCACGGGTGCGCGGGGCGAGCTCGACCGGCGCGAACGCGCGGATGGGTGTCGCGACGCCGTTGTCGAGGACGGTGAAGTCCGCTGCGGTCAACCCGCGCACGGGCTGTCGCTTGCCGTCGAGGACGGCCACATCGAGCTGGACGAGCTCGACGCCGGCTCGAAACTGGGGCAGGTCGCTCTGTCGCTGCGCCAGAAGGCTCACGCACGACAGGACGAGGAGAGCAATCAGGCGGAGCCGGGGCAGACGCATCGATACTCCTCGCGCGGGAGAGGCCGTGGTGGTGTGCGGTTTTCTCAGCAGGCTGGCTGGCGGGGCTAGTGTAGTCCACTCCAGCCGGAATCGGGTCACGTGGAGGGCAGGCCAGGCCGTGGAGGCCACGTTTCAACGAACCACCCACAGGAACAGGTCTGTTCCGTCGCTTGCGCGCACGGTCCTGTCCGGGGTCCAGGCGCCGAGCGGATACTTGCGCGAGACGATTCGCGCGCCCGGCCGCAGCTCGCTCTTCAGTTTCGACTCGAGCTTCGCGTTCACCTCAGCGGACAGGTAGAGAGTCACGATCGTGGCGCTCGAGATGTCAGCGGAGAACAAATCACCCTCGATGAAGGTGACGCGGCCGGCTAACTGACCGTCGTTCGCCACCTGCCGGGAGATCTCGACGAGGCGGGGATCCAGTTCGATTCCGACGCCTCGCGCCCCGAACCGTTGCGCGGCCACAATGGGAATCCGTCCATCGCCGGATCCGAGGTCGCAGACAACGTCGCGGACAGTCACTCCGGCGAGAGTCAACATCTCCTGCACCACGATCTCGCTCGTCGGCTCGAATCCGACATCGGGGACTCGCGCCGGCCGCCGCGGAACTGTCCACAGCAGTACATCAGAATCGCCGACACCACGCGTGATCTGGTCGGGTCTCCAATTGCCGATGCCAAAGGTGTTGGAGACGATTCGCGTCCCCTCGCGGAGCTCGGACCTGAGCTTCGCCTCGAGGCGGGCATTGAGGCTGGGCCACAGGAACAGGGTGACGACGGTTGCAGGCGAGATATCGACGGCGAACAGATCGCCCTCGACGAAGCGGACCTTGTCTGCGACGCCATTCTCGACAGCGGCCTGACGCGCGATCTTGACCAGAGCGGGATCGAGCTCGACTCCGACCCCTCGAGCGCCGTATCCTTCGCGGCCCGGATCAGAATGCGCCCATCGCCGGATCCGAGGTCATAAACGATGTCCGTGGCGTTCACGCGGGCCAGCTGCAGCATGGCGAGAACGACCTCCGGCGCCGTCGGCGCAAATCCGACGTCAGGAGACCGGGTCGGCTGTTGAGCCTCGAGGTGGATGCCACCAGTTGGCCCTGGCAGGAGCGCAAGGAGGAATAGCCATCGAGTCAATGTTGCCACCCATGCGAGTATAGGTCCGCGACGGGCCAGCGATGCGCCTGCGGCCCGGGCGCGCACCTACTTCCGGATACTGAACGCCATCTCGACGTCGACGAGCATGGGCACGGCGATGCCGTCTCTCTTTCCCGGGGCGAACTGCCACTCCTTCAGGACCCTGACCGCTTCGTCGTCCATGCCGAACTTGCGGTCGAGCGACCGCGTGACGCGGACCCTGCCGACTGTTCCATCGGTCTCGACGACTGCCTCCAAACCGATGACGCCGGTGATCTTTTCCTTCATCGCCATCGGCAAGTAGCCGGCTCTCGTCTCCTTGATTACGCGCGGAGCGACGTCCCCGACCCCGGCGCGCACCACGCCAGGCGGCGGCCACGGCTTTTCGGCTGTCGTCTGAACTGGTGACGCGGATGGCTGCTGAGCGGCGGCCGCCTCTGTGACGACCGTCGAGCCGAAGCGAGCGCCGGCCACGAGAATTGCCAGGACGATTGGACCGAGCATGAGACCTCCTGTAGCCCGGAGGCTGCAATACCGCTGTCCCTGCTTCTGACGATCGTAGAAGCGATTCGGTCTCCGCGCCGAATGGGCCATGAGCACGGAGCCAGAACACGTCAACCCCAGCCGGCAGGTCGCACTTGACATGCTACGTTCATAGCACTATGCTTCGTTTGTAGCATCTAGGGCACCCGGAAATGGATCGACAGACGCCTGTTGTCCCGAACCAGCGGTGTCCAGCCAGACGGAGGCCACATGCCACCGACCGAGAAACTGAGCCGGCGCGAGCGTGAAATCATGGACGTCCTGTACGCGCTCGGCGACACCGCGTCCGCCGACGACATCCGCGAGCACCTCTCCGATCCCCCGAGCTACTCGGCGGTGCGCGCCATGCTCGTCAAGCTCGAGGCCAAGGGCTTCATCAAGCATCGAGCCGAGGGCCTGCGCTACGTTTATTTCCCGACCACTTCACGGGCGGCCGCCCGGAAAAAGGCCGTCGGCCAGCTGATGCGCGTCTTCTTCGGCGGGTCGGCCAGCGAGGCCGCGGCGGCGCTGCTCAAACAGGAACAGTGGAGCGATGCCGAGCTCGGGGCGCTGCAGGAGCAGATTGAACAAGTCCGCAGGAACCGGAGGAAGCCATGATTGCGACACTTGCCGGGGCCGCCGTGACGATGAGCCAGTCGGTGGAGCTGTCCATCGTCGCCAAATCGACCGCGATTGTCGCTGCCGGACTCGTCGCCGCGCGGCTGGCGTCACACGCGCGTGCGTCGGTGCGCCACCTTTTCCTGGCGGCCACGTTCGCGTCGCTCGTCGCGCTCCCGCTCCTGCTGGTCGCCGTGCCCCACGCCACCATCGACTTTCCCGTCGCGCAGACCCGCGCGGCCGCGGCATCTGCTGCGGCCGGGCGTCCGGCGTCCGCCGCTCGACCCGGCGCGGTTGACGGGGCGACCCTCGACCGTCAATTCGCCCAGCTCTCAGGACTGAAGGTTGCGCGAGCGATCTGGCTCGCCGGCGCCGCGCTCTTCCTGGCGCCGGTCCCGATCGTGTTGTGGCGTCTTCGCCGGATCCGCCGGACGGGCCTCCCATGGACCGAGTTTCGCGCGCAGACCCACGCGCTCGCGCTCGCCCGGGGAATCCGCAGGCCGGTGGAATTGATGCTGCACGAGCTCGTTCCCGGACCGATCACGTTCGGCGTGCTGCGGCCCGTGATCGTCATGCCCGCCGATGCCGGCGAGTGGCCCGAGGCCGACGTGCGCCGGGCCGTCGTTCACGAGCTCGAGCACATCCGGCGCCGCGACTGGGTGGTGCTTCTCGCCGCCCGCAGCATCTGCGCCTGTTACTGGTTCCACCCCCTGGCGTGGGTCGCGTGGCGCCAGCTCTCGCTCGAGGCTGAGCGGTCCTGCGACGATGCGGTCGTGCTCGACGAGGAACGGACGGATTACGCCCAGCAACTGGTCGCGCTCGCGCGGCGATTGTCGGTCCGAGAGGTGGCTCCCATGCTTGGAATGGCACAACGCAGCAATCTTTCAACGCGCGTGTCGGCGCTGCTCGACGATCGGCAGCGGCGGGGCCGCGCCGGCCTTGGCCTCGTCGCCGGCGCGATCGGCGCCGCCGGCCTCGTGGTGCTGACCATCGCGCCAGTGCGCGCAGTCGCCACGGTGGACGCCGCAGTGAAGGCCGAGCCGGCCGACACCGCGGCTGGGAATGCCCAGCGCGAACGGCCGCGCCGCCCGCGAGCGCTCGATCGCGCGCTCTACGAGGCGGCGAAGGACGGCGATCTGGACGAGGTGAACCAGATCATCCTGGCCGGTGCGAACGTGAACGGCATCGTCGAAGGCGACGGCAGCCCCTTGATCGGGGCGGCGCAGTCGGGCGTGCTGGCAGTCGCCAGGCGGCTGCTGGACGCGGGCGCCGACCCGAGCCTGCCCGTCGAAGGCGACGGCTCTCCGTTGATTCATGCCGCCGCCAGGGGACACCTCGATATCGTCACGCTGCTTCTCCAGCGCGGCGCCGACGTGAATCAGATTGTGCCGGGCGACGAGAACGCGCTGATGTGCGCGAGCGAGCAGGGGCAGCTGCCGGTCGTCCAGCTGCTCGTCAAGCACGGCGCCAACGTGAACGAACGGATCTGGAGCGGGAGGGCCGGGTCACACGGCGAAGGCGAGTGGCGGACGGCCGTGAGCCAGGCCCGCAAGAACCGCCACACGGCCGTGGTGTCGTTCCTCCTGTCGGTTGGCGCCCGCGAGTAGGGGTCAACGGCATCCTGCGGACGACGGCGCGTGCACGCGCGCCCGGATTGCCACACAAGAGCACCGCGAGCCGCGGCGCGTGAGTACGCGCCGCGGCTCTGGGGCCCCCGCATCAACCGCCGTCACGCCCGAACGCGGGGCACGTCACGGCATCAGCAGCCCACCGTCGGCGGAGCGATCGACCTCTACCAGGTCGGCGACAGCCGACGACATCAGACAAACAAGCAGGCGAACCAGGCGCGTCGACCTAGAGGTCGAGCCCCTGAAGCCGGCGCCGGCCCAAGGCGCTGCGGCGCGCGGACCGCCATGCCTCGGTCCAGTTCCAACGCGGGGCAGCTTCGCCGGATCGTGAACGGCGTGCTCGTTCTCGACCAAATCGCCGTCAACGGCGTCAAATAGTCGACTGCGATCAAGTCGGGCCGAGAAAGCACGGGTCAACTGGAGGAGCGAATGACACGTTTGGGCTCGCTGTTGTGCCTTGTGATCTGCGGCGTTGTCGCCGGCTGCGACGGCAGCATCTCGTCGCCATCGGGTGTCGATCTTTTCGCACAGGGAAGGGTCAACATGACCTTCACTCCGCAAGAGCAGAAATTCGCGGAGGCCGCAGAAGCGTACCGCCGCCTGTGGGCCGACGAAGGACCGAAGATCATCGAGGCGATGGAGCGAGGCTCCGGACTGACATTCCTCGAGACGCACGTCAAGGCCGTGATCTTCGAAGGACCGAGTCGCTCGGGCATTGGCGATCGACCGATGTACTTGCGAGCCAGCTATCCAGCCGACGTGAAGAAGGCGACGCTCGTCCACGAACACGGCCATCGAATGATTGCTCAGCTCACGAACAGGCCGGCCGAGCTGGATGAACATCGCGTGCTCTTCCTCTTTCTCTACGACGTCTGGGAGAGTCTATGGGGCAAGGGCTTCGCTGACGAGCAGGTCGAGATCGAAAGCAGACGGACTGGACTGTACGACTACAAGACAGCCTGGAAATGGGCGCTCTCAATCAGCAAGGACCAGCGCGCTTCACGCTTTGCGGACATCGTGAAGTCCAATCGCAGGTAGATGACCACGACTCAGACGAACGATTGCGGCCGCCCTGGTGGTCTGAGAGAGTGCTTCAGGCATACTAGGTTCCACCTGAGTCGATGAGATGAGCAAGCCGCATCGAAAACCCGCTCCGCCTGTATCTGCCGGGCGCCGTCTCACGAGCGCGTGGAGGTGGGCCGCTGTCGCGGCCGTCGCCGGCGTGTCGGCGCTGGCCGTCAGTGTGATGCGCTCGACGCCTGCGCCGACGTCGGCGTCGGTCGCGACGCCGGCCGTGCCCAGGTTCCTGCCGACGGTCGAGCACAAGAACCCGCCGCCCGCCGGCGCACGCGAGGGCATGGTCTGGATTCCCGGCGGCGAATTCTCCATGGGCGCGCAGGATCCGCCGGACATGAACGATGCCGTCGGGATGCAGGCCACGACGGACTCGCGGCCCATCCACCGCGCCGCCGTCGACGGCTTCTGGATGGACAAGACCGAGGTCACCAACCAGCAGTTCGCCGCGTTCGTGAAGGCAACGGGCTACGTGACCGTGGCCGAACAGACGCCGCGCGCGGCGGATTTTCCCGGTGTGCCGCCTGAAAAACTGGTCGCCGGCTCGGTCGTCTTTTCGCCTCCCGACCACGCCGTTCCGATCGACAACCACTTTCGATGGTGGTCGTACGTGAAGGGTGTGAACTGGCGCCATCCGCTCGGTCCCGACAGTTCGATTGCCGGGAAAGAGACGTATCCCGTGGTGCACGTCGCGTACGAAGACGCGGTGGCCTACGCGACGTGGGCCGGCAAGCGCCTGCCCACGGAAGCGGAGTGGGAGTTTGCCGCGCGCGGCGGCCTGACGGGACAGGTCTATCCCTGGGGCAATGCCTTCAGAAAAGACGGCCAGTGGATGGCCAACAGCCATCAAGGCCATTTTCCCGATCGCGACACGGGTGACGACCACTTCAGCGGCATCGCGCCGGTGGCGCAGTTTCCGGCCAATGGCTACGGGCTCTACGACGTGGGCGGCAACGTGTGGGAGTGGGTGAGCGACTGGTATCGCCCCGACTACTATGCCCAGCTGGCTGCGCCAGGTGGCATCGCCCGGAACCCACAAGGCCCCGCCTTGTCGTTCGACCCCGACGAACCCGGCGTGATGAAGCGCGTCCACCGCGGCGGGTCGTTTCTCTGCACGGATGAGTATTGTTCGCGCTACATGGTCGGCACCCGAGGCAAGGGCGACGTGAGCACCGGGACCAACCATCTGGGATTCCGCTGCGTGAGCTCTCCAGCGCGGAAAACCGACTGATACGAGCCGGAAGGCTCGACCGGCTGACACCGGCCGAACGCGGGCCTCGAGCCGACCGTCCGACCACTGTGGCCCGCGCGTGGCGCAGTCGACAGACCAATCTCCGCTGTCAGTGGTCGCTTTGCAAACTGCGGGTCAGATAAACCTCATCAGCGAATCGCTGAGGTCTCGACGCCGCTAGAGAAGGTTTTTGGCCGTTACTCTTTGATCTCACGAGTTTCGCATACCGAAATACCCCCAACGCTCCAGATTGCTTTGACACTGCGGTAACGGAGCGTAGTTTTTCGGGCACGTTCGAACCATTTCGAACCAATCCTGAAGAGGGGGGAGCACGACAATGACAAGAGTGTCTCTACTCGCCTCCGTGATGGCAGCTCTGCTCGGCATAGCAACTCCGTCGGGCGCGCAGACAGCCACGGGGCAGATTACCGGCTCAGTCATGGGCGCGCGCCCGACCTCGAACAACTACATGCTCGACGGCACGGCGAACACCGACACGTCGCTGGGCACCCCGGCCGCGGTCCTCTCGATCGACGCCATTCAGGAATTCAAGGAGCAGACGACGACCTACTCGGCGGAGTACGGCTTCAGCTCCAACCAGATCAACGTCATCAGCAAGACCGGCACCAACGCGTTCCACGGCACCGGCTTCGGGTTTCTCCGCAACGAAAAACTGGACGCGAGGAACTTCTTCGATCCGCCGGACGCCGAGAAGCCCCAGCTCGACCAGAAACAGTTCGGGTTCGTCCAGGGCGGTCCTGTCTGGTTGCCGTTCTACGACGGGCGGAACAAGACGTTCTTCCTGGTCAACTATGAAGGCACGCGGATCGAGCGCGGGTTCAGCTCGTTCTACACCGTCCCCACGCCGGATCAGTTGGCGGGGCGGTTCACGACACCATCATCGACCCCGCCAACGGGCAAGCCTTCGCCAACAACACGATCCCCCAGACGCGTTTCTCGCGGCTGGCGCAGCTCGCGTTGAGAAACGGGTGGTACCCGGCGCCGAATTCAACTGCCGCTCAGGGCAACTATCAAGCGATCCGTACGCTGCCACAGGAAGCGAACCAATTCACGATTCGCATCGATCAGGATCTCGCCAAAATGGGGCGCGTGTTCGGACGCTATACCAAATCGGTGTACGACAACCGCACCAACTCCAATCTGCTCGATATCGGCGACCGCGTCTTCGAGCAGGACACGACCAACTGGCAGGTGTCCCACACCTGGGCCTTCCGCAGCAACATCGTCAACCAGTTGCGCGTAGGCCATGTCGAGGCCCGGGCGGACCAGAAGGGGATCGCGTGCCCGCAGGGAGATGTCGATTTCCTCCAGTCTACGGGCACGTTCACCGGCCTTCCGGATGCCCAGCGGGAATGTCCGAGCATCGGCATTCAGGGGTTCTCGGGTACCGGTGGCGCGGGCAACGCCTACAGTGCCAGCAACCAGCCCATGTGGGATGTGAGCAACCAGACGACGTGGATGACCGGCCGTCACACGTTGAATTTCGGGCTGAGCTACCGGCGATGGTGGCTGCAGCGCGATCTCGCCACGGGATTTCTTGGCAACTATGGCTGCAACGTCGGCTTCAGCGGTAACCCGGTGGCAGACATGCTGCTCGGCTACTACTCCACGGTCGGCATCTTTCAGCCCGCGTCATTCAGCGTGCCGGGCGCGCCAGGCAATCCGCGCGAGTTCAATTTCAAGTACATCGCCCCGTACTTCCAGGATGACTGGCGTGTGTCCTCTCGGCTTACGGTGAACCTGGGTTTGCGTTGGGACTATCGCAACGTGCCGTACGAGACGAGGAACCGGATGGCCTGGCGAAACCTCGACTACGCGCCCGGCGGCCTGCTCGTTGCCGATCCGTCACTCGCGCCTGGCGGCATCGTAGATGGTGCCTATTACCAGGAGGCGGGCCGACGGAGCCCCGAGAACCCGGATGAGTTCAAGGTCTTTGCTCCCCAGGCTTGGCTTTGCCTGGCGCCTGACCGACGACGGGAAGACGGTGGTCCGCGGCGGCTACGGCGTGTTCTTCGATTCGGCGGAAGGCCGCGAGATCGACGGCGCAGCCGATGTCTACCCGTATGTGAGCCGCAACAACTACATCCAATCGATTGGGCAGCCTACGCCTCTGCGGACCTCGGACTCGCTGTTTCCCAGCTTCGAGGCCCAGGGCCTGGCGACGCCGGCCGCGAACACGTTCCTCGCGGTCAGCCAATCGCCCGAGCCGCGCAACCCGAACATGCAGCAATGGTCGCTCGGGGTGCAGCGCGAGTTGTTCGCGAACACGACTCTCGAGGTCAACTACATCGGCACGAAGGGCACCAACCTCCTCATGCGGCGGAACATCGCGCAGGCGTTGGAGTACACCCCCAGCAGCCCGACGGTCGCCGAACGCAAGCCGTATCCCAACTTCATCGTCTACATCGACAGCGAATGGGGCGGCAGGTCGAGGTACGACGCCTTCAACACCAAACTGGAGCACCGCGGCCGCGGCTCGCTGCTGACGTTGGCCTATACGTGGGCGAAGAGCACTGACACCAAATCGGCAGCGGCCGGCATCGGCGCGACCGGTTACAACGGCTGGCAGGGATTCCTGAACAACCACGATCCGGAGCGCGACTACGGCTTGTCGGACTTCGACGTCGATCACCGGCTCGTGGGGAGCTTTGTCTACAACATACCCGTCGGCAGCGGCGAGCGCTACGCTGGCGACGCAAAAGGCGTGAAGAACGCCATCGTGGGTGGCTGGCAAGTGAACGGCATCTACACCTGGCAGCGAGGGTTTCCCATCACCATCCAGGCCTCGACCTCGGCGGGCTCAACGATGCGGTGGGCACCAATCGTGCCGATATCGTCGGCGATCCGGATGTCGGCAACCGGACGATCACGCAGTGGTTCAACACGGCGGCGTTCGCGCAGCCGGCGGCGGGCAGCTTCGGCACGTCGGGCCGGAACATTCTGCGCGGGCCGGGTGTCAACAACCTGGACCTCGCGGCATTCAAGAACTTCGAGCTCGGGAGGGGCACCCGGCTGCAGTTCCGTCTCGAGTCGTTCAACGCGCTCAACCACACGCAGTTCAATGGCGTATCGACGAATCTGACGTCGGCGAACTTCGGCGTGGTGACGTCCGCCCGCCCAGGTCGGATCAACCAATTGGGGTTGAAATTCATATTCTGAGGCGACCGTTGACTGGAAGCCATCTCACAAATGCCTAAGCGGCACGGCACCCATCACGAAGGGCGCGAAGCCCGCAAAGTTCACGAAGAAGACCTAGGTAGGTTTCCTTCGCGATCTTCGTGACTTCGCGACCTTCGTGACACCGTCGTGGCAGCGAAAGGCACTTTGGGGTGGGACGCTCACCTTCCGTGATCGTGATGAAACGATTGGCCTCTACGGCGGTGAGAGTCTCGACCGTCCCGTCAGGCCAGCGTACCTCGACCCGATCCACCTTCTGCCGCTTTTCCAGCCCGAAGTGCAGCCTCGTATCGTTCTGGGAGAGGTAGCTCCCGCCGCTCCGGCGTTCATCGGTCTGCGTCAGATCACCCGCGACGACCTTTACCCTGGCCCCGAATGCGCTGCGGTTGTTCTTTTTTCCGACCAGGTCGATCACCAGGAAGTTGTTTCTGTTGCCGCCGTCGTTGCGGAGCACCGTCAACGGCCCGTCCAGGTTGTTGACGACGACATCGATGTCGCCATCGTTGTCCAGATCGCCGAACGCGGCGCCGCGGCTGACGGCCGGCGACATCAGCGCTCTTCCGAAATCTTTCGCGACTTCTGTGAACGTGCCATCGCGGCCGTTTCGGTACAACAGCTTGCGCTGGCGATACGTCACGTCCTGACCAGTCTTCTCGAGTTGCGGATACACGTGTCCGTTGACGACCATGAGATCCTGCCAGCCATCGTTGTCGTAGTCGAAGAACTTGACACCCCAACCGACGTATGGCTGGCTCGGCTTTGCTATGTGTGTCGCGTACAACGCGTCCGTGAACAGAAAATCCTTCTCATGCCGATACACCGCGGTGTACTCGTCGGAGAAGTTCGTTACGACGATGTTCCATCGACCGCGATGGTCGTAGTCGCCGATTGAGACGCCCATCGAGGCCTGTTCGGCGCCGTTCTCGCTCAGAGCGGTACCTGGAGGCGAGTCCGACGTCCGTGAACGTGCCGTTTCCGTTGTTCTTGTACAGATAGTTCGGGCCCGTATCGTTGGCCACGTAGAGATCTATGTGCCCGTCCTCGTTGAAGTCGCACCACGCGACCCCCATGCCGAAGCGGAGTGCCGGATCCGCGACGCCGGCCGCGGCTGAGACGTCGGTGAAGGTCCCGTCGCCGTTGTTGTGGTAGAGCGAGTCACCGGCGCCTTTGAGCCCCCGGGGGCCGCATTGGACGGCAATTCCACGAAGGAGGCAATTCTTCCCGCCACCGAACTCCGGCAACGCATCGAGGCTCAGATCGATGTAATTCGCGACGAAAAGGTCGAGCCTTCCGTCGTTGTCGTAATCGCCGAAGGCGGCCCCCGCGACCACGCGAGTCACCGACGCGGCGCGCGCGGTCACGTCGGTGAACGTACCGTCGTGATTGTTGCGACAGGTGTTGCGCCGAAACAGGTGACGTAGAGATCCTCCCATCCGTCGTTGTCGTAATCCCCTGTCGCGACCCCCATCGCCCAGCCCGGGATCCCACCCCCGCACGCTCCGTCACGTCGGTATACGTGCCATCGCCGCTGTTTCTCCACAATGCGCTTCGGGCGCCCGGACGTTGCCCGCCGTGGCCACGGTCGGCGAGTTCACCAGGTACACATCGAGCCAGCCATCCTTGTCGAAGTCAAAGAGGCCGGCGCCTCCGCTCATCGACTCGACGATGTACTTCTTCTCGGGGGCGGAGACATGGGTGAACGTGATCCCGGTGGAGGCCGTGATGTCGGCAAAAACCACGCGTGAATCGGGCTGGTTGAAGTTGGGCGCGGCGCCGAGGGTCGCCGCGACGAGCGAGACAATCGCACATCGGGACGTCTGCAGGGGGGCAGTGGCCATGGGATCCGCTGCGGTCTACTGACGTCGGATCGAATCGATGACCTGCTTTGTGACGTTCGGCTGCCCGGGTGGAACGACCGCGTCCTGCCGCGCCTTCTCGCTGCGCAGTCGCTCGAACGTGGCGAGCGCCGCCTGCTGCTCGGCTTCCTGGCCGAGCGCGCGGTGCGCTTGCGCGATCTGATAGAAGGCAACCTCGTCGCGAGGGTTCAAAGAGATGGCTTTCTGGAGATGGGGCAACGCCGCACGGGGTTCTCCCTTCGCGACGAGGGTCCGTCCGAGCCCGACGAGCGCCTCCTCGAATTCGGGATACGACTCCACGGCCTTGGTGAAGGACGCGACGGCTTTGTCGATCTGTCCTGCCTTGCGCTGCATTTCCCCGATCTCATAGGCAGCCTTGGCGTTTGTCGGGTCGATCTGCAGTTCCTGTTCGAACTCGTTCAACGCCGCTGCCTCCGCCGCGGCGTCGCCTTTGGCCTGGACCGAACGCGACAGCAGTGCACGACCGATGCGAAAATGAAGCCCCGGTCGCTTCGGAGACACCGCCAGCACCTGCTGATATTCCCTGATCGCTTCATCGAACAGCCCCTGGCTCTCGTTCGCTTCGCCGGCAGCCTGGTGCAGCCACACCGAGTCCGGCGCGATGCGCGAGAGCCTGACCATCTGCAGATACGCGTAGTTCCCGAACAATCGTCCGGCGTGGTAGAGCACTTCCGGATCGTCTGGATAGCTCCGGCTCAGCTCGAGAGCGACGGTCACTGCGCTGCTGTCGCGCCCGAGATCCGTGTAGGCCCGTTGCAGGTGAAGGCCGACCATACGATGCAGGGCAGCGTCGGTTGACTTCCGGTCGAATGCCTTCTCGAGCCCTGCCAGCGCTTCGTCGTGGCGGCCGATCTCCGAGAGAGACATCGCGAGCAGGGTGTCGACATTGGGCAGGGACGGCTTGAGCTGCAGCGCGCGACGCAGAGGAGCGATGGCGTCAGCGAACCTGCTCTGCTGGAAGTAGATCAATCCCAGCCTCGCATGGACTTCGGCAACCGCCGGCTGCAGTTGCTGTAAGCGTTCGTACGTCTGTCCGGCCTCGGCATAACGCCGTTCGGCGAGCGCCCGCTCGCCCTGCTGAACGAGCGCCTGGATCTGCGCTGAATCAGCTTGCGGAGCCCGAGCCTGCCCGGCAGACGTCGCGAGGACGACGATCACGGCCACCGAAGCCGCCAAACGGCCCATGTTCAACCACATCGCGCCACCAGACGCCGGCATTCTACTCCACGAGCGATCGCGAAGCAGGAGCAGTCCCCGCTCGCCTCAAACGTCAGACCCAACCGTTCAAGCTGAGCCGCCATTCCGACAGGGTCAGATCTTGTATTTCAACATTCTTGACATGTTGAAATACAAATCTGACCCCTTTTTCAGCACCCTGCTAGAATCCGGGAGAGGGAGTCCGCTGATGCGAAAGATCGTCGGACGGTGGAAGGCTACGTCCACCGTTATCGTTGGCGGGATCGTGCTTGGCGTCTCGCTATACAGCCGAGCAGGCGAGGCGCAGGCACCGCAGAGCCCAGGTCCTTCGGTCGCTACCGGGAGCGCCCCGCCCACTCGAAAACCGGCGGCACCTGTACCGACGGTAGCTGCTCAGGGCCGCGCCTCGGCCTCAAACGCGCCAACGGTGGATTTCGAAAAGCAGATCAAGCCAATCCTCGAGGCCAACTGCCTCGAGTGCCACTCCGCGGACAAACGCAAGGGCGGCTTGTCGCTTGCCGCATACACCGACGTGCTCGATGGCGGGCGCAGCGGCGCGGCCGTCCGACCAGGGCACGCTGCCAACAGCTTGCTCCTCGCGCGCGTCAAGGGCGAAGTGGGCGATCAGATGCCGCTCGACGAGGTCCCGTTGAGCGACGCCGAAATCGCGACGCTCAGGCAGTGGGTCGATCAGGGCGCGCGACTGACACCGTCGTCACCACCTGCCCCGGCGCCGTGGGAGGCTCCCCTCACGCTCACTGCGCCTGCGATCCCGGCGGCCGTGTGGGCCTCCTGGAACGGGCCCGCCGATCGATTCGTCGCCGCCTACCTTGCGAAGGCCAAGGTTCCTGAGCCCCGCCTGACCACCGACGCCTCGTTTGCGCGTCGCGCGTATCTCGATATCTGGGGCTTGCTTCCTTCTCGAGAACAGTTGCAGGCGTTTGTCGCGAACGAGGCTCCTGACAAGCGTGATCGGCTCGTGACGACGTTGCTCGCAGACAACGCGAAATACGCCGAGAACTGGATTTCGTTCTGGAACGACCTGCTCCGCAACGACGACGGTCTCACCTACTTCTCGGATGCTGAGGGGGGCGGTCGCCAGAGCATCACGCCGTATCTACTGTCGGCACTCACGAACAACACGCCTTACGACGAGATTCTCGCCAAGCTGCTGAATCCGACCGAGCCGGGTGATCCGGCCGGGTTCATCATCGGCGTCAACTGGCGCGGTGAGACGAGCGCCGCGGTGACGCCCTGGATGCAGGCGTCGCAGAACACGGCGCAGGCGTTCCTCGGCGTCAATTTCAAGTGCAACGCGTGCCACGACAGCTTTGTCAGCAAGTGGAAGCTGAAAGACGCATACGGCCTCGCGGCGTATTTCTCGCCCGAACCGAGGCTGCGGCTCTATCGGTGCGACGTCGCGCGGGATGAATACGCCGAGCCTTCGTTCTTCTTTCCCGAGCTGGCGCGTCCGACACCGTCCGCTTCGCTGGCCGACCGGCGTGCGACGCTCGTCGAGATCTTCACGGATCCGCGCAACGGCCGGATGCCACGCACGATCGTGAACCGGCTCTGGACCAGGCTCCTCGGTCACGGCATCGTCCCGAACTCTGACGAAATGGACAGACAGCCGTGGAGTCCGGAGCTGATCGATTGGCTCGCTGCCGATTTCGTCGCGAGCCGCTACGATGTGAAACACCTCATCGGCACGATCATCAAGTCGCGCGCCTACCAGATGGCCGCCGTGTCGCGCACGGCCGAGGCGCCCGTGCGCGGCTATCAGTTCCGCGGCCCGGAAATCCGCCGCTTGAGCGCCGAGCAGTTCGCTGACGCAATCGGGTCAATCACCGGAGAGTGGAGCATCTACACGCCCCAGGGTGGACGGGGCGGTGGCGGCGGTGCGGGAACGAACGCGCAACCGGGGGGCCGGGGAGCACCGCTCGGCGCCGTCGGTACCGCGCCGCCTGACGGTGGCCGAATCGTGCCGGCTGCTGGTCGTGGCGCCCAGCCTGCCCAGGCGGCCGGAACGCAGCCCGCGGTCCAACCCGCTCCGGCGGCGGCGGGGCCGGGTCGCGGCGGCGGGCCGCGCACCGACTCTGACCCGCTGACCTCCGGTGTCTACGCGCGCGAGTTCCGATCGCCTTCCACGCTCTTGACGCGGGCGCTCGGCCGTCCCATTCGCGATCAGGTGACATCGGTCCGCGCGCACGAAGCGACGACGCTCCAGGCGCTCGAGCTGGTGAATGGCGAGATTCTGACGAATCGGCTGATGCGCGGCGCGCGGCGCCTGGTTGGCGAGCTGCCGCCGGATCCGAAGAGCCTGTTCAACGCGTCGGTTGCCGGCCGGACTGTCCAGACGCGCCAGATGGATGTCGATATCTCGAGCGCGTCGAAGCTCTACCTGCTCGTCTCCGATACGGGCTCGAACGCGCCAGAGCGAATACTGCCGGTCTGGACGAACCTGCAGCTGGTGGCGGCGGATGGAACGACCGTGCCGCTATCGTCGCTGACGCCGACCGACGCTTCAGGACTGCGAGGCACGGCGACGGCCGACACCCGACTCCCGGTGAAGAACAGCTCGCGCCTCGTGTATGAGATCGCCGGCAAGGGCTTCACGAGACTTCGCGGCGGCGTCGATGTCGACAACGATCGCGCGGACATCGGCTCGACGTTGAACCCGGCGCTTCGGTTCTTCATCTTCGACACCGAACCGAACATGGATCGTCTGCTCCCGCCGTTGCCCGACCCGCCGATGCCGGCTGCCGCGCCGGCCACCACCGTGCGCGCCACCGTCGACCACATCTTCTGGTCGGCGCTGGGACGTGCACCGTCCGCCGCGGAACGGAAGACCGCTGAAGCGGCGATAGACGACCCCGCACGACCGGGTAAACCGTCACCCGCCGCGGTGGCCGATCTTCTGTGGGCGGTGTTGATGAAGCCGGAATTTCAGTTGATTTACTAGGGGCCAGAAGCTGTCACGAAATGCTGCGGTGGACACGCCACAATCACGAAGGATACGATAAACCACGATGACCACGAAGCAGAATCGGAGATCTCCTTCGCGATCTTCGCGGCTTCGTGATCTTCGTAGATCTGGGCCTGGCAGCGAAACAGCAGAGGACGCAATGAGCGATCACGAAAACCTCGACGATTACCGGCTCGCCCGGCGGGACGAACTGAATCGCCTGAGCCGCGAAGAGCGCCTGATTTACTCGAAGGTGAGCCGCCGGGCGTTTGTCGGCGCGACGGCCGCCGCGACGCTCGCGTCACTGGTGGGCTACGAACCGAAGCAGCTGCACGCAGCCGGACAGGAACCACCCAAGTCCGGCGCACGTCCCGGGGCCACCGCCGACGCGGTCATCGTCCTCTGGATGGCGGGCGGCATGGCCAGCACGGAAACGTTCGACCCGAAGCGCTATACCCCGTTTGCCCCCGGCGTGCCGATCACGGACGTGCTGAGCACGTTTCCGAGCATCGACACCAATGTGGACCACATCAAGTTCACGCAGGGGCTCGAGAACGTCGCGAGCGTCATGGACAAAGGCACGATCATCCGCACCTTCACCGCGGCGGACCTCGGCTTCATCCTGCATTCGCGTCATCAGTATCACTGGCATACCGGCTACATCCCGCCGCAGGCACAGGCGATGCCGCACATTGGCGCGGTCATCTCGCGCACGCTCGGTCCAAAGAACGCGGACATGCCGGCGTTTGTCGCCATCGGGCAGACGGTCGAAGGAGCCGGAGAAATCGGCACCTTGAAGGCGTTCCATACCGGGGGTTTCCTCGGCACGGATCATGGTCCGTTCCTCATCATCGATCCGCACGACGCGGCGTCGGCGGTGCGGCCGCCGAAGGAGCTCGGGGACCAGCGCTTCGCGAGCCGCCGGCAGCTCCTCGAGCAGCTGCTGGCGCAGGAGCCGGTCTACCAGTATGGCGGTGCGTTCCAGCGCGAGGCGGTGGTGAAGTCCCTCGACGCGAGCGATCGTCTGCTGCGATCGCCGTCGGCGAAGGCGTTCGACTTGTCGCTCGAGCCGAAGGAGTCCTTCGACAAATACAACACCGGCCGGTTCGGCCAGGGATGTCTGCTGGCGCGCCGTCTCGTCGAGGCGGGTGCCCGCTACGTCGAAGTGACCTCCGAGTACATTCCGTTCGTCTACTGGGACACGCACGAGAATGGCCACCAGCGCGCGTCCGACATGAAGAAGATCATCGACCGGCCGATCGCCCAGCTCGTGCGCGACCTCGACGAGCGCGGACTGCTCGACCGGACATTGGTCATCCTGGCCAGCGAGTTCAGCCGTGACGCGGTGACCGAAGGCAAGTTCGGCAAGGAGGTCAAAGACCAGGCCATCAACATCCCCGACGTCATGCAGGAACCGAGACACTACGGGATGCACCGCCATTTCACCGCGGCCGGTTCCGTGCTGATGTTCGGTGGCGGCGTGAAGAAGGGCTTCGTCTACGGCAAGACGGCCGACGAGCGGCCCTGCACCACCATCGAGAACCCGCTCCCGGTCGAAGACCTGCACGCCACGATCTTCCACGCGCTCGGTATCCCGCCTGATCTTGCCTACATCGACCAGAAACGTCCCGTCTATGTCACCCGGGACGGCAAGGGCAAGGTCGCGAAGGAAGTCTTTGCCTAGTCGACCGTCTTTTCGCAGGGAAGGCTAGTAGAGCTGAACGAGCTTCAGCTTCTCCATTCGCGCGAAATCCTTGTCGAGCGACCACACGCGTGCGTTGATGTCGGCCGCCAGGATTCCGACAATGAGATCGCCGAGGCTGAAGAGGTGGCCGCTTCTGGCTGCCCGATCGGTCCACGAATCAAGCGTTCGCCACGTTTCATCGGTTGTATAGAGGAGCGTCAACGCGCTGAGGCGTTCGGACAGGTGCTTCCGTGTCGTGCCGCTGACCCCCATCAGCAGCTCGCTCCGCACCGAGACCGGCAGCACGACTTCGTCGGCGTCGAGCAGGCTTCGGAGGGTGGTGGCGTGCGCACCGTTCGGGCCGCGCAGGGCCGAAATCCACACCGACGTGTCGACGACGATCACGACGTCCGCAATTTGCCCCGGCCGCGGACCTTGTCGAGGTCGAGACTGATGTCGACGGTGCCGAACATCGCCTTCAGGTCGTCGATTCGCTTCCGCCGGATCACTTCCTCGAGGGCGTGGACGATCGTGTCTGTCTTCGACGCCATGCCGGTGGCCTCGCGCGCCGCTTCCACCAACCCATCCGGCAGGACCAACGTTGTTCGCATACGAAGTAAATTAGCTGATATGCACAACTGAAGTCAATTCATGCATACGACTACGCGCATTTGTCGCACATCCACACATGGGTCCGTCTAGGGCGCACTTCCGCCCGGTGCCGGTGAACGAGCCAGCATGAGGTTGTCGAGACGGCTACCGCGCGTACAGACGCACTCGGCTACCCCGAAGGATTTTGCGTGGTCATAACCCCGGCGCCCGCGAAGACGAGGAAGTCCCGCCCTGTTTCGCGCGCCATAGTTTCGGCAGCATGTAGACCAGGTGCGCACGCCATGTTCCCCAGTCGTGGCCGCCGTCGCCGCCGATGTAGTAGTCGTGCGCGATGCCGTGCTTGTCGAGAATCTGGTGGAACACTACCGTCCGGTTGGTGGGCTGGTTTTCGTGCGTTCCGAGTCCGACAAACAGGTAATCGACCTTTTTCCTGGTCGCCGGATCGTTCAGGAACTCCGGCGTGCTCTTCTCGGACTCCGGATCCCCCGCGCTCAGGATGCCGAACGAGGCGAACAGGTCGAGCGCTTTGAAGCCGACGAGCTGGGCGTGCCGGCCGCCCATCGACAGGCCGGCAATGGCCCGTCCATGCGGAGAGGCTTGCGTGCTGTAGGCCTTGTCGACCAGCGCAACGATGTGCTGCCGCAGCTCTTTCTCGAAGAGCGGAAAAGTCAGCTCGGTGTGCTTTGGATCACTGCGGTGGACGACCTGGTTGTTCGGCATGGCGATGATCATCGGCAACGCCCTGCCCTCGGCGATCAGATTGTCGGCGATGAAGCCCGCCCGGCCCTCGAGATTCCAGTTCGACGCCAGCTCACCGCTGCCGCCGAGCAGGTAGAGCACGGGGTAGCGCCGGCCCCGGTCGTAATTGGGCGGCGTGTAGACGTACATCTCACGCTCGCCGTTCAACACGTCCGAGTGATACACGTGACGAGTGACGCTCCCGTGCGGGACGCGCTTTGCGTCGTAGTAGCCGGGTCCGTCGCCGTGCACGACGACGGTGCTGTAGCCGGGCTGGTCCGAGAACCCGGTCAGCGTGTTGCCGGGATCGACCACCGCGACGCCGTCCACGAGCAGCCGGTAGATGTACATGTTGGGCTTCAGCGGACCGACCGTCAGCGTCCAGACCCCGTCTGCGCCTTTCTCGAAGGGAATCGGCGCGTTCCCCTTCCCGATCGCCAGGAGCATCGGCCCGCCCGTCAGCGCGACCGCGCGCGCGTCGGGCGCCTTCAGGCGGAACGTGACGGTGCCGTCGTCCCTGACCTCCGGGGAGATCACGTTGGCGCCATACGGGGTCAGGTTCTGCGTGTTCTTTTGCGGATTCCAGTCCAGGTTCACGTGGGCCTGCTGAGCGGCCGCCGACACGCATCCGCAGAGGATCGCTATCGAGACGAGAGATGCCGTGTTCATCGAGGGCTCCTTTCGGACGAGGCGTCACGCGGCGCCTTCGGACACGGCCTTCGGCCGTGTTCCTGGTGGCCATGATGACCCGGAAGGAACGTCGGATCAGCGTGAGGCTTTCTGCGTCGTGGGCGCCTTGTCGGGCATCCGCTCGAGCCCGACGAGCTTCCAGCTTCCGCCATCCTGACGGAAGAAGGCGCGGACCGGCTGCTTCCACGTCGGATATTCGTCGCTGTCGGCGGCAATGTCGACGGCGACGAAGCTTCCCGGCGCCGTCGGCAAACCGCTCGGCGCCTCGACGGTGGTCGTCGCGCTCTTCGTTTCTGACAGCGGCTTGGTTGCCCCGGTCGCGTTGTCGAAGAGCATCCACGAGGCGCGGTACGCCGCCTGGCCGCGGGCCACGCCGCCGGTAACCGCCGCGTTCTCGAACGTCAGGCCTTTCGCGTCGAGGCGCGGGTTGACGATCGGGTTCACGATGGTCAGATAGATGCTCTTGATTTTTTCGCGGCGCTTGATCAGCACATCAGCCAGTTGTTTCTCCGCCGCCGGGTTGCTGAACTGCCCGGTGTGGACCGCCGCCCTGATCATGTCGTCGGTGAACGCCGCCACGCGTCGCGCCGCCCAGAACGCGTCATCGTCGCGCAGCTCCATGTAGGCCGTTGTCGGGGTCTGCGGCCGCCACCTTCTCGGATCGAACACATCACCCTCGAATTTGCCGATCGAGGGTATCGACGTAGTCGACCGTCTGCCACGGGCTGAGCCCGAAGCCGAGCGTGAAGAAGCGTTTTCGCGACGGCGGGCCCTCGTAGAAGTATTCCCAGCTCAGGTCCCACTCGTGGAAGTCGTTGCACAGGCCGAATGTCGAGCCGACATCCTGCAGATAGTGCTTGACGATCGTCTTGCCGTTCTCCGTGATCACCGTGTCGATCGAGTTCTTCGCCTTGATGTCGGTGAGGTTCGTCCACGCGCCAAAGACGCGCAGCGCGCGCAGCTCGCGGCGGTGCTCGTGCGGCACGAGATCGTTGGGATCGTCGGGGCGTGTGCCGGCGTACTGGTAGCCGCCGAGAATCCTGCCCGGCAGGATGCGGCCGGCAATGACGCGGTAGGTGCCGTCCGTGTTGCGTGCCACTCTCTCCAGGATCACGTTGACGTCGTCCTCGGTGAACCGCGTTCTCTTGCCGTTCGGGCGGCGGACGGTAGCCTTCGGGTCGATCGACGACTTCCTCGGATCGTAGGTCGTCAGGAACGATTCCACCTGGTTGTAGCCCAGGGCCCAGAAAATCTTCGTTGCGATCTGCACCGCGGCGGTCGCGCCTTCCGGAAACTTCGGCGGATCGAACTCGAGGAACCAGGTCTCGCCTTTCGCGTCCATCGCCGTGAAGCCCGGGTGTGCGCCTGAGGTCTTCTCCCTGATCAACACCCATTTCGACGGGTCGGGCGGTACGCCGACGTTCGGGCCGCGCAGGAGCTCTTCGTTCGTGATCGCCCTGGTGCCGACGCGGTTCGTGAACCAGCTCGAATCCGGCACTTCGTCGATCGTATTGATGTTCTTCGCGCGCAGGCCGCTCGGCTCGTGGCCTGCCGTGACGAACAGGTTGTACACCAATTCGTACATCTGGCTCTGATCGTAGGGCGCCGCCTTCGAGGCGTCCTGCGACTCCGGTTCGCGCGCGATTGGATCGTCGGGATAGAAGCGTGGGCTCTGTGTCGAAGCGGAGCTGGCGAAGAAGCCGAGCGCCGCGACGGAAAGCACCAGCCCGGCGCGGCGTGCACGTGATGAAAGCGTTGGAGTCAGCATGAGTCGTTACCTAGAAAGACGCCGATGACGAGAAGATGAGGGAGAGGCTGCTTTCGCGGCTCCTGGCCAGCTCGACGCGGAGCGGCGTGGCAAACGGGCCGTGGAAACGCAGGCCGAAGCCGAAGTCATCCTTCAGGCCGTCGAGGTCGAGATCCTTCGTGCGCGCGGTGACCTTGCCGGCGTCGTAGAAGAAGGCCAGGTCGAGGTAGCGGTTGACCATGATGCGCCACTCTGCCTGCAGCAGCAGGCTGTTCTGGTCGCGGAAGCGCCAGCTGCTGAATCCGCGCAGCGAGGAACCGCCGCCGAGCGCCGGCAGCATGAAGAAGGGAATCTGCTGACTGTCCTTCTCGTTCGCGTGCTGCATCCGGGCGTGGAATGACAGCACCCACGTCTCACGCAGGATGGGGACGTGCTGAATGGCCTCGTATTCGACCATCTGAAAGCCGAAGTTCTTGTCCCGGTCGTTGTGGTCGTGAAGGGTGGCGCCAAGGAAGCCGCCGCGGCGGGTGTACCCGGGAGAGGTGCGCCAGTCGAGTCCGACCGTGCCCTGTGTGTGGAGATAGGTCACTTCCGCTCCAAGCCCGGGCAGGGTCGCCGGCGTGTACTCGGTCTCCACCGAGGGAGACGTGCCCTCACCAGGTTCCTGCGACCAACGGGACCACTCGGCCCCGCCGCGCAGCATGAAGGCTCGGCGGGTGGGGAAGATCGTGAAGAGGGCAGAGCCGTACGGCTGCTGAAAGAGGTAGTTCGTGCGGTCGTCCTTCGACGTGTCCGTCCCGATGCCGTAGAAGCCGACCTGCGTCGCTTCGCGCCAGCCGCCGAGGACCGACAGTGAGGCGCGGCGTTTGAACATGCGCGGTGCGACGAACTCGACTTCGGCTCGTTTGTAGCCCGATATCGTGTAGCTGCCGCGCACGTCGATGTAGTTGTATCCACTCACGTAGCTCACATGGCCGACGCCAAGCGTAAAGCCCCCGCCGGAATACGCGTTCTCGAAGAAGGGGTGCCAGCGCAGGCTACCGCCCTCGAGGACGGTGTCGATATGCTGAAAGATCGCTTCGGCCTTGTTGGGGACGTAAGGGTGCAAGCTCTTGACCTTGTCGGCCTGCTCCTGCCCGATGGCGGCCTCGCGCGTCGGCGCCTGAGCCGACTGCTCGGCGGCACTCTCGGACGCGGTCGGCTTCTCAGCCCGGGCCGGCGACGTGCCCGGCGGCACCCGCTCGACGGATGCCTCGCGGCTGACGGCCTGGGCTTCCTGCGCCATGACTGCAGTTGTGGGTCCGGCCGCAAGTGCGACCAGCGTCAACAGTTTCAGTGCTCCAACGGTACGCACAGGTGACAACCCTCCGGAGTCGCGCTGACGCCCAGCAGGAAGGATCCATCTCATCAACGTTCGAGGTTCCTGGGCCAGCGGTGTGGACTGAAGAATACACCAGGATCCACGCGGGCCATCGCTAATAGCGCCACGACTGCACATCGGCCCCGGCAGGCGCCGTCTTCAAGGCCCGTTCGATGAACCGCGGAATGAACATCTGGTGGTAGCGCAGCCGCGAGTACGCATTGGCGCGGGTCGGATCTCCGTTCCAGCAGTGCTCGGCGCGGTCGCCATACGTCACCTCGCCGCCGTAGGCCGGATCCCTGGTGGCCTTGAGGATGTCTTCGACCAGATACACGGCGTTGTTCAGGTAGTAGTTGTCCATGTCGCCGACATAGAGGTGGATCTTGCCCTCGAGCTTCTTGCCGAGGCCGCGGTTCCAGTCGCGCCGCAGGATCCAGGACAGGTCGTAATGCTCCTTCCAGTACTCGGCGACTTTCCTGTCGATGGCGCCGGTGCGTTTGTCCCAGAGTCGTGCGGGGTAGCCGTCCGGGCCCTGCGGCGAGTAGACCGCTTCCCAGATGTCCCACTGCTGGCCGCTGCGCGTCTTGTTTCCGAGCACCAGTTCCATGCGGTTCATCTGCTCGAGCGTCGCCTGGAGGTGGCCCAGGTAGTTGCGGTGGCCCGGACGCGGCACCTTCATGAACGGGCCCTCGGCCCAGTACGCGTTCGCGTCCTTGTAGATGTCCACCACGGTGAAGGCGCGAAAGTCGATGGGGTCCGGGCACGCGGCGTAGGCGGCGTTGAAGTCGTCGGGGTAGAACATCTGAACGGCCAGCGCCTCCCAGCCGCCTGTCGATCCGCCATAGGTGGCGCGCGCCCAGCCCGCTCCTATCCCGCGGAACCGTGACTCGATGGCGGGCACGAGCTCCTTCATGATCGCGTCGCCGTACGGGCCGAGGTTCGCCGAGTTCACCGCGTACGAGTCGTCGTAGTAGGGATTGGCGTGCTGGATCTCGATGACCAGCACGCGTGGAAAATCCGGTCCGGTCCATTCCTTGTAGAACTCGTAGGCGGACTGCTGCTGGATGCGGTTGTAGCACTCGAGCTGGAAGCGGTCGCTGTACTCGCATTTCAGGTCGGCGTCCGGCGGCGTTTCCCGCCAGTTTCCGAGGTTGCTGGGGAAATGCCCGTGGTTGATGATGAGCGGGTAGCGCGCCTTCGGGTGGGTGTCGAATCCCTCGGGCAAGAGGACGTGCGCGCCCAGGAACATGTCGCGCCCCCAGAACTTCGAGAGCCGATCGCTCCGGATTCGCACGTGCTTGACGTACTTGGTGTCGGCCGGTTCGGTCAGGGGCGGGATGATCTTGTCGAGCTCGAGACGGATCGAGCCGCCACGGCCGCCGTCCCACCGCACCTTCTGCGCCGCACTATGAAGGTTGCCGGGCGCGCTGCTCCACTGCTGGCCTTCGCCCCGGTCCATCGGCAGCTTGACGGTATGGCCCGTGGCCAGGCGAAACGTCTCGTACTTGTGCAGCAGTGCCTGCACCGTGTAATCGCCTGGTGGAAGATCGCGCAGCGACTCGAGCGGATAGCCGAGCACGGCAGCGTCGAACGTGCGTTCGTCGCCGGCTTTCAGCCCCTCGACGTCGATGCCGAACACCTGCGCCGACGAAAGGCTCGTGGCGCTCACCTGGAAGCGCGGCTCGCGGGCGGGGTCTCGTTCCTTCGACAGCAACAGCAGCAGCCGTCCGTCGAGCGGCCCCTGCGAGGCGCTCGCGGCGAGGCGGACGACAATGCCCGGGGGAGCCTGCGAAGACGACTCGATGCGTACTCCTCCGGGCGCCGCGCACGTCATCAATAGTGCGCAGAGCACGCAAGCGTGAAGGCGAGCCATGGTGACCTCCGATGCCATTCTGAATGCTCAATGCTGAATGCTGAAGTGAATTCAGAATAGCAGGCTGATCGCGATCACCGGCCCGACGTTGGCTTCTTGTTCGAGCGCTTCTTCGGCGCGGCCGCCTTCGCCTTCTCGCGTTCGGCGACTTCCTTCGCGCGGAACTTCGCGATGCGTTCGATCAGCTTCACGGGGACGGGCTCGGAGAGCGGGAAGCGGATCGTGCCCTTGCTTGACCTCGTACGGTGCAAGCTCGTCCTTGAACGCCGCGACGAGCCGGTCGGTGGCGGGGTAGAGCGAGTAGTGCTGCTTCCACCCGGCGAAATAGAGCACGGCGCGACCGTGCAGTTTGTACGCGGGGATCTGGTAGGAGATCACTTCCTCGGCGCCGGGCACGGCCTTGCGGATGGCGCTCCGCACGCGCTCGAGTACGCCGCTGCACGGCTTCGGGCTGCGAGGCGATGTACTCGTCCACGGACTTGAAGTCGGTCTTGGCCATCATTCCAGCCTCCTGCTTTCACGAAATGCCGATCGGCCGCCCCTTGCGGTCGTTCACCAGAGGATTGCGCACACGCGGGCCTCTCCCTGGCGGGCGATTGACGCGCGGGGCGGCGATCGCTGACGAGCTCACGCCTGCTGCAGCGCCGCGACGAGATCTTCGAGGCGGTCGTAGCTGATGCCTGCGCCGCGTGGACATTCCGGACGCGAGGACCATGTCGCGCACGTCCAGCGACGGATAGCGCACGGTCGCCGTCATTCGCGTCTTGCCGCCCTCCTCGGTGAACTCCGTCGTCACCACCGAGACGCTGTCCGGAAACTCCTCGAAGATCTCGGTGAACACGAGCCGGCTCGGCGGCGTGATCTCCCGGTACTCGCCGTGGAAGGCGGCCTCTCCCTTGGGGTGGCGGTTCACGAAGCGCCACGCGCCGCCCACGCGAAGGTCGATCTCGCAGACCGGCACGGAGT
Organism: uncultured Acidobacteriota bacterium; assembly: GCA_963771395.1. Lineage (GTDB taxonomy): Bacteria > Acidobacteriota > Vicinamibacteria > Vicinamibacterales > 2-12-FULL-66-21 > DATBJJ01. The sequence goes on along the minus strand of CAVYTY010000016.1, from coordinate 308,788 downwards.
AGCCCTCGCCCAGGCGGCCCCACCACTGCTTCACGTGTTCGGGCTTCGTCATCGCCTCGAACACGAGGTGCCTCGGCGCATTGAACAGGCGCGTCATGCGGATTTCCTGGTCCGACGGCGTCGTGACCTTGAAGCTGTCGCTATTTGCGGCGTGGCTTACGACCATGACTCTTCTCCTCCTTCGTTTTCATCGTGTTGCAGGTACTGGTCCAGCCGATCGAGCCGCTCTTCCCAGATGTGCCGGTAGCGCTCGGTCCAGTCGGCGACTTCCTTCAAGGGGCCCGCGTCGATTCGGCATCGCCGCCACTGCGCCTCCTTCCGCCGCGCGATCAGCCCCGCGCGCTCGAGCACGCGGAGGTGCTTCGACACGGCGGGCATGCTCATGTCGAAGGGCTCGGCGAGCTCGGTGACCGAGCGTTCGCCCGACGAGGAGGCGGGCCAGGATGGCCCGGCGCGTCGGGTCCGCCAGGGCGGCAAACGTGGCGCTCAGCTGATCGGTCGGCATGCGTAATGAACCAATGAGTTAATTAACCTATTGGTTTTATACACGGACGGCGCGGCCCCTGTCAACAGGGAATGTGCCGAGCGGCGAAAGGAGCCGTCCATGAAAAACTTGGCCCTCGATTTCAGCAAGGAAAAGGGCGATCCTCCTACAACCAAGAAACGCCGGAGGTCAAATCTCGATGGAAACGGAAACCGATCGTACGCGCCGCCCCTTTGTGCCCGGGGAGGCGATGGGAATCCTGGCTCGAACGCCTGCGCTGCTGGACGCGATGCTGCGCGGCCTGCCCGAAGCGTGGATCGTCGCGCACGAAGGAGGGGAGTCCTGGAGCGCCATCGATGTCGTCGGGCATCTCATCCACGGCGAGAAGACCGACTGGATGCCGCGCGTCAAAATCATCCTCGAGCACGGTGATGCACGCCCGTTTGACCGTTTCGATCGACTCGCGCAGTTCAAGGAATCCACTCCACGAACGTTGGACAGCCTGCTCGACGAGTTTGCCACGCTCCGGCGGGAAAACCTCGAGGAGCTGAACGCGCTCGGGCTCGCTCCCGTCGACCTCGATCGTCCCGGCCGCCATCCGGAGCTCGGTCCCGTGACGCTCCGCCAGCTGCTCGCGACCTGGACTGCACACGATCTCGATCACGTGATGCAGATCTCGCGGGTGCTCGCGCGGCAGTACTCGGACGAGGTCGGCCCATGGCGCGCCTACCTGCGGATCATCAGCGGCGTGCAGGGCTGATCGGCGTTCGGCCGGGCCGTATGCGTGCAGCAGGCCGCCCCGTGCGTTCAACGAAGGCGGATTCACGGATCACGACAAGCGTTGCCATCCTCGAGTGGATGACCCCGGGGCCGGTCACGAGCCTGCGAGGAACCGCACGAGCTTCTGCTTGGCGCCGAACGCGACGCCTGCGTGTCCGTCGGCGATCTTGTCGAACGTCAGCGGCTCGAGGGCCCGAAGCGAGTCGCGATTCCTGCCCGCGTCCTCGGAGAACAGGGCCGGCACGATGGCCACGCCGTCGTTCTTGCGCATAAGCGAGTCGCCAGTGAAGAGCACGTCCTTGTAGAGGTACATCACGCTGCCCGGCGAATGTCCCGGAGCGGCGATGACCTTGAACGAGGCGCCGTCGAATTCCAGTTGCTCGTCGCCACGGACCGCCGTGATGGCCAGTGGCGCCGGCGGCAGCGGCATGACTGCGCCGACGATCCTGCCGAATGTGGAATAGTGGGTCTTGTCACCTCGAATCATCGCCAGGTCGCCGGAGCCGACGGCAACCGTCGCTGTCGCGAAGAGTCGGGCCGCGGCGTAGTGGTCGGGGTGGCCGTGTGTGATGAGGACAGCCTGGACCTGGCGCGGCTCCACGCCTTCGGCCTTCAGCTCGGCGACGATGGCCGCGCCCGAGGTATCGAGCCCCGCATCGACCAACACCGCGCCGTGCGGCGTGCGCACGATCCAGGCGTAGGCGCCTCCGGCCTCGATCCCGACCACGCCAGGCGCGGCCTCGACCCGTGGGCCGTCGGGCTTCTCCCGGGTCGCGAAAAGCGCGACGATGGCCAGGAGCGGCACGAGGACAATGCAGGCGAGAGCGATGAGGATCTTCCTTTTCATGGTTGGTCCCTGCGTGATATTTGTGATGCCTTGACCTTGCCTTCATACCTAACGTCGAAACACGGGAGTGGTTCTCGACATCCCAACGAGGCGCTCGAGAGCGCGGATCGACATTTCCGGCTCCGTCACGTCGGCAAGTAGAGGTACCTATGATCGTTGTGCTCGTCCGCCACGCGGAGCCCGCCACCGGAGGGGACAATCCTGGTCTCTCCGCCGCCGGGCGCCGTCGCGCCGCCACGCTAGCAAAGATGTTGGCCGGCGCCAGCATTACGGCGATCTTCACCAGCGAGTTGCGCCGCACGAAGGAGACCGCCGCACCGCTGGCAAGGCTGCTGTCGAAGAGGCCCGTGGAAATCGCCGACGCCCCTGCGACGGCGGCCAGTCAAGTCAAGGCTGCCGGGAAACGCGTGCTCGTAGTCGGGCACACCAACACGGTGCCGCAGATTATCGAGGCCCTCGGCGGTCCGGCGAACGTGGTCATCAAGGCGAAGGAATTCGATCGCATGTTCGTGCTGCAGGTTCCCGCGAACGGCCCCGCGTCGCTCCTCACGCTGCAGTACGGCGCCTAGCCGGATCAGCTCCAGAAAAGTGCGAAGTTCTATCGTTCGACCGCATCCGGCCGCAGGCGGCGGGCGGTCGACGCCAGCGAGCGGGATCGCCTGAGCACGGCTATCGGCCGTGTGATGAAGATGGCCTGAGACTCTCTCATGAAACCTGGCGCGATCTTCGCCTGCGCATCCGGGCCATCACGCAGGCAGGAACGTGAAGCAGAGCACGCCAAGAGCGAACCACAAGGCGGCGTACACCAGGTTGTAGCCGATGAACTCCCGGAAGTCGACCCGCGCGATGCCCCCCGCAACCACCACCCAGAAGGGCGAAATCAGATTGCCCATGTGGTCGCCGACGCTCAACGCGAGCAGGCCGCGTTGCGCGGTCACGCCCACGGCGGCTGCCGTCTTCGCCGTGATGAACCCCTGGATCACCCACTGGCCGCCGCTCGAGGGGACAAATATCGACACCAGTGCCGCCGACACCGCCGTCATGAGCGGGAAGGTGAGCTGGTTCGAGATCGAGGCGAAGAACTCGCCCAGCGTGTTGCCGACCGCCGTGAACTGGACCAACCCAGCCACGCCGGCGTACAGGTGATAGAGCACGACCACCGGCCAGGCGGCCACGACGGCCGCGGGAAGCGTCCGCGAGAAGTTGCGGACGTTTCTGTGAAACACGAGGCAGAGCAGCAGCAGCATGGTGTTGAGCGAGTTGAGCTCGAGACCGCCGTTCATGACACCGACGTGGTACACGAGCCAGCCGGCCAGCATGGCTGCGAGCACCGCGATCGGGAAGGGGTTGCCCTCGATTCGCTCGGAGAAACTCTCCGGGCTCGGGCGCTCGCCGACGTCTGGGACACTGGCGGCGATGCCTCCTCTGCCAAGTCGGCAGGCGTCGGGAAAATGGGAGATCGGCCGCGGGTGGCGAGGGAGGAGCAGGCGCGCCGTCACCAACAGCGCGACGAGAAACGCGGGCACGAAGAAGAGCGTCGCCGGCGCGAAGATTGTGGTGCGGAGCGGCATCAGGCCGGTGGTCTTCTCCAGGAAGTTGCCGGGCGTGTTCATCAGCAGCGGCGCGCTCGCGGAGAACCCGAACTGCCACGCCGCGTTTGCGGCGTGTGTGGTCGCGAGAAGAAACGGGAAGTCCACCGGCAACCCTTTTTTCTCGGCCTCGCGGGCGAAGTAGACCGCGATGAGCGGCCCCAGGGTGACCCCGAGTCCCCAGTAGCAGTAGGCGAGCGCTGCCGTCAGGATGATCGAGGCCGCCAGCACGCCGGTCGTGGTGCCGGGCAGGCGCGACAACGCGATGATCGCGCGCTTGAAGAACGGCGCCGCGCCCAGGCTCGAGCTGAGCACCAGGATGAGCGTCATCTGCATCGTGAAGGGCAGCAACATCCAGAGACCGCGATAGGTACGCGCCCATCGTCTCGGCAGCGGTGCTGCCCATCGCTAGCGCCGCTGCCGCCACCAGGACGAGGAGGGCGATCGAGGTCGACATCGCGTCCGGGATGAGGCTCCCGACCAGGGCCGCGAATCGAGTGAGGCGATCGGCGGCCGGAGCCACTGATGTACGGGCGCTCATGAGTGGGAAGGAATCGACGTGCGAGCATACAGAAGAGAACGGCCCGCGGCAACCGTTCAACTCGGGCGGTCGCGTGGAACACAACCCGGCCGGAGGTCATCCCACGCTGACAGGTCCCGCATCAGCGGCGGTTGGCCGCAAGAAAGGTCTTCGGCGTCCAGCAGATCCTGCGGCTGCGCGCGTGCCTGCTTGGCCGAATGAGATCGGCGTCGCCCGGCATCGACTGCTCGACGATCAGGGCTGCTGAATGCCCGCGGACGGTGTCACTTCCGGCCAATCCGATACAGCCGCTCCGCCGTCCGCACGATGAGGTTCCCCTGCGCCATCGCCGGCGTCGCCATCGTCATCTCACCGAGTGAATTCTTCGCCAGCAGCTCGTACTTCGGCCCGGCCTTGATCACATAGGTATCCCCGTCTTCGCTGATCGCGTAGAGGCGGCCGCTGGCCGCCCAGGGTGACGCCGTGAATCCGACGCCCGCGGGATCGATCCGCTGCCGGCCGTACACCTCGGCTCCCGTGCGCGCGTCGTGCGCCGTGAAGAACCCGCGGTCGAGCAGCGTGTAGTACAGCCCGTCGTACACGATCGGCGATGGGTTGTACGGCCCTGCCTGCGGCAGCGACCAGGCCACGAACGCGTTGCTCGTCTCTCCCGTGCTCAACGTGATGTCGCCGCTCGCGCCGGGCTTGATCGCGTAGACGGGACGGACCTGGTCGCCGACATAGCCGGACGCGACATACAGCAGCCCGCCGCTCTCGAACGGCGTCGGGATGGCGATGCTGGACATGCCGCGCAGCGTCCAGAGCGGTTTGCCGTCGAGGTCGTAGGACTGCACGCCGTGAGTCGCCGAGACGACGATCTCCGTTCGCTGGGCGTGGCGCCAGATGAACGGCGTGGTCCAGTTCGTCTCTCGCGCACGCTCCACCCGCCACACGTCCGCGCCCGTGCGGGCGTCGAGCGCCACGAGCGACGATTGTTCGTCGTTGTCGTCGAGCACGTAGAGGCGCCCGCCATGCAGCACCGGTGATGCCGCCGTGCCCCAGCCGTACCGCGTCGCCCGCGCGGGCCACGTCCGCTGCCACACCGGCGTGCCGTCCATGGTGAAAGCGAACACGCCGATGTTGCCGAAGAGGACGTACACGCGCTCGCCGTCGGTGGTCGGCGTCTCGGACGCGTAGCTGTTCTTCAGGTGTCGCGAGCGTGGCGGCGCGCCGCGATGCGCCTCGCGCTGCCACAACACCTTGCCGCTGGCGAAGTCGACGCCGAAGACCATCCACCGGTGCTCGTCCGACGGCGTAGGGCGCTCGCCGCCGAAATACAGGCCAGGCTTCGGGGCCTCGCCCGCCTGCGCGCGAATCACCGACGTGAGAAAAATAGTGTTGTTCCAGACGATCGGCGACGACCAGCCGACGCCGGGAATCGCCGCCTTCCAGACGATGTTCTCGGTGGCGCTCCAGGTGTCTGGCACGCGCAGGTCCGCACCGACGCCGGTGGCGCCGGGTCCGCGAAACTGCGGCCACTGTGCGGCTTGCTTCGCCGTCAGCGGGACCGCTATCAGCACGAGGGAGACCAGCAGGAAGCGCTGCATGGGGCATGCTACCGCAAGGACGCGGTGTGTTCATCTTTCCCGACGAGACTCGCGTTAACACTGGCGCTGGCCCGCAAGCCAGCGACCGGCGGGGTCAGGCGGGCTTGACGATGCCGCGCCCACCCGCCCCGGCCGCAAGTGCCGTGACGGCGTCGTTGGTCTGCTCGAGCGTGTACGTGCGGGTCGCCAGCTCGCCCAGCTTCAGCCGACCCTGCTGATAGAGGGAGACCAGGCTCACGATGTCCTTCAGGGGATCGCCCGATCCGTAGACCGACCCGATGAGCCGCTTTTCGTGCATCACGAACGGAAACATCCGGATCGGGCCTTCAGCATCGATGCGCGACAGGCCGGTAAGGACGATGGTGCCGCCCTTCCGCGCGGCGGCGACGGCGTCGACCAGCGTCGCGGGCGATCCGACGGTATCGAACACGTAGTCGGCGCCGCGGCCGCCGGTCAGGTCCTTGAGGGCCTGCACCGTCGATTCACCGGCGCGCACGAGATCGGTTGCGCCCAGGGTTTTCGCAATCGCCAGCGGCTGCGCCTGACGATCGACCGCAATGATGCGGCCGGCGCCAGAGAGGACGGCGCCCTGCACCACGTTCAACCCGACCCCACCCGCGCCGATGATTGCCACCACGGCCCCCTTCGGGACCCGGGCGGCGTTCAGGACGGCGCCCACGCCGGTCACAACGGCGCACCCAACCGAGGCCAGGGCGTCGAACGGCACGTCTGAGGGCACCGCCGTCAGCCCGGATTCCGGGAGGACCGTGTAGGTGGCAAAGCACGCCGTCCCCAGAAACGGCGCCACGTCCTCGGTGCCGACCCTCAGCCGTGTTCCGCCGAACGGGAGTCGGTTGCGAAACGTCGTGCGATCGAGCCGATCGCAGAAGAGCGGGGTTCCCGCCACGCAAGGCGGGCAGGTCCCACACGCGGGCGCCCAGCAGAACACCACGTGGTCGCCGGGACGCACCCGGCTCACGCCTGCGCCCACCTCGCGAACCACGCCCGCCCCCTCGTGGCCGGGGCAGAGCGGCACGCGCATCGGCCAGTCACCGTTGATGGCATGCAGGTCGCTGTGGCAGACACCGGCGGCCATGACCTCGACGAGGACCTCCTCCATTTCCGGCGGTGCGAGCTCGGCGATCTCAACCGACAGCGGCTGACCTTGTTCTCGAAGAATGGCGGCTCTAATGTGCATGACGGAAAGTGCCGAGGGTGCCTAGGGGCCAGGGGTGGCAACGCCGGCAAGAGATCGTGAAGATCGCATCGTGATGACGACCGCTAGAAGACATAACGGCCGGCCGCAATCACGGCGTCGCCAATCCGGCGACGTGCGGCGACCGTGTCGACACCGCGATGGGCCACGATGCGCTCGAGCCCGGCGACGACCGCCGCGCTCCGCCCGGTGCGGTCGCCGAGCGCGTTGACGATCTGTTTGCCGGCGTGCGCCGTGCGATCTGCCGCGTCGCTCGTATGGACGCGGGCGATGTCAGCGGCGGCGACGGCGCGCTCGCTGCGGCCACTGGCGAGCTTTTCGGCCCGCGCCAGCGTGCTTTCGATCGCGTACGATTCGATGATGACGTTGGCGGCGTGCGCGAGCACCTCCTGCTCCTCGCGCACCGAATCGCCATAGGCGTCGGCCGCCGCCGCCAGGGCGGCGATCCCGAGCCGCTTGGCATGCCCGAGCAGCTCGTACTCGGCGGCAAACGCCGATCCCGCCGGCCCCTCTGCCACCTGCGCCGCGAAGAGCGCGCCCGACTTGAAGAGCCGCGCCGGGATGATCAGCCGGTTGATCTCGTTGGTCCCTTCATAGATCCGCGTGATGCGCGCATCACGGTAGGCCCGCTCGACCGGGAACTCGCGCGAGTAACCGTTGCCGCCGAACACCTGCACCGCTTCGTCGACCACGTAGGCCAGCGCCTCGCTGGTCCACACCTTGTTGATGGAGCACTCGACGGCGAAGGTCGCGATGGTCTCGAGCACGCGCGCCCCATCGGCCGGATCGACGCCCTCGAGGGCGCGGTCGACGTCGCCGAGCGCGCGGTAAACCATGGCGTCGCCGACGAAACAGCGCGCGCTCATCTCGGCCAGCTTCTGCTTGACGAGGCCGAATTCGCAGATCGCACGCCCGAACTGGCGCCGCTCCTTCGCGTACGCGATCGACTGATTGAGCGCCTGCTTCGCCCCCGCGATGTTGCGGGTGCCGAGCTTGACGCGACCGAGGTTCAGGATGTTGAACGCGACCTTGTGGCCTTCGCCAATCGTGCCCAGCACATTGCCGACCGGCACATGCACGTCGTCGAGCATCAGGCCCGTCGTCGACGACCCGTCGAGGCCGAGCTTCTTCTCGTCGGCGCCGCTCACCACGCCCATGCCGCGCTCGACGATGAAGGCCGTGAAATGCTCACCGTCGACTTTGGCGAATATCGTGAACACATCGGCAAAGCCGCCGTTGGTGATCCACGCCTTCTGGCCGTTGAGCACGTAGTGCCGCGCGTCGGGGCTGAGCCGCGCGGTGGTCTTCGCCGACAAGGCATCGGATCCCGAGTGCGGTTCGGTCAGCGCGTAGGCGCCCACCAGCTCACCGCTCGCAAGCCGCGGCAGATACCGCGCCTTCTGCTCGTCGGTCCCGAAGTAGACGATGGGGAGCGTGCCGATCGAAGTATGGGCGCCCAGCGAGCCGCCAAAGGAGGGATTGATGGCGATGTGCTCGCCCACGTACGCGGCGCTCGTCTTGTCGAGGCCCAGCCCGCCGTACGCCGCGGGAATCTCGAGCCGGAGCAGATCCAGGTCCGCCGCCTTCTTCAACAGCGCCCGGGTGAACGTCCAGTCGTGGGCGTAGAGGCGGGATTCGTTCGGCAGCACCTCGTGGCGCATGAACTCGGCTGCCGTCTGGCCGAAGAGCCGCTGCTCGTCGGAGAGGTCTTCGCGCGTGAAGAGCTCGTTCGGATCGAGCGCGCGAAGAAGAAACATCCCACCGCCCAGTACCTCGTGCACCTGCGTCACAACCGCCTTTCGTGTGGCTGCGTCCGGCCGTTGCTCTGTCGTCTCGGACGTCGGCGTCGTGCCCGTTCCCACTCGAGACCGTTGACACACCGGACGGGCCGCCAGTATAAGGCGAGCGCACATGCCTTCCATCCAGGATTTGTTCAATCTCTCGGGCCGGGTCGCGATCGTCACCGGCGGATCACGCGGTCTCGGCGAGGAAATGGCCGAGGGACTGGCCGAAGCCGGCGCGGCGCTCGTGCTTTGCGCCCGGAGAGACGAGTGGCTCACGCCGACCGTCGAGCGCTTCAAGGCGCAAGGCGTCCGTTGCGAGGGTCTGGTCGCTGACGTGGCCAGGCCCGGCGACGTGCAGGCCGTGGTCGACACGGCGATGCAGGCCTTTGGCCACGTCGACATCCTCGTCAACAACGCCGGCATCACCTGGGGCGCGCGGCCCGAGGAGATGCCGCTCGACAAGTGGCAGAAGGTCCTCGACATCAACCTCACCGGCGCGTTCCTCTTCGCGCAGGCGGCGGGACGCGAGATGCTGAAACGGCAGTACGGCCGCATCATCAACGTGGCGTCGATTGCCGGCCTGCACGCGTCGGTGCACGGCCCGCACTATGCCGGCTACGCGGCGACCAAGGCGGGGTTGATGGGGCTCACGCGCGAACTCGCCGCCTCGTGGGGGCGCGACGGGATTCGCGTGAATGCCATCGCCCCTGGCTTCTTCCACTCGCGGCTGGCGGATCCGGCGATCCCGCTCGTCGAGCCCTCGATCAAGGCCTCGTGTCCCATCCCGCGCGTCGGCGCGGCAGGCGAGCTCAAGGGCGTCGCCGTCTTTCTGGCCGCGGATGCGTCGAACTACATGACCGGCCAGGTGATCGTGGTCGATGGCGGCCGCACGATCGCCGGGCACTGAGATACGGTGTGGCTGGCCGCTGCGGCAACCAGCGGCAGCCGCATTTCTTCTACGGTCGAGCCGCGACCTGTCACTGGTCCGTGTGTCCTTCATCATCGCGAGTGGACGAGCATTCCTCTACGCGGTGTACAGAGGGCCTACGAGCGGACGATGTCAGGTCAGAGGGGAGGATCCAACGGGGAACGCCACCTCCAAAAGGCGCTGGCCGAAGCCACGCGGGCGGCCGGCATCACCAAACGTGTCGGCCCGCACACGATGCGACATTCGTTCGCCACTCACCTGCTCGAGGACGGATACGATATCCGCACCGTGCAGGAACTGCTGGGTCATCGGGACGTGCGGACGACGATGATCTGATTTGCATGTGATGGCCCGTGGCGCGCTGGGCGTGAAGAGTCCGCTGGATCGACTGTGAGCGGACAGCCTCGCGCCTAACCGCCGGAGCGCCGGTTGTGCGGCCTGGCCGGAACCCCGCACTGCTGAATGGTTCCCGGTATCCGCCACCATCGGTCTTCGTTGGTTACGCGCCGGCACCGGCGCGTAACCGGGCAGATCCGCCCTTTCGCGCAGGGTTCTGCGACGGCCGTCGCGCCTAACCGCGCGCGAAGGCGGGCAGGATTCCTGCTAGACTCACGGCGGATTCCGAGGGTTACGCTTGTGAACGACGGTGCCGGGGAGGCCGGAGTTTACCCGCGGCTTCGCAGTCTACTAATAGTTGGGCTGACGAGTGACTATTTGCCGATGCCTTTGACGAAATCTGCGCCAAGCCCCGGCGTTGGCTCTCGTACCAAAACGCGTGTCTTCAAGTTCGGGTGAGGCTTCGGGTTCGTGGCGGAACGCCCGGGTTGTCGTTCGGTCAACCGTTGGACAACGGGGGTGCACACGTCCTTCCACGGCTCACCGACGGATGCGCCGTTCATCACACGTCGCGCCCGTCGTTCAATGTCGTGCCTACACGGCTTCGACGTCGGCAGCATTCGCTGTCGGCATGTCGTCGCGGCTGGCCAGCCAGTCTGATCACAGACAAAACGGATTTCAGGAGGACGGGACCATGAACGATTTAGAAATGAAATGCCTCCGATGCAGTGTTGCCATGGAGGAGGGATACCTGGCCGACGGCGGCCACGGGGTTAACAGCGAGGTGGCCAAGTGGGTTGGCGGTGCGCCAGATGTCCGATGGTACGGGGTGAAGACAAAGGGGCACGACCAGATTCCCCTTGCCGCCTATCGTTGCGCTAACTGCGGCTACGTGGAGTTCCGCGCCATTCCTGCCCGAGAGACTTGACGTGCTGTGTGTAGTGTCAAGCGGCCAATTGATGTGCTCATCGAGTTGAGAATGGTTCCGGTTCGAAAAAGCAGCCCAACACGCAAATGGAACCGACGCGCGTGGCCTCAAGAAGCGCGCGGCTCATTTGCAACGTTAGCCGGACAAAATACAATTCAGAGAGTTCGGGACCAATAGAATCAACACGCTTTGTCGCCCCGGGAACATTCTGAGCCACGTCATGGACGCTGACAGAAGGCAGGAGATCTCGCACCTCTATCACGCGGCCCGCGTTCGAGCTGAGGAGGAGCGGTGCGCTTTTCTGGATGCCGCCTGCGGAAGGAACGACGCCTCCGTCACGAGGTCGAATCGCTGTTGGCCGGTGAGACGGCTGCGGAAGCCTCCTTCACGGCGCCGGCCGCCGACGCGCTGACCCACCAGGTGCATCCGACCGCTGACACCATCCCCGACATCGCGAGGCCGGGCCTGACCGTGGGGAGCTACCGAATCGAGCGATTGCTCGGTCGCGGGGGCATGGGCGCCGTGGTCCTCGCGTACGACACCACGCTGCACCGCCCCGTGGCGCTCAAGGTGCTGGACGAACCCGCCGAGGGGAAGCCTCGCGCAGCCGACTCCTGCACGAGGCCCGCAACGCCGCCGCGCTGAACCATCTCAACATCTGCACGATCCATGAAATCGGTCACGCGACCGGCACGACGTTCGTCGCGATGGAGTATGTCGACGGCCGCTCCCTGCGCGACCGGTTCGACGAGGGTGCGCTGCCGCTGGAGGAGGCCGTCCGCTATGGCATCCAGGCGGCTGACGCGCTGGCCTACGCGCACACGCACAACGTCGTGCATCGCGACTTCAAGGCCGCCAACGTGATGATCACCCGGGACGGGCGGCTGCTGACCGCCAGTCGGCCGGCCTGAAGGCTGGCCGCTACGGCTGGCCCTGTGGAGGCCGGTCCGTGGATCGGCCGAGCTCCAGCTTGGCAATCGCCTCGAGGTGGACCTCGTCGGGACCGTCGACGAGACGCAGCGTGCGTGCGTGCGCCCAGGCCTCGGCCAGCGGGAAGTCGTTCGACACGCCGGCGGCGCCGTGCGCCTGGATGGCCCGATCGAGGACACGCAGCAGCATCCGCGGCGCGACCACTTTGATCTGGGCGATTTCCGATCGCGCGGCCTTGTTGCCCGCCGTGTCCATCAGCCACGCGGTGCGCAGGGTGAGCAGCCGGGCCTGATCGATCTCGAGCCGCGATTCGGCGATGTCGGCGCGGATCGTGCCCTGCTCGGCCAGCGTCCGGCCGAACGCGACCCGGCTCCTCACGCGCGCACACATGGCTTCGAGCGCGCGCTCGGCCGCGCCAATCGACCGCATGCAGTGATGGATGCGTCCCGGACCGAGGCGGCCCTGCGCGATCTCGAAGCCGCGGCCCTCGCCGAGGAGCATGTTTCCGGCCGGCACGCGAACGTCCTCGAACACGATCTCCGCGTGCCCGTGCGGGGCATCGTCGAAGCCGAACACCGGCAGCATGCGCTCGATGCGCACTCCCGGGCTGTCCATCGGGACGAGGATCATCGACTGCTGCTGATGCTTCGGCGCGTCGGGGTTGCTGCGACCCATGACAATCGCAATGCGGCAGCGCGGGTCGCCGGCGCCGGAGATCCACCACTTGCGGCCGTTGATCACATACTCGTCGCCGTCCCGGCGAATGCTGGAGCGGATGTTGGTGGCATCCGACGAGGCGACGTCGGGCTCGGTCATCGCAAAGCAGGATCGAATCGTGCCGGCGAGCAACGGCTCGAGCCACTGCCGCTTCTGTTCGGCCGCGCCATACCGCACCAGCACTTCCATGTTGCCGGTGTCAGGCGCCGAACAGTTGAACACCTCGGGCGCAAACCCCGATGAGCGTCCCATGATCTCGCAAAGCGGCGCATACTCCCGATTGGCCAGGCCGGCGCCGTATTCGCTGTCCGGCAGGAACAGGTTCCACAGGCCGTCGGCTCGCGCCTGCTCCTTCAGCGTCTCGACGATGGCCGTCGGCTGCCAGCGATCGCCGGCGGCAATCTCCGTCTTGAAGCGCGCCTCGTTCGGATAGATGTACCGTCCATGAATGCGGCGAGACGCGCCTGCAATTGCTGCACCTTCGGCGGGAACCGGAAGTCCACGAAACGCATGATACTGTAGCGGCCCATGTCGGAGCTGGTTCACTATCACGTCGTCGATCGTGTCGCCGTCGTCACCATAGACAACCCGCCCGTCAACGCGCTCGGTCCGGGTGTAGCGGAAGGCATCAGCGACGCCGTGACCCGGGCAATTGGCGATGCCGGCGCCGACGCGATCGTCCTCATCGGTGCAGGTGCCACGTTCATTGCCGGCGCCGACATCAACGTCTTCAGGACGCTCAAGACCCGCGACGAGTCCATGGAACGTTCAGAAGCCTTCCACGCGAGACTCGAGGCGCTCGAGGATTGCCCCAAGCCGCTCGTCGCCGCGATTCACGGCCACGCGCTTGGCGGCGGTCTCGAGTTCGCGATGGCCTGCCATTACCGCGTCGCCGTGCCGAGCGCCAAAGTCGGCCAGCCCGAAGTGCTGCTCGGGATCATTCCCGGCGCCGGCGGGACGCAGCGGCTGCCCCGGCTGTGCGGGCCGCGCCTCGCCCTCGAGCTCTGCACCGAGGGCAAGCCGCTCGCCGCCTCTCGCGCGCTGGCCGGCGGGATCGTGGATCTCGTCGTCGACGGCGACCTGCTTCAGGGCGCGATTGCCTGTGCCGCCACCCTCGTCCGGTCCGGCGGTGCGCCGCGGCGGACGCGCGACCTCGAGGACGAGATCGCCGACCGCGACGCCGGCCTCGCCGCCTGTCAGGCGACGCGCGCGGCACTTGCCAGGACGGCCCGCGGCGCGCGCGCGCCCTTCGCCGCGGTCGACGCGATCGAAGCCGCGATCACCATGGACTTCGCGGCCGGATCCAGGCGTGAGCGCGAGCTCTTCGCCGACTGCGTCCTCTCCGACGAGTCGCGCGCGCTCCGCTATCTCTTCTTCGCCGAACGCGAGGTCGCGAAAATCCCGGACATCCCCAAGGACACCCCCGCGCGGGACGTCACGCGCGCGGCGGTCGTCGGCGCCGGCACGATGGGCGGCGGCATCGCCATGGCCTATGCCAATGCCGGAATCCCGGTCCTGTTGAAGGATGTCGACCAGGCCGCCGTCGATCGCGGCATGGCGACGATCAGGAAGAATTACGAGTCCACGGTCTCGAAAGGCAAGATGACGCCGGAGGCGATGGCGAGCACGCTGAGCCTCATCACGCCGACCACGAGCTACGATGGCTTCGATCAGGTCGACATCGCCGTCGAAGCCGTGTTCGAGCACATGGACCTCAAGAAGAGCACGTTTGCGGATCTCGCGCGCGTCACGCGCCCGGACGCCGTGCTCGCGTCGAACACGTCGACGCTCGACATCGACGAGCTCGCGCAGTCGAGCGGCCGGCGGGCGCAGGTGGTTGGCCACCATTTCTTCAGCCCCGCGAATATCATGAAGCTGCTCGAGATCGTGCGCGGCCGCGAGACCAGCAAGGAAGTGATCGCGACGTCGCTCAAGCTCGGACGCAAGCTGAACAAGATCGGGGTGGTCGTCGGCAACTGCTTCGGGTTCGTCGCCAACCGCATGCTCGCGTATTACATGCGAGAGGCGTACCTGCTGCTCGAAGAAGGCGCGAGCGTGCCGCAGATCGACAGAGTGCTGACCGACTTCGGGCTGCCGGTAGGGCCGTTCGGGATGCAGGACATCGCCGGCATCGACGTCGGCGCGCGTATCCGGCAGTACCTCGAGTCGCAGGGCAAGACACGCGCCGAAGGGCCGCAGTCAGAGGTGCCGGATCGCCTGTACGCGCTGGGACGGTACGGCCAGAAGACCCAGGCGGGCTGGTACAAGTACGAACCCGGAAGCAGGACCCGCATTCCGGATCCGCTCGTCGAAGAGATCGCGACCGAGGCGGCGGTCGCGCGCGGGATCACGCGGCGCGCCGTCACCGACGACGAGATCCTCGCGCGGATTACGACGGCGCTGGCGAATGAGGGCGCGCAGGTCCTCGATGAGGGCTATGCGATTCGGGCCAGCGACATCGACGTGATCTACTGCAACGGGTTCGGCTTTCCACGGCATCGCGGCGGCCCGATGTTCTATGCCGATACCGTCGGGCTGCCGACGGTGCTCGCGCGCGTCAGGCAGTACCGCGAGCGGATGGGCGACTACTGGAAGCCCGCGCCGTTGCTCGAGCGCCTGGCTGCCGAAGGTCGCAGCTTCCACGACGCGGCATGATCACGATCGACCTGGCGGGACTCGCCGATCGCGTCGGACAGGACATCGGCACCAGCGACTGGATGGTCGTGTCGCAGCAGCAGATCAACAGTTTTGCCGACGCGACCGGCGACCATCAGTGGATTCACGTCGACGTGGCGCGGGCGGCGGTCGAGACGCCGTTCCAGTCCACGATCGCGCACGGGTTCCTCACGCTGTCGTTGTTGAGCGCACTGCTGCGGCGCACGGTGACGGTGAACGGCCTGCGGATGGCCATCAACTACGGCCTCAACCGCGTGCGGTTCGTGTCGCCGGTGCCGGCCGGCGCCCGGATCCGGGCGCAGGTCACGTTGTCAGCCGTCACCGCGGTGGAGGGCGGTTGGCAGGCCGCGTGGACGATCACGGTGGAGCGCGAGCACGGCGACAAACCGTGCCTGGTCGCCGAGTGGCTGGTTCGCTACTACGAGTAAAGGCCGCATCTCTTTCGAGTTGATACCGTTCAGGAAGAGCAGTGCCCTCCGACACCCGCGCGGTTCGCGACTCCGAACAGCTCGACTGGCTGAGTGTCGAGGCGTGGCTCCGCGCGCACCTCGCGGATGCCCGCGTCACCGGGCTCGACCTCACACAGCCGTTCGCGGTCGAACAATTTCCTGGCGGGCACTCCAACCTGACCTATCTGGTCCGCTTCGGCGAGACCGAGCTCGTGCTGCGGCGTCCTCCGCTTGGTCCGGTGGCGCCGACAGCGCATGACATGGCGCGCGAGTTCCGATGGCTGTCGGCGATCCATCCGGTGTATCCACTGGCACCTCGAGCCTACGCGCTCTGCGACGATGCGTCGCTCATCGGATCGATCTTCTACGTCATGGAGCGCCGGCGCGGTATCGTCGTCCGGCAAGAGGAGCCGCCCGTTATCAACAATCGTCCCAACGTCCGCCACGCCGTCAGCGCTGCACTTGCCGATGCGCTCGCCGATCTGCACGCCGTCGATCTGGCGCGTGCGGGGCTCCTGCACCTGGGCAAACCCGCAGGCTTCGTGGAACGGCAGGTCCGCGGGTGGACCGAGCGGTGGGAGCGATCGAAGACGAGCGAGATTGCGGAGATGGATCGCCTGGCCCAATGGCTCGTGGCTACGCTCCCGCCGCATCCTGAGCGTCCCGCAGTCGTCCACGGCGACTTCAAGCTCGACAACCTGATGCTCGACGCGAATCATCCCGAGCGGATCGTCGCGGTCTTCGACTGGGAGATGAGCGCGCTCGGCGATCCGCTGGTGGACCTGGGGATCCTGCTGGCGTACTGGGTGTCGATCGCGCCGGCGGGCAGCGACGCCCTGACGACGGTGACGAGCCGGCCCGGGTGGTTCACGCGCGACGAGCTCATCGATCGGTATCAGGCGCGGAGCGGCCGCGACCTCTCGACGCTCGGCTATTTCGAGGTGTTCGCGCTCTTCAAGATCGCGGTGGTCATCCAGCAGATCTACCACCGCTTTGCCGTCGGGCAGACCGACGATCCGCGCTTCGCACGCTTCGGGGATCGCGTGCTCGCGCTCGCTCGTCAGGCCTGCGGCCGATTGTAGCGCCCTGCTACTTGCCCACGTCGAACGCGAGCAGCACGTTTCCTGGCTTCCCCCGCCACAGTCCATAGCCGGAGTTGGTCAGGAGCAGCCCACCGGCGATCACCGGGCCAGCCGCGTCAATTGATCCGCCAGTGGCCTTGACGCGATTCACCGTCTCGAACTCGCGCGCCGTATCGTAGTCCCAGAGGATCCGCCCGTCGGCGGTGGAGTACGCGCGCAGGTGCCCATCGACCGATCCGGAAAAGACCGCCCCTGGAATCACCGAGATCGCCGCCGATTGTGCGCCCGTGCAGCCGCGTCCTTCGGTGCAGCCGAGCGCGGGTGCGGGCGCATGCCACACTTTCTGTCCGTCGCCGAGGCCGAGCGCGAAGAGTCCGCCCGCGTCCTTGGGCGGCGCCAACACGTCCGAGACCGGCACATACACGCGCGCTTCATCCGCGGCCATTCCCCATTCGATGCCACCGAGCGCTCCGCCCTTACCCGCACGGAACTGCCAGACGACCGCGCCCTCACGGTCCGGATCGAGGCCGTAGGCGACGCCGGACTTCTGGCCGACGACGAGGATGTCGCGTGTGGAGAGCGAGCGCAGGATGGGAGAAGCGCCAAAATCGAAGTCCGGACCGACCTTCTCCGGACAGTTCGGATTCGCGGCCTGGCAGCCCATCACGAACACGTCTCCGGGCGTGATCTGGCGCGCCCAGCGGATCTTTCCGGTCGCCATGTCGAGGGCGAGGATCGCGTCGGACGTCTCTGCGGCAGGCTCGGCGTAGGCATTGCCGGTCCCGACGTAGATGACGCGGCGCTTCACATCGACGGTCGGCGACGACCAGATCGCCGCCCCGGCTGGTCCCCACAGCTGGACGCCGGCCGCGGTCTTCTTCGTGGGCCGAGGCTCGGTGGGGATCGCATAGGTCTTCCAGATGACCGCACCGGTGGCGGCGTCGAGCGCCACGACGCTGCCGCGAAATCGACAGCACTCGTACGCCGGTCTTCCCCCGGCGGCCTCTTCAATGGACGACACAGGAACGTACAGCCGTGATTCGTACAGAACGGGCGTTCCAGTCACACGCGCCGCAGGATGATCGTCGACACGGACCTGCCACAGCTTCTCGCCTGTTGACGCGTCGAGCGCGTACGCATTGGCCGCGGTGTCGCCGAAAAACACCGCAGATCGCTCCGCGCCGGCCCGCCTCACCGATCCAAAACCAATCCCCGTGCGCACGCCTGCCGCCGCCATGAACGACCAGTGTGCACAGCCCGTCGCCACGTCGAGCGCGTAGACCGTGCCCTTCTGACTCCCCACGAACACGCGACCGGAGGCGATGGTTGGCTGTGCGAACGCCTGCGTCGCCTCCGGAAAGCCGAATGCCCACTTCAGCTTCAACCGGGGGACGTCATCGACGGCGATTCCCGCCGCCTCGAGCGGCTGAAATCGGGTGTTCGCGGGATCGGCGCCCCAGCCGATCCATCGCGGTCCAGCCAGCGGGTCCGCGAACGGCTTCGTCGCGGGCGGGCAGACGCCCGTTCCGGGCGCCGTCGCAGATGCCGGGGGAGGCGACGGGCTGCCCAGATACTCGGCGACGAGACGCTTGTCGGCTCCGCTCAGATCGCGGACCACGACCGACATCGTGCCGCTCACGAGCGACGCCAGGATCGCATCGCGCGTCCTGAGTTTGAGCGTCGCGCGATCAGGCGCTCTCGTCGCCGGCGAGTCGTGGCAGGACGCGCACTGCGTCTGGTAAATCGTGGCGCCAGTCGTGGCCGCGCCGGCGCTCTGGCCGGCGTATGCCTGCGCCTGCCGGCCAACGATGTGGTCGTCCGGTGCCGGAACTACGGCGGCGGGCGGCGCTTGCGCCGCAGCTCCCATTCCGTCCGACGAGGCTTCCCACGGCAGCCAGACCCGCAGCGAAAACGATGACGGCGACTCGGATCTCTGGCCATGATGCCTCCTGTTTGAGAGCGATACTAGGGGCTCGGACCCGCAAGCGTCAACGAAAACCACCGACCAACCTCCCGACTTCGGGAGTTGGCGTAGAATCCCCCTGACCCATGAATCGCACCCTGTGGCTCGTCCTTTTCGGCGCGCTCGCCGGCTGCGGATGCAACCGCACCGCCGCTCCACCGCCGCCGGTGCCGCCGCCGTTTCGGCCGGTTGCCGACGTCAAGCAACTCATGTCATCGGTCGTCGAGCCCGCCGCGGAAATCTACTGGGACGCGGTGGGCTCGGTCACGGACAAGAATGGTACCGTCGAGATTCAGCCGAAGACCGACGAGGAGTGGGTCGCCGTCCGCAACAGCGCCTACGTCGTCGCCGAAGCCGGGAATCTCCTGATGATGAGTAATCGTGCCAAGGACAACGGCGACTGGATGAAGCTGTCGGAGGCGCTCGTCGCCGTCGGGCAGCGAGCCATCCGTGCGGCGGAGTCGAAAGACAAAACGGCCGTGTTCGACGTCGGCGCCGAAGTCTACGACGCCTGCGTCGCCTGCCACGCGAAGTATGCCACGCCGTTGATGAGACCGAACGCCGCAGTCAGGCCGGGCTCTTGAGACCGCCCCAGATCTGGTCATGTCGCTGCTGGGTGTGATGGAGTGGCTGGCGAGCACTTCCTGGAGCATCGCGCTCCATGAGTCGCTCTACATGTATCCGCTCATCGAGTCGACCCATGTACTGACGCTGGCCCTGTTCGTCGGGCTTGCGGTCATGCTCGACCTCCGCATGCTGGGCCTCGCGATGCGGCGCGTGCCCGTGTCTGAAGTCCCCGCTCGACTTCTCCCCTGGACGAAGGCCGGCTTCGTCGTGATGGTCATCACGGGCCGCTCCTCTTCTACGCCATCCCAGTCCGGACGTATCAGAGCGTGTTCTTCCGCGTCAAGGTCGCGATGCTTCTCCTGGCCGGACTGAACGTGTGGCTGTTTCACTCGCGCGTCGGCCGCAGCATCACCGAGTGGGACCTGGCGCCGGTTGCACCTCCGGCAGCCCGTCTGACAGCCGCCGTCTCGCTCGTGCTCTGGGCCGGGATCGTCGTCGCGGGCCGGATGATTGCCTACAACTGGTTCGATTGCGACATTCAGCCACAGTCCGACTTCATCAACTGGGCCGCGGGCTGCGTCCTTCCCGCCGGGTAGAGAACCGTCATGGGCACATCGTGGCTGTGGTTCTTCGAATGGTGTGAGACGACAGCAATAGGCCACGCGATAAAGGATTCCTCGTGGCTCTTTCCGGTCATCGAAGCCGTGCACCTGCTCGGGTTGTGCGTGCTCGGCGGGTCGCTGCTCGTCGTGGACTTGCGAATGCTCGGCCTGGGACTGCGGCGTCAGTCGATTGCCGGGCTGGCCAGCGACATCAGGCCCTGGCTCCTCGGCAGCATCGGGGGGATGGTCGTCACCGGCACCGCGCTCTTCCTGTCGGAATCCGTCAAGTGCTATCACAGCCAGGCCTTCTGGCTGAAGATCACGACGATACCCATCGCCGTGCTGTTTACCCTGACAGTCCGCCAGCGAGTGGCGAGGGCTGCCACTCTCGAGACGACCGGCGTGACCAGGCTCGTCGCTCTGCTCTCGCTGGCCCTGTGGTTCACCGTCGCCGCGGCGGGACGGTGGATCGGGTTTTCCTAGCCGCCGCCGCGCCCCTTCTTCGGTTCGGTCGGATCCCGGCCATCGCTGGGGGCGCCGGTTCCTGACGACCCCATGAACAACTTCCGGCCATCGGTGAACGTCACGTCGCGGCCGTTCGCCCGCTTGAGCGAGTGGTCCTTCGTCTGATAGCCGTCGACGATGAGCTCGGTGCCGTAGGCGAGCGAATCTCGCGTCAGCCCGCGGCGAAGCAATGTGTTCGGCGTCCCGCCTTCGACCATCCAGACCTCGGTCGTGCCGTCGGGCTTCTTCACCTCGATGTGGATCCAGGCGTGCGGGTTGACCCACTCGAGCTTGACGACCTTCCCCTGCAGCCTGATGGGCGCATCGGGATCGAACTCGGCGCCAAACGCGTGGTGACCGGCCACCGGGATCGTGGCGGCCAGCAGACCGCCTGCGGTGATCAGTATGGAGAGCGTTCTTCGCATGGGCCTCACCTTGAGGGGTCAGATCTTGTATTTCAACATTCTGCCGCGAACGGGGTCATGTGCGGTCCAGGAAATGTTGAAATACAAGATCTGACCCCCGTTTTCTACTTCTTCGTTGCCTGCCCGCGTTCCTTCGCCCGCTCTCCGCTCAGGATGTTGGAGAGCGCGTAGTTTGCCTCGTGGCACGCGTACTCATAAATGAGTTCCTCTGTGCGCTTGAAGGGCACTTCGCCGCTCCACGACCGGACGAACGTCGTCGGGTCGTCGATGGTGAACTTGTAGAGAATCGTATCGGCGTCGGCGCGCGTGAAGCGTTCGGTCACCTTCAGGTTGTCGGACGCGCCGCGAAAGGTCTGCAGCGGATGGAAGTTCGTGGTTTCCACGACCAGCGTGTTGCCCTCCCAGCGTCCAATCGAGTCGCCCATCCAGGGCCGCATGTGCTTCGGGAGGCGCTCGCCGCCCATCCGGATGACGCGGACGTCGTGGACCATCTCGACGAGGATCATCACGTGATCCGCGGTCTGCACAATCTGGTAGTTGTTGTTGTAGAAATAGTTGGGCAGCATGGGCGGTCCGGCGTTCGAGCCGAACGACATGATGCAGCGCTCGCCGAGCGGTCGAAACTCCGGGTGATCGAACTGCCCGCGGCCGCGCATCGCGGCCAGCCGGGCCGCGCCGCGTTGACGCGCCTCCGGCGTCAGGGCCGGAACCTTGCCGTCGGGCGGATCGACGACGAGCGAGCTTCGCCACTCGCCATTGACGATGGCGACCCGATCGCCGGGATCGAGCCAGAAATTGTTGTAGCCACCCACGTTGCCTGCCGCGCCTGTCGATCCGTCGCCGCCCTTGGGCGGAGCCGGCCGGTTCGGATCGCTCGGCTCGTCGAGCCGCTTCGAGCGATCCTCGAACCCCTTCTCGAGCCGGGCGACCTCGTCTTTCGACAGCACGAGATTGACGCCGTCCGGGCGTTCGAGCGGCGTGATTGTGCCGTTGCTCCAGGTCCCCTGGAGATCGGGCCGGCCGTCGGGCGTGAGCGGCATCACCCACGGCTTCGGTTTGGCAGCTGGGGCTTTCGCCGTCGGGGCAGGGGCTTGTGCGAGGGTCGTCGCCAGCCCGGCGACGGCCGTCATGATGCCAATCGCCAGCAGCCCGGTCGTCCTACTTGGCGGGTTCTTTTCGCAGGTGGCCATACATCAACTCTTCGACGAACTCGACGCACTTGAACTGGCCGAGCCGCGCATCCTTGTTCACGTGTCGATACAGCGGCATGCCGATCGTCCACGGCCGGGTGAAGGTCTTCGGGTCGTTGATCGTCGCTTCGTACTGAATGTGGTCGGGGCCGGTCATCGTGTACCGCTCGGTCACCTTCATCGCTTCGCTGTGATGGTTGCCGGCGCGATCGAACCAGCTCTGATCGTGGAAACCGTTGGTCTCGATGACTAACGTGCCACCCTCCCAGCGACCGACCGACTGGCCCATCCACGAGTCCACCTGTGGAGGCCCTGGGTCCTTGAGGTAGACGTTGCGCACCGCGCCAGCGTACTCGTACGCGATGAAGAAGGCCTTGTCGCTCTGGAAGATCTGAAACGGAAACGGCATGTAAGTCGCGCGCGGGACTCCGGGCAGGTAGCACCTGATTTCCGGATCGCGCTCCAGCCAGTGCGCCTGATTCTCCGTCTTCTTCTCGAGGGCTGCGGGCTGGTAGGGAATCGGCCCGCCCACGACCACACCCATCCCGCCAGGAACGGAACCGACGGCGCCGAGCGCGATCACCTCTTTCGCCGGCACGGGAATGACCGGACCCGGCCGCATCGCCATCGCCGGGCGCGCCACGTGGGCCTCGAGGTCGTAGTTGGCGGTATTGAGCGTCTGCCAGATCCCGTTCAGATTCGGCTTGCCATCCGCGGTGCGTGGAATCCGGGACCCGGGCGCCTGTCCGGCCGTGGGTGTGGCGGCGTACAACGCGGCAGCAATCGCGGCTGCGCCAGCGAGTGCGAACACAGCATCCCGTAACGTGCGCGGCATCGGTCGGCACCTCCGGCCCGCGTGATTGTCGGACCTCTACCAGAGAGTGTCAAATCGGAGGCTCAGTGTGGGGTCGGTCAGTCTTGCAGGCGGTCAAGATAGCTCTCGTCGGTGCTCCTCCCCTCCGTCCGGCCGAGCCATCTCGTGGAGTGAACACAAGCGGCCTGCTCAGGCGTAGCGGAAGTACTTCAGGTACAGGTTCTGCCGCACGAACCGCTCCTGGACCAGCGGGATCGACAGGCGGTAGCGAAGATGGTCGTCGACGATGCCTTCCTCGAGAATCCGGGTTCGGGTGAGCTGCGACAGGATGGATGCCGTCTTTTCGTCCGGGATGTCATATCTCGCGAATCCCGCGAAGATCTGCGCAGCGTCGACCCATCCCTCTTGATGCTGCCCCAGCTTGGATACGAGCGCCAGTAGGCCCTTGCCGAGCTGCGATTCCTTGGGGTGAGTGATCTCGTCCACGCTGTAGTCCGATATCAGCACGGCGAACTGCGCGTCGTACGCCGGGCCGTCCGAAATCATGAGTTCCTGCACCCATTTGACGTCGGCGAGCGTGATGGTCGCGCGTCCAATCCGCTTGATCTTGTCGACGATCAATTTCAGGATGAACTGGAGCAGGTACGGGTGGCCCGCGGTGAGCGTGAACAGATAGTCAACCGCGCCGTCCTCGTATGAGACATACGACTCGAGCGGTTCCGTGATCAGCTCCTTCGCGGCGACCTCGTCCAGGTGACGCAACGTAATCGGCTTCATCAGCTTGAGCAGCTGCAGCCCCTCGCGCTCGTCGTACTCCGCCAGGAAGGGTCGCACGAGCACCACGAAGGTGATTTGACGCTTGAGCCCCTCGTCCTTGAGCAGCGAGCTCAAGTGATGGATGAACGGCACGTCGATGTACATCTCGTGCGGCAGCAACTTGGCCGTTCGCGCGGGGTTCTTCTGCAGCGCCGTCTTGTTCCGTTCGATGACCTTGCGAATCTCGGAGAACTCGTCGATGAACAGCACGATGCGCCGGCGTGACGCGGCCGCGAGTCCGGCGAGCAGCTTGGCAAAGACCGAAAAGAACTCCGTCCGGTCGCCGCGCTGATATTGGCTCGGGGTGAACAGGTCTCGCGTGAGGGCCCTGAGGTTTTGGACCTCCCGTCCCAGTCCCATCGCCGCCAACTGCTCGACGACGGCTTCGAAGATCGCATGGACGAAATCGCGATAGGTGACCTGCGCGCCGCCGAGCCGCTGTATGTCCACGGTGGCCACGAGGATTTCGTCGCGAAGTGCTCTACGCACGTCCAATTCGGCATTGAGACCCTGCGTGATGAGCGACGTCTTTCCCATCCGCTGCAGGCCGAAGATCACCGTGTGCGTGCAGGTTTCAATCGAGTCGAGAAGCTTCTCGGTCTCGAAGGCCCGTCCCTTGAACGTCTTCTGGTTGGCGGTTGTCGCAAAATCGTAGGGATTCTGAAGCTCCGACAGCGGCCGCCGGCCCGGTTCCGGGGCGCTCGAGCCAGGATCGGCGCTCCAGCCTGCCTCACGAACGGCCCGGAACAGAGGCCCGGACTCGAGCCCCTTCAACTCCACCTGGGGCGTCTCGTCGAAGCGAACGTTCCGCAGCTGCGCCACGAGCGTCTTCGTCTGCTGCGATAGCAAGACCTCGCCGGGCTCGGCCTGTGTCTGGATGCGTGCCGCCTTGTCCATCGTCGACCCCGTGTAGTCCTCGTCGCCCGGCCGCGCCATGCCGGTGTGCAGACCGATGCGGAGCTGTAGCGGCCCGAGCGGGGTGACGATCGGATCGGCCCCAAGGGAGTGCTGAATCGCCAGCGCACACAGCACCGCCTCTTCGGCGTCTGTAAAGGCGAAGAGGTAGCCGTCGCCCGTCGACTTCACTTTTCTACCGCCTGAGCTGCGGACGCACCCGAGCACCCGCTTGTCGTGCGGCTCCTTGACGGCCGATCGGAAGATCGTATCCCGGCGCCCTTCCGTGTCAGCGGCCATCAGCCCCTTGAGCCGTGTGGAGTCCACGATGTCCGTAAACATGGCGGTCAGCATCCCGCTGGGCAGCGGCTCGAGCGGCTCAGAGGCCTTCGGTACTGGCCATACGGTTCCCCCTGCGATCCCAAAGTGCCGGAACTCGACCGAGCGTCATTCTAATCCGGCGGCCCCGGGCGGTCGACGTCTCATGATCGACAGGGCGCGGACCGCACGCTATCGGCTCGACAGCGAAATCTCGTCGAGGACCACGCGCGGTGGGAGCGTGGCGACCAGCCACACGCATGTGGCCAGGTCCTCGGGCCGGAGCATGCGCGCGCGCACCTCCGGTGCGGGCGGCTGCGGACGCTTGTCGAGCAGCGGCGTGTCGATGTCGCGCGGACAGATCGAGCACGCGCGCACACCGTGTCCGCGCTCCTCGGCGTTGATCTGCTGCGTCAGGCCCATCAGGCCGAACTTCGATGAGACGTATGCCGCGCCCGCGAGATCCCGCGCGGTTTTTCCGACATCGGAGTTGATGTTGATAATCGTCCCGGTCTGGCGCTGCCGCATCCCGGGCAGGAACGCCTGCACGCAGTAGTAGGCGCCGTGGAGGTTCGTGGCGAGGACGCGGTGCCAGTCGTCTACCGACAGCGTCTCGAAGCTGCGGCGAGTGACGTTGATGCCTGCGGCGTTCACGAGCACGTCGACTTCGCCAAAGCGCTCGAGCACGGCCGCGCCCATCGTGGCCACGTCGCCCGGTACGCTGACGTCGCAGGGAAACACGTCGACCGGAGTCCCGGCAGGCGCACCCGCCAGCGCCGCCGTCTCGGCGAGCGTTTCAGCCCGTCGGCCGACGAGGGCTACTTGCCACCCTTCGGCAGCGAACTTGAGCGCGACGGCTCGGCCGACACCGCTGCCCGCTCCGGTTACCACGGCGGTGCTCATCACGAGCTATCTTAACAATGCTGAATGCTGAGTGCTGAATGCTGAAGTAAAGGAAGAATTCAGCGTTTATTTCAGCATTCAGCATTCGGCATTCAGCATTGTTCGGCCCGGCTGTATCCGCGCAATCTGGTCTACAATCCTGTCATCTGTCAACATTCGAGCCTGGAGTCCTCCGGAGTCAAATGACACGCTCAGGGTTGTGCGTCGCTGGTGTGGTGGCGCTCGCGTCAATGCTGTCGATCCAGGCCCAGGCTCCTACGCCCAGGCGCGGCGCCGTCGCGCCCGCTCCGCCCCCGACTTTTCAGAAGGTACTGCTACGAGTGCCACGGCACCAAGAAGCCCGAAGCCGGTCTCAGCATCGAGAAGCTGGTCGGGCAGTTTTCGATCAGCGAGCATTTCGAGAACTGGGAAAAAGTCGCCGAGATGTTGGAGACCGGCCATGATGCCGCCGCTCGAGGCGACCGAGCAGCCGACCGACGACGAGCGCAAGGCGACGGCCGCGTGGATCCGTGCGTTCCGTGAAGGCGTACGAGACCGCGCACGCGGGCGAGCCCGGGCGCGTGACCGTCCGCCGCCTGACCAGCGCCGAGTACGCCTATGCGATTCGCGACCTGACCGGCATCGACGTCAAGGCCGGCATCGATGCCTCGAGCGACTCGGTCGGTGGCGAGGGTTTCGCGAACTTCGGCGATGTCCAGTTCGTGCAGGATGAAAGCGTCGAGCGCTATCTCGAGGCCGCGAAGCTCGTCGCCGATCACGCGGTCGTCGGTTCCGGACCGCTCGAGTTCTATGCCGATCCCGGCAGGACGGGGCTGGAGCTTGTCGGCGCTCGATCGGATCAACACCCTCTACGAGACGAAGGGCTTTCGCGTGGTCTCGGGCGAAGGCGGACGGCCGTTCGGGCTCGAACGGTACGGCAAGGCCCTCTATGTCGCGTGGCACTACAAGCACCGCGTCGCGCTCGGTGATCCCACCGCGACGATTCGCGGGCTGGCGGCGAAGGAAGGCATCACCGGTCGCTTTGCCGACCACGTCTGGACGGTGGTGAACAAGCCGAACACCGGGTATCCGACGCGCGAGACGGTGAATCGCTGGACGACGCTTCCGGCGCCGACATCCGACATCAAGGCGTCGCTGGCGAAGGGCCGCGCCGGCTGCGACGAGATCCAGAAGTACCTGACTACCTGGCCGAGCTGGTTTTTTGCCCGCGGCGATCTGGCCGCCGGCGGCGCCGGCGACGAGAGCCCGCTGGCGTTCGACGACGAGACGCTGAAGGTCGAGCCGACGCATCGCTTCACGTATGGCGTCGGGAGATCGCGGCGGGCGCGGCCGCGGCGCACCCTCCACGCCGGGTCCCCAGAAGGTCATATCCTCTTCACCGATGTCGCGCCCGGCGCGAGCGCGACGCCGGTCGTCATCTGGCGCAACCCGCGCGTCGTGATCGCGCGCGGCCGGCGCCGGGGCGCGGCGCGCCGGGTACTGCCGCCGCTGGCGCGGTGGCGACGCCCGCGCAGACCCCGCCGCGTGGACGGGGGAGTGCCGGGCCCGTCCTCTCCACGCAATCCCTGCGATCGGTCCTGCCGCCGGACGTCGCGGCGTCGCTGGCCTTTGGCACGAGTCCCGACGGTACCGTCGATAGGGCCCGATGATTTCGCGACCGCCGGCACCGTGTCGTTTACGATCGACGTGCCGGCCGGCGGCAACATCGTGGAGTTCCAGGCGGATGCCGAGCTTGGCAAGGACCGGAACGCCGTCGTGCGCGTGATGCTCTCCGCGCAGCCGGAAGGCACGGCGCGCGACGCGCTGCAGCGCGTCCTCATCGGCGATCCGCAAAGCGCAGGCTACAAGGCGTTTCGCGCCAACATGGCCGAATATGTGTCGCTCCTGCCTCCGAACTCGCACGGCGAGGCCAATCCCGCCGACAAGGACCCGGTGCCCGCGCCGTTCGACAACACCTACAACAGTCCCGAGCACGATGCCTTCGTGCTGAAGGTGAAGTACCAGCGCAGCGACAAGTTCTTCACCGACAACATGGTGGACGGCGCCGACCGGGTCGCGGCTGAATCAGGCGTGGAACGACCTGTTCGGATCGTGGCCGTACCACGATGCCTACCTGGGCATGCTCGCCGATCACTACGCGCTCAACCTCAAGAGCCGCCGGATAGAAGACCTGGATGCCGTGCAGATTGCGGCGCTGCCCGCCGCCGCCAGGCCGTACCTCACGTCGCTGCGCGCGCACTACGACGAAGTGATGAAGGCGCAGGCGCTCGCGCAGCCTGGCCACATTGCCGATGCGCTGACCTTCGCCAGCCGCGCCTGGCGCCGGCCGCTCACGGTTGCGGAGAAGGCGAGCCTGCGGACGTTCTATCAGAAGTCCCGCACGGTCAATCATCTGGATCACGACGACGCGATCCGCGCCGTGCTCGCTCGCATCCTGGTGTCGCCGGCTTTCCTCTATCGGGTCGAGAGGGTCACGAGAGGCCCTTCGACCCTTCGAGAACCTCAGGGTCGCCCCGAGCAGGGTCGAGGGGCGACGGGCTCAGGCCAGGGCCCAGAAAGCCGCTCAACGGCTGGGAGGTGGCCAGCCGGATGAGCTTCTTCCTGTGGTCGTCGATTCCCGACGACGAGTTGCGGCGCGCCGCTGCCGCAGGCGAGTTGAGCAATCCGGCCCTCCTTGCCAAGCAGGTCAAGCGCATGACGGCCGATCCGAAAGCGCGCCGTCTCGCGACGGAGTTCTTTGGACAGTGGCTCGGCTTCTATCACTTCGACCAGTACCGCGGCGTGGACACGGGACGGTTCCCGGAATTCACCGACGAGGTGAGGTCGGCGATGTACGACGAAGCCGTCTCCACCTTCGAGTACATCGTGCGGCAGGCAGCGCCCGGTGAAGGAGATCCTCTACGCCGACTACACGTTCCTCAACAAGCCATTGGCCAAGTTCTACGGCGTCGAGAAGGATGTTAGACGAAGGTCGAGAAGTACGTGAGCCGACGGCGGGTCGTGATGGTGGAAGGGTGCGAACGCGTTCGACCGCGGGGGCGCTCTTCGCCTGGGCTCGGTCTTGACGACGACATCGGCGCCGCTGCGGACGAGTCCCGTCAAGCGCGGGGACTGGGTGCTCAGGCGCGTGCTCGGCACGCCGACGCCTCCGCCGCCGGCCGACGCCGGAACGCTTCCGGGCGATGACAAGTCGTTCAACGGCCTGACGCTGCGGCAGCGGCTGGCCGAGCACAAGCGCGAACGCCACCTGCGCCTCGTGTCACCTCGCGTATCGACCCGCTGGGCTTTCCGCTCGAAGGCTTCGATGCGGTCGGCCGGACTCGCGCCACGTATGCCGACGGCAAGGCCGTCGACGTCACCGGTGAGTTCGCCGACAAGAAGACCATCATCGGCGCCGACGGTCTCCTGAAGTACCTGCAGACGCAGGACAAGCAGGTGATGACGACGCTCTCGAAGAAGATGCTCGGGTATGCGCTCGGACGAACGGTCCTGGCGTCCGACAGGCCCCTGTCGCCGACATGACGGCGGCCGGAGGCAATGCATCGTTCTCGGACCTGGCCGTCAAGATCGTCACCAGCCGCCAGTTCCGCAACCGCGCCGGCGACGACGGCGTCCCGGCTGAATCGAAGGCTGGGCCCCGATCACGAACAACTGGCCAACGCGAATCACCCGCCGCAGCTGATAACAGGTGTCCGATGAGCATCGACGCAAACGACCGGCACACGTCACGGCGTCACTTCCTGCGAGGCGTAGGAGTCGCGCTGGCGCTGCCCTGGATGGAATCGCTGCCGCTCCTCGGTCAGACCGCCGCTGCGGTGAAGGCGAACACGCCGCCGCTGCGGCTGGGGATTGTCTTCTTCTCGAACGGCGTCGAGCCGATCCACTGGTGGGCC
The DNA here is from genome assembly GCA_963771395.1 of uncultured Acidobacteriota bacterium. Taxonomy (GTDB): domain Bacteria; phylum Acidobacteriota; class Vicinamibacteria; order Vicinamibacterales; family 2-12-FULL-66-21; genus DATBJJ01. The sequence continues at coordinate 279,026 of CAVYTY010000016.1, read as the reverse complement.
AAGGGCACCGGGGCCGACATGGAAATCGGCCCCGGGCTGCTGCCGATGATGCCTCATCGCGAGGACATGCTGTTCATTCAGGGGCTCTACAACCAGACCGCGGCCGCGTCGACGAGCCCGCATCTCGGGCGCATGAACGTCCTGTCGGGGACGACGGTCAGCCTCGATCCGAAGGAGATTCGCGTCGGCACGTCGATGGACCAGATCATCGCCTCGCAGATCGGGAGCCGGACGTCGATCCCGAGTCTCGTGCTGGGCATCGAGCCGAACGAGCTGCGCCTCGAAGACGGCTTGTCGATGATTTACGGCTCGAGCCTGTCGTGGATCTCGCCGACCAAGCCCGCGACCAAGGAGCTCTATCCCTCGAGGACGTTCGACCGCCTGGTGGGCGACGGCACGGGCCGCACGCTCGACCGCAGCATCCTCGACGAAGTGCGGCAGGACTCGCAGAGCCTCCGGCCGAAGATCAGCAGGGGCGACAACCTCAAGCTGAGCGAATACTTCGAATCGATCCGCGACATCGAGAAGCGCATCGAGCGCGCGTCGAAGGAAGAGCGCATCGAGGGCTGGCGGCCGACGCTGACCGCAACCCGACATGCCGCGTCCGGCGAACGAGCTGCCGCAGAACGTTCCCGATCACATGAAGCTCATGCTCGACCTGGTCGTGCTGGCGTTCCAGATGGACAAGACGCGCGTCGCGACGCTGATGCTCAACAACGACCTGTCGCAGATGAACTTCAAGTTCCTCGAAGGCGTGCAGGGTGCGCTGCACCTCGACCTCACGCACAACGGCCGAGCCGCCGACAAGGAAGCGATGTACCTCAAGACCAACCAGTTCCACATCGCGCAGTTCGCCTACCTCACGAAGCGCATGAAGGAAATCCAGGAAGGCGACGGCACCTTGCTCGACAACTCGATCCTGATGCTGACGTCGAGCCTGTTCGACGGGGACGCCCACGGCGCCAACCAGCTGCCGTTCCTGCTCACCGGCAAGGGCGGCGGGACGCTCAAGCCCGGGCGCGTCCTCGATTACCTCGACAAGGGCGACGACCAACCGCAAGGCGTGCAGCCTCCACCTGTCGCTGATGGACCGCATGGGTGTGAAGCTCGACCGCTTCGGCGACGCGCAGACGCGTCTGGAAGATCTGTAGGGCCGCGGACAGGCGCGGGCGGGATCACCGGTCCAGGGGCAGCCGTGGCGCAGCCGCCGGGGCGGCACGACGGAAGTCTTCACCAACCACCGCGGCGATGGTTGCGGCCAGCTGCGAGGTCGTCACGGTCGTCGACTGCCCGCACGCCGAGCGGCGGCACGCCCGGGCCCGAGCGCCGCCATCCATGTCGATTCCGCGGCCGGCACCTTGCGGCCGTGATCGTTCCAGTCGGCTCGTCGTCGCGCCGCGGCCGTGATCCGTCGTGACGAGCAGCGTCGTCTGATCTGGCGTATTCGGGCATCGACTGCAGCGTGTCCCAGATGCGGCGATGAAGCGATCGGACGCGGACGTCGCATCCAGGTACAAGTCGTAGCTGCCGCCGTGCGCCCACTCGTCTCCTTCGCCGAGCATGATGTAGAGCACGCGCGGTTTCTCGGTGCGCGAGCGTTTCGAGCGCCGCGTAGACGATCGGCGCGTCGAAAGGACCGTAATCCCAGTAGCGCCGGCAGATCCGCCGCGAGCTCGTTGATCGCGCGCTCGCGCTCGGTCTTCGGCGTCGGCACGGGGGTGAACCCGCTGCCGACCGGAATGCGGCTGCGGCCGGTGTTCAGGATGAAGGGCAGGACGTCCCACGATCCGAACGCCGCCACACGACCCTGGAAGCCCGGACGGCGCGTTGAGCCACTCGAGCACGGTGACGTTCGGGTTGGGCACCTTGTCGTTGCTGTCGATGCGCGGGTCGGCGACGCCGGCGAACATCTCGTTGTAGCCGGGGTACGAGAACCACAGGCCGTTTGTCAGATGGGCGCGGCTCGCCTTCGCCGGATCGCCGAAGATCTGCCCTTGTCGCGGCGATGGTGCCCCACATGAACGGCATCAGCGCCGCACGACGCTCTTCCGGCGCCGGCCGCCAGAAGCGCTTCTCGGACGCGCCGGGCTCGCCGCTCTTCTCCTGCTTGAAGTAGTCGCGATCGGCGCCCGTGAACATCTCCTGCCACCGCAGCCCGTCCATCGTGATGACGACGACGTTTCGAGCCGGCGCCTGTGCGAGGCCCGATCGCAGGGGCAGAAGCGCGAAGGTGAGGGCGAGACAGATGCTCCAGATCCGCATGGGCGCTACGCTACATCACCGGCGCGTCGGACGCCAGACCGGCGGCTGGCGCCACCTCCATCCGTCGGGTGGTCTAGCGTTTCGGCTTCCAATTGAGGATGACGGTGATCGGCGACGCGTTGTTGTCGTCGAGCACCGAGTTCATCACGAACGACTGGCCGTTCGGGGAAACGGAGTATTGCTGGCGGTTGGTGTTGAGGGCTGTGCTGCCCACCGTCGTGGCAAACAGGGCGAGACGGCCGACCCGGTTCGGCCGTCTCGCCGTCCGCCGGGAAGCGGATGGGTGACGCCATCAGCCGGTCATCTGCCGCGATATAGAACAGTTCATTGCCGTTGGGGTGCCAGCGCACCTGTGCGCCGCCCTCGGTGGAGACAGGAGAGTCACGTCCAGGACCAGGAAACCGGCGGACGTATATCTCGAAGCGACCGGTCCTGTTCGATTGATAGGCGATCCACTTTCCGTCAGGCGAGAACTGTCCCAGCTGTTCGTCGAACTCGGTCTGTACGACCTCGCGTGGTTTTCGGTCGCCGTCGAGCGGCAGCGCCCACATGTCCATGCCCCCCTTCGGATGGAGGGCGTCATAGAGCAGGAACCGGCCATCGCGCGACCAATCCATTGGAAACTTCGGTTCGGGCGTGGAGAGCAGCAACTCTTCGCCACTCCCGGGCGGGGTGCCCAGAGCCTTCCGATACAAGTCCATATCGCCGCGCCGGGAACCGAACACGATGTGCCTGTCATCTGGCGACCAGAGCGGGAAGATGTCATCGCCGGCGTCGACCGTTAGCCGGTCCCAGGCGCGGCTGGTTGTGTCGTACTCCCAGATGTCCGTGTTGCCGCTCAGATGGCGAAACACTGCGACGCGCCGGCCGTCGCGCGACAGCGACGGACCGAGAGACGTCGCGCCCGGATACACGACCTTGGCGGTTTCCTTTCCCAAGCGATCCACCCAGACAAGCTGACGCTGGCCACTGTCGGCCGTTGTCGCGCGATACACGATAGGCCCCGCGGCAGATGCGGATACCGACGTGCTCCCCGTCAGCTGAGTCGCTATCGGAATCGGGTCTCCTCTCAGTTCCCGCCGATCCGGATCGAACTGCTGCGCCAGCAACCGTCCCTCGCGGACGAAGAGCAGGTGCCCGGTGGCGCTGTACGCGGCTGGCGCATCCGCAGCGACCAGGCGCTTCGTGTCCGGTCCGTCGAGCTGACCGACATGGACGCCGCTGGCCTCGGGGCTGCCGGTCACGAAGAAGAGAAAATGCCGGCCGTCCGGCAGGAACGCCGGGTACGAGTGGCTTCTGTGCTGCGGCGACTCGAATCGCGTGGCTGGCGAGGCTTCCCCGCCACCGGCGGACGTTCGGAGAATTGGTCTGCCGGGGCTCGCCGAAAAGAGGATGGTGCCGTCGGTGTTCCAGGCGCCTCCGAGCGGCACCGGCGCAACGGCCGCCAGAATTCTCACGGACGCGTCGTCGATCTCAATCTGCTTGAGCTTGTCATCGGCGAAAAAGCCGATGGATCGGCCGTCGGGCGACCAGAAGGGCGAAGCTGCCCGTTCGGTGCCGGGCAGCGGCCGTGCCTCCGAAGAATCGAGCGATCGCAGCCACAGCCGCGACTGACCCGCGGACCTGCCGGAGAAGATGACCTTCAGGCCGTCGGGTGAGATTGCGAGAGATGCATCCCTTGTCGGAGGCGCGCTGATTTCGAGCCGCAATTCGCGAGCCGATGGTGCGGGCCGGAAGATCCAGATGCCTGCCAGAGCGGCGGCGACCACCACAGGCAGCGCAAGGGCCAATGCCCACACCAGCCTCTTGTTGAGTCCCGCGCTTGGTCGGGCCGGACTTTCATCGTGCTCCGGGCCGCCGCTCTGGCCGTCATGGATCTCGAGCCGCGCGTCACCGATGTCCCGCAACCGGCGCTTCGCGTCCTTGTCCAGGCACCGCCGCAGCAGCCGCCGGATGGCCGGCGGCGTGTCCGCCGGCAGCAGATTCCACTCCGGGTCGCGTTCAAGGATCACCGCGATGGTGTCGGAGATCGTCTCGCCATGAAACGCACGACGCCCTGCCAGGATCTCGTACAGCACGCACCCGAACGCCCAGATGTCTGTTCGCTTGTCGACGGTCTGCCCGCGAGCCTGTTCCGGGCTCATGTAGGCGGGCGTACCGATGACTGAACCGTGCAGTTCACTGGCCGTGATCGTCGGCAGAACCGACAGGTCTCCACCCGCGGCGTCGCTCGCGAATGCCTTCGCCAGGCCGAAGTCGAGCACCTTGACGTTGCCGTCGTGCGTGAGCTTGATGTTGGCCGGCTTCAGGTCGCGGTGAACGATGCCTTTCGCGTGGGCCGATTCGAGTGCTTCGGCAATCTGCCCGCCGACTCTCAGCGCGTCGGGTAGCGGCAGGCCCGTCCTGCCCTGGTGTCGCGCCTCCTGCAGCATCTCGCCAAGCGTCGGCCCTTCCACGAGCTCCATGACGATCGCGCGTACGCCGTCGGCCGCTTCGAGTCCGTGAATCGTCGCGATGTGCGGATGGTTCAGGGCCGCGAGCAGCCGCGCCTCACGCGCCGATCGCGCAAGCCGATCGGGATCGTTCGCGAACGCTGCCGGCAGGACCTTGATCGCGACGTCACGGCCCAGGTTCGTATCGCGCGCGCGATAGACTTCACCCATGGCCCCGGCGCCAAGGGCTGACAGGATCTCATACGAGCCGAGTCGAGCACCGACGGACAGGACCATGCGGTTTCTGGCTGATAAGCTGATGGCTGATGGGTAAGGCTACAACAAACCGACCCGGAGGGGACTTGGATGTCTGACACTCGAGCTTGTTCGATGTGGATGATATCGCCGCTCGTCCGTCTGGCTCCGGTTCTCGCGATCGAAGTTCGATGGGTCGCGCAGTGGCAACCGCGGGCCGCCGCGAGGCCGAATTGACTTACACTGCTCTCCTATGACGTCCGTGCGCCGTCCGCCCGCGCGCGTCGCGCTCGTCGTGATGGTGTGCGCGATCGCGCTGGTCTCCGCCGCCCACGCGCAGCGGGAATATGGGCAGCGCTCGTTCCGCGAGGGCAGCTTCCCACCGCAATTCCCGCCCGAGGACTTTGCCGATGACGGCCTCACGATCTGCAAGCTGATGTACACGCAGGTGCGGCGCGAGCAATGGGGCATCGGCTGGCTCACCGACTATCCCTATGCGGCCGTCAACCTGATGATCCGCGCGTCGGAACTGACGAAGATCCACGTCAGCTGGGACGCGAACCACAATCCGTACCCCTGGGTCGTGAGGCTGACCGACGCGGCCCTGTTCCAGTGTCCGATGATCGTGGCCTCGGATGTTGGCACGATGGGCATCAGTGGCGCGGAGGCTGCGCGGCTGCGCGAGTACCTCCTCAAAGGGGGATTCTTGTGGGTCGATGATTTCTGGGGCACCGACGCGTGGGAGCAATGGGTCAGTCAAATCGGCAGAGTCCTTGACCTCAACAAGTACCCCATCGTCGATCTGCCTCCGACCCATCCGATCTTCCACACCTTCGCATCCGTGGCACGCGTGCCGCAGGTCACGAACATCCAGTTCTGGCGCGCGTCAGGCGGCACAGAGACATCGGAGCGTGGCGCGGACAGCATCGAGGTCCACACACGCGCCATCAGCGACGCGCGCGGCCGGATCATGGTGTTGATGACGCACAATACCGATCTCGGCGATTCGTGGGAGCGCGAAGGAGAAGATCCCGGATACTTCTATCAGTTCTCCCCGCCCGGCTACGCCGTCGGCATCAACGTCCTCGTGTACATGTTGACTCACTGACCCGGGCACGCGGACATGTCTGACATTCGCGTTCGTTCGCTGTGGATGCTGCCACCGCTGACCCGGCTGGCTGCGGCGCTGGCAATCGGTGCTTTCGCCACCAGCCACGTGGCGTCGGCGCCGTCCCAGCGCACCTCGACGGTGAAAGCGCTCGTCGGCGGGACGCTCGTCGATGGCTTCGGCGGCAGGCCGATTCGCAACAGCGTTGTCCTCATCGAGGGCGAGCGCATCTCCGCGGTTGGTCAAGTCGGGGCGCTCGCAGTGCCGGCGGGCGCCGAGGTGATCTCAACCGAGGGGATGTCGGTCCTGCCGGGACTCTGGGACATGCACGTCCACCTCATGATCAACGGGCACAGCGACTACGCCCACTGGGACAAGACGTATCCGGCGCAGTTCGAGCCGGTCATCATGCCGGCGTCGGCAAAGCAGCTGCTTCTGGCGGGCGTCACGAGTGCGCGTGATCTCGGAGGACCACTCGAGGCCAGCATCGCCGTTCGCAATCGCATCAACTCCGGCCGGATTCCGGGCGCCACCGTGTACGTGTCGGGCCCGTTCATTCAGAAGGCGCCGTACCCGGGAACCGAAGCTTTCCGGTGGGGCGTGTCGGGCGCCGACGACGCCCGGGCGAAGGTCAGGCGACTCGCCGACGCGGGGGTCAACGTCATCAAGCTGATCGACCAGGATCAGATGACGCTGGACGAACTTTCCGCCGTGGTGGGGGAGGCGCACCAGCGCGGTCTGCCCGTTGTTGCCCACGCCCATCGGCCCGAGGAGATTCGCCGCGGGCTTGGGGCCGGCGTGGATTGCTTCGAGCACACGGGCCTCGCCAGCGCGCCCGAGTATCCCGCAGGACGTCATCGACGCCATCCGCGAGCGAACGGCGAAGATGAGCCTCGGCCCGCTCTTCTGGACGCCGACGATCGAAGGCCTGCTCAACTACGAGTACCTGCGGGACAATCCTCGAGGCGCTCGACGATACCTCGTGGCACGAGGGGCTCACGCCGGAGATTGTCGCTGACATCCGCAAATCCATCCAGCACCCGGACCGTCTGCCGTACTTTCAGCTCACGCCCGCTCGACGGCCGACGCTGGCGCGGAAGTTCAGGCAGCTGAGCGAGGCCGGCGTCGTCATGCTCATCGGAACCGACAGCGGCATCCCGATGAAGTTCCATAGCCAATCGACGTGGCGCGAGCTCGACGCATGGGTGAACATCCTCGGCGTCGATCCGATGATCGCCATTCGAGCGGCGACCTACTGGCCGTCGGTGGCGATGAAGGTCGATGGGGACGTCGGGACCGTCTCGCCGGGCAAGTATGCGGACGTGATTGCCGTCCGGGGCGATGTCCTTCGCCACATCGCCCTCCTGCAGCGCGTCGACATCGTCGTCAAACGTGGAACACGGTACAAGTAGAGGAGGGAACCGTGAGAAGACGATTCGGCATCGGCGTGGCCATGGTATCGCGCGACCCCTGTGCTCCTTTCCGGTATGACGCTGCGGCGTCAACCACGGCGACGAACGCCCGAAGTTACTTCTCTGGGTTCTGGGTCAGCACTTGGAAGCCATGGACAACAGCTCGGGCGGCTTCGAGCAGAGCTCGACAAGACACGGATCCGCGTTCTCGGTGGTATCCGGGTGGCAATGACGTGGATCCGATACAAGGGACTGAAAACGCTGCCTCGAAGTCGACGTGACTTGACAGTCACGTCGCGCTTCCCCGAACATTTGGGCAGCGCGCTCCCGGGGCGCCTCCTGTCCGCGGCAAGGGAGATCGACTCCCACCCCTTTCCGGTTCGACCACGACGTCGAACCTTCTTCCGGCCTGTCTCAGCGGACGCCAGGCATCAACGGAAGGAAGGTCTCCATGAGCCGACAGTCCGTCTCGTCCGCGCACCCTCGACAATCTCAAGAAGGAAGCGAAGCGCTGGCTCAAGGCCCTGCGCGCGGGCGACGAGCAGGCGCGCGCGCGCCTGCGAGCGGGTCGCTATCCCGCGGCGCCCGCCGACGCCGAGCCTGCGCGACGTGCAGCACGCGCTCGCGCGTGAGCACGGCCTGCCCGGCTGGACCGCGCTCAAGCGAGACTTGGCCGCCACGCGGCGTGCCCGCGCGAGGCCGCCGAGCTGATCAGCCCGACGAGCTCGCCTCGGAGCGGCCGTACGGGCCGTGGTCCAGCCGCGGCTGCGACGTCTGGGACGCCATCCGTCGCCGCGCGCACCGGCGACGCCGCGGCGCTGCGCCGCTGCTCGCGCGCGATCCGAAGCTGGCGCGCTACGGCGAGCCGCTGCGCTTCGCCGTGCGCGAAGGGCACCTCGAGGCGGTGCAGGTCCTGCTCGACGCCGGCGCGGATGCCGACGCCGTCCGGGTCCGGACGGCGAGACGCCTGGCCACCGTCGCGCGCGACCGCGGCCACGAGGCGGTCGCCCGGCTGCTCGAGGCGCTGCGCGGTCGATCGGGGCGGACGGCGCCGGCCGAGCGACGGCCGCGGATCACGCCATCCACGCGGCCGCCGACGCCAACGACGTGGCGCCGTGCGCGCAGCTGCTCGATGCCGAGCCGCAGCTGGTCCACCGCGGCGATCGCAAGGGCGGGACGCCGCTGCATCGCGCGGTGCTGGCGTCGGCGCACGAGGCGATCGAGCTGCTGCTCGATCGCGGCGCCGACATCCATGCGCGGCACGGCGTCGGGCCCGGGCGATGACGCCGGCTACGCCGCCGGTCGACTTCCAGCCGATCGACCTGGCGCTGTTCTGGCACGGCCGCGGCGACGTCGAGACCGCGCGGCTGCTGCTCGCGCGCGGCGCCGACGCACGACCTGACCATCGCGGCGGCGCTGGGCGACCTCGCTCGCGTGACCGCGCCTGCTCGACGAGGATCCCGGCGCGCATCCGCGAGGCGCGGCCGTGCGGCAAGCGCCCGCTGTCGCGCGGCCGTCGAGTTCGGCCACGACGCGATCGTCCGGCTGCTGCTCGAGCGCGGCGCGGATCCCGAACTGGCCCGAAGGCGCCGACGCGCCGCGCGGGTCCGCGCTGCACTCCGCGGCCGCGCGCCGGCAACCGCGCGCTGGTCGAGCTGCTGCTCGACCACGGCGCCGATCCGAACGCATACGTCGATTCGTCGGGCAACGCGACCTGGGCGGCGAAGACGCCCGAGCTGCGCGCACTGCTGTTGTCGCGCGGCGGCACGCTCGACTGCTACGACCTCGTCTGGCTGGACGAGGACGACGAGGTCGTGCGCGCGTGGTCACGGCCGATCCGCGCGCGGCGGACGCCGGCTGCGGCGGCGTGTTCACCGCGGCCGCCACGCGCGGCAAGCGCGACCTGGTGGTGCGGCTGCTGGACGCCGGGGCGCGCGTGCCGCCCGTGCTGACCGCGTGCCGCTCGTACCTGCTGGAGAACCCCGAGATCCTCCGGCTGCTGCTGGCGAGCGGCATGGACCCCGACCTGCCGAACTGGCAGCGCGCGACGCCGCTGCACGACCTGTGCGGGCGCGACGGCCGCGGGCGCGCCGCGCCCGCACGCGCTCGAGTGCGCGGCCATCCTGCTCGACGCCGGGGCCGACATCTCCGCCAGGGACGAGGAATACCGCTCGACGCCGCTGGCCTGGGCCGCCCGCAACGACCTGCCCGACATGGTCGAGCTCCTGCTCGCGCGCGGCGCGCCCACCAGCCTCCCGGACGACGAGCCGTGGGCGACGCCGCTCGCCTGGGCGACGCGGCGAGGGCACGCGCGGATCGTCGAGATGCTGCGCGCCGCCGGCGCCACGAAGTAGTCGCCCGCGCCGTCCTGCAGGAGTTCAGGAGATTAGGAGAACCATTCAGAATAGGTTGGTCTCCTGTGACGAGTGAGACGCAGAGGATGGTCGGCCAGCCGAAGTCGCCTTACGGATAAGTCGGCTCGTGGTTCAGCTCCTGCCGCAAACTCGAGTCCAGGGCGCGCGCCTGGAAGGTCTTCGCGAAGAAAACGGTATGATGCCCACGCCCCTCAATGTCCCTGTCTCCTGGCACCAGGCTCGGTCCCTACGAAATCATCACGCCGATCGGCGCCGGCGGCATGGGCGAGGTCTACAAGGCTCGCGACATCCGACTCGACCGCATCGTCGCCATCAAGAAGGTCCTGGCGCCCTTCAGCGAACGCTTCGAGCGCGAGGCGCACGCGATCGCCGGCTTGAACCATCCTCATGTCTGCTCGCTCTACGACGTCGGGCCGGACTACCTGGTCATGGAGTACGTCGAAGGAAAGCCGCTCGAAGGCCCTGTCGAGCTCGATGACGCGCTGGTGCTCGCGCGGCAGATCCTCGATGCCGTCGACGCCGCGCACCGCAGCGGCATCGTGCATCGGGACTTGAAGCCGGCGAACATCCTCGTCGGCAAGAGCGGCGTCAAGCTCCTCGATTTCGGACTGGCGAAGGCTGCGGAGGAGCTGTCGGCGAACCTGACGACGATTGGCGGCCCCTCCACCGGCGCCGGAACGATCCTCGGCACATTGCAGTACATGTCGCCGGAGCAGGTCGAGGGAAAGACGGCCGACGCGCGCAGCGACGTCTTCGCGTTCGGCCTCGTGCTCTACGAGCTCGTCACCGGGAAGCGGGTCTTCGACGGCGCCAGTCCGGCGAGCGTGATGGCGTCGATTCTCAAGGACCAGCCGCGGCCGATGAGCGAGCTGCGTCCACTGACGCCGAAAGGCCTCGACCGGGTAGTGCGGACCTGCCTGGAGAAAGACCCGGACAAGCGATGGCAGTCGGTGCGCGATGTCAAACACGCGCTCGACTGGATCACGCTCGATGCCGCCGACCGGGATCGGCCGGGACAGGCGAAGGCCACCATGCGGTCGTTGCGGCTGTGGCAGGGCGCGGCGGTCGTGGCGCTCCTCGGAGCGGTAGGCGCATTCGTCTGGGCCAGTCGGCCGCCACCGGCCGCGACGCCCGAGCCGGTCCGTTTCCAGATAGCGCCGCCCTCGAGCACAGCGTTCGAGACTTATGTGGCGCTGGCCCCGAACGGCCGGCAGCTGGCGTTTACCGCAGTCGGTGGGGACGGGATCATTCGCCTCTGGGTCCGCGATCTGACGCGCACCGAACCACGGATGCTGGCGGGCACGGACGGGGCGCAAAGCGCCTTCTGGTCGCCCGACAGCCGGTACATCGCGTTCGGTCTCCGCAATCAACTCAAGAAGATCGCTGTCGACGGAGGACCGCCGCAGACGTTGTGCGAAGTCGCCAATCCGGTCGGCTCCGGGGCCTGGAGCCGGGAGGGCATCATTGTCTTTGGCAGCCGCGGAGTCGGTGGTCTCAATCGGGTCGCCGAGTCGGGCGGGGCGGCGACTCTCCTGACGTCGCCCGAAGGCGGGTTCTCGAGCTTTCCCTCGTTCCTGCCAGATGGGCGGCACTTCCTCTATTTCCGACGCGGTCCCATTCGCGGCATCTTCGCCGGATCGTTGGACGAGAAGCCCGAGGGCCAGCCGGCGACGCCGGTGTTGGTGACCGACGCTGGCGCCGCCTACGTGAGCACCTCGAGCCTCGGCACGGGTCACGTGCTCTTCGTCCGCGAGGGAACGATGATGGCCCAGCCATTCGACGAGCACACGCTCACCTTCTCGGGCGAGGCCGTGGCCATCGATCGGGTCGCGACTGTCAATCAGTACCCGGTGTTTTCGGCGTCGGGCAATGGACGGCTCGCGTATCGGCCTGGCGGGCAGCCCAGGAAGCCAACAACTGACATGGTTCAACCGCGACGGGAAGCTCCTCAGCACGGTCGGCGCTCCGGGAGCGCACGAACAACTCGCGTTGTCTCCCGATGGCACGCGCGCGGCCTACCGTGACGCCCCGCATTCAATCGGCGGCGACCTGTGGGTGATGGACCTGAGTCGAGGAGTCAGCACCCGGTTGACGTCGGAAGGGAAGTTGGGAGGATTCCCGATTTGGTCGCCGGACGGCAAGCAGCATCGCGTTCCGCTCCGGATCGGACCTGTTTCAGAAGCCGTCGGACGGCACAGGCGAACCGTCACTTCTGCTAGGAGTGCCGGTCGAGGAGGCCAGCAACAGGGATCCCACCAGTTGGTCTGGTGACGGACAGTTTCTGCTCGTCACGACTGTGGGGGCCAACACGTTCGAGGACATCTGGATTCTGCCGACGCAGGGCAGCCGTCAGACCGTTCCCTTTCTCCGGACGCAGTACAGCGAGTCCCAGGGCAGGTTTTCGCCAGACGGCCGCTGGGTCGCGTATACGTCGAACGAGTCGGGACGCAGCGAAGTGTACGTCCGCCCGTTTACACCACCCGGTGCCGCGCCCTCGTTGGCCGGAGGCAAATGGCAAGTCTCCAGGGAGGGCGGGAGCACGCCAGTCTGGCGGGAAGACGGACGAGAGGTGATCTTCCGATCGGCGCTCCCCGGCGCGGTGATGGCCGTCGAGGTGACGCCAACGCCCACGGCATTCGCGGCCGGCATCCCGAAACTGCTCTTCGCGACGCCATCTGTGCCCCTGGCCGTGACCGGAGACGCCAAGCAATTCCTCATCTCGATGCCGCCCGTACAAGTCACGCAGGCGCCAATCACCGTCGTCCTGAACTGGGAAGCGGCGCTCAAGCGGTAGCATGCCGAACCGTCGAAGATTCCTGAGAGACATCACCGTCGCGAGCGGCATCGTCTTTGTTCGCGACGGTCTGCCCCAGCCGCGCCGGTTCACTGGCGCCAAGCCAGGCGAGGAACGCGAAGTCGACGCCGTGCGCCTCTGCTGGTGTCCGCCAGGGCAGTTCGTCATGGGAAGCCCGGCAGGAGAGACGAACCATCGCGGTGACGAAGCACAGGTCGCCGTGACGCTCACGAAAGGTTTCTGGGTCGCGAAGTTCGAGGTGACCCAGGGTCAATGGAACCGTGTGGTCGGAGAGTTCCCCGGGAAAAGACCGACCGCCGAATTTGGCGAGGGCGACGATCTCCCGGTCTATTGGGTCAATTTCAGTGACGCCGAGACTTTCTGCAGGAAACTGACGGAACACGCGCTGCGCTCAGGTGCCCTGGCGAAGGGCTGGGAGTTCCGGCTTCCGACCGAAGCGCAGTGGGAGTACGCCTGCCGCGCCGGGACGGTCACCGCCACGTCATTCGGCGACCAACTGGGCCGCCATCAGGCGAACTTCAAGGGTGAGCCATTCAATGGGGGCCGGAACGGTCCCGCGGTGGGCCGCTCCGCGAGAGTCGGCAGCTACGCCGCCAATGCCTGGGGGATCCACGACATGCACGGCAACATCTTCGAGTGGTGCCGCGACTGGTATCACCCGCGCCTGCCTGGCGGTAGCGATCCTGATCTGTACGACGTCAAAGGGACGCCCAATCGTGACGGGACGTACTCTCGCGTTCGGCGCGGGGGCGCCTGGATCGAGGAAGGCTGGACGTGCCGGTCCGCATTCCGTTTGCGCTACGAACCTGAACGCAGCTCCGACCACATTGGCTTTCGCGTCGTCGCGGTTCAGCTGTGAGGAACGTCTTGGACGTGCAACCGGAGAAACCGTGACCCGACGCAGAGTCTGGCTGATCGCTGCAGGCGCCACGGTGACCGTCGCGATTCTCGGCGCGGTCGCCCGAAATCAGGTGAAGGTGTACAGAGGTCGTCAAGCCAGGGCCGCGGTGGCGCTGCAGCGACAGGCGTTGTTTCAAATGCTGCAGCCGGTCGCGCTCATGAACTGCCAGTTGCAGAGATTTGGCGAGAGCAACGATGGTGGGTACCTGATGTGCGGCAACCTGCTCGGTGGAGCCCAGTCCGGGTACTGGTACGGCATCTCCGGTTACGACAAGTGGGGCTGCGACATCTCGACCACTCTGCACTTCCCGGTGCATCAATACGACTGCTTCAACACCACCGAGCCGGCATGTTCGACGGGCGCGACCGTGTTTCATGCGGAATGTGTGGGGGACAAGACCGAGACGCTCGAAGGGCGGGCCTTCGACACGATAGCGAACCAGTTGGCGAAGAACGGCGACGGTTCGAAGCGCATCGTGCTGAAGATCGACGTCGAGGGAGCGGAGTGGGACTCGCTGCTATCGGTACCTGACGAGGTCCTGGGACGGATCGATCAGATGGCAGTGGAGTTTCACTGGCTGATGGACGAGCAGTTCCACTGGGTCCAGGACCAGAAGTACCTCCGCGTCGTAGAGCGGCTGAAGCAGTTCTTTGAAGTCGGGCATGTTCACTTCAACAACGCGAGTTGCGTCGAAGGCCTGGAACCGTTCCCGACCTGGGCGTTCGAGGTGACGTTCGTCAGCAAACGGTTGGCCGTCGTGGACCCCTCGCGCAAGGCGGGTGGCCTGCATCCGCTCGACGCGCCCAACAACCCGTCATTTACGGACTGCCCACCGAAAGCTCGTTGACCACTGCGCCAGCGGCCCGTGTCAGCGGCTTCCGGAACCCGTAACTTGGCTGGAGCCGGCTTCTACGCCAATACGTATTGTTATCAATACAAGTATTTAAAGTGAGGGCCCCCGACAGAAGGGGTGCAACGCAAAGACGCCTGACAGTCACGAACCGATAGGCTCGGCATTCGTCGTGGCCTAGCTAATACATGTATTGACAAGAATGATCGGCTTGCCTACGCTCGTCAGCGGGGTTGCACCGGTCATGCATCACACTCGTCGTCCCGAAACATCCGGCAGCGTCCCCGGTGCTCTTCGCGAGCGCGCCGGGCGTTCCCCGCACGGTCTGAAGATTCGGCATCTTCGGTGGTACATCTGCGGACTCGTCTGTCTGGCCACGATCATCAACTACCTCGACCGGCAGGTCTTCAGCATCCTCGCGCCAGACCTGCAGCGCGAGATAGGCTGGTCGGAGCTCGAGTACGGACGCATCGTCATCGCCTTCCAAGTGGCGTATGCAGTCATGATGCTCGTGTCCGGCCGCATCATCGACCGGATCGGGACCAAGCTCTCCTTCTCGCTGGCCGTCACGGCCTGGTCGGCGGTCGAGATGGCGCATGCTCTGGCACGATCGGCGTTCGGCTTTGGCGTCGCGCGATTCTTTCTCGCCCTGACGGAGGCCGCGAATTTTCCGGCGGCGGCGAAGGCCGTGTCAGAGTGGTTCGGTCCCTCGGAGCGCGCCTTCGCGACGGGCATCTTCATCAGCGGCGTTGGCGCCGGCGCCATCGTCGCGTCGCTCACCGTTCCACCGCTCGCCGCATCCGTTGGCTGGCAGTGGACGTTCGTCCTCACGGGGCTCCTGGGCTTCCTCTGGCTCATGGCGTGGCTCGCGTTCTACGACAAGCCGCAAGACCATCCGTGGCTGACCGACGAGGAGCGGGCCCTCGTGCCGACCGAGGTCGAGACGACGACTGCCAACAGGGTGCCCTGGGCCTCGCTTCTCAGCTATCGCGAGACGTGGGCCTACGGCCTGTCGAAGTCGCTCATCGATCCCGTCTTCTGGTTCCTGATGTTCTGGCTGCCGAAGTTTCTTGCGGAGAGTCACGGGATTCGCGGCGTTGCCGTCGTCCCCTACCTGACGGCGGTGTACATCTGCGCCGATATCGGGTCGCTCACTGCCGGCTACGTGTCCTCGGCGCTCGTGAAGCGCGGCTGGAGCCTCAATGCCGCACGGAAGGTCACGATGACCGCGCTGACCGTCATCGCCTCGCCGATGATCATCACCGCCGGGCTGATGCGGGACCCGGTGCTGGCGATCGTCCTCATCGCCATTGCGTGCGGCGTGCATCAGGCATGGTCGGCGATGGTCTGGACGCTTCCGACGGACCTCTTCCCGAGTCGGGCGACGGCGACGGTGGCCGGAATCGGCGCCGCCATGGCGAGCGTCGTGAGCATCCTGACGGCGGAGTTCACCGGGCAGTATCTGAACCTGCACCCCGGGTACTACACGCCGATATTCGTGGTCGCGGGCATGCTGTATCCGCTCGCGCTCCTGACGGTGCACCTGTGCTCGCCGACGCTGCAGCAGGCCAGGCTGCCGCAGTAGGGCTGTCCAGTTGACTCTATCTCCTCAAATCGGGACCGGCCGTTCCGTTGTCACGGCCGGCCGATCACGGTCTAGCAACTGATTTGGCAGTACTGCTTCAGCGGATACAGGCCCTTAGAAGATCTCGGAGTTGTAGAACTCGCCGAGCAGCTCCTGCTCGCTCGGTCTGTCTTCGGCAATGGGCCGGCTCACCCAGGTCGTGTTCATGTAGTGCTTGACGCTGATGTTCTCACTGGTGATGTTGCCGCCCCACGTCCCGCATCCCAGGCTCGCGGTCTGCGGCATGCCGTTGGTGAAGGACCCCGCGTTTCCGCTCACGTTGGGCTGCCGCACCATGATGCGGCTCACCGGCGCCATGGATGCGAGCCGGTGGATGTGGTCATCGTCGAACGAGGCGATGCCGACCGAGTGGCCCTTGCCTCCCACCTCGAAGATCTCCGAGACCATCGTTCAGAGCCATTACGAAACCGCTGTATTTGTAGATGGAGAGCACCGGGGCCAGCTTCTCGCCCGAGAAGCGGTGGGCCTTGCCGATCTTGTCTTCCTTCACGATGATGAACGACTTGCCGGCGGGGAGTTGAAATCCGGCTTTCTCGGCCACCACGCTGGCGGCGCGAGCCACCGTGTCGAGCGTGCGGCGTCCCTCGGCATCCCACATCACCGCCTCCAGCTTGCGCTTCTCTTCACAGGTGGCGAGGTGGCCGCCTTCGGTCTGCAGCTGTTCGAGAAACGCGTCGTACACTGTCGCCTCGACCAGGAGGTTGCCGTCGCATGAGCAGCCTGACCCGTGGTTCTGGGTCTTGCTGATCCGGGTGTTCCGGGCGGCGTCGGGCAGGTCGGCGGTCTCGTCGATGAGGACCGTCGCGTTGCCGGCTCCGACGCCGTACGCGGGCTTGCCCGAGCTGTACGCCGCCTTGACCATCGCGGTACCCCCGGTCGCGATGGTCAGATCGCACATGGACATCAGCTCCTGCGCCAGAGGGATGCTCGGTTTCTCCAGGCACAGGATCAGGTCCTCCGCGGCACCCTGCTTCTTCAAGGCGGCGCGAAGCACCCGAGCGATTTCACGGGCACTCCGCTTGCTCAGTGGATGCGGAGAGAAGATGACGGCGTCCTTGCACTTGATCGAATTGATCGCCATGTTGACCATCGTGACGAGCGGGTTGGTCACGGGCAGCAGCCCCGCAATCACGCCGGCGGGCTTGGCGTACTTGACGATGCCCTTGTCGGGAAGCTCTTCGATGATGCCGACGCTCCTGGTGCGGAGCGCGTCGCGCAGGATGCCCAGGATCTTCCACCGCCGGGCGGGGACCCCTTCTGCGCTCCCCATGCCGCTCTCGTCCACACTCATCCGGGTGAGCCTGGCAAAGGTCTGGTCGTTGGCGGTCGCCCATGCGACCGCGCGGCACAAACGGTCGACGGTCGCCTGGTCGTAGTGGTCCACCGCCGCCATGGCGGCTCGCGCCCGGTTGAGAAGCTCGCGTGCCGACGAACTTTCCTCCTCGGTGATGGATCGTCCCATCGCCACATTATCCCCGCTCGTTGTTCGGGGTCCTACAGCTGCGACCACCGCACTTTCAGATGACGCCACCGGTTTGCTCCCTAATGAAAAGACCGGGCGCTGCCGCGTGGCAGACGCCCGGTCCGGTGCGAACGGGCAATCTCAGAAGTTGTACTTGACGGCGAACTGCATGATTCGCGGGTCGCCGCTGGTGTTCGTCACGCGCCCCTGGGTATTGCTGTTGAGCGTGACGTTGGGATTGGCCCAGTTGACGGTGTCGAAGAGGTTGAACGCTTCCACCCTCAACTCGATACGCCGGCCGTTCCCAACCGGGACGTTGCGAGAGAACGCAAGGTCGACGACCCAGTATCCAGGTCCCCACAGGTAGCCCTTGGGCACGTTGCCCCACACGCCGGCCGGGTTTTGCGCGAAGGCCGCCATGTTGAACCACTGCAGCTCCCTCGGATTCACCCAGCTGCGTTCGTCCTCGGAGAGGTTTGGATCGACGCCCTCCACAATCATCGGGCGCTGCGTCGTACCCGTGAGCGCCGTGTTACCTGTGGTCGACGGTGTCAGCGCCGATCCGCTGCGGACCTGGTAGATCAGTCCGAGTTGCCAGTCCTTGGTCAGTGTTCTCACGAAGCCGCCGCCGAAACCACGAGTGAGGAACACTGCCGACAGATTGAAGTTGTGCCGGCGGTCTGCAGCGCAGGGGCCTTCGTTCGTCGTTGGATCCGGTTGCGGATCGCTGATGGGATCGATGAGCGGAACGGGGAAGGTATTCCCGATGTCAGTCCCCGGCTCGCCCTGACTGATGCACTCACTGAGCGTGTAGTTCGAGTTCATCGACCAGCCGTTGCTCATGCGTTTCTGCAGGCCGAAACGCACGCCGTGATAGCTGCCCGTGCCCTGGTCGTAGGTTTGCGCGACGCCGTTGTTGAGGTATTTCGCGCCCTCGGTCGGGTTGAGCAACGTGAGCAGCGCCCGCGCCTGCAGGTTGACCGCGCTCGTGTTCGAGCAGGGACCCGCCGCGGTCAAGCCGTACTGGCCGGCCTGACAGTTGCCAGGTATGTAGATCGCGGGATTCTCCTGATAGCCGAGCCAGATGTTGTTCGTATTGCTGCCCGTGTAGGTGATGTCCATGAGAAGTCTCATAGGCAGCTGCCGTTCGTACGCGAGATTCCACTGCGTGACCTGCATCGGCGTGACGTTGATCGGCATGCTCACGTAGTCGCCCTGCAGCGGGAATTGCACGTTCCCTTGCGGCAGCGTGACCGACTCGCCCTGGTGCGGATAGTTGATCGCCTTCAACGGATCGCCGCCCGGGGTGTTCACCCACGGATCGGCGAAGTTGAGCGCGCAGCCGTTGCGATTCGGCACCGGGCACGAGGAGGGCGGAAGCGCGTTGGTGGTATTACCGTAGGGCGGGTTCAACATGTGATGGGCGTACTGCCAGAGCTTGGGCGCGTCGTAGAAGCGCCCGATTCCGGCCCGGATCGTCTGCCGGGTGTCACCCTTCGGATCCCAGACGACGCCAAGGCGCGGCGCCCATTGGTTCAACTCGTTGTTGTTGTTGGCCCCGCTCGTGGGGAAGTCCGGATCGCCCGGGAATACCATGCCGACAGGGGCGTTCTGATACGTGATGCTCCTGATGCCCCGATCGAAGCGTTCGCGGACGAATGCCGTCGCGAACATGTTCTGGTCCACTGCGGCGAAATACGGTTCCCATCGCAGGCCGTAATTCAGCGTCAGGCGGCTGTTCACGCGCCATACGTCGGCCACGTAAGCGCCGACCGAGTGAAGGACCTGATCGTTGATCTGACTGCCGCCCTGGCTGAATGCCGAGGGCAGGCCGAGCACCCAGTCGGCCATGTTCAGGCCGCCATTGGCGTTGGCGGTCCCGCTCGTGATGAGACCGCTGAAGGTGTACTGGCCGTTCGACTGGAACGTGCCGTCACCATCCGAGTGCGGCCGCGTCCAGCTGCCGCCGAACGAGAGGCTGTGCGAACCCTTGTTCCAGTCGAAGTCCTGCGAGAGCGACGGGGTCGCGACATAGAACGCGCCGGTGAGCTGGTTCGAGCTCCAGCCCGCTGTTCCGTTGCGCAGGAAATCCTGGCCGTTGCCCCGCGTGTACTGGAACGTGTTGACGCCCAGTGAGGTCCAGGTGGGGATGCCGTCTGTCTGCAGGCGGAGCGTCGCCGTATCCTGATACGAAATGCGCGTGGAGCTGAGCAGATTCGGCGAGATGATGTAGTCCCAGCCCCCGGCGAACGTCGACATCCGGGCATCGTTGCCGCCGCCGTTGCCGCTGGCCATCAACAGGTTGGGATTCGCAGGGTCGAAAAGCGGCGCGTGGCAGGTACTTCGTGTAGAAGTAGCGGCCGAAAAATCTGTGCTTGCTGCCCCCCTGATAATCGAGCCGCCCGATGTACTGCTGCTCGTCGAAGTCGTTGGGAATCGCCAGGACGTAACGCCCGCACCCATCGGGATCCGTCGCCGCGTCGGGCGTCGGGAGCATCCCCATGATTTTGAGTGAGATGGGGTGATAGAGGGCCGGATCGATCTGATTGTTCGCAAACGGCGCGCCGAGCGTCCGCGCGGTACCGCCGCGGCACGTCGCGGACATGATGCGACGAAAATCACCGCGACGGACCTCGTCGGTCGGCACGATCTGATCGTTGGCCAGCGGGGCAATGCGCGTATTCGTGACCTGCACGCCGCCGAAGAAGAAGAGCCTGTCCTTCATGAGCGGGCCACCGAACGTGCCGCCCGACTGCGCCCGCTTCAGTCCATCATCACGTCCCAACCCGCCGTTTTCCGTGCGCTCGAAGTAGCGGATCGAGTTGAACGTGTGGTGACGCCCGAACACGAAGCCGCTCCCGTGGAAGCTGTTGGTGCCGGATCGCGTGACCGCGTTCACCGTCGCGCCAGTCGACTGGCCATAGCGGGCGGAGCGGACGCCGCTCTCCACGCTGAACTCCTGAAGCGCGTCGGGAAACGGCATCGCATTCCCCGTGTTGTTCTGGGGATCGTTATTCGATCCGCCGTCGACCAGATACTGTGTGCTGTTTCCGGTGCCGCCAGCTACAGAGATGGAGACACCATTCGGATACTGTCGGTTGTCCGTCAGCCCCGGGACCTGGACTGCGCCGCCCGCCAGAATAATGAGCTGGTTGGCGTCCCGGCCGTTGAGCGGCAGGCTGACGATCTGCTCCTGCTCGACCACCCTGCTGACGCCGATGTCGCGCGCCTCCACCAGGTTGGCGTCCGCCGTCACGCTCACCGTTTCCGACAGCGCGCCGACCTTGAGCGTGACGTTCAGAGACCTCGTATCCCCCACAGAGAGCACGATGCCTGTCTGTTCGAAACCGCTGAACCCGTCCATTTTGGCGGAGAGCTTGTAGGGACCCACCGGAAGGCCGGTGAAGACGAACCCGCCCCTCTCGTTCGTGATCACGAACCGGGTCATCCCGGTGTCGGTTTGAGTGACTGTCACCTCAGCGCCGGGCAGCGCGGCGCCGGATTCATCCATGAGCGTGCCCGACAGCTGGGCAACGGTCACTGTCTGGCCATGCACGCCGGGCGCGAGTAGCAGCGTCAATGCCAGGACAAGCCACACACTGTGTCGACCCATACGTTCCTCCCAACCAATACCGCTCGAGTCGTTACCGCCCGACCGCGGCACGCCATGCAGGAAACGCCGCGAAGCGGCGCGAGCGTCCCCTAGGGTCGCGGCTCCTCGATGCCTTGTCGCGCGATCTGAAACGCGCGCAGGGGCTGACGTGCCGGAAACTATGGATCAGTGCACGTTATAATGTCAATACAAGAGGTCCGACTGGCGAGGTAGGCCATGTCCGATGGCCAGCCAAACCGGTGGAAGGGGCAGGGCGGAGCGGAGCTTACTCTGCAGTAGGCGATTGAGGACCGTCGTAGGTCACCGGGATTCGGATGCGCATCGCGCGTTCGCGGCTGTACTCCTCGATGACGTGGGCTGACAGGCCGGCCGTTCGACCGATGATGAAAATGAGCTTCGCCGCGAGCGCCGGATACTCCAGATCGAACAGGACGCCGGCAATCGCACCGTCGACGTTCAGCGGCACGCCTTTGTCGGAAGACGAGAACGCGGTTTCGACAGCACGAACGAGCCTGACACCCTCGCGAGCCTTGCCGAGGTCGTCAGCCAGGCGGAGCAAGGCGACGGCGCGGGGATCCTCGCGGTACATGCGGTGCCCAAAACCCGGCAGCCTCGTCTTCGTCCGTTGTGCCTCCTCGACAACCAGCGCCGCCAGTTCCTCGATGGGGATGTCATCCCGCTGCGCCCGGTTGAGCCATTCCTGAATGAGACCGAAACATGCCAGGCCGGCGCCTCCATGCGCGTCGCCGATGGCCAGAATCCCAGCGGCGATTGCAGCCTCCGGAGCCTGGCGATTGCCGGTCGCGACCACGCGAGCGGCCACCGCTGAGGGCGCACCTGCTCCGTGATCGGCAATCGCGATCAGGATCGTATCGATCAGCCGTCGTTCGCCTGCATCGGGCAGCCGCCCCTTCAGGAGAAGGCCGACGACGTCGCAGAAGCTGGCGTGGCGCATCAGGTCGGTCACCGTCTCGCCGCGAATGCGCAACTGCTGGCCGTTCGCATCGGTGATGCCCGAACACCACGGCTCGAAGCTAACGTCTTTGGCAGACGGAACGGACATCGACGGCTCCAATCTTGATGAGAGGATGTGCCTGTTCTCCTCAGGCCGATACGTTTTTCCGCAGACAGCTACTCGTTCCCGTGCGCCAGGAAGTCTGCGATGTCCCAGTAGCCGGTGCGGGGCATCGGCACGTCACCGCGCGTGCGCACTTCCAGCAGGTACGGACCATTCGCGGAGAACGCCGCCTTCAGGGCTTCAGGCAAGTCGGCCGGTCGATCCACCCGCGCCGACTCGAGACCGAATGCCTTGGCGAGGAGGGGAAAGTCCGGATTGTAGGGCTGGCCATCCGGTGTGGTGAACTCGGTCCCGTAGCTGTTCTTGAAATAGGTGACGCCCACGGTCCTGATAGTGGAGAAGCAGAAGTTGTTGAAGATGATCCAGACCACCGGGATACCCAGCTCCACGGCGGTGGCCAGCGCGCCGCACACCGACAGGAAACCGCCATCGCCCACCAGTCCGATGACGGGCCTTCCAGGCTGGCCGATCTTGGCCCCGATTGCAGCCGCCGGCGCGAACCCCATCGTGGCCATGCCGCCACTCGTGATGAACGACTGAGGGCGGTTTACCGGCAACTGTTGCCCGGCGCCATTCTTGTTCCACCCGACGTCGGTGACGTAGATTGCGTCTTCAGCTGCGACTCTGGCGATCTCCCGCAACAGGCGCGCAGGGTGGATCGGCACACCGTCGTCGTTCTGGCTGGCGGTCAGCTCGGACTGCCAGGTCTGGCGTGCCTGGTGCAAATGGCTCTCGCGCCTTCGCAGGTCGCCGGAATCGGCCCGCGTGCCCTGAAGATGCTCGTTCAACTGGCGGAGCACCGTCCTGGCGTCTCCGACCAGTCCGATTTCTACCGGGTAGATCTTGCCAATCTCTTGTGGATCGATGTCGATCTGGATCAGGCGCGTGGGTGGGATGGCGAAGGTGTAGTCAGGGTTCCACGAGCTGCAGTCCGCTTCGCCGAACGCCGTTCCAACCGCGAGCACCACGTCGGCCTCGCGCATCGACTCGTTCGCGACACGCGTTCCCCAGATCCCGGTCATCCCGCAGGCAAAAGCGTGATCCTCGGCGAGAATGCCCTTGGCCATGAGCGTCGTGGCCACGGGAGCGCCGAGCGATTCTGCGAGGATCCGGAGCTCATCCGCTGCCTCGGAGAGCACCGCGCCGTTCCCAGCGAATATCGCCGGCGATCGGGCACCGGCAAGTAGCCCGGCTGCAGCGGTGACGGATTCCGGAGCCGCGCCCGTCCGGCCGTCCGCCGCGCGTCGGCGCGTCGTGGGCTGCCTGGGTGCTTCGATGTGGGCCGAGAAAACGTCCATGGGAATGTCCAGGAACACTGCGCCCGGACGGCCGGTCTGCGCGACATTGAGCGCTCTCGGCATCACGTCATGCAGGAGCTTCACGTCGTCTACGCGCCACACACGTTTGCAGATCGGACGGTAGATGTCTCCCTGCGACGCGTCGGCGTGGAACCTGATGCCCTGGTGCGGCTCGCGCGCGTGGTGATAGGAAGGTGTGTTCCCGGCGATGACGACCATCGGCGTGCAGTCAGCAGCTGCCGTCACGACCCCCGTCAGCGCGTTCGTCATTCCCGGCGAAATATGCACGTTGAGAACGGCCAGCTTGTGGGTCACCCGAAAGTACGCGTCCGCCGCGTGCGCGGCCATCTGCTCGTGCCGAAACGAGACGTAGTCGATCCCGAGCTTGTGGCAGGCATCGATGAGCGCGTAGTTGGTGTGTCCGCACTGGCCGAACACCTTGGTCACTCCTTCGTGTTGAAGGCACTCTGCCATGAACATCGCGCCTGTCATCATCGAGGGTTCTCCAGGCTGAGCGTGATGAGCCGTTCTTCCGTCATTTCCTGCATGGCGTACTTGGGGCCTTCGCGGCCGAGACCGCTGTCCTTGACGCCCGCGAAGGGGATCAGGTCGGCGCGGCTGCTCGAGGACTCGTTGACGTGCACGATGCCGACGTGAAGCCGCCGGGCGGCGAACATGGCACGGTCGATGTCCTGTGTGAAGATGCCCGCGGCCAGCCCGAACGGCACCGAGTTGACCTCGCCGATGGCCTCGTCGAGCGAATGGAACGGGATGAGCGAGACAACGGGCGCGAAGATCTCTTCGCACATCACCTTCATGTCGCGCCGCGACCCCATGAGGATGGTCGGTTCGAACAGGGAGCCGTTTCGGCGGCCGCCGTGCAGCACCGTCGCTCCGTCTCGAACGGCCTCGCCAATCCACTCCTCTGCGCGCTGTGCGTCGGCTTCGCTGATCATCGGCCCGACCACAGTGGCGGGTTCGCGGGGATTCCCTACCTTGATCTGGCTCGCCGCGTCGACCAGCAGCGCTGTGAAGCGCTCGAGGACGGTCTCCTGCACATAGAGCCGCTGCGTGGACGTGCACACTTGACCGGCGCGCCGGAACGCCGACGCGACACAGCGCGGCGCGGCGCGCACCAGGTCGGCATCATCGCAGACGATCGTTCCCGAAATGCTGCCGAGCTCCAGTGAGAGCGGGCGCAGGCCGACGGACCGTTGCAGCAGCCGCCCCACGGCCGTGCTGCCCGTGAAGGAGAAGAAGCGGACGTCCTGGTTCTCGATCAGCCATCTGCCGATCTCCGCACCCGGTCCCTGGAGCAGAGCCGCGTGTCCGGGCGGCAGGCCGGCTTCGAGCAGCAGCTCGAACAGCAGCGCGGCGCTGAACGGCGTCGTCTGCGGCGGCTTGAGGACGATGGTGTTGCCGGAGGCGAGGGCGGGCGCCAGCTTGTGCGCCACCATGTTCAGCGGCGAGTTGAACGACGTGATACCGCAGACCACGCCCCGCGGTACCCGGAGGGTGAACGCGAGGCGGTGCGCATTGCCCGGAGCGTTCTCGATCGGCACCATCTCGCCAGACAGCCGTTTCGCTTCCTCTGCGGAGATGAGAAACGTCTGGATCGTGCGGCTCACCTCCGTGTCGGCGTCAGCCACCGGAAAACCGGCCTCGGCGACGAGGCGATCGATGAAATCCTTCCGCCGCCTCGCAATGAGTCCTGCCGTGTCGTGGAGGATTTGATAACGACGCTGCCCGTCCAGCCGTTCACGCTCGAACGATGCGCGGGCGCTTCGGACGGCACCGTCCACCTGTTCCCGCGTCGCACGGGAGGCGATGCCGATCTCCTCGCCGGTGAACTTGTCGTAAACGGGAAACGACTCGGCTCCCTCTACCCAGGCGCCGTTCAGGAAAAGCGGAGCGCGCCAGCGCACCGCCTGACTTGGCAGGGATATCATGGCGGTCACGGCTCAGATGACTCCGTCCGTGCGCAGGCGCTCGAGGTCGGCGGGTTTCAGGCCCAGCTCGCCGAAGACGGCGGCGTTGTCCTGCCCCAGCGTTCCACCCATCCATCGGATCTCGCCGGGAGTCTCCGACAGCCGCGGAACGATGTTGTGCATGCGGACGGTGCCGTTGCCGTTCGGCACCGAGACGGTCAGCTTGCGCGCGCGCCAATGCGGGTCCCGCTCGATGTCGGCCACGGTCTGGACCGGCATGGCGGTCAGCTGATTGGCCTCGATGATGGCGACGTTCTCGGAGAGCGTCCGGGAGGCGATGGCGTCGGCAATCACCAGGTCGAGATCCATCGCGTGCTGCACGCGCGCCTCGTTGGTGGCGAATCGCGGATCGTCGAGGAGCGTCTCGAGCCCGTAGCTGCGCAGGAAGCGCTCGGCCATCTTGGGCGTGGAGCCGCTGACCGCGATCCAGCCGTCATCGCGCGTCCGATAACACCCGCGCGGTCCCGCGTTCTTCGACCGGCTCCCCTGGCGGGTGCGCTCGCGACCGAGCGCGGCGTACTCAGCCGGCAGCGGTCCGAGCAGTGAAAACAGTGATTCGAACAACGAGACGTCGATGACCTGTCCGGTGCCGCCATTCGTGGCCCGGTAGTACAGGGCGAACATGATGGCGTTACAGGCATACAACCCCGAGGTCATGTCAGCGAGCGGAAAGCTCGGCACGATCGGCGGCCCGTCCGGCTCGCCGTTCATGGCGGCAAAGCCACTGGCTGCCTCGACGAGCGTGCCGAATCCCGGACGAGCGCTCCCCGGGCCGTCCTGGCCCCAGCCGGAAATCCTCAGCAGGATCAACCCCGGGTGCCAGCTGCTCAGCACATCCCACCCCAGGCCCAACCGTTCGAGGGTGCCGGGCACGAAGGATTCGATCATGACGTCGAACCGAGGCACCAGCTGCTGAAGCAGCGCATGGCCTTCGGGTGCCTTGAGGTTGAGAGTGATCAGCCGCTTGTTGCGTGCGTACACGTTCCACCAGAACGGTTCCCCCCCTGTCGTCCACTGACGGAGCGGGTCACCCGTTCCGGGCTGTTCGATCTTGACCACGTCGGCCCCGAAGTCGGCGAGCAGCATGCCAGCGATCCCGCCGGCGACCATGCGCGAGAGGTCGAGCACACGCACGCCGGCCAGCGGTTTCGGACGCTCGGTTTCGGGGGCCGGCAGCGTCGCGAGCCCAGGGCGGTCGTGGCCGCTGGCATCCGTGTGGGTTTCGGGTTTCATATAGATGAGCTCGAGACGAACGCTCGATTCGGTTCGTACAAGAATATATACACCGGGTCGAGGGTCGATTCAATGAGTTGTTAGGACGACATTACAAGTTTCAAGTGCAGCCGACCGATGCTACTATCAAGTTAACTATCAACCGGATGGCGGCATCCCAAAAGGAACGTCACGTGCTCCCAGATGATGCCCCTGCCAGGCGGCACCCCGCCCCCACCGGCAGGGAGAATCGCATTGTTCCCCTTTACCACCAGGTCGAGCAGCTCATCCGGCACCGTATCGCCAAGAATCAGTACACTCCCGGCTCGCAGATAGCTTCCGAACACGAGCTGTGCCGCGAGCTGAAGGTGAGCCGGATCACCGTGCGCGAGGCGCTCCGGGAGCTGGTGCGGGAGGGGCTCCTCGTGAAGGTCCAGGGGAAGGGTACCTTCGTGTCGCCGGATGCGGCAACACCCCTTCCGCCAATCAAATACACGGGGGCCTTGGAGGACGTCTACGAACGCGTCCTCCGGCTGGACGTCGTCGACGTACAGATCACGCGCGTGCCCGTGCCGGCGATGCTGCGGCAGATCCTGGGTGTACCGGTCGAAGACAGCGAGCTCACGTGCATCAAGCGGCTCCGCCACATCAACGAGGAGCCCTTCTCGTTTACGGTCAATTATCTGCCCGTCAGTATCGGCGACCGCATACGCAAGGAGGACCTCTTCACTGTCCCGTTGATGGCCATCCTCGAAGGCAACATGAAGATCCCGATCGTCCGGGCTGTCGAGACCGTCGAGGCTGCTCCTGCCGATCCTGAAGTGTCAGGTCGTCTGCGGATTCCCGTCCTCTATCCCGTCATGCACATCACGCGCACGATGTACACCGAAGGCGACAAACCGTTCGAGGTCGTCGAGACCTTCTACAGGGCCGACAAGTACAAGTATTCCGTGAGCCTGACGCGCGTCCAGCGCGAGGGGAAGTGGACGTGGAGCCACGACACGCCTGAAACCGCGTGATCGCTCGTTCGCGCCGGGGCGCGCTCAGCGCTCAGGGATCGTCCAGAAGAAAACAGGGCTTCTCCCGACCATGAATTGCTTTGCCGGAGGCCATTCGGGCCCCATGTTGAACACGTGGGACACGACACGCGCGCCGGGCTTCAACTCGCGAACGAGTTTGGGACGAAGCCGCTCGTTGATGCTCTGGAGGAGATAGAGCGTCACCACGGTCGCCTCGCTGATATCAGCGGTGAAGATGTTCTCCGCCACGAATCGGACGCGGTCCGACACACCGGCGGCGACCGCGTTCTCTGTCGCCTTCCTGACGAGAGCCGGATCGATTTCGATGCCGACGCCGCGCGCCCCGTACTTCTTCGCGGCGGTGATGGCAATCCGCCCGTCGCCCGACCCCAGGTCGTACACGATGTCGTTCTGATTTGTGTCAGCGGCCTGCAGCATCGCGTCCACGACCGTTTGCGGCGTCGGGATGTAGGGCACATCGGGCACCGCCTGAACTGGCGGCGACTGGGCGAAGGACGCCCGACCATCAACGTGCCAGAGAAGCACGAACCCGATGCCGGCGGCCAGCAGGACAGCAAGGGGCCGAGGTCTCATTCCGGGGATCCTATCAACACGGTGGAAGGCGGCGCTATGATGCTGACACGCATGCGTCTCCTGCTCCTGACGATCGTTCTCTCGGGTCTGACCGGCCTTCCGACAGCAGGCGCGCGTGAGGATCCCGAGGTCGAACGTGCGCTGGCCGCCGTACACGTCAGGGCCGCCGCAGGCGACCCAATCGCGCAGTACTCCTCGGGGGCCATCCTCTATTACGGGCGGGAGGAAACGACCCAAGCGGTCGAGTGGATTCGTAAGGCGGCCGCACTGGGTTACGCGCCCGCCGAGTTCCACATGGGCCAGCTGTATGACTTCGGATTCGGCGTTGCCCGGGACGATCGCGAAGCGCTGATCTGGTATCGAAAAGCCGCTGATCATGGCAGTGCCGCCGCCCAGCGCGCAGTCGGGGACTTCTTTCGTAAGGGACGCGCGACGAGCGCCGACGCCGCGGAAGCGGCGCGATGGTACCAGCGCGCCGCCGCCGGCGACGATATCCGTGCGCAATACCAGCTCGCCGACATGCACTTGTCGGGAACAGGCGCGCCGCGCGACTATGTCGCCGCGTACATCTGGTATTCGGTGGCCGCCAGCCAGGCACCGCTCGTCGACAACCGAAAAGGGCTTCTCGAGCTGCGCAACATTGCCGCCGCCCGGATGACGCCGGAGCAGGTCGCCGAGGCGTCGCGCCGGGTCGCCGCCTGGAAGCCGACACCGGGGAGATAGTCAGGCGCTCGCCAGCTAGATCGTCAGGCCGGTGCCTGACTGCTGCAATGCGGCGCGGATCGTCAACACGTCGCGCTTCAGGTTTCCGAGGACGATTTCCCGCGGAAGGGTCAGCTTGTCGGCGCCACTCTGTGCCCCCCCGTTTGGATACTCGGCTTGGAGCTCCATCGGACCATCGAACCCGATGTCGCGCATGACCGCGGCGTAACGGAAGATGTCGACCAGCCCCATGCCCATGGGCACCTGGGGCGAACTCCAGCCGCCGCCGCGCGCGAACGTGTTGCCGGCGAGCGGCAGCGGAAACTCCCGGCTGCCGCCGCGGCCACGACCTCCGCGTCCACGCCCCCCGGCCGGCGGCCCGCCCTCCCGGCCTTCGCCGCCAGGATCGCCGGGCGCCGCACCGCGACCCGACTGCGGCACTCCAGCGATGGCCGGATCAGCGCCCGCTCTGCCCCCGCCAGCTCCGGCTCTACCTTCGCCAGATCCTGGAGGTGCCGCGGCGCCGCCGCGTCCACGACCTCCACCGGCGCGCCCCCCGGCGGTCGCGGCCGCTGCCGCGCCTTGCGGGCCCGGATACGGTCCTCCCTCCCCCAGAAACCCGAGGGTCTGCTCCCACGCGCGGTCCTTCCAGCCCATGGCCGCGACGTACGGCCCTGCCGTACGCATGAGCAGCTCCCACATATTGCCGCCGTGCAGCGACATGTGCCCGGTATCCCAATGAAGCCCGACGTACTTCGGATCGAAGTCCTTCATGACGTGGAGCAGATCCCACACGACCGATCCCACTGAGCTCGCGCCTGCACGGGTGTGGTACATCAGCGTCGTGCCGTGCTTCTGATTCAGCTTGACGAACTGTTCGACTTTCAGCTTTATCGCATCCAGCTGCGGCATGATCGGCTTCGTCAGGTCGTAGTTGTCCGTACCGATCCAATAGTGGGTGACGCCGAGCTGGCCCATCGTGCCCACCATCGCCTCGACGTTGGGCGCGTTCGCGGCTGTCTGGTTGCCTCCTCGGACCTGCTTCACGCGCAGACCGTGCTTCTGCATGGTCTTCACGAAGGGCGGGAGTTCCTGAGCGACCTTCGTCGGATCGATGTGTCCCGGATATGGCTGGATGGTCGGGTTCACACCGGTGCAAGTCATTTCGATCGCGGCCTCCGCGATTTCATCCGCGGTGCGCAGCCAATGGAGGTTCCGGGTGTACGCGTCCATGATCAGCCGGCGCGCCGGCGGCGCGGGTGTCGGTGGGGCCTGACCCGGCGTTTGCGCGGGAGCGGCAGGCGCCTGGCCGCGAGCGAGCGCGACGTCGCTCATCATCCTCGCCGCCAGGCTGCCGATGATGGTCGTCTGAAAGAACTCTCGTCGATCCATGCGGTCCTCGAATCGGTTATGGAAGGGCGAAGGCGACAACCATCGCGTTGCCCGACGGGGCTGGCTTCGGAGGAATGTGAAACGTCGCGTCTCCGCCGCCGGCAACGGCCACCACGTACTGCTTCCCGTTCGCGCCCTGATACGACAGCGGCGTCATCAGCACATCGTCGGCGAGGGTGGCTTTCCACAATTCCTTGCCGCTCTTTGCGTCGAACGCGCGGAAACCGTAGTCGGCGGTGGCGCCGATGAAGACGAGCCCGCTCGCGGTGGCGATCGGTCCGCCGTCGTTCACGGCCGTGCCGGTGTTCAGAATGCCCTTCGCCGTGAGCTCCTGGTATTCGCCCAAAGGCGTTCGCCACACGATGTCACCGGTGGTCGAGCTCACCGCGACGATCTCGGACCACGGCGGCGCGTTGCACGGATAGCCCTGCTGGTCGACATAGAAGCTGGTCGGAACCTTCTGCTTCGCGAATGAAGGCAGGACGCCAGAGGACATGCTCGGCTGCAGCTGCGCGATGACACCGAGATGCCGCGTGTTCACGAACACGAGGCCGAGCGTAGGGTTCGCCGCGACCCCGCTCCAGCCCCCGCCGCCTTCCGAGCCGGGAAACACGAGGCTCGGCAGCATGCCATACGGCGTGTACGGGCCCATGTTGACCGATTTGTCGAATAGCTCCGTGCAGTATTTCTGCGCTTCGGTCGTTATCTTGCTGACCTCTTTACGCGTCATGCTGTCGCGCGTCAGGCCGGCAGGTTTGACGGGAAATGGCTGCGTCGGCCATGCCTCATCGCCAGGCGCGTCGAATATCGGGACCGGCCGCTCCTCCACACCGAACAGTGGCTCCCCGGTCAGACGGTGGAACACGAAGAGCAGGCCCTGCTTCGTCATCTGCGCGACGGCGGGAACTCGCTGTCCGTCCTTCATCGCTTCGATGAGCGCCGGCGGCGAGCCCACGTCCCAGTCATAGATGTCGTGGTGGGTCGTCTGGAAGTGCCACTTCCGCTTCCCGGTGGATGCCTGAAGGACCAGAAGCGAGGTGGCGTAGAGGTTCTCACCCGGCCGGCTGTTACCGTAATTCTGATCGGTCGCGTTGCCGAGAGGCACGAATACCAGGTCGTTCACGGGATCGACCGTCATCGGCACCCACACACCGGGCCCGCGCCGATCCTGCCAGCCGTTGAGACCCCAGGTGCCGAAGTGTTCTTCACCGGGGCGCGGCACGACATGGAACCGCCAGACCTCCTTGCCGGTGAGCAGGTCGAATGCCCGCGGATCGCCAGGAATCCCGTAGCGGCCCTGCTCGCCGGTGCGGCCTGCGATGATCGCCAGGTTCTTGTAGAGTGCAGGCGCGGTGTTCATCGAGTAACTGCCGCCGAACTTTTCCATCACCCCGGTTGCAAGGTTGACGACCCCGGCAGGGCCGACAATCGGCGTACCAGTCTTGGCGTCGAGCTGCACAAGGAATCCATTCGTCGTCGCAATCACGATCCGCGGCCGAGCCTGCGCGGTGCCAGACCAGTATGAGATTCCGCGGCCGCCCGCCGAAGGGTTGGGACCGAGCGCCGAGATCTTGGTGAGATCGGACTTCCACAATTCGGTCCCTGCGTCGGCCTTCAGCGCAACTATCGTGGAGCCTTGCACGGGGAGGTACATCACGTTGTTCACTACAATCGGCGTGACCGTATAGCCGGAGGCCGGTGCGCCGGTGTCGTAGGTCCATGCTTTGGCCAGCCGGGAAACGTTCGCGGGGGTGATCTGGGTGAGCGGCGAGAACTTCATCCCGCCCGGGTCGTTGCCCACCGTGGGCCAGTCGTTCGCGTTCTGGGCGGCGGCGCTGACGCCCAGCACCAGCCCTATCAGCACGGGCAAAACCACGCGTTTCATCGAAAGTCCTCCGGTCCGTTCAGTGCGGCGAACCAGTCTCGCTCGGTTTCAGCCGACCCGAGCGTCGAACAGGCGGGAGGATAGCACAAACAAATCAGATACAATACAAGTTAGAACAACAGGGCAACCTGGGCGCTGAGCGCGCCCGGTAAGGTTGGCCGCGACCGGCCCGAAGACAGGGTCGGGTTTCGGAGGTCTGATGAACACCTCGAGAAAGATTCTGGTAACGGCACTGGTGTGCGGCACAGTCGCAGTGGTCGCAACCGAACAAGACCGACTGCCAGAGGGCGAGGGGAAAATCCAGGTCGAGACCTCCTGCGCCTCGCGCTGTCATCCTGCGGCGACCGTCATGCGCGCGAAGCGGACGCCGACGGGATGGGAGACGGTCATCGACTTGATGATCCAGCGTGGAGCTGAAGTCACCGACAGCGAATACGACACCATCCTCGAGTACCCTGAGTCAGCACCTCCTGGCCACCGTGAACGTAAACACCGAGGCGACGGGCCGGATTGCCGAAATACTCGAGATCAGCACCAAGGAAGCCGCAGCGATTGTGTCGCTCCGAACCACGGAAGGACCATTCAAGACGTGGGAGGATGTCGCCAAGGTTCCAGGCGTCGACGGGAAGATCATCGAAGAGCGCAAGGCACGCCTCGTCTTCAAGTGATTGACACGGCCGACGGCTCAATCAAAGTCGTAGGGAGAAGACGGAGACAACGGGTTCAACACGAAGGACCGAAGCCAACGGCGACGCACGGAGGCTGTCACGCTGCGGACTGCTCGCGCGCCGGCCAAATCAATCGGCTTCGCGCGATGCAAGCAGTCTCAATAGGCTGCTGTCTACACGGATCTCTCCGTGCGTCACCGTTCGCTTCGGTCCTCCGTGGTGAATCTTCTCCGCTGTCTTCGTCTCCTCCGCAGACGCTCTTCCGCGCGATGTTGCTGCTCTGGGCGGACAGCGCTTGATGATGGCTGTTCGCACTCCTGGATCGCGCGTGTTACGGTAGCCGCACGGTAACAGCCTCAGTGGCCGCCGAGCGGGCGTGCTATCGTGCACGACGCGCCCAACGGGCGTGGCTCGGTGAGAACACTATGAGATCAAGGACGCTTTTGCCGATCGTCGCCATGACGATCGCAGCCGTCGGCTCGACGGCAGCCCAGAACAACTGGGCCTACTTCGGACAGGACCCCGGCGCCTCGAAGTATTCGACGCTGGCGCAGATCAATACCGAGAACGTCAGGAACCTCAAGCGGGCCTGGACCTTCAACACGGGCGACAAATCGGGCTTCTTCGAGAGCACTCCCCTCGTTGTCGACAGCATCATGTACTTCTGCGCGCAGAACGGGTTCTACGCCATCGACGCGGTGACGGGGAAGCCAATCTGGAAGTATGACGCCGTCCGCACCACACGACGGGGTGTGTCGTACTGGCCGGGCGATGCGAAGTCTTCCGCCCGGATCATCGCCTCGACCGACAGCCGAATGGTGGCGCTCGACGCGAAGACTGGACAGCCGGTAGCTGACTTCGGACAGGGTGGCTTTGTCGACATGGGATCACCGATGGAGTCACCGCCCGCCATCTACAAGGACGTGATCATCACGCCGAGCACGAGACCAGTCGTTCGCGCGTGGAGCGCTCGAACTGGCGCCCTGGTCTGGACGTTCAACCTGGTGGCGCAGCCGGACGACCCCGGGCACAAGACGTGGGAAAACGATGCCTGGAAGACCATCGGCGGCACCAATGTCTGGGGCTATCTCACCGTGGACACCGAACGCGGCATTGCATACGCACCCGTGTCCATTGCTGGAAGTGACTATGTCGGCGTTCCACGGCCAGGCGACAATCTGTACGGGACATCGCTCGTCGCGATCGATATCGCCACGGGCAAACTGAAGTGGCATCAGCAGCTCGTGCACCACGACATCTGGGACTACGACCTCGCCGCGGCGCCGACACTCGTCGAGGTCAACCGCGGCGGACGCCGCATTCCAGGTGTGGCGCAGATCAACAAGATGGGGCTGCTCTTCATTTTCGACCGCACCAACGGCACGCCGATCTTCGGGATGGAAGAGCGTCCGGTGCCGCAGAGCAGAGTGCCCGGCGAAAAGACATCGCCCACCCAACCCTTTCCGGTGAAACCGCCACCACTGGCGAGAAACACAATGAAGAAGGCGGATCTGCCGAAAGGCATCTCGCCGGAACACACCGCGTACTGCGAGGGCCTCTGGGAGAAGTACAAGCTCGAAGATTCGGTACCGTACACCCCGTGGGATTTCAGAAAGACATCGTGCTGTTCCCCGGCGCGATTGGAGGCGGCAACTGGAACGGCGTCGCTTTCAACCCGAAGCTCGGTTTGATATTCACCAACGTCATGAACGCCGGGCAGTGGGGACACCTCGAGGCGGTGCGGCCGGGTGAAATCGGCCGGCGGGGTGGCCGGGGCGGCCGCGGGCGCGGCGCGCCGCCGGATCAGGCGGCTGGTGAACGTGGCGCAGGGGAAGCAGGAGGTGGCAGGGGCCGTGCCGATGCCGAGGAGGAGCCCGATCCGACGACCGGGCCCATGTACCGCAAGGTGACCCCGGAGGGCGGGCGCTTCTGGGATCCCAGGACGCGCTACTCGTGCAACGAACCGCCGTGGGGAGAGCTCGTGGCGGTCAATGCAAATACGGGTGACATCGCATGGAAGGTTCCGCTCGGAACCTTCGAAGAGCTCGAAGCCAAGGGTATCAAGACGGGAGCGCCGAGCCTCGGTGGAGGGATCACAACCGCGGGCAACCTCGTATTCATCGGCGCGACCGTGGACGGCTATTTCCGCGCCTTTGATGCGCGGAATGGAAAGGAGTTGTGGTCGGTGAAACTCGACGCGCCGGCGCACGCCATTCCATCGACCTATATGGGCCGTGACGGCAAACAGTACGTCGTCGTGGCCGCGGGTGGGGGCGGATTCCTCAGAACCCCTACGTCCGACGCCGTGATAGCGTTCACGTTGCAGTAGATGGGTACGGGTGCCTGCTCCTGCGGCAGTCGACGAGAGACCACATGCATAGCGCTCGATTCACGTTGACGTCACTCGCGGTTCTTCTCTGCGCCCTGTTCGTCGGCGCCGAGCCGGCTCAGCAGCCCCCAGCGGCAGGCGGTCAGACGGGAGTGGCGGCCCCGGCACAGGCGCCACAGGGGCGGGGCCAACGCGGACGCGGAGCGGGCCGCGGCGCGGCACGGACGCGCAAAGTGGTGCTCGCGTGGGCCGACACGCGCAATGGTCAGGCGCAGCACGATTCGGTTTCGCATGCGTTGGCAGTCATCGAACGCCTGGGCTACGAGTCGGGGGCCTACGACACGTATATCCGGACCGATTCCAACATCATCTCGAAGAGCCCGCTCAAGACGACGGGCCAACCGGCGAGCGGAGGACCGAGCCTCGGCAACGTCGACGCGATTTTCTTCATGGGACATCGCGACGTGCCGCTCGACGATGCGCAGAAGGCGGAGCTCCTGGCGTTCGTCCGGGACGAGGGCAAGGGATTCGTGGCCGCGCATGTCGGGCTGACGGCCTTCGAGTCCTGGCCGGAGTTCGGCGAACTGCTCGGCGCACGCTTCGATGGGCATCCGATCAACGGACCAGGTGTCATCATCAACGAGGATGCGGCCTTTCCCGCCACCAGGCATTTCCCCGCGACGCTCAATTTCACGGACGAGTTCTACCAGCCGAAGGAGTATTCGCGAGACAAGATTCACGTCTTGCTTCGGCTGGACCTCTCGAACGTGCCGGCCAACCCGAACCTGCATCGCACCGACGGCGATCACCCGCTGGCCTGGGCGAAGATGTACGGCAAGGGACGAGTGTTCTACGGCTCCTTCGCCCACGCCTCCGCTACGTGGGACATCAGGGACGTTCAGCAGATGTACTTCGAGGCCATCAAGTGGTCCCTCGGGCTCACCGACGGCGAGGTCAAACCCCACGCCATGACGTCGTCACCATCGAGCCCGCCGGCTCGATAGTCGAGGCGCGATTCAGCATCCGACAGTCCTGTCGCGGCTGTAACGGTAGCGATACCGTAACGACGTAGCGATCCGTACATCTCCAGTGTTAGCGTTGCCCCGAATCGGCCGAATTCGTGTGTTCGGACTGCATTGTGGAGGAGCGAATGAGGCTACTACGGGCGCTGGTCATCCTCGGATGCGTTTGGCTTCTGGCGAGCGGGACGGGCTGGGCACAAGCAGTAGCAGGCTCACAAATCGCCGGCGTTGTGCGGGATTCTGGCGGCGGCGTCCTTCCTGGCGCCGAGATCACCGCGACGAAGACGGACACCGGTATGACGCGAACGGTGTTCGCGGGACCCGACGGGGCGTATGTCCTTCCGAACCTGCCGGTCGGACCCTATCAACTCAAGATCGTGCTCCAGGGCTTTCAGACCTACGTGCGGGACGGGATTGTCCTGCAGGTCAACAGCAATCCCGTCGTCGACGTCATGCTCAGCGTCGGAGCGATTGGCGAGCAGATCACTGTCACCGCCGGAACGGCGATGGTGGAGACCCGATCGACCGGCGTGGGTCAGGTCATCGACAACGAGCGCGTGATGGAGATTCCGTTGAACGGCCGGCAGGCGACGGAACTGATCTTCCTGTCCGGCCTGGCCACGTCCGCTCCCGCCGGTGACCTCAACACCAACAAGAACTATCCGACCGTCACGATCTCGGTCGCCGGCGGGCAGGCAAACGGGATGACGTACATCATGGACGGCGGGACCCACAACGACCCGTTCAACAACCTGAACCTGCCGACGCCGTTTCCCGATGCCATTCAGGAGTTCAAGGTCGAGACGAGCTCGCTGCCCGCGCGGTATGGGCATCACGCTGCATCGGCGGTCAACGTCGTGACCAAGTCCGGCACGAACAGCTTCAGAGGGAACGTCTTCGATTTCGTGCGGAACTACAGATTCAACGCGCGCAACTTCTTCGCGCCTCAGCGCGACAGTCTGAAGAGGAACCAGTTCGGGGGAACGGTTGGCGGCCCGGCCATCAAGGACAAGGTGTTCTTCTTTGCCGGTTATCAGGGACGGATCGAGAAGAGCAACCCGGCGGAGACGGTCAGCTTCGTGCCGACGCAGGCGATGCTGAACGGCGACTTCACCGGTATCGCTGCCGCGTCCTGCAGCGGCAGGCAGATCATCCTGTCGCCCGCCGCCGGCTTCATGGACAACCGCATCGATCCCTCCAGATTCAATTCCGCGGCGATGAAGTTCCTGCAGAAGGTTCCCGTCTCCACCGACCCGTGCGGCCGTCTGCAGTACGGCATCCCGAACAACAACACCGAGCACCAGACCCTGGCGCAGAGCGGACTACAGCATGTCCTCGAGCCAGTCGCTGTTCGGCCGATATCTGTACGCGGTGTACGACAATCCCGCGACCTACGACGGGACGAACGTCCTGACGCTCAGTCGCACGGGCCAGAACAACAAGGCGCACTCGTTCGTGCTCGGCCACAACTGGATCCTCTCGCCCGGCATGATCAATGCCCTTCACGTGACCTACAACAAGACACTGAACGACCGGCCGCTGCCGGAGTTCTTTTCCCCCTCGGACCTGGGCATCAGCGTCTACGGCCCGCAGCCTGGTTTCATGGGCGTCACCGTCACGAACGGCTTCGGCATCGGCGCAGGCGCCACGAACCCGGGCTTCTTCGACTCCGACAGCTTCCAGATCGCGAACGACATCGACATCGTCCGCGGACATCATCAAGTGTCGTTTGGCGCGAACTGGATACGGACGAAGATCGAGACGCTCAACAACCGCCCGAGCAACGGGCAGTTCACGTTCAACGGGCAGACAACCGGCCTCGGTCTCGCCGATTTCATGCTCGGCCGCATGAGCGGCTTCCTGCAGGGCAATCCCGTCTACGACTTCGACGAGAACGACTACGTCGGCGCCTACATACAGGACGAGTGGAAGGCCCGGGCGAACCTCACGCTCAACGCCGGCCTGCGATGGGAACCCTACCTGCCGATCAAGAACTCGCTGGGCTACAGCAGCAACTTCGACAAAGCCCGCTTCGATCAAGGGATTCGCAGCCGGACGTATCCGCAGGCCCCTCCGGGCCTGTTCTTCCCAGGCGATGCTGAATTCCCCGGGAACGCCGTGATGAATTCGAAGCTCGCGCAATTCGCTCCGCGGCTCGGCGTGGTCTGGACGCCAGACGCCGCGACAGCGATCCGTGCCGGCTGGGGCATCTTCTACGACACGCCGCACCTGTTCTTCAACACGCGCTTCGCCAACAATCCCCCGTGGGGCGCGCAGATCACGTTGACGAATCCGGCAGGCGGGTTCTCCGATCCGTACCTCAACTATCCTGGAGGGAATCCGTTCCCGGCACTGGCGACCGGCTGGCAGACCCAGCCTTTCCCCGCGTTCGGCGTCTATGTCAACGCACCGCTCGACACCCAACCGACGGCGCTGCAGCAGTGGAACGTCGGCGCGCAGCGCCAGGTCGGCGACTGGCTGGTATCCGCCAGCTATCTTGGCAACCGCGCGAACCATCTCTGGCGGGCGACCGAGCTGAACCCGGCGGTCTACTCCGTCGGTGCGACGACGGGAACCACGAACCAGCGTCGAGTCCTGTTCCTGCAGGATCCGGTCATGGGCCAGTTCTATGGAACGATCGGTCAGCTCGACGACACCGGGCGCGCCAACTACCACGGCATGTTGCTGTCCCTGCAGCGGCGGCTGAAGGGCAACTTGAGCGTGCTCTCCAACTACACGCTGTCGCGGTGCAAGAGCGACCCGGCGACGACGGAGCTGACAGGGCCGACCGTGGTCGATCCGAACAACCCCGATCTCGATTACTGGTACTGCGACTCGGATCGCCGGCACGTCGTGAACGTGTCGGTTGTGGCGCGGACGCCCCAGTTCTCGAACGGCACGATGCGGGTCCTGTTCAGCGACTGGCAGATCGCACCGCTCGTGCGGTGGCAGAGCGGCAACTGGACGTCGGTGACGACCGGCGTCGACAATGCCTTCACCGGACTTGGCGGACAGCGTGCGGTGCAGATCCTCGATGACCCCTACGCCGCCAGAACGCCGGACAACTACTTGAACCGCAACGCGTTCACGTCGCCGGATGCCGGCACCTACAGCACGTTGAGGCCGAACACGATCAACAACCCGTCTCAGTGGGTCAACGATCTGGCGGTGACTCGGATATTCAGGATCGCCGAAAACTCGATCCAGTTCCGCTGGGAAGTATTCAACGTCGCGAATCATGCGAGTTTCAACGCGCCGGTCGCGGCGCTCAACAGCTCGAACTTCGGCCGGATTCTGACCGCCGGGCAGCCGCGGATCATGCAGTTTGCGCTGAAGTATGATTTTTGACGCGCGAGGTCTTCGCGCTGTGCCGGATCACGGAGAACGGGACACGGATCACCCGGATCACGGCTTCAACGGGACGCGGATCACGCGGATCACGGATTGAACGGGACGCGGATCACGCGGATCTCACGGATTGAACGGGACACGGATCACGCGGATCACGGCTTCAACGGGACGCGGATCACGCGGATCTCACGGATCGGTGAGGTGCCCGGCCGCCCGACTGCCGGGTACCCCTAGCCTTGGACACCGCGGGGGTCCGGGGTGATCCGGTCCGTGGTGTTCCGGTGATCCGCGTGATCGGCGTCCCGTTGATCCGTGATCCGCGTGATTCCCGTGTTACAAAACCCGCGTCCCGCCGTTACTGAACCGGCGTTCCGTCTCTGCCAGGTGGTGAATTCATGAGAACGCTCTTCGCAGTGGTGCTCGGCGCCACGCTCGCTCAGGTCGTTCAGCCTATTTCCGCCGATCCGGTTGCCGTCGACAGCGGGCGCGTGTCGGGAAAGCTTCTCGGGTCGGGGGTGAAGGCCTATTTCGGCATTCCGTTCGCGGCGCCGCCGGTGCGCGAGCAGCGCTGGCGCGCGCCACAGCCGGTGACGCCGTGGAAGGGCGTGTACAACGCGGACCGGATGCCGGCGAAGTGCATTCAGAACCTGCGAAACAGCGACCTCAATCACTACTTTGGCGAAGAGCCGACGAGCGAAGACTGCCTCTACCTCAATATCTGGGCTCCGGCCAACGCGAAACAGGGCCAGAAGCTGCCGGTGCTGGTCTTCATCTACGGCGGCGGCTTCACGCAGGGCTCGAGCGCCATGACGAACTACAGCGGAGAGTCGCTCGCGAAAAAGGGCGTCGTGTACGCCAGCT
This sequence comes from uncultured Acidobacteriota bacterium, assembly GCA_963771395.1. Lineage (GTDB taxonomy): Bacteria > Acidobacteriota > Vicinamibacteria > Vicinamibacterales > 2-12-FULL-66-21 > DATBJJ01. Next base: position 238,497 of record CAVYTY010000016.1, on the reverse strand, counting down.
TCAACTATCGCGTCGGCGCGCTGGGTTTCATGGCGCATCCCGAGCTGACCGCGGAGAGTCCGCGTCGCTCGTCCGGCAACTGGGGATTGCTGGACCAGGTCGCGGCACTCCAGTGGGTCAACCGGAACATCGCGCAGTTCGGCGGCGACCCCGGTAACGTGACGATTCTCGGCCAGTCCGCTGGCTCGGCGTCCGTGTCGTACCTGCAGTCGAGTCCGCTCGCTCGGGGGCTGATCCATCGAGCGTTCGGGATGAGTGGAAGTGCAGTCGGCGGCCGCGGGCGCACCGCCTCCCTCGCCGATGGTGAACAAAGCGGCCTGCGGCTGCAGCAACAGCTGAAGGTGCAGTCCATCGCCGAGATGCGGCGGCTCTCCGCGGAACGCATCTACGCTGCGCAGATCGCGCCGGGCGCACCCAGGTTCCAGCCGACGGTCGACGGCAGCGTGCTGCCGGAGTCTCCGACTCAGCTCTTCGCGTCAGCCAGGCAGAACGACCTCCCGCTCCTGCTGAGCCTGATGAGAGACGAAAGCTCGAATGCCCTCCGCACGGCGAAGACCGCTGACGAATACCGCACCGCGGCCGGTCAACTGTACGGCGACAGGGCCGGGGACTTCCTGAAGCTCTATCCTGTCGCCACCGATGCTGATGTGTCGTCGGTGGGAGCCAAGGCCGCACGCGAGGCCGGCATGGAGACGACGATGCGGAGCTGGGCGCTGGCCCAGATCGAGACGGGAAAGGCGCCTGTATACATCAGCATGTTCTCCCGCGTGCACCCGTACGTCGACGGAGTCACGTTCTCGGATCACAACCCGAAGACCGTCGGCGCCTACCATACAGGGGAAGTCCCATACTGGCTGCAGACACAGGACGCCTACAACATGTTCCGTCCGACACGGAACTGGACGGCGTACCGACCGCGATCTCGCGAACAAGCTCTCGGACGCGCTCGTCGCGTTCGCCAAGAGCGGGAATCCGAATACGCCCGCGATTACCTGGCCACGCTACGACCCGACGAACGAACAGATGATGGAGTTCGGCGACTCGATCCGCGTGCTCCCGATGAACACCAAGGGGCTCGATTTCTTCCGCTCCCTTACGGTCACGGCGCCGTCGCCCGTGGCTGCGGCGATCGATCGCCATTGATTGATCTCGTCAAACAGGGCGTGGGCGCGAGCGGACAGCGAGGAGTCGGCGCGAGCCGAAGGCGAGGCGTGAGGTTGTCCCGCCGCGCGTCGCTGCTCGCAGGCGTGCTCGGTGCGCTCGTTCTCCTGCAGATCGGCAGTGGTGCGCAGGACCGGTCACAGAATCAGTCAGCGCCTCGAAAGCGCCTGCTGGCGTGGGCCGACGTCCGCTTTGGCTATCAGCACGACGTCATCTCCCATGCGCTCGCCACCATCGAACGACTGGGGTACAAGTCGGGGGCGTATGACACCTTCATCCGGACCGACTCGCAGCCGATTACGAAGAGCAAGATTGTGTTCAGGACGGGCACAGGCATCGCGTTCGGGGAGAATTTCCTCGCGAGAAACCTGACCGACTTCGACGCCATCTTCTTCTTTGGTGTCCGCGAGATCGACCTGACACCGGACCAGCGCGCCGATCTGATGTCGTTCATCAAAGAGGACGGCAAGGGCTTCGTCGCCGCGCACTCGGCGGTGACCGCTTTCTTTTCCTGGCCGGAGTTCGGCGAGATGCTCGGGGGCCGTTTCGACGAGCACCCGTGGAACGTCACGGACGCCAGGGTGCTGGTCGAGGATGCGCAGTTTCCCGCGATGAAGTCGTTTCCCGCCTCTCTCGTCCTCAGGGACGAGCACTATCAGTTGAAAGACTTTTCACGCGCGAAGGTGCGTGTGCTCGCACGGCTCGATCCCGACAGCGTAGACCTCGAGGCGCCGCTCGTTCACAGGAAGGACGGCGATTTCCCCGTGGCCTGGGCGAAGTCTCATGGCCAGGGACGCGTGTTCTATTCCACGCTTGGCCACCTTCCCGAGTCGTGGGACCACCCGGCGGTCCAGCGGATGTACTTCGAGGCGATTCGCTGGGCCCTTCGCCTTACCGAAGGCGACGCCACGCCCGTCCGCTGACTCCAGGCGGATTTGCAACCTGCAATTCTCCTCTTCTGACCGCTGTGATAACCTCCGGCGAATTCGCCGCCGAGTGACCGCTTCTCGTATTATTCGTTTCATCTATGGATTCACACACGACATCGCGCGACACATCGGCGCCGCTGGCCACCAATCTACACCTGCTGAGGTGGGTGAGGAAGATGGCGGACCTGACCCAGCCCAAGTCAATCCACTGGGTCGATGGCTCCGCGGAAGAGTACGACCAGCTCTGTGACCAGATGGTGCGAAGTGGCACCCTCGTTCGCCTCAACCAGCAGCTGTGGCCCGGCTGCTTCTACGCGCGGTCGGATGCGAATGACGTCGCGCGTGTCGAGTCGCGCACGTTCGTGTGCTCGTTGTCGAAGGACAGCGCCGGCCCGACAAACAACTGGGTCAACCCGTTTGAGATGCACACGCGGCTGAAGGAGATGTTCAGCGGCGCGATGGCCGGCCGCACGATGTACGTGCTGGCGTTCAGCATGGGGGTGCCCGGTTCGCCGATGTCCCGCATCGCCGTCCAGCTGACCGATTCGCCGTACGTTGTCGTCAGCATGCGGACCATGGCCCGCATCGGTCTCCCGGTGCTGCGCGAGATCGACCGCAACAACCAGCGCGTCGTGCCGTGCATGCACAGTGTGGGAGCGCCGCTCGCGCCAGGTCAGGCGGACGTCCCCTGGCCGTGCAATCCAGAGAAGTACATCGTGCATTTTCCCGAGACGCGGGAGATCTGGTCCTTCGGCTCCGGCTACGGCGGCAACGCGCTTCTGGGAAAGAAGTGTTTCGGCTTGCGCATCGCCTCCAACATCGCGCGCGACGAGGGCTGGATGGCGGAGCACATGCTGATTCTCGGCGTCGAGGATCCGCGAGGCGAGAAGACCTACATGGCGGCGGCGTTTCCGAGTGCCTGCGGCAAGACGAACCTGGCGATGCTCATCCCGCCCGACGAGATGAAGGGCTGGAAAGTGTGGATGGTCGGCGACGACATCGCCTGGATCAAGCCGGACGAGAGCGGCCGCTTGCGAGCGATCAATCCGGAGGCCGGTGTGTTTGGTGTCGCGCCGGGGACGTCGAGAAAGACGAACCCCAACGCCATGGCAACCGTGGCGCGGAACACGATTTTCACGAACGTGGCCCTGACGCCCGAAGGGGGCGTGTGGTGGGAAGGCATGACGGAGGAGCCTCCGGCCGAATGCCTCGATTGGCGGGGCGAACCGTGGACGCCAGAGGCCGGTCGTCTCGCCGGCAAGACCGCGGCGCACCCCAACGCACGGTTCACGGCGCCCGCGTCGCAGTGCCCGATCATCGATGCCGACTGGGAGGCGCCTGAAGGCGTGCCGATCAGCGCCATCATCTTCGGCGGCCGGCGTGCCACCACTCTGCCGCTCGTCTATCAGTCGTTCAACTGGAGCTCGGGCGTCTACGCCGGCGCCACGATGGGCTCGGAGACGACCGCTGCAGCTACCGGCAGCGTCGGCGCGCTCCGTCGTGATCCGATGGCGATGCTGCCCTTCTGCGGCTATCACATGGGAGATTACTTCCGGCACTGGATCAAGATGCAGCGGCTGCTCAGCGAGACCCCGAAGATATTCCACGTGAACTGGTTCCGGAAAGATGCGGAGGGCCGGTTTCTCTGGCCGGGGTATCGCGAGAACATGCGCGTGTTGAAGTGGATTGTCGACCGTGTGCACGGCCGCGTGCTGGCGAAGGAGTCACCGATCGGCTGGATGGCGCGTTACGAGGACATCGACTGGCGTGGGCTCGACATCCACAAGGAGCAGTTCGAGGACATGCAGACGAGTCGATCCCGTTCAGTGGCGCAGAGAAGTGATCCAGCACGAGGAATTGTTCATCGATCTGCACGATCACCTGCCTCCGGAAATGGTGTACGAGCGCGAGCTCCTGATCTGCCGGCTGTGAGCGCGGATCACGCGGATCCGCATCGTCACGGGACGCGGATCTCGCGGATTCACTTCGTCACGGGACGCGGATCTCGCGGATTCACTTCGTCACGGGACGCGGATCACGCGGATTCACAGCGGGTCACGGGACGCGGATCACGCGGATCCACAGCGGGTCACGGGACGCGGATCACGCGGATCCACACCGGGTCACGGGACGCGGATCACGCGGATTCTTAGCGGCCGCCAATTCAGTCCTGCCGCCAACCGGGCGTGAGCCTCCGGTGCCGTCGACGGGTTGGCCGCCCGGCGTGAGAACACGTCGCGTCAGAGCGGTGAGAGCCCGATTTCCCGCAGCAATGCATGGAATCGCGCATCATCCTTGAGCTCTTCGAATCGCGGGTCCACCTTGAGAGCGAGCACGTCGAACGCGCGGTGTTCGCACGCTTTCTTCAACCAGCGGAATCCGAGGTCGACCTGTCCGAGCGAGAAGCGGACGACCGCGAATTCAAACGGCGACAGGTAACGCTGTTTCGCCATCGCCTCGAGTTTCTGCAGTGACCGTACCCCCAACGACCGCTTCCCCGACAACGCGAGCGTGCGTCCGAGCGCCCCATGCATACGCGGGCTCTGTGGTGAGAGATCGATGGCGCGCTGGAAGGCGGCCACGGCTTCGTCGAGCTCCTTTCGCTGTTCCTGAATCATTCCCAGCGCCCAGTACGCCGGCGAAAAGTGTGGGTTCAATTCGATCGTGTGATCGCATTGTTCGAGCGCGGCCTCGTAGTCGCGCCGGTAGGCGAGGATGACGGCCAGATCCCGCGCGACAATCGAGGACACCGGATCGAGCGATTGGGCGAGCTGCATCTGCTCCAGCGCGAGGTCGAGACGGCCCATCGGCACGAGGCATGACATCGCGTACCAGTGCCGTGCCGTCGCGTACGACGGATCGAGCTCGATGGCGAGCTGGAACTCGCGTTCCGCTCCCTGCCAGTCCCAATCCTGCGTGGCTCGGACGTGCGCAAGCGACGTGTGGGCCTCTGCGGAGTTCCCGTCGAGCATGACAGCGGACGCCGCGCTCGACGCGGCGCTGGTCCACGCCAGGCTCGGCTGCCGGACACCGTAGTGGGCCAGAAGACTGTGGGCGTCCGCCAGTCCGCTGTGGGCCAGCGCGAACTGTGAGTCTTCGACGATGGCCTTCTCGAAGAAGTCGAGGCCCTTGTGCAGTCCTTCGTCGGTCCGTTGATTGAGATGATAGCGGCCCTGCAGGTACAGGTTCCGCGCCGCGAGATTCTCCGTCGGGCGGCGCACGCCGCGCCGTTGGCTGAGATCCAGGAGTCTGGGCTCGAGCTGTCGCACGACCGCGCCGGCGACCGCTTCCTGCGCCGCGAACGTGTCCTCGGCGGCCGCGTCGATGGATTCCGACCAGAGATACGACGCCGTGGCGTTGTCGATGAGATGGATCGTGATGCGAAGCCGATTCGCACACGCGCGGACACTGCCGGTCAACAGGATCGCGGCGTGGGCGGCAGGGTCGTTGCCGTCACCCTGTGTCCTGGACACGCCGGGCTGTACGGCCATCACGCGCAGTCCGTCGAGCTTGGCGAGGCGATGAATGGTCTCCTCGTGCAGGCCCCGACAGAAGTACCCGAGATCGTGCGTTGCGCTGTCATCCGAGAAGGGAAGAACCGCGATGGTATTCCGGCCGGCCAGCGTGGCGCCAATAGACCGGCGTCCCGCCGGCATCGTCTCACGCGTCTTGAAGACCGGCGTGTAACCGCCTTTCGGCAGCTCGATGACGATCGCGTCGGCCGCGCCCTCTTCGCGGTAGTACCGCACCAGCCTGGCGCGGAGCCGCCGCGCCTGCACACGCACGATGGGGTCGGCGCGAGGATCGAAGGAAGAGTCCTTGTCGAAGACCTGGACCCCGATGACGTATTCCTTGAGCTGATCGCCGCGCCCGAGCAGCGTTTCGAGAACGATGAAGCTCAGAAAGCGCTTGAGACGGCCGACCTGGCGGAATGTGCCGCTCGCCAGCATGCGATCCAGCTGCTGGCGTTTGCCTTTGTCAGGATCCCTGTCCGGCGCAGGTTTGCGCGCGCGTGTCGCCACAGGGTTCATCCTACTCGCAGGAGGGGTTGACTGCGGCTGATCATGGCGTTGATGTGCCGCCGCGCGTTCGCTCGCATTCAGTCCGTATTGACGTCCAGCCGATGGATGTCGCCCAGGATCACGCTGTACGAGAAGGCCCCGAGCAACGCGACGATGCCGATGTAGATGAGCGGGCCGACGAACGAGCCCGTCATCTGGAAAGCGATGCCGATGACGAGCGGCGTGATGATCCCGGCGAGGTTCGCGCTGAAATTGAAGATGCCACTCGTGAGCCCGATGAGCTTCTTGGGCGCGACGTCGGAAATCACCGTCCAGCCCAGGTTCGTCATTCCCTGACCGAAGAAGGCGATTGACATGATCAGGATGACCGCGGCATCGTTGCCGACCGGCACATAGTTGGCCGCGACGATCGTTGACGCGAGCAACAGTCCGCCGACGATCGGGAGCTTTCGCGCCCAGTTGGCCGAGCCGGTCCTCTTCAAGATCATGTCCGAGAGGACGCCGCCAGCGAGCACGCCGATCGATGCGCCGATATAGGGGAGAGACGTCATCAAGCCGGCCTTTATGAACGTCATCCCGCGCGCTTCACCAGGTAGGTCGGAAACCAGGTCACGAAGAACACCTGCGTCGAATTGCCACCGAACTGTCCGAGGGATGCGCCGAGGATCTGGCGCCGCCGGAGCAACGCCGCGACGTGGCGCCACTCGAACGTCACCGGCTGGCCCTTGTACTCGCCGCCACCGCCCGCCTCGATGTAGTCGAGCTCGGCCTGGTTCACGCTCGTGCTCTCCGCCGGATTGCGGTACAGCCACCACCAGAGCCCGCTGAAGAGCACCCCGAAGCCCCCGACGACGACGAACAGTCCTCGCCAGCCCAGGCGCTCGGTGATCCAGAACAATGGAATGCTCAAGAACCCCAGACCGACATACTGACCGAAGGAATAGATCCCGTTGGCGCGTGCGCGCTCGTGCTGTGGAAACCAGATGGCGAGGATCCGGCTGTTGCACGGGAAGCACGGCGCTTCGAAGACACCGAGGCCGATGCGCGTCAGGATCAGGCCGTTGAGCGACTGCACCATGCCCATCAGCGCCGTGCACAGGGACCAGAAGACGACCGCGATGAAATACGTGACGCGCGTGCCGAACCGATCGAGGAAGATGCCGCCCGGAATCTGGAGCAAGGCGTAGCTCCACGAGAAGGCGGAGAAGACCAGCTCCCATCGTGGCGGCGTTCAACGCGAGATCCTTCACCAGGAACGGCGCGGCGATCCCGAGCACGGTCCGGTCGAGATAGTTGATCATCGTCCCGACAGCGACGAGTGCCAGGATCGGGACCCAGCGTACGTGCGTCCGCCGGGACGAGGTGGTCGCGGTCGCGCTCACGATGTGCTGGTCTAGCTGCCCTTTCGGTAGATGCAGTTGATGTCCCAGTGCCCCGGTGTCGGGGTCGGAGCGTTTTCCATGGGTGCCTGAATGACCGTAGGCCGGCCTGATGCCAGCGCCGCGGTCAATGCGGGACCGAGCTCGTCGGCCGAGCGGATGAACACGCCGTCTGCACCGTAGCCCTTGGCGATCTGTGCGAAGTCGGTCCGGTAGCGCGCACCATCCGCTTCGAAGAGGCAACCAAACTCCCAGCCATAGTGCATGTTCGTCAGTCCGGCGATCGTGCCGAAGGCCGCGTTGTCCATGACCAGCCAGACGACACCCAGACCTGCTTCCATCGCGGTCGCGACCACGGATGGGTTGCTGCCAAAGGCGCCGTCGCCGATGAGCGCGACGACAGCCCGGTCGGGCTGTGCCAGCTTCACGCCGAGTGCGGCCGCCGGTCCGAAGCCCATCGTCGCCAGCCCGCTGGGGGTGATGAATGTTCCGGGAACCGTGATCGGGAATTGCTGGCCGACACCGTTCTTGTTCCAGCCGACGTCGGTCACGATGTAGCCGTCTTCGGGCACGGCTCTCCGCAGCTCGCTCAAGATCCGCTCGGGCCGCATCGGGTATTGATTCGAGCTGTATTGATCGGCCCAATTGGCGGCGAATGCGCGGCGGCCAGCGGCGATCTCCGCGCGAAGCGAGCCACGCGAGCGGTGCGCCGCGCCCTGGGCCATCTTCGAGAGCGCGGCCAGGGCCAGCTTCGCGTCGGCGACGACACCCAGCTCGGTGGGGAAGTTGCGGCCGATCTCGGCGACGTCGGTGTCGATGTGGATCAAGCGGGTCGGCGGGATGGCGAACGTGAAGCGCGGATCCCACGAGCTCGAGTTGGCTTCCGCGAGCCGTGTGCCGATCGCCAGGATGACATCGGCGGTCCGGCACTTCTCGTTCGCGATCGGTGTGCCCCAGAAGCCCGTCATGCCGAGCAGGAGCGGGTGATCCTCGCGCGCGACGCCCTTCCCCATCAAGGTGTGGGCAACAGGGACCTCGAGCGCCTCTGCCAGCTCCATGAGCTCGGCGGCCGCGCGCGCCGACAGCACGCCGCCGCCCGCGTACAGATACCGGCCGTTCGGCCTGAGCAAGGGCCTCGACAATCCGCTCCGCCGTGACCTCGTCGATCGCCGGTCGCGCGATTTCTGCCGGCATCTTGCTGAAGGCGTCCACGGGCAGGCTGGCTGAGAAGACGTCCATCGGCACATCCACCAGCACGGGCCCGGGCCGGCCGGCCTGGGCCAGGTGGAACGCGCGTTCGATGACCCGCGGCAGGTCCCGGGCGTTGTCGACCCGGTAGACGCGCTTGCAGAACGGGCGGTAGATCTGAAACTGATCGGCATCCTGATGAAGGTTGATCTCCTGGTGCGGATGGCGGCCGTGGAAGTACGACTGCACGTCGCCCGCAATCACCACCATCGGAATCGAGTCGAGCGCGGCGTTCGCGACGCCTGTCGCGGCATTGGTGAGTCCCGGGCCCAGGTGCGTCAAGAGGACACCGGGCTTTCCGGACGCTCTCGCGTAGCCATCCGCGGCGTGCGCTGCGACCTGCTCGTGGCGGGTGCTCACGTAGCGGATGCTGCTGCGTCCAAGAGCATCGAGCATGCCGATCACCGTGTGTCCGGTCAGCCCGAAAATGACTTCCACGCCGAGCCGTTCGAGGTACTCCGCCAGCAAGTACGCGGCGATGCGCGTTTCCGTCGTGGTCGGCAGCGGCTCCGGTATCGCGTGGATGATGGTGCTCATGGTCGTGTCCAGGACGAGTCAGAAGATTTCCGAGTTGTAGAACTCACCGAACAATTCCTGCTCTGACGGCCGATCTTCCGCAATGGGCCGGCTGACCCACGTGACGTTCATGTAGTGCTTCAGCGAGATGTTCTCGTTGGTGATATTGCCGCCCCAGATGCCGCACCCCATGCTCGACGTCATCGGCATGCCGTTGGTGAAGGTTCCGGCGTTCGAGCTCGACTGCACCTGGCGCACCATGATCCGGCTGACCGGCGCGACGAGCGCGAGTCGGTGGATGTGGTCGTCGTCGAAAGAGTAGATCCCGCAGGAATGTCCCTTCCCGCCCGTCTCGAAGATCTGTCGAACCATGTCGAGCGCCATCTCGAAGCCGTGATACTTGAAGATGGAGAGGACGACGCCGAGCTTCTCGGTCGAGAAGGGGTGCGCCTTGCCAATCAGCCGCTCGGGGACAATGAAGAAGGTCTTGTCCGCCGGAAGCGTCAGCCCTGCCTTTTCGGCGATGGCCGATGCGGGCCGGGCGATGGTGTCGGCGGTGCGGCGGCCCTCGGCGTCCCAGTAGGCGGATTGGAGCTTCAGCTTCTCCTCGTCGTTGACCAGGTAGCCGCCTTCTTCCCGCAACCGCGCCAGGAAGGCGTCGTAGATCTTCGCGTCGACGATGAGGTTACCGTCCGCCGAACAGCCTGAGCCGTGGTCGTTGGTCTTGCTGATGCGCGTGTTACGGGCGGCTTCCTCGATATTCGCCGTCTCGTCGATGACCATGGTGGCGTTGCCTGCGCCGACGCCGTACGCGGGCTTCCCCGAGCCGTAGGCCGCCTTCACCATCGCGGGGCCGCCAGTCGCGATGGTCAGATCGCATTGCGACATCAGCTCATTCGCGAGCGGAATACTGGGCCGTTCGACGACCTGAAGGACATCTTCGGGAACGCCCTGCTTCGCCAGCGCCGCCCGCATCAACCTGACCGTCTCGATCGTCGTCCTGCGGCTGGAAGGGTGCGGCGAAAAGATGACAGCGTCTTTACACTTCACCGCGTAGATCGCGATTCCGACGGGGGTGACGTAAGGGCTCGTGACGGGAATCAGCGAGGCGATCACGCCGGCAGGTTTGGCATACTTCACCAGCCCCCGTGCCGCGTCCTCTTCGATGATCCCCATGCTCTTCTGCCGCAGGGCGTCCCGCAGAATGCCCAACACTTTCGCGCGCCGTGTCGGTTCGCGTTTGCCCATGCCGCTCTCGTCGACGCTCATGTTGGCGAGCCGGATTGCCGTCGGCTCGTTGCCGCCGGCCCACGCAATCGCGCGGCACAACCGGTCCACTGTCGGCTGATCGTAGTGTGCGATCGCGCCCATCGCGGCGCGCGCTCTCTCGACGAGCTCGTGGGCCACGGCGGTTTCTTCAACGGTGATGGTTCTCGCCATGTGCCTACTCCGAGCGGGGAGGCGCGCCGTCGGTACTCCACCGCAATCTTGATCCGCATCGGGCGCTCGCGCAGGTATTCCTCTGCGACTTCCGCCGTCAACCCGGCGACCCGGCCGATGATGAACATGAATTTCCCCGCGGGCGGCGGAAATCCGATGTCGTGAAGGAGCGCGGCGAGCGCACCATCGATGTTTATCGGGAGCGGTTTGATGGCCGCCGCCGCCGCCTCTTCGAGAGCGCGCATGAAGGTCACTCCCGAGCCGGCAATCCCCTCGGCCTGCGCCATGTCGAAGAGCGCGTTGGTGCGCGGATCCGTGGTGTGTACCCGGTGCCCGAGCCCCGGCAGCCGACGCTTGTCGCGGACCGCGCGCTGCACCATCGTCTGTGCCGCGGCGGCCACCGTGATCCCTTCGCGCGTGGCCAGCGCGAGGCCTTCGGCGATGAGCTCCATGCAATTCGCGCCCGCGCCGCCATGCTCGTCGCCAATAGTCAGCACGCCCGCAGCAATAGCGGCGGAGACCGATTGCCGGTTGCCGGAGGCGGCCAGCCGGGCGGCTGCGCAGGATGGGGCGCCAGAGCCGTGATCCGCTACGCCGATGAGGATGGCGTCGAGCAGGCGCCGCTCGCCAGGCGTCGCCAACCGGCCGAGGTGGAGCAGGACGATCATGTCCGTGAACGTGGCGTCGCGCATCAGCGACGTAATTGCGTGTCCACGAACCCAGATATTCGTTGCGTCAGAGGTTGCGATCGCAGTGCGCCAAGGTTGCATGAGCACCCGATTATACCGAGCGTGGTGCGGAACGGAGGCTGTTACGGTGCCGATACCGTAACAAGTGATTTGTTTCTAAAGACTTAGATCAGCGCGCAGACCGCACCGGCTTCGCGTCGTCCCGGTCCAGTCTGATTGCGACGAATCTAGCGCCGGCGCGTCAGGGCACCAGCAGTCGGATGACTCCGTCCCGCTTGTTGAGGATGAAGATCTGACCCTGCGGACCCTCGCCGAACCTCAGGTCCGCGCGCGCGGCCGGCTCCTTTTTCTGCAGGACGTTCTTCTCGGCAATGAGCTGGAGCAGCGTTTTCCGCGCGCCCTTGTCGTTGAAGAGGATCTGGCGAATGGCCGACTGGCCGCCGTTCGGCAGGTTGTCGGCGTCGACGTAGAAGATCTGGCCACTCGGGTTGTCGCCGAAGATCATCAGGTGCTGCAGCTGCTTGATCGCGGTCTGCCGGTAGATGATGAGGCCGGTGATCGCGGCGCGCTGGAAGAGCAGGTCGCGATGATCGTATTCGACGACGGGCCACGTCAGGCCGGGTTCGTCACGCTGACGCGACGTGTCCACCTGGCCCTTCACGTAAGGATAGCTTGCCTCCCACTTGTTCCAGCCGAGATTGGCGCCAGCCGTGACCGGGCTGATCTCCTCGACGGCGTTCTGGCCGATGTCGGCGACGAACAGACGTCCAGTCTTCGCGTCCCACGTGAACCGCTGCGGGTTGCGCACGCCCGAGGCGTAGATCTCCTTGAGCGTCTCGGGCTTGGCGTCCTTGACGAAGGGATTGCCCGCCGGGATGCCGTAGCGTCCGTTGGCGCTGTCCTTCCCGAGCGGATCGATGCGCAGAATCTTGCCGAAGGCAATGCTCATGTTCTGCGAGACGTTGAACGGGTCGCCGCCATTGCCGCCGTCGCCGAGGCCGATGTACAGCAGCCCGAACTCGGGGCTGCCCGGCGCGGCCAGCCGGTTGAAGCCGATCTGGCCGCCGTTGTGATTGGCGAACGGTTGGGCGGCGCGAAAGAGCTCGCGCGGCGCGTCGCCGTCGTAGGTGGCGGCCTCCGGGTTCTTCGCCGTCCACTCGAGCAGCACCGTGTCCTGTGTCCGATTGGGCCCCGGCGTGACGAAGTCGGGCTTCGGCGTCACGTTGGAGGTGTCCGTATAGGTATAGAACTTCCCGTAACCGGGCGTGCCGCGCTGATTGAACTGCGGATGGAAGGCAAAGCTCTGGACGCCGCGTTCCGACTCCGTCCGACTGCACGCTGACGTTCCACGCCGGCGCATTGACGTCGATGTACGGCGTCACGACCTTGCCGTCGTAGCTGAGGCGTAGAGCGCGCCGGTCATCAGGCTGACGACGACGCGGCGGGTGCCCGGCTCGTCGACGAAGTGCATCATCCGCGGCGCCTCGCTGTTGACGTCGGGGATGGTGGCGAACTCGACGAAGTTGACGGCGATCACGCCCTGCGTCGTCTCGATCGGAGTCGGAAACGGATCCAGCGTGACCTGCTGCGCCGCGGCGAGCGCCGCGATCGAGGTCGCTCCGATGAGCCTGAGGAGGGCGCGATAACGTGACATGGGTCTGAGACCTCTCTTGGTTGCGAATTCCCGCCTTCTCAACCCTTCGCGGGCGTGGTCAGCGGCTTGCCTTTTTCGGCCAGCAGTACGGCGAGGAGCCTGGCCGGTTTCGTGTCGCTGGCGTTTCCCGAGACGGCGTGGATCTCCCCCGGATTCTCGAAGAACATCTGGCCGACGGAATATGTTCGTTCCGGATCGTTGCCGACCTTGGACCGGACCTCGCCCTCGAGCACGTACACAATGGTGATGCCCGGATGGCTGTGCGCTGCCGAGCGCTCGCCCGGGCCGTAGGTGACTTCCAGCGCCGTCACCGCCCAGTTGTCGAGATTCACCGGTGGGAGGTCATGTTTGAAGAGCGGCTGGCTGCGCCCGGCGCTCGTCTGGGCAGGCGCGTGGCGGGCGAGCAGGAGCAATCCGGCCGCGCTTTCAATCAGGGTTCGTCGAGTCATCATGAGCGGAATTGTCGAGCCTCTCAGGACAGTGCGTCAAATCGGACTTGACAGGCCGGGTGGTAGGCGAATATATTCGCGCATGGCGAAAATATTCGCCCTCAACCGATGATGACATCGCTACAGCCACTGCACATGCCCAGACGAACGCACCTCGCTCTCACGCGCCGCGAAAGCCAGATCATGGAAATCCTCCATCGCCGCCGCCGCGCGACCGTCGAGGAGATCAGAGCCGAGCTGCCGGACGCACCCAGTCCGTCCAGCGTCAGAAAGCTGCTGGAGATCATGATCGACCGCGCCCTGCTGGCCCGCGAGTACGACGGACCGCGCTTCGTCTACTTTCCGGCAGCCAAGCCCGAAGACGCGAGCCGGTCCGCGCTCAAGCAGCTGGTGCACACCTTTTTCGACAATTCGACGGGCTCGGCCATGGCGGCGCTGCTCGACATGACGGCAACGCCGCTCTCGGCCGAGGAATACAAGCGCCTGAGCAATCTGCTGAAACGGACGCGGCAACAGGGAGACGAGCGATGAATACGTTCTTTGTCGATTCCGGCGTATCCACCGGTCTCTGGATCGCTCTCAAGGCATCAGCGCTCCTGGGCGTTGCCGCCATCGCACAGGCGGCACTGTACCGGCGAGCGTCCGCCGCGACACGCCATCACTCTGGACGCTCGCCGTGCTGGGCGTGCTCCTGCTTCCGGTGATGTCTTTCGTGCTGCCGGACTGGGCCGTGGTCGTGCCGGCAGCCGCTGAAGTGATGCCGCTCGACGGTCGGGTCGATGTGCCGGTGATCGTGACGAGCTCGCCGGCTCCGATTGCGGCCGATCTGGAATCGCCGCCCGCCGCGACCCGCGCGACCACGTTCCCCTGGGCTATCGCTCTCTTCGGCATCTACGCCGCCGGCGCGTTCGGCATGCTGCTTCACCTGATGGTTCAGCACTGGAACGTACGGCGGTTCGCTCGCCGGGCGACGGTCGTGCAGGACACCACCTGGACGGACCTGCTCGTCGAGTGTGCCGCCAGGATGCGTGTCGGTCGGGCGATCCGCCTGCTGCGGAGCCGCGACCAGACCGTCCCGGTGGCGTTCGGCACGCGCCGGCCGTCGATCGTGGTGCCCGCCCTCGCCGATGAATGGGCGGCCGATCGGCGACGGGCCGTGATCCTCCACGAAGTGGCGCACGTTGCCCGATACGATTGCCTGACGCAGCTCCTGGCCTCAATTGCATGCGCGATGTACTGGTTCCATCCTGCGGCGTGGTGGGTGGCGAGGCGGTTGCGCATCGAGCGCGAGCTCGCCTGCGACGATAGAGTGATCGCGGCGGGCACCCAGGCGCGCGACTATGCGGGCCATCTGCTCGAGATCGCGTACTCGCTCGGTCGTCACGGCGCGCCGGCACTGGCGGTCAGCATGGCCCGGCCGCGTCAGCTCGAAGGACGCATGCTCGCCGCGCTCGATGACCAGTGCGACCGGCGCGTGCCGGCGTTCCGCTTCCGTTGTGCCAGCGCCGCTGTCGCGGCCATCGTGCTGTTCTCCCTGGCCGTGGCGACGCCGACGACTGCGACATCGACGCCGGCTCCGGAGCGCGTGCCGCCGGCGCCCTCGTCTGCGGCGGCCGTACAGGACCGGACGGGTCCGCAACTCAAAACCATCGAGTGGCCGCTGAGCGATGCCGTCGACGGCGTTCTTCGCGCCGTCGCCGAGGTGGTGGGCATGGTGCAGGACGGCCAGCCCGGAACCTGGGAAATCCGGCCAGGGAGCGCGGACGGCACGGTCCGTCTGCGACTCACCGAAGTCAACTCATCCTCCGACTCGAACATCGCGCTCGATCGGTTGGAAGGTCTGACCGCCGCCAGGCTCGCGGGTGACGGCCCGATCAAGTTCCTGCTGCGACGAGACGCCGGCACGTTCACGTTCGACGGCGTTCTCAGCCGCGGCGTCGGGGCCGGGACCTTCTCGTTCGCGGCCGATCCGAACTTCCCGGCGGAGCTCGCGAAACGAGGCTTCGCGCGGCCCACGGCGCGTGAGCAGTACCAGCTCGCGCGGCACGACATCGGGTACGCGTTCGTGGACGAACTGAACACCCAGCGCTACGGGAAGCCGCAGACCGCCGACCTCGTTCGCGCCGGTCAGCACGGTGTGCAGCTCACCTACCTGCGCGAGATGGGTGCGCTCGGGTATCGTCTCGGCTCGCTCGAGCCATTGATCGAGCTGAGAGATCACGGTGTGACCCCGTCCTACGTTCGCGAGTTGGCGGAGCTCGGCTACAAGGGGCTTTCCGCCGACGGGGTGCGGCGCGCGCGCGATCACGGCATCACGCCCGAGTTCGTGCGGGCCATGCGCGCCGCCGGCTACGGCTCGCTGCCGATGGACGCTTTGATCAACGCGAGAGATCACGGCATCACCCCGGAATTCGTGCGCGGGCTACAGGACGCCGGGCACGCCAAACTGCCGCTCGACCAGCTCATTCGCGTGCGGGATCACGGCGTCACGCCGGAATACGTGAGCGAGATGCGTCAGCTCGGGCAGGCCCTGCCGCTCGATGAGCTCGTGCAGGCGCGCGACCACGGCGTGACCCCCGAGTTCGTCCGTGAAATGGCGGCGCTCGGTTACGGCAATCTGTCCATGGCGTCGCTGATTCGACTCCGCGACCACGGCGTCACGCCCTCGTACGCGCGGGAACTGAAGGCACTCGGATACGACAGCCTCGCACTCGACGATCTCGTCACGCTGCGCGACCGCGGGCTGACGGCCGAGCGGATCCGCGCCGCCAATGCGCGCGCCGGCTCGCGTCTGCCGATCGACCTGCTGAAGTCGTTCGCAGGCGGGCGCTAGTGGAATGGGCTCAGGGCTCAGGGCTCAGGGATCAGGGATCAGGGATCAGGCAAGATCTTCGAGTACGTGGTCGAAGGTTTTGCTTGAGCCCTGAGCCCTGAGCCCTGAGCCTGAGCCTTGAGCCGATCTCCTCGTCCCCCCGCTTGATCCGTCACCAAGCCCCTGCTCTGATAGCATGATCAAATGGTTCGATCCGTGCACTCACGAATTGCCCCGGCGCTGCTCGTCGTGCTCTCGATCGGTGTCGCCACCGCCGCCACGCGTCTGAGCGCGCGGGCGCAAACCGCGACTCCGGCCGCGCAGCTCCCGGCTCCGGCGATTCGACTGGTTCCCGATGATCTCCGGGACACGTCGTGGCTCGAGAAGCTTCGGGACGCGCAGGTCAAGGCCGCTGCCGGCGTCACCGCGTTCCACGATTTCCAGTTCACCGACCGGCTGCGCGAGAGCGGCATCGCGTTCCAGCACCGGGTCGTCGACGACGCCGGCAAGACCTACAAGGCGGCGCACTACGATCATGGCAACGGGCTGGCGATTGCGGACGTCGATGGCGACGGCCTCACTGACATCTACTTCGTCAACCAGGTTGGCGGCAACCAGCTCTGGAAGAATGTCGGCGGCGGCAAGTTCCAGGACATCACCGCCGCAGGCGGGTGTCGCGGTGGCGGGCAAGGTCGGCGTGTCTGCCTCGTTTGCCGACATCGACAACGACGGAGATGCGGATCTGTACGTCACGACGGTCCGCGCCGGGCAACGTCTCTTCGAGAACGACGGCCAGGGCCGCTTCCGTGACATCTCGGCGGTGTCGGGCCTCAACTACGTGGGGCACTCGTCGGGCGCGGTGTTCTTCGACTACAACCGCGACGGCCGGCTCGATCTCTTCCTCGTCAACGTCGGACGCTATACGACGGAGACGCGTTTGCGGGCGCCGGCTACAAATACTACGTGGCGTTCGAGGACGCCTTCTCCGGCCACCTGAAGCCCGAGCGCGCCGAGCGCAGCATCCTCTATCGACAACGAAGGCGGAAACCGCTTCGTGGACGTCTCGAAAGAGGCGGGCCTCGTCGACGTCTCGTGGTCGGGCGATGCGAGCGCGGTCGACGTCAACGACGACGGCTGGCTCGATCTGTATGTCGTGAACATGCAGGGAGACGATCGAGTACTACGAGAACGTCGGCGGCAAGACCTTCGTCAGGAAGAGCCGTGAGGTGTTCCCGCGGACGTCGTGGGGATCGATGGGCATCAAGGTGTTCGACTTCAACAACGATGGACGCCTGGACATCTTCATCACCGACATGCACTCGGACATGAGCGAGATGGTCGGCCCCGAGCACGACAAGCATGAAGTCGAACATGAAGTGGCCGGAGTCGTTCCGCGGCGACGGCAAGTCGAGCATCTGGGGCAACTCGTTCTTCCTCAAAGAGGGTCCCGGGAAGTTCCGCGAAGTCTCTGACGCGATGGGCATGGAGAACTACTGTCCGTGGGGACCAAGCGTCGGCGACCTCAATGCCGACGGCTACGACGACGCGTTCATCGCGTCGGGCATGAACTACCCGGAACGCTACATGGTCAATTCGGTGAAGCTCAACGACCGCGGCCAGCGATTCGTCGATGCGGAGTTCGTTCTCGGCGTCGAGCCGCGCAAGGGCGGTGTGGTGACGCCGTGGTTCCTGCTCGACGCGTCGGGCAAGGACAAGGGACACAGGGATGCGGCCGGAGCGACGGGACGAGTCGGCATCTGGGGCGCGCGCGGCACGCGCTCGGCGGCCATCTTCGACGTCGACGGCGACGGCGATCTCGACATCGTCACCAACGAGTTCGGCACCTTGCCGATGGTGCTCGTCAGCAACCTGACCGAGAAGACCCGCGTGCGCTACCTCGCGGTGAAGCTGACTGGGACCACGTCGAATCGCAGACGGGCTGGGCGCGGTGGTCAAGGTCACCGCCGGCGGGTCCACGTACACGAAGGTCCATCGACGGCAACTCGGGCTACCTGTCGCACAGCCTCTACCCGCTGTACTTCGGGCTCGGCGCCGCCGAGGCGGTCGACGGCATCGAAGTGCTGTGGCCGTCCGGAAAGAAACAGATCGTTCAGCCGCCGTTCAAGATCAATTCGCGTCGAGGTCGCGAGCAGTAGCAAGGGTCGAGCGGTGTCCGGCTTCAGCCGGACCAGAGTCCCGGTTACTGCGCTTCCGCGTAGGCGGACCTGGCCGCGGCGGCAAGGCCGTTCGCGCGCGGCCACTCCGGATGTTGCGCCTGAAACTCCGCCTGCACCGTCTTCGCCGTGTCGTCCGCCGTCCGCCCCTCGGCCTTGAGCGCGCGGGCGCGCGCCTGGACGCCCTGCATGATGCTGCGGTTGGTGGCGATGATCGTGCCCGGTCCCGACCTCGCCATGCGCCGGCACGATCGTCTGCGGCTTCAGCGCTTCGAACGTGTCGAACGCCGCCAGCCACGCCTTCATGCTCGAGACGGCTGACGCCGCGAGAAACGAGTTGTTCATGACGACGTCGCCGGCGAAGAGGACGTTGTCGCCCTCGACGAAGAAGCCGGTGTCGCCCTTCGTGTGCGTCGGACCCACCACCATGAACCGCACGCGAACGCCGCCGAGATCCAGCGTGTAGGTGCTGTCGAACGTGATCGCCGCCGGACGCCGCGCCGCGTCCTTCAGGATCTCGGCCGTGGCTTCCGATCGTTTCGAGAACGTCTGGACCATCGCATGCCGCTCTGTTCGAACTCGGCTTCCTGCACCGTCGAGTTGATGTATTTCGCGGTGCGGGGAAATGCGATGTAGCCGGTCGTGTGCTCGGCGATGAAAATGGGTCGAGGCGATGTAGAGCTCGGTGTTCTTGCTGACCTTTGCGACCTCGCGCAGGACGGCTTCGCCGTTCCGGCGTCCGAGACCCGGGTCGATCACGAGCGTCGCGCGCGAGCCGACGACGATGCCGACGTTCGGCACGAGGCCGACGTTGCCGTCGGGAATCACGTAGGTGTGCGGCGCGAGCTTGACCGTCGCGTTCTCCTTGACCAGCGGGTCCGGCGCCGGGCCGCGCTGAGCGAGCGACGGTCGAGGAGACGCAGGCGGACGGCGGCGATCGACAGCAGAGAGCAGGGAGAGACGGCGCATGGTCAGTTCCTCCGCCCTATGGCGCGCACTTGGGTCCGGGCCACGGATGGCTTCACCGGTCGGTATCCCACCTCGGCGTACTGCGGTGCCCGAGGAGAGAATTCCGCGTCGAACCGGGGATCAGGGGGATCGAACGTGTTCACGTCCTTGTTGATTCGTCCCCCTGAGATCGTTGACATCGCCGTGGACGAACGATCCGCGCACGCCGGAGCCGTCGGTGATGTCGAGCTCGTATCGCGAGCCCGGTGAAATCCCTCCGCCGAGCGTGTTCTTCCAGAAGATCGAATCGACGTACGTGCTTCCTTTTCCGTTGTCGTCGACGCCCGACCAGTTGCCGGTGAACGTGCTCCTGCTGACGGTGGCGCGCGACCCTTCGAACACCGTCATGGCGCCGGAGCCATGCTCGGGAAGATACTCGCCTCCGGTCAACAGGCCGACGTAGTCGACGCCCATGTTCGACACGTTGCCAACGAAGAGGCAATTCTCGATCGTGGCGCCACTGCCGTGCAGAAGATCGACCGCGGCTCCCGTGGTCTGGGTGCCGTTGTTGCGGAAGATGCAGTTCCGGAAGAGCGCGGACTCCTGTATCTGCCCGAGGTGCTCGACGGACACGCCGCCGCCGCACGGACTCGCGTAGTTCTCGTAGACCTCGACCTGTTCGATCGTGGGATAGGAGCGCGCGTAGATCTTGATGCCGCCGCCGTCGGTATAGAAGAACGCCGTCTTGCGCAGGTCATCCGATTCGATCGGCGATTTCTCTCCGGAGCCCGTGGTGAAGTTCCTGGCGCCGGTGATCTTGAAGCCCCGCAAGACGGTCTTCCGCGACACGCCGTCGCCGAAATAGACGACGTGGTTCACGACCGCGGGGTAGCTCGGCGCGCGTGCATCGGCGATCTCGGGATTGGCGGCGGTGAGAATGACGTCGCCCACCGCTTCGAGCGTGATGCCGTCGTGCCGGGCGTTGAACCAGATCAGGGCTTGTCCCTTGGCGCGCCGGACGGTAGGTTCCCGCGTGAACGTAGACGGTCTTCCTGACCGGATCTTTCGCCGCCGCTTCGAGCGCATCCTGAATCCGGTCCTTGGGATAGACGTGATACCCGTCTGCCTTCGCTTCGACGCGCGTGGCGCCGTTGGCAGCCGCCTTGTCCTGGCGAGCGAACGCCACGGACGGGAAGCACGCACGCCGCGAGAAGAAGCTGGAGGAAAGCGCGACGTTGAGTCTTGCCGGGTCGTCATTGGAACCGTTGAGCCCTGGGCGTGTGAGGTCAATTTAGCATACGTGCGGATGAGCTTCGCGCAGGGTGAACGAGATGGTCGAGGTCCTCCACAGGGCCTGGCGCGCGGGAGACGCTCGGTTCGGCTGCTCGATCAGGGCGTGATTATGCGACGCTTGAGGACGCCCGAATCGACGATCTGTCCCGTTCGCGAGATCGTGTTGAAGTACATCTCGTCGCCGGCGATTTCGGCCGCCATGAACGCCAGATCGGTGTCGAACCCCTTCGCCGTAATGCCGGACTGGCGGTCGATGTTCCCCTTCCGCAGCATGCCGCCCGACCCCACCACGAAGTACACGATCCCTTTCTGCGGCTTCACGCGCTCGTAGAAGTGGTCGTGCCCGGTGAGCACGACGCTCACGTTGTATTTCAGGAACAGCGGCTCGAGGACGTCGCGCAGCCCGACGTCCGAGCCGTGCCGGTCGCCCGACGAGTACAGCGGGTGATGGAAGTAGGCGATCTTCCAGTCGCTGGTCGATGCCTTGAGCTCCGTTTCCAGCCACTTGATCTGCTCCGGTTCGGGATACGTGCTCTCGAGCGCGAAGAAGCGGACGTCCGGCTTCGGGTTGAACGTGTAGTAGAGCTTTCCATCCATGTTGAACAGCTTGTAGAAACGCTGCTCGCGCGAGTCGTGGTTGCCGAGCGACGCGTAGAACTTCACGCCGGCATCGAGGAGCGGCTTGTAGGGCCGCTCGAATTTCTTCACGAAGTCCTGCGGGCGTTCCGATCCGTACAGGTTGTCCCCGACCAGCACGACGAGCTCGTACTTGAAGCGTTGGTGGAGGGTGTCCATCTGGCGGGCGAGGCTGGTACTGCGTCCGGTCGCCGGTGCCGAAGTCGCCGAGGACGCCGAACTTGAACGAGCCATCCCTGTTCGGCAGTGGCACGATCGGTTCGGCCGGCGCTTGCACAGCCACGAGGGCCGTGGCCCCGGCTCCGCTGTCGCGGCAGCCGGCCCCAGTCAAGGTCAGGAGGGAGAACAGGAGCACGACGGACGACGCAGGACGCATGCGCATGAGCACCTCTGACTAGTACTTCGGCAGCGCGTCGTCGATGTAATCCGCGATGACGTGCGCATGGACGTCGAGCAGGATCAGCCAGTCCCCGATGAACCGGTACTCGAGGTCCTCGCTCAGCTTCGGCAGCGTCTGCAGCACCATGGGGGGAATGCTGGTCAGCGGCACGGAATCGGGGTAGCGGCCGTTGACGGTGAGCTTGAGGGCGATCGGGTCGACCGGGTTTTCGTCCATGATGGACGCCTTCAACTGCTTGCCCTCTGGCCCGCCGAAGACGGTGGCGAGCAGGCGTTTGATGACCGGCCGCGCCTCCGCCGTAAAGAGATCGCCAGGTTTCGCGGTCCGCCGCGTTTCTCGCATGAGTTTCTCGAACGCGCGCTGACTCGCGTCGATCTGTTTGGGCGTGGCGTCGGTCGGCACCCTCGGCAGCGACTGCTCGAGTTTGACGTGCAGGTCCACGTATTCCCTCAGCCGGTCATTCATGGTCGCGAGCGCCTGCGCGTCCTCGGGGCTGAGCGGCCCGACGACACGCTCGGTCGCCGGCGCCGATGCCGGGGACGCGGACGTTGCCGGGGGGGGTGGGGGAGTGCGGTCCCGACTGCATGCGGCCAGCGCCAGGACGCCCGCCGCGACAAGGGAGACGATGCCACACCGTGTTACATGCATGGAGACCTCCCGGACAGCCTCGGCGTTGGCGAACCGGGCCTGATGGCTTCCGGCCGATGCAACGAATAGTACTCAATAACGGCGCCGCGCGTCACGATACCGTTGCCGGTAGTGGTTCATCAGTTTCAGCGCATGCGCCAGAGACAACACGGACAACCGGATCCAATCCGCATGCCGATCCGCTGGCGCGTGGGGCGCGGTCGCCAGCGGGAGCGGCGCGTGGGTTCCGTGGCAACCGACGCACTACCCCTGGCCGCAGTGCGATGTGAGTCACGACCGGAAACGGGTACACTGCCACGGTGATCGTTTCGTGGTGTCCGCCTTTCAGGCGGACCTGCGTGGTCCGGCATTCGGACACTACGCTGACGGGGAGCCGACGTGCAGGATCTGCCGGAGCTTTTCGAGAACAATCGACGCTGGGCCGCCGCCTGCATGGCGACGCGGCCCGATTTCTTCGACAGACTGAAGGCCCAGCAGGCACCGCAGTACCTGTGGATTGGGTGCGCCGACAGCAGGGTTCCGGCCAACGAGATCGTCGGCCTCATGCCGGGCGAGATGTTCGTGCACCGCAACGTCGCCAACGTCGTGGTCCACAGCGATCTCAATTGCCTGTCGGTGCTTCAGTATGCCGTCGACGTGCTGCAGGTCCGCCACGTCATCGTGTGCGGGCACTACGGTTGCGGCGGCGTGCGCGCGGCGGTCGACGGCGCCAAGCTCGGGCTGATCGACAACTGGCTGCGCCACGTACAGGATGTCCACGCGCAAGTACGCGATGCAGGTGGACAACGCAGGCGACCTCGACGCCCGCGTGAACCGGTTGTGCGAGCTGAACGCGATCGAGCAGGCGGTGCACGTCTGCAAGTCGACAGTCGTTCAGGACGCGTGGGCCCGCGGCCAGCCGCTCGCGGTTCACGCGATCGTCTACGGTCTCGACGATGGACGACTGCGCGACCTCGGCTTCAGCGTGCCCGGCGCGCGAGAACTGCGTTCGGGCCTCGTCACCGCCTTGAACCAGCGGCCGCAACTGAGGCCCGCATAGTGTAGAACGACTCGACGGTAGGCATCGAATCCGGCGGCGTGCAGGATGACATTCAACCGCTTATACAACAGGTGCGCGGCCGTGGTGGGCAGATCCGTGAAGAGGGGAAATGCTCGGCTCGAGCCCGCGACTCTGGTGATCAGCGAAAATTCTGGACCAGCGTCAAATTGGCGCCAAGATCCCGCGGTCTCCCGCTGTAGAGGATCGTTCTTCCATCACCGGAGGCGGTGAGACCCTGACCTATGGATGCCTCGAACGTCGTCACAACGGTGCTCTGTCCGGTCGAAAAATCGAGAAATCGCAATTCGAAGGTCTCGGCGACTACGATGTAGTAGATTCCGTCCCTCACCGGATAGAAATCCCACTGCCACACCTCGTTCAGCACTTGGCGTTCCGGGCCGCCACTCAAAGGGCGCTCGAAGAGCCCGGGCGACTTGCCCGCTAGCCCGAGTCCGTCATGGCGGGTGTAGTAGAGAGTCTCACCGTTCCATGATTCCCTAGCCGATGCTCCCCCTGTGGTCGTTATCTGGACGGGCTCGCCCGCTGGGAGCGGCATGCGCCACACTTCACTCCGACCACTGCGCATGGACCGAAAATAGATCGATTTGCCGTCGCGCGACCAGCTTGGAAAGTTGTCAAACGCCGGCTCTCTGGTTAGTTGCCGGGGCTGGCCGCCCGCGGCGTCGACAACGTAGATGTCCCAGTTGCCATCGGTTTCTGATTGAGCATCGAAGGCAATCCAGCGACCATCCGGCGACCACCGCGGAGTGCCCATTAACCTCTGTATGGATTGTGCGACGGGAATGGCGCTCTGTCCGTCGAGCGTGGCCACCCAGATTTCCCGACCTCGACCTGCACGATCGGTAGCAAACGCCACTTTGGTGCCATCCGGGGATAATTGCGGATCGAGGTCAGCCCTCGTGGACGAAAGAACACGGACTGGCGTCGCGTTTGCCGCCAATTTCCAGATGTCCCAGTCATTACTCTCTTGGTGACTAAAGACGAGCTTTCGGCCCACGGGAGAGACTGTCGGATACTGGCCCTGGACCGCGACTTCGAGACGCTCTGGCTGTTCTCCGGAGAGCGCAACTCGCCATAGCCGCATGTCGCCGCCGAGCGAAGACGCATAGATCAATGAGTGTTCGTCAGGCGCCCAGCTAATCCCCCGGATCATCGATGCTTGTCGTGTCAGTTGTCGAGGTTCACCATGAGCGTTGAAACGTTCATCCAACGCAAGCAGATAGATATCGCATGGATCGGAATCGCCAGAAACGCCGTCAATGCCCTTGCATTGCGCGAACGCGATCCACTTGCCGCTCGGCGAGAACTCTGCGTAACAATACGACTTGTCAAGGCCCGAACTGGTAGTCAACATCCGCTGATCGCCTCCTGCAACAGGCAGGAGCGCCAGGCCCAGGCCCTTGCCGCCTCGAACGTCGGTGACGATCCACTTTCCGTCGGGGCTCCAAGACAGGTGCATCATATATACCAGCCGGCTCGATGGCTGGAGATCAGTCAGTTTACGTTCCGAAGCAGGCACGCGGCTCGTCAGGTAGACCGATGTCTCACCTTTGAATTGACGAACGAAGGCGATGCGAGTGCCGTCCGGTGACCACGCCGGGACAACGTCCAATCCGGGATCCGTAGTCAGGCGTAATGAGCCTTCCTCGTCAAGCCGCTTGATATATATGTCAACGTTGTCGTTCGCGCCGTTCCACGCAAATGCGACTTGAGTGCCATCGGGAGAAAAGTGTGGAAAGTTCTCGCCACCAGTGTAGGACGTGAGTAGATCTATCGTGGGTGTGGGTGTGTCACCGGCTCGCGGCCAGAGGACCCACGCAGCCGTCCCTGTGGTCGCGATCGCCAGTGCCACGAGCGCGACCCAGGGCCACCGCGCACCGGGATCCCGGGTAGCAGCAGTTGCAGTCGGTACGGCCGCGCTCTCGGCTCTGATTTCTTCGAGCTCGACGGCAACATCAGCCATGGCCTGGAAGCGTCTGGCGAGGTCCTTCCGGATGCAGCGCAGGATAATCCGCTCGAGATCCCTCGGGACATTTTTTGACAGCGCCGACGGCGGCTTCGGCTCCCCGGCCATCACGGCGACCAGAGTCGCAGCTGACGAATCGCCGCCGAACGCCTGAACGCCCGTGACCATTTCGTACAGGAGACTGCCAAAGCAGAAGATATCCGACCGCGCGTCTACCTTCCGTCCAGAGGCCTGCTCCGGTGACATATACGCCACAGTCCCGAGGATTTTTCCTTCTCCCGTTCGCAGTGTGCCCGCGAGGTCGGCGGTGTGTGTCGACGCTCCCGCGTCAATGGCACCCTTCCCGCAGGCCACGAGCTTTGCCAAGCCGAAATCGAGGATCTTCACCACGTCGTCATCGCTGACCATGACGTTGGCGGGCTTGATATCGCGGTGGACAATTCCGGCGGCGTGGGCTTCGGCGAGGGCGTCCGCAATCTGAATGGCGTAGTCCAAGGCGACTGTCAGCTTTAGGCCGCCTCGGCGGATTAGCTGGTCCAGCGTATGCCCTTGGACGTACTCCATGATGATGAAGTCCGCCCCGCCTTCGCTCGTAATGTCATGAACTGCGACAATGCCGCGGTGGTTGAGCGCTGAAGCAGCTTTCGCTTCCTGCGCAAACCGGCGCCTGCGCTCAGGATCAAGAGCCGTCTCGGCGTTCAGCGCTTTGATGGCAACGAACCGACCGAGACGGGTGTCGAGCGCCTTGTAGACGACACCCATGCCACCTTCGCCGATTTTGGCGAGGATCTCGTAATGAGAGAACCTGTGTCCTATCACGGGATGGCGAAGTATACACCCGCTCAACAGCGGGCGTTTTCTGGTAGTGGGTCTGTTTCAAATTCTCTTGCGGCCACTTCTGGGCATTGGCGGGTCTCTTCTGGTGCCTGTTCCCATTCTTTCTGTGCGGCGGTCTGATCGTCGCGATGGTGTTTGCGGCGGTATCCCGCGATTGTCAGCGTGGTGTATGCGGTCAATCCGGTGCGCCGCCGGCGGTTGCCTGCTGGCCATTGCCCTGCTCGGCGGGTCCACGCCCGTGCAGGTGTTGCTCACGTTCTGCGCGGTGCCGATGCTCGCCGGCCCGCTGTCCGGGCTGCCCGACCGCAGGAACGCTGCCCTCGCGGTGGTGGCGGTTGCGGCGATGTGGGCGCTTGCCGGCCAGTTCCTGGGCTGCCGGTGATGGTGTGGATCCACGGCGGAGGATTCCAGGCGGGCGCCGGCGCCGAGCCCCGGCACGATGGCGACGCGCTCGCCCGCAAAGGCGTCATCGTCCTCACGATCAACTACCGGCTGGGTGTGTTCGGGTTCCTGGCGCATCCGGAGCTCACGGGCGAGGCGGGCCGGCACGCCTCGGGCAACTACGGCCTGCTCGATCAGGTGGCCGCTCTCCGCTGGGTCCGGGAGAACATCGCGGCCTTTGGCGGCAATCCGCAGAACGTGACGATCTTCGGAGAGTCGGCCGGCTCGTTCGCGGTGAGTGCGCTCATGGCCTCTCCGCTGGCCACCGGGCTCTTCCACAGGGCGATCGGTGAGAGCGGCGCCTATTTCACGGCCGGGGCCGGAACACTGGCACTCCAGCCGCTCTCTGCGACCGAACAACAGGGCGTGAAATTCGCGTCCTCGGTTGGCGCCGCGACGCTCGGCGCGCTTCGCGCCAAGTCAGCCGAGGAGCTGCTCAGCGCGGCGCTGAAGACCCAACCGTGGTTCTCGCCGAATCTCGATGGCTACGTCCTCTCTGAGGACGTGTATGCGATCCATGTCGCCGGCAAGCAGGCCCGCGTGCCTCTCCTCGCCGGGTGGAACGCAGACGAGATCCGGGCCGGGGTCGTGCTGGCCAAACAGAAGCCCACGGCACAGAGCTTTACCGAAGACGCGCGCAAGCGCTTCGGCGATCACGCCGACGCCGTGCTGAGGGCCTACCCCGCAACAACTGATGCGGAGGCGCTCGAGTCTGCGGCCGCACTCGCGAGCGATCTCTTCATCGGCCACGCGACCTGGAAGTGGCTCGAAGTGCACGCGCAGACGGGGCGCGCTCCCGTCTATCGCTACTCGTTCGACCGGAAGATTCCAGTTGCGCCGGAGGCGAAGGTCAACGGCGCCGCCGTGACGTCGCGCGACATCGGCGCACGGCACGCCGGCGAGATCGAGTACGTGTTCGGGACCCTCGACTCCATCCGCCATGTGCAGTGGGATCCCAGCGATCGGAAGCTGTCGGACGCGATGGTGACGTACTGGGCCAACTTCGCCCGCACTGGCGATCCGAATGGCGCGGGACTGCCGACATGGCGCCGGTACGACGCGGGCGGCGGCCGCGTCATCCATCTCGACGAGACGATCCGCGACGCGGCGGATTCGCTGCGGCCGCGTTACGAGGCCCTCGACGCGTACGTGCAGAAGCAGCGGGGGCAGTAGTCCACTCGCGCGGATGCTACGAGGCGACAGAGTTCTACGCACGAGTCGGCTCAGTTTTCTTGCCCGTCCTGCCTCGGAGTCGGCGATCATGTATGCATCCCCAGAATCCGCCGGGCCGTAAGAGGCAGCCGACGTGGGCTGCACATGCGATGAAACCGCCGCTTCGAGCCATCGATGAAGCCGGGCGTCTGGACGCGCTGCGGCAATACCACCTGCTCGACACGCCGCCGGATCAGGCGCTGGACGATCTGACCGCGCTCGCGGCACAGATCTTTGAAGCCCCGATCTCGCTCATCTCGCTCCTCGACGACCATCGGGAACGGTTCATAGCGAACGTCGGCTGGAGCATCGGCGAAACGCCGCGTGAGCTTTCTTTCTGCGCGCACGTCATCACCCAGCCGGACCTGTTCATCGTGCCCGACGCGGGGCAGGATGAGCGCTTCGCGGACAATCCGTTCGTCACCGGCGAGCCGCACATTCGCTTCTACGCGGGCGCGCCCCTGATCGCTCCGCAAGGCGAAGCGCTCGGTACGCTCTGCGTCATTGACCGCGTGCCTCGCCACGCGACGCCGTTTCAGCAGAAGGCGTTGCGCGTGTTGAGCCGGCAGGTGATGGCACAGTTGGACCTGCGCCGCAAGGCGCGCGAGCTCTTCGAGAGCGAGGCGCGGCTGCGTGTCAGCAACGAACGCTTCCAGATCGTCGTCCGCGCCTCCAACGACGCGATCTGGGACTGGAATCTCAACACGAACGCCCTGTCGTGGAATGAGTGCTATCGGACGTTGTTCGGTCATGTCCCAGAGGAGACCGAGGCCGGCATCGACTCGTGGGTCAGGTTCATTCACCCCGACGACCTGGCTCGCGTGATGGATGGCGTTCACGGGCTGATTGAGCGCGGCGGCCGCGCCTGGTCGGACCAATACCGCTTCCGCCGCCGGGACGGTACATATGCTGAGATCTTCGATCGCGGCCAGGTCATCCGCGATGCGCAGGGCACGCCGGTGCGGATGATCGGCTCGATGCAGGATGTCACCGAACGCAGGCGGGCTGGAGTCGATTCGAGCCGGTTGGCGGCGATTGTCGAGTCTTCCGACGACGCCATGATCGGCCAGGACTTGAACAGCATCGTCACCACGTGGAACACGGGCGCGGCGGAGCTCTTCGGCTATACAGCCGCCGAGATGATTGGGACGTCAATCATGCGGCTGATTCCGGCCGACCGGCATGATGAAGAGCGCCAGATGCTCGAGAAGATCAATCGCGGCGCACGGACGAAGCCCTTCGAGACGCTGCGACTGACCAAAGACGGGCGGCTGATTGACGTGTCGATCACGGCATCGCCGATCAAGGATGCGACCGGCAAGGTCACCGGCGTGTCGAAGGTAGCGCGCGACATCGGCGAACGGAAGCGGGGGGAGAAGGCACGACAGGCGAGCGAGGCGCGTTACCGCACCCTCTTCGATTATGCGCCAGACGGCATCCTCATCGCCGATCTCGAGAGTTACTACATCGATGCCAATCCGAGCATGTGCCGGATGCTCGGCTATTCCCGCGCCGAGCTCATCGGGCTGCACGCCTCGGACGTCGTCGTCGAGGAGGAGGTCGAGCACATCGAGCCGGCGTTGCGCGCGATCGCGGCCGCGTCTGACTATCGCCGCGAGTGGCAGTTCCGGCGCAAGGATGGGTCGACCTTCGCGGCAGACGTCATCGCGACCGTGATGCCCGACGGCAACCTGCTGGGGATGGTTCGCGACGCGACCGAGCGGAACAAGGCCATCGAGGCGCTGCGAACGGCTGAAGCGCGCATGCGGTTCACCCTGCAGAGCGCCGACGTAGGGATCTGGGATATGGACTACACGACCGGGGTGCTCCAGTGGTCCGAGATCCTGGAAGCCCAGTACGGCCTGAAGCCTGGCACGTTTGGCGGGACCTTCGAGGCGTTCGTCGAGCGCATGCATCCCGACGATCGAGAGCTCGTGCTCGAGACGGTCGGGAACGCCATGAAGACGGGCAGCGATTTCACCGTCCACCACCGATCCCTCTGGCCTGACGGAACGGTCCGGTGGCTGACCGGCGCGGGACGCATCCACCTCGACGGGCACGGCGCACCGGTGCGCGGCGTTGGGATTTCCCTCGACGTCACCGCGCGCCGCTCATTGGAGGAGCAGTTTCACCGGGCGCAGAAGATGGAAGCCATCGGCCGGCTGGCTGGCGGCGTCGCGCACGACTTCAACAATCTGCTCACCGTGATTCTGGGGTACTGCGAGCTGTTGCTCGCCGATCTCGATCCGGCCGATTTTCGTCAGGGCGACATCGCGGAGATTCAGAAGGCGGGCGCGCGTGGTGCGGAGCTCACGCGCCAGCTGCTCGCATTCAGCCGCAAAGAGATCATCGAGCCGACCCGGCTCGACCTGAGCGTGGTCGTCGGCGACATGCTGGCAATGCTCCAACGCCTCATCGGGGAGGACGTCAAGTTCGTGGTGGACCTCGGGCCCGAGCTGGCGCCCGTAATGGCCGATCGCGGGCAGGTGGAGCAGATCGTCATGAACCTCGCGGTGAACGCGCGGGATGCCATGCCGAAGGGCGGTACGCTGACAATTGCGACCGCCAACGTCGAGCTCGACGAGCCTTACGCGAAGGCTCGCCTCGACGTCGCAGCGGGCCCCTACGTGGCGCTCTCGGTCACCGACACGGGAACCGGTATGACGCCGGACGTGCAGGCGCGCGCCTTCGAGCCGTTCTTCACCACCAAGGGCCCCGGCAAGGGCACAGGACTCGGCCTGGCGACGGTGCACGGCATCGCCCTCCGGAGTGGCGGGAGCGTCGACGTTCACAGCGAAGTCGGCAAGGGCACGTCGTTCACGGTGTACTTCCCACCCGCAGACGGCGCGGAGACAGCCATCGACGCGTCGCCGCCGCCGCCGCAGGCTCAGCCCCACGCCGGGGCAAGAACGGTGCTCCTCGTGGAGGATGCGGACGGGCTTCGCGAACTGACCAGGCGGCTGCTGGAACGCCTGGGCTATACGGTGCTGGCCGCCGGGAACGCGGAGGACGCGCTGCGGGTATTCGAGGGCAACGCGTCCATCGACGTGTTACTGACAGACGTCGTGATGCCGGGCGTCAGCGGACCCGAGTTGACCAGGCGGCTGGTTGAACGACGGCCCGCGCTGAAGTTCATTTTCATGTCCGGGTACACGGAGGACGCCATCGTCCACCACGGCGTGCTCAATCCAGGGATTGCGTTCCTGCACAAGCCGTTCACCTCGGAAACGCTCGGACGCAAGATCCGCGAGATGCTCGACCTGTAGATATCCGGGCGCCACCGCCCGGTGCCGGGGAACGCTACTGCGCGCCGGCAAGTGCCAGATGGAGATCGCGATAGGACTCCCGCAGGAGATGGCCGATCGCCGTCCAATCCGGCGCGGCCGCGTCGGCATCCCGCAGCGCCGCTGCTCGGGCCAGGAGAACGGCGGCGGTCGTGACGCGCGCGCTGGTGGTCTCGTATAGCAAGGCGTAAGCGTCAGCCATGTGTCCGCCCACCTGCTCGGGGCTGTTCTGACCCGGGATCCGCCGCGCCATCCACCACGCCAGCTCCGCCCGGGCCACCGCGCGAGGGTCGAACCCTGCCTGCGACGAGTCCTTTGTCATGCGGTACGCGTGCTCCAGGTCCGGCAGGACGCTCTCGTAGTTTCCCCGCGCATCGCCGAACGTCGCTGCTGCGCGCGCGAGATAGAACCCTTCACGAGCGCGCGCGCGTTGTGACGAGGCTCGCGACCTCAATGTCTATCGTGGATCGACCGCGCGGTGCCGGCCGTCTCCGCCAGCGGGCACGCCGCGGGCTTTGCTTGACGATCGGCGTCCGACCGTTCACTTCGTTACTTCGTGGTGAACCCGTTACCTTCGTCACCTGGCCGACCGACGACAATGAAGCCTGTGCAGGCACGCTCCTCGATATCAATGGACGTAGCCGAAGCGTCGCTCTGCGCAGCCATCCGGGGAACGCCCGAGATCTGGCGCCAGCTGGCCGATCCCGCTGCACAGAGTCGCTTTCTCGCGGCAACAGCCCTGCACCGGCTCAGACCGCTGCTTGGATGGCGGCTACGCCTGTCCGGCGAGCTGCCGTCGTGGCCCGCGTCCATCCGACAGGCGCTCTCTGACGCCGAACGCGCCGAGGCTGCACTCGAGATTGTCCGCCGACAGGAACTCTGCCGGCTGCTTCAGGCGTTTGCCTCAGCGGACGTTCCGGTGTTGCTGTTCAAGGGCGCAGCGCTGGCCTACTCGCTCTATCCCGAGCCCTGGCTCAGGCCGCGAGAGGACACCGACCTTCTGGTTCAGTCCGCCCACGCCAGGCGCGCCAGCGACGTGCTCGCGTCGGCCGGGTACCGGCCGGCCGTGATGCAGAGCGGCAACTTCGTCACACACCAGCGGCTGCACGTCCGCCCGGACCGAACCGGCCGTCGATACGCGTGCGATCTCCATTGGAAGATTGCCAACCCGGCGCCCTTTGCCGACCTGCTGTCGCCAGAGGATCTTCTACGCGACGCGTCGTCGATTTCGCTCGGAGACGCGCCCTCCGCCCGCATTCCTTCCCGGGCTCATGCGCTGCTGCTGGCCTGCTGGCACCGCGTCTCGCATCACCACGACAGCGGCGATCTGCTGTGGCTCTACGACCTTCACCTCTTGTCGGATCGGCTGACCGACGCCGATGCGGCCGAGGTACTCGAGATCGCCCACCGGACTACGACGGCTCCTATCTGCGCGCGCGGGTGGTCCCTCGCGGGCGAGCGGTTCGACACCCGACTCCCGGCGGCGTTCCTGGTCGATCCGGAGACTTCCCGCGATGCGCCGTCCTCCCTGGCGGCGTATCTCAGGCCCGACGCTCGAAAGGTTGATCTGCTGACAGCGGATCTGAGGGCGCTCCCCGATTGGCGGTCGCGGGCGCGTCTGCTTCGGGAACACCTGTTTCCACCGGCCGAGTACATGTGGGCCTCCTATGGCCGGTCGAGCCGCGCGACGCTGCCTGCGCTCTATTTGTGGCGGATCGCACGCGGCGCGCGGCGATGGTTCGGGCCTCCCTGAGTCCACCGGAAGCGGTCTCCCGGCAGCCAGCCCGAGTATTGACGAGCGGTGGATTGCTTGACACCGGACGTGTCTTTGACGATTCTTGGGTTCGTGGATGATCGACAGGTTTCCCGAGAGCGCAATGTCAATCGCGACTTCGTCACCCGTCGGATCGCCGACGAAACGATCATCGTGCCCGTCGTGGGCGGAGTCGGGGACCTCGACGCCATCTTCACGCTGAACGACGTCGGTTCTCACATCTGGCGCCTCATCGACAGCCCGACCACGGTGCAGGCAATCGTCGAAGAGATCGGCCGGGAGTTCGACGTCTCGCCCGATCGAGCCGAAACCGACGTCGTCGAGTTCCTTGACAAGCTGGCAGAG
This sequence comes from uncultured Acidobacteriota bacterium, assembly GCA_963771395.1. GTDB lineage: Bacteria > Acidobacteriota > Vicinamibacteria > Vicinamibacterales > 2-12-FULL-66-21 > DATBJJ01. Next base: position 205,180 of record CAVYTY010000016.1, on the reverse strand, counting down.
GCCGCCTTGATCCGCCCGTTGGGCGAGCCGACCGATCGTTAGTCGTTCGGCAGCGACACTGCTGCGCACCGTAACCCGCACGGCCTCGGACTCCCTGGCAGGCCGAGCCGACGAGGACTTGAAGGCTCTATGGAAACCGTCAGCTACGGCGAGTTCAGCCAGACTTTTCACGCGCGCACCATGGAGCGGCACCTGCCGCTCAGCGGCACAATCGAGGTGACCCGACGGTGCCCGCTCACGTGCGTCCACTGTTACAACAATCTCCCGATGGCGGACCACGCGGCGTCGAGCACCGAGCTCAGCTACGAGGAGCACTGCCGGATCCTCGACGAGCTGGCCGATGCCGGATGCCTCTGGCTGTTGTTCACCGGTGGCGAGATCTTCGCGCGACGCGACTTCCTGGATATCTACACCTACGCGAAGACGAAGGGTTTCCTCATCACTCTCTTCACGAACGGCACGCTCATCACGCCGAGAATCGCGGACTATCTCGCGGTGTGGCGCCCGTTCGCGATCGAGATCACCTTGTACGGCCGGACGAAGGACACATACGAGCGGCTGACGGGAGTGCCGGGCTCGTATGACAAGTGCCTGCGCGGGATCCACTTGCTCCTCGAACGAAAGTTGCCGCTGGCGCTCAAGTCGGTGGCCGTCACCGTCAACGTGCACGAGCTCCACGACATGCAGGCGTTCGCCGACGAGCTCGGCGTCACGTTCAAGTTCGACGGCATGATGAACCCACGCGTCGACTGTTCGCAGAGCCCTCTCGCGGTCCGGTTGACGCCCGAGGACTGCGTGGCCCTCGATCTCGAGGACCCACGGCGGGTCGATGAGTGGAAGCTCATCGCCAAGGAGTACCACGGCCCCGCGAATCCCGCGGACCGCGCCGACGAGGTCTACCACTGTGGCGGAGGCGTCACGTCATTTGCCATCGATCCGCAGGGGGGCCTCAGCCTCTGTGTGCTCTCCCAGGTCGACAAGTTCAGCCTGCGAACCGGATCGCTGCGCGACGGCTGGGACGGCGCGCTGCGCCAGGTGCGGGCGCGAAAAATCCGGACAGCCACGAAATGCACGATGTGCGAGCTGAAGTCGTCGTTGTGCGGGATGTGTCCCGCCAACGGTGAGCTGGAGAACGGTGATCCCGAAGCCCCCGTGGATTTTCTATGCCGGGTCGCGCACCTGCGAGCCTATGCCTTCGACCTGCCCGTCGCACCGCACGGCCGCTGCGAGTACCTGCGAAGGGGGCGTGGGGTATGAAGAGATGATGCGTTCGGTCGCGAAGCTCAAACAACCGATACCTGGCGAGGACGCCAGCCGCCGGGCGAAGATGTTACCCATGCTGGGGGCGCCGGCCGCCGGCGGTTGCAGCAGCGGTGGGTGCTCGTCCTGCTCGGCGCACTGACGAGCGCCTGCGGCCCGAGCGCGGCGCGGAGTCGCCGCGCGAGAGCGAGCGGGGGTGCCCGCCTCCGCTGGTCGCGGAGGCTGAAGGCGACCAGCTACGGCGCGGTCTCGCCGTAGCGCGCATGGATTGATAGGCGCGCGGAGGCGGAGGGGCCCCGCGAGAATTGAGAAATGCAGACAGAAGACAAGAAGAACGGCAAACCGAGGGTGTTGCGAGGATCAAAATCATGGCCGACGAACCGAACGGCGAGAAGCGCGAGTACACGAAGCCGGACATCAAGCAGGTCGCCCTCAAGCCTGACGAAGCCGTGCTCGGAGCCTGCAAGGCGAGCTCAGGCGGCGGAGGCAGTGGTCCAGGCGGGGGCAACTGCCGAACACCGGTGCCGTGCAGTTCCCTCGGCTCCTGAGACGAGAGTGCCTTTCGCACCGGGCGTGACACCTGAAGGGACCGAAGAGAACAGAACAGGCTCTTGACCAGAGTGCACCTCCGAGTTGCCGGCTTCACGATTCAGGTCGCCTGCGCCGGGCAGGATCTGAATGTGGCGCCGGGTAGTGCCTGGTCGCGATTCATCGTCGACGCTCTGCCGCCCGACGTCCGGATCGAGGTCGTCGCCCGCAATCTCGGAGAGTCTGGCGACGAGGGCGCACGCGAGTGCCTCTTTGACTCGGGCGGGCCATGGCGTCTGTACCGCCATGACGACGGCTTCCTGTTTCGATTCTTTTCTCGCGCGTCTTCCTCACCCTACAAGATCGCGCTCTTCAATCACGACTTCTCGCGCGGTCACGTCTGCCTGCATCGGCCGTTCTTTGCGGACGCCCCCGCGGTCGATCCCCTGGAGTACCCGCTCGACGAGTTGCTCGTCATCAGCCTCCTCGGTCAGGGACGCGGCGTCGAGATCCACGGTTGCGGCGTAGTCGAGAAATCTACGGGGTACTTGTTCGTCGGCCAATCGGGCGCTGGAAAATCGACGATGGCGCGGCTGTGGCAGGCCGAGCGTGACGCCGTCATCCTCAGCGACGACCGCGTGGTCCTCCGCGGCGAGGCCGACGGACTCTGGATGTACGGCACACCGTGGCACGGCGCGGAGCCCCTCGCTTCGCCCGAACGCGCTCGTCTGGCGGGGGTGTTCTTCCTCCGGCAGCACGAGCGCCACGAGATCGCTCCCGTCACTCGGGTCGACGGCGTGGCTCGTCTCTTTGCGGCGAGCTTTCCACCCTTCCACAACGCTCCGGCCCTCGACTTCACTCTCGGTTTCATCGATTCCATCGTCGAGCGCATCCCCCGCGTCGAGCTGCGATTCGCGCCCGACCGAGCCGTGCTCGATCTCGTCCGCCGACACGTGTAAATCTCTTCGCATCGAGTCAGTGCCCGCCCGTCAGTGGCTGGGGACCGCCGCCAGTCGTCCTGTTCAGCCCGCTCGCCTTTGTCCCGTTCTGCGTCAGGCGATTACGTTTCCGACATGAGCCACGTGTGTTGTCCACACGAAGGCGTGTTTCGCTTGAGAAACACGACATGGCGTCGGCAAGGTTGTTGCGGTCCCGACAGGTGGGCCGCGCGCGCATTACGGTTTCGTGTGCCCGACCGCCCTATGCGTTCACCTGAGATGGCCAGCAGATTCGTGGTGGTCAGCAGCGAGCTGCTGGCACGAGGTTACGGCGTGCGCTTCCGCGCATCGGGGGGAAGCATGCGTCCGGCCATCTGTGATGGCGACGTGATCACCGTCGAGCCGGCCACGCCCGCGAGACTGATTCCTGGAAGCGTCCTCGTCTACCGGCAGGCCGACCGCGTGTTCGCACACCGGCTAGTGAGCCTCGGTGCCGACGCCGCCGGGCAGGAGCGGCTTCTACTCCGAGGAGACGCGACACACATCTGCGACGCTCCCATTTCGCCGGCGCAAGTGATCGGCGAAGTGGTCGCCGTGCGCCGCGGGATGGCGAGGCCTGGCCTTCGGGACGTGCTGCAAATGGTTGGCCGCGCTCTACGAGGCCGCCGGCGGATGACCTTATGGCCAATGACGAGTCAACAAGCTCTATGAAGGCCATCACAATGGGCGTTCTTCGATCGAATCGGTTCTCCAGACTGCTCGCAGGTTGGACAGGCGCGATCCTCCTGTGCCTGTGCGCCGTACCGCAGGATGCGGGTGCGGCGGTTCTCCAGCAGGTGCAGTCGGGCACGGCGGTCAACACGGCCAACGGCGTTCAGACCGTGACGATTTCATCGATCGACATCACCAAGTCGTTCCTGGTTTTTCAGGTCCGCAGCTCCGGCGATCGCCCCGTCAGCACCACCCTGCGAGGCCGGCTGGCCTCGTCCACGACGATTCAGTTCGAGAGGTTGACCAACGAAGGCGCGCCGCTCGCGATCAACATCCAGTGGTACGTGGCGACGTTCGGCTCGGGCGTGCTCGTGCAGCGCGGTACCGCAACCATGTCGGCGCTGACGGTGAATGTGGCCGTCACCGCGGTCGCCTCGATGAGCCAGGCGTTCGTGTTGTGGTCGATGACGCCGCTCGCCACCGAGCTCGAGCACGGCAGCGATGACGTCATCGCCGGCGACCTGACGACCACCTCCAACCTTCAGTTCCGGACCAACGACGCGAGCGGCCACATCGTCTGGTGGCAGGTCGTCGAGTTCACGGACCCCGCGGACATCAACGTGCAACGCGGCACGGTCTCGACGATGACCGGCGCCACCTTGACGGCCACCGCAACGCTCGGCACCGCCGTCAACGTCAGCCGGACGTTCGTGCTGGCCGGCCTGCGAACGGTTGGTCTCGGGCCGGACATCGGCGCCCGCATGGCCCGCGCGCAGCTGACGGGTCCGACGACAATCGCGTTCGACCGCGGCATCGCGGGCTCTCCCGACGACATGAACGAGATCTCGTGGCAGGCCGTCGAGCTGAAAGACGGTTCGACCGTCCAGCGCGGCAGTGCCAGCTTCGCGGCTGGCGTCGCCCAGGCCACGGCCACGCTCGTCACGCGTGTGAACACGACGCGCGCCATCGCCTTCGCTTCGGTACAGGCGGGCGGCCAGAGCATGGGCCGCACTCCGTATTCGGCGAACGATGCCACGGGAGTCGCCTCGATCACTGCCGCGCTCTCGCCGACGCAGCTCACGCTCGATCGCAACCTCACCGCCGCCACCGCCGATGTCGGATGGTTCGTCGTCCAGTTCGCCGGCGGCGACGGGTTCAAGGTGGGCAGCTTCGCGAAGGCGCCTGGCGGGGCGAACACGTCACAGACCATCTCCCATGGGCTCGGCGAGGTGCCCAAGGCGCTCATCCTGTGGACGCAAGGGAGATCGGACGAGACGTTCAGCAGCGCAGCCGGCATCAGCTTTCGTGGCGCGTCGACTGGAAGTGCCGACACTGGCGTGTTGACGCTCACCATCAACATTCCGCCGGGCACGGCGGCCAACGACGGGATGGTCGCATCGGTGGCCGTCCGGCCGAATACCGCGGTCATCACGCCGCCCGCTGGCTGGGCTCTCGTGCAGCGCATGGACAATGCGACAGCCCAGGCCAGCTCGCTCGCCGTCTACGGCAAGATTGCCACTACCGGCGAGCCCGCGAGCTACACCTGGACGCTCAGCGCGTCGACTGGCTCGGCCGGCGGCATCCAGTCGTTCACTGGCATCGACGTGACGAACCCCTTCGACACGGCCTTCGGTGTGAGCACCGCCAGCTCGCTCAACCACGCCGCCCCAAGCATCACCACCACGTCGGCCAACGACATGATCGTCACGTCACACGCATTCCCGAGCGCCGCTACATGGACGCCGCCTGCGGGAATGACCGAGGGGTTCGACGTGTCATCCGATCCGGTTCCGAGTGGCGCTGGTATGTCGGTCCTCGGCAGCTACGCCGTGCAGGCTGCGGTTGGCGCGACAGGAACCAAGACGGCGACCGCATCGAACGACGCCGACCCTGGCAACACGTTCACGGGGGCGATGAGGGCCGCGCCGGCGGGTACCGCGTATTTCGGGTTCGGCATGACCGACGGCACGATCAGCCGGTCGGTGTCGACCTCGAGCCAGGACGGCGCAGGCATGTCGAACGCCAGCACCCGCATGGCCAACAAGGTGCTCACCATGGTCAGGTGGGGCGAAGTTGTCGTGGCCGAAGCGGACCTGTCCTCGTGGAACGACACGACCTTCACGTTGAACTGGACGACCAATGACCTCGCCGGCTACGTCATCCACTACATTGCCATCGGAGGGTCCGACGTCCAGGCGCGGGTGGTCGACTGGACGATGCGGACGACCGTGGGAAACACGACCGTGCCCGGCGTCGGATTCCAGCCTGACGTCGTGTTCCATGCGCACGGCGGCCACTCCATGACGGCAGTGCTACCCGCCAATATCGCCGACGGCGCGTTCGGCCTCGGCGTGATGGACTTCGACGGCGACCAGTGGGCGTCCGCCAACTGGCTCGAAGACGCCATCGGCACGAGCGATACACAGCGCGGGCAGGTGACCAACGCCGCCCTCTACTCGTTCAACAAGACGCAGACCGTCCAGAAGCAGGCGAGCTGGGTCTCGATGAATGCGGACGGTTTCACGGTGAACTTCAGCAACACCGGAAGCAACGCCGCCGCGCGCGTCTTCTCGCTCGCGCTCAAGGGCGTGAACGTCAAGCCGGGCAGCTTCCTGAAGGCGACTGCCGCGGCGCCGGCGCCGCAGCCCATCACGGGCGTGGGCTTCCGGCCGAGCCTCGTCATGCTGGCGAGTGTCCAGAGCACGGCATCTGCCGCTCCCGTCGTGCACAGCCGGTTCGGGCTGGGTGCGTCGGACGGAACCACCGAGGGAAGCTCGGCGTTCCAGGATCAGAACGGCGCGGGTACAACGGTCGTCGACGCCATCGACAAGACCAGCAAAGTGTTCATGAAGCTGGACAACAGCACGCCGGTCATCGACGCCGAGGCCGATCTGACGTCCTTCGGAACTGACGGCTTCACGCTGAACTGGACGACGAACGACGCGGTCCAGACGCAGATCCTGTACTTGAGCATGGCGCCGCTCGCCGTCACGGAAGTGCGCCTCATCTCTTTCACCGCGTCGAGAGAAGCTCGCGGCGTGCACCTCGCGTGGCACACTGGCTCGGAAGTCGACAACCTCGGGTTCCATCTCTATCGCGAGATCGACGGTCAGCGCACGCGCATCACGAGGTCGCTCGTCGCTGGGTCCGGCCTGATGGTCGGCTCCAGAAGCCGCGTCACGAACGAGCAGAAGTACAGCTACTGGGATCTCGACGGGAGCGCTGCCTCGCCGCAGGCGACGTACTGGCTCGAGGACGTGGACTTCAACGGGAAGAGCACGTGGCACGGTCCCGTGCGGCCGGCGGATCTCGTTGGCCTGCCCGCAAGTCCTGCAGACAACAGCCCGACGCTCGGCGGGTTGGGCCGTGGCGTGGGACACACCGAGGAACGCTTCCTCACGTCGCCCGAGCCGGGGCTGGCAACGTCTGCAACTGCGGTTGCCGCGCGGTCCAGCCGCATGGCGGTCGGCGCATCGGCAATCACGCTCGCGGACGCACGTCAGGCGCAGTGGGCGATCGCGAGTCAGCAGGGTGTCAAGATCGGCGTTCGCGTGGCTGGGTGGTACCGGGTGTCCCAGCCGACGCTGATCGCGCACGGGCTCGATCCGAACGTGGATCCCACGACGCTCCATCTGTACCTCGGGGGCATCGAGCAACCCATACTGGTCACGGGAGCCGTGGACGGGCACTTCGATCCGGTTGACGTCATCGAATTCTACGGAACGGGTGTGGACACTCCCTTCTCCGACACGGCTGTGTACTTCCTGACCGGAGGCACCGGCGTCGGGCTCCGCGTGCAGACGGCGCCCGTTGTGAGCCCAGGGCCGGCAGCACCCGCGAGTTTCTGGGGGACGGTGGAGCGCAAGGATCGCAGGATCTACTTTGGGGCGCTGCGCAACGGGGACGCGGAGAACTGGTTCGGGGAGGTGATCTCCGAGGGATTCTCAGTCGACGTCGCCGTGACCGTACGACACCCCGACTCGACGGTTCCATCGGACGCGGTGCTCGAAGTGATCCTTCAGGGCGTGACTGAGACCGCCGACACCGTCGACCACCGGGTCAGAGGACCAGTCAACGGCACCGTCGTCGGGGACGTCAACTTCGTGGGCCGGGACCAGGGCGTGGCGACGCTCACGGTTCCGCACGCACTGCTGTTCGAGGGGCCGAACACCGTGCAGCTCGAGACGCTGGGCGGTGCCGCGGACTTCAGCATGTTCGATACGCTGCGTTTGGGCTACTGGCACACCAACGAGGCCGACGACGACAAGTTGCTCCTGACGGCCGACAGTCAGCAGACGGTGACGATCCTCGGATTTGCCACCAGCCCGGTTCGCGTCGTCGACATCTCGGATCTCGACGCGGTGCTCGAGCTGCCGGTGACCGCGCTGCCGGTGACCGTCCTCCGCGCAAGTGCAGACGCCCGGAACCGGCACACGCTCGCTTCTCGCCTTCACCGAGGCGACGATCGCGGTGCCTGTCTTCGTGGTCGCCAATCAGCCGTCCTCGCTGAACGCGGCAACCAATGCGGGCGACTATCTGATCATCAGCCATCCCGATTTTTTGAATCAGATGGCGCCGCTCGCCGCCCTTCGCGCGTCACAGGGGCATCAGGCCGCGCTCATCTCGATTGACGACGTGTACGATGAGTTCAGCTTTGGCGAGCGATCGCCGGTTGCGCTGAAGGACTTCCTGAGCCATGCCCGGACGACCTGGCTCGTGAAGCCTCGCTATGTCGTGCTGGCCGGTGACGCGACGTTCGACCCTCGCGACTATGCCGAACTCGGCTTTGGAGACTTCGTGCCGACCAAGCTCGTCGACATGAGCCAGATCCAGCTCGAGACGGCCTCGGACGATTGGTTCGTGGACGCCAACGCAGACGGTCTCCCGGATTTCGCCATCGGCCGCCTGCCCGTACGCACGCCGACTCAGGCAACGACCGTCGTCGGCGAAGATCACCGGCTACGATGCCGAGCCCGGCGGTCGCTGGGCGAAGGGCGTCGCACTCGTCACCGACACCGACGACTCCACGGTGCGCTTCCGCGCCTCGAGCGCGGACCTCGAGACGCGGCTGCCGTCCAGCTATCAGCTGAACAGGCTCGATCGTGACGTGCTCGGCGTCGGCCCACTCAGAGACGAACTGTTCGAGCTGGTCAGCCAGGGACAGCTCATCGTCAACTATCTCGGCCACGGGTCGACTTACATCTGGGGCAACCCGGGCGTGCTGATGACGACCGCAGACATTCCCGCCAACTGGTCGACGACGGGATCGCGCTTGCCGTTTGTCGTCGCCATGAACTGTCTCAACGGGTTCTTCCAGGGCATCTATGGCGAGGAGAGCCTGGCCGAGACACTGCTGCGCGCAAACGGCGGCGGCGCCGTCGCGGTCTGGGCGTCTTCGAGCCTGACGGAGGCTGCGCCCCAGGGTGTGATGAACGATGAGCTGTTCAGGCTCGTGTTCAACGGGTCCCAGGCCACGCTCGGCGACGCGGTGACCGCGGCCAAGCAAGCGGTGGCCGATATCGACGTGCGTCGCTCGTGGGTGTTCTTCGGCGACCCGGCCATGCGCCTCAAGGACGTGCCCGTCGTCACCGATCCGCCCCCCGTCGTGCCGCCGAGCCCCATCAAGCCGTTCGGGAGCGACTACGACGGCGACGGCAGGGCCGACTTGGTAGTCTTTCGTCCTCCCTCGGGAACCTGGTTCACCCTCCAGTCCAGTACCCGTCTTCACCGCGGGCACGGCGACGGATTTCGGGGTGAAGGGCGATTTGCTTGTGCCCGGTGACTACGATGGCGACGAAAGGGCCGACCTGGCCGTCTTCCGGCCGGCGACCGCCGCCTGGCACATTCGGCACTCGAGCACCGGGACGGACGTGTCGTACGCGTTTGGCAAGGGCACGGATATTCCGGTCCCGGGCGATTACGACGGCGACCAGAAAACCGACCCCGCCGTCTACCGCCCGTCCACCGGCGTCTGGTATGTGCTCACGTCGAGTAGCGGCTACGCGACGACGCTGACGATCACGCTCGGGGCCAGCACCGATATGCCGATGCCCGCCGACTACGACGGCGACGGGATCACCGATGCGGCGGTCTATCACCCGGCCACGGGCACATGGACCATGCTTACCGCGAGAAGCGGGTTCAGCGCCGGTTCCACGGTCCAGTGGGGCGTGCCCGGCGACGTGCCGGTGCCGGGCGATTACGACGGCGACGGCAAGGCCGACGTGGCGGTGTACCGGCGCGCCAGCGGCTTGTGGTTCATCCGCCAGTCTACGACTGGCAACACGACGTTCGTATCGTTCGACTTTGGCCTGACCGGCGACACGACGGTGCCCAGCGACTACGATGGCGACGGCAAAACGGACCTCGCGGTCTGGCGGCCGTCCAATGGGACGTGGTTCATTGCGCTGTCGTCGACCAACTACGGCACGTCGGCGTCGTATCAGTGGGGGCTGACGGGCGACATTCCGGTGCCGAACGTGACCGTCGCCAATGCGGTCACGATCTCCAGGCGAACCGTCGCCAACCTGATGCGCACGGCCGATCTGGATGGCGACGGCCGGGCGGATCTCACCGTGTATCGCCCCTCGACCGGCAACTGGTTCAACCTCCAGTCGAAGACGAACCACACGGCGTTCACGACGTTCGAGTGGGGAGTGGACGGCGATATCCCGGTGTCGAGCGACTACGATTGCGATGGTCAGACCGACCTCGCGGTGTGGCGGCCGTCGAACGGCATGTGGTTCATCCGTCAGTCGAGCACGAACTTCGTCTCGTCCGCGACGTTCCAGTTTGGTCTCGACGGCGACATTCCCGTCCCCGGCGACTACGACGGCGACAGCGCAGCGGATTCCGCGGTCTGGCGGCCCTCCAACGGGACGTGGTTCATCCGGCTGTCCACGACGAGCTACGCGACCGACGTGTCATTCGAGTGGGGCCTCCCCGGCGATGTCCCGGTTCCTGGCGATTACGACGGCGACGGAACGACCGACCTCGCCGTGTGGCGGCCGTCCGCGGGGACGTGGCTCATCCGGCTGTCCAGTGCCGGCTACGCGACGGACGTGTCGATCCCGTTTGGGCTGGGCGGAGACGTCGCCGTCCCTGGCGATTACGACGGCGACGGAACGACCGACCTCGCCGTGTGGCGGCCGTCCAATGGCACGTGGTTCATCCGGCTGTCCGGTGCGGGCCACGCGACTACGGTGTCGTTCGAGTGGGGGCTGGACGGTGATGTCCCCGTCCCTGGCGACTACGACGGCGACGGCAGGACGGATCTGGTGGTCTGGCGAGAGAGCAACGGCACGTGGTCCCTGTTGCAGTCAGGCGCCAATTTCACCACGACCGCGGTGAACGAGTGGGGCCTGTCGGGCGACATCCCGATTCTCCCGCGCCGGTGATCGGATCGCGGGTGTGCGACAGGTCGTCTTGACGAGAAGCCGCGTGATGCTGGAGGATCACGTGATATGGCTGAACACAATCCGAATGTCGTGAGCGCGTCCTCCACCGGCCCGAAGCTTCCTGATGGTGTCGTGGATATCGAGTCGCTCGAATCGCCCGACCCAGTGCTGGGCTGCAGGGTGTTTACGCATTACAACGGACCGACCGATCAATTGAGCGGCCTGTGCGCCGGCATGTGCGTGCTCGACCCGGGCTCCAGTCCCCATCCGCCGCACCAGCATCCCGAAGAAGAGTTCATGATCGTCGCATCCGGCACTGGCGAAATCGAATGTGCCGGGAAGACGACCCAGGTAGGGCCGGGCGCGATGATGTACTGCGCGGGACAGACGGTTCACGGGATCACCAATACCGGGAAGGTGCCCCTGACGTTCTACTGGTCCAAGTGGCTGGCGCAGGGATTCTGAGCTGAAGAGGCGCGTGGCCCATCTCATGAAGGAGAAGACGAAGGCAACGGGTTCAACACGAAGCAACGAAGGCGAACGAAGACGCACGGAGAAGAAACTGCCGCGTTCGCGACCTCCAGGTCGCGGCGTGTTGAAGGATGGCATTCGCCGAATCATCAACCACTATCTTGATGCGGTTTGATCGGCTGCTCGCGCGCCGGCCTCCGGCCGGCGCGCAAAACGTCATCGATCCTGATCGATCACCTCGAAGACATACCCGTTTACCGTCTCGCGAAAGAAGAAGCGCTCGAACGGCGTGGCGCGGAGCGGCTCGATCAGTTCGGCTCCGTGCTGCAGCAGGCGCTGCTTGAGCCCCTCGAATTCCGCTCTCGGGTAGAAGACCGCCACGTGCCGTCCGAACTCGGCTTCGAACGGCGACACTTCAAATCCCTCCACGAAAACCAGGTGCAACTGCTGGCCGCGCCCGATGTCGAGCCAGACGGATTCGTCCATGACATTCGCCGGAACCACATCCCGCACATACCCGAGCGTCTTCTCCAGGAGTACAGCGGTCTTCTCGACCTCGCGCGTGGGCAATGTGATGTGGGCCAGGCTCATGGGCAGTAATCTCCGTACACCGTCGTGACAGCGAAACTCTAGCGCTGAGCGGAGGCCAGGTCCTTCACCGCGGCGGCCAGCATCTGCACCTTGGCCTGATCGGTGGCCCCCGCGGTGTCCCTGGTCACCTGCGTGGCCAGCTGCAGCAGCGCCGTCTGCCGCTGCTGCCTCCCGAGCTTTTCGACTCGCGCAAGCTCGGTCCGCACGGCGGTGATTCGCGTGGACGGGAGGCCGTTCGATCGCGTGAGCTGATCGAGATAGGCGCGAACCAATGGAAAGCTCGCGGGCCAGACGATCTTCGGCTGCTCCTGGGAGTTCAGGTAATCGAAGCGCACGGTCTTTGCGGCGTCCAGCTCGTTCTGCGACAGCCACCCGCTTGGTGTCAGCTCGAGGATGTCGAGCCCGCGCGCGATCTCGGAACTGACCACAAAGCCGTTGTAGTAGTAGGCCGACCACGATCCGGCCATGACGAGCCTGGTGGCATCCATCGGGCCGCGATCGAAATAGGCGATCTCCTTCGGGCTCGAGACGTCGGTCCAGTCGAACACGGAGATCCCGCCTTGATACCACGCCTGCACCATGACGTCGCGCCCCGGGATCGGAACGAGCGATCCGTTGTGCGCCACGCAGTTCTCGAACGCCGTCTGCGGGGCCGAGAGCTTGTAGTAGCTCTTGAACGTCATCTTGTTGTTCACGAGCGTGAAGAGCGCGTCGGCGCCCCACTCGGGCTTGTCGGTGTCCCGGCAGCGGGGTTGAGCACCGCCGCCCCACTCGTCCGAGAACAGGATTTTCGACCCGTCGTTGTTGAACGTCGCCGAGTGCCAGAAGGCCATGTTTTCGTCGGCCGCTGCCTCGAGCCGTTTCGGGTTCGCGACATCGCGGATGTCGAGGAGGAACCCGTACCCGCCGCATGCGCCGCCGGCCAGCCCGATCGCCGGGTAGACGGTGATGTCGTGGCACTGATTGGGTCCGGTACGTGGGCCTTGCCCCCGTCCTCCTCGTCCCGCCGGAGCAGCGGCGCCGGCCCCACCGGCCGCCGCAGTCGCAGGGGGTGCGCCGGCGCTCGCGGCTGCACCGGCGGCCGGTGGCGTGTCCGGCGCGCCGGCGGTTCCCCGGCCTCCGCGGCCTGTGCCCGGCGGGTCCGCGTGCCGGGGCGGGGCGGCAAGGCCGGTGAAGATGCGCGGCGAGCTCACGATGGCCGCCTGCTGCGGCGCCGCGAGCGGTACGCGGATGACCTCGATACGGAACCGCGCGGAATTCGGGTCGTCCACGGGCCCGTCCATGCACCCCGGCAGCTCCTCGGGTGACCGAACGCCCGCCGAGCCGGACACATAGATGTACACGTTCGCCTTGTCGTTCGGGTCCGTCACCACGGTGTGCGTGTGCGAACCGCGGCAGGTCTGCACGTTGGCCACGTACTTCGGGTTGGCCATGTCCGCGACGTCGAAGATCCGGATGCCGCGCAGCCGCTCCTTGCTGACCGGTTCGGGCACGCCCTGCATGCCGCAGTCGAGACGTCCCGTCTGGCCCTCGCCAGACACGAAGAGCAGGTTCTTGTAGACCGAGACGTCGCTCTGCGACGCGCGGCAGGGATACGCCTTCGCGAGCATGGGCTTTTCCGGGTTGGAGATGTCCCAGACCTGAAAGCCGTTGTAGTTGCCCTGGATCGCGTACTTCCCGGTGAACGCGAGATCGGAATTGGTGGAACCGAGGAACGGTTCCGACGGCGGCGTCTTCGAGACAACGCGCATGTTCCAGGCGGCTTCGGCGGCATCCATCCGGCCCGCGGCCAACCCGACCCGCGGGTCAGGAGTCGGCGGCGCAGTCGGCAGGACCGGCATCGCAGGCGCCGCGGGCGTTGCCGCCGCCGCGGGTGAAGTTGCCGCGGACGCAGGCCTGGACGTCGTCGCCGAAGACGAGGCGCACCCGGTCGTGTGCAGCAGCCCGATGCCGAGTGATAGAGAGAAGAGCGGGAGAGCGATCCTTCCCGTCCCCAGGCGCCGAACCAACGATCCGAGTCTCATGAGTTGGATCCCGTCTCAGACTGCCGGGCACGCAGGGAGCCGTGCGGCATCACTGCGGTTTGCGGCCACCCGAAGGCGAGCCTTCGAGCATCTTCTGCATGCGGTCGATTTCGGTGGATTGATCGGCAACGATGTCCGACGAGAACTTGAAAATGACGTCATCCTGCGCGGCGCCGTACGACGCGAGGAGCTGCTCGACCATCGTGAGCGCGCCTTCGTGATGCTTGATCATGAACGTGAGGAACAGTCGATCGAACTCGGGGCCGCGGGCCTTGTCGAGCTGCGCCAGCTGCTCCTCGCTCAACATGCCCGGCATCAGCATGTCGTGTTCGATGCCGTTCATCGACATCTTCAGGTGGGTGGCCGTCGCCTCGGGCACTTTCTGCTCCCGGTCACGAAGCCAGCTTTGCATGAGCGCAATCTCATCGCGTTGGCCGACGACGATCCGTTCGCAGAGGATGCGCACGTCGGACCGGGCCCCGTGCGAGGCTGCCCAGCCGGCGATGAGAACGGCCTGGGCATGATGGGGAATCATCCCGGACATGAAATGGACATCCGCAGCGCTATAGGGCTGTTGAGCGGGCTCGATCCTGGCCGATGCGGCAGGCAGCCGGCCGGGCTCGGGCTTGGCGTCCTGCGGGCCGGCCGCGCTGCCGGACGCGGCAGTTGCGATCGCCACGAGCACGGCCGCCGCGGCCCGCCGCGCGGACCCTTCCCTGACGCCGTGACCACTCCCGCAGCGATTCCGTGGCTGAGCCAGCGTCAACACCAGCGAAGGATACAGTCTCCGAGAGAATCCGCGCAAATGGCCCGGCGCGGCCCACGAAGTAAGCCAAGACCGTCGCCATGCCGCGCCGGCAGGGACAATGGGTTGCCTGCAGTAAACGGCATGCTCGATGCAAATTGCAACGACTGGAGGTGCCGAATGGAGTTGACGGAGTTGTTCCTGGCCGAGCTCGACCGAGAAGTGGCACGCAGCCGCCGCGCGCTCGAACAGGTGCCCGAAGGCAAGGCCGATTGGAAGCCGCACGAGAAGTCCATGATCTTCGGTTATTTGACCGAGATGGTCGCCACGATTCCGACGTGGATCACGATGATTGTCAAACAAGACGAGCTCGACGTCGCGCCGAAAACCCCCCGGACGCCTCAAGCTCCCAAGAACACGAGCGCGGAGTATCTGGCGGCGCTGGACAAGTCCGCCGAAGACGCGCGCGCCGCACTGCGGGGCACGAACGAAGAGTTCCTGAAGACGCCGTGGCGTCTGCTCGCGGCCGGAAAGGTCGTCATGGAATTGCCGCGTCACGAGATGATTCGCGACACCATCAACCACTGGGCCCACCACCGCGGCCAGATGACCGTGTATCTGCGTCTCATGGGCGCCAAGGTGCCGGCGCTGTTCGGCCCGTCAGCCGACGATAAAAGCTTCGGCTGATCGTCCGGGTGACCGGGAAGCGGGTTGACCTCCGCTGACACACCTGCCAGAATCCACGGCGTTCAAGCTCAGGTACTCAGACGCCGGACGTGACGTCCGGTGTCTGTCGGTGTCTGCAGCGGGGGATGGATGAGCACCGTCTATATCCTGGGAGGCGGCGTCGCGGGCCTCACGGCGGCCCACGAGCTTGCCGAGCGTGGCTTCGACATCGTGCTGTTCGAGCGGCACGACATCTGCGGGGGCAAGGCCCGCAGCATGAAGAATTCGGCCATCGGCCGCAATGACCTGCCCGGTGAGCACGGGTTCCGCTTCTTTCCCGGTTTCTACTGGCATCTGAACCACACGATGCGGCGCATCACGATCGGTGACCACACCGCATTCGACAACCTCGTGGTGGCGGAGGACATCGCCATCGCCCAGGACACCACGCCGCCGAAGCCCTTGTTCCTGGTCGCCGCCAAGCACCCGAAGACGCTGATCGATTGGCTGGCCGCCTTCCGCGAGCTCGTCGAGAATCCGTCGCTTGGCATCTCGCTGGCGGAAGGGAAGCTGTTTGTCCGGAAGGTTCTCTGCTTTGTCGGATCGGGCCCGACGAGGCGCCTGAAGGAGTACGAGGGTACGAGCTGGTGGGACTACGTCGAGGCGCAGACCAAGTCCCCCCAATACCAGGCCATCCTCGCGCGCGGGCTGAGCCAGTCGCTCGTCGCGATGAAGCCGGAGAAGGCGAGCGCGCTGACCGTCGGCACGATGCTCGTGCAGATTCTCTTCAAGATCATCGAGGGCAATAGTGCCGATCGCGTGCTGAACGCGCCGACGAACGAAGCCTGGATCGATCCCTGGGTCGCGCAGCTGCTGCTCAACCCGAAGGTCAAGATTCTCAACAAGCACACGGTCACCAGCATCAACTACGACGCGCCCAAGAACAAGGTCACCAGCGTGACGGTGTTGAATACCGTCACGAACGTCTCGCAGACCGTGGGCGCGCCGGGGGATTTCTTCCTCTCGGCGCTTCCGGTCGACGTGGTCAAGCAGAATGCCACCCTGTTTCCCACCGCCTTCAAGCGGGCGGCCGGCCTGTCGCGCCCCGTGTCGAGCGGCGTGGACGCAGGCGTGGACAGTCTCGAGACCGAATGGATGACGGGTGTCCTCTTCTACATGAATCGCGACGTGTCAGCAGCCAAGGGCCACGTCATCTATTCGCACTCGAAGTGGGCGCTGACCTCGATCACACAGCACCAGTTCTGGCGGAACGACTACCCGTGGAGCGGCCTCGGCAACGGTCAGGTCAAGGACATCCTGTCCACGATTATTTCGGACTGGGACACGCCCGGGAACAAGGTCGTCACCACATCCGCGAAGCAGTCGACGAGACAGCAGATCATCGACGAGACATGGGCCCAGCTCAAGGACCACCTCGCGCTCGCCGGGAATGGCGCGATCAAGGACAGCGATCGCGTCCATGATCCGTTCATCGATCCCGCGATCAAGTTCAACAGCGCCGGTCACGTCCTGGACAACGAGGAGACTCTGCTCGTCAACACCAAGAACTCCCGGCAGCACCGGCCCCCGGCGCGCACGAACATTCCGAACTTCTTCGTGGCCTCCGACTACGTGCTGACCGAGACGGACCTCGCGTGCATGGAGGCCGCAAACGAGGCCGCGCGGCACGCCGTGAATGCCGTGTTGCAGGCGGCGAGCTCGCCGGCGCCTCCGTGTGCCATCCAGAAGCTCGAGGAACCGCCGATCTTCCGCGGGTTCCAGGACATCGACGAGCTGGAGTACCAAACCGATCCGAGCCAGCCGCCGTTGCTGTGCCGGCTGTTGGGACTGCTGGAGCCCACACCGACATTCGCTCCGGCTCCGGACTACCTGAAAGCGATGCTCATCGCACTGCTCGTCCTGAGCGGTGTGAGCGTCCTCATGCTCGGGACCGTGCTCTACAGACTGCTCGGCTTTTGAGGAACGACGTGCTGATGCCCGAGGCTCGACTCCTCATCGCCAGGTGTGCGGGCACGTTCGCCTGCCTGCTGGCGGCGTCAGCCGGCCTGGTCGCCGACGGCTGGAAAATCCAGGTGCAGGGTGCGAAGCTGCTCGGCTCGAGCTACGCCGGCCGCTCGGTGTTCGCCGAGGATGCGAGTGCGGTCTGGTTCAACCCGGCCGGCCTTCCGGAGCTTGGCCGCGGGTGGACGCTCACGGCCGGCGCGCCGCTCGTGACGTATCAGCTCCTCTTTCGGGATGCCGGTTCGGCGAGCCTGCTCGGGCAGCCGCTCCGCGGCCTCGCTACGCCTGACGGCGGAACGACGGCCCTCGTTCCACACATCTATCTGGCGAAGGGTCTGAGTGATCGATGGCGGTTCGGGTTCGGCTTCAACGCACCCTACGGCCTCGGTACGAACTACGGCGAGGACTGGATCGGCCGCTATCATGCAACCGAGACGCGATTGTCCGTCTTCAACCTGAACCCGACGGTTGCGGTGCGCCTCAACGACCACGTGTCCGCCGGTTTCGGTCTGGATTTTCAGCGCTCGACGACGTCAATCGCGAACATGATTGACTTCGGTTCCGTCGGCGCCGCGTTCGGCCTCCCGCTCACGCCGCAGGGGCACGACGGGCGCGTGCTGTTCAAGGGATACGACTGGGCCGCCGGCTGGAACGCGGGCCTGCTCTATCAGGGCGGACGCGAGCGCATCGGCGCGTCGTTCCGATCGCGCATCGATCACGCGCTCCGTGGGGAGGCCGACTTCACCGTGCCGGTCGAGGCGGCTGCCCTCACGCAGGGCGGACAGCTCTTCGCCGACAGCCAGGCAGTAGTGGTCCTGCCGATGCCGTCGGAATTGTCGGTCAGCGCGTCGCACCGGCTGACAGATGCGTGGACGCTCCTCGGCGACGTGACGTGGACCGACTGGAGCGTCTTCCAGACGCTGCGCCTGGACTTCGATAACCCCGCGCAGCCCGCAGTGGAGCAGGACGCGAGTTGGGAGGACTCCGTACGGGTCGCGCTTGGCGCGCGGGTCGGCCTGGGCCAGCGCTGGGTGGTGCGGACCGGAGCAGCGTACGAAACGACCCCGGTTCCCGATGCGACGCGGACGCCGCGGCTGCCGGAGCGTCACCACACGTGGCTCAGCGGTTCGGCGAGCTATGTCGCCGGCCGGCGCTGGGCGTTCGATGTCAACGTGTCCCACCTGCTCACGCCCGACGCGCCGATTCGTCTCACCGATCCGGCAGCCGGAGTCCTTGCCGGCAGCGTGCACTGGCGTCTCACCGTGATCGGGTTCGGCGCCGTGATGACGTTCTGATGGACACCGCCACGCACGGGCCGTCCGCCGCCACCGCCACGACCCGCAACCGCGACGCGGGCCGGGCGGTCGTCGAGTACTACAACCAGTGCCGTGACGACTACCGCATCCTCTGGCGCACCGAAGAGAACGGCTCGATTCATTTCGGCTTCTTCGATGACGTCTCCCGGACGGTCGGTCTTGCTGCCGTCGCCGAGTGGATGGTCGCGGCCGCCACGTACGGCCTTGGCCTCATCCTCGCTGTTGCGGCGATGTGTGCGGCCCTCACCCGCACGGCAATGGGCCGCGAAGCCGCCGTCCGATGGCTGCGTATCGCGGCCCGAGGCCGGGCGGCACGTCATGACGCCGCCCAGCGGAGAATGACCGAAGTGTGCGCGGATGCAGTCGGGCTCGCCGCTGGCGAGCGGGTGCTCGACGCCGGCTGCGGCGTCGGCGGCACGGGCCTGTGGCTGGCGGCGCATCGCGGGGTCACGCTGCTTGGCCTGAATCTGCAGCAGCACCAGCTCGTCGAGGCTCGCACACGCGCGGCGGCAGATCCGGCTGGCGCGCGCGCGCGCTTCTCCGTCCAGGACTACACGGAGATGGGCGTTGCCGACGCCTCGATCGACGTCGTCTGGGGGCTCGAGAGCATCTGCCACTGCCTCGACAAGCGGGCGTTCATCCGGGAGGCCTATCGCGTGCTCAAACCCGGTGGGCGGCTGATGATGGCTGACTTCCTGTTGCCGGCCGAGCGCGTGCCAGCTGAGTCCGAGGCCGCGATGCGCACGTGGACTCGTGGCTGGGCCATCCCCAACCTGACGTCCGTTCCGGCATTCACCTCGGAGCTGGCGGCGCACGGGTTCAGGAACGTCCGATATCGCGACATCCGGCAGCACGTGCTGCCCTCGGCGCGGCGTCTCTACAAGGCAAGCCTGATCGCGTTGCCGGTGGACGCGATTCTGCAGGCGCTCGGCGCGCGGTCACCGCTGCAGCGCGAGAACGTCCGCGCTGCCTACCGGCAGTATCACACCCTCCGCCGCGGGGCCTGGACCTACGGCATTTTCGTCGCGGTCAAGTAATGCGGTCTCATCAGCTTCGCGCGAAGCCGGGTACCTGGAGATTGGCGAGCACGTCCGGTTTCTTGACGCCCTGCGAGCGCATCAACGCATCGACCTCCGCGACGATCTTCGCGCCTGCTTCGCCGCGAATCAGTCGTCCGTGCTGACGCCGCGCCCCGGCGCCGAAACATCCCCATCCAAGCGCGTCGAGCGCGTCGGCGGCCTCGAGCAGTAACGTCGCCGCCGTGTCGGAGTCGCGGGCTTCGAAGGCGAGACCCGCGCGGATCGTCTTGGCGAGCGCCTTGGCGTACGGCGGACGCTCGCGCTCGAGGCGCACGGCGTCGCGCGCGGCGGACCGCAGCAGGAGGGTGTTGTCGATTCCCGAGCCCAGGGCCGCCAGCGCGCAGCGGGCACGCAGGTGGTGCATGTAGACGCGGACGATCTCGACGTACAGGAGCATGGCGTCGGCGACGCCGGACCACTGCTGCTCGACGCGCCGCCAGGCGGCCCGCCCGTCGCCGCGATACAGCTCGATCTGCGCCTCGGCCGTGAGGGTCATGAAATGCTGCACCTGAAAATCCTGGCGTGACCAGTCGCCCATGACCCCCGCCATGGCCCGGACCGCGCCGTCCGGATCATCGGCCGCCAGCCACACGAAGGGCCCCCCGAACGTCGTGAGATCGGCCTCGGCGAGTCGCGCACCGCGCTCGCGGACCTCGGCGATGAGCGTCCAGTAGCGCTGCTGCAGGTCCGCGTACTCGCCGGCGAAGTACGACGGCCACAATGCGAACGTGTTACACGTCTCGAGCTCCCACGAGACACCCGTGCAATGGTTGCGGAAGATGCGCGCCGCTTCCTCGCAGCTCTCGCGGCAGCGCTTGAAGTCGCCGTGGAAGTAGGCCGCGACCCCGGTCGACATCCGCACCATGCCGCTGGCGTGGGGGGCGTTGAGGCGCCGTGCGAGGGCGTCGGCCGCCGCAAGTTTGGCGTCCCCGCGGGCCTTGTGCCGGACGCCGACCATGGCCATGTGTGCGGCTTCCCAGGCCAGAGCGCGAGCGACGCGGTACGGCTCTCCCGCGCGCAGCGCAAGGATGAGATCGAGCGTCTGAAACTCCGCGCCGCGGATCGGATCGATGATCGTCATTCCCGTGGCGACCGACCAGAGGATGTCGACCTGTTCCAGCTGAGCCGCCGGCACGTCGGCGACACTGCGCTCGCGAAAACGGAGACCGCGCATGGCCAGCTGCAGTCGCCGCATCAGCAGGGACAGCAGGGCCTGACGCCGCGTGCGCGGCAGCTTCATGCCGTAGCTGGCCAGCACCGTCGCGAACGCCTGGCGCCCTTCGTCGATGTGCCCGCTGACGCAGTACTGATAGCCCGCCAGCCGCTCGAGCTCGATGACCTGTGCCCGTTCGGCGCCGACCGCTGCCTTCTGGTACTCGAGGCCCGCTTCGTACCCGCGTCCCTCGTTGGCCAGTGCGTCGGCGCGCTTGCGGTGCAGGTGCCGCACCCCCGACGCCGTCTCCCCGCCGAGTTGAAGTGCCAGGCCGTAGAGCTCCGCGCTGCGGCCGAATGCCAGCGCCGCCGCCGCCTTGTCACCCGCGAGGGCGTAGTAGTGTGCCGCGCGATCGGGCAGGCCCGCTCTTCTGAAATGAGCTGCGGTGGCTTCGACATCGGCGTTGGCGCCCGCCTCGAACGCCAGCGCGAGCCGGCGATGGAGCTCGACCGCCGCAGACTCGCTGACGTGGTTCGTCACGCTCTCACGGATGCGGTCGTGATAGGTCTCGATCTCGTCGTCTATCGTCGGGCCCGTCGATCGAATCAGGCGCTCGGCGCGCAGCGTGGCGAGCGCGGACGGCGCCTGCAAGCCGAGGTCCGTTGCCTCGTAGGCGTTCCGCAGCGTGATCGGTTTCCCGGCCGCCGCGACGACTTCGATCAGGTGCCGCGCAGACGGCGGCAGCGTGAGGACGCGCCGCCACAGTGCCTCGTCCAGATCCGGCGACGCACCGGACTCGGGCTCTTCGTCCTTGGCGAAGGCGAGCTGGCGCACCAGCTCGTACACGAAATAGGGATTTCCGCCCGACTCGCGTGCAATGCGCTCGGCCGCCCCCGTCGGGGCTGACGATCCGCCGAGGAGCATCGTCGCCAGCTCGACGCACTGGGCGAACGGCAGGTGTCCGATTTCGACGTCGAACGACACGAGGCGATTGCGTGAGGCGTTCAGTGCGACCAGACACGGGTTGGCGTCGGCGTACTCCGTCCGATAGCACGCGATGAGCATCAAGCGGGGCGGATCGGGCGACTCGAGAAAGCTGAGGAGGAGTGCCGCGCTGTCGACGTCTCCCCATTGCAGGTCGTCGATCAGCAGGACCAGCGGCGCGCGGGATCCGAGGCGGTGAAAGATCTCGCCGAGCGCTCCGAAGGCACGCCGGCGCAGCTCGCGCACGTCAGGAATCTCGCTACGCCCCTGGCACGCTTCGCGAACCGCATCGACGCGCTCCATGACCGGAAAGATGCGCGCGAGCGCGGCGATATCGGGCGGAATCAGCAGGTCCGCATCCGCCCGTTCCAGTTGCATCAGGCGTCTGCACAGATCGTCGACGATGCTGTCGAGCGCCTTGTACGGAACCGACTCCTGCTCATAGCAGCGCCCGGCCAGCACGACAGCGTCCGACGGCAGCGTACCCACATACCGTTGCGCCAGCGCCGTCTTGCCCGCACCCGACCTGCCGCGAATGTGCACGATCACCGCAACATTGCGTTCGAGTTCCGCGTACGCCGACTCGAGCGCCGCAACCTCGGACTCGCGGCCGACGAAGGCCCCGGTGGGCGCCCTCCTCCGGCCCGTCCGTGTCGATGACGGCCGTCCCGTCGGAACCAGGCAGGCCAGCACTTCGTCGGCCTTGGGACGCTCGTGCGGTTCGCGGCGAAGCAGCGCCATGCACAGATCCGCCAGATCGTCGGGAATGTCGGGGACGAGTGCCTTGGGCGGCTCAGGGTCTTCGACGCGCTTCCTGACCAGGACGTCCGCCGAAGTGCCGCGGAAGGGCAGCCTCCCTGTCAGCGCCTCGTACAGCATCACGCCGACGGAGTACCAGTCGCTCGCTTCGGTTACGTCACCGCGCCACGCCTGCTCGGGCGCCATGTAGGGCACCGAACCGACAACGTCGTGATCCTTCGTCCACGAGGCCAAGTTCGGCGCCACGCCGGACGCCGGACCCGCCGGCACGTCCGACAGCAGATCCGTGGAGTGGATCTCCTTCACGAGCCCGAAATCGAGGATGACGACATGACCATCCGGTCGAACGAGCACGTTCGACGGTTTGAGATCGCGGTGCACGATCTGAGCGAGATGGAGTGCCCGAACGCCTTCCGCCAGCTGCCGCACGGCGTCTCTCAACCCGACGTAGTCCATGCCGTGCGCGCCACTGTGAGCGCTCGTGGTCGCATCGGCGGGCGATGATGATTCGGTCAGGGGGGGCTGGGGAGGGATCCGGCAGTGAGAGATGAAGTCGACGCCGTTCACGACCTCCATCGTGAAGAACCACACGCTGCCGTCGGAGATGAGCTCGTAAAGCGAGACGAGGTTCGGGTGCGCGAGGTCCGCCAGGGAACGGAACTCGCGCTTGAAACGATAGAGCGGCACGGGTTCCATCTTTGGTAGCGTCTTGAGCGCCAGCCGCGCGCCTCGCTGTCGATCGACGGCCTCGTACACCACGCCCATCCCGCCCTCGCCGATCTGGCGGATGATCTCGAAACGCTCGGGGATGACGGGGATCTGAGCGGCCGCAGCCCACGCGAGCGCGCTCTCGGCCAGCCGGGCCCACGATTCTACGACCTGGAGCTTCACGCGTCCGGCAATCTCGGGAAAGCGAAGCTCCAGCTCGCCCACGGTGGCCGGCGATACGTATACAGCGCGCGCAAGGCACTCGCTGTGCAGCAACTCGATCAGTAAGTGCGGTCTCTCGCGAAGCTCCGGCCACTCGCGCAGGTACGCCTCGAGTGCCTTGGGTTGTCTCGCGGACCAGCGCCACTTCTGATCGAGTTTGATCAGCTCCGCCAGGCGCCGGGACCCGTCCTCGATGTCGAGCCCCCTCAGCGCGCCGAGCGGTGGCGGCTCACCCTTGCTCGTGCTGATCAGGAAACGATGGAGGGCGTCGGCGATGGCGTCCGCGTCAATCGGGCTGTCGTCAACCACCGTCCCGGCGCCCTGTTGCGCGAGCTGTGCCGAGCGTAGCAGCACATCAACGGCTGCCCGGACCGGCATCGCACCCTTGCAGGCCCGCGCCAGGAACGCGGTTCGAACGGCCGGTGGCATATCGACGGCGCGGAGAAACAGCTCCGCCACCGTGCGGTGCTCGCTGTCGCTTAGGTGGTCGGTCATTGGACGGGGTGGGGTGGGGGCGCAGCCAAAGCCCAAACTCCCGTGGGATCTGGATTCTAACAGATGAGGCAGTGCGCCACACGCATCGCCGGCTCTACGGCCGGCGATGCGACCGCGGGAAAGCGGAAGCCGGACCCTGCGGATGCCCTCGGGCCGGGTTCGCCGCCCTACGCCTGCAACGCGAGACCGATCGCGAGCCAGTACAAGCCGGACGCCAGCTGGTAATGGCCGCGCGCAGCCTCGCCGTTCGCCTGCTGGATCGAAACGGCCGCTAGCGCAATCGGAACGATGTGGCCCCGGCGCGCCACGGCGGCCTCGAGATCCTGCCTTGCGAGCAGCCAGCTGACGCCCGTCAGTCGCGTCAGCAGGTCGCGCGTGGTTGCCGCATCGAGCAGGTCTCGCCTGAGCACGTCTTCGAGCTCGCCGAGGGCCGCTGTGATTGCCGCCACTGCTGTACGGTGGTCGGACGGTGTCTCACCGAGCTCCGCGATGGCCCGTCGCACGCGCTGGAGCGCGTCTTCCACTCGTCGGCTCAACGCCGGGCGCGTGCTTGCTTCGAGGATGGTCGCGAGTTGGGCCGCAATCAGTTCGAGTGATTCGACCGCGTTTCGCACACGGACGGTCGTGCTCGCCGTCGCAGTGGCGCCACCGCTGTCGGTGGCGGTGTAGGTGATGACCGTCAGGCCCACAGGGAACAGATTGCCCGCCGGCACGCCGGAGCGCACGAGCGTCGCGCCCCCGCAGTTGTCGGCGATGCTCGGCAGGCCAAGGTCGCTCACGACGGCCCCTGCCCTGGACGCGCCGGGAACCGGCGACGCCACGATGAGCGCGATCACGCCGGTGATCGCAGGCGGTGGATTGCCAGCGGTGATCGTGATCGACGTCAGGTTGTTTGCCGACTCCGGATCCGACGTCGTGCTTTCGACCGACATGCCCTGCACGACGAGCGTCGCGTTCGGCGTGGAGCAATCCAGACCTGCCGTGACCACGAACGTCGCGCTTGCGCCCGCGGCCAGCGAAGCAGCGGTGCAGGACACGACTCCGGTCGCGCCGGAAGCCGGCGTCGTGCAGCTCCACCCGGGGGGCTGCTGAAGCGCGCCGAACCGAACGCTCGCCTGGGCCGGAATCGACAACGCCACGCTCGACGAGTCATCCGGCCCATTGTTCGCGATCATCACGGAGTAGCTGAAGGTCCCTCCGGTCTGAACCGGCGCCACCGGGGCCGTCGCCGTGACCGATACGTCGGCCGAAGGCGCGAACGCGAAGTACGCGACCGGCATGTCGTGATCCGAGTTGCGCTCCGGCCGGGTGATGTCACCGGCGAACAGCGCCTGTTCGGGGAAATCGGCGTTGTTGCGCGCGATGGCGTAGCGCCGGACGAGCGCGGCCGCCACGGTGTTCACGAGGACGTGATCGAGCGCTTGCGGCGTGCCCTCGAAGATGAAGCTGTAGCGCTCCGCCGGCGGGAGCGAGTCGGTCAGGTTCGCGAAGTTGGGATTGACGAGGTCAGGGCTCCCGTCGACGACGATCTGATCGTCGGGCGTGGGCGTGCCCTTGATGATCGCCACCGGGTCCGTGTACCCGTCGTTGAACTGGTACGCGTTGTAGTCGCCAATCGAGATCACAGGCGTCGTCGGGTTGTCGGTTTGGAGGGCCTGCAACAGGCCTGCGGTCGATTCGGCCTGAGCTGTGCGCTTCGCGCGGACACGCGGCCCATCGCCCGCTACCAGCTCGACATCGATGAACGAGCGGAGGTGGTTGACGACGACGATAATCGGCCGCGGGCTGAGGCCCGCGAGCGCCACCGTCGCGCGGAGCACGAGCGGCGGCCGGTCGTGCAGCGTTTCCGGCGTACCCGTCACCGGATTGATGTAGGTCTCCGACGCGCGTTCCTGCGTGACCGCGTCAATCTGTAGGCGCGATGTTTTCACGAGGAAGCCGACGTTCTGCGTCGCGAACGCGGAGGCAGGGACGAGGCGCGCCTCATACGCGGGATTCGGATCGCCGGCGGCCACCGCGTCGGTGTTGACCTGCGCCGCAAGCGCCTGCAGGGAAGCCAGGTCGAGAATCTCGATGTGGCCGATCACATCGGGATAGCGCAGCACCCGGCGAATGGCGAGGGCGGCTTTCCTGCGTTGCGTCTCGTTGTTGCCGAAGTTCTCGATGTTGAATCCGGCGACCGTGAACTCGTCCGCAGCGGGTACGGGCACCGGGATCGCGCTCATGTTGCCGGACGGGGCGGGCGGCGTCTCCGGCAGTATCTTGTAGGCGCCAAACGAAAAGTCGAGCGGTCCCGTGACATCCAGGAAACTGACGTTCGAGGTCACCGAAATCACGGGCGCCCCGGCGAGACCGTCGCTGTCGATCACGATCCGCTCCGGGTTAAGGTCGAAGCGGGGGATGCAGCAGTCGGCGACGCCCGTTGTCGGGTCTGGCGGTACCGGCAGCGAGATCTCGATGCCAGGCTCGCGCAGCGGTCGCGCGACGCCCGAGAGCACGGTGAAGGTCTCGCCGAACGCATCGGTGGGTGCAACCGAAATCAACGAGTCGGCGTGCACTCGCATGCCCTCGAAGCGCTCGAGTTGGTCCGGCGTTCCGGCCGGGTCGAGGTTGGTCGTCGTGAGCGCAACCGCGGCCGGCAGCGGGTGGCCGCTGGACTCGACCGAGATGTCCCCGGGCAGCGAGCTCTCCAGTTGCGTGAGGTTGAAGAACTCGCTCGCCGTGCCGCGCGCCGCCACCGCATCCCCGACCGCAACCGCCGGAACCGACGACGTGAACACGAACACCGCCTGCGACGTCGCGGAATTGCCGTCGCCATCGCCGGGTGTCTGCAGGAAGAACCCGTTCGTCTTCCGGCCCGTGACGATTCCCGTGGTGGTCACGTCCAGACCCAGGAACGGCGTCGTGGGCCCGGCGCCCTGGATCTCGTGAATCGTTGCGGGAACGAAGTCGCAGCTCCTCGACACCGAGGCGCTGTTGCGCGGGTTGGGTGATCCGACCGCGAAGTCGACGTTGTTGTTGTCGGAATCGAAGCACCCGCCGCGCTTGCGCAGCGCGGCCAGGGTGTTGTTCGTGGCAGCGGTCGGTCCGGCCCCTTCCACGCAGGTCGTGGCCCCGTAACCAACGAGATCGGCGGAGGTGCCGGGCGCCGGGCACGCGCCCGAGACGGGCACGATCGTGTTTTGCAGCGCCACTTTTCCTGCACCGGCGGCCATGGCAATGGCGCCCGTCCTGTCCGGCACTGGAAGCGCCGTGCTGCCGCCCGCACCCGCCGCCTGTTGGACGAGGTAGTACCCGCCCGGAGCAATCGAGCCGTCGAGCGGCGTGACCGACCACGTGCCGGTGGCTGTCGCTCCGGTGTACTGCACGGACCAACCCGCCAGGCTCACCGTGGACGTGCCGCGGTTGAAGAGCTCGATGAAGTCGTGAGTGAACGTTGCACCCGCGTTCCCCCCGCCGCCGTACACCTGACTGATGACGACGTTGGACACCACCGGCGGCGCCGCATCGTCGTTCGTGATGGTCCCGGCTCCCTGGCCGTCGGCGACGGTCGCGCCGCTGACGTTGCTGAGGGTCACCGAGAACTGCTCGGACGGTTCGAATGTCAGGTCGCCGTTGACGGCCACCGTGAATGTGTAGGTGGCACTGCCTGCCGGAATCAGCCGCGCGATCTCCGAGCGCGGCACGTAGTCGCCGTCACCCACCGTCGCCGGCGCGGTCCCGGTGCCGTCGGCGGTCGCGATGTCGAACGTGACGCCCGAATGCGAGCCGGACACGGTAACGGTGAACGTGGCGTCGACCGAGCCGCTGTTGCCTTCGGTCACGCTCACGTCGTCGATGGCGATCGTCGGACCCGATTCGCCGCTGAAGGACTGCCCGCTGTTCACCGCCTCCGGCGACTGACCGGCAGGCGCGCTCCAGGTGAAATCGGCGTAGGTCGTTCCATCGCCCACGAGCTGAAGCGACAGTCCGAGCGGCTCGTTCCCGTTCTCGAACACTGCTATGTCGGTGCTCGTCAGCCCGTTCGCGGGGCCGGACGTTGCCGTGAACGTCCCCTCGTAGCTCAGAAACTGGATGACCGTTGTGCCCTGAAAGACCAGCGCCACGCCGTCCGGCGCGCCGTTCTGGATGCCGTTGACGGGATAGGACAGGCTCG
Source organism: uncultured Acidobacteriota bacterium (assembly GCA_963771395.1). GTDB lineage: Bacteria > Acidobacteriota > Vicinamibacteria > Vicinamibacterales > 2-12-FULL-66-21 > DATBJJ01. Next base: position 176,955 of record CAVYTY010000016.1, on the reverse strand, counting down.
CCGTCCCGAAGCCGTTCTGCTGATCGGAGATTGTTCCCGACAGGTACATCGGTGTCGTACGCCGCGCCGTTGGCGCCGTTGTAGAGGACGAGGGAATAGTCCGAGAGACTCGTGCCAGCTGGCCCCGCGATTTCGACGAACTCCCCGGCGTCGGTGCCCGTGTTGTCGTAATGAATCTCATTGATGAAGACGGTCGGGCTCGTCTGCCCGCGGCCGCCCACGGCGGCGGCACACATCAATGTCAAGACCAGGCACGGCTTCAGCAGTCGGGTCATGGGAGTTTCCTGCACATCGGGTCGCTTCGTGGACGTCAGCTCTTCTGTGGAGCGATTGTATGGCAGGCGTGTCGCGTCGAGCGTCAGATGTTCGTGAATTCGGCGTGGCGGACCACGGCAACTGTCTCACAAGCGGTCGGTGTATCGGACGTGACGTTGTCGAAGACGGCACCACACCCGGGACGTGCCGTCCAAGAGCTTCTCACCGCTGAGGACGCCGAGCACGCAGAGAAAAAACCTGCATGGCTCCGCGTTCTCGGCGCCCTCCGCGGTGAAAGGCTCTTGAACAGCAGCTCCGTCGGCCTTGCCCCTTGCACGTTGGCAATCATCGCTTCTGGCCCGGATCAGGTTTCGTGACGACGGTCGCCAGCAGGTAACCGTGCCTTCTGACGGCCGGCACGTGGCGATCGAGGAGCACGAACGGGCGCACGAGGGCGCCCGTCACTGCCGTCAATGGCCGGCACCACGAGTGGCACGCGAGGTCGAGCATCCTCAGCCACCCGGGGATGAAGAGGATCGCCGTTTCGGCGACCACATCGAGGCCCGCCCTCTCGAGCATGTGCCTCAGCGCGCGACGAGAGTAGGACTTCTCGAATCCGTATCCGTAGAGCCCGACTGCCTGGAGCACCGTGACGAACAGCGGCCGGAGAAACGGGTCGTAGCGGTTCGGCACGCCGATGATGGCGCGCCCGCCGGGTTTGAGCACGCGAGCCATCTCGCCGACGGCGCGCTCGGTCTCGTCGAAATGCTCGATTGTTCCCATGGAGTAGATCACGTCGAAGCTGGCGTCGCAAAACGGCAGGTCGCGCACGTCGCCGACCGCGCCCTGTAGACAATGTCGCGCGCCCGGTCCTCTGTCGAACGCGCCGCGCGCCAGACGCACTGTGGGTTCGGAGATATCGACGCCGTACGCGCGCGCGCCCTGACTGCTGGCCCATGCGAGGATGCGGGTGTTCTTGGCCTCGTCCCAGAGATCGGTCTTGAGAATCCTCAGTCTGTCGAGGGCGGGGAAGTGCTCGGCGAACAGCCGTCGTTCGTTGTCCGCGTAGTATTCGGTGGAGGCGGCGCCCGCGAGGTCGGGAAAGCGCTCGCCGACACCGGCCCAGAAATCGCGGTAAGCGGCTCCGAGCGCCCCTCGACTCGTCACGGCCGCTCACCTCGTACGGTCCAATTCCACGTGCCAATCGCCAACGACAACGCACGCGGGTCGCCGTTGTTGATCACCTCGCCGGCCACCGTTGGCTCTTCGGCCGGACGAAACACGAGCTCGTGCTCGCCGGAACCGATCGTCAGCGGACCGAGCTCGTACGTGCGACCGAGCGGCTCGACCACGAGCGACATCTCCACAGGGCGCCCGTCGAGCAACAACGTCATGCGGCGCGACTGGTTGAACGCTGCCATCTCGAGGTCGAGGGTTGCCACGATCGGCCGGTCGCTGGTGTTCACCACCGTCCACGCCGCGCCGGCGCCCATCCATCGCCAGGACCGCTTCCCATCGTACTCGCGGGGAAAGAACCCGGTCATCGCCGCCGTGTAGAGTGCCGCTCGGTGCGCCGTGATCGCGAACACCTGCCCATCGTCGAAACGCGCGACGGGACGCAAGCCGTCCGGCGCCGGGTGACCTGTAAACCGGTGCTCGTCGACGGCGTCACGCCGAACGAGCAGATGCGTGTAGCCACGTGCCGCGAGCTTCTGCGGCAGATTCGGTTCGGCGCAATCGCCGATCGCTCCGCCGAGCACCGTCGTGCGTCCGCCGGTCAGCCATGCAACCGATGCGGACTCCGTATTGAGCGGTGTGCAGTCGAGGACTCGTACAGGATCGGCCTGCTGCACCACCCAGCGGTGGGCCTTCGTCGGAAGGACATCGCGCCAGAGCGCCGACGGCACGACGGCGTACTCACTGGCGGCCAGGACGACGAGCGCGACGCACGCGATCCGCGCCCGCGACCGTGATTGTGGCGACACGCGGCTGGCCGGCGCGCTTCCGGCGCGCCAGAGAAAGTCCACTCCGATGCCCGCCAGCAGCGCCGCCATGAGGTGCACGACGATCCCGAACCGGGCGTACGAGCGGAACATCGGCAAGATGGAGTACAGAAGCGCTGAAGGCCGGACGAAGGTGAACCCCCGGATCGTCCGTTCGGGCGAGAGCGAACAGACGAGTGCGGCAAACGCGACGACGACGAGGACGGGAACGAGCGCGAGTGACGACGGTTGCGCGCCTTCCTTCGCGTTGCCGACGTCGGCGCGCCACCGGCTGACGGCGATGAGGCCGAGCGCGATGATTCCCCAGCCGAGGCTCACCTGCTGTTCGAGCAGCCCCTCGCGGACGCCCACCGCATGCCACAGACGCTCCGCGTACGCGCCAAGCAGCGGATGTTCGACCGGAGGAACCAGAAAGCTCCACCACTTCGCGCTGTGCAGGAACAAATCGGCGCGAGGAAACGCGAAGGCGGCGCGGTTGGCCACGACGGGGCCGGCGGCAAGAACAGCGTAGGCGATTCCTGCTCCCGCGATGACCAGGAGACTCGCCGTCGTGATTCCGAGCCGGCGCAGGGATCGCGGGTCGGGCCGACAGCGGACGCTCCAGTAGGCAGCCACGGCGACCGGAGTGATCACCGCCGCGATGAAGCCGCCGTAGAAGTTCGAGAGCGTCACGCCGAACGTCGCGGCGCCTAGAAGCCCGACGGCCAGGGCGAGGCATTGTCGAGACAACGCCAGAGCGCGAGCAAATAGAGCGGTATCCACTGGGTCTGCGCGATGTGGGGGTGATAGGCGGCGTGCGCCAGATGGAACGGGGCGAACGCGTAGGCGATCGCGGCGACCGTCGCGCCCACGGGGGAAAGGGTCAGATGGCGCGCAAGCAGGTACGCAGCCGCGGCAGACAAGGGGAAGGTGAGAAGAACGAGCCAGTTGTACGCGGCGACCGGACCTGAGATGCGCGAAAGGAGCGCGCCCGCGATGTCGGTGACCGGCTGCGAATACACGCCGACCGCAACAGGGCGACCGAACTGCTCCATCACGGTGAAGGGATCGTGATGGCGCCCGACGATCGCCATCCCGAACACTCGCTCCGACGGCGCGCGAAGAACCGGTGCCGCGATGACCACGGTCACGATCGTGGCCAGAGCGGAGACGGCGGCGACCTCAGCGATGCGCCCGGGCACTGTTGACCACCGCGGCGAAGATCAACACGGGGCCGGCAACCGCCCAGCCGCGAACGTCGCGCAGGTGCGCTGTCAGGACGGAATGAGCGTCGAGCGGCATGTCGGCCGGAAATGTTATCAGCCGCGTGTACAGCGGCCCGAGCAGGAAAAGATCTCGATGTTGACCGTCGCGGTTTCGGGCCACGTATGCAGCACGGCGTGCGACTCGCTGAGGATGAAGACGCAGGTGAGCCCCGCACCCGGAAACGCGTGGGAGAGCTCGTGGACAATCGTCGCCCCGGCGCGACGAGGTGCGTCGCCGAAAGCCGCGGTGACTTCTTCATGCCTGAGCTTGGCGAGACCTCTGCACTCCGCGAGATCGACCGCGTAGAGCGTGGGCGGCACGTGCGTATCCATCCATCGCGACACTAGCGGAGTGCCAACTGCGATGACTGTTCAATATTGAACAGAAACCGCCGGGGCGCACTGCTTACAGTGACCGAATTCATGCGCAGGGCATGGATAGCTCTTGTCGTGTAGAGGGGAAGGTCAGTATGAAGCGCGAGTGGTTGCGTCTGGCGGCTAGCGTAGGGTTCGCGGCCGTTCTTTGTGGGGCCTCCACCTCGTGGGCCCAGGTCGCCCCGCCACTCGGTGCCGCAGCCAGGTTCGGGGCCCTCGGCAACTCGGGTGTGACAGGCGCTACGGGCAGCGGCGTGGTCGTCACCGGAGACGTCGGCTCGTCGCCCACCCCCACGATCTCGAACTTTCCTCCATCGAGCACAGCTACCCCGTTTGTCGTTCACGGCTCGAACGACGGAGTCGTGCAGCAGGCGCACACCGACGCCATCGCCGCCTACAACGCGATGCTGGTCCAGGGGCCGGGTACTGTGTTGCCCGACAACCTGGCGACAGTCGGAGCCCTGACCGCGGGCATCTATTCGTTCGTGACGGGCGCACCCGATCTGCCGGCGTCGGCCACACTGACGCTCAACGGCGCCGGAATCTTCATATTCAACGTTGACAGCTCGCTGACGGCGAACGTTCTTTCGAATGTGGTCGGCACCGCGAACCCGTGCAACATCTTCTGGCGGGTCGGCTCGTCCGCGACGCTCAATGGCACGAACTTCAGGGGAACGGTGGTCGCGAGCGCCAGTATCACGCTCGGTTCTGGCGCCAACCTGGCAGGTCGGGCGCTCGCTGGCACCGGCGCCACCGGTGCGGTGACGATGGCGGGCAGTGGCGGCAACACGATCGGGGGCTGCAGCACCCCTCCCCCTCTGTGCCCACCGATTTCACTGTCCCCGGCGACAATGCCCAGCGGCACGGTCGGCCTCGCCTACAGCCAGGCGATCACGGGGAGCGGCGGAACGGCGCCGTACACGTTTGCCGTCACGGGCGGCGTGCTGCCGGCGGGCTTGACGCTCACGCCTGCGGGCGTGCTGGCGGGGACGCCGACGACGGCCGGCACGTCGACAGTCACGATCACCGCAACGGACGCAAACGGATGCTTCGCGAGCGTCACCTATACGATCTTCATCGCCGCCGCCGCGCCGCCCGGGTGTCCCGTGGTTACGCTGTCGCCGTCGACGCTGCCGAATGCCACTGTGGCGACCGCCTACAGTCAGACGCTGACGGGAAGCGGCGGAACCGCGCCGTACGCCTTTACCGTCGTCAGCGGCACGCTGCCGGCGGGCTTGACGCTCACAACGGCGGGCGTGCTGGCGGGGACTGCGACCACATCGGGCACGTCATCGTTCGTGATACGAGGGACTGACGCGAACGGATGTTTCGCGGAGGTACCGTACTCGCTGGTGGTTGCCACCTCGGTTCCGACCTTGCCTCAGGTGTTCATCATCCTGCTCGCCGTGGGGCTTGTCGCGATCGGATACTTGCGGCTGCGCCGGTTGGAACGCGCGCGCTAACGGGCGAGACCGCAGGGGCGGTTCGCGAACCGCCCTACTAGCGCCGGTTACTCGTGGAGGACGATACTGAGCAGGGAGCTGTTGATCTTGAGGCCGCCGTTGTATTCGATGAATCCGAGCTTCCGGAACTTGTTCATGAAGAAGTTCACGCGCGATCGCGTCGTGCCGACCATCTCGGCGAGGGTTTCCTGCGACAGCTTGGGCAGCGTGCGCTGGGTCGTCTCCTCCTTCCCGTAGCGCGCGAGGAGGAGCAGCGTCCTGCGCGAGCCGCTTCTCGCTCGAGTTGAAGAGCTGATCGACGAGGTCCTCTTCGATGCGGATGTTCCGCACGAGCATGTGCGCGATGAACCGGTCCGAGAACTCCGGTTGCTCGTGCAGCGTGCGAATCATCTCCCGTTTCTGGATGCGCAGCACCGTGGTCGGCACGACCGCCGTCGCCGTCCCCATGCGAATCGCCTGCCCTGCCAGGCACCCCTCGCCGAAGAAGTCGCTCGGGCCGAGCATGGCCACGACCGCCTCTTTCCCGGCCGATGACAACACCGACAGCTTCACGCCGCCCTCCTGGATATAGAAGACGCTGTTCGCCTGTGCGCCCTGAGCGAACACGACGGCGGAAGGGCTGAAGCGGACGATACGGCGCGACACGCCAGCCGAGTCGAGGAACACGTGTACATCGAACGGCGCCAGTGGCCGCTTGACAGAAGGCTGCTTGGCACGCATTGCGCCACATCATCGCACAGATAGCGCCTTCGCTGATGCTCCCACGGGTCCTTGGCTGGAGTCAGATCTCGATTTTCTAATGCGTGAGCGGTAGCCGCACACGCGAGCCTGCCAGCTCGACAGCACCTGGGGAACGCGCATGTGCAGAACTGCACAGACACGCACCGGAAAACGCGGGAAGATTGTTCAACGCCCGCAGACACCTGTCCGGCCGCAACACATGCTGCTCACCATCGGCGTTCTCGTAACGGTGACCGCGGCGGTAATCATTCGCAAGATGCGGGCGGCAGGCGACGCGAAGGCCAAGAACCTCGGTTGGATGAGCGACCAATGGCTCGCCGAGCACCGCGCGTCGCACCTGTCGTAGGCGCCCGACACGCACCAATTCTTGATGACCCGCGCCAACGCCCGGCGCTTCAGGACGAATCATGTCTAAACAGATCACATACGGCGACGAGTCACGGCAGGCGATTCTGCGCGGCGTCAACAGCCTGGCGAACGCCGTCAAGGTGACGCTCGGACCACGGGGCCGCAACGTCATCCTGGGAACGTCCTACGGCTCGCCGACGATCACGAAGGATGGCGCCACGGTCGCCAAGGACATCGAGCTGAAGAATCCACTGGAGAACCTCGGCGCGCAGATGGTGCGAGAGGTCGCGAGCAAGACCGCGGAGGTCGCGGGAGACGGCACGACCACGGCGACCGTGCTGGCGCAGGCGATCTATCGCGAAGGGGTGAAGAACCTCGCCGCCGGCGCCAGTCCGATGGACGTGAAGCGCGGGATCGACGCCGCCGTCGACGCCGATCGTGTCGTCGCTCAAGGAGCAATCGCGGCCGGTGAGCGGAGCCATGATTGCCCAGGTGGGCACCATTTCGGCCAACCACGATGAGGCCATCGGCGGCATCATCGCCGAAGCCATGGCGAAGGTGGGCAAAGACGGCGTCATCACGATCGAGGAATCGCGCACCGCTCGCGACCACCCTGGAGATCGTCGATGGCATGCAGTTCGATCGCGGGTATCTCTCCCCCTACTTCGTGACAGACCAGGAGCGGATGGAGGTCGTGCTCGAGAACCCGCTCGTGCTGATCCACGAGAAGAAGCTTCGGGCGCTTCCGGACCTGCTGCCGCTGCTCGAGAAGGTGGCGACCACCGGGCGGCCGCTCCTCATCATTGCCGAGGACGTCGAAGGCGAGGCACTGGCCACCCTCGTCGTGAACCAGCTGCGTGGAGCGCTGCACGTCGCCGCCGTGAAGGCGCCTGGCTACGGCGACAGCCGGAAGGCGATGCTCGAGGACCTCGCGATCCTGACCGGGGGACGTGCCATCACCGAGGACCTGGGGATCACACTGCAGACGGTCGAGGTGGCGGACCTGGGGACGGCGAAGAAGATCACCATCGATTCGGACAGCACGACGATCATCGAGGGCGCCGGCACGCCCCAGGCGCTCGAGGCGCGGCTCAAGGAGCTGCGCGTGCAGGTGGAGAACACCGAATCCGATGTACGACCGCGACAAGCTGCAGGAGCGGGTCGCCAAGCTCGCCGGGGGTGTCGCGGTGATCAAGATTGGCGCGACGACCGAATCGGAACAGCGGGAGAAGAAGGACCGCGTGGAAGACGCGATGCACGCGACGAAGGCCGCGGTCGAAGAGGGCATCGTGCCGGGCGGCGGCGTGGCACTGCTGCGGGCGTCGGGCGCGCTTCGTGCCCTGGTGCTCCACGGGGACCAGCAGGTCGGGGTCAGGATCGTCCAGCGCGCCATCGAAGAGCCGCTGCGCTGGATCGCCGCCAACGCCGGCCACGAGCCGGCGATTGTCGTCGAGCAGGTGAAGGGAATGAAGGACGCTACCGGTTTCAACGCGCAGTCCGGAGTGTACGAGGACCTCGTCGCCGCCGGCGTCATCGATCCAACCAAGGTGGTCCGCGTCGCGCTGCAGCACGCTGCGTCCGTGGCATCCATGCTCCTCACCTCGGAAGCATCGATCTCGTCGATACCGGAAGCGGCGGCGTAAGCGCGGCCTTCCAGTTTCCCGGTTGACCCACGGCGAGCGCCGAAACGCCGCTTGCACTGATGGTGCACTGTCTTCCGTGCGCCGGAGCGCGCCGCTCGGCGCGGGCCTCCCATTTCGCTGCGTGGAAAAACGCCCCCTCCGCGGCTGACTTTTCGATCCGGCGGGATGTGACCGTCCTCCGTAATGACCCCGCGCACCGCCTTCCGCCTATCTCTCCGATGTCGTTGCGCTCGATGGCGGCCTCGAGGAAGTAGAGTATACGGGCCCGATGCGACTCAGTGTCCTCTTCGCCGCGCTCCCTTGCCTTCCCGCTGGGCGCTCGACGGCCCGACGGGCCGGTACTGACGTTGCCGCACGCTCATGAAATTCTCCAGCAGTCAGCTCGCGTACTTGATGCGGAACAGCGAGGGCCGCGCCAATCTCCGCGCCCTGCTGAAGTATGTGCTGACGCTTCTTGCGCTCATCACGCTCTACGCCGTGCTGTTCCACGTGATCAAAGGGCGCGTCGAGGGAGAACAGCACTCCTGGGTCACGGGCTTCTTCCCGCGCGCGACACGATCTTCGCCGGACAGAGCGTCCGCGACACCCGCCTTCGGGAGAAGACTGGCGTCAGCGTGATCGGTCTCTGGGAGCGCGGCAAGCTGCGCCCGGCGTTTCCCGATTCCATCATCCAGGCCGACGGCGTCGCTGTTCTGGCCGGCACCGAATCGCAGATCGCCGCGCTCGACGCGATGATGCCGGGGCGCCGCCAGACCCCGGCAGCCGTGATCATTGTCGGCGCGGGGAAGGTCGGTCAGGCCGCAGCCCGCGCCCTGAAACGAAAGGCCGTCGACGTCCACGCGATCGATCGCAGCGAGATTGCGCTCGAACCCATGCGGGAGGACGGCGTGACGCCGTTTGCTGGCGATGCGGCAGATCGCCGCCTCCTCGAGCAGGCCGGCATACACGACATCTCGTCGGTCCTGCTCACCACCAACGACGATGCGATGAACATCTACCTGGCGGTGTACTGCCGCCGGCTCAACCCGAAGCTGCGCATCGTCAGCCGCATTACGCACGAACGGAACGTCGAAGCCATCCACCGCGCCGGGGCGGATTTCGTCATCAGCTATACGACGCTCGGCGTCGAGGCCATCATGTCGCTCCTGCGCGGCTACGAGCTCGTCGTGCTGGGGGAGGGCGTGCAGCTCTTCTCGATCGCCGTGCCACCGTCACTGAGCGGTCGCCGGCTTGCAGACTCGGCAATCGGCTCCGAGACTGGATTGAGTGTCGTCGCCCTCGATCGCGGCGGCACGCTCGTCACGACCCTGACCAGCGAGACGCCGCTCGAGAAAGGTGCGGTGCTGCTGATGCTCGGAAGCCTCGATCAGCGCCGGAAGTTCACGGAGCTGTTCGAGAAGACCGGCTAGTGCAGATTCTGACCGCGGCTCGCGGCAGGCTCTAGGCCTTCTAGAAGCCTTACTCCTCCTGACGCAAAAATCGTCATCGCCAGACCGCCGCTGTCGATTTTCAGCATCCCCGATCGACAATCCTCCGTGAGAAGGATTCACCACTGGAGGACATCTTGAAGTACCTGTGTTTGATCTACTCGGACGAGACTATCTGGCCGAAGCTGCCCAAAGCCGAATTGGAACAAATGATGGCCGAATACATGGCCTTCACGGAGGGGATTCAGAAGAGCGGTCAGTACCTCGGCGCGAACCGGCTGCAACCGACGCAGTCGGCCACCACGGTGCGGATTCGCAACGGACAGCTCTCGACGACCGACGGACCGTTCGCCGAGACCAAGGAGCAACTCGGGGGGTACTACCTGGTCGAGGCCAGGGACCTGAACGACGCCATCCAGGTGGCTGGCAGGATTCCAGGCGCGCGCGTTGGGAGCATCGAGGTCAGGCCGATCGCGGAGATGGGGGGGCGGTAGGGTTTCAGGGGGTTCAAGGGGTTCAAAGGGATTCAAGGGGTTCAAGAGGTTCAGGGGTTCAGGAGCAACTTTGTTTCTCCTGGACTCCTGATCTCCTGTTTCCAGGAACCAGCGATTTCTTCAAGGGCTCCAAAGGCGGGCCGTCAAGCGGAGTCATCCTGCTTGGCGACGACGTCTTGCTTCACTGCTTCCTTCACCGCAATGTCTAGGCGCTCGGACTTGATGTCCACGCGCAGGCGTCCGAAGAGGCTCATGTAGCCGTTGGCGAGTCCCACGAGCGCAAAAAAGCCGAGCAGGTAACCGCGCCAGTCGTCCAGCAGGAGCCGGTAGCCCGTGACGGCCAGCGAAGAACGCCACTATGTAGTGGCTGAAGCAGTATTCGCAGGTGAAGATATAGAAGAACTTCCGCTGCACGAGCCTGTGACAGTTCTTGCTCCGCTCGACGCAGAACTCCCTCGCCTCACGGAAGATCTCCTCGTGGACGATGGTCCACGTGACCGTGGCGACGGGAAGCGCGAGCACAAAGAGCCATACGATCTGCTGCCAGAGATGGCTGGCATCCGGCGCATGAGTGAGCACAGCCGTGGCTCAAGCACAGTCCACGCCAGAGGCCTCCGGTAACTGGTACGGCGAATGCTTGAGACGGCCGCGATGAACACCAGGCTCGTCGAAACACGTAACAAACAGAACCCGGGGCCCCAGAAAGTGCGGGGCCGTGTGCCGCGCAATCGCGCTCGCGGCCGAAGGGCTTTCGCCTCGACCGAGGCCCAGCCTCGGGACGCCGCGGCCTCCGCCGGCCTTCGGTATGTGACTGATCGGGCGCCGGGCGTCAGGCGGCTGCGGGTGGGTAGCGGCTTCCACTATGTCACGGCCCAGGGTTCCACCATTCGAGGGAAGGAACTCGAGCGTATCAAGGCGCTCGCGATACCTCCCGCGTGGCGGGACGTCTGGGTCTGTCCCGACGCGAGCGGCCATCTGCAGGCCACGGGTCGTGATGCGCGCGGGAGGAAGCAGCACCGCTATCACCCGCGCTGGCGGAAGGTGCGGGACCAAGCCAAGTACGAACACATCCTGGAGTTTGCCGCGGCCCTGCCAGGACTGCGCAAGCGCGCCGCCGCCGACCTGTCGGGCCCCGCGCTCTCTCGCCGCAAGGTCGTGGCAGTGGTCGTTCAGCTCCTCGAGAAGACCCTCATACGAGTCGGCAACGACGAATACGCGCGCAACAACGAGTCCTTCGGCCTCACGACGATGCGGGACAAACACGCGCACATCACCCGCTCGACGATTCGCTTTCAGTTCAAGGGCAAATCAGGAAAGTTCCACGACATCGAGTTCAGCGACGCGCGGCTCGCCAGGATCGTGCGGCGATGCCAGGAGCTGCCCGGACGCGAGCTGTTTCAATATCTGGACGATGCCGGGGACGTGCAGGACATCGGTTCGGCCGACGTCAACGAGTACGTGCGCGAGGTGACCGGCCGCGACTTCACGGCCAAGGACTTCCGCACGTGGATCGGCACGGTGCTGGCGGCGAAGGCCCTTCAGGAGATGAAGGAGTTCACGTCGACCACACAGGCAAAGCGCAACGTGCTGAAAGCCGTCGAAGCTGTCGCTGAAATGCTGGGCAACACGCGATCTGTCTGCAGAAAGTGCTACATCCATCCCGCGATCATCGACTCATACATGGATCGCACACTCGCCCAGACGCTCAGCGCGCGTGCCGGTGCGCGGCTCGCGTTGTCCTCGAAGTCGCTCAGCCGGACCGAGACGGCCGTCCTCGCACTGCTGCAGCGGCGCTTGCGCCGTGAGGCGCAACGCCAGTCGGCCTGACGGCGCCGCGCCCCGTCGCGTCAGTCTTCCGGAACCCCGTGCGGTTCTTCGAAGCGACGCTCGAGTACTCGCACATCGGCGAGACGAACACCCGGTTCGCAAACGTGAGATCGCGGATCGACAAAGGGTCGAAGGGATGTGCCAGGAGTTCTCCTACGCTGACGGCGCATCAACGCCAAGAAGACCCGGGCCCCCTTCGTCGTTGAAGATCCTGGCCGCCCGTTGCTGGCGCGTTCGGGCGAGCGTCATGGCGTCGGCAAACGCCGGATCGGATCGAATCGGATCGAGCCAGGAATCCGCCTCGAACTGCGAGACCGCGAAATAGCCCAGCTCGATCGCCGCCCGGAATCCCAGGAGGCCGAGTCGCGGGAGGCCGAGCCGCGCATACAAGCGGGCCATCCAGAAGGCGTCCTCGCCGTCCGGGAATCGGGGCCACACGTCCGGGTTCTGCGGGTCGACCCCGGAGGCGATGTGCAGGGCCGCGATGGCGTCATCCGTCCGGTCTTCGAGAAAGGCGCGGAGGAGTGTCCGCATTTCCGCCGTGCTGTCGCGTCCCCAGAGGCGCGGGGACGGTTGACGCGCGAGCTCGAGCGCTTCGGCTTGCCGGTTCATGGCCGCCAGCACCATGATGCGGAGCTCGTCTTCGTTGTCGTCGGTCGCAATGCGGAGCGCTTCGTCGAATTCCGACCCTGCGAGCCTGGTCAGTCCAATCGAGGTCTTGATGGTCGGATCGAGCGCGACGGCGGAGTGATGCGCGGCGATGCTGGCGGAGAAGAGACCGCAATACCGGCAGACGAGGACCAGGCCGGCGTAAATCTCCGGCTCGATTCGCCGGACGTGCAGGCGTCGCAGCAGCCTGGACAGCGCCTCCTCGGTTCGCGTCGTGTCGGCCTCGAGCTGCGCGTAGTGATAGTGGGCCTGCGCAAGCTCGGGGCTGAGCTCGAGCGCGCGACGGAGCGAATTCTCGGCGGCCGCGTACCCCTCCTTTACATCCGTGCCCTCGACCAGATACTTCGCGAGCACGCGTTCGAGCCGGCCGAGCCCCGCCCACGACGGGGCGAAGCGATCGTCGGCCGCGAGGCTCTCCCGGTACAGCGATCGGGCTGCTATCCATGTGTGCGGCTGACGGGCGAGCTGGTTCGCCTGGAGGTAGAGACGGTAGGCGACCTCGCTCTGCGGTATCTCCGCGCTGTCGCGCGTCTTCGCCTTCGGAAACGGCAGCGACGTCATGATGGTGCACGCCATGCTGTCCTGGAGCTCGAAGAGGTCGTCGAGGGATCCGTCGGTCTGCTGCGCCCACGTGGCGTGACCGGTCCCTACTTCGACGAGCTGTGCCGACACGCGAACCCGCGAGCCCGAGCGCAGGAGCGTGCCGGTCAGGACGAAATCGGCGTCCAACTCCACCCCGGCCCGCTGCACGTCGCCGGTATCCGACATCGAGGCCGGCAGCGCCAGTACGGAGCGCACGACCATGTCGTCGTGACCTGCGAGCGACGTCCCGAGGGCGTCGGCGAGGCCCAGCCGCAGGAAGTCGATCTCTGGATCGGGCCTGAGCAGCCGGAACGGCAGCACGGCAATGCGCTTGAGCCGTTTCATCTGCAGCGGCAGGGGTTCGCGCGGCAGATCGGCGATGCGCCGAAGCTCGATCGCCATCGCCGCCGCGGAGGCGAACCGATCGGCCGGTCCCTTGGCCAGCGCACGCTGCACGACGCGGTCGATGGCGACGAGCGCCGCCGATCCGCTGAGCGCCGGCGGATGCTCGGTCATCACGGCCTGGAGGACATCGACAAAGGTCGCGCCGCGAAACGGCTGCTCGCCGGTCACGAGCTCGAAGAGCAGGACGCCCGCCGCGAAGATGTCCGTTCGCGCATCCACGGGCTCGCTCCGCACCTGTTCCGGCGCCATGTACGCCGGCGTGCCCGCCAGTAATCCCGCGCTGCTGAACGTGGACGTGGGGTCGCTCGCGGACGGCCTTCGCGCGAGCCCGAAGTCGAGCAGCTTCACGCCATGGCTCGTGAGGAAGATGTTCGCGGGCTTGATATCGAGATGGACGAGCCCCTCGCGGTGGAGGGCGTCCAGAGCTTCGAGTGCCGGGACCAGGATGCTGGAGGCCTGGAACGCGCCGAGCGCACCGCTGGCGAGCCGCGCCGCGACGCTCTCGCCGTTCAGAAGCTCCATGACGAGAAACGGCGCGCCCTCGTGCTCGCCGACCTCGTAGATCGTGCACACGCTCGGGTGGGTGACCCGCGCCGCCGCGCGCGCCTCGCGCAAGAGCGCCGAGGAACGCGCCGAGCCTTCGACCTTCAACAGCTTGATCGCCACGTCGCGCTGAAGGGCGTCGTCGTAGCCGGCGTACACCACGCCCATGCCGCCCTCGCCAAGGCGGCGGGCGATGCGGAAGCGGCCGATGGAAGTAGGATGTTGGTCCAAATGCGAGGCGCCACCGACTATTGTACTGGCGCTGCCAGGTGCAGGCTCGGGCACTCCTTTTGTGAAGGCGGCGACGATGAGCGAAGTAGCGGGGCTCATGGTGCGTGGCCCGGTGCGGACGTGCCGGCACGAACTATCCGAATGGGATCCGGCGGGTGAAACCTGGCTGGTCTCTCACTATCTGACGAGCGTCACGTTCCGTCCGGACGGGCAGGTCAGCGAGGGGGAGCATCACAACCCGGATGGTTCGATCGCCCGGTGGGCCCACGCATACGACAACAAAGGGTGCCTGACCGAGGCGCGGTCGTGGACCGATGACGGGCCGAGGAGCAGCGTGGTGTATGCCTACGACCAGGCGGGGCGTCGCACAAGGAGCGTGCACGTAGCGCCGGACGGTACCCGGCGAGAGTCCGAGATCTGCACGTACGACAGCGCTGGCCGAAAGACAAAGACGATCTTCCTTCCGGATCTAGGCACCGCTGAGCCTGGATCGCAGGTGGCGGCGGTCGGCTGCGGATTCGGCGACGACTCAGACGATACCGACGAAGCAGCCTACTACGATGTGAACCAGCGGCTCATCCACCGGGTCGTGCGTTCGAGAGACCATGATGGCCGCGTGCTTCGCGTCGTCGTGCCCTTCGGAGGGGAAACGCCGTTCCCCGACTTCTCGGGCCAGTTCGGCAAGGTTCCGCCAGAGGACCGCGAAAAGATGGCGACGCTCGTCGCGCAACTCTTCGCCGACCGGACGTTGGCGAGCGTCACGTACGCATACGACGAGAAGAGTCGCGTCGCGGAGCGAACCATTCGCATGGGAAGCCTCTCAGAAGATCGCACGACTTTCACCTACAACGATCGCGACGATCCGATCGACGAGGTCTCAGAGCATCACAGCCGAAGCGCAGGGATGGACGCCGACAGCATCGTGCAGACCACGGAGGAGGCGCCGCGGACGCAACACACTCGCTTCGACTATCAGTACCGACGAGCACGGCAACTGGACGGAGCGGATCGTGTGGAGCCGTTGTCTCCGTCCCCTCCCGTGAGAGCTCTCTACTCCCCCTTGAGCGCCGCGGTCGGATTGATGCGCATGGCCGTCACGGCCGGCATCGCCGTTGCCAGAAGACCCGCCGCACCGGTGATGATCGCGACGACCAGGAATGTCGGCGGATCGAGCGGCGTGACGCCGAAGAGAAGTGCGCCGAGGACGCCTCCGGCGAGTCCGGCGAGCACGAGCCCGATCGTGATGCCGGCGCCCGTGAGCCAGGCGCCCTGCGCCAGGATCGTTCGCGCGACGTCAACCGGTCTGGCGCCGAGCGCCACGCGCACGCCGATCTCCCGCGATCGCTCGGTCACGCCGAACGCCATCACGCCGTAAACCCCGACGAACGCCAGCACACACGCCGCCGCGGCAAGCGCCGCGAGGAGCGCCATGCTCGAGCGGCGCCACGCCCAGGTGGTGTCGGCGAGCGCCGCGAGGCTCTGCACCGCGCTGATGGGGACGGTGGCGTCGACGCGCGCCGCCGCGTCGCGGAGCGATCGCTCCAGTCCCTCGGCTGTCGAATGCGTTCGCACGACGAGGCCGAAGAACGGCCAGTAGGCCTGCGCGGCCGGCCGGTAGATCTCGGGCTCGGGGTCCTTCGCGAGATCGTGATGACGGGTATCGGCCACGACACCGATCACCTCCCGTGGCGAGAAGGCTCCGAAGTCCGGAACCATCAGCGTCCGACCGACGGCGTCGGCGCCCGGCCACAGACGACTGGCCGCGGTCTCGTTCACGACGATGACCCCAGGCGATCCCGATCGATCGCTCCCGTCGAACACACGGCCGCGACGGACGTGGATCGCCATCGTCTCGAAGTAGGCCGGCGTCACGATCCGGAACTCGGCGAGACGCTCCTGAACCGGCTGACCCGGCAGGTTGTGCGGCCGCAGCGCGTTGAAGCCCGTCAGGGGCAGGGTGTTCACGGCGGCGGCGGATTCGACGCCAGGCAGCGCCGCGACGGTCGTCACCAGCTGATCGAGGAACGCGCCGCTCTGCTCGGTGGTCCCGTAGCGATCGCGGGGCAGCAGCAGCTGCGCCGTCACGATGTTGCTCGTCTGAAAGCCGAAGGATCGATTGTGAAGACGCGCGAAGCTTCGGACGAGCAGCCCGGCGCCGACGAGCAGCAGCACCGACAGCGCGATCTGGGCCGTGACGATGACCTGCCTCACCAGCCGGGCCTGCCGATCGCCCGGCGCGCCGCGGCCGGATGCACGCAGTGCCACCGACAACCCGTCCGCCCGCCGCAGCAGAGGCGTGACGCCGAAGAGCACTCCGACGGCAATCGTGGTGCACGCCGTCGCCAGAAGAACACGCGCGTCGATCCAGCCGGCCAGGCTGTCGGGCCGCATCGCGCCTTGCAGGCGCGTGGCGAGGAGCTGCGGGAGTATTCGTGTGCCCCACGTCGCAATCACCAGCCCGCCCAACGCACCGGCCCCGGCGAGCGTGAGTCCTTCGGCCAGGTGCTGTCGAAAAAGATCGAGTCGGCTCGCACCGAGCGCCAGGCGCACCGCCGCCTCCTGCCGTCGGCCTGTCTCGCGCACGAAGACCAGGCCCGCGACGTTCGACACCGCGACGAGCAGCAGCACGAATGCCGTGCCCTGCAACACCCAGAGGAGCTGACGCGCGTCGCCGACGTAGAAGTCGCGGAGCGGACGCACCGCCACCGAGAAGCCCCTGTGCGTGTCGGGGTGCTCACGGGCCAGCCGCTCGGCGATGGCGCGAAGCTCCGTCTCGGCCCGTTCCCGGGTCACACCGTCGCGCAGCCGGGCCATGACCCTGTAGGACCGCTGCTTGCGGTCGTCGAGCGCCGGGGTCGACAGCGCTGCGGGCGTCCACAGTTGCGCCAGGGGATACGGATGCGTGAACGTCGGTGGCATGACCCCCGCGATGACGTACGAGCGCCCATCGAGCTCGACCGTCGTCCCGACGACATCGGCGCGGGCGTCGAACCGGCGCCGCCACAGCCGATCGCTCAGCACGACCACGTTGTCGCGTCCCGCCTCGCCGTCCTCGGGCCCGAACGTCCGGCCCATGGCTGCCGGCGCGCCCAGCGTCGCGAAGAGTCCCGGTGTGAATTGCCAACCGGCCAGCCCTTCCGGATGATTGGTGCCGGTGACTGTGTACGGTCGATCCCAGTACGCCTCGACCGCGGCGAAGATCTCCGTTCGCTGCTTCCAGGCATTGAAGTCGTAGCCAGAGCTCTTCGAGTACTGCCCCCGCTCCGCGTTCAAGGTGGCGATCCACACGAGCCGATCGGGATCGCGGAACGGAAGAGGTGCCAGCAGGACACGGTTCACGACGCTGAATATCGAAGCGGTGGCGCCGATGCCCAACGCGACGGTGAGTATGGCGGTCGCCGCAAACCAGGGCGTCCGGCGGAGTCCTCGAAGCGTGGTGTTCAGAGGCATGCTAAGAACTTAGCATACCAGGTGATGCCGTCAAGTGCCGGGAGAACAACGCTGAGGGAACGGACCGGCGTCCGGCGTGGTCCTATCGGGTAGCATGCGAGAAGGAGCACTCACCATGAAGACCGTCGGACTCATCGGCGCGGGACACATCGGAAGCCAGGTCGCGCGTCTTGCGTTGGCGCACGGCTACAACGTCGTCATCAGCAACTCACGCGGACCACAGACTCTGTCGGCGCTCGTGGCCGAGCTCGGGCCGGGAGCCCGTGCGGCGACGGCCGTCGATGCGGCCAGCGCCGGAGACATCGTCGTAGTAACCGTGCCTCTGAAGAACTACCGGGACGTGCCGGTGGCGCCGCTCGCGGGCAAGATCGTCATCGATACGAACAACTATTACCCTCAGCGCGACGGCCATATCCCCGAGCTCGACAACGAGGCGACGACCACCGCCGAATTGTTGCAGGCGCACCTGCCCACGTCGAAGGTCGTGAAGGCGTTCAATCACATATACGCCGCCGAGCTCACGACACACGGCCAGCCGGCCGGCTCGAAGAACCGGCGCGCGCTCGTCATTGCCGGTGATGACCAGGGTGCGAAGGCGACCGTCACGGCCCTCCTCGACCAGTTCGGCTTCGACACGGTGGACGCGGGGCCGCTGAAGGAAGGGTGGCGCATTCAGCGCGACACTCCGGGCTACGGTCCGCGTCGCACGGCGGAGGAGCTGCGCCACGACCTGGCGGCCGCCAAACGGTACGCGGACATGTGACGTGGCGCCGCGCTACGTGAACCGCGCCCGCATGAACCGCGCATTCTCGAGATAGCTGTCGAGCATCGGCTGGCCCTTCGGGACGGCGCCCTCGATCTGGATCCATCCCGAGTATCCGATGTCGTCCATGGCCTTGCGCACCGCCGGGAAATCGATCGTGCCCTGGCCGAGGAGAAAACCGTTCTCCTTCGCATGGAACTCGCAGATTCGGTCCCGGCCCAACTGGCGGATCTCGGCGTTGATGTCGTAGCCCATCTGCGTCGAGTTCGCCACGTCGTAGTAGACCTGTACGTTCGGCGAGCCGACGGCGTCGATGATGCGCAGGTGCTCGGGGGCGCTGAGCCACGACTCGATGCCCAGGACTACACCCCGTTCTTCGGCCTTTCGCGCCACGCGTGTCAGCCGGCGGATGACCTCCGCTTGTCCCTCGGGGTCGCCCCGCAGGTCACCTCGATCGAAGAACGCGAGCAAGACGACTCGGACATTCAGCGCGCGCGCCACGTCGATGGCGTCGCTTACCCACTGCTCGGCACGGGGATCCGACTTGTAGGGAACCTGGTTCAGCAGGTCGAGTGCGATCCCTCCGACGCGGACACCGTTCGCCTCGGCGGCGTCGCGGTACCCGCGCTGTACCTCGGGCTGGCGCAGGTGCAGGTCGGTCTCGATACTCCCCATCGACACCTGCGCGCCGTCGAGGCCGAGCTGCCGCGCCAGCGCCATCGCGCCGGTCTTCCCGCGCATGCCGATCGACCAGTCGCACGCACCGATGTTGAACCTGCCGGCAGCAAAGACGTCCCGGAGATCGCCGCAGCACAGTCCCGCGCTCAGAAGCGCCGTCGCGCTCTTGAGCACGTCCCGACGAGAAGGGATCGTTTGGTTCATGGTGTGCAAGCTCATGAAGCTGTCCTTCGCGCTCTTCGCGTTCACCGCGATGCCGTCCGTCCGTCGTTCACCGGCTTACCTGGCGTCATAAGAAAAGCAACGATGTCGGCAACATCCTCTTCGCTCAACGCCAGCGCCAGCGGATCCGGCATCAGGCTCGATTTCAACGGGACCCGCGTCGCGATGTCCTCCCGGGCGAACGACTGGGCTCGGCCGTAGCCGTCGCGAATGGCAACCGTCGGGCCGTCCGCCTGGAGGAAGCCGATGTGCGGTTCGTTACGACGCGTGACGACGAGCTCCGCGCTATAGCCGAAAGCAATTGCGGCGTTCGGATTCACGATCGCCTCGACGAGACCAGCGCGATCGAACTTCTTGGAGATCTCAGTGAGCTCTGGCCCTACCTCGGAACCTGTAGATCCCACGCGGTGGCACGTCGAGCACGTGGCGGCGAACCGCATCTGTCCCCGCGTCGCGTCGCCGGCGCGCGCAGTGACCTCCGCAACTGTCATGCGCGGCGGTCCCCCTGGGCGTGGGAAGAGCCCGGTTGCGACCGCGCGAACGATGCGGTCGGGGCTGCTGAAGATGACCGACCCGACCGCTTCTCGCAGCGGTGAAGCGAGCCGATTCTCTGCGGCGAGCTGAACGAGCAGCTGTCCGCCGGCCGCGCCCTTGGCCATGGCCAATCCGGCCTCGATGCGCCGATCGATGGGCGCGGCGTCGTCGAGCACGAGCGCTCGGAGGGGCAGGATGTCGTCGATCGACGCCGGCGTCTCCTCGCGCGCACCGACCACCCATCCCTCGACCGGATGGGCGCGCCAGTCGTTGGTCTTCCGGTACGTCATCCACCAGGCTGCCTCTCCCGCAACATCCGGAAGCGCGCTGAGCGTCAGCTCGGCCATCGCCTGCGCGGCGCGGGGATCGTTGATGAAGCCCAGTGCCACCACCGCCTGTCGTCGTGCGTCCGCCGAGAGGCGAGCCGATGTCGCCCGCGCCTTGAAGGCCCCGATCGCCGAAGGCGGATGCAGGCGCCAGGCGACGGCCGAGAACCGCGCACTCCACATCGTCGGATCGGGATGCCCGAGCGCGGGCAGGAGCGCGGCATGGATCGCCTCCTCCTTGCCCGACGCAGCCGCGCCAAGTGCTTCCAGGTACCAGCGGTCGGCGCCGTCGTATCCCGCTGCGAGCGCCAGGAGAGCGTCGCGGCTTGCTTCGAATGGCGCCCCGGCGAGCGAGAGTGCGACTTCGCGGCGGACTGCCGGCGACGGATCTCGCGACAGTCGTCGTGCTTCGACAATCACGGAGGCCTTCACGTGCCGCAGCGCGCGGAACGCGGTGATACGAATCTGCGGGTTCCGGTCCTCGAGCAGCCGCTCGACTTCCCGTACGCCGGCAGGACCGAGCTCGGCCAGCAGCCAGATCCCCCGGGCGCGATGGAACGGATTGGTATCGGAAAGGATGCGCTTCACGGCCGGCAGCGCTTCGGCGCCCCTCGCTTTGAGGCGCTCGAAGCCGCTGCTGCGGACGTTGACGGCTGGATTGAGCAGCGCCTGAATCTGGCCGGCGGTCGTACTCAGATCGATCGCCGGCGTCGTCAGCGCCCGGCCCTTCGGTGTGATGCGGTAGATGCGGCCGTGCCCCTTGACGTCCTGCATCTGGTGCCCGCCGACGATCGGATCGTACCAGTCGGCGACGTAGATCGCGCCGTCGGCGCCGACCGCCACGTCGCTCGGCCGAAACCATTTGCGTGGATCCTGGTCGACTCGATTCCAGACGTAGTTCTCGTTCGGCGCGGCGAGACTCGACAGGAAATCGAACCGCTCGAGCGCGAAGCCGGCCCCCTGCGTCTTCGGGAGATAGCCGAAGATCACGTTCCGGCCCGCGTCGGCGCTCAGGAGCAGGCCACGGTAGCGCTGACCGAGCTGGTCGCCCTCGTAGCGGACGACCCCTGCGGGTGCGCCGGCGCCGGTGTTGTCGCCGGCCGGGAGCACGCCGGGATCGTCCTGGTGCCAGTGGGCTGTGAACGTATCCTGTCCGGGCCGGCGGTCGGCTTGCCAGTACCTCGAGCCGTCCGCGCTGAAGTAACCGGCGTTGGCGCCTTCCATCAGCCAGGTCATCCGGCACGTCATGACCTGATCGTCGTTGTCGTTCTGCCAGAGGTCGCCGAACGAGTCGACTGCCAGTTCGTACGCGTTGCGAAAGTTGTGGGCCAGCACGGTCAGGCGCGTGCCGTCAGGTTCGATTCGCAGGGCGAGTCCCCCGGTCCAGACACGCCCATCGTCGCTGACCATGCCGCCCTGGTTCTTCAGGTTGTACGGTGTGCCGCCGGTGTACAGACTGCCTGCGCGAAGCGTCCATCCCGAACGGTCCGTGATGATATGCGGGCCCGCGTTGCCGGTGTTGAAGTACCAGCGCCCGTCGGGACCCGCGACGAGCGCATGCAGGCCATGGTCGTGATCGAGGCCGCCGAAACCGGTCAGCAGGATTTCCTTCTTGTCCGGCGTGTCGTCGCCGTTTTCATCCGTGTAGACGATCAGATGAGGCGACGCAGAAACGACCACGCGGTTGCCGATCACCGCGAGCCCCAGCGGCGCCCGGAGATCCTTGTCCTGCACGAACACCTTCGTGGAGTCCGCCCGCCCGTCGCCGTTCTGATCGGTCAGAATGAGGATCCGGTCTCCGGCAGGATGGGTGAGCGGCGCCTGCTTCGCGGTGTTGAAGTCCCGGTAGTTCACGGCCTCGGCCACCCAGACGCGGCCCCGCGCATCCACGTCGATGTTCGTCGGGTTGAAGAACATCGGTGATTCGGCCCAGAGTGCAATCTCCAGATCGTCGGCCAGGACGAACTGGTCACTGAGCGCCGAGGGCTTCGAGCCGGAGACGGTGGCCAGCAACGCAACGAACGGCAGGATGATGCGGATTCGACTCGCCACGTTCGCGCAGGATATCCCCAAACCCGGGTGTTCGGCCAGACCGAAGACGGTGGCTTCGACTAAGGACCACTAGGCTTTTGGGCAGCAGCGTCGAGGGATGGCCAGACTAGAATTGGACAAGGTGTAGAAGTGAGGGAACGCCGTCAAGCCCGCTCGTGCCCCGCTGGAAGGACTGAGCGCATGCACAACACGGTCGGCGTGCGCGTGATCGTCGTCGGTGCGCTCCTGGTGGCCGCCCTCGTCAGCTCGGTTCTGGGCACGGCTCAACCAGCGCCCGGGTTTGCGTGGGATCTGCCGAAGGGGTTCCCGATTCCTGCGGTGCCCGCCGATAACCCCATGTCTGACGCCAAAGTGGCGCTCGGGCGGCACCTCTTTTACGACCTGCGGCTGTCGGGCAACGGGGCGCAGTCCTGCGCGACGTGCCACCAGCAGGAGCGAGCCTTCACGGATGGTCTCGCGACGAGCGCGGGATCGACGGGAGTGGACCATCCGCGCAACAGCATGAGCCTCGTCAACGTTGCCTACGCGGCCACGCTGACGTGGGCCAACCCGTCGTTGACCCGGCTGGAAGATCAGGCGCTGGTGCCGATGTTCGGACGGCACCCAATCGAGCTCGGCCTGGGCGAGGACCGCGAGTGGCTCGAGGTCCTCGGCCGCGAGCCACGATACGCGGCGCTCTTCAAGAGCGCGTTTCCCGAGGACGGCGATCCGTTCACGCGGGCGAACGTGCTCAAGGCGCTCGCGACGTTTCAGCGGACGATCATCTCCGCGCGCTCACCTTATGATCGCTATCATTCCGACCGCGACGATGCAGCGGTGTCCGACGCCGCCAGGCGCGGAGAGGTGCTTTTCCATAGCCAGCCCCTGTCCTGCTTCACGTGCCACGGGGGATTCAACCTCTCGGGCGCGACCACCACAGCGGGAGCATCGGCGAGGGCCGGCGTGGAGTTCCACAACACGGGGCTTTACAACCTGCCGGGCCTATTGTCGTACCCGGAACCGAATACCGGCATCTTCGAGGTCACGCGCAACCCGCGAGATGTAGGCAAGTTCAAGGCACCCACGCTTCGCAACATCGCCGTCACCGCACCGTACATGCACGACGGCAGCGTCGCCTCGCTCGAGGACGTCCTCGCTCACTACGAGGCGGGTGGCAGAACTGTCGCCGACGGCCCCTACAAAGGGATCGGGCACGACAACCCGAACAAGAGCCAGCGGATTCGAGGCTTTACGCTGACGCCCGAACAGAGAAGTGACCTGATAGCGTTTCTGACCTCGCTGACGGACAAGGAAGTCCTGCGCGATCCCAGGTTCGCCAACCCCTGGCGCCGCGGGGGGAACTGACGGGGCTCAGTTCTGGCGGCTCGCTTCTCGCGGCTCGCCGCTCGCTGCTCGCGGCTCGCAAAAGAGCATACTGATCCCATTGGACGACTTGGCACTGTATGTTTTGCGAGCCGCGAGAAGCGAGAAGCGAGCCGCGAGTGACCTTCATGATGAGACAGCTCAACAAGACGTCGATGCTGTGGCTGACGGTCGTGGTGTCCCTGACCTTGTGTCCGGCGCTGTTGTCGGCGCACCTCAAGTTCGCGCGAAGTGCGCCAGCGGCGGGATCGACGCTGACGACCTCTCCAACGGCACTTCAGCTGTGGTTCAGCGAGGAGCCGCTGTTGCCGATGAGTGGCATCACCCTGTCCGGTCCAAAGGGTGTCGTCAAGCTGGGAGCGCCTCGTGCCGGCGGCGAGCGATCGCTTGTCGTGTCCGTCGAACAAACCGCGCTCGAACCTGGCGCGTACCGCATCGCGTGGAAGGCCGCAGGGGATGATGGGCACGTGATCCAGGGCACCATCGACTTTTCCCTGAAGGCCGCGACGCAGCCTCCGAAGTGACCCTCCATCCCGACGTCATCGCAGCGCTCCAAGGCGCGACTCGCGCCACCGTGTACGGCGCCTCGGCTGTCGTCGTCGGCGCTGCGGTCTTTGACACGATCGTGTTGCGCCGCGCGGCCGGGTTGAGCCCCGCCGAACGCTCCGCCGCGCGGGCTCGAGCCAGAGCGATCGGGTACCTCGCCGCGGCGGCGCTGTGCCTGGGCTACGTTGCGCGTCTGTACGTTCAGGTCGTCGACAGCTTCCTCGTCTTCCTGCCCACCATAGAGATGGTGCGGCAGCTGATCTTCTCGACGCGGGCGTGGGGGCTGGGCATCCTCGCGCAGCTCATCGTCAGCGCCGCCGTGCTCGGGCTCCTCACCTACGTGAGAGTCGCGCGCACCTCCGGATCAGGCGCGGTTGCCGCGACCGCGCTGTTCGCGGCCGTCAGCGTTCCCCTCACCGGTCATGCCATCGCGCATTCGGGACCCGCGGCGGTGGCGATACAGGCGGCACACGTCTTCGCCGGCGGCGCGTGGCTCGGTACCTTGACCGTGATGTGGCTCGCCTGCTCGCGGATGGTGTCTACCGACGACGTGATTTCAATCGTTCGAGCGTTTTCGCCGGTGGCGCTCGCGTCCGCCGCTCTGATTGCCACCGCCGGCACGGCGGCGATTTTCATTCATGTGGGCACACTCCGCGAGTTGCTCTCAACCCGTTACGGACTCGTCCTGCTCGCGAAGATTGGTGTGTTCCTGTCGGCTGCCGGCGTCGGGTATCTGAACTGGCGTCACGTCACGCCGCGGCTGCAGCAAGCCGGGCAGCGGCAACGATTCTCGCATGCGGCCGCGCTCGAGATTGCGCTTGCCGTCGTCGCGATCATGCTGACAGCCGTGCTGACCAACCTGCCCCAACCCGGGGACGAGTGAGCTCGGAGGAGTCCTGCGACTCCGAGCCCGGCGCTGGCCACTGGTGGGCGAAGGGGTCAGAACGTGACCCTCGCGCCGATCCACATCCGCAGCGGCGCGCCTGGCGCGTAGAACGTCGCCTGCCGGACGGGGAACTCGCCATTCACGGCAGGAAACGGCCTCGCGATGAATTCCCGCTCTCCGTGAATCCCATTGGCCCGAGTTGTGCCGCGGTGTAGTAGTGGCGATCGAACAGATTGTTGATCTGCGCGACGACCTGCAGCCACGGTTGAGACGGTAGCGGGCGCCGAGATTGACGACGGCGTAGCCGGGCGTCGTGCCCGGTCCGAGGTAGTACGCGCCGTCCGGCTCGTGCCGGTTGTTCTCGTTGCCGCGCGCGTACGAGCTCGACACCGCGATCAGATCGAGATCCAGCGAGAGCCGCGACGTGACCTCGACGTCGCCGTACGCCTTGAACATGTGCGGCGGAATGAGCGGCATCCGGTCGCCGGGCTCGATCTCGATCGTGCCCTCGAGCCCGCGCTCGCCGCCTTCGGCCGCATCGTTGGTGCTGTTGCTCTCGCCGTTGACGGTCTCTTCGCTCTCGAACGTCGCGTCGAGAAACGTGTAGCCGGCGCCGAGCGTGACGCGCCCCACTCGACGGCTGGCGCCGAGCTCGATGCCCTGCCGCCGCGTCTCGCCGAAGTTCTTGAAGTAGCCGAAGCCGGTCTGGTCGGACGTGACGAACAGGATGTCGTCGCGGTTTCCGGCCCGGAACACGCCGGCGTTCCAGCTCGACGCCGCGGTGCATGGCCGCGCACGCCCGCCTTCGAACGTTCGGGTGACGACCTGCTCGAGCGGCGGGTCGCCGGCCATCGCGTTCGGCAGCTTGCAGGGCTGCTCGGGATCGGCGCAGCCGAGCTCGATCGACGTCGGCGCGCGGCTGCCTTCGCTGTAGCCCGACATAGACGTTGAGCGCGCGCGACGGATTGTAGGTCACGCCGGCCGCGGGATTGAAGCGCCGGAACATCGTGGTCGCCGTCGAGCGAGCCGGGTCCGCCGCCGGGCTGGATGCGGTCGCGATTGCGGATCGACGTCCGGTTGTAGCGTCCCGACAGCGTGAGGTGCCAGGCGTCGCCGATCGAGACGCGTGTCGGTCGCGATAGACGCTCCAGGTGCGGATCGATCCGTCGAGATCGACGCGCGTGTCGTAGGGCTCGCCGTCGACCTCGCCGCCGGTGACCGCCGTCGCCGAAGGCGCCGACGCCGGTCACGCTGCGATCGGGATTGAGATAGCCGAGCTCGGTCGACTGCGCGAAGTCGACGCGGCTGCCAGTCGTAGCGCGCCGCCGACCGTGAACTGGTTGCTGCTGCGGCCGACCGGATCGCGCCGCGTGACCTGGCCGGACGCGCCGCCGTTGTGCTGCGCGGTCCGCGTCGCGATTGATCAGGCCGTTGCACTTCTCGGCCGGCTCGTCGTTGAGCAGCGACGTTGCCGATGCAGCGCCAGAAGGGAAACGGCGTGTTCGCTGGCGTCCGCGCCGCTGGCCGGGACGCCGGTGTAGCCGGCGGCGGCGAGCGCCGCGCGCTCGGCGGCGCCGGGCTGGTAGATCGCCTGGTCGAGCGAGTCCTCGTTGATGTCGCCGTTGAGCGTGCTCGTCGCGGATGTCGCGGTAGTAGGCGTTGCCGGACAACGTCACGCTGCTCGGCCGACGGTGTGCCGCGTCGTGACGATTGACGAACGTCGAGCGGTTGTCGGTGATGTCGGGCTTGGTGTAGACGCTGGCGTAGTCGCGCTCGAGGAACTGCTGCTCCTGGAGACCGTTGCCGGTCAGCGAGTTGTTGGCGTAGGCCGCCGTGAGCGAGACGTCGTGCTTCGCGCGCTGCCAGCCGAGCTTGCCGAACAGCTGGCCGACGTCGGACGGCGAATCGTCGCGCCAGCCGTCCTCGCCGAACAGGTTGCCGGCGAGATACCAGTGCAGCCCGGCGGCACTGCGGCCGCCGTGCTCGAACTCGACGGCCGCCGCGCGTCGCTGCCGTAGAGTCGCCTGCACGCGTGGTCCCGGCGTGTGCCGAGGCCGTCCTTGGTCTGAATCGACAGCGCGCCGCCCAGCGTGTTCAGCCCGAACAGCGGATTCGATCCCGGCATCAGCGTGGTCGACGCGATCGCGATGCGCGGGAATGAGATCCCAGCTCACGACGTCGCCGAACGGCTGGTTGAGCCGGACGCCGTCCATGTAGACCGACAGGCCCTGCGGCGTGCCGAGCAGCGGCGACGCGGTGTAGCCGCGATAGTTGATGTCCGGCTGAAACGGGTTGCCCTGGATCTCGTTCACGTGCACGCCGTTCAGGCGCCGGTTCAGGAAATCGGCGAGGTCCAGCGCGCCGCTCTGCCTCGATGTCGCGGTCGGTCGCCGTCTGCACCGGCGCGGGGATCTTCCCGATCGGCAATTCAACGCCGGGCAGCGGCGCCGTCTCGATCACCGTGACGGTGTAGGCCGGTTGCGGCAGTGCGGGGGGTGGCGGAGGGTTCTGCGATGTGGCCGGCGCGCTCCCTGGCGCGACCTGCGCGTCCGTGACAGAGGGCACTCCGGACACGACAATGACCATGCCGGCGAGAACGCTCAGGGCACGGAACGAATCTCTGCGCACAACTCGCGCTCTCCAGAAAGGCGCGTTCACAGGAGATCGGCGAACGCCGCGCTGACACACATCACCCAACCCTACCTAGTATTCCTGAATTCGCGTTCGCTTGTTCACGCCATTTTGAACGACGCGCGACCCGACCTGCGCGTCGGCAGAGAACCTCAATGTGAGTCTACTCCGTGCGCACTTTCGGAGAGGCGATAACCATGTGTACGGCTGCCTCGATGAGCGCAGCCCGAGGAAACTTGTTCTGGTCGATCACCTTCAGCGCCTTTGCCGAGACCTTCGGATTCGGATCGAACGGCATCGCGACGGCCCAGTGGTCGCCCAAGGCGCGCCCGAGGAAGGTGCCTCCCGGAACGATCGCTTCGCGTTCCACGATGTGACTGTCCTGCTCGAGCGCGTGGGGAAGGATTCTTTTCCACAGCCCCTTCAGGATCTTTGAGGTCCGTTCCTCAGTCGAGACCGCCGACAGGGAGAAGGCCGGGGTGCTCAGCTGTTCATGCGCGGCGAGGAACTCCTGACGAATCTGCCTGCGCATGCTGTCGATGGCGTTGGGCGCTCGGAGCGTGCGCGCCGGAATGCAGGTCGGAAGCGTCAGCTCCCGGAGCACGGACTCGTTCAGCTCCTCCAGCTTGTCAACGAGCCACGAGCCGCCCACCGCACCGGCCACGCTGATGACCGCCTTGATCGGCTTCAGCTCGTTCGGATAGGTCGTGAGCGCGACCATCGTGTCGGCCGCGCCTTTGCTGTGGGCGACGACGATGAAGCGCGTGGACGCGGGATGCTTAGCCACGAAGTCGCGGATACGGGCGGCGTTCTGCTCGCTGCTGTCGAATGCGCCGAGATCGACGTGAAGCTGCTTGATACGGTGCACGTACTCGAGGTGCTGGCCTGCATCCTCGAATGCCGTCAGTTTGTCGGCGAGACACTGGGCACCGAACCCGCCCAGACGGAGCAATATCCAGTTCGTCGGGATTGGATCGAGAGCCTGCGGCGCATGCGCCGCGGGCATCGAGACGTACGTATTGCACGCCTTCCAGCCATCCTGACCGAATTCGTTGCTGAGAACCGAGCAGAACGTCTTCGCATACTGCTCGCCCTGTACACGTTGCGATGCCGGTAAGGAGGCCGACACGCCGGGCGGAATGGGATAGGTAACGGGTCGCGCCCAATTGCAGCCCGCCGCGGCCAGCTGGCCGATGATAGCCGAGCCCACCACCGCGCGAGCGCATAACAGGGGGGCAACCCGAGATTCGGCACCGATCATGGCCATCTCGCCCTCGAGTAGTCGACTGCCAGCCGTAGGAGCTCCTGGAACTCGTCTGCCGCGAGGTCACCGTCCTCGGTAGCGGCCAGGCCGAACAGCCGCACGATTCGCGCCTGCTGCTCGGGCGCTGCAGGACGCCCCAGGCTGCCGAAGTTCAGCTTCCAGTCGTCTTTCAACTGGCCGACGATGGTCGCTTGCGGCACCGTGAGCTTGCGCTGCAGGATGACCCAGCGCGCCATCGCGTCGAGCAAAGGCGTGGGCAGTTGGCCGTCGACCACGCGTCCGGCCACGTCGGGAGTGTGCGTCGGCAGCTCGTACGAGAACGTGCCGACCCTTCCCGCATCGTCGCGAAGCTGTGCCGTCACGACCAGGCGGGCGGACAACGGGCCTTGGCGCTGGAGCGCCTGGGTGGCCGCCTCGAAGTAGACGCGACTCAGAAACGCTGCCTCGGCTCCGACGCGCGGCGGCGAACCACTGACGGCACGCGGTCGGTCCAACCGCGGGTGGCGTGCTGTTCTGATGAGCGAGCCGCCGTAGAGCTCGACGCGATACTGAAACGGCTGCGCGCTCCTGCCGACATTGACGCTTCCCGTCGGCGGCGGATTGTCGAGAGTGACCGGCGCGAAGCTCCAGTCGACTTGTATCGGACCGCCCCTGCCTTGCTGAAGCTGCTGGTTGAGTCGTTCTGCCTTGGCTTCGGCGACCGGCCCTTCACCCTTGTATCTGGCGACGGTCCACAACGCCTGCCTGAACGGCGCGTTCCACTCGAGCACGATCCTGCTGCTCGGATCGAGCCCCCAGTAGCGCCGGAGATTCACCAGCGTGGCGTTGGTGGTGGCCCGTCCGGTCGCTTCAACGCTGACGACGTCGAGCACGAGCGCGGGCTCCGAATCCGTCGACGTCTTCAACTCGAGTCGACTCTCCGAGCGCATCTTGAGGATCTCCTCCGAGAAACGCGCAGGCGTGCGGAGGGGGGAGAGCGGGACGTCGAGCCCGCCCTTGCGAGACACTTCCACGCCCAGGGCTCCACCCTCGGACCGGTACGATGACCCCCTGTTGCGTTCGAGCGGAATCGTCACCCACACGAGACCGTGGATGGTCTCGGCATTTGCCATGCACGCCTCGTGCTGCGGCATGAGCCAGTCGGGCGCGACAATGGCGATCTCGCTGCCAGCGACGTTCCAAGTCTTCCGGACCGGATTGAAGCCGCTCGACGATACGGGGAAGCGTCGTGCCACCGCGAACTCGACGTTCTGGCCCCGCTGCACGGAATAGGCCAGGCCGGTCCTGGCTTTGAGTTTGGCCGGCGCCCACGGCGCCCACGTCGACACCTCGATGCCTCTATTGAAGTCGCCGTTGGTATCGAAGCGTCGCGACGAGTCCTGAATCACAAACAGATCCAACACGGTCCGGCCATCGCGCATCGTCGACGCCCAGAATCGCTCGATGGGGTGAATCTCCGGTCGCCAGCCGTGCCCGCGCTCCGCTATCCACGGTCCGTATCCACAGAACGGCTCGTTCTCGTAGGCTTTGCTGCAGCACGCGGGATTCGTGGTGCAGTCGCAGCTGAAGAGGTCCGGCAGCGTGCTCAAGTCCGACAACCCGAACAACCACCTGGTGAACTCGTCGCGCCCGGTCACCTCGCCCCAAACACATGGCGCGCCATCGCATTCTTCGAGCAATCGCCGCGATCGGTACGGCAGGCTCCGGATGAACCGTTCGAAGTCTTGCGAGAGGACGATGTAGGGGTGGGCATCGAGCTCGGAAGGGGTCACCGGGGCACCCACGTAAAGGGACCACTTCTTGGCGATGCCGCAGACGGCGTGTTTGGACCCATCGAGGGGGTACCAGTTGCCGGCCCCGAAGAAGCGCTCGGCGCTTCTGTTGCTGATCGTCGCCGACGGGTCGTCGACGATGACTCCAAGCGCACGCCAGGCGCGATCCCACGACTCCGACTGTGCGAGAGTGCAGGGCGGGAGTGTCTGCGCCTCGACGAACGACGCGGACAGAACCAGTACGAGCAGAAGGACCGTGGAGCGTGCGGAACAGAGGCGCATCACGTTACCTCGAATCGGAGAGTGCGTCTGTCGGGCCACTCGAAACATTGAGCAAGCCGCTGAAGGTCTCTGGAACCAGGGCGAGGAAGGACTTGGAGACGGACCGATATTGGAGTACACGCGGTCAAGTTGTCCAGTGGGTTCGCCTCTGCGTCGGAACGACACTCCGTCGCAGCGGCCCGGATTACTCCCGGACGGCTGGCGTGCCGTTACTCGGTGGACGCCCGTTCAGTTTTCAGCGATTACTTCAGGACGTCGTAGGGATCGATCGGACTGCCCTGCCACCACTGCTTCTTGTCCGTGAGCCGGAAGATCGCGAAATGCAGGTGGGGCGTATCCTTCGGCGCGTTGCCGGACGTGCCGACGTAGCCGAGCACCTGCCCGCGCTGGACGCGGTTGCCCTCTTTGAGCCCGTCGGCGTAGCGCTCGAGATGGGCGTAGTAGTAACGTGTACCTGATCGACGGATCGAACTGGTAGACCGTGGTCCCGCCCTGCTTGCTCTCGAACAGCTTGGCGATGATGCCGTCCTCGACCGCCACGACAGGTGTGTTCCGCGGTGGCCAGGATGTCGATCGCCTCGTGATTCTCGGTCAACGGCGCGCCTGGTCGAAGGTGTCACGCAGCTCGCTCCTCGCCACGCCGCGCACCGGGACCTCGAGCTTCCGATCGCGCAACTCGGACACCGGATCCGGCCCGATGTGCCGGCGCGGTGGACGGCCGGATTGGCGGCTCGGCGACGACAGGAGGACTCGGCGGACGCGAGTTGGAGGGCTCGCGCCGACGCCTCGACTGCCGACATCGGTCACCGGCGGAACGTCCTTGCGTTCATCGTCGGTCGTGTCGGCGGCTCGGCCGTCGGCTGGACTGACTGAGCGCCGGCCAGCGCAACGCGGCGGAGAAGCTCAAGAGCACGACCGCCATCGTGATCGCGCCGGCGAGGAACCCACCGAGTGCGGCCGCGGTAATCGTGGAGCGGCCGGAGCGTCCCTTGCTCATTCCTCGAACACGACCGGCGTCCCTTTTGTGACCAGGCCCGCGAGCCTGGCGGCATCCCAGTTCGTCAGCCGCACGCACCCGTGAGACGCCGAATAGCCAATCCGCCCCGGTTCAGGCCCGCCGTGGATCCCGTAGTGCGGCTTGTCGAGGTCGATCCAGACGACACCTACCGGATTGTTCGGGCCGGCCGGGATCTTCGCCTTGACACTCTGCGGGTTCGGCGTCCCAGAAGAGGTCCGGGTTGTAGTGGAAGGTCGGATTTCGCAGCACCGCCGTGACCACCCAGTTTCCGAGCGGGAGCGAGTCGTGCTCGCTGCCGCTCGTCACCGGGGCGTGAAAGATGACTTGGCCCTTCTCGTCGTACACCGTCAGGACGGATGCCTTCTTCGAGACCACGACCTTGACCACCTCCGGCGTTTGCGCTGGCTGGCTCCGGCCTGTGGTCGCCACGACCTTGGCGGCCCGCATCCGTGCCCGCGCGCGCCGGCCGGCGCCGACGGTTCGACGAGGACAACGTTGGGGACTCGGATCTGCTCTCCCGCGCTGAAGCGGGCGCCGGGGTTCAGGCGGTCGAGGAGCGCCGGTTCCGAATGGAACTTCTCACCGAGCGCTTCCCGCACGGACGTGTAGTAAAGGCCGGGAAGCTTCGCCTTCTCCGCCATGTCTTCCGGAATCGACTCGATGAACGGTCCCGCGGCGTCTTCCGCGGTGATGGTGTAGGACACGATGGTTCAACGGCACCGGCGCCGAGCGCTTTGAGCAGCGCGCCGCGGTTTTGCGGGCCGGGGCCAGCCCTCGCGCGGCCTCGAACGCCGCCAGGGCCCTGCGGGTGTTCTGTCCGCCGGCCCCGTCGATCTCTCCCGGCGAGAAGCCGGCGCGATCGAGAAGGACCTGCACCTCGAGCTCCGCCAGTTTGTCTGGCGAGCCGATCGGGCCGACTTGTCTGCCTGAGCCGACTCGGGCTGGCCGCCGGGCCGCGATCGGCGATCGACGTGCCAGGAAGAATCGCCGCGCTCGCGGCGACACAGACCCAGCGTTCTGACCAGCGGACAGGCAGGCATCAGCGTTGCCTGCTGTTTGACGCTCGCGGGCCATCAGCGAGGCTCGAGGTGATCGTCAGTTCAGTGCCACGCGGCAGGTCGAGCTGGTCGCGCCCCTGGGCGATGACGGTTCCTGCGCCCCCGCTGCGCCAATCGCCGCTCCAATGGCGGCGCCTTTGCCGCCGCCGCTGATGGCGCCGATGATGGCGCCGAGCGCCGCGCCCATCGCGCCCACCTGCACGGTCTTCTCCGTCTGGCTATCCGTCGCTCGACCCTGCCTTCGTTGTCCACGTTGATCGTCTTGCCATCAGCGGTGCGGACGTTCTCGATGACGCCGGCGAATTGATACGTCCGGCCATTGCGGAGACGGATGCTGTCGAAGTTCAGCGCCATGTCCGCCCGGCCGCTGACCCGTCCGGACGCGTTCACGCTCGAGACGGTCCCTTCGATGATCGCGCCTTCGTACTGCGATGGACTGATTGTGGTCATCGAGAACCGATCCTCGGCGTTCGCACTGCGCGTGCTCAGGGCGCTGTCGAGCGTGGCCACCAGCCGTGTCCCATCCGGCATGTCGAAGTCGCCGGCCCTCGAGTCGGTCCGGGATGAGTGCGCCCCGTCGGTGGACGTCGATATCCCACTGGGCCTCGTCCGACGATTTTCGGTAGAAGCTGTGCACCGTCACCGGCTGACGGAGCGTGTCATCCTGAATGCGGCGCGTCACCCGCATGTTGCGGCCGTTGTCGATCGGCTCGAAGGTAACGGCGTAGTCGCTTCCTCGATTGCCGGTGGTCGTCACCATCAACTGATCACCATTCAGCGTGGCGCGAGTCTTCATGGTCCTGCCGCCGGCGCCCTGCTCTCTGCGCACCTGGCCGTCGGCTTCGAAGGTGACCTGCCGTCCCCGCGACGACGCCATGGTGATGTTGTTCCCATTACGGTCGATGGCGATCGTCTCGGGTGCATTCAGCCGGTTCATGAGGCGCCTGGAGGCCGCCTGCCGTTGATTGGCCGGCAGCGTGCGAGTCGCCTGTTGCACCGCCTTG
This sequence comes from uncultured Acidobacteriota bacterium, assembly GCA_963771395.1. Lineage (GTDB taxonomy): Bacteria > Acidobacteriota > Vicinamibacteria > Vicinamibacterales > 2-12-FULL-66-21 > DATBJJ01. The sequence continues at coordinate 142,857 of CAVYTY010000016.1, read as the reverse complement.
TCCGTATCATCGCCCTGGCTGCTTTCCAGTTGGTAGGTTCCGGTGAGGCGCTCATCTGAGCGCCCGGCGCGTCGCCAGTCGCCTCGCCGCTGGGCGTCCTCCAGTTCGAGGCGACGTCGTATTCGCGTCGCGAGCTCGTCGAGATCGCGGCGCACGTTCCGCCAATCGCGTTCGACCGTCGCATCGAGTGCGTTGGTCGCCATGAAGTCGTCTATCGAGGCCGCGCGTCTCAGCACGTCTTCGACGTCGGTGGCGACGACGCGGCGATGCTGCGCTCGAACGCCCAAGCGATCGGTGCCAGCTTGAAGTCGTTCACCGACTCTGTTGATGTCGATCTCCGACGCGGGTGTTGTTCATCCGGCTGCGGTTGATCGCCTGATCGAAACTGGCGCGGAAGGTAACGATGCCCTCGTCCAGACGGCGAAAAAGATCTCGCCTGTTGATCGCTGACGCGAGTGGGTCGCTGTTGTTGCGCCGCGACGATCACACTGCCACCCGCGAGCGCGAACACCGCCGCCAGGGCGACGATGTGACTTCTCTTGCTCATAACGATCTCGCCTCAATTCAGTGAAGGAACCACGTGAGAACCACGCTACGTAACCTTACAGGCCGCCGTCTCGACTCGTCTGTTCAATACCGCTCACGTCTCATTGAGTCGAGCAAGAAGCTTGCCCGGGACCGGTTGTGCTCGCAGCACGCCCACGTGCCGAGCCATCGGTATTTCCTGACAGAAGTGGCCCGGTTTCGATCGTGGGCAGCGGGACAGCCCACGATCGGTAAGTGCTATCCTTCTCTTTGCTTCCCGGCCATCTCTGGCCGGACTCTCGCTCAAGCGACCTCTCATCCTGCATGGCCGCATGACGACAAGGTCCGAATCGGGCTCGCGCCTCACCGCCATCGATGCGCTTCGGGGGACCGTCATGGTCCTCATGACACTCGACCATACGCGCGATTTCTTTCACGCGGGGGCGATGGCGTTCTCGCCCGAAGACCTCACGCGAACGACGCCCATCCTGTTCCTGACACGGTGGATCACGCACGTGTGCGCGCCGGCCTTCCTTTTCACCGCCGGTCTCGGGGCGTTTCTGCGCCTGCAGCGTCCTCTCTCGACCAAGGCACAGCTCTCGCGGTTCCTGTGGACCCGCGGACTCTGGCTGGTGCTCGTCGAGCTGACGGTGATGCGCGTGGCGATGAACTTCTCGCTCGACGCGCGCTATCCCGTGCTGCTGCTCGTGCTGTGGGCGCTCGGGGTCTCGATGATCGCGCTCGCGGCGCTCGTCCACCTGCCGCCTCGCGTGCTTGCCGTGTTGAGCGTCGCCGTCATCGCTGTGCACAACGGGCTCGACGGCGTTCAGGCGTCGCAGTTCGGAGCCGCCGCCGGTCTGTGGAACGTGCTCCACCAGCCCGGCGTCTTCTTCCTGGCCGGTGTTCCTGTGGTCGCGGGTTATCCGCTGGTGCCGTGGATCGCGGTGATGGCAGCGGGCTTCTGTGCCGGCCCCGTATTCCTGCGCGCGCCGCAGGAGCGGCGGCACTTCCTGTTGCGGTGGGGCACGGTTCTCGTCGTGGGTTTCGTGCTGCTTCGCGCGCTCAACATTTACGGCGACCCGCAGCCGTGGTCCACGCAGCCGTCGGCGGTATTCACCGTCATCTCGTTTCTCAGGACGACGAAGTACCCGCCCTCGCTGGCGTTTCTCCTGATGACATTGGGCCCGGCGCTGCTGGCTCTGGCCTACTTCGACCGCCGCGGGCTCGGCGGGAGCCACCCGCTGGTCGTCCTCGGCCGCGTGCCGCTCTTCTACTACGTGCTGCACTTCTTTGCGCTGCACGTGTTGGCGTCAACGCTGGCGTGGCTGCGGTACGGCAGTGCGTCCTTCGCGTTCCTCTTCAATCCCCTGCCGTCGATGGGCGGGCCCGCGACGTTGTTTCCGGAAGGCTTCGGGTATCCGCTGTGGCTCACCTACGTGGTGTGGATCGCCATCGTCGTGCTGCTTTATCCCTTGTGCCGGTGGTTCGCCGGACTCAAGGCCCGGCGCCGGGACTGGTGGCTGAGTTACGTGTGAGGCGGGGGCGGAAGCTTCTGAACCCTGATGGCGACAAGGTTCGAGTGCACGGGCCGACGGCTTTCACGAAGGACACGATGGCACGATGGTCACGATGATCTTTCCCTACGGGTTCATCGTGCCCATCGTGAAGAGAAGCCGTCGGCGCGGGCAGTGCGACAGAAACCAGGTTTTCGAGAGGGACAGAGAATGAAACCCCGACACCGGAGCAACGTCATGTTGCTTGCCGAGCAGCGCGGGCCAGTCGAGGACGACGGTCACCGGCGGTTTGACGATTTCCGGTGTGTTGATCAGAAAGCGCTGACCGTCGCGTGAAACGTCGGTACTGATGCCAGGTGAAGCCCGTGATCGATTCGATTCCCGTCTGGAAGAGAGGCTGCGGCTTGCCGATCTCGGGCAGTGCGCCGAGCGTGACCGGCACGGCCATCAAGCGGCTGTCGAGCGACAGGTAGAACAATTCCTTGCCGTCCCGGCCCCACTTCGGCTGGATGCCGCCACTGGCCGAGACCTGCCACCGGCCGGACGCGACAGGGTAATCCTGGATGTAGATCTGGAACGGCCCGGTATCTCCATTGGCGAAGGCGACCCACCGTCCGTCGGGTGACACCCGGGCGTGCGTGGTAATCCCGCCGCGACCCTCGATGACGGTGCGCGCCGTGCGATCGGTCCCGTCGAACGACATGCGCAACACCTGTCGCGGCGCGTTGGGATGCATCAACATGGCGCGACCGTCGGGCTGCCAGTCGTCTGGTATCAGCGATTGATCCTGAATCTGCTCCTCCGGACCTGTTCCGTTCGACGATTTGAGATACACCCCGGTGCTTCTCTGCCACGCAATCTTCCGTCCGTCGTCCGACCACACCGGGGACGCGTCCCCCCCGGGATCGAACGTGAAGCGCCTGGGCACGCGTCTGTCGAGATCGACGATATAGATGTCGCGGTTGCCGCTACCGTCGACCTGCTCGACCGCCAGTCGTGTGCCGTCGGGTGACAAGCGCGGATTCCGATAGAACCCCGGTTCGACGGCTTCGCCGGTCTGATTGCCCTTCCGATCGAACCACAGGAGATGAGTCTTCTCCGCGTCAGTGGAACCGCGGTAGACGAGGGCTCCGGTGTTGGATGCCGAAAACGACGCCATGCCTGATTCGGGGAAGTAGTCGATCCCGTCGGCGATGGCGAAGGGCTCGCCAGAGGTCACACCATCCGTCGCCTCGAACACCTCGCCCATCAAGGCGCGATCGCGGACGTAGAGGAGGTAACCGGGCGGCACGTAGATCGCGTTGGAGCTGGCGTTGACCAGCAGGCGCTCGTTGCCCGATTCGAGATTCCTCAGGTAGATGCCGTTCTTCTCTGGCAGCCTGCTCTGGACGAAGTACACGAAGCGTCTGCCGTCGGGGAGAAAGTGCGGAAAAGAATGCGCGGTCTGCTGCTCGGTGACATTCAGGGTCGTGACGGCGGACGGCGCGTCGGTTCCTGTCGCGGCGATGCGCTGGATCGGGGACGCGAGCGACGAGAATAGAATCACATCATCACGGTTCCACGTCGCGCCCGTCGCCGACGAGGTTCCGGTCGCCAGGGTTTGTGGAGGGCCGCCGGTGACGGCGACCTTCTTGATCAGTCCTCCCGAGACGAAGAACCCGACAAAGCGGCTGTCGGGCGACCAGAATACCTGCCGCGCGCCTTCGGTTCCCTTCAGCGGCCGGGCGTCGAGCGAGTCGATTGGCCGAATCCAGACGGTGGCGACCTGCGCGCTGCTTGCCACAAACGCCAGTTGACGGCCGTCCGGTGAAATGGCAAAGAAGTTCGAGGTTGGCGAAAAGCTCACCGGCCCTGGCGGCGCCAGCGAAAAGCGAACGGGTTGACCCGGTGCAGCCGGGCGAGTGTAGAACCGAATCGCCGCCGCGGATGTGCCGACGAGCGCCAGCACTGCCACCGCGAGAAGCATCCACGGGAGCCATGGGGTTCGGCTCCGCGCGTGCGCCGACGGGCCGTTGATGTTGGCGGAGTCCGGTGCGCCAGAGGCGGGGTTGGTCAGTAACTCTTCGATCTCGAGGCGGGCATCGGCGATGTCGTGGAGGCGTCGCCGGGGATCTTTGGCGAGGCAGCGCTTGAGCAGGCGTATGACCGCTGGCGGCACCTCGTCCGGCAGCGCGCTCCAGTCGGGTTCCTCAGTGAGGAGTGCCGAAATCGTGTCGGAGATGGTCTCCCTGGCAAAGACCGGGCGGCCGGTCAGCAACTCGTACAGCACACAGCCGAATGCCCAGATGTCCGCGCGCTTGTCGAGGGCCCGGCCGCGCGCCTGTTCGGGGCTGAGATACGCGGCGGTCCCGAGGATCATGCCGTCGACCGTTCCGGCAGCCGTCAGGGTTGGCGACTGCGACTGCCCCGAACCCGAGACGTCGGCGCCATCGAGCTTCGCGAGCCCGAAGTCGAGCACCTTCACGGTGCCCGATGTGCTGAACATGATGTTCGCGGGCTTCAGATCGCGATGGACGATCCCTTTCTCGTGGGCGGCCTCGAGCGCCTCGGCGATCTGCCGCGCGACGTCGAGCGCCTCCGCGGGCGGCAAGCGGCCTTCAGACAGCCGCATGGCGACCGTCTCTCCCTCAACCAACTCCAGAACCAGGGCGCGAAATCCACCGGCCTGCTCGATCCCGTAGATCGCGCCGATGTGCGGATGACTGATCGACGCGAGCACACGTGCCTCGCGCTCGAAGCGCGCGCGGCGATCGGTATTCGCGAGGTAAGCGTCTGGCAGCACCTTGATCGCGACATCGCGTCCGAGCTTGGAATCGCGCGCGCGATAAACACTCGCCCATCCCGCCCGCGCCGAGGCGCGCGACGAGCTCCCGTAGTGCGCGATGCGTTCGCCGACGCGCGATGCGCCGCGGCTCCCGGCTGGCGCATCGGCGTCCGGCGGCTGGTGGTCCGTCATCCCTGCGGCATCGTACCCGACAATGCCATGCGAGGCCGAGTCCCTTTTCGGCCACAGCAAGGGCCGTTCAGCGAACGCGCCGTCAGACACGAGGGGCGCACGAGGCGCCGACACCTTCGAGCGGTGGCAGGACACGACGTATCAAAGGCGCGTTAGAATGCGCTCGACCCCATGCAGAGTTCCACCTCGAGGTTGCGCGTTCGACACGGGTCGGTGCGGACTGTCACCATCGTCCTGGCTTCAGTCTGCCTGATCGGCAGTGCTGCGCATCGGGCGCAGTCCGCGCAGGAGCAGAGCGGCAGGACGGCGATCGCGCTTCACCCCGACAACCCCCACTACTTCATCTGGCGCGGCCGGCCGACGATCCTCATCACCTCCGCGGAGCACTACGGCGCGGTGATGAACCTGGACTTCGACTACCGCAGGTATCTCGACACGCTGTCGGCCGACGGGCTGAACTACACGCGGGTCTTCAGCGGCGCCTACGTCGAGCCTCAGGGCGCTTTCAATATCGCGCGGAACACCCTGGCTCCGCTGCCCGGCCGGTTCATCGCTCCGTGGCCACGGAGCGACCAGCCGGGATACGCGCACGGCGGCAACAAGTTCGATCTCGCGAAATGGGACGCGGCGTACTTCGCCAGGCTCCGGGAATTCATTGCCTACGCCGCGACCAAGAACGTCGTCGTCGAGCTCACCTTGTTCTGCCCGATGTACGAGGAGATGCAGTGGAAGCTCAGCCCGATGAACGCGGTCAACAACGTCAACGGTGTCGGCACAGTCGCGCGCGCGGATGTCTACACCCTCGATAAGCACGGCGGGCTGCTGGCGGTGCAGGATGCGCTCACCCGCAAGATCGTCACGGAGCTGAACGGGTTCGACAACCTGTTCTTCGAGATCTGCAACGAGCCCTACTTTGGCGGCGTCACCATCGCCTGGCAGCATCACATCGCGGATCTGATCGCGGCGACCGAGCGTGACCTTCCCGCGAAGCACCTGATCGCGCAGAACATTGCCAACAATTCGGCGCGGATCGCCGACCCGCACCGCACGGTCTCGATCTTCAACTTCCACTATGCGACGCCGCCCGACACCGTCGGCCTGAACTACGCGCTCAACAAGGTACATCGGCGACGATGAAACGGGGTTTCGCGGGACGAGCGACGCGGTCTACCGCACTGAAGCGTGGGACTTCGTGATCGCGGGCGGGGGGCTGTACAACAACCTCGATTACTCTTTCGTGGCCGGCCAGGAAGACGGCACTTTCAAATACCCGGCGTCGCAGCCCGGCGGCGGCACTCCGGCGCTTCGCCGCCAGCTGAAGGTCCTGAGAGACTTCATCAACGGCTTCGATTTCATCCGCATGTCGCCTGACAACTCGGCGATCACGGGAGGCATTCCGCAGGGCGGCACCGCCCGGGCGCTCGTCGAGCGCGGCAAGGCGATGGCGATCTATGTGCGGAAGGACAGCCCGACCGGGCCCTGGTCGGCGCGCTGGACGGGCTTCCTCGAGGCCCCCGCGAGCGGCGAGTATGCGTTCCACACGATTTCGAACGACGGGATCCGTCTCTGGGTCAACGACGTGCTGCTCGTCGAGGATTGGACCGATCACGGCGAGAAGGAGGATGTCGGTCGCATTTCGCTGACCGCGGGCATGGTCTATCCGGTGCGGCTCGAGTATTTCTACAACGGCGGTCAGGGCGTGTCGAAGCTGTGGTGGACACTGCCGGGCGATGGCAAGCAAGGAAAGAAGGAACCAGTCCCGCCGAGTGTCTTTCTCCGTCCCGGGCCGCCGCGTACGTCAGGACTGCTTGGCCAGTACTTCAAGGGCGTCGACCTGTCAGAGGTCTGGGGACAGCGCAACGATCCACAGGTCGACTTTGCCTGGGGCACGAGACCGCCGCTCAGCGGCGATTCCGCCGGCCTCACGACGCTGCAGATCGAGCTGGCGGACGGCGCCTGGCAGGCCGAGTGGATCGACACGACGTCGGGAACCGTGGTCCGCAGGACGCGCGTCAGCGGCGGCGGCATTCGAACGTTCGAAGCCCCTGCCTACGACACTGACATCGCGCTTCGCCTGATGCGGCAATAGTAGCCGCTTGTTTCTTCTTTGCCGCTGCCCACCTGTGGTCGAGCGGCCGGGAAGCGGTTCACGACGGGGCGGGCCGGGGAGGGTATATGCTCTGACGCAGGAGAACAGCGCGCGTGACCCGTCTGTCTTTGCTCGTGCCGTTGACGTTCTTCGTTGCGCAAACCGGGTGGCAGGCCAATCCGCAGGTTGTTCGTGAGACAACCCAGAAGCAGCCGGGATTCAATTACGAGGAATCACTGGTTCCTGCGTATACGCTTCCGGATCCCCTGAACACTGGCCGGACGAGGATCCGAACGCCGCAGGAATGGCAGACGAGGCGGAGCGCGATCCTCGAGCAGTTTCGGAGCCACGTCTACGGGCGATCGCCAGGCCGGCCCGAGCGCGTCAGTTTTCAGGTTCTGGAAGAACAGCCTCGCGCCATGGACGGCGCGGCGACGCTGAAGCGCATCTCGATTCTGAGCGCGCACGCCGGCCGCGAGCACCGGTTCGGGCTGACATTGTTCCTGCCCAATGCGAGGCCGCGCGCGGCGGTCTTCCTGCTGCTCAACAACCGGCCCGCCAGCAACATCGACCCGACGCGTCGGGAGCTCTCCGACTTCTGGCCGGCCGAGCAGCTCGTCGCGCGCGGCTACGGTATCGCGGCGATTCAGACCAGCGAGCTGGCGCCCGACGACAAGGATCGTTTTCGCGACGGAGCCATCCAGCTGTTTGAAGGAGCCGTGGCAGCCGCCAGGCCGGAGACAGCCTGGGCGGCGCTTGCCGCATGGGCATGGGGCGCCAGCCGCGCGATGGACTACTTCGAAACCGACGCGCGCGTGGACGCGAAGCGCGTCGCCATCGTCGGCCATTCGCGCGGCGGCAAGGCAGCGCTCTGGGCGGGCGCAGAAGACGAGCGCTTCGCGCTCGTCGTGTCGAACGATTCGGGCGAGGGCGGCGCCGCACTGACCCGGCGGCATTTCGGCGAGACCCTGGCGCGTATCACCGACGCCTTCCCGCACTGGTTCGCTGGCAAGTACAAGTCGTTCAGCGCGCGCATCGACGCGCTGCCGGTCGATCAGCACATGCTGCTCGCGTTGATCGCACCGCGCGCGGTGTACGTGGCCAGCGCCGACGAAGACCTCTGGGCCGATCCCAGGGGCGAGTTCCTGTCGCAGGTGCACGCGTCACCAGTGTTCGCCCTGTGGGGGGATCGTCCCATCCGCGCCGGGGACATGCCGCCTCTGAACCGTCCGCTCGTAGTCGGCCGGCGCGGGTATCACGTCCGCACGGGCGGCCACAACCTCACGCGCGAGGATTGGCGGTACTTCATGGACTTCTCGGACACGCGATGAGGATTGTGCTCTTCACGGCTCTGCTGACCGTGTGGTCCGTGCCGGGGCTGGCCCAGTCGCGCCCGAACGTCGTGCTGATCTACATGGACGACGTGGGATACGGCGATCCGTCTTGGTACGGCGCCACGGCGGTCACGACGCCCGGCATCGACCGGCTCGCGCGCGAAGGGCTCCGCTTCACGGATGCGCATTCGCCGGCGGGCACCTGCACGCCGTCCCGCTATGCGCTGATCACGGGCGAGTACGCGTTTCGCAAGAAGGGAACCGGCATCCTGCCGGGCGATGCGGCGATGATTGTCGATCCCGCGCGCACCACGCTGCCGTCGGTGATGCGGAAGGCCGGCTACGTGACCGGCGTGGTCGGCAAATGGCATCTCGGTCTCGGCCCGCAGGGCGGGCCGGACTGGAACGGCGAGATCAGACCCGGCCCGATCGACATCGGCTTCGATTCCGCGTTCATCATGGCCGCGACTGGCGATCGGGTGCCGACCGTCTACGTCGAGAACCGTCGCGTGGTCGGCCTCGATCCGCAAGATCCGATCAGGATCAGCTATCAGGCCAAGGTCGGCGATTGGCCGACCGGCCGCGAGAATCCCGAACAGCTGAGGGTTCACCCGAGCCACGGCCATGACATGACCATCGTGAACGGCATCAGCCGGATCGGCTGGATGACTGGTGGGAAGGCGGCGCTCTGGAAGGACGAGGACATGGCCGACCTCTACACGAGCAGGGCCGTCGCCTTCATCGAGGAGAACAGGAGCAAGCCCTTCTTCCTGTACTTCGCCACGCACGACGTGCATGTGCCGCGCGTGCCGCACCCACGCTTCGCGGGCACATCGGGCATGGGGCCGCGCGGCGACGCGCTCCTCGAGGGCGACTGGAGCGTCGGAAGGATTCTCGACGCGCTCGACCGGTTGAAGCTCGCCGGAAACACGCTCGTCATCTTCACGTCCGACAACGGCCCCGTCGTAGATGATGGGTACACAGATGAGGCGGTCGCGAAGCTGGGTGCGCACCGGCCGGCGGGGCCGCTGCGTGGTGGCAAGGGCAGCAATTTCGAGGGTGGAACCCGTGTGCCCTTCATCGTGCGATGGCCGGGTGGAGTGAAGCCGGGTGTCTCGAACGCGCTCGTGTCGCAGGTCGACCTGCTCGCGTCGTTCGCCTCGTTCGCCGGACAGAAATTGAGCGAGGCCGACGCGCCAGACAGTCTTGACATGATGGCGGCTCTGCTGGGCAGGAACAGGACCGGAAGAGACCACCTGGTTCAGCAGGCGACGGTGCTCTCGCTGCGCGAGGGTGTGTGGAAGTACATCGAGCCGAGCACGGGACCCAGAGTGACCGCCAATACCGATATCGAAACCGGCAATGACCCTGAGGGCCAGCTCTACGACCTCAGCCGCGATCTCGGCGAGCAGGTGAACCTGGCGACGAAACAGCCCGTGAGGATGCGCGAGATGGCCGCGCGCCTCGCGCGGATCCGGGAGACGGGGCGCACCAGGCACTGACGCGACCTGCCGACCGGACCAGGCCTTCCACGTTGGATCCGGTAATCGTGCTCATCCCCACGTTGAATGGTCTGCCGACAGGCGCGTAGACCATGGCATATGTGCCGCTCGCGGGCCGCCACGTGGGCAGTATCATTGGCGCCATGACCGGGACGAAGGTCGGGCACTACGAAATCCTCGAACGGCTCGGCGAGGGCGGAATGGGCGTGGTGTACAAGGCCCGCGATGTTCTGCTCAACCGGACCTCCGCGCTGAAGTTTCTACCCGCTGACGGCGCTGACGCCGAGGAAAAGCGTCGCCGCTTCGTCCAGGAGGCGCAGGCGGCCTCCGCGCTGAACCATCCGGGTATCGTCACCATCTACGAAGTCGGGCAGGCAGACGGCCGCGACTTCATCGCGATGGAGCTCGTCCAGGGCCGGTCCCTGGAAGAAGTGATCGGCAGGAAAGCGCTTCCCCTGGGAAAGTCGATCGCCTACGGCATCCAGATCGCTGATGCGCTGGCTGCCGCCCACTCGGCCGGCATCGTCCATCGCGATCTCAAGCCGGGCAACGTGATGGTCGCCGACTCGGGCCTCGTCAAGGTGCTCGATTTTGGCCTCGCCAAGCTGGTTGCGCGCGCCTCGGGCGGCGCCGATGCCACGCGAACGGTACTGGCCGGCAGCGCCAGGACGGCCGAGGGCCTCATCCTCGGCACCGTGTCCTACATGTCGCCAGAACAGGCGGAAGGTCGGTCCGTCGATCACACCTCCGACATCTTCTCGTTCGGCGCACTGTTTTACGAAATGCTCACCGGCCGGCGCGCGTTCCAAGGCGAGTCGACCGTCTCCACGCTCGCGGCGATTCTCACGGCCGAGCCCGCTCCGCTGTCCGCGGAAGCGCCCGGCGTGCCGGCCGAGTTGGTGCGGATCGTCTCCCGCTGTTTGCGAAAAGCGCCGGAGAAGCGCTGGCAGAGCATCGCCGATGTTCGGATCGCGCTCGAAGAGTTCAAGCAGGATCTGGACTCCGGGCAGCTTGCTGTCGATCGCGCACCGGTGAAGGCGCGCCGGCGGCGCTGGGTTCCGATCGCAGCCGCGGCGCTGGTCACGGCGGCGGTGACTGGATTGGTCGCGTGGCGAGCGCGCCCTCCTGTGCCGGTCTCTGAGCTGTGGGGAGTGCGTCGTCTGACGGCCGATTCTGGCGGGAGCTTGTTTCCCGCGATCTCGCGAGATGGCAGGCTCGTGGCGTACGTGTCGGACCGCGCGGCTGCTGATTCCATGGATCTGTGGGTGCAGCAGATCGAGGGCGGCGATCCCGTGCAGCTCACCCGCAATCTCGGCTTCTGCCAGGATCCCGCGTTCTCTCCCGACGGCAGCCGAATCGTGCTGCGGTGCGGCACTGAGCCCGACAACATCTATGTCGTCCCGACGTTCGGTGGGCTTCCCAAGAAGCTGGCCGAAGGGGCGTGGCCGCAATTCTCGCCGGACGGATCGCAAATCGCGTATCAGGGGCCCGCCTCGGGCGCTGCCGGGTCGCGGTCTCTGTGGATCCTGCCCGCTGGTGGCGGGGCGGCGAAGGAGCTCAAGATCGACAAAAGCATGCTCGGCGGGCCGATGTGGAGTCCCGACGGCAAGGGCTTGTTCTTTATCGGCCTCGGCGACTCCAAGGATGGGCGAACCGGCAACGACTGGTTCTTCATTTCGGCCGATGGCGGCTCCGTCGAGCCGACCGGGGCGGTGCGGCGGCTGGAGGCGGCCGGAATCGGGCTCGGACGCGATCTCAGTGTCACTTCGGATGGTTTCCTCTTCACAGACGGCGACTACGACAGCACCAACATCTATCGGCTGCCGTTCGATGCGGCGTTCCGGAAAGTCTTCGGCGATCCTGTTCCGGTGATTGTCGGTGCTGGTTTCAACTATTCGCCGAGGGCGTCGCAGGACGGACGCCGGATGGCGTTCGCCATTGGCAATAACCTGTCGACGAACATCTGGCGGGCTCCGGTCGACCCGAACACGGGCAAGGTCTCGGGTGAGCCCGTACGTGTTACCAGCGGCCTGGATCCCAGCCGGACTCCGTCGCCGTCTCGCGACGGCGTGCGCGTGGCCTATCTGGGCGGTCCTGCGAAAGCGCCGGAGCTTCGCATTCGCAACCTCGGCACAGAAAACAGCCTGCGTCTGGCTGAAGCGAAGGACTGGAGCAATGTGGTTCTGTCGCAGGATGGTTCGACGGTCGCGTTCAACTCGGACCAGCGCACTAACAGCGCAATCTATTCGGTTCCTGCTGGCGGAGGTCAGCCGAAGAAGATCTGCGGATCTTGCGGCCGCCCCGTGGAGTGGTTCCCGGATCGCACGAAGCTCCTCTTCGACAGTGCCGGTCCCGAGAGAAGCGAGATCCGTCTTCTGGACGTGGCGACCGGCCAGAGCACAGCCCTGCTGCAGCATCCAGAGCGCCCGCTGAACATGCCGCGCCTCTCGCCGGACGGGCGGTACGTGACGTTCTCCATGGCTTTCCCTGGTCGCGCGCGCCGAATCTATATCGCCCCGTTTACCGGAGAGCCGGTTCCGGAAAAGGAATGGAGCGTGCTTGTCGAAGGCTCGGGCCTCGAGCGCCAGCCCTTCTGGGCGCCATCCGGCACTCTGATCTACTTCCTTTCGGAACGGGACGGCTTCAGGTGCATCTGGGCGCAGCGCGTTGACATGGCCAGTCGTCAACCGGCTGGAGCGCCGTTCGCCGCGCATCACATGCACCAGATCCGCTACAGCCTGGAGCCGATCCCTGACGTGGCGTCGATCGGCCTCTCGGTGGCGGGCGGACAGATGTTCTATGCGAGCTTCGAGTTGCAGTCGAACATCTGGCTGGCCGAACGGCGGGTTCCGGGTCAGAAATAGTGGCGCGAAGAGAGTCAGTGGTCCGCAAGTGAAGCTGCGTGCAGGAACGGTCAGACGAGACCCAGGTGGTTGCGGGCGAAGAGGATCGACCGGTCGACGAGCTCCAGTTCGAGCGTGTACCGCTCGTCAGGCGTCAAGCCGGTGATGCGCGGCAGCGGCGCACGCGGTCTGTGTGCACGGATGCGAGTGAGCAGGCGCGCCAGGTGCGCGCCGTTCACGTCATCGAACGTGGCCCAGTACTTGTCGGTCAGGCACGGAACCTCCAGCGGGTCCCGCGTGATCATCTCGAGCGAGAAGTGGACCTCCGGCTTGGCGCGTCTGATCGTGTCCACCATCCGCTTGATGTCGAGCATGCCCTCGCCGAGCGGGACCTCGGACAGCAGATACCCGCGCTCGCACTCCTCGGCGGCCATGTCCTTGAGGTGGACATTGAACGTGTAGGGCGCGAGCTTCTCGACGACCTCGTCGGCATCGTCGAGCACGGTCAGGTTGTTCCCGGTATCGAGCGTCACGCCGAGATACTCGCTGCTGTACCGCTGCAACAGAGCGACCTGGTCGTCTACGCGCCAATCCTTGTGGTTCTCGATGCCGAGCGGCATCCTGTACTTCTCGACGATGGGCAGTGCCGTGGCGATCTGCTTGTGGAATCCGGCGACCGCCGTCTTCCATGCTTCGCGCGTATCGAACATCTCGTAGCGTCGGCCGAGCAGGCACACCACACGCAGGCTGGTGGCGCCTGCCTCCCTGGCGACCTTCACCGCGTGCTCGAACACGGCAGGGTCCGCACGGGGCAGGAACGTCTGCACCTCGACGTACATGCCGAGCTCGTCCTTCAGCCGCCGCGCTCTCCGGGCCCAATCGAAGTCGATCTGCGTCATGCCGCCGTGGGCGCCAGCCGCGCCGACCGCAGCCGCCAGTTCCATCAGCCGGTCGACGTCCAGAAGCCGCTGCGGCGAGCTGAAGCGGATCGACTGGAACGAATCCGACGTCAGCCCCATCGTCGTTCGTCTCGCCGGTCTTCCCGTCATTCGTCAGGTCCCTTTCGTGAAACGAGATGCGCTGCGGCCTCCGGATCGGGAAGCCGGAGCGCAACGACCAGGATGGCCTCGATCACCAACGCAACGGCCAGCGCGAGCAGCCCGCCGGTGTAGCCGCCGGTCCTGTCGTGCAAGGCGCCGATGATGGCCGGGCCGACGAACCCGCCCAGGTTGCCGATCGAGTTGATGAGCGCGATGCCGGCCGCCGCCGCGGTGCCACCCAGAAACTGCGGCGGCATCGCCCAGAACACACCAACCAGAGATCGCAGCGCCATCTGGGAGATGGTGAAGCTCGACACGAACAACCAGAGACTGCCCTGCGAGGCGATCGCCAGCAGCAGGCCGGCCGCTGAGATTATTGCGCACGCGGCAACGTGCCACCTCCGCTCGTTCTTCCGATCCGAGTGCCGGCCGACCAGGAACATCGCGAGCAGTGCCGCCGCAAAGGGCAGCGACGTGAGCGTACTCAGCGCGAAACCCGTCGCACCGGAGACGTCCTGCATCAGCTTGGGCAGCCAGAGAAAGACCCCGTAGTTGACGACCGTATGCATGAAGAAGACGCCGCACAGGAGCCACAGGCTGCCGCTCGCGAAACTGCGCCTGAGCGACGTGTGGCCGACGGCCTGCCGTCGCGCCTGCTCCTCTGCCATCGTCTTCACGAGCCACTGACGGTCATCGGCCGGAAGCCACGTCGCCACCTCCGGGCGATCGGTCAGGACCCTGAGCGCCAGAAGTCCCAGCACGACCGCGGGAAGGCCTTCGATCAGGAAGAGCCACTGCCAGCCGCGGAGTCCGAGCACTCCCTCCAGCTTCAGCAGCGCCTGCGAGACCGGCGCGCCGACGATCACCGCCACGGGCGCGGCCATCATGAACAGAGCACCCGTTCGCGCCCGGTCGGTCGCGGGAATCCAGTACGTCAGATACAGCACCATTCCGGGGAAGAAGCCGGCTTCCGCGATGCCGAGCAGCACGCGCGCGGCCATGAACGACCGCACATCCGTGATGAACATCGTGCCCATCGAGACGAGGCCCCAGCCGATCATGATGCGCGCGATCCACCGGCGTGCGCCGACCCGCTCCAGGATCAGGTTGCTCGGAATCTCGAAGAGGCAGTAACTGAGAAAGAAGAGTCCGGCACCGAATCCATACTCGGTCGAGCTCAGCCCGAGGTCCCGCTGGAGCTCATTTGCCGCGAAGCCGATGTTGACGCGGTCGATGTAGGCCACGACGTAGCAGATGAACGCAAAAGGAATGAGCCGGCGCCGGACGCGCCGAAGGATGTGCCGGCCGTCATCGGTGAGATCTCCTTGCATGAGAACGCCGGAGTATCTCACGCTGCCACTCACAACCCGGCAGCGGGAGAGGTTTCCAGCGACGTTTCCCACGTTTTCACGCTGAGACGTTTTCACGCTGCGCTTGACTTCGCCCGTTGCTGGTGGCAGTCTCCGCCCGGTACTGACTGATTTCCAGGCGTTTGCGCATCGCCTCAGCCGTAGAAAGGATCTGCGATGACGAAGAAATGGATCTTCGCACTGCCACTCGCCGCGTCGCTCGTGTGCGGCGTCCGGCCTCTCGCCGCCCAGGTCACGTCGGGAACGATCGTCGGCACGGTCACCGACGCCAGCGGCGTCGTGCCCGGCGCGACGATCACGGTGCGGGAAGTGAACAAGGGCACGACTTCCAGTTACGTGACGGATGCGACCGGCAACTACACGGCGTCCTTTCTCGTGCCCGGCACGTACGCGGTTGAAGTCAACGTGCAAGGCTTCAAGAAGTCGATCCGCGAAGGCATCATCCTGCAGGTCAACCAGCGTGCCCGGGTCGATATCACCCTGGAGGTGGGGCGCATCGAGGAAACGATGACGGTCGTGTCGTCGGCGCCGCTCGTGCGCGCGGACTCGTCTGAAGTCGGCACGGTCATCGAAGAGCGGGCCATCAAGGAACTGCCGCTGAACGGCCGCAACTTCGCCACGCTCGTGTACCTGACGCCTGGCATCACGCCTGGTCAGGCGGGCGAGAACCTGTCGGGTGCGAGCACCTTCAACCCGCGAGGCGCGTCGAACTTCAACGCCCTCGGGCATCAGGCGAACGCCAACGCGTGGCTCATCGACGGCATCGACAACAACGAGTACCCGTTCAACACGGTGATCATCTCCCCGTCGGTCGAGCAGGTGCGCGAGTTCAAGGTGCTGACGGGGGTCTTCTCGGCGGAGTTCGGGCGGGGCGCGGGCGTCATCTCGGTGTCGACCAAGTCGGGCAGCAACTCGTTCCACGGCACGGCGTTCGAGTACCTGCGCGACGATGCCTTCGACGCCCGGAATTTCTTCGTGCGAAAAGTGGTACAGGCCGACGGGAGCCTGCTCGTCGATCCGAAGCCGCCGCTCAACCGCAACCAGTACGGCGGCGCGGCCGTTGGCGGTCCGATCATCAAGAGCCGGACCTTCTTCTTCGCCGACTACGCGGGTCTCAGGAGAAGCGCGGCCAGGTCGTTCGTCAACACGGTGCCGACCGCGCGCACGCGGACCGGCGACTTCAGCGACTTCCGGAACCCGGCCGGCGCCCTGATCCCCATCTACGACCCGCTCACCACCAGGCTCAACCCGGCGTTCGACTCGTCGCGTCCGGTGAGCGCCACCAACCCGCAGTTCCTGCGCGATCCGTATCCCGGGAACGTGATCCCAGCGGACCGCATCAACGCCGTCGGCCGCAACGTCGCCAGCATCTACCCGCTGCCAAATGGCCCCGGCAACTTCGACAACTACACGTCGACGGTCAACCGCGAGACGACCGATAACGTCTACTCGGGCCGCGTCGACCACCGGTTCTCGGACAACGATTCGTTCTTCGCCCGCTTCAACTATGGCAAGTTCACGCTCGACGCGCCGCAAGGCCAGGCCGCCTGCTGCCTTCCGACGCCCGCAGAGGCTGCCGCCCAGTACGATCTCGGACCGTTCGTGGCCGGCATCCAGAACACCCGGCTCACGACGCACGGCGCCGCCGTCAATTATTCGAAAGTGATCTCGGCGCGCCTCGTGAACGAGTTGCGAGTGGGGTACGCGCGAACGGTGCCGTC
This sequence comes from uncultured Acidobacteriota bacterium, assembly GCA_963771395.1. Classification (GTDB taxonomy): domain Bacteria; phylum Acidobacteriota; class Vicinamibacteria; order Vicinamibacterales; family 2-12-FULL-66-21; genus DATBJJ01. Next base: position 125,963 of record CAVYTY010000016.1, on the reverse strand, counting down.
CACGTTCCAGTCCGATTTCGGCACCCAGGCGGCCGAGTCGCTCGGCATCCGCGGCATCAACGTCACCGAGTTCACGACGGGGCTCCCGAACATCAACGTTCCTGACATGACCGGCCTTTCAGGCGGCCCGGCGTTTCTTCCGGTCAACCCCAAGCAGTTCCACTGGCAGATGGAGGATGCGCTCGTCTGGCTGAAGGGCCGTCACAGCCTGAAGTTCGGCTACCGGCTCGTCGATCGGTATGCATCGCCCTTCACGAATACCGACACCCGCGGGACCCTCACCTTCGGCAGAAACTTCACCAACAATCCCGTGACCAACACCGGCGGGTCCGGGCTGGCGACGCTGCTCACCGGCTACATGACGGGCGCCGCTCGCGGGTTCCTGCTCGAGCCGTACATGTTGCGGACCAAAGAGCACGGCCTGTTCATCCAGGACGACTTCAAGGTCAGCTCGCGCTTCACCGTCAACGCCGGCCTGCGCTACGAGATCTTCAAGGCCGAGGAGGAAGAGGATAACAAGATCGTGAACTACGACCCGGTCAATCTGCGGCTCATTTATGCGGGCGAAGACGGCGCGAGCGGTTCGGTGAACAAGAAGACGCAGTACGGAAACTTCGCCCCGCGGCTCGGCTTGACCTACGACCTCTTCGGCGACGGGTCCACGATTCTGCGCACCGGGTTTGCCATCACCTACTTTCCGGAGCAGCCGTCCGCGTCGAACATGATCGGCCAGCAGGTGCCGTACACCATCTCGCAGAACGTCAGCTCTGCCACCAATCCCACCGACTTTTCGGTGATCAGGACCATCAACGATCCCTTTCCGCCGATCGCGCAGGTCAAGCCGCGGACGACGGCCGAGCTCCAGGCCGCCAATCCCCGCGTGCTCGGTCATTCGTTCGAGAACGAAACCCCCTACGCCGAACAGTGGCACCTCGGTATCGACCGCCGGCTCTTCAACGCCATGGCCGTGGAGCTCGCCTATGCGGGAAGCGCGGGCAAACACCTGATCTACTGCTACAACCCGAACGAAATCCAGCCGGGCCTCGGCAGCCAGGAATCGCGCCGGCTCATTCAGCCCCTCAACCGGCTGAACGCCATGTTGCAGTGCGATCCACGGAACCGATCGACGTATCACAGCGGACAGCTGAAGGTCACGCAGCGCTTCAGCCAGGGCCTGCAGTTCCTGGGCAGCTACACCTATGCCAAGTCCCTCGACTACGGCGGCTCGGCGGCCAGCGCCGGCGGCGCCGTCGGCAACCCGCAGACGGTCACGAATCTCGAGGCGGGTCACGGGCCGTCGGGGTTCGATGTGCGTCACCGCGCGGTCATCAGCTGGGTCTACGAGCTGCCATTCGGCCCCGGGCGTCACTGGTTGGCCAACGGGGGCGTGCTCGGCGCGGTCGCGGGCGGCTGGCAGATTGCCGGCATCGCGACCATGACCACCGGCCGTCCGTTCACCGTGTTCATGCAGAACCTCGTCAACAACGGCGCGCCCAGCTGGCCGAACCGCATCGGCTCGGGCAAGCTCGAAAACCCGACGGTGGATCTCTGGTACAACCCCGCTGACTTCGCGTCGCCCCCGGCGAACACCTATGGCGATAGCGGCCGAGGCATTCTCTATGGGCCGGGCCACGTGAACTTCGATACATCGCTGTCGAAACGGTTCACGATCGCGGGGCAGACCAACATCGAGTTCCGGTGGGACGCGTTCAACCTGTTCAACCACCCGGGGTTTGGTTTTCCGAACCAGAACTTCGACGCGGCGACCGCCGGACGGATCACGTCGACCTCCGTCGACAACCGCTCGATGCAGTTCTCGTTGAAGTTCAACTTCTGAGCCTGGCCTGTGACCGTGAGTTCACCGCGACGGCGTAACGACTTCTTCACGATGGCACGACGAGCACGATGAACCGGTTTCGGCTCAGTCATCGTGTCGTCGTGTTCAACGTGTCTGTCCCGCCGGCCCGTTCACAACTGAAGGAGCGTCCGCCTCATGGGTCCGATGAGTTTTGATATTCTCCGCGGTTCTGTAACCTATCGAAGAGCTGGTGCTCTAATCCTCTCGATCGGGCTGGCCGCTTCTGCCGCCCACGCGCAGCCGGCGTCACCCCCGGCCGCGAAGACGGTTCAGGTCAACCGCGCCGCGCGCGACGCGTGGTCACCGATCATGGACGTGCTCAAGCCGTCGCGATCGGCCGTCACCGTCACCGAGGCACAACTACAACGGCTGCGCGAGCTGCCGCTCGAAGCGGTGTGGGGCGCGCTCCAGAACCGGAAGCACGTGCGCTCGTTCGAAGGGGGATTCCAGCTCACGGTGCCAAGCCCCAAGGTCGTCGGCCGGGCGGTGACGATGCGCTATCTGCCGGTCCGCCCGGACTTGATGGAAGCGGTGCAGACGCTCGCGAAGGAGGGCGACTGGGATTACCAGTACAACGTCCGGGCGGGTGAGGACCTGAAGCCCGGGGACGTGGTCGTCGTGGAGCTCGGTGGGATGGTCGACCGCGCCACATTCCTCGGCGACGTGACCGGACTGGGCATGAAGGCCGCCGGCGCGCTGGGCGTCATAGTCGACGGCGGGATCCGCGATCTGAGCGAGTTCTTCGTGATGAAGGACCTCCCCATCTTCTATCGCGGCGCGCACGCCTCGGCGATGGCGGACCAGGTCGGCGTCGAGTGGAACGGGCCGATCAGGCTCGGCGGGATCACCGTGCTTCCCGGCGACATCATCGTCGCCGACGCGGAGGGCGTGCTGGCGGTTCCACCGCAGCTCGTCGCCGACGTGATCAAGGACTCGGAGAATACCGTCCACACCGAGAACTTCAAGCGCGAGATGATGCGCAGCCGGAAGTATCGGGCGCGCGACATCTATCCCAGCCTGAGCCCCGAGCTCCAGAAGGTATTCGAGGAGTGGAAGAAGACGCACCCCCTCGCGGGCGTAAAGCCCAACGTCGGCGGCTGAACGCCCCCGAGATGCAGCCTCGGCCGGCAAGGACCGGGTGCGCCTCTCGAGCGCACCCGGGCCATTGACGGACTATTGGGACCTCGCGCAGGCGTGAAGCACTATTGACCGGACACAGGCACGTCTGTACCGCTGCCCGATGTAATGCTCACTCCGGACGCGTAGCTCTTGCTCGAATACAGAATCTGCCAGGTGCCGGCGCGGAAGATCGAGAGGTCGGCTCTGCCGTCGCCGTCGTAGTCCCTGGCGACCGGAACGTCAGTGCCCGCGCCCAACGTGCCGACGACAGTCGACTCGAGCCGGCCGCTCGATGATCGCACCCGCCACGTGCCGGTGGAGGGTTGAAACACTGCCGCGTCGGTGATGCCGTCGCCATCGTAATCGGCCGGTACGGGAATATCGGCGCTGGTCCCGAGCCCGAGCGTGACGTTCGTGGTGTAGTCGCTGCGCGACTGCAGGATGTGCCACTCGCCCGTGGTCGGCCGGTATACGGCGAGATCGGTTCTACCGTCGCCGTCGTAGTCCCCCGGCGCCGGACGATCCGTGCCCATGCCCCACAACGTGACGATCTCCGCCGCGTAGCGTGTGCTCGACGTGAGGATGCGCCATTGTCCCGCTGCGGGAGAGTAGACCGCGACATCGGTCATGCCATCTCCGTCGTAGTCGCCTGGCACAGGAACCCCAGCATCTGGACCGAGCCACACGTCGACGTTCGTCGTGGAGCCGCTGCTCGATTCGAGGATCGACCACAATCCGGTGGACGGCCGATAGAATGCGAGGTCGGTCTTGCCATCGCCGTCGTAGTCGCCGGGCACGCGGAGATCGGAGGCGCCGCCCCATGGAGTAACGACGGCCTTCTCGTAACCGGTGCCAGACGGCAGGACCTCCCACTCGCTGGTCGAAGATCGATAGCCGGCGAGATCGGCTCGACCATCTCCGTCGTAGTCTCCAACGGTGACACCGTCCGCGCGCGCCGCCGCGCCGCTCGTTGTCGCGGTGCTCGACTGCGCGGACACCGCCTCAGCGGTCGTGGTGCTCGCAGGCGCTGTCATCGGCGCGGACATCTGGGTGGTCGCGACGCCGCCGGTCAGGGCCACGTCGGTGAACGTCGCGCTGGTGCGGAGCGAGGGATTGTGGCTCGTCAGCGCCAGGCCGATGTAGACCTGAGACGCCATCGGCACCGTGCTGCTGCCCATCAGCGTCCATGCCGTGCCGTTCGCCGAGTAGTAGCCGGTGAACGTGTGGCCGCTGCGGACGAGCCGAATCCACTGAGGCGCGGTCCCCGGGAATCCGTTGATGCTGGTGCTGGTGCCACCCCGGGTGACGCGCGACTGAAAGGTCATCCCGTTTCCTGCAGTGACTTGCGCCACCGCGTTGGGGGAGTTGCCCGCCAGATCCTCGCGGATCATGACGGCCGCTTTCGCCCAGGCATCCGTGTTCTGCAGGCTGGCGACGCGGGCCACGATCTCGCCGTCGCCGGTGAGGGTCTGATACACGAAACGGAACTGGTCGCTGCTGCTCCAGATGTCCACGCCCGCGCCCGAAACCGAGAACGTTCCCGATGCGTAGGTGGCCTGTCCCGCCAGCGCCGGGTTGCCGACGTCCTGCGACGACCAGGGCGCCGGCAGTCCGGTCGCCGTGGTGACGGTGAAGGTCACGCCATTACTGGCTACGCCGTTCACGGTGACGACCACCGCACCAGTGGTGGCGCCACTCGGGACGGGGACCACGATGCTGCTGGCGCTCCACGTGGTGGGCGTCGCGACGGTCCCGTTGAAGCGCACGCTGCTCGTGCCTTGCGTCGAACCGAGGCTCGAGCCCGAGATCGTCACCAAGGTGCCGACGGCGCCTGACGTCGGCGACAGACTCGCAACGACCGGCGCCTGGCTGACGTCGGAAACCGTCCAGGTGAACGTCTTGCTATTCGAGAGGGTCCCGTCCGACGCCGTGGCGGTTACCGTGTGGGTGCCTGCGCTCGTAAATGTCAGCGTGCCCGAGATCAACCCGGTCGTGGCGTTGAGACTGAGCGAGGCGGGGAGACCGGAGGCGCTGTAGGTCAATGCCGTGCCTTCCGGATCGCTCGCGGTGAGTTGGAGCGAAACGTTCGCACCTTCGGCGCTTGTCTGATTCGCCGGCTGGGTCATCACGGGCGCCTGGTTCGTCCCCGCGGAACCGGTCAGGGCCACGTCGGTGAACGTCGCGCTGGAGCTGAGCGAGGGAATGTGGCTCGTCACCGCCAGGCCCGTGTACACCTGAGCCGTCATCGCGACGGTGGCGCTGCCCATCGTCGTCCAGGTCGTGCCGTTCGCCGAGTAGTAGCCGGTGAACGTGTGGCCGCTGCGGACGAGCCGAATCCACTGAGGCGCGGTCCCCGGGAATCCGTTGATGCTGGTGCTGGTGCCACCCCGGGTGACGCGCGACTGAAAGGTCATCCCGTTTCCTGCAGTGACTTGCGCCACCGCGTTGGGGGAGTTGCCCGCCAGATCCTCGCGGATTATGACGGCCGCTTTCGCCCAGGCATCCGTGTTCTGCAGGCTGGCGACGCGGGCCACGATCTCGCCGTCGCCGGTGAGGGTCTGATACACGAAACGGAACTGGTCGCTGCTGCTCCAGATGTCCACGCCCGCGCCCGAAACCGAGAACGTTCCCGATGCGTAGGTGGCCTGTCCCGCCAGCGCCGGGTTGCCGACGTCCTGCGACGACCAGGGCGCCGGCAGTCCGGTCGCCGTGGTGACGGTGAAGGTCACGCCATTACTGGCTACGCCGTTCACGGTGACGACCACCGCACCAGTGGTGGCGCCACTCGGGACGGGGACCACGATGCTGCTGGCGCTCCACGTGGTGGGCGTCGCGACGGTCCCGTTGAAGCGCACGCTGCTCGTGCCTTGCGTCGAACCGAGACTCGAGCCCGAGATCGTCACCAAGGTGCCGACGGCGCCTGACGTCGGCGACAGACTCGCAACGACCGGCGCCTGGCTGACGTCGGAAACCGTCCAGGTGAACGTCTTGCTATTCGAGAGGGTCCCGTCCGACGCCGTGGCGGTTACCGTGTGGGTGCCTGCGCTCGTAAATGTCAGCGTGCCCGAGATCAACCCGGTCGTGGCGTTGAGACTGAGCGAGGCGGGGAGACCGGAGGCGCTGTAGGTCAATGCCGTGCCTTCCGGATCGCTCGCGGTGAGTTGGAGCGAAACGTTCGCACCTTCGGCGCTTGTCTGATTCGCCGGCTGGGTCATCACGGGCGCCTGGTTCGTCCCCGCGGAACCGGTCAGGGCCACGTCGGTGAACGTCGCGCTGGAGCTGAGCGAGGGAATGTGGCTCGTCACCGCCAGGCCCGCGTACACCTGAGCCGTCATCGCGACGGTGGCGCTGCCCATCGTCGTCCAGGTCGTGCCGTTCGCCGAGTAGTAGCCGGTGAACGTGTGGCCGCTGCGGACGAGCCGAATCCACTGAGGCGCGGTCCCCGGGAATCCGTTGATGCTGGTGCTGGTGCCACCCCGGGTGACGCGCGACTGAAAGGTCATCCCGTTTCCTGCAGTGACTTGCGCCACCGCGTTGGGGGAGTTGCCCGCCAGATCCTCGCGGATCATGACGGCCGCTTTCGCCCAGGCATCCGTGTTCTGCAGGCTGGCGACGCGGGCCACGATCTCGCCGTCGCCGGTGAGGGTCTGATACACGAAACGGAACTGGTCGCTGCTGCTCCAGATGTCCACGCCCGCGCCCGAAACCGAGAACGTTCCCGATGCGTAGGTGGCCTGTCCCGCCAGCGCCGGGTTGCCGACGTCCTGCGACGACCAGGGCGCCGGCAGTCCGGTCGCCGTGGTGACGGTGAAGGTCACGCCATTACTGGCTACGCCGTTCACGGTGACGACCACCGCACCAGTGGTGGCGCCACTCGGGACGGGGACCACGATGCTGCTGGCGCTCCACGTGGTGGGCGTCGCGACGGTCCCGTTGAAGCGCACGCTGCTCGTGCCTTGCGTCGAACCGAGGCTCGAGCCCGAGATCGTCACCAAGGTGCCGACGGCGCCTGACGTCGGCGACAGACTCGCAACGACCGGCGCCTGGCTGACGTCGGAAACCGTCCAGGTGAACGTCTTGCTATTCGAGAGGGTCCCGTCCGACGCCGTGGCGGTTACCGTGTGGGTGCCTGCGCTCGTAAATGTCAGCGTGCCCGAGATCAACCCGGTCGTGGCGTTGAGACTGAGCGAGGCGGGGAGACCGGAGGCGCTGTAGGTCAATGCCGTGCCTTCCGGATCGCTCGCGGTGAGTTGGAGCGAAACGTTCGCACCTTCGGCGCTTGTCTGATTCGCCGGCTGGGTCATCACGGGCGCCTGGTTCGTCCCCGCGGAACCGGTCAGGGCCACGTCGGTGAACGTCGCGCTGGAGCTGAGCGAGGGAATGTGGCTCGTCACCGCCAGGCCCGCGTACACCTGAGCCGTCATCGCGACGGTGGCGCTGCCCATCGTCGTCCAGGTCGTGCCGTTCGCCGAGTAGTAGCCGGTGAACGTGTGGCCGCTGCGGACGAGCCGAATCCACTGAGGCGCGGTCCCCGGGAATCCGTTGATGCTGGTGCTGGTGCCACCCCGGGTGACGCGCGACTGAAAGGTCATCCCGTTTCCTGCAGTGACTTGCGCCACCGCGTTGGGGGAGTTGCCCGCCAGATCCTCGCGGATCATGACGGCCGCTTTCGCCCAGGCATCCGTGTTCTGCAGGCTGGCGACGCGGGCCACGATCTCGCCGTCGCCGGTGAGGGTCTGATACACGAAACGGAACTGGTCGCTGCTGCTCCAGATGTCCACGCCCGCGCCCGAAACCGAGAACGTTCCCGATGCGTAGGTGGCCTGTCCCGCCAGCGCCGGGTTGCCGACGTCCTGCGACGACCAGGGCGCCGGCAGTCCGGTCGCCGTGGTGACGGTGAAGGTCACGCCATTACTGGCCACGCCGTTCACGGTGACGACCACCGCACCAGTGGTGGCGCCACTCGGGACGGGGACCACGATGCTGCTGGCGCTCCACGTGGTGGGCGTCGCGACGGTCCCGTTGAAGCGCACGCTGCTCGTGCCTTGCGTCGAACCGAGGCTCGAGCCCGAGATCGTCACCAAGGTGCCGACCGCGCCTGACGTCGGCGACAGACTCGCAACGACCGGTGCGGCCGGATCGACAATATCCGCGAAGACTTCCGCCGACTTGGCACCGACGCGACCCTTTGTGTTATACGCCTGTACGACGACGTAGTAACGTTGCCCGGCGCTGAGGGTCAATTGGCAGGAGGTCACGTTGCCGACGTCCACGCTCGATGGATGCGTGCCCGACTGCGTTCCATACGACACGATGTATCCGGCCAGATCGGGTTCCGCGTTGCTGTTCCACGTCACCGTGACGGTTGCGGCCATCAACTCAGGCGCGCTGCAAATCAGTAGTGCTATCGTCGCGAGTGTGCGGAGCGTCCACACAATTCGCCTCCTCACCAGCGAGCGACACACTGACGAATTCATCACCTGACCTCCAAGAGAGCCGTTCCAACGCGCGGTTGAACACAACTCGGCGCTCACACTCGATCTCACCGCGCTGAGAGAAACACTCGACTTGACCGTAACGTCGAGTGCGATATTCGGAGGGACCTCGTGGGATGGGAGGTCCCCATGCATGAGCCGGCACAAGCAAAATCAGTTCCCGATCCCGACCACTTCTTTTACCTTCTTCTTACCGACTTCTTACCGACGTCGCTTCCCCAGCACACCCGCAACTGTGCAAGTTTTGACCATCCACGTTGCACAGCCGACGCGAGCCCATCCGCAGCTTGACGAACGAACACGAGATCAAGGAAGGAATGTGCGCTGAGAGGTTGGCACAGGCTCTGCACTCATTGGTTCTGAGGTTTCGAGGATGAGATCGAATACCGTGCCATTCGCGACGGCAATCCTGTTGTTCACGGCACTGGGCGCAGTGGCCAGTCCACGCGACGCCGCCTGCGCGGAGAGCGCGTGGTACGCGCTGCCGCAGCGACCGTACGTGGCCTTTCGCCGGCTCGAAGCCGAGAACGTAAAGAGCGGCAAGCATGCGTGGATGGACGTTCGCACCACAGTTGGCAGTGACGGCATCCTGATGGTCGAAATCCTCGCGGAAGGCGGCTCCGAGCACATCCGAAACCGTGTATTTCGGGCTGCTCTCGAGCGCGAACGAACGCTTCTCGCCAAGCGCTTCTCGCGCAACTCATCTGCCGAGACGGGCACCTACGAGTGTTCGGAAGCGGAGCCCGATGCGTCGGGGCTTCTCCGCGTTGCTCTCAGGGCGGGACCCAAGGGCGGCGACAACCTTGTGATCGGCAACATGTTCCTGCAGCCGTCCACCGGCGACGTCGTGCGCGTGGCGGGCCGGTTGGCCAAGAGCCCATCGTTCTGGGTCTCTCAAGTAGATGTCGATTGGTCCTACGCGCGGGTGCACAACGACATCGTCTTGCCGGTGTGCCTGCAGTCGGCCGCAAGGGTCAAGATATTCGGCCTCTCCACCTTCCGCATGACCTACGAGTATGTGAGCGTGGATGGCCAGCCCGTGACGAGCACCGCACTCGCGTCACGGCACTAACTCTCGTACGAAGTGTCCGGCCTGAGCGGGACGCGGCGTCAGCGATCGAAGCCGAAGAGCGCCGCGTCGGGGTTGGGGCGTCCGGTCCACCAATCGCGAATCAGTTCAGCGGCGACGACGCTGAAGGTGATCCCGTTGCCGCCGTAGCCCAGGGCGAAGCAGGTCTGTGGGTGCGTCGGGAGCGTTCCGACGTAGGGGAGTCCATCCGGCGTGGTGCCGAAGACGCCAGCCCAGGCGTCGGCAACCTCCACGTGCACTTTCGGGAAAAGTCTCGAGAAGCCCTTCAGCAGGCGCTCGGTCTTTCTCAGCAGCAGGCGTGTATTCTCGTGGCGAGAGGACCACGGTTCGTCTTCGCCGCCCACCATCACGCGTCCGTCCACCGTCGTCCGCAGATACAGATAAGGCCGCCGCGTTTCCCAGATCAGGCACCGATCCGGCCACCATGACAGGTCGGGGAGCGGCTCGCTGACAAACGCCCAGGTGCTGTGCAGATGGCCGCGGTCCTGGCGGAGCTGGCGTGCGACCTCGTACCCGGCGGCCACCACCATTCGTCTCGCCCGCACCGTTCGGCCGCGGTTCGTGGTGAGCGTGACGCCGTTCCTGTCGTCCCGCACTTTGATCACATCCGTGCGGTCGTACACGCGCGCCCCGCGACGACTGCCTTCATCGAGCACTTTGTGTGTGAGCAGGTAGGGATCGACCTCTGCATCGCCGCGACTCTGAATCGCGCCGTGGTCCTTGAAGCCGAACCTGGCGGCGATTTCAGACCGGTCCAGCCAGACCACATCAAAGCCATGCGCGGCCCGCAGCGCGTGCTCGGCCTTCAGCCTCCGCACATCCCACCTGGTCGATGCCAGATAGACACTTGGCCGCCTGGCGAAGCCGCACGTCGAGTCGGGGCAGAGGGTTTCGATGTCGTCGATAGCCTTCAAGCCGAGGCGCCAGCTTCGCACCGCGCGTTCGACTCCCAGCTGCGCGGCCAGCTCGCCGAGCGACGTGTCGGTCTCATACTGCAGCAACCCTGTGCAGGCCGCCGTGCTTCCCATTCCGACATCGTTGCGATCGAGCAGAACCACGTCGCAGTTGTCTTCGGTGAGCCGGTGTGCAACGAGCGCCCCGGTGATGCCCGCGCCGATGATCGCCACATCACATCGCTCGTCTCGTTCGAGCGGCGGATACACGGCAACCAGGCCATTCTTGCGTGGCCAGAACGCCGGTCCCGTGCGCAGGTCCATCAATGGGCAGACCTAGTCGTCCGCGGCCAGCACGAACCTCACGAGCCGCTCTTCTTCAAGAGGCAGTACGACGCCGGCCACGAGCATGAGTCCTCCCGCGATCGGGGAGATGGGAAGGCTTTCCTTTTTGTCCGCCGTGATCTGGATGGGTCCTGCGTCGACCACGGTGTCTTTCCGGGTCCACGACACGCCACCATAGATGAGAGCCAGGACGCCGAGGACGACGAGCACCATGCCGAGTGGTTTCATGATCCGCTCCTGTCGAGCTGGTTGACTGCGTTCCTCGCGACTACGCGGAGCGGCAATGCAGTTGATGTGCCAGTCGCGCGGGACTGCGCGAACCTCCCGGTCTTCTCTGCGAAGGGCGATGCCGGGACCGGCCCACGCCGCTCGGCATAGAGCCTGGTGAACTCCGCCCCGAAGAGCACGATCTGCGATGAGTAGTACACCCAAAGCAGGATGACGATGACGGACCCGGCCGCGCCGTAGCTCGATGTCGCTCCGCTCTGGCCGAGGTAGAGGCCGATGAGGTGTTTCCCCACCGCGAACAACAGTGCCGTCACGAAGGCTCCGGTCGCGACGTCCGACGGCGCCAGCTCAACGTCGGGCAGGAATCTGAAGAGCAGACCGAAGAGCGCGGACGTCACCGCAACAGAGAGGATGAAGTTGAGAGTGCTGAGCACCAGTGGCACGGCCGGGGCCCATTGCGCAAGCCAGTCGCCCAGGGCGGCGAGGGCCGCGTCGACTCCGAGCGACACCAGCAGCAGGAAGCCAATCGCCACTACGAGACCGAAGGAGCGGACGCGGTCGAGAAAGAAATCCTTCATCATTCCGCCTGGCGCCGGTTTGACCCGCCAGATGGTGTTCAGCGCCGCCTGCAGCTCGAGAAAGGCTCCGCATGCAGCCAGTACGAACGTGACGCCGCCGACGATCGCGGCAAAGATGTTGTCCTGGGGGCGAGCTGCTCCCTGCAGCAACGCTTGCACCGCCATCGCGCCTTCGGTGCCAACCAGCCCCTCGATTTGGCCGACGACCTCTCCTCTAACAGCTTCCTCTCCGAAGAGGGTTCCAGCCACCGCGACAGCGACGAGGAGGATGGGCCCTATCGCGAAGAGGGTGTAGTAAGACAGCGATGCGCCGAGCCGCATCGCGTCGTCGTTCCACCATGCGGCGACAGCCCTACCGAGGATGCGAAGGGTTACAGGGATGACGCCTCCATCAGGAACGTGGCAAGCACGTCGCGGGGATTCGCGCGGACACTCGAATGCGCCCGGCAGGTCATCCTGAGCGCGTCCGTGAACTTCGGATCACCGAAGTTCACGGACGCGTAACCGCACAACAACAGGAAAGGCTCGCGTTTCCCCAGTTCATTCCACAGCTCTTCGAGCTCCAGCGCGGCCCTGAATTCACCCTCTGTCGCCAGGAGATTGACCATTTCTCCGTAAATGCGGAGCCGGCCGCCGTCAGAGAGGGCGTGTACGAGCGCGCCCACAGAGCCCTCGAACCGCTCGCGATCGGGGCGTCCGTTGCACATGAAGGTAGCCAGGGTCGCGGCGGCGTCGAGGACGGTCAGGCAACCAGCTGCCATGGCCTTGCTGGTGTCCAGACCCTGTCCGCGTAGCCTGCAGGCGGTCGCGTCCCAGTTCTGCCGCGTCATCGCTACGAGCAGCCGGTCGCCGGCCTGGAGGCCATCCCGGATGAAGACCGCGACGGAGTCGGTAAGAGAGTCCTGTCCATCGAACAGCTGCACGGCGTGCTCGGAGGCGACACCAATGTTGAGTCTGCGTTCACTCTGCGGCACTGCGAACCCTTTTCCCGGAAACCGTTCACCCATTCTGACTCTCGTCGCGTATCAATAGCCTACACTCGGCGAAACCAATCTCTATATAGCACGGCCCATGCCGACCCATCCGTGATGGCCTCAGCCGTGCATGCTGCTGCGCATGCTGCTAGGAGTGAATTCCAAGCTTGGCGTCTGCCTGGCGTTGACGGGGGCGATCAGCCGAAGCCGGACCGTGGAAGAAATCTACGCGGCCGCGCTGGATGCACTCGCCGACGGCCTCGGCGTGTCACGCTCGTCGATTCTACTGTTCGACTCCGACGGTGTCATGCGGTTCAAGGCCTTTCGCGGACTCTCCCAAGAGTACCGCGCGGCCGTCGAGGGGCACACACCCTGGACACCCGAGACTGTCAACGCGCAGCCGATCACCGTCGGGGATGTGGCCCGCGAAGCATCGCTGAAGGCGCTGCTTCCGACAATCAAGGCGGAGGGAATCGCGGCCCTCGCCTTCATCCCCCTCGTCAGCCTCGGCCGGGTCATTGGCAAGTTCATGCTGTATTACAACCAGCCCCACGAGCTGAGCGCCGACGAGCTCGAACTGGCCTGCATCGTGGCCTCCCAGGTGGCATTCGCCGTCGAGCGCACGCGCGCCGAGGAGAATGCCCGCCAGAGCGAAGAGCGTCTGCGCTTCGCTCTGGACGCCGCGTCCATGGGCACGTGGGATTGGGACCTGGCGGCGCAGAACGTTCGCTGGTCCGAGAACGTCGAGCGATTGCACGGCCTCCCGCCGGGCGTATTCGATGGGACTTTTGCAAGCTACGAACGAGAGATTCATCCCGACGACCGTGAGCGCGTGCTCGCGTCAGCACGGCGCGCCATCGAGCAGGGCTTGCCGCACGAAGTCGAATACCGCATCGTCGCGCCGGACGGAACCGTCCGCTGGGTCGAAGGCAAAGGACGCGTCGAATACGATCGCGGGCGGCCGGTCCGCATGACTGGCGTCTGCATGATGGTGACGCGCCGGAAGGAAGCCGAGCTGGCGCGGCTGGCATCAGCGGAGGAGGCCAGCCGGCTGAAGGACGAGTTCCTCGCGATGCTCTCGCACGAGCTCCGTACGCCGCTCAACGCCATTCTGGGCTGGGTGCAGATGCTGCAGACCGACGGTTTGTCACCCGACCGGGTGCGCCGTGCGTTCGACGTCATCGGCCGGAACGCCAGGCTCCAGGGACAGCTCATCGAAGATATTCTGGACGTGTCGCGGATCATCACAGGCAAGCTGGAGATCGATCGGGTTCCCCTGCTGGTCGATCTGTTGGTGGACACGGCGATCAGTAACGTCCTGCCGGCGGCCAACGCCAGGCAGATTCAGATGTCCAGGGACGCGTCTGCCAACCTGCCGCCGATCGAAGGCGATCCCAAGCGCCTTCAACAGGTGCTCGGGAACGTACTTTCGAATGCCATCAAGTTCACGCCAGAGAGCGGCCGAATCAAGGTCCGCTGCGCGCCGGTTGAAAACGGAGTCCTGATCGAGGTTCGCGACTCCGGAGCCGGCATCGATCCGGAGTTTCTGCCGTACGTCTTCGATCGATTCCGCCAGGCCGACAGCCGGGCGACCAGGAAGCACGGAGGGCTTGGACTCGGGCTCGCCCTTGCGCGGTACCTCGTCGAGCAGCATCAGGGCGACATTCGAGCGCTGAGCGAGGGGCTCAACCGCGGCACCACCGTTCAGATTCGCCTTCCTGCGGCAAATGGCCGGAGTGTGCCCACAGGTTCGAGACAGGCGACCGCCGAGCCGAGAATCGAGCTCAGGCTCGACGGCTGCGTTGTGCTCGTGGTCGACGATCAGCGGGACTCGAGGGAGCTGCTTGCCACCCTCTTCGCCGGCTGCGGCGCGGAGGTTCTCCAGTGTGACTGCGCCGCTCAGGCGTTGCAGGAGCTGGCGGATTCGCGCGTGCAGCTGCTCGTCGCGGACATTGCGATGCCGGACGTCGACGGCTACGAGTTGATTGCGCGGGTTCGCCAGACGCGGGACGGCATTCCCGCGATCGCCGTCAGTGCGTATGCGCGCCCGCAGGATCGAAACCGCGCGCTCGCCGCAGGATACAACGGCTATTGCTCCAAGCCGATTGAGACCGCCGCGTTTCTCCACACTGTCCGCGAGGTGTTGGAGAGGTAACAGTCGGCAGTCGGCAGTCGTTGGTCGTCAGTCACAGTCCTCAGTCCGAGTCTTCGGTCGTCAATTCCAGTCGTCAGTCGAAGTCGTCAGTCGAACGCTGGTAGTCAGCCGTCCGTTCCAGCTGTCATTTTCCAGCCGTCAATTCCAGCCGTCATGTCTGGCCTTCAGGTTGTTTGAAGGGACGACTGAAGACTCGGAGTGACGACTGGAACTGACGACTGACGACTCGGACTGAGGACTGTGACAGACGATCAACGACTGCCGACTAGCGACTGAATTACGCCGAAGGCCTTTCGGTGCGCCCCGTGCGCCCGGTCAGGCTCGCGACCATCGCGACGAGTTCGGCCGGATCGACGGGCTTCGCCAGGTGTGTCTGGTAGCCCGCCATCAGGGCGCGCTTGCGGTCTTCCACGCGCGCCAGGGCAGTGAGTGCCGCGGCCGGGACTGCGGCCACCGCGCCTTCCATGTTTCTCACCCGCTGCATGAAGTCGTAGCCATCCTGGTCGGGCATCCCGATGTCGCTGACGATGATGTCCGGCACCAGGCCTTGTTCGAGCGTCACGAGAGCCTCGGTTGCACTGGCGGCGGTCTTCACCCGGGCACCGGCGTCTTCAAGAAGGCGCTGCACGACCTCACGCGCGTCGGGTTCATCGTCGAGCACGAGCACCATGAGGCCACCCAGCAGCCTCGCAAAGCGATCTGGCACCAGCTCCAATGTATCGGCCACCTGTTCCGGCCGGTCGCTGGTCAGTGCGAGCAGCGGCAAGCGGACGGTGAACACGCTGCCCAGACCTTCACCGTCACTGGCCGCGTCCACCGAGCCGCCGTGCATCTCGACGAGGTTCTTCACGATGGCGAGACCGAGACCGAGGCCACCGTGATGTCGGGTAGAGGAGGCATCGCCCTGGCGGAAGCGCTGGAAGACATGAGGCAGCACGTCGCTCCGGATGCCCTGGCCGGTATCGCTCACCTGCACGTGGACGTGGCTGTTGATCTTGTGCAGCGTGACCTGCACCATGCCGCCGCGCGGCGTGAACTTGATCGCATTGCTCACCAGGTTCCAGACGATCTGCTGCACGCGGCCCGGATCGCCCTGAATGATCGCGGCCGAGCCCAGCACTTTCACCAGCCGGACACCCTTGGCGTCGGCGGCGGGCTGGGTGGAGGCGACGGCCTCCTCAATCGTCGACGAGACGTCCAGCCGCTGCACGTCCAGCCGCATCTTGCCCGACATGATCCGGCTCATGTCCAGGAGGTCGTCGACCATGTGCGACTGGCGGCGCGAGTTGCGATCGATGACGTCGATCGCCTTCGCCAGCGTGTCGGGTGATTGCTGTTGCTGCTTGAGCACGCCGACCCAGCCGAGGATCGCATTGAGCGGCGTCCGGAGCTCGTGCGACAAGGTGCTGACGAAGTCATCCTTCATGCGGGCGGCGCGCTCGGCCTCGGATCGCGCTGCCCGTTCGCTCGCCAGGAGGAGCGCACGTTCCTGCTCGGCATTCTTCTGCTCGGTGATGTCACGGGACACTGTCACCAGCTTCTGCACGTGGCCGGCGTCGTCGCGAATGGGCGTGACGATGACGTCCCACCACTTCGGGGTCCCCTTGAGAGTCGGGCGAAACGCGTGGAACCGTCCTTCGCCTCTGGCGATCGCGTCGTCGAGGGCCTGGTGCGCCAGCTCGGAGTCGGCGTTCCAGAGCGACGTCCACGGCTGGCCCACGAGCGCGTTCACGTCGTCGATTTCCATGAGTGCGAGCCCCGGACGATTCACCAGCGCCATCCGGCCGTCCGGTTCGAGAACCTGGATGCAGTCGCCCGAGTTGTCGAGGATGCTGCGATTGAAGCTCTCGCTCTGCTGCAGGCCCGCAGCCGCGGCCAGGGCATCGCGCTCGGCGGCAACGCGCGCCGTCATCTCCTCGGCGAACGCGACTCGACGCCTCTCGAAATTACGGTCCACCGACACGGCCACGAAGCCCAGCACCGTGGCTACGAGGAGGCTGACAATCGCGAATCCGAGTGCCCCCCGTCGAGCCAGTCGCTCCTGGCCCTCCCGCTGGACGAGCAGCGAGCCTTCCGCGACACGCATCTCGGCAGCGACCGCGCGGACGTCGTGCATCAAGCGCCGGCCGTGACCGTCGGAGATGCGCGCGATCGCGGCCGACGGATTGCCGCCGTCGTGAAGCTCGAGCACGAGCGCCATCTCGTCGAGCCTGGCCTCGGCAAGCGTCGCGAGCCGGCGGCAGTAGTCGCGCTGCGTGGAGTTGTCCGAGACGAGCTCGTCGAGGTGGGTCAACAGCGCACGCGTCTGGGCCTGCACTCCCTCGTATGGCTGCAGAAACGTGCGGTCGCTGGTGAGGAGATAGCCGCGATGGCCGGTTTCCGCGTCGACGAGGCGCGCCACCACGCGGTCGATGGAGTTCAGAACCTCATGCGTATGCTCGACTTTGGCGGTCGCGGCTGCGAAGCGTGTGTACAGGAGCACGGCGACCACGCCGCAGACTACGAGCACACCGATGGCCACCAGGAATGGCCATCGCCACCTGCCGGACACATGGGTCTCGCTGCCCTGCGGCAGGGTCATGGGCAGAATCGCAAATATGAAGTCATGCGCAGAATCGTGAATATGAAGAGAAAAGCGCCATCGGCTTACTTATCGGGAGCAAGACGCTCGCCAACTCGTGCGAAGACCAGTTCGGCAAAATACCACGGCGGGGGGCGTCGGCATTACACTCCTCGGGCACCGTCTCGACATCCATGACTGTTCCCAACTTTGCTGCCACGGTTGAGCATTTCGCCTCCAGGCTGGCGGCAGAGCATTCCACGCTCGCCATGCTCTGGCTCGAACGGCTCGACCGGCTGCTCGACGTGCAGAAGCGGGACGTCTTCCCGACGCATCAGCTCCTCGACCATATCCCCGCTTTACTCAAGGAGATCGCGGCGTATTTGCGCGCTCCGGCGGATCAGGAGATTGCGGCCAACACGGTCGTGATGGCAAAAGCGGCTGAGCTTGGTTTGCTGCGTTTCGATCAACAATCGTCGGTCCACCAGCTGCTTCGCGAATACCAGATCCTCAGCGAGATTCTCGAAGCGTTCTTCGCACGAGAGGCGGCCGGGCTCGGTGAGCGCGGCGATGCCACGGCCGCGGTCCTCGTGCTGAGCCGCGCTCAAACAGCCGTCCGCGTTCTCCAGCAGAAAACCGTGGACGCTTTCATTACGCGTTACACCGAGACGATCGAGCGCCAGACGGCACAGCTTCGCAGTTTCAGCCGGCTGGTGAGTCACGAGATTCGCCAGCCGCTGGGCGTCCTCCAGGTGCTGACCCGTGTGCTGCCGGTCAGTGAAGAAGACCCCGAGAGCCTGCGTCTCCTCGAGACCTTGGAGCGGAATGTCGTCCGGCTGGCCGAAGTCGCCGGCAAGCTCGAGCGTCTGCACCGCCTGACGCGGCGGCCTGAGAGTGCTCCAGGCGAACAGCGCGTGGACCTCGGGGCCGTCGTGCAGGACGTGGCGGGGCAACTGAGCGACATGGCCGACGCCCGCGGCGTGTCGTTCGAGATCGACCCGCAGCTGCCGACGTTCGCGGCCGATGCCGGACGCGTCGAGCTCGTGATCATGAACCTGCTCGCCAACGCCGTGAAATACAGCGATCCCGCGAAGATGTCGCGCGTCGTGCGTGTTGAGCACGCCGGCGGGGGCACCCGCGTGCGCATTTCCGACAACGGGATCGGGATTCCGAAGTCGAAGCTCGACCTGATCTTCGGCCAGTTCGTACGCGTGCACGCCCACCTCGACGAGGAGCTGGGTGCGCAGGGGCTGGGACTGGGTCTCTCCATCGTTCGCGAGAGCATGGAAGCGATGGGTGGGCAGGTGGCAGTGGAGTCGGTGGAGGGTCAGGGAACGACGTTCATCCTCGAGTGGGTCGGCGCCGGAGGACGAGGGAGGTCGTCGGCCTGAATCGCCTGGCACGAAATTTGATGCCAGTACGTCCGATGGCCGATGTGTTACCTGGCTGACCCACGACAATGGCAACCGCCTCAACAATTCTGATCGTTGACGACTATCCCGATGCTCTCGACGTCTGGGAGCTTTACCTCCGCTCCGAGGGCTTCAGGGTGCTCACGGCGGCGAGCGGTTACGAAGCGCTCTCCTGCGCGGCGGCCGCCATTCCGGACATGGTCGTCCTGGACCTCCAGCTGCCGGACGTATCCGGGTTCGAGGTCGCGCGCGAGCTGCGGTCCAGGGCCGGCACATGCCACATCCCGCTCATCGCGGCCACTGGCTATTCGCACGCCCATCAGCTCGAACAGGCACGGCAGTCCGGTTTCGACTCCGTCATCGTCAAGCCGTGCGATCCCGACGCGCTGGTCGCTGAAATCCGACGCCTGCTCGCCAACGCCGCCGACCGCCCCGCGGCGTTCGCGCAGCCGTGAGCGTCGAGTGATCGGGATCGGCGTCTGACGTCCTCACCTCGCACGAGAATGGGGACTTGTGCGAAGAGCGGACGCTGCCAAACGGCCGCGAGTCCTGTGACCGCCCGCAATGAGGGAGTGGATCCGTTGTCACCGAGCCAGACCTAGGTCCGGGGAGGGTTGTGGGTTGTCCGCTCCCTCTAGCTGCGTCGGCGTTTCCCCACGGAGTCCCGCACGATTCACTCCCCTTCGACCGGGGCCCGCCGCCCTGGAGGGCGGTCCCCTTGTTCTCGCGACCGTCGAGCTGGCTCGGCTATTGCTTGGTCCGCGACGTTTTCGATCTCAAAGCCTTTTCTCGGTACAACTTCGGCTTGCTGTTCCACGCTTGCTGTGTGGGAATCTGACGCGCACTGTAACGGCGGCGGACACATGCTCCGCCACAGCGTCGTCCGGGAGACTGTTGAATGGACACTCCGGTAACATCCCCCCAAGCCGCCCTCAGGGCGGTAACCGCTCACGGCGGCCCCCCGGGCCCCCCGTCCGCGGAGCTCGATCAATTCTCCCAGGCCCTGCTCTCGGCCATGCTGTCGTTCAAGCAGGGCGAGTTCTCTGTCCGACTGTCGTCGGCGCTGACGGGTGTGAACGGAAAAATCGCCGACGCGTTCAACGACATCGTGCTGCTCAGCGAACGGCGGGCGCGGGAAACCTCGCGAGTCACCCATGCCGTCGGCAAGGAAGGCAAGCTCAAACAGCGCATGAACGTCGCGGGGGCGACGGGAGGCTGGGCGGACGAAGTCGCGGCGATCAACACGCTCATCGACGATCTCGTGTGGCCGACGACAGAGGTGACCCGCGCCGTCGGCGCCGTCGCGAAGGGCGATCTCGGGCAGTCCATGGCGCTCGAAGTCGACGGCCGGCCCCTCGAAGGTGAATTTCTCCGCTCCGCCAGACTGGTCAACGACATGATCGACCAGCTGTCGGTCTTCACGTCCGAGGTGACGCGCGTCGCGCGCGAGGTGGGCACCGAGGGCAAGTTGGGCGGCCAGGCTCAGGTGCGAGGTGTCTCCGGCGTCTGGAAGGAGCTCACCGAATCGGTGAACCAGATGGCCGGCAACCTGACCGCCCAGGTCCGCAACATTGCGGACGTCACCATCGCCGTCGCCAACGGCGATCTGTCCAAGAAGATCACGGTCGACGTCCGCGGCGAGATCCTCCAGCTGAAGGAAGCGATCAACACGATGGTGGATCAGCTCCGCGGCTTCGCCGCGGAGGTGACCCGCGTTGCGCGCGAAGTCGGCACCGACGGCAAGCTGGGCGGGCAGGCGGTCGTGCCCGGCGTCGCGGGCACCTGGAAGGACCTCACCGACTCGGTCAACGCGATGGCGTCGAACCTGACGGCGCAGGTCCGCAACATCGCCGATGTGACGACGGCCGTGGCGCGCGGCGATCTGTCGCGCAAGATTACCGTCGACGTCAAGGGCGAGATCCTGGAGTTGAAAGACACCGTCAACACGATGGTCGACCAGTTGAACGCCTTCGCCTCGGAGGTCAGCCGCGTCGCGCGTGAGGTCGGCACGGAAGGCAAGCTCGGAGGCCGGGCCGAAGTGCCCGACGTCGCCGGCACGTGGAAGGATCTGACCGACTCGGTCAACGCCATGGGCGCGAATCTGACCGCGCAGGTCCGCAACATTGCCGAGGTCACGACCGCCGTCGCGCGCGGGGATCTCTCGCGCAAGATCACCGTCGACGTGAAGGGCGAGATCCTGAAGCTGAAAGACACGATCAACACGATGGTCGATCAGCTGAACGCGTTTGCGTCGGAAGTGAGCCGCGTGGCGCGCGAAGTGGGCACGGAAGGCAAGCTGGGCGGCCAGGCCGCGGTGCCGGGCGTGGCGGGCACGTGGAAGGATCTGACCGACAACGTGAACTCGATGGCGTCGAACCTCACGGGTCAGGTGCGGAACATCGCCGATGTGGCCACGGCTATAGCCAAGGGCGACTTGTCGCGCAAGATTACCGTCGACGTGAAAGGCGAGATCCTGCAGCTCAAGAACACCATCAACACGATGGTGGACCAGCTGAATGCGTTCGCCTCGGAAGTGAGCCGCGTGGCGCGCGAAGTGGGCACGGAAGGCAAGCTCGGCGGCCAGGCCGAAGTTCCCGACGTCGCCGGCACGTGGAAGGACCTCACCGACAACGTGAACTGGATGGCCTCGAACCTCACGGGGCAGGTGCGCAACATTGCCGACGTCGCCACGGCCATCGCCAACGGTGACCTGTCGCGCAAGATTACCGTCGACGTGAAGGGCGAGATTCGCGAGCTGAAGAACACCATCAACACCATGGTCGATCAGCTGAACGGGTTTGCGTCCGAGGTGACCCGCGTCGCGCGTGAAGTGGGAACCGAGGGCCGCCTGGGCGTGCAGGCGGCCGTCCCCGGCGTTGCCGGCACCTGGAAGGACCTGACCGACTCGGTCAACGTCATGGGCGCCAACCTCACCGCCCAGGTGCGCAACATCGCCGAGGTCACGACGGCCGTCGCCCGCGGCGACCTCTCGCGGAAGATCACGGTTGACGTCAAGGGCGAGATCCTCGAGCTGAAGAACACCATCAACACGATGGTCGACCAGCTGCGGGCCTTCGCCGCCGAGGTGACGCGCGTCGCCCGCGAGGTCGGCACCGAGGGCCGGCTCGGTGGGCAGGCCGAAGTGCGCGGCGTCGCCGGGACGTGGAAGGATCTCACCGACTCGGTGAACGTCATGGCGGCGAACCTGACCGACCAGGTGCGGGGCATCGTCAAGGTCGTCACCGCCGTCGCCGACGGCAACCTCCGCCAGAAGCTGACGGTCGAGGCCAAGGGTGAAGTCGCGGCGCTGGCCGAGACGATCAACAACGTCACCGACACGCTCGCGACCTTCGCCGAGCAGGTCACCAACGTGGCCCGCGAGGTCGGCGTCGAAGGCCGGCTCGGCGGACAGGCCAACGTGCCGGGCGCGGCCGGCACCTGGAAGGACCTGACGGGCAACGTCAATCTGCTGGCGGCCAACCTGACCAACCAGGTGCGCGCCATCGCGGAAGTCGCCACCGCGGTCACGAAAGGCGACCTGACGAGATCCATCCAGGTGGAAGCCCGCGGCGAAGTCGCCGAGCTCAAAGACAACATCAACACGATGATCGACAACCTGCGGGCGACGACCGACCACAATCAGGAGCAGGACTGGCTCAAGACCAACCTCGCCAGGTTCACGCGCATGCTCCAGGGCCAGCGGGATCTGGTCACGGTCGGCAAGTTGCTGCTGTCGGAATTGGCCCCCCTGGTCAAAGCCAGGCAGGGCACGGTCTACCAGATGCTGAGTGATGTGCCGGACAGCGCTCCGGCCTTGTCTCTCCTGGCCGGCTACGCCGTCGGGGACGATCAGTCGAAGCGCATCCAGGTCGGCCACGGCCTCGTCGGCCAGTGCGCCCTCGACAAGCAGCGTATTCTGTTGACCAAGGTGCCGTCCGGCTATACGCGGGTCCACTCGAGCCTCGGCTCGGCGAAACCCAAGAACATCGTCGTGCTGCCCGTGCTCTTCGAGGGCGAGACCAAGGCGGTCATCGAGCTGTCGGCGCTGCAGCCGTTCACCGCCACGCATCTCACGTTCCTCGAGCAGCTGACGCAATCGATCGGCGTCGTCTTGAACACGATCGAAGCGACGATGCGGACCGAGAACCTGCTGCAGCAGTCGCAGGAGCTCACAATCGAGCTGCAGACGCGGCAGACCGAGCTGCAGCAGACCAACGAGCAACTGGCGCTCAAGGCGCAGCAGCTCGCGGAGCAGAACGTCGAGGTCGAGCGCAAGAACAACGAGGTGGAACAGGCGCGGCGCGCGCTCGAGGAGAAGGCCGCGGAGCTGGCGCTCACGTCGAAGTACAAGTCAGAGTTCCTCGCCAACATGTCGCACGAGCTGCGCACGCCGCTGAATTCCATCCTGATCCTGGGGCAGCAGCTGGCGGAGAATCCCTCGGGCAACCTGGCGTCGAAACAGGTGGACTTCGCGCGCAACATCCATTCGGCCGGCACCGACCTGCTCACGCTCATCAACGACATCCTCGACCTCTCGAAGATCGAGTCGGGCACCGTGACGGTGGAGCCCGAGGCGATCACGTTCAAGTCCCTCAAGGACAGCGTCGAGCGAACGTTCCATCATGTCGCGGAATCCAAGAATCTGGCGTTCCAGGTCGACATCGACGCCACGCTGCCGCGTACCTTCATCAGCGATGCCAAGCGGCTTCAGCAGATCCTGAAGAACCTGCTGTCGAATGCCTTCAAGTTCACGGCCCAGGGGCAGGTCAAAATGCGCGTCGAGCAGGTGACGCGGGGCTGGTCGGCGGAGCATCCGGTTCTCCGCTTCGCGCCGACGGCGATCGCCATCGAGGTGTCGGATACCGGAATTGGCATCGCTTCGGAAAAGCAGCGGTTGATCTTCGAGGCATTCCAGCAGGCCGATGCCGGCACGAGCCGCAAGTACGGCGGCACGGGCCTCGGCCTGGCGATCAGCCGCGAGCTGGCGACGCTGCTCGGCGGCGAGATTCGCCTCTTCAGCGTGCCCGGCCAGGGAAGCACGTTCACGCTGTACCTGCCGCTCTTGTACACTGGTCCGGCGCGGTCGGTCATCGCCCCGACGCGGGGATCCCTGCCGACCGACGCCCTGACCAGACCGATTTCCTCGGTGCCGGTCCTCGCGGTGGCGCAGACGGAGATCGTCGTGGACGATCGCGATTCCGTCGTCGAGGGTGACAACGTCCTGCTCATCGTCGACGACGATCCACACTACGCCAGGGTCTTGCTCAATCTGGCGCGCGACCGGGGCTTCAAGGGAATTGTCGCGACTCGCGGTACGACCGCGCTCACTCTGGCGCGTCAGTACTTGCCGACGGCGATTACCCTGGACGTGTTCCTGCCCGACATGCTGGGCTGGACGGTGTTGAACAGCCTGAAGCTCGACCCGGCCACACGGCACATTCCGGTACAGATTCTTTCGGTCGAGGAGGAGCGCCGGCATGGCCTCGCCCATGGCGCGTTTTCCTATCTCGTGAAACCGGGCACCACAGAGGACCTCGAGAGCGCATTCGACCGCATCACGTCGTATGTCGCCCCGCACAAGAAACGACTGCTCGTCGTCGAGGACAACGACATCGAGCGGGCCGGGATTGTCGAGCTCCTCACGCACGATGACATCAAGGTGTGTGCCGTCGCGACCGGCGCCGAGGCCCTCGATGTCATGCGCCGAACGGAAGACGGGCCAGTCGACTGCTGCGTCATGGATCTACGGCTGCCGGACATGACAGGATTCGAGCTCCTCAATCGGATGCGGGACGAGCCGATGCTGCGCGATACGCCGGTTGTCGTGTTCACCGGCAAAGAACTGAGCACTGACGAGGAGGCCCAACTGAGAACGCTCGCCAAGAGCGTGGTCCTCAAGGACGTGCGTTCGCCAGAGCGTCTCTTCGACGAGACGGCGCTCTTCCTCCACCGCGTCGTGGCCAACCTGCCGGAACCGAAACGGCGGCTGCTCGAGCAGCTCCACGGCTCGAATGCCGCCCTGCGCGGCAAGCGGGTCCTCGTCGTCGACGACGACGCCCGCAACATCTTCGCGCTCACGAGCGTGCTCGAGAATCACGAGATGGAGGTCCTGACGGCGACCAACGGCCGCCAGGCGATTGAGCTGGTCAACAAGACGCCGGACCTGAGCGTGGTGCTGATGGACATCATGATGCCGGAGATGGATGGCTACGAAACGATACGAGAGATCCGCAACCACCCGGACTTCCGGACGCTGCCGATCCTCGCGCTGACCGCGAAGGCCATGAAAGGGGATCGGGAGAAGTGTCTGCAGGCGGGCGCCTCGGACTACATCGCCAAGCCGGTCAACACCGACCAGCTGCTCTCGCTCCTTCGCGTGTGGCTGTATCGCTGAACCGGGGAGATCGTATGAGCGAGGACGTCAAGATTCTGATCGTCGACGACGAGCCGCGGAATCTGGACGCGCTCGAGGTGATGCTCGCCTCGAGCGGGTGCGCGCTCGTGCGCGCGCATTCGGCCGACGAGGCGCTGCTGGCCATGCTGCAGCACGAGTTTGCCGCGATGATCTTCGATATCAGAATGCCCAGCATGGGTGGCATCGAGCTCGCCAACCTGGTCAAGCAGAGGCGCCGCACGCAGGATGTGCCCATCATCTTCTTGACCGCCCACACACTGGACGACGAGGACGTGCTGCGGGCATACGGTGTCGGTGCGGTCGACTACCTGATCAAGCCCGTCCGCTCGGCGATCCTCTGCTCCAAGGTGTCGGTCTTCATCGACTTGTTCCGGAAGACGCGCGCGCTGGCCCTCTTGAACCAGGAGCTCCAGCGCGAAGTGTCCGCGCGGCAGAAGGTGCAGGAGGCCCTGCAGGAGGTCAATCAGCAGCTCGAATTGCGGGTCGCCGAGCGCACGGCAGCGTTGACGGTCGCGCACCGCGGCGTGAAGGAGAACGAGGAGCGGCTCAGGATGGCGATGGACGTGGCCGAGATCGCCGCGTGGGAGTGGGACATGACGGCCGGACGGATGACGTGGTCAACCGACCCGGAAACCCTCTTCGGGTTCCCGTCGGGATGGTTCGGCGAGGATCGACGCGTCTTCAGCACCGTACATCCGGACGACCAGGAGCGCCTTCAGGAATGCGTCCAGTCCGCGCTGAGCACGGGTTCGACCTATGAGTGCGAGTACCGGCTGGCTCATCCGGATGGAGCGGTGGTGTGGATCACCGAACGCGGGCGCGTGCTGCACGGCGAGCATGGCCGAGTCGAGAAGATCGTCGGAGTGAGCCGGGACATCAGTGCCCAACGGCGCGCGGAACAGGCGCGTGAACAGGCATTGATCAATGAGCGCCGTGCCCGCGACGAGGCCGAGCGCCAGAGTCGCATCATGGACGAGTTCCTGGCGACCGTGAGCCACGAGCTGCGGACCCCGATGAATGCCATCCTGGGCTGGCTCAGCCTGCTCGCCAAGGGCGGGGCCGTCAAGGACACCGATCAGGCCCTGGCCGTCATCCAGCGCAATGCGCAGGTCCAGGCCAAGCTGATCGAAGACCTGCTGGAGATGAACAAGCTGACATCAGGGAACGCGCGGCTCGAGATCGCACCGCTCGACATCGGCGCAACCATTGACGCGACGATGGAGTCGCTCAAGCCGACAGCCGACACCAAAGGCGTGCGGCTTTCTTTGACCCGCGAGTCCGCGTTGCCGCGTATTCAGGCCGATGGACGCCGGGTCCAGCAGATTCTCTGGAACCTGCTGCACAACGGGGTGAAGTTCACGCGGTCGGGCGGACGCGTGGACGTGGCCGCGAGCGCCTCTGAAGGTTACGTTCGAATCGTGGTCAGGGACACGGGACAAGGGATCGCACCTGAATTCCTGCCCCACGTGTTCGATCGCTTCCGCCAGGCCGATCCGTCGACAACGCGGGGGAACTGGGGCCTCGGGCTCGGCCTGTCCATCGCGAAACACCTGGTGGAACTGCATGGCGGAACGATCGACGCGTCGAGCCAGGGGGTCGACCAGGGTGCCACCTTCACCGTGCAACTCCCGGTCATGCAGACTGACGCGCTGGACGCTCCCGCCCCCGCCGGCAACTGTGATGACCTGCTCGAACCGCCGCCCATGGAGCTCAGCGAGAAGTCCGGGGTGTCCTGACACGCCAGCGGTGAGCCTGTCCGGATCGTTGTCCGCGGCCCTCCGCCCTGCAAACCATTTCCGCCCGCCACCCGTCTGATGCTTACAGTGCGTTACGACGTTCGCGATGCGGTGCGCTCGCTCGTGCGTTCCCCCGCCTATACCCTCACCGCCATTGCCGTCCTCGCGCTCGGGATCGGGGCGACGACCTCGATCTTCAGCTTTGTCGACGGCGTGCTCCTGCGCCCCCTGCCGTACCCGAACCCGGAGCGGATCGTGTTCGTGTTCGAAAAGCCGCCCGGCGGCCTGCGCAACGGCGTCGCGACCGCGAACTTCCTGGACTGGCGGGACCGGAACGACGTCTTCGAGGCGATCGCCGCAACGACCTCCGCCACGATGACGCTGGCCGGGGCCGGCGAGACGGCGCGGCTTCGCGTTGGACGGGTATCGACCGGCTATTTCGGCGTGTTCGGCATCCGGGCCGTGCTCGGGCGGACACTCGTGCCGGAAGACGAGCAGCCAGGACGCGATCGAGTCGTGGTCCTCTCCAATCGCACGTGGCGGTCCGTGTTCGGGGCGGACCGCGGCATTGTCGGGCGCGCCATCGTGCTCGACGGTCAGACGTTCACCGTCATCGGCGTACTGCCTGCCGGCAGCTCCTTCGATCGCGGTCGAACCGAGGTCTGGCGTCCCCTCGCCTTCGGGCCGGGCGAGCGCGCCCGCAACTATCACTGGCTCCAGGTCATCGCGCGGATGAAGCCCGGAGTGACGCTCGAGCAGGCGCGGGCCCGGATGGAGCCGATCGCCGCGCAGATAGCGCACGACTATCCGGACATCAAGAAGGACTGGGGCATCACGATCGATCGCTTCTCGGACCTCGTCGTCAACACGGGACTGCGCCAGTCGCTCACGATGCTGATGGCGGCGGTCGGCATGCTCCTGCTCGTCGGCTGCGCGAACCTGGCCAATATCGCCATGGCGCGAGGAACAGCGCGCGAGCGCGAGGTCGTGGTGCGCGCCGCACTCGGCGCGAGCCGGTCGAGGATCATCCGCCAGTTCCTGACCGAGAGCCTTCTCCTCTCGTTGACCGGCGGCGCGCTCGGGATGGCCGCCGGCTACGGCATGACGCGGGGGCTCCAGCTGCTGATGCCGCCTTACTATCTGCCGCGCGAGGCGCTCATCACGATCGACTGGCGGGTGATGCTCTTCGTGCTGGCGGTGTCGGCTGCGACCGCCCTCATCTTCGGAACCGCGCCGGCGTTCCACGCCGGACGGGTCGACCTCGCCGGCTCGATGCGCGCCTCGTCTCGCGCGGTCACGGCCGACCGTGGCCGCCGCCGGATGCGCGACGGGTTGATCGTGGTGGAAGTGGCGCTCGCCTGCATGCTGCTCGTCGGCGCGGGCCTCCTCATGCGGAGCTTCATCCGCCTGCAGCAGGTCGAAGCGGCCAGAGATCCCGCGACGCTCGTCACCGCCGCGCTGGCGATGCCCACCGCGCGGTTCTCGACGCCGGAGCAGTCTCTGGCATACCAGCGCCTGCTCGTCGAGCGCCTGAGCGCGGTGCCCGGAACGAGCAAGGTGGCGCTCACCTCGGCTCTGCCGATGCAGGGGTGGACCGACGGCATGCCGCTTCGGATTCCGAGCACGAAGCCCGGCGAAGCCCCAGCCGAGGGCGGCGGGGGATTCAAGATGGTGTCGCCTTCGTACCTGGCTACGATTGGCCTTCCCATCCTCCGCGGCAGGGGGCTCGAGGACACCGACACCGCATCATCCACCCCCGTCGTCGTCATCAACCAGGCGTTTGCCAACCGGTACTTCGCAGGCGTCGATCCGATCGGGCGGCACCTCCTCATCGAGCGGATCGTTCCGGGAAGCCGGGAATTGGGTGAAGCGGTGCCGTGGGAGATCGTCGGCATCGCCGCCAACGAGCGCGTCGGATCGCTGGGGTCGGACGACAGCCGTGGCATGTACGCGACGCTCGATCAATCGCCGCAGTTCGCGCCGAGCGTGATTGTCCGGACGTCGGGCGCCGCTCGGAGCGTGATGGCCGGGCTCAAGGCGGCCGCGATCGAGCTCGATCCGAATCAGCCGCTCACCGAGATGCGAACCGTCGAGGACATCAGGAACGAGTCGCTCGGCGCCGACCGCCTGCGCACGTGGCTCGTCGCAGCGTTCAGCGCCACGGCGCTCCTCCTTGCCGGCATCGGCATCTTCGGTGTCATTGCCTATTCGGTCGCGCAGCGCACGCACGAGATCGGCGTGCGCGCCGCGCTCGGCGCGAGCCGCGGCCGTGTGATGGGCCTCGTCATCCGTCATGCGCTCCTGCTCATGGCCGCCGGGCTCGCGCTGGGGATCGCGGGCGCAGTCGCGAGCACGCGATTCATGTCGAGCCTGCTCTTCGGCGTGCAGCCGAACGACCTGGTGAGCATGGCCGGGGCCGTGCTGGCGCTCGGTCTGGTGGGTCTCTTCGCCGCCTGGATTCCCGCCCGGCGCGCGGCGGCGGTCGATCCGCTCGTCGCGCTCAGAACCGAATAAGTTCCGGAGGGTTCAAGGGGTTTTGAACCTTTTGAACCACTACCGTCAGTGTCGATCGTCCCAAGGGAATGATACTGTCGGCGGGTTGGCGTAGCGGCGGGTCGCGAGCGTGAGCTTCGCGCCCGCGCCTGGGGCCAGCTGCACCGTGAAGTCTCGCGCGTCCAGCCGGCGCGTGTGGCCGTTCCACTCGACGGATTCGAACTGGTGCTCGGCGTAGCCGCCCGCCTGGACGATGACCGTACGTGATTCGGTTGCGCTCACGTTGACCAGCGTGACCACGGTACGCCGATCGCCGAGCTCGGAGACGAGCGCCGCCACATCCTCGGGCACGCCGGCGCGCCGGCGCGCGGGATCGAAGTAGCGCAGGCGCGCGTTGAGGAGGCCGCCCTCCCGGCCCGGCACGAGCGCACCCCACATCAGCCGCACCAGCGCGTCGGTCGCAACCGGGTTGGAGTCGAGCATGTTGTCGGCGAGGCGCTTGTCCGGCGCTGTCCGATCGGCGCGGATGGTCGCGAGCTTGCTGGGGATGCTCTCGATTTCGCGCCTGAGGGCGGCCTCGGGATAGCCGGCATTTTTTCCCTCGAGAAAGTCGAGCCAGGGATTTGCGCCCACGCGCGCGCGATCGGCCGGAGCCATCGACCAGTACCACACCTCGAGCGCACCGACGCTCCACGGCTCGCGCTGCCAGCCGTACCAGCCGTCGGCCCCGAACATCGTCGGATACTCGCGGCGTCCATCGACGACCCTCGCGTGCGAGTTGACGGCCGCGATCATCGCGCGCCAGGCCTCGACATACTTCTCGTCGCCGGTGACCAGCAGCGCGTTGCCGAAGCCGACGAGCGCGCGCGGGATGCGGTTGCGGTTCTCGCGCCGGCCCGTCACCGGGTTGATCGGACTGAACCCCCAGCCGTAGGCGTTGCCCCACCAGCGGTGCGCGGGGCCCCCGATAGTGCCATCGACGTCGACGAAGCTGGGGATGATGCCGGCGTTCTGCTTCATGCGCGAGAGCCAGGCGTCCATGTACTCGACGATCCAGCGTCGATACTTGACCTCGCCGGTGACCATGAAGGCGTTGGTGGGAAGGGTCGTCGCGACCAGGTTCAGAAAATGATCGCCGGCGACGTCGGTGTATTCCTGGTAATGCTCCAGGAACTGCGCATACGTGCTCTCGCCGTGCAAGGCGACAAAACCCGTCGTGTCGAATGGATCGCCGACCCAATCGAGGGCCGTGGCCTGGCGCAGCATCGGGCCGCGGCTGCCGTTGATCATCGAGCGAATCAGCTTCTTCTCCGGGTCGTAGTTCGGCGCGTCCTTGTCCTCGCCCATGTAGAACCCCGCGAAGCGGCGCGCGCGATCGCGATACGCGGGCAGGTCGGGCACCGAGAGCGCCATGCGGTTGAAGAGCTGCAGGCCCTCGCCGTGGTGCATCCAGTCCGACTGGGCGGAGAAGTCCTTCACGTACATGCCGTCCCTTCCGGCCGGCACGTCGGTCGTCTTCGCCTCGGAGTACTGGCGCGTCATGCCCTCCCAGCCGCGCAGGTAGAGTCGAAGGATCTCCTCGTCTCCGCCGAGCGCATGCAGCTCGGGCCAGCGGTTGAAGTTCTCGAAGGCATCGTCAGGCCCGTCGTTTGCTCCCCAACGGAGGAAGACCTGCAGGTAGCCGCGCTCGTCGTAGTACTTCTCGAAGAACTCCCGGGACGCGGGAAGGTTGTCGGCCAGGAGCTGGCGCTCGAGCCGCGCCCATGCGGGGGCGGGCATGGGCGTATCGACGACGATGGTGACGGGCGCGGCCGGGACGAGTGCCACGCCGAGCAGCAGGGCGAGGAGACAGCAGCGTGTCATGGTGCGATGAGCAGGCAGGATAGCACTATTGCACTAGTGCCTTTGCCTGTCGATCCGGGTAATGTTCCGTGCGCCGGCGGACTCGGCCGTCCGCCAGGAACCAGACCGAGGACCGAATGCGAATGCTCTGTCGAATCACACTCCTGTGGGCGGCCACGGCTCTCATGGTGGCCGGCGGCGCCATCGGACAAACCACGTCAGGGACGATCCGCGGCCGCGTGCTCGATCCGCAGGGCGCCCCCGTTCGGTCGGTCACGGTGACCGTCACCGGCCAGGGCAACGGCGTCACGAGAACCGTGAAGACCGATGCCGACGGCCTCTTCGTGGTCTCGAATCTGCCTCCGGGGACGCTCGATCTCGCCGCGGTGGCCGCAGGATTCAACGACGCCCTGCGCAAGGACATCGTGCTCGACGTCGGTCGAACAGTCTCCCTGGACCTCAATCTGTCGATCGGCACCGTGCGCGAGACGGTGAACGTCGAGAGCCCGATCGGCGTGGACACGAGCCGGTCGGTGGTCGACGCCGTCATTCCGACGAGCCTCATCGACGCCCTCCCGCTCAACGGCCGCAACTTTCTCGAGCTGGCGCTGCTCGTGCCGGGCAACACGCCCGCCCCGAACTTCGATCCGACCAAGACGAACTCGGTCACGATCTCGTCAGCGGGCCAGCTCGGACGCGGCGGCAACATCATGATCGACGGCGCCGACAACAACGACGACGTCGTGGGTGGGACGCTCCAGAACGTCACGCAGGAGGCCGTGCAGGAGTTTCAGATTGCCACGAACCGCTTCTCGGCGGAGTCGGGCCGATCGGCCGCGTCCGTGATCAACATCGTCACGAAGTCCGGCAGCGACCAGTTCCGCGGCTCGGCCTCGACATTCCTGCGCGACAACAGCTGGCAGGCCCTGCCGGCCACCTACGATCGCTCGTCGGGCGAGGACGTGCCGTTCGATCGCCAGCAGCTGGCCGGCTCTGCCGGGGGACCTCTGATGGCGCGGCGATTGTTCTGGTTCGGGGCGATGGAGTACCGCAATCAGGATGGCGCCGTCCTCGTCGGGACGCGCGACACCGTGTCGCGGACGATCCGGCAATCCTTCGCGCCGGCTCCGCTCGACGACCTGCTCGGGTCCGGCCGTGTCGACTGGCGGCCCAACGCGGTCGACGGCGTCACCATCCGCTACGCAGGCGAGCGCGCCGACGACACCGGCCCGAGCACGCTCGACCGCGCGATCGGTTCCGCGTCGCAGCGCCAGGCCAGCGAGAACCGGTATCAGTCGGCGGTTGGCTCCTGGACGCGAATCTGGACCGCCAACGTCGTGAACGTGGCGACCGCATCCTTCAGCCGATTCACGAACGTCATCAATCCGGTGGCGTCCGGCCCGCAGCTCACATTTCCAAGCATCCAGGACGGCACGTCCTTTCGCGTTCCCCAGGGGACCACTCAGAAGCGGTTCCAGCTCGCCGACTCGCTGACGTTCGTCCGCGGCAGGCACACCATGCGCACGGGCGGCGAGTGGCAGCACGTGTATGGCCGGTTCGATCTCGGCGTCTTTCAAGAAGGCCGGCTCGAATTCGTCGAAGACTTCGCGAGCTTCGATCACAACGGTGACGGCCGCGTGGACGACGGCGATCTACTCTTCTCGGTGACGTTGCGGAGCGGCAAGCCCGATCAGGCGCTCGTCATCGACGACGCCACCAACAACCACGTCGCGCTCTTCGTGCAGGACGACTGGCGCATCCGGCCGGACCTCACGTTCAACCTCGGTCTGCGCTACGAGCTCGACACCGACGTCAAGAACATCAGCCGCGTGGACGAGATCAACCCTCTGGTGCAGCCGTTCCTGCAGGGCGAGCGGAAGAAAGACCTGAACAACTTCGGACCCCGAATCGGTTTCAACTGGGCCCCGGGGAGCGGTCGCACGAGCGTGCACGGCGGGTACGGGATCTACTACGACCGCGTGACGCTCGAGATCGAGTCGCTGGAGCGAGGCCTGGACGGTCGAGCGTTGCCGATTGAAGTGCGCGCGGGCAACGTCTTCTTCCTCGACCCGGCGACCGGGCAATTTCCGCCGTTTGCACCGTCCACCGCAAACCCGTTCACCGGGTTCATCCTGCCGGGCGCCGGCGCGGGCGGTATCAACATCATCGACAACCGGCTCCAGAATCCGGCCGTGCAGCAGTTCAACCTCGGTGTCCAGCGGGAGCTGCCGAAGGGGATCGTGCTGCGCGTCGACGGCGTCCACAACCTCGGCACGCACTTCATCATCGGCCGGGCCATCGGGGAGGTGTTCAACCCCGTGGTCGGAGGGCCCGATCGCGTGATCAACCTGGAGTCCAGCGTGCGAACGCACTACGACGCCCTGCTCGTCAGCGCCGATCGGCGTGGGTCGCGCTATGGATTCCGGACGTCGTATGCGCTGGCTCGCGCGCAGAACTACGCCAACGACGATCAGATTCCGTTCGGGAGCGGACCAATCGACCCGAACGATTTGCGCCGCGAGTTCGGACCCACGCCAAACGACCAGCGGCACCGCTTCACCTTTGCCGGGTGGTTCCAGGCGCCGGCCGGGTTCGTGGTCGCGCCGCTGCTGACGCTGGCGTCGGCCGTGCCCATGGACATCCTGATGCCGGATGCCCAGTCTCGCGTGCCCGCGTTCGATCGCAATGCCGGAGGCCGCGTGTACAAGACGGCGGCCGACCTGAACCGCGCGCTG
The DNA here is from genome assembly GCA_963771395.1 of uncultured Acidobacteriota bacterium. Lineage (GTDB taxonomy): Bacteria > Acidobacteriota > Vicinamibacteria > Vicinamibacterales > 2-12-FULL-66-21 > DATBJJ01. The sequence goes on along the minus strand of CAVYTY010000016.1, from coordinate 92,035 downwards.
ACATCGATCAACGCCGGCGGCGGGATCGCCGGTCAGCTGTTGCCGCTCGTCCGCGACGATGCGTCGCTTGGCGATGGTTTCAGCTCGCTCGATCTCCGGGTCTCGCGTCCGTTCGCGTGGCGGACGATGCGAGTCGAGCCGATCCTCGAGGTCTTCAACGTGTTCAACACGACCAACATTCTCGGCGTCGGCGTGCGCAACTACTCCGGTTTCTCGAACGTGCTGGTGCGCGACAGCACGAATCCGGCAGATCCCGGCTACCTGCGGTCGTCGAGGTTCGGCCGTCCAGTCACGACCGCGGGCGGGGTGTTCGGGTCTGGCGGGCCACGGGCGTTGCAGTTGGCGGCGAGGGTGACGTTCTAGATCGCGGTTCGCTTCTCGCTTCTCGCGGCTCGCTCTCCGGCTCGCGGCTCGCGGTTCGCGGCGCTCGGGGCTCGGTCTCGGGAAGATCCTTGCGTTAGAAATCGTCCGACTGTGATCTGTACGCTTTTTCCTGCCCCGAGCCGCGAACCCCGGACCCGAACCCCGGACCCCGAACCCCGAATCGCGAACCGCGCGCCGCGAGCCGCGAGAAGCGAGCTGCGAGCAGCGCCCGTGATAGCGTGACGCTGCATGACGATCAGGGCAGCGCGCGCGTCGGACCATGAAGCACTCCGTGTGCTGGCAAATCGGCTCACCTCGTTCGACTTGCCCCCGTGGCGACGGCCCGAGGAGATTGCCACGGCCGACGCCCGCGACATGATCGCGGCGGTGACCGCCGGCGCGGCAGACAACGAAGTCTGGATCGCCGAGCAATCGGGGGCCGTCGCCGGTTGCCTCCACGTTCTCGTGACGACCGACTTCTTCGGCACCCGCCATGCGCACATCTCGGTCATTGCCACGACTGAGGCTGCCGAAGGGTCGGGCGTTGGCCGGGCACTCCTCGCGCACGCGGAAGCCTGGTCCCGCGAGCGCGGCCTGCCGCTCCTCACGCTCAATGTGTTCGCCGCCAACGCGCGGGCGCGGCGCTTTTACGAGAAGGCCGGCTGGGCGCCGGAGATGTTGAAGTACGCCAAGCCGCTCTGACGGCCTATCGCGGGCCGGCGCACCTCAGCATCCGTGCGGCGAAGTCACGCAGGAACGCCTCTCGCCACAGGCTCACGCTCTTCGCGCCCGGATGGACGCCCTCGGCGGCAGCGGGATCGGGATCGTCGATCCACCAGTGGGGATGCACTGAAGAAGGCACACCGGTTCGCGCGACAGGCGGCGGGACCGCGGTGAACGAGCCCGACTGGCCGTCGAGGTCTTGAAAGTCGCTGCGAATCATGTACGGCCACACCTTGGCGTCGCGCGGCGAGAAGCGGAATCGCAGCACGGGGCCCTCGTCGCGTTGCCACGGCAGGGATTCGACCGTCGAAGATCATCCGGGCGGAGTGCGCGCTGGTCATGCCGGCAGGCGCCGGGAGAGTGAATTCGACGACGCCGAAGACCTCGGCCTTGTCGGCCTCGGTCGTGAGGCGCTCGAAGACCGTCTTTCGTCCATCCCACACGCGAACGAACCTGCCGCCCCAACCCGGCTGCGACGGGGCATCCGGCGTTCCGTGCAGCAGGTAACCGACAGACGGGCTGTCGCCCATCTTGATCGTGCCTTTGAGCCGGGTGGCAAAGTAATCGCCGAGGGCGCCGCGGCCCGCGACATGCGCCGCGACAAATGCGGTGTTGTCCCACTCGCCTGTCTGGTTGCCGCCGGTGAACCAGCCGCGATACGTCGCGTTCGCTTCGACGATCCACAGCGCCGGATGATGCTGCTCGATGTAGTTGTAGGCGTCGACGCTCCACATCTTGTTCGGCCCGCCGATGAAGTACACGCGGAGCTTGGGCAGGATGTCGGGCGCGTCGTGCAGCGCCTGGGCAAGGTCGTCGATCCCTCCCCAGACGAGGATCCACAACGGACGGGGATCGTTGCGCCGTGCGGCGCGCACGATCGCGTCCGACCCTTCCGTCGGGCGCCCTACGCCAGAGCCTCCTGCTGGATCGAGCGAGCCTTCCTTCGTCACCCGGCGCAGCTCGTCGGGAGGGGGGTAGCGATCGGAATACGCTTTCAGGTTCGAGTAGTCGGCCGCATATCTTTCGATGACTTCAAGGATGTGTTCGCGCCGGCCCGGGCCGTAGGGAGACGAGACGAGCCCCTCCACGTCGAACATGTCGGCGTACACCATGAAGTGCACCATCGACTGAAAGTCGTCCGGGTCCGTGCCGCCGATGTCCGTGGACACGATCACGCGGGGGCGGGGCCCGGCCTGGGCGCTCACGGCCGGCGCCACGCGAGTGGTTCCGGCTGCGACCAGCAGGGCGAGGAGCGAGGCCAGGATCAGGCACACGTGTGTCATGCGAACGACGTGAAACACTGTATTACGACCGTCGCGGTCGCACCGGCCGGCATTTGACAAGCCTGCAGCCGCCCGGTAGATTACCAGCGTGACGCATGAAAAGGAAAGCCTGCATATTTATGCGCAGGTGGCGACTGAGGTTGCGGATCGCGCCCGGCGCATCCGCATCAGCAGCCTCCAGATGGTACATGCCGCGGGCATGGGGCACCCGGGCGGCGATCTCTCGTGCGCCGACATTCTCGCCACGCTCTTCTTTCACACGCTCGAGATCGACTCCGCAGAGCCGCAGAATCCCGGGCGCGACCGCTTCGTGCTGAGCAAGGGACACGCCTCGGCAGCGCTCTATGCCACGCTGGCCGAGGCGGGGTTCTTCCCACGCGAGCAGCTCGAGACCTACATGAAGCCGCTGTCGGCGCTGAACGGTCACCCTGATCGGTGCCGTGTGCCCGGCGTCGAGGCGAATACCGGGCCGCTCGGCCACGGACTCCCCATCGGCGTCGGCATGGCGCTCGCCGCGAAGATGGATCGCTCTGCCTGGCGGACGTTCGTCCTCACGGGGGATGGCGAGCTCCAGGAGGGCAGCAACTGGGAGGCGATCATGGCCGCGTCGCATTTTCGCCTCGACAACCTGACCGTCATTGTCGACCGCAACCGGCTGCAGCAGGGCGATACGACCGAGCGCACGATGAGCCTCGAGCCTCTCGCGGAGCGGTGGCGCGCGTTCGGGTGGGGTGTCGTCGAGGTGGACGGTCACGATATCGGGGCGCTGGTCCGGACGTTCGAGTCGCTGCCGCTCGAGGCCGGACGGCCGACGTGCGTCATCGCCAGGACGTTCAAGGGGCGAGGCGTGTCGTTCATCGAAGATCGCGTGGAATGGCACCATCGCGTCCCAACCGACGCCGAACTGGCGGCAGCGGTGGCCGAGCTCCGCGGGAGCCCGCGGTGACGACCGGCGCGGATTGCCGGATCGCGTTCAGCGACGCGCTGGTCGCCCTCGCCGGGACCGATCCCCGCATCGTCGCCGTGGCCAACGATTCGGTGGGGTCGTCGAACCTCAAGGAGTTCAAGCGCCGTTTTCCCGATCGCCTCGTCAACGTCGGGATTGCCGAGCAGAACCTCGTGGGCATCAGCGCGGGACTTGCGAGTGCCGGCAAAATCCCGTTCGCGTGCGGCGCATCCTGCTTCGTGACTGGACGGGCGCTCGAGCAGGTGAAGGTCGACCTCGGCTACAGCCGCCACAACGTGAAGCTGTGCGGCATGTCGAGCGGGATGGCCTACGGCGAGCTCGGCCCCACGCATCATTCCATCGAGGATCTCGCGTGGACGCGGGCGATCGGCAACCTCACGGTGATCGTTCCGGCCGACCCGATCGAGACCGCGCAGGCCGTGCGCGCCGCAGCCGCAATGGACGGCCCGGTGTTTCTGCGGGTGAGCCGGATGCCCGTGCCGACGGTGCACGCTGCCGACGCGCGATTCGAAGTCGGGCGTGCGGGGCTGCTCCGTGACGGATCGGATGTCACGCTTATCGCCGCCGGCGTCACGGTCTCGCGCGCCCTCGACGCGGCCGAGTTGCTCGAGGCGGATGGCATCAGCGCGGCAGTGCTCAACCTCTCGACGATTCGGCCCATCGACCGCGAGAGCATCGTTCGCGCCGCCGCGCGCGGCCCGATCGTCACGGTCGAGGAGCACACCGTGTACGGCGGGCTCGGGAGTGCGGTCGCGGAAGTGGTCGTCACATCGCACCCGGTGCGGATGCGCCTGCTCGGCGTGCCGGGCGTGTTTGCGCCGACCGGCTCCACCGCGTTCCTGCTGCAGCACTTCGGGCTGACGGCGGAAGGCATTCGCGACGCGGCGCGGTCGCTGGTACGGAGCTAGCCGACATGTCCGAACGGCACGTGCTCGCGATCGATCAAGGCACGACCAACACGAAGGTTCTGCTCCTCGACGACCGCGGCAAGATCGTGTCGCGCGCCAGCCGCCGCGTTGATATCGCGTTCCCCCAGCCGGGTTGGGCCGAGCAGGACGCGGTCGCGCTCTGGCGCAGTGTCGAGGATGCCATAGAGGAGTGTCTGGGGCACGCACCGGGCCGGCATGTCGATGCCGTCGGGATCACGAACCAGCGCGAGTCCGTGCTGCTGTGGGAACGGGCGACCGCCCGGCCGGTCGGCCCGGCCATCGTCTGGCAATGTCGTCGCACGGCGCCGCTGTGCCAGACGCTTCGCGATCGCGGCCTGCGGACGTTCATTGAAGGGCGGACCGGCCTGACGATCGACCCCCTGTTCTCCGCCAGCAAGATCCGCTGGCTGCTCGATACCGTCCCCGATGGCGACCGCCGTGCCGAGCGAGGCGAGCTGTGTGCCGGGACGATCGACAGTTGGCTGCTGTGGAACTTCACGGGCGGCGCCGTCCATGCGTGCGATGCGACGAACGCCTCCCGCACGCAGCTCTTCAATCTGCGCGCCGCGGCGTGGGATGCCGAGCTGGCCGACATCTTTCGCATTCCCCGGAACGTCCTCCCGGAAGTCAAGCCGTCGAGTGGTCTCTTCGGCCGCACGATCACAAGTGGGCGCCTTGGCGGAGGGATTCCGATCGCCAGCGCGATTGGCGATTCCCACGCCGCGCTCTTCGGTCATGCCGTCTTTGGTCCGGGCAACGTGAAGGCCACCTACGGCACGGGGTCGTCGCTCATGACGCTCGTCGAGACGCCGCGTGCCTCGCGCTACGGGTTGTCGACAACCGTCGCATGGGCCCTGCCCGAGGGTCTGTCGTATGCGCTCGAGGGCAACATTACCGTCACTGGCGGTGCGGTGGACTGGTTGGGCCAGTTGCTCGGATGTGCCAACCCCGCGGCTGCGGTCGCGGACCTCGCCAGTTCGCTCGCCGATGCCGGCGGCGTCTACCTGGTGCCGGCATTCGCCGGCCTCGGCGCGCCTCACTGGGACGCCGACGCTCGAGGATTGCTGTGCGGCGTGACCAGAGGCACGACTGCCGCGCACCTCGCGCGCGCGACGGTCGAGTCGATCGCGTATCAAGTACGTGACGTCTTCGATGCCATGCGGGGCGATGCCGGTGAGCCGTCGGCGCTCCGTGAAGACGCCGTCGTGCCTTCGGCACTCCTCGCCGACGGCGGCGCCAGCCGCAACGACGCGCTCATGCAGTTTCAGGCCGATATGCTCGGATGTCCCGTGATCAGGAACGACTCCGCCGATCTGTCCGCCTGCGGCGCGGCGTGGCTCGCAGGTCTGGCGATTGGCGTGTGGCCGTCGATGGGCGCGCTGGCCGAGCTGCCTCGTCACGTGTCGCGATTCGAGCCACGCATGACCGCGAGCGAACGAGACCGGCGATACAGCGGGTGGCAGGACGCCGTCGCGCGCACGCGGACACCCGTCGGAACGGAGAGGATGTAGATGGCCCGGCTCGACGAGCTGCGGCTGATGGCGAAGGTGGCGCGCCTCTATCACGGTACGGGGCTGCGTCAGACCGAGATCACCGAGCGCCTCAACATCCACCAGTCGACGGTGTCTCGATTGCTCCGGCGGGCCGAGAAGGAAGGCATCGTCCGCGTCACGCTCAGTATGCCCTCAGGTCTCCATCCGGAGCTCGAGGACGCGCTCCAATCGGCCTACGGGCTGCGCGAGGCCATTGTCGTCGACACGATCGATCAGGAAGATCAGATCGTGCGCGACCTGGGCGCGGCCGCGGCCTTCTATCTCGAGACGACGCTGAAGCCGACGGATGTGATCGGCATCTCGTCGTGGAGTGCGGCCCTGCTGGCGATGGTGGAGTCGATGCATCCGAGCCCCAGGGCTGCCGGCGCGCGCGTGGTGCAGATTCTTGGCGGCATCGGCAACCCGGGCGCCGAAGTTCACGCGACACAGCTCACGCGTCGTCTCGCCGACATGGTCGGCGGAACGGCGACCCTCTTGCCTGCACCCGGCGCCGTCGGATCGGCCGACGCGAGACGTGTGATGCTCAAGGATCGGTACGTCCAGGAGGCGACGGCCCTCTTCAAGTCCGTCACGCTGGCGCTCGTCGGCATCGGCGCCGTGGAGCCGTCGAAACTGCTGGCGGCGAGCGGCAACGTCTTCTCGCCCCAGGAGCTGAAGTCGCTGAGTGACCGGGGAGCGGTCGGCGATATCTGCCTCAGGTTCTTCGATGCCGCCGGCACGCCGGTCGTCACGCCCCTCAACGATCGCGTGATTGCGTTCGAGCTCCAGGAGCTCGAGCGCGTCCCTCGCGTGATCGGCATCGCGGGAGGGAAGCGTAAGACGGCCGCGATTCGTGGCGCGCTCCAGGGCCGATGGATCAACATCCTGATCACCGACCGGAGCACGGCCGAGCGCCTCGTCCGAGGCGTGACCGACTCGAAGCAGGATCGCCAGGCGATCGCCGGATCGACCGCCCCAAGACGACGAGCATGAGCATGGTTCGACCGAGGGGGCTTCGCGTCGGCTTCAGCGCCCTGGCTATTCTGGGCCTGCTTGCCGTGTTGAGGCCGTGGACGATCGAGCCTCTGCAGACATCGCCCGCGGCGGCCTTCGATGCCGTGTCGTATGTCGGGTCATCGTGGGCGCGGGTGCTCCGCGAAGCGGAGCAGACCGCACTCGACGTCCCGACTGCCGTCCGACGATTCGATCCCGACCGCTTCAGGCGCGACCACTGCCGGCGGGCCGCCCGCGGCGAAGGCGCTGTTCGTCACCGGCACCGGATTGGTGACCGACGTCAACCTTCAATCGCGCGTGGGCCAGGCGCTCGTGCGGCTCGACGGCGACGCTCCGCCGGTCACTGTTGCCATTCAAGTTGGGCCCGTGCTCCGCGGAACGGCACTGCGCGATGCGCTCGGCTTCGTCCGCTTCACCGACTTTGCCAACCAGTTCGACTTTGCCGCCGTTGCCAACGCACTGAACGATCGCGTCCTCTCGACCGTGCTGGGATCGCTCGATGCACGCGGTCTCCCGGGGCAGCGCGTCTCGTTCATCGGCGCCGCAGCCGTCGGCGATCCACGCGCGCAGGCGAGCCTCGACATCGTTCCGGTCACGCTCAGCGTTGGCGGTCGAGGAGGCCGGTGATGGTGCCGGTTGCGGACGCGCCGGTCCTCGACGCGCGTCAGGTGACGAAGTCGTTCTCGGGAACCGTGGCGCTGTCCGGGGTCGACTATCGCCTCGACCGCGGCCGCGTGCACGCGCTCATCGGCGAGAACGGCGCTGGAAAATCGACGCTGCTGAAGATCCTCGCGGGTATCGAGCAGCCGACCGCCGGCATGCTGCGCCTCGACGGGCAGGAGACGCGATTCGCCTCGGCGAGAGACGCCAGCGGGCGGGGCATCAGCATCATCCACCAGGAACTGCAGCTCTTCCCGGATCTCACCGTCGCCGAGAACCTGTTCGTGGGCCGCGAGAGGCGGACCCGATGGGGCACCGTCGCGTTCGACGAACAGGAGTCGACTGCCCGCCGGGTGCTGGCGACGCTCGGGCAAGAGGTGTCGCCGCGCGCGCGGCTCGGCACGTTGCCGCTCGGGCAGCAGCAGATTGTGGAGATCGCGCGAGCGCTCGTGCACGACACGAGAGTGCTGCTGATGGACGAGCCGACGTCGGCGCTGACGTCGTCCGAGATCCCGCAGCTCTTCCAGGTCATCCGCGATCTGACGAGGCACGGAGTCTCGATTGTCTATGTGTCGCACCGCCTCGAAGAATTGCTCGCGATCGCGGACCGCGTCACCGTCCTGCGCGACGGCCGCGTGGTCGGCGAGTCGGCTGCCGATGTGGTCGATGTTCCCTGGATTGTCCGCCGCATGACCGGCCGTGACGCCACGGTGAGGGCACGCGACCGGGGAGCCCCTCCCGGGCCCGTGGTGCTGGCGGTGAACGCGCTTCGACTGCCGTCGCGAGCCGGACGAACCGCCCTCCACGACGTGACGTTCGAGCTCGGCGCCGGCGAGATCCTCGGCCTCTACGGCCTCATGGGCGCCGGGCGGACCGAGCTTCTCGAAGCGTTGCTCGGCGTGCACGAGGATGCCGCTGGCGACGTCCGGCTGAACGGCCGTGATCTGCGGTCGCTCGACGTCAGCGACCGCGTCGCGGCAGGTCTGGCACTGGTCCCCGAAGACCGCCAGGCCGCGGGGTTGATTCAATCGATGACGGTGTGCGAGAACGTCACGCTGTCGAGTCTCGAGCGGCTGGCGCGCCACGGGTACATCTCACTGTTCGATGAAGCCAGGGCGGCCCAGCCGATGCTCGACGAGCTGTGCGTGAAGACTTCTTCGCTGCATGCGCCCGTCGGTGCCCTCAGCGGGGGCAACCAGCAGAAAGTCGTCATCGCGCGAGGGGTCATGAGCCGGCCGCGGGTCCTGCTGATGGACGAACCGACGCGCGGCGTGGACGTGGCCGCGAAATTCGAGGTCCTCGAGTCGATGCGACGCCTGGCGGCGGGGGGCCTGGGCATCGTCTTCGCGACGTCGGACCTTGCGGAAGTGCAGGCCGTGGCCACACGTGTGCTGGTGATGGCCCGGGGACGCATTGCCGCGGACCTGAGCGCAGCCGACGCCAGCGCCGACGCGCTCGCGTCGGCCGCCTCAGCGGCGCCGGCGCGCGGAAGCCGAGGCGCCGATTGACGGCCAGCCCCGGCGCCGCGCGCGCATCGGCGCTCTCGCTCGTGATCCGGCTTCGCGCCCTCATCGCGCTCGTGCTGTTGTCGGTCGCATTCTCGCTGCTGTCGCCGGAGTTCCTGACCTCTGGAAACCTGGCGATCCTGATCAAGCACGTGGCCATCAACGCCATCCTCGCCATCGGCATGACGTTCGTCATTCTGAGCGGCGGCATCGACTTGTCCGTAGGCTCCGTGGCCGGCCTCTGCGGCATGATTGCGGGCGGCCTGATCAGCCGCGGCCTGCTCCTGCCGTCGCTCGGAGGGGTGGTCTTCCTGCACACGTGGCTCGTCGTGGCGGTCGCGCTCGCCGCGGGCATGGCGCTCGGCGCGGTGAACGGGTGGCTCGTCGCGCGGCTGCGGGTCGCCCCGTTCATCGCGACGCTCGGGCTGCTCTACGTGGCGCGCGGAGCAGCGCTTCTGATGTCGGACGGTGCCACGTTTCCGAACCTCGCCGGCGATCCCGCCAGAGGGAACACCGGCTTTCCGGCGCTCGGCGCCGGCACCCTGCTGGGGCTTCCGGTTCCGGTCTGGCTGATGGCGCTCCTTGCGGCGGCGGCGATGTTTGTCGCGACCCGCACGCCGTTCGGGCGGCAGGTGTATGCCGTTGGCGGCAACGAGCGCGCCGCGCTCCTCTCGGGCGTGCGAGTGCCGCGCGTGCGCATGATCGTGTACATCATCTCTGGATTCTGCGCGGCGCTCGTCGGAGTCATCATCGCCGCCCAATTGGGGGCCGCTCACCCGGCTACTGGCGAGACCTTCGAGCTCAATGCGATCGCTGCGGTCGTGCTCGGCGGCACGTCACTCATGGGCGGCCGCGGTACCATCACGGGCACGCTCATCGGCGCGTTCGTCATCGGCGTCCTCGCCGACGGCCTCGTGCTGCTCGGCGTGTCGGAGTTCTGGCAGATGGTGATCAAAGGGCTGGTCATTGTCCTGGCCGTCATCCTGGACCAGTATCAGAAGAGGTCGTCCTGATGCAGAGACACACACGGATCGTCACGGCCTTCGCCGCACTCGGCCTCGCCCAGGCACTGCTCGCTTCGGCGTGCTCATCGGGCTCGGATGCTCCGCGCGAGGCCGGCGGGCCGAAGCGGATCGCGGTCATCACGCCGTCGCACGATAATCCCTTCTTCAAGGCCGAGGCCGACCAGGCGGCCGAGCGGTCGCGCGCGCTCGGCTACGAAGCCCTGGTCAACGTGCACGACGACGACGCGAGCAAGCAGGATCAGCTGATCGACGTGGCCATCGCGCGCCGGGTGGCGGCCATCATCCTCGACAACGCCGGCGCCGACGCGTCGGTTGCGGCGATCAGGAAGGCAAAGGCCGCCGGCATCCCCAGCATCCTGATCGACCGCGAGATCAACGTCACCGGGATTGCGGCGGCGCAGATCGTTTCGAACAACTACCAGGGGGCGGGGCTGGCGGCAGAGGAGTTCGTCCGGCTGATGGGTGAGAAGGCGAGTTATGTCGAGCTCGTCGGCCGCGAGTCCGACACCAACGCCGCCGTGCGCAGCCGTGGGTTCCACGAGGTGCTCGACAGGTATCCGGGCCTGCAGATGGTCGCCCGACAGAGCGCCAACTGGGACCAGCGCGAGGCGTTCCAGAAGATGGAGACGCTCATCCAGGGCAACAGCAGGATCTCGGGGGTCATCGCGGGCAACGACACGATGGCGCTCGGCGCGATGGCGGCCCTCAAAGCCGCCGGGCTCGCGAAGGTGATCGTGATCGGGTTCGACGGCAGTCCCGACGCCATTCAATCCATCAAGGCTGGCGAGATGAAGGCGACGGTGCTGCAACCGGCGGCGTTGATTGCCCGGCTCGCCGTCGAGCAGGCGCACGACCTCATCACCAAAGGGTCGACAGGTCAGCCCGAGAAGCAGTCGATCGACTGCGAGCTCGTCACTCCGGCCAACGCGGACAGCTTCGGCATTTTCTCTCGAAAGTAGAACGTCGCCACAGAGACGGAACTTGAAAGCAGGGGCAGATGGCCAAGGGCACGCTCGCAGTCGTCATCGGCAATCGCGATTTCTTTCCCGACGCGCTCGTCACCGAGGCGCGCCGTGACATCCTGGCGCTCGGCGCAGCGCTCGAGCTCGACGTCATCCTTCTCGGAGAGGACGACACGAAGCTCGGCGCCGTGGAAACCTGGCAGCACGCCGTGGCGTGTGCCGAGCTCTTCAGCCGCAACCGCGACCGCATCGACGGCGTCCTCGTCTGCCTGCCGAACTTCGGCGACGAGAAAGGCGTCGCTGATGCGTTGAGACTGTCGGGCCTCACCGTGCCGATCCTGGTGCAGGCCTACCCCGACGACCTGGATCAACTGCACGTACAGCGGCGTCGGGATGCGTTCTGCGGAAAGATCTCGGTCTGCAACAACCTGCGTCAATACGGCGTGCCCTTCAGCCTGACGGAGCGGCACACCCTCCACCCGTCGTCGGCCGAGTTTCGCGATGAGCTGCTGAAGTTTCTCGGCGTGTGCCGGGTCGTCCGCGGCCTGCGCAGCGCGCGCATCGGCGCGATTGGCGCCAGGCCCAATGCGTTCAACACGACGCGCTACAGCGAAAAGCTCCTCGAGGCCACCGGCATCAGCGTCAGCACGCTCGACCTGTCAGAAGTGCTCGACGGCGCTCGCGCCCTCAAAGACGACGACCTCAGGGTGAAGCAGAAGCTGGCCGAGATTGGTGGCTACGCCGCCGGCCCTGGCGTCCCCGACGCGTCGCTGGTGCTCATGGCAAAGTTCGGGGTCATCGTCTTCGAGTGGATGACGCGCCTCGATCTCGATGCCTCGGCCATTCAGTGCTGGAGCTCGCTCCAGAAGAACTACGGCGTCAACTGCTGCACGATCATGAGCATGATGAGCGAAAAGCTCATGCCCAGCGCGTGCGAGGTCGACGTCGCCGGCACAGTTGCGATGTATGCCTTGCAGCTGGCGTCAGGCAAGCCGAGCGCGCTCGTCGATTGGAACAACAACTACGGCGACGACCCGAACAAGTGCGTTTTCTTCCACTGCGGCAACTGGGCCAAGGCCTTCCTCCCGGACATCACCATCGGGACTGCGCCAATCCTCGGGACGGTTCTCGGCGAGCAGAACACCTACGGCGCGCTGGCTGGCCGCACGCCGAGCGGTCCCGTCACGTTCGGCCGCATTTCGACCGACGATCGCAACGGCCGGATTGCGGCGTATGTCGGCGAAGGCCGGTTCACCGACGATCCCTTGAAGACATTCGGCACCCGGGCGGTCGTCGAAGTGCCGGAGCTGCAGAAGCTGATGCGGCTCATCTGCCGGCGCGGGTTCGAGCACCACGCTGCCATGAACGCCTCACGATCGGCCGCCGTGCTTGCCGAAGCGATGGAAGACTACCTGGGCTGGGAGGTGTACGTGCACGGCAGCGGGATGGCGGGTCCGTCCGCCTGACCGCGCGAAGGCTACGCGCGCGTCCAGACCACGCCCTCGAGGTTCTGTTCCTGGGGCGGATACTCGCTTCTCGACCGTTCCAAACGATCGGGGGTCCGTTCCGGCCAAGAGCATCCTATACTACGACCGCCCATGCAGGTTTCGCCGCGCCGGGAAGGTGAGTGCCAAGGTGGGTCTCATGGCAGACATGGCACTCCTCGATTCCGCCTCACGGATACGGACGTCAACGTCGGGGCGTGCACTGACACCGGCCGCGCAGGCAGCGTGGGGATCGGTCGAAGACGGCCTGGACAAGGTGGCGCTGGCGTTTGCTCTTCCGGCGCAGCTCCCGTGAGCCAGTCGCGGGCGCGTCGATTCCTCCTCTGCTCGTTCTTGATCGGTGCGAGCGGCTCTGCGCTCGCTCAGGCACCCGTTCCGGGACCGCCCGTCGGTGAGCAGAAACCACCCGTGTGGAACGCGACACCGACGCGCACGATCCGGCTGTTTCCGGCGGGTGATATCTATCCCGTCTACATCGCCGATCCCCATCGGCCGACCAATGCCGTCGTCTCGGGTTTCTACGCCCGCTCTCGCATTCCGGAGACGAGCTCGCCGCGAACATCCCTGGCAGGCGGGGGACACTTCGGCATCCTGCGCATCGACTCCTCGGCGCCGGGCGGTCGCTTCTGGCAGGTCAGCATCGACGCCGGCCTGGATGCCATGTTCGACTCGCAAGTCAAGAACGACGCCATCGGGTGGGACGGCAACTACGGGTTGACGTTCACGACGACGACGGCGGCGTCCCCGCTCGGATTCAAGGTGGCCGTGCTGCACGTTTCGTCGCATCTCGGCGACGAGTACCAGGAGAGGACGGGCTTCAAGCGCATCAACTACACACGGGAAGAGCTGGCGCTCGGCCTGTCCTGGAAGTTTCGGCCCCGTTGGCGCACGTATGCCGACGTCGGGATCGCGTACCTGTACTCGCAGCGACGGCCAGGATCCTTGGCGCTGGCAGGCGGGCGTGGAGTACGAGGCGAAGGCCACCGTGTTCGGCGGCCGCATGGCCTGGTATGGGGCGGCGGACTTCTCCGCGATGGAGGAGCGCGGCTGGCGGCTGGACACGGTCCTGCAGGGCGGCCTCGTCACCTGGTCCGGCGGCCACTCCTACCGCATCTTCGCCCAGTGGAGCGACGGTCGCGTGCCCCTCGGGCAGTTCACACAGTACTCTGAAGCGACCCTGTCAGTCGGCCTGAAAATGGACATGTAGCCATGCTTCCTACTTTTGCTCTCCTGGTGGTTTCCCTGCTGGCACAGGCGCCGCAGGCCCGGACATCGGGCGAGACGCCGCCGAAACTGACGCTGGCCTTCACCATCCGCGTGCAGGTGAGCGCGCCAACCGAGCTCGGGCAGGTCCCACGCGGCCGCCGACGGATCATCCCGATTCTCGGCGGCACCTTCGAGGGCCCCAACATTCGCGGGAAGGTGGTTCCAGGCGGAGCGGACTGGCAGATCGTTCGCGCCGACGGGCTGGCGGAGCTCGACACCCGCTACCTGCTGCAGACAGACAGCGGGCAGTTGATCTACATCCAGAACGCCGGCATCAGGCATGCGCCGCCGGATGTGACGAAGAAGCTGCTGGCCGGGGAGCCCGTCGACCCCGCGCAGGTGTACTTCAAGACGATTCCGACGTTCGAGACCTCGGCGCCCGAGCTGCAATGGCTGACCAGATCGATCTTCATTGGAACCGGTGAACGCAACCCCTCTGATGTCGTGATACGCGTGTGGAGGGTGGACTAGAGCTATCTCGCGGCCGCGTCGCCCTTCGACAGGCTCAGGGTAGGCCGCCGCGGCCCGCACCCGGCGACGGCCTCGGCAGCGGCTGCCCCGGCACTTTCTTCCCGAGCTCGAAGTCCGCGGCGCGCAGCCCCTTGCGAAAGCCGTCGAACCCGTAAAACGACGGCAGGTATTCGTCGACGTAGGTCACGTCCGCCTTTGCGGGGACATCCATGCCGAGCCCCCAATACACGCCGTTCACGACGAGCCGGCGCACTCCTTCGTTCTCCAAATCCGTCGCTGAACCCATCGTCGTCGTCAGGATCTTGTTCGTCGTGCCGTTGTCGTTCCTGTTGAGGCGCGTCCAGACCACGGGCATCGGGGGATCGTTGATGCCTTGCTGCTGCTTGTCGGTGGCCCGCGCCTTCTGGTACTCGGCCGGCGCCGAGTCGGGCGCGAGCGTCTGCAGTACTATGCCGCGGACGAGGATCGTCGCGTCCGACGGCGGATAGGCTTCGTACACGTCGGTGTCGCCGAAGAGGCCGGTGATGCCGCGCAGGAGGGGATTCCCGCGCGCCTGCGGTTCGATCGCGCCGCGCGTCGCTTCGATCTTGTGCTTGCCCCAGTGGGTGACCCAGGTCTCACCAAGTACGCGCTTGCCGAACCCGCCCTGGTTGTTGTAGTTCCACGTCTCCCACGCGCTCCCCTTGGGGAACCCGTTGAACGCATGCGTGCTCGTCCGCAACGCCACGATCGGCTTTCCGGCGCGCAACAGCTTGTCGAACCGGGCCATGTCGTCGTCGGGCCACGCGCGGAAGCGCAGCGACATGACGATCACATCTGCCGTGTCGAGAGCGGCGGGGTTGGAGAGAGACTTGCCGTTCTTCGGGTTGATCGTGCCATCCGCATCGACCGAGAAGAGCACCGTGCACCTGAAGCCGTGGCGCTGGCTCAGGACCTTGGCCAGCATCGGCAGCGCCTCTTCGCTTCGATACTCCTCGTCGCCAGCCAGAAACACGATGTGCTTCCCATTGCCGGCGCCGGGCTTGGCCGCATAGCTTACGCTCGTGGCGTCGTCTTGCGAGGCCTTGAAGGCGGGCAGGGACGACAGCGTCAGTGGGCCAAGCAGCAACACGAGCAGCAGGCGGACGGCCATGGGTTCAGCTCCAGTTCAACGCAGATGCTTCGAGAAGAAGGCGCGTGCGACCTCGAATACACCGGCACGCTCCACATTGCGGCGCTCGCGCCCGCCCTTGGGATGCTGGCGAACGTCCATCCGGAAAGGGCCGGCGAGTTCGTCGAGGTTCGAGCGGTTGAAGAACGTGTGCGGCAGTCCGTCGATCAGGCGCAGCGTGACGTCATTGCCCGCTGCGGCGAGCGCCTCGTACAAGGCCACGCTCTGTCCATGAGGCACGGAGCTGTCCGCCAGTCCATGCATGATCAGAAACGGCGGCGCACCGGACCGGACATAGGTCAGCGGGCTGGCGACACGGACTTTGTCCGGGACGGTCTGGATCGGAGCCCCAACCAGTCTCGATTCGGGAGACGTCGCCGCATCGTGCGGCGCCGGCACGCCGCCTCGTCCCGGCGGAGCCGCAGTGGCGCCTCGTCCGGGGCCCTCCACCACCACGCCTCCGCGCATCTGAGGGGCCTGCGCGAGTGCCGGCGGCTGGGATTGCAGGGTGGCCCTTTCCTGTTCTGTCTGCGCATCCATCAGGTCGAACGCTGTCGGACCATACGCGTCGAGGACGCACTGAACCGCGCTCGACTGGCTCAGATGGTCTTCACCTTCGAACGTTCCCCGCGGCGTGACTCCCACGATGGCGGCCAGATGTCCTCCGGCTGACGTTCCCCATATCCCGATGCGTCCCGCGTCGAGACCGTAGGTGTCGGCGTTGGCTCTGATCCAGCGAATGGCCGTCTTCACGTCTTCGGCGTTGGCTGGGAACGTGATAGACGGGGTGAGGCGGTACTCGATGGACGCCATCGCGAAACCGTCCTGCGCGAAGAACCGCTTGAAGTCAGGTCCCGTCGTGCGTGTGCCTCCGCTCCAGCCGCCGCCGTGCAGGAACACGATGACGGGCAGCCGTCCTCGCACGTCCTGGGGCAGGTACAGGTCGAGCAGCAAATCCTTGCCATCTCGTGACGCGTAGGTGAGGGTCTTCATCTCGACGGCGAATGGCTGGGCCGCCGAGCTTGCAGAGTCCTGCGCTCCAAGCGCCATGGCGGCGGCGGCGATAATCAGCGCACGTCGATTGATGGTCATCGGTTGACGTTCTCAGATGAATGCGTCCGCCTTCGGCTTGAGCGCCAGGGCTCGCCGAAGCTCCGGAGTGATCTCGCGATTGACCGGAACCCCGCAGATCGCCTGAGCATGCGCCAGCACGGCAGCCCGCTGCACCACGTCGTCTCGGCCTTGTCCCTCGGTCCAGATGGGATCCTGCGGCGGAAGCGGGAGCTTGGCCGGATGCACGTCCAGCGGATAGCCGTCCGGGCCCCTGCCGCTCATCTGAAGTGCCCGGAACATGTCGGCGCCTCCACCACCCGCGCGGCCTCCACGCCCGCCGCCGCGTCCCCCTTCTCCACGCGGCCCTGCATCCGCCCCCGCTCCGCGGCCGCGGGGGCCTGCACCGTTCTGGCCGGGACCACCTCGAGTGAAAAAGCTCTCGAAGATACCGGGCGTGAGGAAGGCCGCGAAGCGATTGTAGGCTTGCGTGAGCTTGAAGCCGTGCAGGTTTCGCGGTGGCGCCTGGAAGTAGTCGCCGGTCTTGAGCGGGACCGCCTTTCCCTGGGCCCAGCCGAGCGTCTCGCCATCGAGCGCGAAGAAGTTCTCGAAATGGCGCGCGTGGAAATGGGCGCCGACACCGCCTCCTGGTCCGCCTTCCGTGATCAGAAACAGGAATTGCCCACTCGTATTGGCGTTCCTGGCGAGGAACGTGTTCCCGCCGAAGCGTTCCCCGCCCCCATCGGCAAGCACGTAGGGCCCCGGCGTGAGCGGCAGGACGAGGTTTGAGACTCGCACCGGCTCCGGCTGCTGCGCAGCGGGCGCGAGCTGGAAGTCTCCATGGAACGAGGCCTCCGCCAGCTTCCCGGGCGGAATGACGTGATCGACGCCGGTTGGCACGGTCGCGTTGCCAGAGGGGGCACCCATCGCCGCAAACGCGGCTCCGACGCGATCGTTCATCGTGAACAGCGCAATCTGCGATCGGTCGGAGCGCATTGTCCAACCGTAGGCCGTACCGGGGGGGATGTTGGCGAAGTCGCCACGCATCATTCGCCACCGCTGGTCATTGAGCTCGACCTCGACCTCTCCGCTCATGACGAGCAGTGCCGCATGGCTGCTCAGGTGGACATGCCTCGGCATCGACGCGCCGCTTCTGCCGGCAAACGTCGCGAGCTCGTGGACGTTGCCGGTCTCAGCCGGTCTGGCGATCCGCGTCATCACCTGGCTGCCGACGAGGTGATGTTCGCCACCTTCGGCAGGGAGTACATACATGCGGCGCGCGCCGGGGAGCCGGCCAATGATCGGCACTGCCTCCTCGCCGCTCACCTCAACCGGGTTCAGTATCTCGTCTGGAAAGTTCGGTGGTTGCTGCGCGGACCACAGATTCAGGGCCCCGGCCTCGAAACCGAACACTCCGGTCCCGGCCGCAAGTCCGGCAACGCTCAGGAACGATCGTCTGTTGCAGTAACTCATCGTGCTTCCCTTCATCGACGATGTTGACGGAGATACGTATCCAGTGCGTCCAGTGCCTCCTCGGGGCGCCAGGCATTGGATGGCAGCAGGGCCACGATGCGCCCATCGGCGCCGATGATAGCAGTGGACAGCCCGTGAGTGATCAGGGCGGCGTCCTTCGAGTAGGCCAGGCCAAAACCAAAATACGTTGTCATCCCGTGGATCTCGGCAGGTGCTCCAGTCGCTAGGTCCAGGCGCGCGAAGGGGCTTGGTCCCGCGAGGAAGCCCTTCCCGTAGGCCCTGAGCACTTCAGGTGTGTCGTAGTCGGGGTCGATGCTGACCCCGAGCAGGTGCACCAGGGGCGAGAGGTCGGGCCTCGAAGCCAGGCTCCGCTCGACCGCGGCGAAGTGCTTCATCATGAGCGGGCAGAAGTCTGGGAGCGGGCACCGGGTGTAGATGAATGTCAGCAACAGGACCCGGCCCCTGAACTCGTGAATGTGAATCGGTCTGTCGTCCTGATTGCGCAGCTTGAAGTCGGGCACCTCGGCCCCGATTGGAGGTCCCGGGAGTGCGGGGGACGAGGTCAGAATCGGACCACTCGCCCTCTTCGTGACGACAATCTCTTCGAGCCGAGTGGTGTCATCGCGCAGAACGATGGTCCCCTTGACGTGGTCGCCGGGCTGCACGGCCGGGAACGTGCCGGCGACAGCGAAGGGCATCGTCATGGCCGGCATGAAGCGTTCGATCGCGTCGTGCGCGACGACGAGTTGCGTCCTGGCCCGGTCGACGCTGACAACAGTACCAGTCAGGGGATAGCGGACGGTCTTGTCGGGAGACGGCGTCCCGCGGCATGCGGCGCTTGCCAGGAGCAGAGAGACCAACACACGTGCGGCCGGGATCATGTCGAAGAACGTCCGCCTCTGTATCGCACTAGTATTGTCGATGCCGTTTCGGTAGCGGCTGGCAACGTCCGCCTGAAAAATGAGAAAACGAAATAGATACCACGAACCATGGAGGTGACGATGATGCCGATTGGCGCGATGCGTACGCCGTTCGGCGCGACCGCCGAGATCCCGAAGGGGCCCGGCGCGAAGCACGACGCCGAGGGTATCGTCGAGATCGATCCGCGATTCGAGGCCGGGCTGCTGGACATCGAGGGCTTCTCGCACCTCTTTGTGCTGTGGCACTTTCATCGCACGGACGGGTACGACCTCATCGCGTACCCGCCGAGCGACGACCGGCCGCACGGAGTCTTCGCGACGCGGTCTCCGCGCCGTCCGAGCCCGATTGGCCTGACCGTCGTGCAGTTGCTGCGCCGGGACGGTCCACGGCTGCACGTGCGCGGCGTCGACATGCTCGATGGTACGCCGGTGCTCGACATCAAGCCGTACCTCTCGGGTGTTCCCGACGGCGACCTCCGGCGCGGATGGCTCGCCGCAGCCGAAGAGCGCCGTTCGTCCAGCTGATCGTCCACGGCCGCCATCCACCACTCCCGTCATCCGAGCGGGCGGGGAATTCACCCGGCACACGACTGTCGCGCGAGGGTGTGCAGAATTGAACAGCATCGTCAGGCGAGCCCATGTAGGCTGCGTTTTTTTGCACCCGATGAGCTGCGTGGTGTCCAAAGCCGGGCGGATCTGTGGATGGCATCCACACGGGTCCGCTCTCGACATCGGTCGCACTCTTCCGGTCCTGAGGAGGATTGCTGTGGCTGTTGCTTCTTCTGCCCCTCGTTCTGAGGCGCTCACTCGCACGCTCTGTGTCGTGATTGTCGTCACCATGGTCGCCGCCGTGGCCTATGCGGCGTGGATCGGCATCGTCAACTTCTCGCGGATAGGCGTCTGACCCCGTCTGTGTGTCGACCCTGAAGAGGGTTGGGCAGCCGCGGTGGCCGTGCCACTGCGCTTCGGTTCCGGATGTGAGGTCCGAATGACCAAGCGGCAAACGCGATTGTTTTTTGTGATCGGCACGACCCTCTTCGCGACGATCTTCGTCGGGCTCACGATTGACAGCCACATGAAGTTCGCCGAGTTGACCCACTCGGACGCCATCACGCCTGACGTCATTGCCGGCAAGCACGTCTGGCACCGCAAGAACTGCATCAACTGCCACACGCTGCTCGGAGAGGGCGCCTACTACGCACCTGACCTGACCAAGATTACACAGCAGCGGGGCGACGTGTACCTGCGGCAGTTTCTCCAGGACCCCTCGCGGTTCTATTCGGAAGAGCGGCACGGGCGTCTGATGCCCAACCTGCGGCTGTCGGACCAGCAGATCACCGAGCTCATCGCGTTTCTCACGTGGGTCTCCAACATCGACAATCAGAACTGGCCGCCTCGTCCGATCGTCGTGAGTGCGGCGATGCCGCAGGGAACCGGCGCCGCCGCCGCTGGACCTGCATCGTCGAACCCGGTGGCCCTCGGGGAAGCCCTGTTCCGCCGGTCGCCTCCGGCCTGCTTCAGCTGCCACTCGCTCACCGAAGGCGTGGTCCTCGTCGGGCCGTCGCTGGCCGGCATGGGGACGCGCGGGGCGACGATCGTCGCCAGTCCGGAGTACAAAGGCGCGGCGAAATCGGCGGCAGAGTACATCCGCGAATCGATCGTGAGCCCGCATGCGTACGTCGTGCCTGGCCCGACCTTCTCGGCTGGAGGCCTGTCGATCATGCCGCCCCTGGCGACCATCCTGAAGCCCGAGGAAATCGAACAGCTCGTCGCCTACCTTGCGACGTTCAAGTGAGAGGAGCACCAGAGATGCGCTATCGCACTCAGGCCGTCGCTTATCCCTATTTCATCGTGGCGCTGCTCCTCTACGGCCTTCAGATGGCTTTCGGGCTGCTGTCGGCCGTGAAGTACCTCGGCCCCGATCCCCTGATCAACCTTCTGCCCTTCGACGTCACGAAGGCGATTCACACCAACCTGCTGATTGTCTGGGTGCTCACCGGTTTCATGGGCGCGGCGTACTGGCTCGTGCCCGAGGAATCGCGAGCCGAGCTGCACAGCCCCAGAATGGCGTACATCGCGCTCGGATTGTGGACCGTGGCCGGCGTCACGGCCGTGGTCGGGTACCTCTTTGGCTGGACGGCGGGGAACAAGCTCCTCGAGCAGCCGCTGCCGGTGAAGCTGGCGATCGTCGTCGTCATGCTGATGTTCCTGTACAACCTCGGCATGACGATCTGGAAGGCAAAACGCCTGACGACCACGGAAGGCGTCCTGATGGCCGGCCTTGCACTCACGGCCATCCTGTACCTGCCGTCCCTGCTCGAGTTCGACAACTACACGGTGGCCATCTTCTACCGCTGGTGGACGGTCCACCTGTGGGTCGAAGGCGTGTGGGAGATGATTCAGGGCGCGCTGCTCGCGTATCTGCTGATTCGTCTGTCGGGCATCGACCGCGAGGTCATGGAGAAGTGGCTCTACGTCATCGTCGGCCTGACGTTCATCTCGGGTCTCCTCGGCACGGCGCACCATTACTATTTCGTTGGCGTGCCTCGGTACTGGCTTCCGCTCGGCGGCTTCTTCTCCGCGCTCGAGCCTCTGGTCTTCGTCGCGATGTCCGCCTACGCGTACCAGGCGATCCGTCGATCGGGTCTCGCGCATCCGAACACGCTGGCCCTGCACTGGACGCTCGGGAGCGCGATCTTCTCGGCGCTTGGCGCCGGCCTGCTCGGGCTCGCGCACACGTGGCCGGCTGTCAACAGGTGGACGCACGGGACGCTCATCACGCCGATGCACGGCCACTCGGCCTTCTTTGGCGCCTACGTGATGATCGTCCTGGCGGTCATCACGTATGCGATGCCGGCGATCATGGGGCACTCGGAGTCCCAGCGGGAGACGAAGACCGGCCTGTGGGCGTTCTGGCTGCAGGTAGGAGGTATGTTCGGAATGACGATGGCGTTTGCCGCGGCAGGGATCGGACAGGTCTACCTCGAACGGATCCTCGGGCTTGGCTACCTTGAAACGCAGTCGAAAATCCAGGTGCACTTCCTGATGCTCGTCGGCACGGGGATCCTGTTCACTGCGGGCGTGGCGCTCTTCCTGTGGGACTTCTTCTTCCTGGCGCCGCGCCAGCGTGCCCACGGCGAAGCGGTGGCGCGGACTGCTCCGACACCGGCATGAGCGACCGCAACAGGACGGACGCCGGACGCCAGGAGCTCGGCGACCTGCTGGCCGGAGAGCGTCACGATGGCTTGCGCTACCCCGGGCCGGAGGCGCCATTCTATCTGCCGACGGCCGACGAAATCGCGGTCTTTGAAACCTGCCACGCCCGCGGACTGCCGTTGATGTTGAAGGGACCGACAGGCTGCGGCAAGACGCGTTTCGTCGAGCACATGGCGTGGCGTCTGGGACGGCCGCTCGTGACGGTCGCGTGTCACGACGATCTGTCCGCCAGCGACCTCACCGGACGCTATCTCATTCGAGGGAGCGACACGGTGTGGCTCGACGGCCCGCTCACGCTGGCCGCCCGGCGTGGCGCCATCTGCTACCTCGACGAAATCATCGAAGCTCGTCAGGACACGGTCGTGGTCATCCATCCGCTGACCGACGACAGACGGATCCTGCCGCTCGACAAGACGGGAGAGATTCTGGATGCGGCGCCAGGCTTCCAGCTCGTCGTCTCGTACAACCCGGGCTATCAGCACGGCCTCAAGGACCTCAAGCCCAGCACGCGCCAGCGCTTCGTCGCGCTGGAGTTCGGGTTTCCCGCACCGGAATGCGAGGCCGAGATCGTCGCCCACGAGGGCGGCGTCGCGCGCGACACGGCGGTGGCGCTCGTGACGCTGACCAATCGTCTGCGGCAGCTCGGCGACCGTGGCCTCGCCGAAGTACCGAGCACTCGTCTGATCGTCGCGACGGCCCGTCTCGTCTCGGGCGGCATTCCGATACGAGCGGCCTGCCACGCGGCTCTCCTTGGCCCGTTGACCGACGACCCGGATCTGCTGGCCGCCATGCACGACCTGGTGAGCGCGACGATGTCGTAGCGGCCGGACAGCAGTCCCTCAGATGATCTCCCGCTCTTGGCGGAGGTCACATGGCGACCAAAGAATCTGGACCTCTGAGCGCACCGTATGGCTGAACCCGAAGAACTGATTCTCGAGGGTGCGCATTTCGCGACGCGGCTCGCGCGGGACGCGTGGCAGCGCTACGGGACATCCGCCTCGGATCGCCACATCCCGCTGACCAGCGTGCGGGCGCGGCTCGAGATGTTCCTGACGGCCCTGTTTCAGACATCGATTGCCGTCGCGCCGATGGAACCGCCGGCACCAGCGAGCTGGCTCTCGCGCGTTCGGCACGGGCGGTCGCATCACCGCGCTGACGAACCGCTGTTGTCCGGCACGGACGGGCGACGCGTCTATCTGCCACCGGTGCTCCCGAAGACGACGAGGGGGCAGGACGCGATGAGTCTCTACCGCCTCCTCGCCGTGGAACAGGCAGTGCGGCTGGTGCGCGGCACGCACGTGTTCGCTCGGATAGACAATCGCGAGACCGAGGACTGGTTCCGCCTGGCGGAGGCGGCCACGATCGATCGCTGGATTGCCACCGAGGTACCGGGACTGGTGCCCGCGCTGGTTGCCGCGCGTGCGCACGTGCTTGGACGCCGCGCGCGTCGCGGCGCGTCCGCGTCGGACGCCGCCGTCGAGCGGGAGGTTCAGGCGCTCCTCGCCGCCGATCCCCTGACGCCACCATTCCGCTCGATCCGCGACGACTCAATCGAGCACTCGCTCGCATGGGCGCGGTCGCAAACGTCCCGCGCCGTACCGCGGCGGTATCGCCGAGTCGTGCTTCCATGGTACTGGGGTCGGGTGCTTGCCGCTTCGCAGCCGATAGGGCCCGTCGCGCAGCACGGAACGGAGGAAGGGGAGGCGCCGCGTCAGACCCGGCAGACGCGCGTGTCCGAGATGCGCCGCCGTCCCCGTGTGCGGGAAGCGGCCGAGGACGAGGATGACAACAGCGCAGGCACGTGGGTGATTCGCGCCGACGAGCCGCAGGAGAGCGTCGAAGATGCGTGCGGGCTCCAGCGGCCGGCCGATCGCGATGATGCCGCCGATCCAGAGGAACTGGCGGATTCGCTCTCGGAGTTGCCGGAGGCCCGCGTGGTGCGCACGCCCGGACAGGCCCGGGAGGTGCTGCGCGGTGGAGAAGAGCTCGAACGCACCGAAGGGCCGACGGTCGCTCCTGCCAGGCCTTGCGGCCTCGTCTATCCCGAGTGGGACTACCGGCTGAAAGCCTACCGTCACCGGGGCGTGATCCTGAAAGAGCCGGTGGCTCCGCTCGGCGACGCCGCGTGGGTCACCGCGGCCATGGCGCGTCATGCGCGGCTCGCGCGTCGCGTGCGAGCGCGCTTCGAGCGCCTGCGACCCCGTCACGTCAGGTTGAATCGTCAGCCGGACGGCTCCGAGCCCGACCTCGCCGCATGGGTCAGCACCTGCGCCGACATTCGCGCCGGAGCCACCGTGGACGGCCGACTGTATGTCGAGCGCCGTCCATCGCGTCGCGAGCTGGCTGTCGCGCTGCTGGCCGACGTCAGTGCATCCACCGACGGTTGGGTCTCCAGCAACCGGCGCATTGTCGATGTGGAGAAGGAGGCTCTTCTCGTCGTGTGCGAGGCTCTCGATGCGCTCGGCGACCGCTACGGAATCTTCGCCTTCTCTGGCGAGGGCGCCGACGACGTGTCGGTGCTGACGCTGAAATCGTTCGCGGAGGGCCGGAGCCTCGCCGTCGAGCGAAGGATAGCCGCGCTCGACTCGGACCGCTATACCCGCATGGGCGCGTCCATCCGGCACGTGACCGCCGCGCTCGGCCGCGAGCGGACGTCACGCCGCCTCCTCCTCATCCTCTCTGATGGCAAGCCGAATGACGTCGATGTCTACGAGGGCCGGTACGGGTGGAAGACACACGTCAGGCGGTAGCCGAGGCGCGGCGGCAGGGAGTGACGGTGTTCTGCCTGACCGTCGATCGGGAGGCGCCGCGCTACGCGAGCCGGATCTTTGGCCGCGCCGGGTTCGCCGTCCTGCACAAAGCCGACGACCTGCCTGCGGTGCTCATCGAGGTGCTGCGCCAACTCGTACGGTGCTAGTGGCCGGGCCACTAGGCGGCGCGGCGAAACGCCCCCTCATAGATGACCGGCGATCCCCCGGCGCGGAGCGAGCCCGGTCGCGGCCGATTGTGTTCGGTCAGAGGAACGGAGCTGTCTGGCAGGAAGCCCGCTTCCTGGAGCTCCCCGAGCAGCTGCTTGTCTGTCAGGAAGCACTGCGGCTCACCCGAGAACTCGGTGAAGACGAAGTGCTCCCCGGCAACGGGTTCAATTCCCTCCGCCAGCGTCGTCCTCGAGAACGTGAAGACGAAAAGTCCGGCGCCGGGCCTGGCCACGCGAGCAGCCTCGCGAACGGCGCCGCGGAACTGCGCGGCCGATCGCGCCAGATTCCAAATGCCGTGCGCAATGACGAGATCCACGGAATCCGACCCGAGCGGCAGATGTTCCATGGGCGCCATCACCAGGCTCAGGCTGCCGGCCGGGCGTTCCGCACGTGCCCGCCCGGCCGCGGCGTCCAGCATCGGCCCGGACAGATCGACCCCGACGACCTTCCAGCCAAGGCTGGCGAGCGGAACCGCGTTGCGGCCAGCCCCGCAGCCGATGTCGAGCGCGCGCGCGGCGCCGCGTGCGCGCTCCCCGGCAGCGAACCGCATCAACGTCGCATTTGACGCGGACTGCGCGAAGCCGGCGACCGTGCCGGGCGAGCTCCAGGACGAGCCGTGCAACGGGTCAAGCATTCTGTCACTCTGGCTTCAGCTCCCGCAGCATGATGAGCAGCAGGCGCGACGGTTCGGTCGCACGGACGGCGTGCGGCACGTCGGCCGGCATGCGCACGATCGTTGCCGGCTCTGCGAGAACCTCCTGTCCCCCGATCGTGAGGACGAACGCACCCTCGAGCACGATCACGAGCGCGTCGAAGGGCGACGTGTGTTCGCTCAACTCCTCGCCGGCGGCGAAGGCGAAGATGGTGAGGTTGCCACCGGCACTCCGTGCCAGCACGCGGCTGGCGATGCCCTTGTCGGTCGCGTTGACGAGCGACTGGAGCAGGAGCGCCTCTGCGGACGGAAGTGTGCTGGACATAATCTGTATCTGTGCCGGACACGATGTGTGTCCGATCGTTCCATCGATCATCGCGCGGACGTCTGCCGCGCCTCACCCGTGGCCCGGTCGCCTCCGGTATCGAAAACACCCGGGCAGCGACTTTGACGAAACACCGGAGGGCTTCATACGTATAGTATCCGGCGCCACGCGGTTGAGTCGGCGGCCGCACGGAAATCCGCACCGCGAAGAAAGACGCCAGGCCCCTGTCGATTCAGCCGCCCCTCGTTCGACGACTAAGTGCAGGGACGGGATGAGCGGCCCGGCGTTCCTGTAGTATTTGAGACGTCCGAGACGCGTAATAGGGTGAATATGAGCCTCTTCTCCGATTTCCGGTGTGCAATTCGGTCGCTGGCCAGGGTCAAGGGCCTGGTCATCACGGTGGTCCTGACCCTGGCGCTCGGCATCGGCGCCAACGCGGCCATCTTCAGCGTCGTCCGAGGTGTCCTCCTGCGGCCACTCGTCAACCGCGACGAAGATCGGCTGATTTACATCCGCCAGAGCGCGCCCGGCGTCGGAGTGGAGAATGCCGTCTTCTCCGTGCCCGAAATCCAGGACCTTCGCGCGCGCGTCAGAACGCTCAACGCGTTCGGCGATTTCTCCACGATCGAGTTCACCATGATCGGCCTCGGCGAGCCGCGCGTGGTCCGCGCCGGGGTCGTCGGCGGGTCGTACTTCGAGGTGATGGGACTCCAGCCGGTGCTGGGCCGCTTGATCGGGTCGAACGACGATGGCCCGAACGCTGCCGGCGCTGCGGTGCTGACCCACCGGTTCTGGACCACCACGCTGCAAAGCGACCCGTCGGTGATTGGAAAAGCCGTGAGGCTCGGCGACCGCGCGGCGACGATTGTCGGCGTCCTCGAGCCGTCCGTCCCATATCCATCGGAAACCGAGATCATCGCCAACGTCGTCACGAGTCCGCACCATCTGTCCGCGACGATGGTTGACGGCCGGGTGCATCGGATGACGGAGCTCTTCGGCCGTCTCGCGCCCGGGGCCGACCTCGCGGCCGCGCGCGCAGAGCTGCGCGCGGTCCACGGCGCGATCCTCAAGGAACATCCCGAGGCGTACCCCGCATCGGCCGACTTTCGCATCGACGCCGTCGGGCTGCGCGATCAGATCGTCTCGCCGGCGAGAACCGTCTTGCTGGTGCTCCTCGCCGCGTCGGCCCTCGTCTTCATCATCGCGTGCTCGAACGTGGCGAACTTGATTCTCGCGCGCTCGGTACGCCGCGAAGGCGAGCTGGCCATCCGCGCGGCGCTTGGCGCGAGCGCCGGTGCGCTGCGTCGGACGCTCCTCGCCGAAAGCCTGCTGCTGTGCGGGGCGGGGGCGATCCTCGGCGTCGCGCTGGCGCGGCCGATGGTGGCCATCCTGGCACGGTATGCCGCGCGCTTCTCCGTACGCGCGCTCGACCTGACTGTCGACTCGAGCCTGCTGTGGGTCGGGGTGAGCCTGGCGCTGGCCGCGGCAGTCGTCCTGGCTTTCGTTCCGCGCCTGCCGTCTGCCGAAGGCGCGAGCGGGCTCGGCCTGTCGACGGGAAACGTGCGGATCACGTCTGGCACGAACCGCCGTCTGCGGCTGTTTGCCGTGACGCAAATCGCCGCGTCGTTCGTGCTCCTCGCCGGCGCCGGGATGCTCCTGACGGCGCTGGTGGCGCTGCAGATGGCGCCGACCGGCTTCAACACGCACAACGTGCTCGTGATCAACGTGCCCCTCATCTCCTATTCGCGCCCGCCGGAACAGACGGCCGCCTTCTACAAGGAGGCGTTGCGGCGCATCGCGGAGCTGCCGGGGATCGAGCAGGTCGCCATCGGCACGATCGTGCCGTGGCGCGACGCAGGGACCTTCGGCTCCGGCTTCGAGTTCTCGGTCGAGGGGTATGCGAAAGCGAACGGCGAAGAGGACCCGCGCGCGCGGTTCCGTACCATCTCGCCGGGGTTTTTCAGAGCGCTCGGCGTGAGGATCATTGCCGGCCGCGACTTCACCGAGGCCGATCGCCGCGGCGCCGAGCCGGTCGTCATCGTGAGCCAGAGCCTGGCGCAGCGCATGTTCGAGACGAGGGACGCGCTGAACCGTCGCCTGCTCTGGACCGATCCGGTCATGAAGTTCATCGACGTGAGCACGGCCCCCCGCCGGATCGTCGGCATCGCCGCCGACGTGGACGACGAGAACGTGGTGCCGGGGCCGGCCTTGAGCGTCTATCACCCGTTCGAGCAGGAGATCGGCGGGGGCCGGCTCTTCGTTCACGCGCGCACCGATCCGTATGCGCTGGTTCCTCCGATCACGCGCGTCATTCGAGAGCTGTCGCCGGAACAGCCAGTGGAGCAGCCCGCGACGCTCGACGACGTCCGCGCCGAAGTGCTGGCACCGGATCGGCTGAACGCGCTCGTCTTCGGCGGGTTCGCGGCGGTGGCGCTGACGATTGCCGTGGTCGGCGTCGCCGGCGTGCTGGCGTTCTCGGTGAGCGCCCGGACGCGCGAGTTCGGGATTCGACTCGCGATCGGATCCGCGCCGCGGCACCTGTTGACGCGCGTCCTTCGAGAGGGCGGCGTGATTGCCGGCGCCGGCATCGCCGCGGGCGCCGTCGGCGGCTTGGCGCTGGCGCGCATCGTCGGCGCCTACATCCCGGATGTCCGCATTCCCGGAGCCCTGCCCATCGCCGGCGCCGCGGCGATTCTCATCGCCGCGGCGATCCTCGCGTCCCTGATGCCGGCCGCGCGCGCCTCGCGCGTCGACGTGATCAAGGCGCTGCGCGCAGACTGATCACGAAAATGCTGAATGCCGAGTGCTGAATGCTGAATTGAATGCTGAAGGTCGAACTCGTCTTCGACCTTTATTTCAGCATTCAGCACTCAGCATTGCTGAGCGAGGGGTTGCGTCGCGCGTCCCGGTCTGCAATAAATGAAGGGCGCCGCGAGTTTACATCCCGATGCCCGACGCCTCACTTCTCGCGACGCTCGTCACGCTGAGACGACTGCTGCTCGGGATTCTGCTGTTCGGGGCCGTCGGCACCGCGACGGAGCTGTTGCTGATCGGGCATGATGAAGACGGCTGGCAGCTGATTCCTCTGGTCGTGCTCGCGGTTGCGGTGCTCGCCACCGTCGTGATGCTGGTGACCCGCGCCAGGACCTCGGCGATACGATTGTTTCGAGGCGCCATGCTGCTGATGATGCTGAGCGGCGCCACCGGCAGCGTGCTCCACTACCGCGCCAACATGGAGTTCAAGCTCGAGATGGATCCCTCGTTGAGCGGCTTTGCGTTGTTCTCGAGCGTCGTCCGGGCCAAGGCCCCGCCGGCGCTCGCGCCTGGCAACATGGCTCTGCTCGGCCTCCTCGGGCTTGCCTGTACGTTTCGTCTCGATGGTTCGTCTCGTTCGCGGAACTTGTAACCACTATAAGGAGCTGTCAATGACTCGGTACCTTTTCAGTGAAGATGGCGGCGGTTGCCATGGTCGTCTTGGCCTTCAGCCTGGGCGCGGCCGTGGACGGGCAAGTGGGGAAGGGCGCCATCAGCGACGCCAACACCGCGATCGAGAAGGACCTGCTGTCGCTGCCGCACATGACGCCGGCCATCGTGAAGGGACTTCTCGAGAAGCGTCCGTTCGCGAGCGTCGTGGAACTGAACGCCTTCCTGACGAGCCAGTCGCTGACGCCCGCGCAGCTGACCGAGCTCTACGGCAAGACGTTCATTCACGTGAACCTCGACACCGGCACGCCTGAGGAAATCCTCCTCATTCCGGGCGCGGGGAAGCGCATGGTCCACGAGTTCGCCGAGTACCGGCCGTGGAAGACGTGGAGCCAGTTCGACAAGGAGATCAGCAAGTACGTCGGGCAGCCCGAAACCGATCGTCTGAAGCAGTACGTCTTCATCCCCGTCAACCTGAATACGGCGACCGACGAGGACATCCTGAGCATTCCGGGCGCAGGGAAACGCATGGTCCACGAGTTCAAGGAGTACCGCCCCTGGAAGACCAAGGCGCAGTTCGAGAAAGAGATTGGCAAGTACGTCGACGCCAAGGAGGTAGCACGGCTCTGGCGGTATGTCGTGATTCAGTAGCGTATGCATGACCGCCCAGCCGATCATTCGCGTCTCGGGGATTCGCAAGACCTACGGCCGGACGGTCGCCGTCGAAGACGTCTCCTTCGAGGTCCAGGCCGGAGAGATCTTCGGCCTGATCGGCCCGAACGGCGCCGGCAAGACGACGACCATGGAGTGTGTCGAGGGGTTGCGCCGGCCGGACGTCGGCACCATCTCGGTCCTGGGGCTCGATCCGATCCGGGACGCGTATGCACTGCAGGAACGCATCGGCGTGCAGCTTCAGGAAGCGCAGCTGCAGAAGCGGATCAAGGTGTGGGAAGCGGTCGACCTCTGGGCCTCGCTCTACAAGGCGTCGCTCGACGGAGATCACCTGCTCGCGCAGCTCGGTCTGACTGAGAAGCGCAACGCATGGTTCATGACGCTGTCGGGAGGCCAGAAGCAGCGTTTGTTCATCGCGCTCGCGCTCATCAACGATCCCGAGGTCGTGTTCCTCGATGAGCTGACGACCGGACTCGACCCGCAGGCGCGGCGGGCGATCTGGGAGCTCGTGCGCGGCATCCGCTCGCGCGGGAAGACCGTGTTTCTCACGACCCATCTGATGGAGGAGGCCGAACGGCTGTGCGACCGCGTGGCCATCATCGACCGCGGTCGCATCATCGACGTCGACACGCCGTTCGGTCTCGTCGACCGGCACTGCAAGGAGCGCACGATCATGGTGGCCACCGGCGACGAACGCGCCGCTGAACGGTTTCGAGCGATCCCGGGCGTCCTCGGCGTGACGGGCGAGGACGGGCGCTGCACGGTTCACGGCGTGGGAGACGACCTCGTGGCCCGCGTGATTCAGTGTCTCGCCGAGCATCGGATTCACGTCACCGACTTTCGCACCGTCCTCCCGACCCTCGAGGACGTCTTCCTGAAACTGACCGGGCACTCGGTACGCGGCTGACGGATCACTGATGCTGTTTCGAGGTCTCCTCCGACTGACGTGGCTCGAGCTCAAGATTTTCCTGCGTGAGCCGCTCGGCGCCGCCGGAACGATCCTGATTCCGGTCGTGGCGTTCGTCGTCCTGGGCCGGGCGCTCGGCCGGCGGACGGCGGCGGGTCAACCGCCGGGCGTGTCGGTCAGCGTGGACGTGCCGGTCTTCGCGGTGCTGCTGATTGTGTTGAGCGCGGTGATGTCGCTCGTCACGATCATCTCGATCTATCGCGAAGGCGGCATCCTCAAGCGCCTCCGCGCGACGCCGTTGCGGCCGTACACGATCCTGAGCGCGCATGTGGTCGTCAAGCTGCTGTTGACCGTGGTCACCCTGTCCCTGATCGTCCTGGCCGGCAAACGCTACTATCCGACCAACCTCGACGTGCCAGTGGCGGGGTTGACGCTTGCGCTCCTGCTGAGCACGCTCAGCATCATCTCGATGGGTTTCCTCATTGCCAGCGTGGTTCCGACCGCGCGGTTCGCCCAGCCGATTGGCGCGGCCATCCTTTACCCGATGGTGGCCGTGTCGGGACTCTTCATGCCGCTCGATTCGCTGCCGCCGGCGCTGTACGTCGTCGCGCGAGCGGTGCCGATCACTTATGCCGTGTCGCTCCTCAAGGGCATCTTCGCCAACGATCCGTGGGCGGCTCACGTCGGCGACGTCGTGGGCCTGATCGTCACTTTCGTGATCTGCACGGCGCTGTCCGCGAAAGTCTTCCGCTGGGAATAGCCCGCTGACAAATCTTGGCGCCGAATTACGTAATTGTCCGCCAATCGGAGCTTGTCCAAACGACAGCGAGAATCACCGGGAAAAACGCGCGAAACGCTCGACGGTGTTGGCAGGGCCCTTGCGGCAGTGCCGGTGGGCTCGAACGCGATTGCCCCGGGAGGTTTTGTGAGCTGCGACGACTGCCAGACGGAACCGGTGACTCCAGGCCACTACTGCGACTGTTGCGGCCGAAAACTGTCTTTGCACGAAAGGGCTGCTGCGCCGACCGTTGAACCGGTCCCCGCGGTTCGCGTCGCGCAGGCGCTGGTTCACCCGATTCTCGAAGATCATTTCGCCGGGCGCGTACCCGTCGACTCATGGCAGGACGTTAGCGTTGCCGCGGACGAGCCGGTTGACTCGCCGCCAACACTACGCATCCCCGCGCCAGTCGCATTTGACGCGGATTTCGACGACGTTCCCGCCGTGCACCTCGATAGTGACGCCCCTGCCAACCGCTGCGAGATCTGTGGTGCCCCAGCCGAGGACCGCGACTTGTGTGCAGCGTGTCAGCGTGCGTCTTCTTTGCTGCGCGAGAGCGAGATGTTTCCGCTGCCCACGGAGGCCGCGATCGCGTCGGCGACCGACGTGGCACCGGCGGTTGTGATCGCGTCAGAGGTGTCTGACTGGGAGAGCGAGACACCCGCCGTATCGTCCGCCGTGGTACCAGCGGCCGTGGCAGTACCAAATCCTGCGCGCCCGGCCGCCGAGCTTCCGCCGGCGCCGCCGGCAGAAGCCACGGCGTCCACGGCGTCCACGGCGTCCGCGGCGCCCTTGCAGCCCACGACGCTGAAGCTGGTGACGCCAGGCCCGGTCGCCGCTGGCATCGTGCCGCCCGCTCGACAGCCGGGCCGTGCGCGAACAGTCGCAGCTGCGGCCGCCGTCGTCGTTGTCGTGGCCGCGATCGGTTTTCCGCTCGGGAGGCTCTGGCTCGGTCAACCGGAGACAGCGCCGATCGTTCGCAAAGATCAGCCCAAGGCGCCGGTCACCCAGAAGGTCGCGCCTGCCCGTACAGTGACGCCGCCGAGTGTCGTGCGGACGCCGGCTATCACCTCGGCGGCGGAGCGTAGTGTTCAGGCGCCACCGAAGGCCGCCCCCGTGCCGACTGCCGTGACCGTGACCGTGACCCCGGTGCCGACGAGGGCCGTGACGGCCCCTCTGCCGACGAAGACCGTGCCAGTCGCTTCCCTGCCGACGAAGACCGTGCCAGTCGCTTCCCTGCCGACGAGGGCCGTGATCGTCGCCCCCCTGCCGTCGAAGGCGGCGGTGGCTCCTGGTACCGCTGCTGCGCGAGTGCCGTCGGACCCTGCGCCCAAGCCCACCGCGTTCGCCCTGCCGACGGCGGCGGTCGCGGTCCCGAACCCGGTGGCGGTCGCTCCGGCCCCCGAGGTCGTTGCGCCGGCCCCAGTGGCCGCGCCCGCGCCCGCGCCCGCACCCGCACCCGCACCCGCACCCGAGCCACCCGCAGCGGCCGTTGGCCCGTTCTTCGAGCCGGGCGATGTCAACGAGCTGCCACGCGTGGCGGCTCGCGTCGAACCACAAGTGCCAGACGATCTGCGGGACGGTTCGCTGAACGAGGTCGTGATCGTGCGGGTCATGGTCACCCAGACGGGGCATCCGCTCCTCGTCAGTCTGCTGCGCCGGTCCAAGGCCGGTCCCTCACTCGACACCGCCATCGTCGCCGCCGTGAAGCAGTGGACGTTCGTGCCGGCCCGAAAACGCGGCGAGGCCGTGAGCTGCTGGCACAACGTGGCTGTGTCGGTCAAGAACTGACGACACCATGAGGTCTTGATTTCCGCTTCGGACTTCGACTTCAGACTTCCCGCTTCGAACTTTCCCACTTCAGACTTCCAACGTCAGACTTCAAACTTTCATCCGCTACGGCCTCCCCGGCAGCGTGTACCAGATCTCATACAAGTGCTTCTTGTCGACGATGGTGATCGTCATCGAGCCGGCGAGACCGACGAGCTGATCGGTGCCGGAATCTGGAACGACGGTGACCGATAGCTGCGGCGTGCCGCGCGTCATGGTGCCGCTGTGCTGCAGCACGAAGCTGCCGCGCCGGCCTCCGAGCGTGCCCGTGACGCGCTCGATTGCCACATAGCCAGCCGAGTCCTTCACCTCGGTTCCGGCACTCAGCATTTCTCCCTGACTGGTCCCTTCGAGATCTCCGTGAAACTGCTTGTCGAGCGACATCCGGGCAAGTGGCCCTCCCTGAGCTTTCTCATGCAGTGCCAGCACCTCGAGTTTCACGTCGAATGTCCCGCTCGCGCGAGTGATCACGGGTGCTCCCTTCTGGAGGCTGTTCGGGTTTTCGGAAGCGGTCCGCGCCGGCGCGCCGGCACCGGGGCCCCAAGACAGGCAGAGTGTAATGACGACGGTGGCCAGCGTCCGCGTGGAGGTCATAGTTGTTCGCCGCCTTCTCACGCCGTCCGCCAAATGCAGCATGAACGTCGCCTGCGCTCACTGTATCATCGCTTCCGGCACTTTCAGGACGAGGCCGATGGAGCAGCGACGCGTGTCATCCGTCATCCGCATGTGCCTTCTCGTCGGCGCCGGCGCCGCCGCAGGTTCCGGCTGGGCCGGCGTGCCGGCCCAGGAACCGAAACGAGGCGAGAAGTGGGTGGCGTCGTGGGCGGCGTCACCGCACGGGCCGTATCCCTCTGGCAATCCTTCGGCGCAGCCCGACCTCGCTGCGGCGTTCGAGACAGCCGACGGTGGCGCGGTCGACCAGACGTTCCGTCTGATCATCAAGCCGGATCTCTGGGGGAAGACGGCGCGTCTGCGACTCACGAATGTCTTTGGCGCGCGGCCCGTGAGCTTCGACGATGTCTTCGTGGGCCTACAGAGTAGTGGCGGCAACATCTCGTCCGGGACGAATCGGCCTGTGCGGTTCGAACGGGGCAAAGCCGCGGTCACGATTCCGGCTGGTGGCGCAGCGACGAGCGATCCGATCGATCTGAGCTTCGTCAGGAACGCGGCCGATCCGTTGCTGGCTGGACGGAAGCTCGTCGTGAGCTTCCACGCGGTCGGGTCGACCGGACCCATGACGTGGCATGCCAAGGCGCTCACGACCTCGTACCTCACCGCCCCGCGGTCCGGCAGCCACGGCCGTGATGAAAGCGACGCTCGGTTCACGTTCACGACGACGTCCTGGTACTTCCTGGACGCCGTCGATGTCGTTGCGCCGGAGAGGACGGTGGTGGTGGCCTGTTTCGGCGACTCGATCACGGATGGCACCGCGTCGACGCTCAACGGCGACGACCGGTGGCCCGACGTCCTGTCACGCCGCCTGCACGAGCGGTACGGCGCCCGCGTGTCGGTCGTCAACGCGGGCATTGGCGGGAACCGGGTGGTCTCTCCGGCGAAGTACTCGACCGTGAGTCCCGTGCCGGGCGGTCCGTCGGCTCTCGAACGGTTCGATCGGGATGTCGCAGGCTTGTCCGGACTGTCAGCGGTGATCTGGCTCGAAGGGATCAACGACCTGGCGGGAGGCACCACCGCGGATGCCATCGTCGCCGGCATGCGCGAGATCGTGAGGCGGAGCCGGGCCCACGGTGTCAGGATCCTCGGCGCGACGATCGTGTCGAGTCTCGGCAGCGCGACCGCGCACGGGACGCCGGCAGTGGACGCCGAGCGGCAGGCGACGAACGCGTTCATCCGCACGGAGGGGTCGTTCGACGGCGTCGTCGATTTCGACCTGGCGACACGCGATCCGGAAACAGGCGGTCTGCGCGCCGCCTTTCAGCCCAACAGCACGACTGGCGGACCCGGCGACCGCCTGCATCCGAACCGGGCGGGGTATCAGGCGATGGGGAACGCCGCTGACATAGGCTTGCTTGCTTCGCTCTTCGTCGGCCAGTAGTTCGCGGATCGCCGAACCCTCACGAGTGAACCCCCTGAACCCCTTGAACCCCATGAACCTCTTGAACCCCCTGAACCTCTTGAACCCCATGAACCCTTTGAACCCTTTGAACCCTTTGAACCCTTTGAACCTAAAGTCCGTCAGTTCACAAGCCAGCGCCCGTCGCCCTCGAGGTAGGCTTCGAAGTCGCGATAGGCCGCATCCGGCGGCGCATCCGACGCCGCCAGCGTCTCGGCTGAGAATGTCGACGTGATCGCCACGCACCGCATCCCGGCGCCGCGCGCGGCGGCGACGCCGAGCGGCGCATCCTCGAACGCCAGACACGTCTCGGGGGCCACGCCCAACTCGTGCGCCGCGCGCAGGAACACATCCGGGAACGGTTTGCCGCGCGGCACCGTGTCGCTCCGCGTGATGACGCCGATGCGATCCGCCAGGCCGATCGCCGAAAGCGTGTGCGTGACGTTCATCTCTGGCGCTGACGTCGCGACGGCCACTCGGATGCCGCGTTCGGCCAACAGCTCGAGCAGCGTCACGGCCCCCGCGAGCGGCTGGAGACGTTCCCGAGACAGCGCGCGATACGCGCTCTCCTTTTCGTCCGAGAACGCGCGAATCTCGTCGGCGGTCAGCTCGCGTTCGAACAGAATCGGAAAAATCTCCGAGTTGCGCTTCCCGTCAATCCGATGCCGCATCGCCATCGTCATCTCGGGCAGGCCGTGGTGTTCGAGAAACAGTCCAAAGGCGTCGGCGTGCCAGATCATGTTGTCGGTCAGCGTGCCGTCGAGATCGAACACCACGCCCTGGGGACGGAAATCTGACAACGGGACCATGGGTGATCGTACCGACAATGCTGAATGATGAATGCTGAGTGCTGAAGTGAAGTAAGAAGGGGAAGGTGGAACGGAATTCGTCATTTACTTCAGCATTCAGCACTCAGCATTCAGCATTCAGCATTGCCGAGATCCGCCTCCCGTGAGCGCGTAACGCTGACGACAGGCCCGCGTCACAGGACGCGC
The DNA here is from genome assembly GCA_963771395.1 of uncultured Acidobacteriota bacterium. Classification (GTDB taxonomy): domain Bacteria; phylum Acidobacteriota; class Vicinamibacteria; order Vicinamibacterales; family 2-12-FULL-66-21; genus DATBJJ01. The sequence goes on along the minus strand of CAVYTY010000016.1, from coordinate 55,390 downwards.
GAGACAGCGAATGCGGCGATCGCGATCGCCAGGCAGTCCTCGGCGACGGCAACGTGCAGAGCAGGCCACTTGAGGTTCGTCGTCAGGTGTCGTCTGGCGTGGTAGCCGGCAAACGCACCGGCCACGCCTCCGATGGCACCGACCAGCGCGCCGACGGCGATCGACTGGTGCGTCGCCGCGCAGGCGGTGGCCGAACACAGAGCGCCCATGAGGATCCGGACGCCGAGCGGGCCCGCTGCGAGACGGCTCGGGGTGGAGGGCAGCTTGTCGACTACGAGCTCGCCGCACGCGAACAGCGTGAAGACCCAGGCCGTAGCCGGCGCCGCCATGAGTCCGAGATTGGTCTGGCGGAGATCCGGCCAGCCAAGCTGCGCAGCCCACGCGACGATGGCGACGGGCGTCATCGATCGCAGCCCGGCGGACACTCCGAGCATGAACCCAAGAAGGAAAATCATGCCGGAGTATAGATCCGGTCTAAGACGGGGACACCCAACATGTCAGTTTCTGCGTACAATCGTTCGCAGAAACTGCCTCTCTCCGATGTTGCAACCGAGCACTGACGATTCCCCGACCTCGGCGGTCCCGATGCCACGCCAAATGCGTGCCAGAACCTCCCGGGGACATTCAACCTTGAGTGTCCCCGGGGATTGTCCCGGTTGAGTTCCCGGTGACAGATTTCGCGATCGCGCCGCCGGTTGAGCCGATGCTGGCGAAGCTGGCTGACACTCTGCCGCCGGGCGACGGGTTTCTCTTCGAGCCGAAGTGGGACGGGTTTCGCGCGCTTGTCTTCTGCGGCGCGAAGGACGTCTTCATCCAGAGCCGCGACCTTCGTCCACTCGACCGGTACTTTCCCGACCTGCATGCGATCTTTCGTGAGCGGCTGCCGGACGGGTGCGTGGTCGACGGGGAGATTGTGATCGCCACCCCCGCGGGGCTCGACTTCGACGCGCTCCAGCTCCGGCTCCATCCCGCGGCCTCGCGCGTCGCCAAGCTGGCCGAGGCGACGCCGGCGGGCTTCGTCGGCTTCGATCTCCTGGCGATCGACGGCCGCGATCTCCGCTCGAACCCCCAGACCGAGCGGCGCACCCAGCTCGAAGCGCTCCTCGGCGGCAGCGCGCCCCCGATCTATCTGACCCCGATGACGCGCGATCGCGCCGTTGCGGCCGAGTGGCTCGAACGCTTCGAGGGCGCCGGCCTCGATGGCGTGATCGCCAAGCCCGTGCACGGCACGTACCGAGCCAGGCAAGCGCGCCATGATCAAAGTCAAGCACGTACGCAGCGCCGACTGCGTCGTCGCCGGCTTCCGCTGGCACAAGAACGGCGAGGGGATCGTCGGCTCGCTGCTCCTTGGTCTGTACGATGCGAAAGGCACGCTCCACCATGTCGGCGTGACGTCGTCGTTCACGATGGCGACGCGCAGGGAGCTGGCGACACTACTCGCGCCGTTGCAGGAGCGCGCGCGCGAGAACCACCCGTGGCGCGAGTGGGCGGACGCGAGCGGCAGGGGCGACGCCCGAATGCCGGGCGGACAGAGCCGCTGGAGTGCCGGTAAGGATCTTTCGTGGGAGCCGGTGCGGATCGAGCGCGTGTGCGAGGTCAAGTACGACCACTTGCAGGGCGATCGTTTTCGCCATGCCGCGGTGTTCCTGCGGTGGCGCCCGGACCGGCAGCCCGCCGACTGCCGCTACGATCAGCTCGAGGTCACGGCGCCTTACGAGCTCGAGAAGGTCTTTGGCGCGGCGCGCGGTCAGGGCTGACGCCCTCCCAGTCATTCGGCGCCGCGTCAGGATCGAGCGGCTCCTGAGGCGGGCGCAGGTCGACCGGCACATTCTGCAGGTTGACGCGAATGCGCGTCCAGGTCCGAAAGCGGCCGCGCATGGCATCCACGAGCACGTCGGCTGGAGAGAGATGCGCTGCAGCGCCGGGGTGTCTTGCGCGCCATCGTTCGAGTCCGGCGAGCGCATCTTCCTTTCGCGCGGCTCGGCCAATCTCGACGAGCGGACGACTCGGCACACGCCGGCGCGACGGCTGCACGCGCGGCGGTTCGCCCGCCTGCTTCCGATATTGCGGAGGCCACGGCGCGTCCCCCTGTCCCTCGCGTTCGTGTCGCGCGGAAAGTTCGAGCAGGCTCTCCAGAGAGCAGGGCCGCTCGTCGATCCCCGCGTGGCGATCGCCGAGCGTCGCGAACCGCGCGGGCATCGTGGCGAGCGTGAAGTCGCCCGGCTCACACGCGTCTATCTCCTCCCACCCGAGCGGAGCCGAGACGCGGGCGTCCGGCGTCGGCCGGACCGAGTACGCGCCTGCGACGGTGCGATCCTTCGCGTTCTGGTTGTAGTCGAGGAACACGCCGTGGCGCTCCTCCTTCCACCATTTGCTCGTCGCGAGCTCTGGCGCGCGGCGCTCGACGTCGCGTGCGAGCGCGAGCGCGGCGCGCCGGACTTCGTCAAACGTCCACTTCGGCTCGATGCGCACGCAGACGTGGATGCCGCGCGATCCCGACGTCTTTGGCCAGCCGACGAGCCCGGAGTCGGCGAGCGCGGCTTGGACGACGCGCGCGACCTGCCGCAGGGCGTCCCACGTGACGCCGGGTACCGGATCGAGATCGACGCGCAGCTCGTCCGGGTGATCGAGATCCTCGGCCCGCACCGGGTGCGGGTGCAGCTCGAGACAGGCGAGGTTGGCCATCCAGGCCAACGTGGCCGCGTCTCTGGGCACGACCTCTTCCGCGGTCCGCCCGGACGGAAAACTGAGCGACACGACCTCGACCCACGGGGGACGCGACTGCGGCGCGCGCTTCTGGAAGAAGAACTCGCCGCCGATTCCGTTCGGGTAGCGGACGAGCACATTGGGTCGCCCCCCCGACCCGCGCAGCGCGCCGTCGGCGACGGCCAGGTAGTAGCGCACGAGATCCAGCTTTGTGAGGCCGGGCTGAGGGAAGAGTACCTTGCCTGGATTCGAGATCGCGACCTCGCGGCCGGCGACGACGAGCTGCTCGGGTTCCTCCTTGCCCACGCCCAAGAATACCCTGCCGCCGTGTCCCGTTTGTTCGATCGCTCATCCTTCTGTAAGGTGATGGGGTGATGTCGGCGTCTCAAGCGCTCGAGGAGTTCCCCAGGGCCCTTTCTTCCTATCCCGATTCGAGCGGCCAGTCCATCGGCCAGATTCTCTGGGAACGCGCGCACATCGAACCGTTCAACGCGATCGCCACGGCGGTCTTCCTGCTGGCCATTGTCCACACGTTCGCGGCGGCGCGCTTCACCGCGCTCTCGCACGACAGCCAGCACAGACACGACGAGCGCGCCCGCGCCGACGGACGGCCCCTGACGCCGGGCGTAGCTGCCGGGGCGCTGCACTTTCTCGGCGAGGTCGAAGTCGTCTTCGGCCTCTGGGCGATCGTGCTCCTCATCGCGATGGTCGGCTATGTCGGCTGGGAACCGTCGCGCCATTACTTCAACGACGTAGTCAACTACACGGAACCGTTGTTCGTCGTCGTCATCATGGCGCTCGCGGCGACCCGTCCGATTGTCGGATTCGCGGAGGCGGCGCTGCGCCGCGTAGCCAACGCCGGGCGTGGAACGCCCGCCGCGTGGTGGGGCACCATTCTGATCATCGGTCCCATCCTCGGGTCGTTCATCACCGAGCCGGCAGCCATGACCATCAGCGCGCTCCTGCTCGCGCGCCAGTTCTACGATTTGCAGCCGAGCGCGCGACTGAAGTACGCCACGCTCGGGCTGCTCTTCGTGAACGTGTCGATTGGCGGCACGCTGACGCATTTTGCAGCGCCGCCCGTGCTGATGGTCGCGCGGCACTGGGATTGGACGACGGGGTTCATGCTCGGGCACTTCGGCTGGCGGGCGGTGCTGGCGATCGTGCTCTCGACGCTGACGTACTTCCTGATCTTCCGGCGCGAGTTCGCCGAGTTGGCCATGCGGCCGGCACTTCCAGACATCGAGGAGCCCGAGACAGACAATGGCTCCACGTCCGTCCTGCTGCCGGTTCCGGCGTGGGTCACGGCGACGCACATGACGTTCATGGCGTGGACCGTGTTCACCTCGCACTATCCGGGGCTTTTTCTGGGAGGCTTTCTCATCTTCCTCGGTTTCGCTCGGGCCACGGCCGCGTATCAGAGCCGCATCGACCTCAAGGCGCCCTTGCTCGTCGGGTTCTTCCTGGCCGGCCTCGTCATCCACGGCGGGCTGCAGGGATGGTGGATCGCTCCAGTACTCGCGAATCTGTCGGAGACCCCGCTGTTCTTGAGCTCGACCCTGCTGACGGCGTTCAACGACAACGCGCTCATCACATACCTCGCGACGCTCGTGCCAAACCTCGACGAAGGGCTCAAGATCGCCATCGTGGAGGGCGCGGTGACCGGCGGGGGACTGACCGTCATTGCCAACGCGCCAAATCCGGCGGGGCAGGCTCTGCTCAGCCGCTTCTTCGACGGCGCCATCAGGCCGATTGGACTCCTGCTTGGAGCGCTGCCGCCGACGCTCGTCGTGATCGCGGCGTTCAGGCTGCTGTAGATCGCGGAGCGTTTCACGAAACGCGGATGGCGCGGATCTTTGGGGGAACACGGGACGCGGATGACGCGGATGGCGCGGATCTCCGGCGGATCACGGGACGCGGATGACGCGGATGGCGCGGATCTCCGGCGGGTCACGGGACGCGGATGACGCGGATAACGCGGATCTTTGGCGGGTCACGGGACGCCGATCTCATCGGGAAAGCTGACGCCGGGAACATCCAGGGCCCCGACCGCATCTGATAGAAAGTCACGTGGCTCGCAAACCCCACTCCGCTGTGCCGGCCGCCAGCCCCGTCAGCGATGCAGACCTCGTCGTGCGCATCGGGCGCCGCGATCAGGCGGCGTTCGAAACGCTGATGCGCCGGCATAACGGCAGGCTGTTTCGCGTGGCGCGCGCCATCCTCAAGGATGACGCCGAGGCTGAAGATGCGTTGCAGGATGCCTACCTCGACGCATACCGCCGGATCGGCGACTTCCGCGGCGACTCGCAGCTCGGGACCTGGCTGACGCGTATCGTGATCAACCAGGCGCTGATGCGGCTGCGCCGACAGAAGCGTGACCGGGTGGTCGTGCCGTTCGGCGCCCGGCGCGGGAAGGACGCCGAATTGCCGGAGCTCGACATGGCCGACGACAAAGCCGAATCGCCCACCGATGCGACGATGCGCGCCGAGGTGCGGCGAATCCTCGAACGCCGTATTGATGAGCTGCCAGTGGCCTTTCGTACTGTGTTCGTGATGCGCGAAGTCGAGGACATGACCGTCGAGGAAACCGCCACCTGTCTCTCGATACCCGCGGCGACCGTCCGTACCCGCCTCTTCCGCGCCCGCGCGCTGCTGCGCGAGGCGCTCGCCCGCGACATGGACTCGGCAACGGTCGAGGTGTTCGGTTTCGCGGGCGAGCGATGCGATCGTATCGTGGCAGGCGCCCTCGCGCGCGCCGGTGCCCCTCCCTCGACAGCCTCTGCCTGACCCAACGGGAACGTCGCCGTTCCGGCTGGCATCCAATAGGCCAATCCATTCGGCCGCTGTGTCCGTAGGAGGACCAGAGAGACACGTCGGAAAACAGACACGCGAGACGCCGGATGCGGAAACGGACAGTTGATTAGCTTGAGGAGCTACCAAATGAAAATGTCGGTCATCGTCGTTGCAGGTTCGTTGTTGATACCGGTCGCAGGGGCTTCTGCGCAGGGCGTCACCGACGCGCAGATCGCGTCCATCGTCGTCACCGCCAACCAGGTCGACATCGACGCCGGGAAGGTCGCCAAGTCGATGGCCAGCCACGCCGACGTCAAGAAGTTCGCGGACCAGATGATCACGGACCACACCGGCGTCAACAAGTCGGCGGTCGATCTCGTGACTAAGCTGAAGGTCACGCCCGAGGACAACCCGACGAGCAAGAGCCTCAAGGCGGGCGGCGACAAGAACATCGCCAATCTGAAGACGCTCAAAGGGGCGGCGTTCGACAAGGCGTACATCGATCAGGAGGTCGCGTATCACCAGGCAGTGATCGACGCCGTCGACAAGACGCTCATCCCCGGCGCCACGAATGCGGAGCTGAAGGCACTCCTCGTGAAAGTCCGGCCGGCATTTGTCGCGCACCTCGAACATGCCAAGCACGTCCAGTCCGCTCTCGCGAAGTAGCTAGCGAGGTTCGTCTGTGACGATCACGGCAGGAATGAGCGCCACCTGGCGTCTCGTATGCGTCGCCGCCTTCCTGGGCCTGCTGGTGTCCGGCCCGATGTCGGACATGGTCCGGGGGGCGGCGACGCAGGCGCGTCAGCGCAAGACCCATACGGTGACGATAGACGGCACCACCTTTCAACCGGAGCTGCTGACAGTCGCCGCTGGTGATACGGTGGTGTGGATCAACAAGGATCCCTTCCCCCACACCGCCACGTCGAAGGCCGGCGCGTTCGATTCGGGCACCATCGCGCCCGAAAAATCCTGGACGTTCAGGACGGTGAAGAAAGGCGAGTTCGACTACATCTGCACCCTGCACCCCACGATGAAGGCGCGGTTGACGGTGAAATGAAACGTCCGCCGCGTCTCGGCGTACGATTGGGCCGTGGTCCGCATGCGCCTGACTGGAGCGTCAACGCCTTCGCGGGCTATAACAGCCAGCCGCCGGCCGACCAGAAGAAGAACGACTTTGGCGTGTCGGCCACCGTGGGATGGTCGTTCTGAGCGGCGCTCAAAAGAACCGCTTGGCGATCGTGAGCACGCCCTGGCTCCAGGGCACGCGATGTGTGACGCCGGACGCCCCCTCGAAGCGGTGGAGGTTCGCGAGGTACCACTCGTAGTTGCGCAGGAGCGCCGCCTTGTTGGAGTAGCGCGGCTTGAAGCCGAGGACCTTCTCGGCCTTCTCGATCGACACGAACGATTCCTTCGACACGGTGCCGTAGGCCCATTTGTAGACCGGCGACAGCCGCAACGTCCGCAGCGTGGCGAGCGCGACCATCGACGGGAACTCGGGCATCGGAATGATCCGGCGGCCCTTGCCCGCCTTGTCGAGGACGGCCTGGAAGTCGTTGCGGACCGTGTCGAACTCCTTCGCGCCGACGTTGAACACGTCGTTCACGCGGTCGTGATCGAGGGTCGCCGTCAGGTAGATCACGTCGCACAGATCGGCGACGTCCATCAGCTGATAGAGGTTGTTCCCGGGCCCGGGCAACGGAAAGTGCCGCCCATCCCTCGCCCAGTCGAACAGGAGCGCGAAGACGCCGAGCCGCTCGGGGCCGACGAACGACTTCGGCCGCAGGATCGGGATGCACATGCCCTTCGCGCGGTAGTCGACGCAGAGCCGCTCCGCGGCAATCTTCGCCTCGCCGTACGGTCCCACCCCGATGAGCGGGTCGGTCTCGAAGAGCGGATGGTGGTCGGGGACGCCGTACACCGCGGTGGACGACACGTGGATGACGCGGTCCACCTTCGCCTGCAGCGCCGCGTCCAGGACATTGCGCGTACCGTCGATGTCGGTCGACATGATGTCGGCCTTCGAGTACAGCGGGAGCGCCGCCGCGCAGTGCACGACGATCTGGACGTCCCGCATCGCGCGGTCGACCGCCGCGCGATCGCGAATGTCGCCGACGATCGCGTCGACGCGGTCTTTGCAGTCCGGATAATCGAAGGGCAGGCGATCCAGCGATCTGACCGTGTGGCCGCCTTCGAGGAGGAAACGCACGAGGTTGATGCCAAGAAATCCCGATCCACCGGTAATGAGATAGCGCATGTTCTGAGGTTGCTGCCTTATGTAACGGGTGTCGCGTCGCCTGCCAGCTCGTCGCCGAGGTGACGGTCGGGCAAAAGATATCGGGTGACGTAGTCGCGCACGGCCTCGGTGAGCGGGGTCGTCGGCCGGCGATATCCGGCGTCGCGCAGCCGCTCGAGCGAGGCCTCGGTCGCGTACTGATACTTCGCGCGCAGCTCGACGGGCATCTCGATGAACTCGATTTGGGCGGGGCGCCCGAGCGCGCTGAAGACGGCATTGACGAGCTCGCGCCATGTGTGCGGCTCGCCCGATCCGATGTTGAACAACCCCTGCGCGTCGGCCTGGTCCAGCAGGTGCAGCGTCATGTCGACGGCGTCCTTGACGTAGAGGAAGTCGCGGCGCTGTTCGCCGTCCGCGAACTCCGGCCGATAGCTCTTGAACAGCCGGACGCGCCCCGTCTCCAGGATCTGCCGGAACGCCTTGTTGACGACGCTCCGCATGTCGCCCTTGTGGTCCTCGTTCGGCCCGAACACGTTGAAGTACTTCAGGCCGACGATACGATCGAAGTAGCCGCGCGTGGACGCGTGGAGGTCGAAGAGCTGCTTCGAGTAGCCGTACATGTTCAGCGGGCGCAGCCGCGTGATGTCGAGCCGGTCGGAGAGCTGCCCCTCGAGCGCGCCATAGGTCGCTGCCGACGATGCGTACGCGAACCGTATCCCGTGCTCGATGGACCACTCCGCCAGCATCTTCGTGTAGCCGAAATTGTTCTCGACGAGGTATCGGCCGTCGGTCTCGGTCGTGGAGGAACACGCGCCGAGATGAAGCACCGCCCGCACGTCCGTGAGCAGTCCGCGGTCGATCTTGTCGCGGAGCGCGTCGGCCTCGACGTAATCGTCGAAGCGCAGCGGCACGAGGTTGCGCCACTTCTCGCTCCGGTCGAGCCGGTCGACGGCGATGATGCGGTCGTGCCCCCGCTGATTGAGCGCCCAGACGACCGCGCTTCCGATGAAGCCGGCAGCGCCGGTGACGAGCACGGTCCCCCGTTCAAGCATAGTCAGGCATCGTCGTCATGGATCACAGAGGCAGGGCCGCCGATCTGGCCACTCTCGAGACGTGGGTGAACTGAAAATGCTACCACATCATCCAGATCCCATAGCCTGGGCGGCAAGCACCGGATCTCACGGGACGCGGATCTCGCGGATCGCCATGTCACGGGACGCGGATTGCGCGGATTGCGCGGATAAGAGGAACTGGCGGGTCGCTCACGGCCAACCTGGTTCCTCCGACGATCCGCGGCAATCCGCGAGATCCGCCGTGACGGATCCGTGATCCGACGCTCCCGTGAGCGGTTGATCCGTGAGATCCGCGCAATCCGCGTCCCGTGAGCGGGTGATCCGCGAGATCCGCGCAATCCGCGTCCCGTGAGCGGTGCGCGAGTCCGCGAATCCGCGTCCCGTGAGGGTGATCCGCGAGACGTCTGCGTAATCCGCGTCCCGTGCGGGTACGCGGATCTGCGTAATCCGCGTCCCGTGAGCGGGTGATCCGCGAGATCTGTGCGCCCAATCCGCGACCCGCGTGCCTAGCAGCGATTACAGCCGGTGTATCGTATTCAGGTACGGCCCCGGCTTTCGTCACGGTTCGTCGTCAACAAAATTGTCCCAGGAAAGAACGCGCGATGAGAACGACTGGTGTTTCCGGCAGCCTCATCAAGCTCGCCGCGGTCACGATCCCGATGTTCGGTCTGCTGGTGCTGGCGCAAGCGCCGGCGCCAGCTGCACCGGCTTCGCAGGCAAGTGCGCCACCGGCCCAGGCTGGTCAGCCCCCGCAAGGTCCAGGCGGGCGCGGCGGCGGTGGCGGTGGCACGCTGTCGTCGACGACCAACGCGGGCGCGGACTTCTCGCCCAAGCCTCCAGTCAGCGCGCGCACACCGCAGGAACAAGCGAAGACCTTCACGCTCCCGCCGGGATACCGCTTGGAGCTGGTCGTCGCGGAGCCCGACGTCGTCAGCCCCGCGGTGATCAGGTTCGACGGTAATGGCCGCATGTACGTGGCCGAGCTCACCACCTACATGCGCGACGCGGACGGCAACAACCAGCACACGCCCGAGAGCCGGATCACGCGCTTCGAGAGCACCAAGGGTGACGGCGTCTACGACAAGCGGACGGTCTTCGTGGACAAGCTCGTGCTCCCGCGCACCGTCGTTCCGCTCGACGGCAACAGCATTCTGACGAACGAAACGGCGTCAGACGACATCGTCAAGTACACCGATACCAATAACGACGGCGTCGCCGACAAGCGCGAGCACTTCTACTCGGGCATCGGCATCGGCCGCGACGGCAACCTCGAGCACGAGCAGGCAGGCTTCAACTGGGGCCTCGACAACTGGATCTACACGACCTACAACGCCTTCCGCATCCGCTGGACGCCCAACGGCATCCTGAAGGAGCCCACGGGGCCGAACGGCGGGCAGTGGGGCGTGACGATGGACGATGACGGAAAGATGTGGTTCATGGACGCGGGCGGCGAACGCGGCCCGATGAACTTCCAGGTGCCGATCCACTACGGCGCGTTCACGGTTCCGGAGCAGTACGAGCCCGGATTCGAGATCGTCTGGCCGGAGGTGGGGCTGTCAGACACGCAGGGCGGCATGATCCGCGTGCGGATGCCGGTCGGGCGATTGAACCATTTCACCGCAGCATCGGGCGCCGACGTGGTGCGAGCGCACCGCGTCCCCGCGGATCTGCGCGGCGACCTTCTCGTCTCGGAACCGGTCGGCCGGTTGATTCGCCGCGCGCGAATCGTGAAGACCGAGGGGCTGACCCAGCTTCGCAACGTGTATCCGGGATCGGAGTTCGTGCTGAGCACCGATCCGCTGTTCAGGCCCGTCAACATCACGACTGCGCCGGACGGGTCCGTCTACATCGCGGACATGTATCACGGCATCATCCAGGAATCGAACTGGACGCGGCCGGGATCGTACCTGCGGCGCAAGATCGATCAGTATCAGCTCGACAAGATCATCGCGCACGGGCGCATCTGGCGCCTGCGGTTCGACGGGCTTCCGGGCGTGCCGGCAACGCCGGCGGGTCCGGCCGCGCAGGCTACGCCGGAAATACCCGCGATGCCCGCGCTCGCCCTCGACCCCACGCGTCCGCGCATGCTCGACGAGACTCCGGCCCAGCTCGTCGCCCATCTCAGCCATCAGAACGGCTGGTGGCGCGATACGGCGCAGCAGCTCCTCGTGCAGCGGCAGGACACGTCCGTCGTGCCGGCGCTCCAGAACATCGTCCGCACGTCTGACAACCTGGTCGCGCGTTTCCATGCGCTATGGACGCTCGAAGGGCTCGGTGCCCTCGACGTCTCGCTCGTGCGCGAGGAGATGAAGGACAGCAGCCCGCGGATGCGCGTGCAGGCGATCCGCGCCAGCGAAACGCTCTACAAGACAGCGGCCCGGGGCCTCGCCGACGACTACCGTGCGATGGCCAGAGACAGCGATCCCGACGTCGTGATTCAGGCGCTCCTGACCGCGAACCTCTTCAAGCTCCCGACGAGCGAGGCTCTCATCAAGGAGACGATGGAGTCGAACAAGGCGCGCGGCGTGCAGGAGATCGGGCAGCGTATTCTCCAGCGCATCGCGACGGCCGCGGCGACATCGGCCGCCGGCTTCTCGCCCCAGCAATTGGAGCAGATGAAGGAAGGCGAGACCGTCTACAAGAGCCTGTGCCAGACCTGCCACGGCGAGGACGCCCGCGGCGTCGCGGTGGCTGGATCGCAGGACGGATCGATGATGGGGCCGGCACTCGCGGGATCTCCGCGGGTTCAGGGCCATCGCGACTACGTGATCAAGACGCTGCTGCACGGCATGACCGGTCCGCTGGCTGGCCAGACCTACACGCAGGTGATGTTGCCGATGGGTGCACAGAACGATCAGTGGATTGCGAACGTCGCGTCGTACATTCGCAACGAGTTCGGCAACACGGCGGCGTTCGTCGCGCCCGCCGACGTCGCCCGCGTGCGCGCCGTGACGGCGAGCCGCAAGGCGATGTGGATGTACCCGAGCTCGAGGTCACGCTGCCGCGCTTGCTGCCCGCCGATCCCACGTGGAAGGCGACCGCCAGTCACAACGCCGAGCGCGCGGCCAGCGGATTGACGCTGGGCGCGTGGACGAGCGGCGTACCGCAGGCGCCGGAGATGTGGTTCCAGGTCGAGCTGCCGCAGGCCGCGATGATTACCGAAGTGCAGTTCGACGCCGGCGCGCCCGGCGGCGGCGGCCGCGGCCGCGGAGGCCGGGGGGCGCCTCCGGCCGCTGGTCGTGGTGGTGCGCCCGGGGCGACGACCGCCGCCAACCCCACCGCTCCCCCTGCAGCGCCTCAGCGCGGCGCGGCGCCGGGTGCGGGCCGCGGCGGCGGGCCGGTGTTTGGCAGCTTCCCGATCGCGTACAAGGTGCAGCTCTCGATGGACGGGAAGACGTGGGGTGCGCCCGTGGCCCAGGGCGAGGGCGCGCCGGCGACGACCATTGCGACGTTCCGTCCGGTGCAGGCAAAGTTCGTGAGGGTCACACAGACGGGTAGTGCCGAGGGTGCCCCGGCCTGGTCGGTGCTGAACTTCCGGGTCTATGCGGCGGGGAGCGCGTCAGCGCGCTGACGCGCTCGCGAGACTACGGAGAAAGACGAAGGTAACGGGTTCAACACGAAGAAACGGAGACGAACGGAGACGCACGGAGAGAACAAGCTTCTACAAGTAGTTCTCCTGGTCGCACCGCGCTTCGCGCGGTCGGGTGGCGAGAGGTCGACGGACCAAGAGCACTCTATGGACTAGACTCGTGCTCTTGATCCGTCGACCTCTCGCCACCCGTCACGCCGGCCGAGGCCGGCGTGCGACCAGCCGAGCGGTAGGGTTGGTGTGCATCTGGAGCGTGAGGTTGTCACGTCGAACTGTGACAATTGGTGCACTGGGCCAGAGACTGTTGGACAGTGCGGCAGCGTGACAGCCTCTGTGCGTCTCCGTTCGTCCCCGTTTCTTCGTGGTGAACCCGTTGTCTCCGTACACTCCCTGGTGTCGTCCGGGGCTGACCGAGAGCAAAAATGTCGACCAACACTTACGACGTGATCGTAATTGGCACCGGCCAGGCGGGGCCGTTCGTGGCCAGCCGCTTCGCCAAGGCCGGCATGAAGGTCGCCATCGTCGAACGTGGTCTGTTTGGCGGGACCTGCGTCAACACCGGCTGCATCCCCACGAAGACGATGGTCGCCAGCGCCTACGCGGCACACATGGCCCGTCGTGCGGCGGAGTTCGGGGTCGGCATCGGCGGCGCCGTCACCGTCGACATGACGCGCGTCAAGGCGCGCAAGGACGAGATCTCGGGGCAGTCGCGCACCGGTGTCGAAGCGGGGTTGAGAAAGGCCGAGAACTGCACGGTCTACCAGGGCCACGCCCGTTTCGAGTCGGCACGCGTCGTGAGCGTGGGGTCGGACCGCATCACCGGCGAGCGGATTTTCATCAACGTCGGTGGGCGCGCGCTCGTCCCTCCGATGCCTGGGCTCGACGACGTGCCGTTCTTCACCAACAGCTCGATGATGGACGTCGACTTCATCCCCGAGCACCTCCTCATCGTCGGCGGAAGCTACATCGGCCTCGAGTTCGGCCAGATGTTCCGGCGGTTCGGCAGCGAGGTCACGATCGTCGAGATGGGCGACCGCCTGATCCGTCGTGAAGACGAGGATGTGTCGGCCTCTATCCTCGAGCTCCTCGAAGCCGAAGGCATCCACGTTCGCCTGAACGCGAAATGCATCAGCCTGTCCCGGCAGGGCACCGGGAACATCGTCGCGCGGGTCGACTGCAAGGCAGGGGAGCCGGAGGTGACCGGCACGCACCTCCTGCTCGCCGTGGGCCGCCGGCCGAACACGGACGACCTGGGCCTCGAAGCGGCCGGCGTCGCCGTCGACGAGCGCGGCAACATCGTCGTGGACGACGAGCTGCGCACGAGCGTTCCGGGCATCTGGGCGCTCGGGGACTGCAATGGAAAGGGCGCATTCACGCACACGTCGTTCAACGACGCCGAGATTGTCGTCGCCAACCTGCTCGAGAACGATGCGCGTCGCGTGAGCGATCGCATTCAAGTCTACGGCCTCTTCGTCGACCCGCCGCTCGGCCGCGTCGGGATGACCGAAGCCGAGGCGCGCGCGAGTGGCCGTTCCACGCTCGTCGGCAAACGAGCCATGAAGGACGTGAAGCGGGCCGTCGAGAAAGGCGAAACGCACGGCTTCATCAAGGTCCTCGTGGATGAGGAGACGCGGGAAATCGTCGGCGCCGCGATACTCGGCACCGGCGGCGACGAGGTCGTGCACTCGATCCTCGACGTGATGTACGCCAAGGCGCCCTACACGCTCATCAAGCGCGCCATGCACATCCATCCGACCGTGTCAGAGCTCATACCGACGACGCTCTGGTCGCTCAAGCCTCTGTGATAGTGCCGGGGATCACTGCCGCGGCGCCGACGCTGGCGGCGAAGACGACGCCTTGGCCGCGAGTGCATTCATCCGCTGCAGCTGCGCGGCCAGGAAATCGTAGTCGGTGAAGGGACCGCCGCCGTGGCGCGCCCAGTGGACGCGGCCGCTCTTGTCGATGAGCACCGTGGAGTGGATGGCCATTTCCTCGAAGTCGTCGTACGACTTGAAGAGCCGCGCGTTCCGGAACTGATCGTCGGCGAGCAGCTGCACCTTCAAAGAGCCCTGAGACGCGGCGTTCGACTCGATGGTCTCGCTGCTGACGGCGAGGACGTCCGCGTCGAGCCCCTTCCACCTGTCCCCGCGCTCCGAGAGCTCCTTGATCTGAGCGACGCAGTGCGCGCAGCCCACGCCGAGGTAGAAGACGAGGATCACGTTGCGGCCCTTGAACTGATCGATCGAGACGCGCGCGCCGGTGCTGGTGCGGGCGTCGAGCGGCGGAGCGGCAAACGGCTGCCAGATCGCCGGCCCGAACTTGTCGAGGCCCATGTCGCGGTAGTTCCGCTGCGGGCCCGGGGAGACGTCGAGGGGTGTCGCGCGGATACCCGTCGCGCGCGCTTCGTCGAGCCAGCGCAACCGGGGCTCGGCGTCGCTCCAGACGTGAAGCGCCCGCCCGAGTGCCTGCGTCGCGGCCTTCGTATCACCGAGCGCCTGTCGGGCGCGTGACAGCCCGGCGAGCGCGAACGGATCGTTCTTGACCGTCTCGAGCGCCCGTTCGAACGCGTCCGCCGCCAGCTTCGGGCTGTTCTGGGCGAGGTAGGCGTAGCCGAGCTTGGAGTACATCAGCGTCGCAAAGAACGGCGGATCGTCGTACTCCGCGCGCAGCGCCAGCTCCTTGGGCGCCGCTTCGGTAAGCTGCATGAGCCCCTTGATCGCGTCGCCGTTCTTCAACGCGTAAGTGCCCTGAAGCTCGAGCAGCTGCACCTCGAACTGCAGCTTGTACGACGCATTCTCCGGCTTCTCGATTTCTTTTTTCAGGTCGCCGAAGGCCGCGAGCGCGAGGTCAGCGGACGGATCCTTCTTCTCGATCTTCGCGAGCGCCTCGGCATAGCCTCGCCCCAGACGATCGCGCAACGACGTTCCCCACGGGATCGACTCAGCCGCGAGGATCTCGTCCCACTTCTCGAACTTGATGAGCGCGCGCGTCAGCGCCGCCACGCCCTGCCAATGCGGGCTGAACCGGGTGGCGTCGTTGAGCTTCGGATCGAGGGGGACCGCGAGCAGCTCCCGAGCGCCGCGGATCGCCTCGGACGGCAGTCCGAGCTGCTCCTGCACGTAGCTGAGGTAGTTCCGGTTGTGTGCGTAGTTCCAGGTGTTGTACGGGAACACCATGCGCCGTGCCATGTAGGCGATCTCGGCGCGCGTGGCGGCATCGAGCGAAATCGCGGCCTCGTGGTACATGCCGAGGCCGGCATAGATGTGTCCCGGCATGTGCAGGGCGTGCCCGATGCCCGGTACGAGCGATCCGTACCGCCTGCAGCTCTCGAGCGCCTGTGCGCCGTCCTGGTCGTCCCAGTTGTGGATGCGATAGTGATGCGCGCCGGGGTGGTTCGGGTCGACGGCCAGCACCTGGCGGATCAAGAGCTCCGTTCCGACGCGGTTCTCGGCCATCGCCTCGTAGGCGTAAAGTGCCTTGGCCTCCACGTCGTCGGGGTACTTGATGATGAGCCGCTCGAGTGCGCGGTGGAAGTTCTTGCGCGCGTCGTCGCGCTCCACACCTTCTTCGGTACCTGCACCTGCCACGCGTCGATGTAGTCCCGCTCGCGCGCCGTGCCGCGCGCCTTCCGGCTCGATGCTTCGCGCAGAAAGGCCCGCGCGCGATCGCCGCTCGCGGTGCGCGAGAGGCCCCAGTAGGGCATCGGCGCATCAGGGTCGAGCTTGACGGCCCAGCGGAATGCGCGCTCGGCCTCGAAGAACCAGAACGAGTGGAGGAGCGTGTGACCCTGATCGAACCACTCCTGCACCTCGGGCTTCGACGTGGTGATCGCGAAAGTCGAGCGGCCGATGCCATCGATCTTCGTCGGCCGCTCCCGCGGCCCTTCGTCGAAGGCTTCGCCGAGCTTCGAGTGGCCGTCCTTGTGCCGATCGGCCGGTGTCTGTCCCCCCGCTGGTCCCTGCGCCGAGAGCGGCGCGACGACGAGCGAGGCGAACAGGGTCAGGAGTATCAGCCGAATCCGGGCAACCATCGGACGCTCCTTCAGAAGTGAGACGCTGTCATTGTAGTCGAGCCACGGTTGCCTCCATTCACGCCCTGAGACAATGCCTGCGTGGGTTTTCATCGTGCTCATCGTGCCATCGTGGTCTTCGTGACGGGAACGTGATCACGAATGCGGCGCGCGTGACTCCTACTTCGGCGCACGGCGTTCTTCCAGGCTGGTCTTCGTCGACGCCAGAATCTTGCGGAGCGCGTCGCGGCTGCGGTTCTGCACCGTCGATCGCACGAGCGCGCGGAACATCCCGCTGAGCGAGCGTGTGCGGGCGCGGCTGACGGAGAGCATGTAGAAGGCCGGGCTGCCGCCTGCCTCGGACGCGTCGATCGCCATCGTGAGCGTGAGGCCGGCGTCGAGATAGTGGTCCGCATAGATCTGGTTGGTGGCGATCAGAACGACCCGGGACGCGCCCGAGGTGCGGTAGATCGTCTGATGGGACAAACGCAGGACCGGCCGGACCCCGAAGTCCTCTTTGCTCCAGGTACAGGACCTGGTCGAGACCGCCGCCCTCGAGCGCGCCGCCCGGGCCGAACTCGCGAAGATAGGCGAGGAAGGCCGGAGCGAACGCTCCGACGAAACCGAAGCGTTCGACGAGCAGAGACAACTCCGCCGGCACGCTCAACGGCTCCGGTTTGTTCGCGTACGTGGGCAGCGCCCGCCGGCCGTCGCGGCTGTAGGCCGCCGCGTATCCGGCAAGGACCTCGCGCCAGACTGTCCGTGAGCGCTCGCGCCAGTCCGCCGCACCCCAGTCGACCTCGCGGTGGAAGCGGGCGATCTCGGGCGCGCCGAGCCTGACGCGGCACTCGCCAGGCCGGCACTCTCTGAGGTCCAGGCTGTAATCCTCGAACTGGACCGACGCGAAATCGGCGGGACGCGGAGGCGTGCCAAGGCGAGCCAGGTCGAGGACGATGGCGCTCCGCTTCAGGTTCTCGACCTCGCGGTAGCGATCGACGAGCCGCTCGCTCGACGCGGCAATCCGGACCGCGCCGGCGACGGCGACTTCCCGGTTGTCCGTGGCGAGCACCTTGGCGAACGCCTCGCCGCGCATCACCGTCGCCCAGTCCGCGTCGGTAGCCTGCGCGATATCGCGCAGAAGATCACGCGTCGTTGGTGGCGTCGAAACCTGTGCCGCATCACCGGCGGTCAGGACGCAGACCGCCCCTGTGACGAGCGCGCTGCCGAGCAGGAGAGAGCGCCGCAAGACCACTCAGATCGCCCTCGGGGTCAGATCTTGTATTTCAACATTTCGCCTCAAGCACCGCCCGAAATGTTGATCAGGTGTGACCCGACGCTGTCGTCCGGGTGTAGTCTACCCGGTGTCCGGTGTGTCCGTGGCCTGTCTTGTTCGCTATCTCAGTCGGCCCGCAGCGCCACGATCGGCGCAACCTTCATTGCGCGTCTCGCGGGCACCCACGTCGCGGCAAGGACGGCGGTCAACGTTATCGCCATGACGCTCGCGAAGGCGATCGGGTCGGTAGCGGTCACGCCGAACAGCATGCCGTCGAGCAGCCGTGTCAGGCCGAGGGCCGAAGCGCTGCCGACCGCGACGCCGATGACCGCCAGCCGCACGCCGCGGCCGACGATGAGCGCGACGACGTCAGCCGATTCGGCGCCGAGCGCCAGACGGATCCCGATCTCGCGCGTGCGCTGCGACACGAGGTAGGCCATCAACCCGTACACGCCGAGCGTCGCGAGGACGAGCGCGCACGCGCCGAAGACGCCGATGAGGAGCAGGCTGAACCGCCGGCCCGCGAGCGCGCGATCGAAGGCCTCCTCAACGGTGCGAATCTGCAGAGGTACTTCCGGGTCGACCCGCCGCACAATCTGCCGGGCCTGACCGGCGAGCGCCGAAGGCGACGCCGCTTTGACCACGACGCTCACTCGCGACGTCGGCCGCTGCTGGTAGTACCCGTAGAAGATGGGTCCCGGCAGCGTTTCCGGCGACAGCTCGCGCACGTCGCCGACGATGCCGACGATGCGGAAACCGCGAAGGTCGCCGTCCATGTTGCCGAACTGTATGAACCGGCCGATGGGGTCTGCGCCGGGCCATTGGGTTTTGGCGAGCGACTCGCTGATGACCGCGACGTGCGGCGCGTCGGGGCCATCGCTCGCCTCGAACAGCCGCCCGCGGATGAGCGGGATGCCCATCGCGGCAAAGTAGCCTTCGCTCGCGATGCGATAGCCGGCGTTCCCGGTGCGGGTCTTCTGGTTGTGGAGCTTCGCGTACTCGTCAAAGCTCGTGATCTCATCGGGTCGCGTCATCTCGATGAAGCGGCCGTCGGGGAAGCTTCCCCCGCCGAGCGGAAACGCATTGGTCAGGCCCACGCGTCCGATGCCCGGCAACTGCGCCACCTGCGTCAGCACCTCGCGGTGCGCGTCCAGGCGTCGTTGGCGAGCCTCCGGATCGCGCGCGAACGTCCACATGACATCCAGGATGAGGGCGTTGGCCGTGCTGTAGCCGGGATCGACCGCCAGCACTTGGACGAAGCTCCGCGCGAGCAGGCTCGCGCCGACGAGCAGCACCATCGTCAACGCGACCTGCGCGACGACCAGTCCCTGACGTACGCGTTCGCCGCGTCCGCCCCCCATCGTGCGCTGACCCTCGCCGAGCGACTCGCGCAGCTTGGTCGGCGATGTGCGAACCGACGTGAGGAGGCCGAGAAGCAGGGCCGTGCCGACGGCGACGGCCAGCGCGAAGCCGAGCACGCCTGCGTCGACCCGGACGTCGGCGATTCGGGGGACGTTGGCGGGCTGCAGGGCGGCGAGTGCCCTGACCCCGGCAAACGCGATGGCGACGCCGACGGCGCTCGCGGCCACGGCCAGCACGAGCGCTTCGGCGAGCAGTTGCCGCGTCAGCCGGCCGCGGCCCGCGCCGATCGCCAGCCGCACCGCAAGCTCACGCTGGCGCGTCGACGCCCGCGCCAGGTACAGATTCGAGACGTTGAGGCAGGCAATGGCCAGCAGCAGGATCGCCGCGCCGAAGAGCAGCAGCAGGACCGGACGCGAGGTGGCCGTCAGCGACTCGCGAAGAGGCACGGCGGCCGCGTCGAACATCCACGTCTCGTCGCCGTAGCGCTGCTTCAGCGTCCGCGAGAGGATGCTGATCTCGCTGTGCGCCGCGCTGACCGCGACGCCGCTCGAGACCCGCGCGACGACCTGGAAGTTGTGGGCGGTCCGTGACGTCTGCGGCGGGTAGAGCTCGCGGGCGGTCCAGAAATCGCTGGCGCCAGGGTATTCGAAGCCCGCCGGCATGATGCCCACGACCGGATGCACCGTCGACTCGATGCGCATCGTGAGCGTGTCGAGCGGGGCGCTGCCCAGCCGCGTGCGCCACAGGCGATCGCTCACGATCACGGCGGGGGCGCCGCCGACGCGTTGCTCCTCGGGCAGAAAGCCGCGCCCGACGAGCGGGTGCACGCCCATCACGTCGAAGAACTCTCGCGAGACGCCCGCGCCGCGAGTCATGATCGCCTCGGCGCCGGTCGAGACAGGCACGAGGCTGCCCGACATCTCGGCCATCGCTCTGAAGCTGCGCGTGCCGGACTTCCAGTCCTCGAAGTTCGGCTCCGAGACGGTGTTGGTCCGGCGCCCGCTGCCGTTCACCTGAAACAGCCGGACGACCCGATCGGGATCCGGGTAGGGAAGCGGCCGGAGCAGCACGCCGTCGACGACGCTGAAGACCGCCGTGGCGGCGCCGATGCCGAGGCCGAGCGTGAGGATGGAGACGAAGGCGAAGGCCTTGGATCGGACGAGCAGGCGGACGCCGTAGCGCAGGTCGCGCAGAAAGTCTTCGAGGAGAGCCGGACGATATTCGTCGCGGGTCTGCTCCTTGAGGTACTCGACGCCGCCGAACCTGACCAACGCCTGGCGCCGCGCGTCCTCGGGCGTCAACCCGTTGCGGATGTATTTCTCGGTCTGCTGGTCGATGTGAAAACGGACCTCGTCGTCGAGCCCGCGCTCCCGCATCCGTCCGTATCGGAGCCGCCGCCACAGTTCGCGCATGTGTGAACCCGGTCCTGAATCAAGAGGCTTCGAGAATGAGGTTGATGGCCCGCGACAGGCGCCGCCAGTGCGCCAGCTCGTCGGCGAAATGCCGGCGGCCCTCACGGGTGAGCGCGTAGTACCGCGCCTTGCGGTTGTTCGACGTGACCTTCCATTCGGACTGGATCAGGCCCTGGCGCTCGAGGCGGTACAACGCGGGATAGAGCGTGCCCTGTCCGAGCAGGAAGACCTGTTCCGACCATTGCTCGATGCGTTCAGTGATGCCCCAGCCGTGCATCGGCTCGAGCTGGAGCGCCTTGAGCACGAGCATGTCCAGGGTGCCCTGGAAGGTGTCGCGTTTCTGTCCGGCCATCGCCTCTTCCTTTCGATAGACGAAAGGAAGCTAGATTAGGTTGCTTTGACCTGTCAAGCGATTCGAAGATCGGGCACAATATGGGGCGCCCCAAGAGTCTATCCACGGGGCATGACCTGTTGAGGAGATGAAAATGCGCACTCTACTGGTGCCGAAGCTCGCCCTGGCTGCCGTGGCGATGGCCGCCGGCTCGGGGCGCCTGATTCCGGCGTGTCGGCTCAGAACGTCAAGGAAACCTTCACCGCTTTTGCCATCAACATGAACAGCGGTCCGAAGACCGCGACCGTCGACATCCAGATCGAGCGGTGGTCGACCGATGCCGAGCGCGACGCGCTCCTGAGCATCCTCGTGGAAGAAAAGGACAAGTACAGGGCCAACCAGGCGCTGCTGAAGGCGCTCCAGAAGATGCCGAAAGCCGGCTACATCCGCACACCTCAGTCGCTCGCCTGGGACCTTCGCTACGCCCGTCAGAATCCCATGGAAGAAGGCGGCCGTCAGATCGTGGTTGCAACCGATCGTCCGGTCGGCTTCTGGGAGGCGCGGAACCAGCCGCGAAGCATGGACTACCCGTTCACAATCCTCGAGCTGCGCCTGAACAAGGAAGACAAGGGCGAGGGCAAGATGCTCGCGGGCACGCAGCTTTACATCGACAAGAAGACGAAAAACCTCGTGCTCGAGAACTACGGGCAGCAGCCCGTGCGCCTCAACGAGATTCACAAGCTCAAGTAGTCAACTACCCGAGCGACGTCAGCAACTGGTTGATGCGGCCGCGCAGCGTGGTGAGCGAAGAGCGATGGGTGTCCCATCGCTCCCGCTCCGCGCGCACGAACCTCGCGTAGGGGCCCATCGAGTCGGCGAAGCGTTGCGCGCTGTGTTCCTGCGCGCGACGGAACTCGACGCCGAGGGCCGTCCGGAGGTCGTTGACGAGCGACGAGACCTTCTCGCGGATCTCGGTCCTCGCCTTGCGGCGCTTCGCCGGGATGATCAGGAATCCCAGCGCCGCCATGACGCCGGCCATCAGGATGCCGGTAAAGTCGGCCGCGGCGGTCGTCGCGGCCAGCGACACGAGAGCGCCCAGCCCGAGCGCGCCGGCGCCTACGGCGGCGGTTGCCGCGACGGCGGTGCGCGCGCCGTCGGCAATCAGCTCGGACTCCCGCCGGCGGTCGTACGCGTCCACGACGCGTTGCGCTTCGCGTCCGACCGAGTCGAGCAGGCGGGACCGATCGTCGTGAAAGCTGCCGATATCGCCGCTGCCGAGGATTCGATCGCCGTGTTCCTGCCGGCGTATCGCGAGCCGCGCCGACACGGCCTGCCACTGGAGATAGTCCTGGTCGACGAGCCAGTCGATGATCTCCGAGACACGCCGCTCGATCTGCTGCGGTGCGTCGGCGACCACGAGCTCCTCGAACTCCCGCTGGACGCGCGATCGGTTCACCAGGTCGAAGACGCGGCCGAGGCGCAGCGTGTCGTCGAAGTACCGGTGTCCCCGAGCCTCCATCTGGAGCAGGACGTTCTCGACCGCGCCCATCCGCAGCTCGAATCCCCGGCCGAGGTCGGCGCGATACTGAGACAGCTGCCGCTCGACGTCGTCGAGCGTGGCCGTATCGGTGGCCAGGAGTGCCAGACGTTCGTCCGACACGCCGATGTATCGTCGTGCGAGCACGTCGCCGACCGCGAGCGGGTTCGACAGCTTGAGCCGGAACCGGCTCTGCTCGTCGAGCGAGTCGTGCAGGAAGCGCTCGAGCGCCTCGAAGCGGCTGGCCGGCCACAGCGCCGGCTCGCCCTGCTTCGCGCGGCCCGCCAGCCGCGCGCTGACGGGAAAGACCGGCGGCCTCGTGCCGAGCGCGCGCTCGGCCGCGTCGCCGACAAACGTCAGCACCTCGTCGAGCTCCTCGGTCCGCTCGAAGATGTCGATCTTGTTGACGACGACCACGACCTTCTTGCCCCAGGCCCGGATCGCTTCGACGAACACGCGCTCCGATTCGGTGAACGGCCGGTCTGCGGAGGTGACGAACAGCACGAAATCCGCGCGCGGCACGAACTCGGTCGTCAGGCGCTCGTGCTCGCGGATGATCGCGTTGGTGCCCGGCGTGTCGACAATGTGGATGTCTTTGAGGAAGTCGACCGGCGCCGTGACCACGCGGATGCCGGAGCCCAACACTTCGGTCGAGTCCGTCGCGCCGTAGCGGACGAGGTGAATCTGCGAGGTGGTCGGTGTGACGCCCTCGTCGAGGACCTTGCGGCCGAGCAGGGCATTGATGAACGCGCTCTTGCCCGCGTTGAACTCGCCGACCACGACCAGGAGGAACAGCTCGTCGAGCTGCCGGACAGACTCGGTGAGGGTCGCGGCGTCCCCGGTCGTCGCCGGCACCGTCGCGAGCTCGACCTGGAGGTCACCGAGGAGCCGTCGTGCGGCCGTCAGCTGTCGGTCGGTCTCCTCGCTGAGCACTCGGTCTGGCAACACACACCTCGGTTCGCAGCCCCGGGACTGCGTGTCCATTGTAGGTGCGTTCCGAGCCGCCGCTGTGGTGCGCGGCGCACCGCGGATTGCCGTCGCAAGCGCCGGTCGACGCGGGTGCGGGGATGTCGCGGATTTTTACACGGGACGCGGATTTGCGCGGATCTCTCAGACTCTCTCACGGGACGCGGATTGCGCGGATCTCGCGGATTTCTCCACGCGACGCGGATTCTCGCGGATCTCACAGACCGCTCACGGGACCGCGGAGAGGAATGCTCGCGCCGAGATCCGCGCAATCCGCGTCCCGTGAGAGAAATCAGCGAGATCCGCGCAATCCGCGTCCCGTGAGAGAGATCTTGTGAGATCCGCGCAATCCGCGTCCCGTGAGAGGTCTTTTGAGATCCGCGCAATCCGCGTCCCGTGAGAGAAATCTGCGTGATCCGCGCAATCCGCGTCCCGTGAGAGGTCTTTTGAGATCCGCGCAATCCGCGTCTCGTTAGAGAAATCTAGAGATCTCCGCGAGAATCCGCGTCCCGTGGAGAAATCTGCGATCCGCGTCATCCGCGATCCAGAATCGGCGATCTGCGGACGGGCTTGCGTCCCCGGCACTCCCTCTTTAAGCTGACCTGATGGGCATCCTGGAATGGGCAGCGATATTCGACACCGTAGGCGGCCTCGCCAAAGTCGTGCGGCGCGTGGGGCAGGGCGCAGTGGAAGGCCTGGCCGGGACGCCAAGCGGGCTCGGCGACCCCGGGCAGATGGAAGCCAGGCTCGCCGGCGTCGTCGTGGCGGCGTTGAAGGAGGTCTTCGACCGCGACAGCGTCCGCCTCGAAATGGAACGCGCCCAGATCGATGCCGAACGCCGGCGGGCTGAAGAACTGCTGCGCGCCGAGGTGCGTCGCCAGGCGGCCGATCGGGTGCTCGGGCAACTGCGGCTCATCGCGGTCATGGCCGTAGGCATGTGGGCGCTGTCGGCGGTGCTCGGCGTCTGGATGCCAGGCATGCGCGAAGGGCTCCCCCGGGTGCTCCTCGGCGCCGGGTGGGTCTTCGCGCTCGGCGCGCTGGGATCCGCGTTTGTCGGCTGGCAGCAGGTCTCTGTGCGCCTGGCGGACACGAGCGGCGCGGGCGCCGCGATCCTGGACCATGCCGCCACCGTCTATGCCCCCTGGCTGCTCATAGCCGCGATGGCGCTGACGGGCGCCGGCCTGCTGACGGCGTTATGATGTCTGTTGACCGCACAGTGACAGCTCTTCTCGACGCCATCGCCAACGCCCGTCACTCCGATCCGTTCTCGGTGCTCGGCCCGCACATGGAGCGCGGGCGCCTGACGATCCGCGCGTGCCTGCCCAGGGCCGACGCCGTCAGCGTCGTGCGGGATGGCCTGCCGCCGGTGGCAATGACGAAAAGTCACCCGGCTGGCGTCTACGAAGCGACCCTCCCGGATACACCGGAGGCCGGCGTCGGACTCGACTATCGCCTGCGCGTCACGTATCCCGGCAACTACACGGCGGACATCGACGATCCATATCGGTACGGCCGCATCACGACCGACTACGACCTGTACCTTTTCGGCGAGGGCAATCACACCCGCATCCA
This sequence comes from uncultured Acidobacteriota bacterium, assembly GCA_963771395.1. Taxonomy (GTDB): domain Bacteria; phylum Acidobacteriota; class Vicinamibacteria; order Vicinamibacterales; family 2-12-FULL-66-21; genus DATBJJ01. The sequence goes on along the minus strand of CAVYTY010000016.1, from coordinate 30,534 downwards.
CGACAAGCTCGGCGCGCACCCGATGACGGTCGGTTCCACCGAGGGCGTGCACTTCGCCGTCTGGGCCCCCAACGCCACACGCGCGAGCGTCGTCGGCGACTTCAACGACTGGGACGGACGCGTGCACCCCATGCGGCTGCTCGGGGTGAGCGGCGTCTGGGAGATCTTCGTGCCGGCCGCCACGATCGGCAGTCGCTACAAGTTCGAGTTGCGCACGAGGGCGGGGGAGATCACCATCAAGGCGGATCCGTTCGGGTTCGAGTTCGAAGTGCCGCCGCTGTCGGCGTCGATCGTCAGTCGTCCCGCGCACGAGTGGGGCGACGCGGAATGGATGGACCGGCGCGTGGACGCCGGGGCGTGGTTCGAGCGTCCGATGTCGATCTACGAGGTGCATCTGGGCTCGTGGGCGCGGGTCCCCAAAGGGGGCGAAGACGCTGGCGACCGCTACCTGACGTACCGTGAGCTGGCCGAGCGGCTTGTTCCCTATGTCAAGGAGATGGGCTATACCCACATCGAGCTGATGCCGGTGATGGAGCACCCGTACTCGGCATCGTGGGGATATCAGGTCACGGGTTTTTTCGCGCCGACCAGCCGGTTCGGTGCGCCGTCGGACTTCAAGGCCTTCGTCGATGCCTGCCATCAGCAGGAGATCGGCGTCATCCTCGACTGGGTGCCGGGCCATTTTCCCAAGGACGCGCACGGGCTCGCCAGGTTCGACGGCACGGCGCTCTTCGAGCACGCCGATCCCCGGCAGGGTGAGCACCGCGACTGGGGCACGCTCATCTTCAACTACGGGCGCACCGAGGTCCGCAGCTTCCTGCTGGCGAACGCGCTCTTCTGGCTGCAGGAGTACCACGCCGACGGCCTGCGCGTGGATGCCGTGGCCTCGATGCTCTATCTGGACTACTCGCGCAACCACGGCGAGTGGGTGCCGAATCGTTTCGGCGGGCGCGAGAACCTCGAGGCGATCGATTTCATCCGCCAGCTCAACACCCAGACGCACACGGAAGCACCAGGGTCGATCACGATTGCGGAGGAGTCGACGGCGTGGCCGTCGGTCAGCCGCCCGGCATGGCTCGGCGGCCTGGGGTTCACCTACAAGTGGAACATGGGCTGGATGAACGACATCCTGCAGTACGTCAAGACCGACCCGGTGTACCGCAAGTGGGACCATCGTCATCTGACGTTCTCGATGCTCTACGCGTTCAACGAGAACTTCATCCTGCCGTTCTCGCACGACGAGGTCGTGCACGGCAAGGGATCGATGTTCGCGAAGGTTCCGGGAGACGAATGGCAGAAGGCGGCGACGCTGCGGACGCTCTACGGCTTCATGTTTGCCCACCCGGGCAAGAAGCTGATGTTCATGGGCGACGAGTTCGGTCAGTGGCGCGAGTGGGATGACGATCGCGGCCTCGACTGGGACCTCCTCGATCAGCCGCTGCACGGCGGGCTGCACCGTTACGTGCGCGACCTGAACCGCATCTACGCGAGTGAGCCGGCGCTGCACGCAGTCGACTTCGACTTTGCCGGCTTTCAGTGGATTGATTGCAACGACAGCGACAACAGCGTCGTGTCGTTCATCCGGCGATCGAAGAAGGCCGGCGAGCACGTCGTCGCGGTGCTGAACTTCACGCCGGTGCCGCGGGAGGCCTATCGCATCGGCGTTCCGTCGCCTGGTGTGTACACCGAGCTCGTCAACAGCGATGCGGCCTACTACGGCGGCGGCAACGTGGGCAACGGAGGCGCCGTCAACACCGAACCGATTGGATCACACGGCCACGACCAGTCGCTCAACCTGCGGCTGCCGCCGCTCGGGTTCCTGCTGCTCAAGCCCGCGGGGTGAGGGTTCGCATTGACCCCGCAGCTCGCACTTGAGTTGGGTAGCTGTCCCGGCTGACGGCGCCAAACCGACGAGCACGATGACACGAAGCACACGATGATTCCCGGATCTTCTTCGTGCGCATCGTGCTCATCGTGAACCCGCCGTCGGCGCGTTCAGTCACCAATTCAAGGCCCGAAATGTTGAAATACAAGATCTGACCCCAACGCTGACCGCCGACGCTGGGCTCAGGCTGTTGTCGCCATCGTCTCGATCCGCGCCCACTCCTGGTCGCTGACCGGCATGACCGACAGCCGTGAGAGCCGCACGAGCGCAAAAGTGGCGAACGCCTTGTCGGCCTTGATCGAGGCCAGGGTGACTGGTCGCGCCAGCTTCCTGACGGGCACCACGTCCACGGCGTACAGCTTGCCGCTCGTGTCGGCCGGATCCGGGTACGCCGGACCGGCGGCCTTCATGATGCCGACGACGGATTTCTCCGAGCCGGTGTGATAGAAGAAGATGCGATCGCCCTTGGCGACGGATCGCAGGTGCTTCTGCGCGAGCGGATTGCGCACCCCGGTCCACGTGGTCTTGCCGTCGCGGGCCAGGGCATCGTAGCTGTAGTTGGTCGGTTCCTCTTTGAAGAGCCAGTTCATCATTGATCCTTGTAATTCTGAATGCTGAGTGCTGAATGCTGAAGTGAATGGAGAAGTTACAATTACGGCGCGCTCGGTTGAATATACGGCAGAAGGGCCGGGCTGGCAAGTGTGGCGAATGTCGAATGGGCGTCGCTGCGGCTGCGTGATCGGATCCAGCCGGGCGTCCGCGTGCTCTTTGTCGGCATCAACCCCGGCGTTCGGTCGGCAATGACGGGTCATCACTTCGCCGGGCCCTCGAACCGGTTCTGGAAGCTGCTCTACGAGTCGCGTCTGGTCGACGAGAGCATCGGTCACAAAGACGATGACCGGCTGGCGGAGTGGGGCTACGGCATCACCAACCTCGTGCCGCGAGCCTCGCCCGGGATCGACGATATTCGTCCCGCGGAGTACGTCGCGGGCTGGCGCGCGCTCGACCGCAAGATCCGGAGGCACAGGCCGGCGGTCGTTGCCCTGGTCGGTGTCACGCTGTACCGTGCGATCCTGCCGCTGGTCGACGGGACGAGTGGCGGGACGCTGCGGATTCGTCCGGGTCTGCAGCCCCTAACGATCCACGGCGCCCGCGTCTTCGTGCTGCCCAATCCGAGCGGCCGCAATGCGAACTTCAGCTACGCCGAAATGCTGGCGGCATTCCGCGGACTGAGACGTCACCTGAGCAGAATGGAGGGCGCGTGTCGTTCATGAAGTGGTTCGGCCTGGAGGAAGACGCCGGCGCGCCGGTCGACAGCCTGAGTGAGATCGAGCGCGCGCTGACCGGGCTCGACCCTCGGGAAGCACGGCACGTCGCGTGTTTCGCCTACATCCTCCACCGCGTGGCGCGTGCCGATCACGAGATCAGCGACGAGGAATCGGCGCTGATCGAGCAGCTCGTGGCGACGCGGGGCGGGCTGCCTCCGGACCGCGCCGCGCTCGTCGTGCGGATCGCGCGAACCGAGAACCTCCGTCACGGCGGAACCGAAGACTTCATCGTCACGCGCGAGTGTTCGAATCAGGCCACTCGCGAGCAGAAGCTCGCGCTCCTCGATTGCCTGTTTGCGGTCTCGGCGATCGACCGGTCGATTCGCACTGTCGAGGACAACGAGATCCGGCGCGTGGCGAGCGAGCTGAAGCTGGATCACGCGGACTACATCGGCGTGCGCTCCGCGCACGTGGCGCATCTGGCGTCACGGTCGGGACGACCGACGGAGTAGACTCGTGTCTCGCTGCCGCGAGGGTGTCCGCTGCCACGCCGGTATCGCGAAGATCGCGAAGCCGCGAAGATCGCGAAGAAACCTATCTGTTCTTCTTCGTGATCATCGCGGTCTTTACGATCTTCGTGATGGGTTCCGTGACAGGCTCGGCAGTTGTGGGAGGGGCTTCTACCGTCAGCGCGCGCGGAACGGATAGGCGAGCTGGCCGAGCAAGATCGTCGAGGGTGACGCCCTCCGGGATGACGAGGAGCACGAACACCAGGCCCAGATCGGCGCGTGTGACGAACGGTGTGACGAGCGGCAAAGAACCAGAACGATGGTCTCAACCATTAGACCTGCAGGCCCTCGGGAATGACGAACGCCCGACCGCGAGCCAAAACTTCAAGCAAGGCATTCTCGTCTAACCTCAGTCGATTGGAGGGACTGATGAACAAGCTTCTCGTGACCTCGATTGCGCTGGTCGGTTTGACCGCAGGGGCGGCGGCAGTTGCACCGCGACCCGTTCGCGCTGGTGACGTGAGCGTCACGGTAACCTACACCGGAAAAAACAAGGTCGACGCGACGCACGAAATCCTCGTGTTCCTGTTCGACCATCCCACGCCGACCGCCGGGAGCGAGCCCCTGGGCATGCAGGTGACGACCACGAGCGGTGGAACGGTGACGTTCAAGGACGTCGCACAGGACACTGTCTACATCACGCTCGTCTATGACGAGGCGGCCAACTACGAGGGGGGCGGCCCCCCGCCGGCCGGAGCGCCGATCGGTTCGTACATGAAAGACGGCAAGCCGATTCCCGTGAAGCCGGGACCAGGCGCCAAGATCAAGGTGTCGTTCGACGACAGCGTCCGGTGGAAGTAAGCAAACAGAAGCGCTGGCGACAGCCTTGAGCCGCCGTAGCGCGTAGCGCGAGCGGCAGCGCTTGGGGGTGGGTCGGACCTCTCAACTCCCCCGTTTCGCCAACGAGGGGAAGTAGCCGCACACCCCTTCGCCGAGCTGCTCGCAGAATGCTGCACGGCCGTCGCCGTCGTTCCAGAGGATCTTGGGGTGCTGCCAGGCGTAGGCGCTGACGGCGATCTGCAGCGTCACGACGGCGAGCGCGAGCGCTCGTGGCACGCCGCGCAAGCCTGCGAACACGCAGAGAGCGAGCAGCGGGGTGATGGGCGTCAGGAACCGTGCTGCGGGATTCCAGCCACCGGTCCAGCCGTGCACGTTGGTCAGCGGACAGATGATGAGCGCGACGTAGAGGCCGACGATCAGGAACACTGACAGCGCGACATCCCGTCGCATCGTGGCCAGAACGATTGCGCCCCAGAGCGCCAGCACGTACACGGGCGCATACGTCAGCAGTCCGAACTCCTGATCGACGAGCAGGCCGATCAGGCGTATCGTGCCTTCACCAACCAGATTCGCCCACCCGGGCCAGCTCGCGAAGCGCGCGTGCGGGCCTGATACGAACGCGCCCCAGAACACGTAGTTCACGACGACCCTGGAGACGACGAGCAGTGCTGCGCCGGAGGCGAAGGCGACGGCTTCGTGGCGGCGCGAAGGATCGCGAAGCCGATGAAGGGCCAGCGCGGCCAGTGGAATCGTCAGGCCGATGTTCCTGGCGTGCAGCAGGAAGAGGAATCCGGTCACGCATCCGAGCCACCACCAGTGCGCCGTGCCCCGGACGTCGCGCAGGCTGATCTTGCAGAACACGACGAAGCAGAGTAGAGCCGAGAGGAGCTCGGTGAAGAAGAGCACGGAGAAGATGAGGAGCGGTGGCGAGAGCATCAGGAGCGCCGCCGTTCCGAATGCCGCCCGCGTCGAGGCGCCGAGCGCGGCGAACGCATCGAACATGAGGCCGGCCAGGATCGCCGCGAGCGCGATCATCGCGAGGCTGAGGAGATGCCGGTACAAGACCGGCGCGTTCAGCCGCGCGCGCCGCATCGCCGCCTCCGGGATGATCCGGGTCAGCGTGTTCGTCAGCGGGACCGCGGCGCGGACGAAGGGCGCGAACACGAGCGGCAGCCCGATGTCGTGGACCGGGCGCGCGGTTCCGCCCGCGCCCGGTTGGACGTGCGCCTCTGGTTGCAGAACGCCGCCGCCGACGAGCGGCTCGTCCGCGCCGTAGTTGTCCCCGAGGTCGAGGTCTCCGTCGAACGCGATCGAATGCGCGATCGCCAGGTAGTGCGGCTCGTCACCCGTGCCGGCGTGGGTGCCGTGGGTGATGAGCCCCCACAGCACGAGGACGACGATGGCCTGAAGGGCCCGGCGCTCCCGCATGCCGGCAGTGTAGCGGAATGCGGGGACAGTCCCCGGGGACACTCAACCGGGACAGTCCCCGGGGACACTCAACCGGGACAGTCCCCGGGGACACTCAACCGGGACAGTCCCCGGGGACACTCAACCGGGACAGTCCCCGGGGACATTCAACCGGGACAGTCCCCGGGGACATTCAACCGGGACAGTCCCCGGGGACATTCAACCGTGACAGTCCCCGACCTGTTGTTGGCGTTCCAGCGAGGGAGGGTGGCAGAAACTGCGCTGCATCGTGCGCTATTTCGTAGCAGGAAACGCGCGCTCGTAGGCTTTCCTCAGTTCCTTGGCGGACGCGTCCGCTCAGCGCGCCCACGCGTAGTTGTAGCCGACGGCGATGGAAGTGAAATCGGCGCCAATCGTGGTGTATGCGCCACGGCTCACCGAAGCGCGGATCGCCTGGCGACGGGAGATCGCCGATGAAAATGTCGCGCCGATTCGTGAGTTGCGCTGGAGGTCGAGGTTCGGCTTGCCGCCGATCGTCGTCTGTCCGCCCGTGAAGTAGTTGGCGTCTCCTGCCAGCCACATTGTGCGCTTGAATTTGAAGGTGACGTGGAACTGCGCGGCCGCAATCGGATCCTGCTCCCGCGTGCGGCCGCCGAAGAAATCCGTGTTGTCGGTGAACAGCCAGACTCCCGCCATTCCCTCCACGACCCAACGGCCATAGGTGCGCGACACGCCGAGCTCGGGCTTGAAGGACCAACGATTGGTGCCGAGGTTGATGAGCTTCGCCGTGTCGTAGTGTCCGAGCGGCGGCGCCACGGTGATGCTGATGCCGACGATGCCCCGCTGGCGATACGACGCATACGCCTGGGGCGTCATCGCCGGCGCCCCGTAGAGGTTTATCGCGAATCGCAGTCTCGGATCGCCCAGGCCGAAGCGGCCGACGTCCGCGGGTTCGCCCAGATACACCCCTTCCAGGTGACCGGCGATGATCGGTAACACCACGCCCGCGTTGGCCGATCGTCCGAGCAGGTTGAACGCCCGCGTGAATGCCAGCGCCGTCGTGTCGATCGTGGCGCTCCCCTCGTCGATCGGCGCCGAAGGATCGAACGCCAGGTCGCCAAAGTTGAAGCTGTTGACGGCGGTGAAGATGTTCAGGCCCGCAGGAATGGGCCAATAAGCACCGGGCTCGAGCTCCTGCGCCGATACCCGCACCGGCAGCAGCAGGAGCGCGAGGGTAGAAGCCGCACAGGCTCGACGTAGGGCGAATGCGGCCAACCTCAGTTGCGTCACGTCACCTCTGACTTCTATAGGCAGTGCCTTGCGGACTGCCGATCGTGAATGTGCTTACTGCCGCGCCATTGCGACGCGGAAGCGCTCCTCAGTCGAGATCAGATGATCGTGATCGTCTTTCGAGGCCGTGTGCAGTCCGCACACCAATAATGTAACAGTTCAGTGGGTCTGAGGTGACTTTGACGCTTCCCGCGTGGCCTCCTCACCTCCCGCTCGCCCGCCTTGCTGCACGAACTGCTCGACATCGTGCTCCACGAGGGACGCGTTGTCGCAGACGACTCGGTGAAGCAGCTGCGCACGCTGCTGTCGAGCAGCTCGCTCGAAGAAGGTCTTCGCGCACCTCGTACTGCGCCACGATCCCGAACGGATCGCGAGGGACATCGCCGAAGTGGTGACCGTCGGTGCCTGATCGGCCGTTAACCCGGCTCTTCCTGCAACGGTTCATGGAGAACGACCTGATCTCGCCTGACGCCGACCTCACGGGCAGCAGAACGCGGTCCCGTGGGCGCCATCTTCGACGCAACCGCACTGCGGCTTGTCGCACGGCGGCCCTTCGTTCGAGCGGGCTTTGTCTTCACCATGCGCGTCCTCGCGCGCAGCGTTCAGAACCGCCTGTCGATTGGGATTCCGCTCGCGATCGCCATCGCGGTGGCAACTGTCTCGCTGCGAGTGGCGGGGATGCGTTCGTCGTTGGACTTCTCGAGCGCGCCGGTTGCGTTGCTGGCGGTTCAGCTGCTGTTTGTCAGCGCATTGGTCATCGGCTTTCGTCACTCCGTTCGGGTGCCGGCAGACCTGCGCGCCAGGTGGCTCTTTCATCTCATACGGCCCGCCAATCACTCCGCGTATATGGTTGGCGTAAAACGGGCGGTAGTCGTCAAGCTGGTGCTTCCCGTGCTGCTGGCGCTGCTGCCGTTACACGTTGTCGCACTAGGCCCACAAACGGCAGTCTTGCACTTCACATACGGACTGCTCTGCGCGCTCGTGCTCAACGAGGCCTTCCTCCTGGGATATCGCCGACTGCCCTTTGCCTCCAGTTACGTCCCGACGGTGGACGTGACCACCTACGGTAGCGTTTACGCCTTCATCTTCCTGATTGGCGTGTACACGGTGGCCTGGCTCGAGCGCCTGGCACTGAGCACCACGCGCGGCACGGTCGTTCTCTTCGTCGTTACCGGGGCCATCCTGGCCGTCATCCGTGGAATGGAAGTGTGGCAGCGGCGAGATCGTGTCGAAGTCGAGCTCGACGAGCTCGTTAGACCCGCCTACTCTGCGTCTCGGCCTCACGGAATGAGCGATCGCGGGACCGAGCCCATCGTCATGGCCTGTTGTCGGCGCTCCTAGCTATCCGACTTGACACGTCTGGCCAGGGTCGCGACCGATGCGACCAGCTCGCCGGGATCCACGGGCTTGGCGAGATGCATCTCAAAGCCACTCCGCAGGGCTTTCGTCCGGTCTTCCGATCGTGCGAATGCCGTCAGCGCGGCGGCGGGAAGACTTCGGATCGCCGCGTTCGTCGATTTGCGGATTCGCCTAATCAGCTCGAACCCGTCCATCTCCGGCATGCCGAGATCGACGACGAGGACGTGTGGCTTCACCTCCGCGATCCGCTCGAGCGCGGTGACGCGGAGAGCTGAAGCGTCGTCACCTCGGCACCCGCCGCCTCGAGCACGACGCGAAGCAGCGTGAGCGCATCCTCTTCGTCGTCGATCGCGAGCACGTGAATCCCCTGCGAGGTCGCCCGAGCGCCGGTCAACGCCTCGCGCCGCTCGGTCCGCGGATGCTCGCGACGCGTTTCGCAGCGCGTCCGGATGCACGATCATCAGCGGCAGCCGCACGCGGAACGTCGCGCCTTTGCCCTTCGCCGGCGCTCGACGCCTCGACCGTGCCGCCGTGCATTTCGACGATGTGGCGAACGATGGCGAGGCCCAACCCCAGGCCGCCGGTCTTTCGTGTCGTGCCCGCCTCCGCCTGACGAAAACGCTCGAAGACATACGGGAGGAAATCCGGCCCGGATGCCGATCCCGGTGTCGCTGACGACAATCTCGACGTGCGAGTTCACGCGCTCGAGGCGCACTTGCACGCGCCCCTTCTTCGGCGTGAACTTCACGGCGTTCGACACCAGATTCCAGACGACCTGCTGCAGACGGCCCGGATCGCCGGACACGGGTCCCACGCGCGGATCGACCATGGTCTGAACGCGTACCCCTTTGGCGTCGGCGGCGGGTTGAATCGTGGCCACCGCGTTGTCGACGATCAGCGGCAGCTCGACCGGCTGCACGTCCAGGCGAATCTTGCCTGACACGATGCGCGACACATCGAGCACGTCCTCCACGATCTGCGTCAGCCACGTGGCGTTCCGTTCGAGCGTCTCGAGGCCGCGGGCGGCCTTGTCGGCCGACAGGATGCCGCCGCGCAGCAGTCGCGAGTAGCCGACGATCGCGTTCAGCGGCGTGCGCAGCTCGTGTGAGAGGACGGCGAGGAACTCGTCCTTCATCCGGTTCGCGGCCTGCGCGTCCGCGTACAGCCGGGCGTTCTCCAGCGCCACCGATGCCCACGCCGCCACGCCCAGCGCGAGCCGCTCGTGCTGCTCGGTGAACACACCGACCTGGGAGTGGCCGAAGAACAACCCGCCCAGGACGTCTCCCGTGACGCCCTTCACCGGCACCGCCAGGTAGCTCCGGACGGGCAAGTGTCCAGGCGGCATCCCGAAATACGGTGCGCTCTTTCCGTAGCGCGGATCCGCGGTGACGTCGTCCAGCCGGACCGGCCCTTCGCCGTGGAACGTCGGGGCAAACACAGCCGTCGCGCGAGGATGCGGGAAACTTCGCGAACGCTTCCCGCGGGACGCCCGACAGCGTGTACAGCATGTACGCATCGCCGGACTCGGGATCGGTCACGTTGTAGAAAAACGCGCCGAACTCGGCGTGCGTCAGCTCCGTCGCGATGTCGGTGACTTTCTGGACGATCGTCTCGCGCTCGAGCGTGGAGGCGACGACGGCGCCGACTTCGCCCAGCTTCTCGGTGTTCGCCGCGTGCTCGCGGGCCGCCGCCATGAGGCGCGATCGCTCGGTGATATCGCGCGCCATCTTCGAGGCGCCGACGATCTCGCCCTGCTCGTTCCGGATGGGCGAGACGGTGAGCGAGATCGACAGCCGAGTGCCATCCTTGCGCTGCCGAACCGTCTCGTAGTGGTCGATCTTTTCGCCGGCGCGAATCTTGGCGAGGACCACATCTTCCTCGTCCTGCAGCTCTTCGGGAATCAACATGCGGATCGATTGCCCGATCGCCTCGGCTGCCGTATACCCGAACATGCGTTCGGCGGCCGCATTCCACGACGTGATGATGCTGTTCAGGTCTTTCGTGATGATCGCGTCGTCCGATGATTCGACGACGGCCGCGAGCCGGCGAGTGGCCACGCCCGCCTGCGCGCGGTCGCTGATGTCGCGCGCGATCTTCGACGCGCCGATCACCCGGCCGCTATCGTCGTGAATCGGTGAAACACGTCAGCGAAATGGGAATCAGCGTCCCGTCCTTCCGCTGACGGATCGTCTCGAAGTGTGTGATCGCCTCACCGGCGCGGATGCGCGCGAGCACCATGTCTTCTTCGGCCTGGCGATCGGCAGGAATGATCATGCGAATCGACTGGCCGATCGCCTCCGCGGCGGTGTAGCCGAACATGCGTTCGGCCGCCCGGTTCCAGGACGTGATGATGCCGTTCAGATCCTTGCTGACGATCGCGTCGTCCGACGATTCGACGACCCGGGCGAGATGGCGAATGGTGACGTCGTCGAGGGGGTGCTGCATGCCGTGAATACACACCTAAAGAAGAGCTAGCCGCCGCTCAGCTATTTGACCACGCCGCTGAGCCGATCCGCGGGCTTCGGCTCGCAGTAACGTACCACGCGGCGAGCACGCGTGGATCTACTGAGCAAGCTTCCGGCCAGAGCGGCTCACAGCCGGGCCGGCCCTCCTTTCATTCATCTCGTCTGGTATTGTTCGTCGCTGACGTGCTCCATCCAGTCCACGGCTTTGCCATCGAGCTGTTCCTGAATGGCGACGTGCGTCATGGCCGTCGTGGCCGACGCGCCGTGCCAATGTTTCTCACCAGGCGCAACCCAGATCACGTCGCCTGGCCGGATCGCCTCGATAGGTCCTCCCCAGCGCTGCGCGAGGCCGGCGCCGGCGGTGACGATGAGGGTCTGGCCCAATGGGTGCGTGTGCCAAGCGGTCCGTGCGCCCGGCTCGAACGTGACGCTGGCGCCCACGACACGCGCCGGAGGCGGGGCCTGGACGAGAGGGTCGATGCGCACTGTGCCTGTGAACCACTCCGCAGGTCCTTTGCCGGAGGGTTGTGAGCCACTTCTCTTGACATCCATGGCGATTCCTTTCAGAGACCTTCGCTCCAGCTGTTCGGAATACCGGGCGGCCGTCTATGGTGATCCTCGAGGCGGCGCTCTTTCGATGTTCGAAAGTCGTAGGAGTCAGGTCCACAATCAATCGTACCGCCGCACCGTGCTTACGTTGCCTTCATCTGAGAAGCTGCCGCAGTTCCCAGGCGTTTTCCATGGCCGCGCCACTCGCGGTGTTGTCGAAGACACACCACACGTCGGCCGATTCGGAGATCTGCCGAACGCGCGTCGCCAGCGGCGAGAGGTAATCCGCTCCGTAGCGCGACCAGTACATGTGCGGCGCGCCATGCAGACGAAAGTACGCGAGGCCGTCCCAGCCGCCCGGCGCGTGTGATCGCTCCGTGATGGCAGGATCGGCGGCCACCCTGGCGATGGCGCAGCGACGCAACAACTCATGTGCACGAGCATCGAACCACGTCGGATGCCTGGGCTCGCAGACCACAGCGCCTTCGTAGCGCTGCCGCATCATGTCGAAGAATCTCGCCGCTGCGCGTGCCTCGAAGGCGAACGACGGTGGAAGTTGCACCAGCAACGGACCACGGTGACGACCGAGGCCACCGGTCTCCGCGAGGAATCGCTCGAATGCAGCGCGCGATCGCCGGAGCCGCTGTTCGTGGGTGATGAGCCGGGGCACCTTGATGGCAAACTGAAACTCGGCCGGCGTCGACGCAGCCCATTTCGCATATGTCGACGGCGCGTGCGGACGATAGAACGACGAATTGATCTCCGCGCACGCAAAGACCTGAGCGTAGCGCTGGAGATGGGTGCCCTCGGGCGGACAGAGGTGTGCTGACGATCGTGGGATCGACCAGCCCGCTGTTCCAACGTAGATCCGGCGCGCCACGCTGTTCACGACCGCCGCTCACTCGGTGGCTCCGCCGACCAAGCGAGCAAGCGGTCCAACGGCCAGCAATTGACGATTGACGAGATACACCCCAGCCACACCGTCGACGCGATGGTGAGGCACTCGCTTGCGTATCCGCCCGCGGCGTGACCGACCCATGGCACTCGAATGCGCGTGCGATCACACCCGCGGCGGATCCGTTTCGCGAACGAAATGGCGGTGTTTGGCGATCGCCGCCACGAACTGATCGGCGGCGTCCGGTGAATCGACCGACGCGACGATGAGGCCCGCATCCGGTTCGCCGGTCGGGATCCCGCAGGCGTCGAGCAGCTGGGCGCTGTCGCCCCACGCCAGCACCGGCTTGCAGTGCCGGTATTGATCCTTGATGAACTCGAGCGTCCGCCCGTCGCCACGGAGCTGGCGCACCGCATCGGCTCCGTCGGGGAGCACCATGGCGTCGTACAGCACTGACGGTGCCGCTTCGAGGCTGACGTCGACCTCGATCGCCTGGCCAGAGATCGGCTCCACGGATCCAAGCGTCGTGGACACGAAGCGCGGCACGGCGCCTTCAGCAAGCAGTTTGTTGGCGAGCGCGATGAGCGGCGCACCGGTACACCCATCCGCCACCAGGATGGCGACGCGCCGCGCACGGATACTTCCGTCGCCCGGTCGCGCGAACAACGACAACGCCGCCGACGCCGACACTTCGGGTGGACGCCGCGCGTCAGCACTTTGGGCATCGGCGCGGGCAGCTCACGGATGCCGAGCCCCGTCGCGACGGCCGTCGCGAGCTCGGCAGCTACGTTCATCAGCCCGGACACCATCCGTTCACGAACGGCCGGCGTTTGGACGCGGGACAGCTCGAAACGGAACGCATTGATGATGTGCCTCTTCTCGACGTCTGTTTGGCTGTTCCAGAAGAGCGTGGCCTGCGTATAGTGGTCGGCGAATCGCTCTGCCTTGCCTCGCACCTTGTGATCGGCCTCATCACGACGTTCCGGGAAGGAGACGAATCCTGCCGCACCCGCCTGGAACGGGCAGCCACCCCCGAGCGAGTTCGGTTCGTACGACACGCGACCGCGATGGATCGCCTGGCGGTGCATCCCGTCGCGTTGGTTGTTGTGGACCTGCGCAATCGGAGCGTTGATCGGGATCTCGTGAAAATTCGGCCCGCCAAGCCGTGAGATCTGCGTATCCACATACGAATGAATCCGACCGGCGAGGAGCGGATCGTTCGAAAAATCGATGCCCGGCACCACGTGCGCCACACAGAAGGCGACCTGTTCGGTCTCGGAAAAGAAGTTGTCGGGATTGCGATTCAACACCAGCTTGCCGACCGGGACGACGGGCACGAGTTCCTCGGGCACGATTTTCGTCGCGTCGAGCACATCGAACGTGAAGCCCTCGGCCTGTTCCTCCGTGAAGATCTGCAGCCCCAGCTCGTACTCGGGGTAGGCGCCGGCCTCGATGGCTTCCCAGAGATCGCGGCGGTGGAAATCAGGGTCAGCCCCGGAAATCTTGACCGCCTCGTCCCACACCAGTGAGTGCGTGCCGGCGCGCGGTGTCCAGTGAAACTTGACGAAGTGCGATTTCCCCGTGCTGTTGACCAGGCGGTAGGTGTGCACGCCGAACCCCTGCATGGTGCGGTAGCTGCGTGGAATCGCGCGATCGGACATCGCCCACATCAACATGTGCGTGATCTCCGGCATCAGTGAGGCAAAGTCCCAGAACGTGTCGTGCGCAGACCCGGCCTGTGGCATCCCGAAGTGCGGCTCGGGTTTGGCGGCATGCACCAAATCCGGGAATTTCATGGCGTCCTGGATGAAGAAGACCGGGATGTTGTTCCCGACGAGATCCCAGTTGCCCTCGTCCGTGTAGAACTTCACGGCGAAACCCCGCACATCTCTCGCCGTGTCGGTCGAGCCGCGTTCGCCCAGCACCGTCGAGAAACGCACGAAGACCGGCGTCTGCTTGCCGGCTTCGGCGAAATCGACGCGCGGGTGTACTTGTGCAGGGCTTTCGAACACTCGAAGAACCCATGCGCCGCTGACCCGCGCGCATGAACAATCCGCTCCGGGATGCGTTCGTGGTCGAAGTGGGTGATCTTCTCGCGGAGAATGAAATCCTCGAGGAGCGTCGGCCCGCGCAAGCCGGCTTTGAGGGAGCTCTGATTGTCGGCGACCGGGACGCCCTGATTGGTCGTCAGCACGCGATCCGTCGAGTCGACGCGGACGCGGTCCAACGGACCGACCGTCGGGTTGTGGCCGGTATTCGGGCCACCACTCCCCGTTTTCTCCGAGCCGTTCGATTCGCTCACGGTGCTCGCGCCTACGAGCGGATCGGCGGGCTTGACCGACGGACCTTCAGGAGGCGTCAGCGCGGCGGCCGGATCGTATTCGGCGCTTTTGATCGGATTGAACGGGAACGCGGACGCCACGTCCTCGGTACCCGCCATCTTCTCGGCAAGCGCATCCCCTGTCCCAGAGCCGTCCGGCGCCGCCGGGCCGCTGACAGTGGCCCGACTGTTCCGTACCGGTACTTTTCCTCGCCGGCGTCGGCCGACGTCTAGATTTCGCCATGAAGAGAGTCCTTTACGCGACCGTGTCGCGATGCGCTGCGTTTGATGGAGGGTCCGCGGGCCGCATCACGAACCTGATGCACTGGTCCTGCCTTCCCGGAACGTGCGATACGTCTGTGTGGGCTGGCATGACGGTGCCTTTCAATAGCATGTCCCGTACCAGGACTCTTCGGTCGGCGCGGCGTGTGCTCGGTACACGATGGGTTGCGAGACGTGACGAAAGCCGATCTCGATCGTCAGCCACACAGAGAACGCCCGGTGGGCGGACGCCAGGTGGGCAGGCCGAATCAGGACGACGTGGCGTGTCGGATCCGGGTCGAGTTCAACGAGATCGGAGACCCGCGGCGGCGCGGTTGCAGGGCGTCCGTTGAGGGTGCAGAGGCAGCACGTCGTCGTTCACCGAAACTGGTTTCCTGCGGCGATGCGAAAAGGTCCGCCACGCTCCAGATTGAAGAGGACCTCCTCGCTCGACGGTGAGGAGATGATGACCCATCGTTGGCAGGAGAATGGACAGCGCAGATAAGGCCGGGCTCTCGTCGAACACTCCCGAACGCATCGGTTCAACCCTAGCCGCCAATTTCGGACGCGCAACGAGGCGTGTCGCGCGTCAGACCCGCATCAGCTGACGATCGGCGCGGGGACGCGCGGACCGTGACCGGATGCATGACCTATCGCGGCCGGCCCGCCGCTTTCTGCTTCACGTCCGCTTTAGCGATCGAACGTGCCAGGCTATAGGGCTGAGTTTTTCTCGGCGCCACCGTACGGTTGTTCGTTCCAACCGTGGCCGTTTTCACGGCTTCTCCACCCAGCACCTTCTTGACGACTTCGAGGGGGACTTGCTCGAAATATGTCCGGGATTTCCGCTTGGCGAGGCTGGTCTTGATCATGGAGGAACAGTAGCAGGGCCAGCGGGATACGGGTTACCTCCTTTGGGACGTTGATCTTCCGTTTAGAGCGTTTTTTGATCCTATGTAGTAACACGGTAACCGCAGTGCTCGACATAGTTCGTGCATTCGTCGGGGAGGAAGAGCGCGAGCGCCGTGCGCATCAACTGACAGACGTCGTCAAACGAGCGAGGACGGGCAGCGCGGAGGAACGCCTTCAGTTTGGCGAAGGCCAGCTCAATGGGATTGAAGTCCGGACTGTAGGGCGGCAGAAAGCGGAGGCGCGCGCCGGCGTGCTCGATGGCGGTGCGGACCTCGGGGTGCTTGTGCACCGCGAGGTTATCGAGAATGACGACGTCGCCGGGCCGGAGCGTGGGGACGAGGACTTGTTCCACATACGCGCGGAACGTGACGGTATCGATCGGGCCGTCGAACACGGCCGTGGCGGTCAGCGCCGTCGGCCGGAGCGCCGCGACCACTGTGTGCGTCTGCCAGTGACTGCACGGCGTGTGATCCGGCGCGCGGGTTCCCCGGGGGCTGCGCGCATAGCGGCGCAGTAAGTCAGTGGTGACGCCCGATTCGTCGACAAACACGAAGTGGCCGGCGTCGTGGAGCGGCAGCGTCTTCGTCCATCGCCGTCTCGCGGCGGCGACGTCAGCGCGCCGTTGCTCGCTGGCGTGTACGGTTTTTTTTAACGGTCAACCCGAGCCGATCGAGCTCCGCCCACAGCGTACCGAGCGCCGCGGTCGTCGGCACTTGTTCGCGGAGCTCGGCCAACGTTGCATCAGGTGTGGCCGCGACGAGCGCTTTCAAGCGCTCCTCTTGACCCGCCAAGACCCGTTTGCGGAACTTGGTCTGCCGCCGTGGCGCGAGCGACTGCGTTTCGCGTTGCCGCTGCGCCAACCGGTGGACCCAGGCCCGGCTCACGCCGAACGTCGCCGCGACATCGTCCGCGTCGCCAGTCTCTTGCCAGGCCTTGTAGACCCGCTCCCGCAAATCCATGGAATACGGCGCCGCCATCGTTTCCTCCGACGGCAGAAGTACCATGACCGGGGTCCTGGTCACAAGCTGAAAATGCTTTAGCCGGCGCGTAACTCGCTCGAATTGCGCCACTTGTACCGAATCCGACCCGCCACCTGACGACCGGTGGGTTTAATGTGTTGATGCGATACTTGACGAGTTCGCCACGATTGGATACGATTCGTCACGTTAGTTTAACGTGTGAGTTCGCCAGGGAGGTTGCATGGCCTTTCGGACCAAGAAACAGCCGATGAACTTCAAACACATGCTGCAGACAGATGTTCCGCAAGGTCGGAATGGGAAGCACAAACAGATTGTGATGCAGATCCTCTCCGATCTCGATCAGATGCAAAAAGGCGCCGCCCTGAAAGTGCCGTTGGCACAATTGACGGAAAGCAAGGAAAGGGTCCGGTCTGCGTTGAATCGTGCGACTCGGAAAAGCGGCCTCAGCGTCGCTACGGCCAGCGACGACGCGTTCCTGTACGTGTGGAACGAAACGCCGTAGGAGACCATCGCTCTCAGGGCTGAATACACAGACTCTGAGAGCTATGGGAAGGACGCGGGCCGCGCCGGGTGTCGTCGCGCCTCTCTGCACAGCGTCCTCGGTCAAAGAATAGGGGGCACTTTGAGCCATGTCATCGAAGCCATCGGTTCTCGTCGTTGATGACTCGGCCGACGGGCGCGAGATGCTCGTCGAGTATCTGGCCTTTCGTGGATTTGAGGTGGCAGAAGCGCGAAACGGCGCGGAGGCGCTCGATGTGGCGCGTCGCGTTCAGCCGAACATCATCCTGATGGACCTCTCCATGCCCGGAGTGGACGGCTGGGAAGCCACACGCCGATTGAAAGCCGACCCGCTCACAGAGAGCGCGGTCATCGTGGCCGTCACCGCCCATGCCTTCCCGCGGGAGCGGGAAACCGCGCGCGCGGCGGGCTGCGATGTCGTCATCGTGAAGCCGTTTGATTTGACGAATCTCGCTGATACCCTGGAGGCCGTCACCGCGCATGGATTGGCCGCGTTCGGCGCGAACGCCGGTGCTGTCGCGGCGTCGGAAGAGGCGCCCCGTTAGCCGCAACGGGCGCGGCGTGCCGTACCCGTCATCGCATCAGGATGGTGAACCGCGTCGTGTCTTCGACGGTCCGCTCGAGCGTGTAGGCGAAACCGTGCCCGGCAAGAATCTCCTGCACCAGTGTCAAACCGATGCCCTGGCCGTGAGGCTTGGTGCTGAAAAAAGGCGTGAAGAGGTTCGCCATCGCCTCGCTGCTGATCCCGGGCCCGGAGTCCTCGATGACGAGCGCCGTCCGGCCGGAGCGTGACGTGACTTTCAGCGTGATGATCCCGTCGCCGGCGATCGCCTCGACCGCATTCTTCAGGATGTTCAACAGCGCCTGCTCCATCTGCCCGCGATCCATCAGCACCGGCACCGCGCGCTCTTCGAGATCCCAGCGCCACACGATGCCGGCGGCATCCGGCTTCGCACTCAGCAACCGCACGATGCCGTCGAGTACGGCCACCAGATCACTCGGCTGCAAGAGCGGCGGCGGCAGGCGGAACACGTCGGCAAACCCGGACATGAAGGCGTCGAGCTGCGCGGTTCGCTCGATGACGATCCTGATGGCGTGCGTGAAGTCGTGACGGCTCGCCGCCTCGAGCTGTCCGGCGTAGTTGAGCGACGAGTGCAGCAGCGAGTTCGAGGCCGCCACGGTGTTGTTCACTTCGTGGGACATCACCCGAATCAGCTTCTCGTAGGCCGCCCGCTCGAACAGCCGCAGCTCCTCGGTGAGCTCCTCCACCAGCAAGAAGCTCCTGGTGAACCCGCGATCCAGGAACGTGCCATGCTGGCACTTCACGCGCCGCGCGCCGTGCAGGCCCACGACGCGGGCCTCGCCAGGCCCGAGCCCGACCAGCGCCGCCGCGAGCGGCGACTCCAGCACGTCGAGCCGCCGGCCGACGATGTGGGCAGCCGCCGTGTCGAGCAGCCGCTCGGCCGCGGGGTTCATCGTGGCGACGCACTTGTCGAAGTCGAGGATGACGATGCCGGACGGTGAGACGTGCAGCACCTGGCTCAGAAAATGGTGCTGCTCGGCGAGCCGTACCCGCTCGTCGCGCAGATGATCGACCATGCGGTTGTACACGCCGATCAGCTCGTCGATCTCGGGCTGTCCGACTTCCATGAAGCGGGACGTGAACTCTTCATCACGTATGAGACGCAGCCCTTCGGCCGCGAAGCCAAGGTTCCGGAAAGTGTCGCGCGCGAGACGGATCCCCAGAGCCAGCGAGATCGCGAACACGGCTTCGATCGCCAGCAACCAGAACGGATTCTTCAGGAAGAGGAAAACGGCAAGCCCGCCGAAGATCACGTGGAGGACGAGGAGATAGACGGTGATTCGGGCGCGCAGCCTCACACCGTGATCTCGTACTTCTCGAATCGGCGATAGAGCGCCGCACGGCTGAGGCCCAGTGACTCGGCCACCTTGCTGATGTTGCCGGCGTGGTGCCGCAGCGATTTGACGATCATCGCCCGCTCGATTTCGTCCATCGTCATCGATCCCACGGCGGGCAGCGACAGCGAGGAGGTCTCACGCGGCGGCGCACCAGCGGTCTCGACGAAGTCCTGCACGTCCAGCCGATCGCCGGTGCCGACGACCACCGCCCGCTCGACCCACTGCCGGAGCTGACGGACGTTGCCCGGCCAGGGCTGGGCCTGCAGCCAGCGCTGCGCCGGCCCGCTGAGGGTGAGCGGATCGCGCCGATACACCTGCGCCGCCGTGTGCAGGAAGCGCGACGCCAGGACGGGAATGTCCTCAGGGCGCTCGCGGAGTGGGGGCAGGTGGATCGCAATCAGGTTGATGCGATAGAGGAGATCTTCGCGGAAGTCGCCGCCGGCGACCAGTTCCGCGAGCGGCCGGTTGGTGGCCGACACGACCCGCACATCCACTTCGCGCCGCTGGCTCGAGCCCAGCACCTCGAAGGTGCGGTCCTGGAGCACGCGCAGCATCTTCACCTGCGACAGCGGATCGAGATCGCCGATTTCGTCGAGGAAGATGGTGCCGCCGTGCGCGATCTCGAAGCGGCCCTTCCGATCCATGCGCGCGTCCGTGAATGCCCCACGCACGTGCCCGAACATCTCGCTCTCGAAGAGCGTCGAGGAGATGCCGCCGAGATTGACCTTGACGAACGGACCCGCGGCACGGCGGCTGTTCCGGTGGATCGCTTCGGCGACGAGCTCCTTGCCGGTGCCGCTCTCGCCGGTGATGAGTACCGACGCGTCGGTGGCCGCGACACGCCCCGCGAGCTGCAGAATCCGCAACATGCGCGGATCCTGGCCGACCAGGTCGCCGAAGTCGTAGCGCGCGTCGAGATCCTCGCGGCTCGGCGCCCCCTCATCCGCAGCCGGCCGCGTGGCGGCCAGGCCGAGTGCCGTCTGCACGGTCTGCAGCATCTGCTGGTTGGTCCAGGGCTTGGTCACGAAATCCGAGGCCCCGGCCTTCATGCCCTCCACCGCCAGCGAGATGGATCCCCACGCCGTGATGAGAATCACAGGGATGGACGGCGTCGCGGCCTTGATCTGCTGCAGCAGGGCGAGGCCCTCTTCACCCGAGGTCCGGCGCGAGAAATTCATGTCCTGGATGATGAGCTGGAACGGCTGGCGCCGCAGGATGTCGAGCGCTTCCTCCGGCGAGGCGGCGGTAGTCGAGGGCAGGCCGGACTGCTTCAGCAGCAGCGCCAGCGATGCCGTGACGGATCGATCGTCGTCGACGATGAGGATCATGAAAGAGCGCCGCGGCTCACTCGTAGTGTAGCGCCTCGGCCGGCTGCACCCTTGTCGCGAGCCGGCTCGGGTACCACCCGCAGAGCAGTGTCAGACCATAGATGGCGGCGGCCGAAATGAGGATGCTGCCCACGAACACACCGGCCGGAATGCCGTTGAGCCCTTCCGGCAGCGGCAGCAGCGGCAGTTGCGCGAGGAGGATCACCCCCACCACCAGCGCCAGGGAGGTCATGATCACCATCTCGACGAGCACCTGGCGCCGGACGTCGACGATCGTCGCGCCTTTTGCACGACGGAGGCCGAATTCGCGGATCCGCTGGGTCACGCTCTGCCAGACCACCCCCGTCAGCCCGAGCGCGACCATCAGGAGCAGGAAGCCGGCCACGGTGCCTACAGCAACGAGTGGCGTGGTGTACTGGCGCAGCATGCTTTCGCGCATGGCGTCGACCTGCTGAACCTCGAACGACCAGTCGGGAGCGCCTGCCATCAGGCGCTTGACGAGGGTCTCCTCGAACGAGGCCGGCGTTCCAGGAGCCAGACGCACGAGGAGGCGGCCGGGAAGGTTCGCCTTCGGGGTTCCGTCGTCGAGGCGTGCTCTCGCGAACATGAAGTTCTCGGGTGTGGAGAGCTCGCCGTCCTTGCGGAAGTCCTGGAAGACGCCAATGACTCGCCTGACTTCCGGTTTCTCGTTCGGGTCTGGAGGCGGCTCGTTGGGATCGCGCTCTTCGGGGATGATCTTCCCCACCGCGTCGCCGTCACCGAAGATCTCCCGCGCCAGGCGCACGTTGACGAGGACCGGCGTCCAGGTGGCCGCATCGTCTTCGCGGGTGAACCAGCGTCCGTCAACGAGGGGCATCTGGAACAGCGCCGGAAAGTCGTCGGTGACGATGTTCATCCCGTGATCGAGCTTGTGCCCACCCTGGAGCCGCATGCCGCCGCCCCAGCTCCAACTCGCATATGGGCTGGTGAACGAGGCGGCCGCGACCTCGACCTGCGGCATCTCGCGAAGCGCGAGCAGCAGCTGACGGAAGGTGGCGCGATGGCGCGACTTGACGGCCACCTCGTCGTCGTTCTCCTTGCGATCGACCGTGATGCTCCACACCCGATCGATGTCGAATCCGAGGGGCTGGCGCGAATTGTTCATGAAGTGCATGGCGAGGAGCACCACGCCGAACACGGCGAGGAACGAGAAGAAGATCTCGAGCGTCAGGAGGAAGTTCTGACGCTTGCGGTTCCAGATCAGTCGCAGCAGGTGGCGGGTCATCGTGAGACGCCTCCCTTGAGTGCGTCGACGGGGTTGAGGCGTGACATCCGCCACGCCGGGTAGACGCCCGACACGAGCCCGAACACGATGGCGATCAGCATGCCGTAGCCGAAGACCCGTGCATTGATGCCGAGCTGTGCGTATCGGATCATGCCGCTCTCGTTGAGGGCCCGGATCACGAAGAAAGACAAGACCAGGCCGAGCAGACCGCCGAGGACGGTGAGCAGGATGTTCTCGACGAGGAACTGGCCGACCAGGGTGCGCGCCGGCGCACCGAACGCCTTTCGCACGCCGATCTCCGAGGCCCGTTCCATGATGCGGCTGATGTTGATGTTCACGAGATTCACCGTCGGAATGAGTGCAAAGAGCCCCGCGAGCACAGCCAGGAGCACCACCAGCCGCCAGACCTGGCTCTCCGGGTCCTTGTAGTCGCCTGTTGGCATCTGCCGGGCGACCATCTGGAGGTGGGTCTCGAACGGCGCGACGATGTTCGTGGAGCCCTTGGGCAGCTCGGCGCGCAGCAGCCGCGAATTGAACTCGTCGTGGAGCTGCGCCATCGATGCGCGGTCGCGGGCGAGCGCGAGAGCGTGGAAGTCACCCATGATCTCGCGCTTGTAGGCATCGGTTTTCGCGGTCGTGTATGGGACCCAGATATCGGCGAACGGCACCTGCCGCATCTCGGAGACGTTCTCCACCACCCCGACGACGCGAAAACTCTGGCCGTCGGCTTCGATCGTCTGCCCGACCGCCGGGCGCCCGTCGAAGAAGCGCTGGCGCGTGGCGACGTTGATGACGGCGACGAACCGGGCTTCGGCGAAGTCCGCGGTCCCGTAGGGCCCTCCCTCGACGAACGTGAACTCCAGGATCCGCCAGAACTCATCGTCGGTCAGCTTGAGAGACGATTCGATCTTCTGACCGCCGAGGTACGAGTGCACGGTGCCGGCGCCCGAGTAGAGCGACAGCCGCTCCACGCCAGGCAGGTCACGCGCGTAGGTGTCGAGCAGCTTGAAGCCGGGGCTGCTCTGCCACCTGTTCTGCGGCCCGTACATCACGGCGTTGTGCACGCCGAGCGTGCGGGCCTGACGCGTCTCGGGAGCCATCGGCGCGAACGCGTGGTCGAACATGGCCGTGACGACGATCAGCACCAGCAGCGTGAAGCTGATCCCGAACAGGCTGATGAAGGTGAAGAACTTGCGGCGCAGCAGGACCTTCACGGCGAGCGAGAGGTAGTGTTTCAGCATCGGGATCCCTCGCTTCGCCTAGTTGACCTGCCGGCCATCGAACAGTCTCACGATCCGCTGGGTCTGATCGGCCTTCTGCTGATCGTGTGTGACCATCACGATCGTGGTCTTGTCCTCGCGGCAGAGCGCCTGGAGGATCCCCATCACCTCGTCGCCCATCTGTGAGTCGAGGTTGCCGGTCGGCTCGTCGGCGAGCAGGATGCGCGGACGTCCGACGATGGCGCGGGCGATGGCGACGCGCTGCTGCTGTCCGCCCGAGAGCTGCGACGGGAAGTGATGGAGCGCGCGCCGAGAGGCCGACGCGATCGAGCGCCGCGGCTGCCAGCGTGCGCCGTTCGGCGTTCGACAGCTTCCGGTAGAGCAGCGGGATCTGCACGTTGTCGAGCACGCTGAGATCGCTGATCAGATGAAAGGTCTGGAAGACGAAGCCAAGCTCCTTGTTCCTCACCGCGGCGAGCGAGCGGTCCCGATAGGTGGCGATTGGCGAGCCGTTGATCTGGACCGTGCCCTTGGTCGGCGCGTCGAGCAGGCCGATCAGGTTGAGGAGCGTGCTCTTGCCGCAGCCCGACGGCCCCATGACCGATATGAATTCCCCTTCACCGACGTCGATGTTCACGTCGGCGAGCGCCACCGTCTCGATGCGGTCGGTGCGATACACCTTTTCTATTCCGTGCAGTCGAATCATTGACAGCCTCGTTCTATTGCGTGCCCTGACTACTTGATCTTCACTTCACCGAGATGCGCGTAGTCGCGCATGTCCGAGATGATGACTTCGTCGGCCTCGCTGAGTCCCGACAGCACCTCCACATCGTCGATGCCCGAGAGGCCGAGGGTCACGGGAACGCGCACCGCGCGGTCGCCGCGCACGACGAACACGCCGCGCGTGACGTTGTCGGCAAACGGCCCCCGTTTGAGGCGCAGCGCCCGCGGCTTGCGGTCGGTGATGACGAGCACGTCGGTCCGCAGATTCGGACGGAGCGCCGGGTGCGACGGCCTTGGCCAGCGCCACGGTGAAGCGGATGACGCCGTTCTCGACTGTCGGGAACACTTCCGAGACCGTGCCGTCGAGCGCCTCCTCGTTGATGCGGACGACGGCGCCCATGCCGGGGCGCAACCGTCCGGCATGGACGTCGGACACGGAGCCTTCGACGCGGAAGGAGGAGAGGTCCGCGATGCG
This sequence comes from uncultured Acidobacteriota bacterium, assembly GCA_963771395.1. Lineage (GTDB taxonomy): Bacteria > Acidobacteriota > Vicinamibacteria > Vicinamibacterales > 2-12-FULL-66-21 > DATBJJ01. The sequence goes on along the minus strand of CAVYTY010000016.1, from coordinate 6,148 downwards.
TGCGATGACGTCGCCGCGGCGGACGAGCGCCCCCTCCTGCGACAACACCCACGTCAGCACTCCCTTGCGGTCCGACTTCGTCGTCGAGAGATCGAGCAGCCGGCGTGCCTGCGCGGCCTCTTTGTCGAGCGAGCCGCGTTCGAGCGCGAGCCCCTCGAGCTGGACCGCATTGGCGCGCTCCGCGTTCTCGCGCTCGCCGCGCAGCTGTGCGAGCTCGATTTGCGCCTGCTTCATCGACAACTCCGATTGCCGCAGGGCTTCGCGCGACAGCAGGTTTTCCTTGAACAGCTGCTGACTGCTTTCGAGCCGCGACTGGGCAGCCTGGAGGTCGAGTGACTTGACCTCCATTCGCCCGCCGAGATCGGCCAGCGATTTCTCGAGCGTCAGCCGGGACTGCGCCTGTTGGTTCTCCTTGACCTTGAGGTCCTTCAGCACTTTTTCCAGCGCGAGCACCGACTCGCTGATGTCGAGCTCCACCACCGGCGCGCCGACTTCCAGCTCGGCGCCGGGGCGCACGAGGATGCGAAGGACCCGCGCGTCCAGCGGACTCGACAGGACACGCTCCACCTCGGGGACCACCGTGCCACTGGCCATGATCGCGGCCTCGATCGGACCGGTCGTGACGGCGGCAATGCGCAGTCGCGCGCGGGCAATCGACGGACGCAGCCAGCCCGGAAGCCAGGCGACGAGGAGCGCGACAACGAGAAGCGGGAGCGCGATCTGGACCACCCGACGGCGGCGGTCATGGCGCAGAACTTCTTCGGCGAGGGGACGATCCACGCTTGCCCTGTAGATCAAGGCGCATGCCGGTGCGGACGATGGGAACCAACGACTTACGCGGGTTGTGAGGCGGCGCTCGTTCAAGAGCGTACGAAGCGCTGTTCAGAAGCGGACAGTTCGCCGGATGCTCGTAGGTCTTGGCCGCCCGCGCGCAGCCGCCCGCACGCCTCAGCTCTCAATTCGATAGATTTCCCTCCGACCGCGGTCGACGAGGTCGTGAACATCGATCTCACTCCTTTCAACCATCACTCTCGAGCTCCGGCACTCGCCAGGTATCGCTCGGCGGCGCCTGGGCAGCCCGCGACGCCAGAAGGTCATCGCCGGCGCCGCGGAAGTGTTCGAGCGACGTCGCGACCGACGCGCTCTCCTGCCGCCCACCCGTCTTCGACGGCGTGGACGAAATGGATCCCGCCAAAGACGCGCGACATGCCTGCTTCGCGCGCCGCGTGCGAAAAGCTGCTGAAGCGCCGGGTCACGCCGGGCAGTGTGTCGCTCGTCACGGCAAAGGAGACCGATGCGCCGAGATGGGTCGTCAACACTTCCGCGGCGGCGGCCGACGTCATGGCGGCGGCGGATGGATAGTCGGGAATCGGCGGAATGAGGAACAGCAGCGGCTGGCCCGGCTCCGTCCACAGCAGCGGCAGCCACTCCGGATCCGCGTCGGTATCGTCGTTGTCGTCTTCGCCGGCGCGCCTGATGGCGGTGTAGGGCCGCCAGAAGCGGAAGTGATATTTGGCGTCGAAGCACGCGATCCCCGCATCGGCGACGGCGAAGTTCATGAGCGCCAGAACGCGCGCAGCCCGCCAGGGACTGACCTGTTCCCGTTGCATCACCGTCGTGGCGATGTCGTTCCAGATCGCGAATGGCTCGAACCAGAAGAACGCCGTATTGGTCTGGTCGGGCGTTCGCGACGAATCGTGAAGCCTGCCGTACGCCTTGAGGAAGTTGAGGTCCTTTGCATAGCGCTTGCTGCGCAATGGATCTGGTCCTTTGAGGCGATGGCGCGCGAGGTCGATGACGAACGGCGTGAGCCGGCCCAAGCCCGGAAACAGAGCAGCGGGCCCAAGCGGCGGTGCGTCGAAGGGCGGCGTGAAGTCGTAGTCGCCGGGCTTGCCCGTCGGTACGTAGACCGGCTCCGTGATCGGCCCCTGTTGCGGAGGCCACGGACCCGGAACGATGCCATCGTCAGCTCGTCGGTCGAGATTGGCGCGGGCCGCCTGTTGACCGAGCAGCACGCCCTGATCTTTGGCGGGTCCATCTGACACGTCAGCCAACGCGGCGGCGTACTCTTGCTCGATTCGTGGCTGCTGATTGGGTGTCAGGGCGAGCATCACGTCGCGAGCCGCGCTGGCGACGGCAGCATCGAGTGACGCTCCAGGGGACGAGAGGGCGACGGTGTAGGGTTGGTAGCGACCCTCGATGCCGTTGACGGCATCGTGAATGGCGGCGTGGAGGATGGCCATCGCGCGCGAGTCGATGACCGGGCCAACGTCGACGGGGAAGATCTCGTTGGCGATGCGATTCCAGCGGATGACGGGGTTGAGGTCTCGTCGTGTGTCCTGAACGGCAGACTTCGATCCGCCGTTTACGGTACGTGAATTCCCACTGGGCCTGGCTCCTGGCTGCCCTGTGGCTCGGCCCAGGCGGCGAGCATCAGGGTGCTCAAAACGAGAAATCCTGTGAACGTTTTGTATCGCGGCATTTGACCCTCTCCGACGCGGGACCGGGACGTCCGCGCGCGTCGATGCGTGGTTCCTAACCAGGAACCACGGTATCGCTCCGGCGAACCGCGCACATCGGGGCGAACCCCTATTTCGCGCCGGATTCTGTCGAGGGGTTGCGAAGGGCCCACGCCACCGCTTCAGCTCGACTGCGCAGTCCGAGCTTCGCGAGGATACGGCCGACGTGGTGCTCGACCGTTTTCGGACTGATGAAGAGGCGATCGCCGATTTCGAGGTTGGACAGGCCGTGGCTGACGAGGTCCAGCACCTGGCGTTCACGCGACGTCAGCGGGCCCGCAGCGCGAGGGCCCGGCCGGCTGCCCGCGCCCAGCTCCCGCAGCAGTGCCGCCGCCCGGTCGGCGTGAGGCCGCGCGTCGAGCTGCTGGAAGACGGACGAGGCCAGCCGGGCGTCCTCCGCCGCAATCTCCCGATCGGCGGCGGCGAGGACCTGCGCCCACTCGAGACGGGTGACGGCCGTGTCGAACGGCATCCCTGAGGCTTCGAAGAGCGTGCACGCTTTCTCGAGAAGCGCTCCGGCAGCGCCGCCCGACGCCAGCTCGACGCGGGCAGTCGACAGACACGCCTGCGCATGAATGGGCGGCTGCTTCGCGCGTTCCGCGATGGTGGCCAGTCGTGCCGCGGCGGTCCGAGCAGCCTCGAGCTCTCCAAGTGCCAGACGGACCTCGACGAGCAGTCTGAGCAAGGGGACAGCAGGCAAGCCGTCGCCGAGCGCGTCGAGCCGCCGCTCGAGGACGGCGCCAGCCAGGGCGGCCTGCCCCCGCGCCAGGTGCAGAGCCGCCGATGCCTCGGCGGCCACGCCGTGCGTCTCGAGACCCGCCAGGAACTGGCTGGCCTCTTCGAACCGTCCCCGCCGCACGCAGAGAAGCGCCAGACGACTCAGGCTGTGGACCTTCTCCGTTGGGTACTTCTGCTCGACGGCGCGGAGCGCCGCCTGCAGCTCGCGCTCGGCCTCGACCCAGCGGCCCGTCGCGATGAGCACGCCGCAATAGACGACCCGGCAATAATGAAAGATCGGTATCGAGTTGTAACGGCGTGCGAACGCGTCCACGACCTCGCACCACTGGACGGCGCGCGCAAAGTCAGCCGCGCGATCGCAGGCCGAGAGCATGTTGCAGCAGGCATCGCCCACGATGATGAGGTTGCGGCCTCCCGCGGTTGCCGCCGCCACGGCCTCATCGAGCATCGCCAGGCCTGCGTCCACGTCCCCCAGCGACACGAGCCCGCGCCCCTGCTCGGACAAGGCCCAGACCTCCAGATCCAAATCGCCGTGCTGCCGCGCGATCTCGAGGGCTTCTCGCGCGTGACCGACCGCCGTCGCCGCGTCGGGCATCATCTTGCCCCGCAGCTGCACGAGCCAGCCACGCTCGGCACAGGGCCCCGCGTCCTCGAGCAGCCGTTCAGCGCGTTGCAGCCAGCCGTTCCCGGCCGCACCATTGCCGAGCGCCGAGAAGTAGCTCATCGCCAGCCACAGCGCGGCGCGAGCGGCGCGGCAGACATCGCCCCCTTCCTGATAGATCATGCAGGCGCGCGTCCGCTGTTCGATGCTCGGGCCAATCTCTTCGAGCCAGAACAGCGCATCGCTCAGCCCCTCGAGCGCCGCCGGGGTTTCTTCACGCTCGAGACTGGCCTCGAAGTGCCCACGCGCACCGGTCCAGTCTCCGCGCGCGAGTGCCGCCGCACCCTGGGCGACTCGATCGTCAACCGGGCTCATGGTCTGATTATGTTGCTGACGCGCGCTCGGGGCGACCTCCCTCGTGGACCCCGCGCCAGAACGCGGACACGGTCCGTCGACGGCCGAAGAACTCTGCGCGAGAACAGCGACGCACGACAATAAGGCGACGATCCCGGTTGCGCTGGCTCAAGTCCTCCAAATCTGTGGCCTCAATTCGGACACCCACACGTCCGGACGGCCGATTATTGTGGGCCCAGCCCCCTCTGCAGCGCTCGACGGTCTGGCGCAATGTTGCTACCATCGGCCCCTGACATGCGAAGCTGGCGAGCATGGGGCGTCGCTGCAGCGGCCGCCGTCGCAACGATCCTGGTCATCGGGGCGCTGCTCGAGTTCCTTGCGCCCGAACTCTCTTATCAGCTTCGCGACCGCGGCGCGGAGGTCCTGTCGGGAGCTGGCCGCCGGAAATACCGCATCGCGCTCGGTGCGACCTCGGGCTCCAGCTATCGCGTCGGAACCGCGCTGAACCGGTATCTGCAATCAAAGGCAGGATACGAGCTCGAGCTCGTCGCCACAGCCGCGCCAGGAAATGTGGGCGCGCTGCTCGATCCCAACCAATCCTTCGACCTGGCGACGATCAACAGCGCCGACGACGACGCCTCGAAAACGGACGCCATCCGCGGACTCGCCGCGCTCGAGACGCAATACTTCTTCGTCATCGTCCCCAACGCCAGCCCCGCCCTCGAGTTCCGCGATCTGACGGGTGCCGTGAACACCGGCGTGCGCGAGCCCGGACACCCGCCGACGCTCGGCGAACGGGTACTCGAATACTACGGGCTGGTGCCCCCGCCGTCGCAGGCGGGCGGGCAAAACGCCCGTGTCTCGGTGGTGCGGCCCACGAAGGCCGGCGTGCTCGCAGACTTCGCCAGCGGGCACACGTCCGCGGCGACGAGGACGCAGTTCCTCTACGCGGGTCTCGTCGACGGCATACTCGGCGGCGGAGGCTATCGCCTCCTGCCGATCCGCGATCACGAGGCGCTGGCCCGGTCGATACCCGGCACCAGAGCCGGGTTCATCCCGTCAGGTCTCTACGGTCCGGAGCGGCGGATTCCCGCCGAGCCGGTGCCGACGATCGCGGTGACCCAGCTGCTGGTGGCGCGCGCGGACATTCCAGGCCGCGTTGTCCGCGACATCCTCGAGGTGATCTACGACCCGCGCTTCGCCCGCGACCTTCACCTCGAGCTGACCGAGGAGTCCGGCCGCAACGTCGGCGGCCTGCCGCTCCACCGCGCCGCCGACATCTACTACCATCGCAACGATCTCCTGACTTCCGATCGACTCGGCCGCCTGTCGTTCGTCGCGTCGGCGATGGCTGCGCTCGTCGCGACCGCGCAGTTCATCTCGCGCTACCGCCAGAACGACCGCGTGGCGAGGCGCCGCCGCCTGCTCACCGAGGAGCTGGCGAAGCTCCAGTCGATTCGGCAGCGGATCGAAGACGCGCCCGACGCCGAATCGGCGCGGCAGCTGATGCGCCAGGCCGACGACGTGCTGTGCAGCGCGGAGGAGGACGCGGCGGCCGATCTCCTGGACAGCGCCGGCATTCAGTCGCTGCGGTCGCTCCACGCCGTGTGCAGGCAGGCCGTGCAGGACCGCGTCGGCGCCCCGACGAGTGCGCGGCGTCAGACGTCCAGTCCGACACCCGCCGGCGCGCCCGCGCCCGCGGCCGAAGAACTGCCGATCGTCGGCGCGTGATCGAGGCGGCGGTGCGCTGCCGCCGGCCCGCAGCGGGCGCCGTCGGCGTCCACGATGCACAGGTTCCTGAAAGACTGTTGATTCCACTTGAACGGCTCGGTGACCTCGGTGCGCGTGTGGACGGGCCTCCAACCTATGGACCGACGTCCGTTGACGTTGGCGTCGCTGCGGGGACCCGACTGCCAGGCGGAGCCGGAGCATGACC